>NZ_CP051265.2:0-1200000 GCF_013096535.2 Wolbachia endosymbiont of Diaphorina citri | reverse complement strand
CTCCAAGAGAGGTGGTAGGCAATACAGAAAATAAGGAAGCAATATTACAAATGTTAGAGGAAGCAGAAGAAAATTTTTATGTAAAGCATAAGAAAAAAACTGATATATCAGCAGATGTTATAAATTCTGTGAAACAATACAATACCATACGTAGTAGTGAACAGGCTCCCATTACGTGTGGAAGTAGTGACAATATAGTAAGTGAGCAATACTTACATGCTGGTGTTAAGAATATTGTAGAAAAATTTGAGTCACCGCAAAGAGGAAGTGTTACATGTAGTGGTAAACAGACTCCTATTGGTGAAAGCGTTAGTAGTGACGACAGCGGTCTAGAGTCTGAGGCTACATTTGATACTTCTTTCTGCTCCGAAATAAATCACGACGGAACAGCTAATGAAGTTGATGACCAAATTTTAGAAAGTCTGCAACCTCAAATTCAGCTGCAAGATAGACAAATTCGGAAGTTAGAAAAGCCAGGTAAAGAATTAAAACATGTTGAGAAAGAACTAGAAAAGTTAAAGAGTGACTTAGCTGGACATGAGACTCGGTTAGAAATATTTGATAAACTCAGTGAAGAGAATCAATCACTAAAGCAAAAAATAAAAGATCTGGAAAACGAGAATACAACACTTAATAGTGAATTAAGCAAAACCAAAGCAAATAAAGTATTACTAGAAAAAACACAACTGTCTTTCTTAAAAATTGCTTCTGTAAATTTTGTCACCATGTTGACAGTAAGTATTATCTTTAGTGTAGCTTTCCAATTACCAATTCTATTGATGATTGCAACTTCTATAATGTCTTCATTAATAGTCAGTGGAGTTACATATGTAATATCAACGAAACCTAGTGAATTAAAAGAAGTAAGTATTCAAGGCTTGATGCAACATGATGTTTGTAAAACTTAAACTTGTGCACTTCCTGGTAATTTTGATATAGTTACTTCAGTTGAAATTTACAGATTTACAAATGGCAAGCTTAAGTGTAAGAGAAGCGTTATGCACGGCAATCAGAGAAGAAATGCAAAATGACCATGATGTATTTATCATGGGTGAAGAAGTTGCAGAGTATGATGGTGCTTATAAAGTAACAAAAGGATTACTGAAAGAGTTCGGAGAAAATAGGGTAATTGATACACCTATTACCGAACATGGATTTGCTGGTCTTGCTGTTGGAGCAGCGTTTGCTGGGCTCAAACCTATTGTTGAGTTTATGACTTTTAATTTTTCTATGCAAGCTATTGACCAAATTGTGAATTCCGCAACAAAAACAAATTATATGTCAGGTGGACAACTTGGATGCCCTATAGTGTTTCGTGGACCAAATGGAGCTGCGGCAAGAGTTGCCGCACAACATTCTCAGTGCTTTGCATCTTGGTATTCGCATGTTCCAGGTTTGAAAGTAATAGCACCTTACTTTGCCTCTGATTGCAGAGGTCTGCTTAAAGCTGCAATTCGTGATCCAAATCCAGTAATATTTCTAGAAAATGAGATTGCTTACGGACATGAGCATGAGATTCCTGATTCTGAGCTATCAAATAAAGATTATCTACTTGAGATAGGCAAAGCCGCTATTATACGGGAAGGAAAGGATGTAACTATTACTGCTTTCTCATTGAAATTAATGGATGCATTAAATGCAGCAGATTTACTCTCTAGTGAAGGAATAGAAGCTGAAGTTATTGACCTCAGAACCTTAAGACCACTTGACACTGAAACAGTTATTAACTCTATTAAGAAGACCAATAGATTAGTAAGCATAGAAGAGGGTTGGCCATTTGCAGGAATAGGAGCAGAACTCTCAGCCATGGTTATGGAACAAGGATTTGACTACCTCGACGCTCCGGTTGTACGGGTAACCGGCAAGGATGTCCCCTTACCTTATGCTGCAAACCTAGAAAAGCAAGCATTACCACAAGTGGAAGATATAGTTGAAGCTGTGCACCAAGTCTGCTTTAGAAAGAAATAGCCCTATTAACTCTTTTTTTTATCTCCCGTTCCACATTCTTCCATAAAAGAGGCATTTGTAGAGTTTATACCACCCATTACTTTTATGACAATAGTTTTAGCGCCAAAAAACACAGCGCAAAATACACCGAGGGCGAAAAGAGCAGGCCACGGCATTCTACCAAATATTGCAAGTAAAGCTGCTCCTATTATCACTACGGTCATAAGCGGTCCACCTATTCCCCAAACGTAGCCAATAATATTACATATTACTTGAGCAGTTGTATCGTCATTAGAGTCAGCAGCACTTCCAACATGAGAAAAAGAAGTAAATAATACTATAACTAGAATACAAAAAACCTTTCTAATTGTAGGGTTCATCCCTATACCTTAAGTTTAAATATTATAATTATATCTAAAATAGTATAATTTTCAGTAAAACTAGCATTGTGATTTATACAATATTGCATAGCAAATGATGTCTATTGGTTGTCAATCACTGTCAATTACTTGAGAGCTTATTTCGACTTTTGAAAAAGAGCAATAATACCTATGAGTAAAATTTGATATCACTACTTTTATGTGTTATAGTGAAGCTGTTTATAAAGAAATAAAATTGAAAAAGTTGAGAGAAAGTAGGATGGCAAGAACGAGGAAGTTTTTATCTTCACTGTTTTTTTTGCTGCTGATTGCTCTATCAATACGCAGTCTCTTATTTGAGCCATTCCACATTCCTTCTGGTTCAATGAAAAGCACTCTACTTGAGGGGGACTACATTTTTACTAGTAAATATTCATATGGTTACAGTAAACACTCTTTCCCGTTTTCTCCAAACATCTTTAGCGGCAGAATTTTTTATACCCCTCCAGAGCGTGGTGATGTAATAGTTTTCAAACCTACAAGAAATGATAGCATTAGATTTGTTAAGCGGGTAATAGGAATACCTGGCGATAAAGTGCAAATGATAGAGGGAGAATTGTACCTAAATAATCAAAAAGTAGAGTGGCGGCAAATTGAAAGTTTTTTTGATTATGAGTCAAAGCGTGATATAACAAGATACATAGAAACACTTCCGAGCGGTAAGGAACATGAGATTTTAATAGACAATGCATCCAATAAGCTATCACATAACACTCCTGTTTATTATGTACCTGATGATCAATTTTTTGTGATGGGAGACAATAGAAATAATTCTTTTGATAGTAGATTTCCTGAAATTGGGTTCATACCAGCGGAAAATATAATTGGACGCGTGAACATGGTTGGTTTATCATTTAAATTAGGCAAAGTTGATTGGTTACCATTTAACTTTAGATTACCTGTTGCCCTAAGATTTGACAGGATACTGCACAAAGTTGTGTAAATTCTATCTGTCTGATGATTCGCATAATTCTAAAGCAGAATTTTCTAACTCAGCGATAGCATTATTAATGTTGTCTAAGTCATTTTTCTGTAAAGCGTCTTTTACGTTCTGTAGTAAAATTTTTAACTTTTGCTCAGTGGAAACATTTTCAACTAGATGTATGAGCTTGTTACCGTTAATTTTAGCCTCTGCAAGGGAACGAGCCTTCATGTCTTCATCAAAGTTACTTACTGACTGATTGACCATATCTTGAATATCTTCTTCATTTAAGCCAGAGCTTGAATTTATTTCAACTGTCTGTTCGACTCCAGTAGTTTTTTCTCTTGCAGTGACAGTCAATATTCCATCAATGCTAACTGTAAATCCTATTTCAACTTTTGCAGAACCTGCAGGCAATTGTGGTATACCTTTGAGTTCAAATCGTGCTAGAGATTTATTATCTTTTATCATTTCACGTTCTCCTTGACAAACGTGAATTTTCATTGCTGTTTGCCCGTTAGCGTAAGTTGTAAACTCTTTTATTTCTGAAACTGGTAGTGGTGTATTTCTTGGTATAATTTTTTCAACTATTCCCCCCATAGTTTCTATGCCAAGTGATAAAGGCAGCACATCAAGGAGAATATTCCTATCTTTTGAGTTTGAAGTTAAATAATGAGCCTGCAAAGCTGCCCCATTGGCAACTGCTTTGTCCGGATCCACATCATTCAGCACTTTATTGCCAAAGAGTTTGATTAGTGAATTTTGCACTAATGGCACTCTAGTTGCACCACCAACTAAAATTAACCCTTTTATATCATCGATTTTAAGATCTATGTTGCTCATAGTACGAGTGACTATATTGATAGTCTTATTAACCAAAGGACCGATTGCTTGCTCGAATTCTTCTTTGGTAATTTCACATTTAAATGGCTTGCCGTTAATGTTGAATTCAAAAGTACCTACGGTGTTTTCGCTCAGATATTCTTTTACAATACGTGATTCAATAAGTGATGGCCCTGCCATACAAGTAGCTGACGCTGGGATGACACTTTCGCTTAAACCTACCTTTTTTCTATACTTATCAAGCACAATAAGGCTAAGCAGATGATCAAAATCATCACCGCCAAGTTTAGTATCGCCACCAACTGCAAGGACTTGAAACACTCCTTGATGTAATTTCAATATTGAAATATCAAATGTTCCGCCACCGAGGTCATAAATTGCGTATATTCCACTGTTATTATTCTTTTCAATGGAGTAAGAAAGCGCTGCAGCAGTTGGCTCATTAACAAGTCGCAAAACCTCTATACCAGCTAATTTTGCTGCATATTTGGTTGCGTTACGTGCTGAATCATCAAAATAAGCTGGTACAGTAATCACTGCTTTGTTCACTTTCATTCCTGTGGATTTTTTTACCCTCTTGCATAGAGCTTTTAATACCTCAGCAGAAATCTCAACAGGAGTGAGATACTTTTCCTCTGAGCATTTTATCCGAATGACTTTTTCACCTTCATTGTCTATTTCAAAATTGGTACCTTCTTTATGCAAGTCTTTAACACTTTTACCCATTAAGCGTTTTATAGAAGAGATAGCATTTTTGCCAACATCGTACCCTACTTTTAGTACATCATTTTCATATGAAATGACGGAAGGCAGTAATTCACGTCCTTGCTCATCTTTAAATATCTCCATACCACCAGACTTATTTACCACAGCAATCAAAGAATTGGTAGTACCGAGATCTATACCAAAAACCACCTCATTTGAATTGGGTTCAGAAATTTGAACTGGCCGCATTTTCCTTTATCTCCTCAAATGACTTATATAAATATTTCAACCTTAAAACTTGTGTAGTAGCTTCATCGAAATTTTTTGTAGCAAAAGCATTAATTAGATTTTTGGTACAATCTTTTATTTTCTCATTAATCATTCTATTTGCAAATTGCAGATCATCGCAATCTAGTAAGTACTCTCTTATTTCCATTGATTCATTTAATATTTCAGAATTTGAATGATTCTCTTGGCTTTGTACATCAAGAAGACTCAGCAAATGCTCGGCACGTTTTAACGGCGACTTCAGTATCTGATAAGCTTTGTTGATATTTTCCATATTTTTGGACTCTCTTTCATTTATATCAGCTCTGCTTAGCTCAATATATTTTTTTTCCAGCTCATCAAAGTTGATATGAAAAGCCGTTTCAATTCCAAATAATGTAAAATGGTTGCTAGACATGAAAACTCTCTCCACAACCACATTTTCCTTTCTCATTAGGATTTTTGAAAATAAAACCTGATGAGAATTTTTCCTCTACATAATCCATTTCAGAGCCAAGGATAAACATAATAGATTTTGGATCGATCAGCACCTTGACTTTTTGATCATCACTGCAGCTTTCTTCAATTACCGACTCCAAAGGACGAACATCATATGCATATTCAATATCATATTTTAAACCAGAGCATCCTTTTTGCTTAATTAGAACTCTTATTCCTATTGCTTCTTCAAGGTTAGCATGCTTCTTTTTGTCCAATAAAAACCTTACCCTCTCTACTGCATTTGCAGTTAGAGTGATAGGTTTTTTAACAGAATTTACTCCTTGAAATTCACTCATATTCCTCAATGTTTTTGTTTATTTTGATAATCATGAATAGCAGCTTTTATAGCATCCTCAGCAAGTACTGAACAGTGTATTTTTACTGGCGGCAAAGACAATTCTTCCACTATTTGAGTATTCTTTATCTTTGTTACATTCTCAATAGTTTTTCCTTTGATCATTTCTGTAAGCAAAGAACTTGAAGCTATAGCAGAACCACAACCAAAAGTTTTAAATTTTGCGTCTTCAATAACACCTTTATCGTTGACCTTTATTTGCAGTTTCATTACATCTCCGCATGATGGTGCACCAACTAAACCAGTACCAACATTTGGATCATTTTTATCCAGAGAACCAACATTCCTTGGATTTTCGTAATGATCTAAAATTTTCTCATTATAACTCATAGAACTACCCGTAAACCATTACTTACATTATAACATATTTAGGTTAAAAACTAAAGTAAAATACACTAGCAAGCGGTACATTTTACTCACAAAATATATAGGTTACTAGTGTATTTACTTTACAAATACATATAGTGCATGTCATTCTTTATATGGTAATTTTAGAAGGAGTATTTCTTGAGTTTATTAAGTAATCTTTATCAAGGACTATTAAAAACCTCCTCCCGTTTTAGTGATGGAGTAAAAAATATTTTTTCTGGCAAAAAAAAATTAGATCAGTCGCTTTTAGATGATCTGGAAGAGCTGCTGATTAGCATGGATATAGGTCATAAAACTTCTAGATTGCTTATTGATAAGCTCGCAAGTATCAAATTTGAATCAGAAGTTGAGCATAGCGTTATTACACAGCAGTTAATGAGCGAAATAGAAACAATATTAAACCCTGTCGTGCAGCCGCTCATTTTGAATAAAAAACCCCACATAATAATGGTATGCGGAGTAAACGGTAATGGTAAAACCACAACTATAGGTAAACTTGCCTATAAATATAAGGAAAAAGGAAAATCCGTTATGCTTGTTGCGTGCGACACATTCAGAGCTGCTGCTAGTGAACAGCTAAATATCTGGGCAGAACGAGCTGGTTGCTCCATTATTACTGGAGAGCACGGTAGCGATTCTGCAAGTGTGGCATATAGAGCTGTAAATCAAGCGATAAAAGATAGCGTTGATGTTGTTTTAATTGATACAGCAGGAAGGCTACAAAACAATGTAAATCTCATGCAAGAGCTATCAAAAATACATAGAACGATAAAGAAATTGGATGATACTGCTCCTCATGATGTTATTTTAGTTCTTGATGCAACTACTGGCCAAAATGCTTATAGCCAATTAGAGACCTTTAGTAAAATGGTTGGTATTACCGGATTAATTGTAACAAAGCTAGATGGTACTGCCAAAGGTGGAGTAGTGATTGGGCTTGCAGAAATTTATAAGGTGAAATTACATGCTATAGGAATTGGTGAAAGTATAGAAGACCTGAGGGAATTTACTGGCAAAGAGTTTGCTGAAGCGCTATTTAAATGTGATTGAAGATTTCCTTTAACTTTTTCATATGACCAAGCTTCAATTTTTAGATGGTGTCATTCCAGTACTTCCTATTTGAGTAGCCTTTTCTTGTCATCCCAGTCTGGGATCCAGATTGCAAGTGGGTTGGGTGAGCCGTTAACGTATAAAAATTACTTCCGCATATTTTCAATCTCATTATAATTACAAATAGAGATATTTTAAGAGCTCAAAATCTATCTTTAGTCTGCAGACTTTTTAATCAAACTTATTAAAAAATGTATTCTTCAGTGTATATCTGTCGTATGTGCACTGCATTTTTTTCTAACTCTTTTTTATACAGGAGGATTTTATGTCCAGAATTCCAGATACTTGACCTTTACTTTAGCTAAAAACCAACTGGTACCTATGGTTTTAGAAAGTGTAGGAAATAGAAACGTTTCTGTTTTTTGAGTAATTAAAAACCACTTCAGCTTGTCACTCATGCTTAAAAAGTTATTATATTAATGTAATATTGATACTTGTATACTAACATAAATATATTTTAAAAATTTAAGGAGTATATTATGACAATGTCTACCACAAATTAGTGAGAAATTAGCAGCTAGAGCAAAAAGTCTCTTTGATGAGAGCGAAAAATTATTGCTTATAGCAGAGGAAATATATAATCAAGATCCAATGAATTTTTAATTACAGTAAAAACAGTAAAAAAAGAAGCCAGTGTCACCTACTCAGATGACATTATGGAAGCTGGGATAACATCCTTCCCACAAGCAAAATGTTCATGCAGATAATATTTAACTGTGATTGAAGATCTCTTTTAACTCTTTTATATGACCAAGCTTAATTATCTCAATATCATGAGAAGAATAATTGCCATTTTTAGGCATAATCGCTTTTTTAAATCCTAACTTTTGTGCTTCCCTTAGTCTGAGATCAGCATGCGAAACATTTCTAATTTCTCCTGAAAGTGCAACCTCACCGCAGATTATTGAAGAAGTTGGTAGCGGTAAATTTACTAAACTTGAAATAAGAGAAGCAGCAACAGCAAGATCAGCTGATGGTTCCTGTATTTTGAGTCCTCCTGCAATGTTTAGGTATACTTCTTTATCATGCAAAAACATTTTACAACGAGCACTTAGAACCGCGATTATCATAGCTAATCTATTAATATCCCAACCAACTACTGCTCTTCTTGGAGTTGCCATATTAGTCCTTGCTATTAATGCTTGCACTTCCATTAAGATTGGTCTTGAGCCTTCAACTCCTGCAAATACGGCGCTGCCAACTACTTCTCTATCATGTACGGTCAAGAATAATGATGATGGATTATCAACAGGCATGAGTCCTGCTTCAGACATCTCAAAAACACCAATTTCATTTGCAGGGCCAAATCTATTTTTAATAGTGCGTAAAATGCGATATTGATTACTATTTTCACCCTCAAAATATAGTACCGTATCTACCATATGCTCCAGAGTTTTAGGTCCCGCTATTTGTCCATCTTTTGTTATATGGCCAACTATTAAGAGAGAAACACCATATTGCTTTGCAAGAACAGTCAATTCATGAGCGCAGGTACGGACTTGAGTTACAGTTCCTGGTGCTGATGTGACTTTGCTATCATACATAGTTTGTATAGAATCAATTATCAAGAACTTAATACTTTTATTTTTCCTTATTGTTGCTACTACATCAGTTAAAGATACTGTAGATAAAAGCTTAATTTTAGGTTCATTTATCTTAAGACGCTTTGCTCTGAGGCTCACTTGCTCTAAAGATTCCTCGCCAGATACATAAAGACATTCAAAAGAGGAAAGTTGTACAACATTAGCTGCAATCCTAAGCAAAAGAGTAGATTTTCCAATTCCAGGTTCACCACCAATTAAAATGCTAGCACCTTGAACGATACCTCCACCAAAAACTCTATCTAACTCTTCTATTCCTGTTAAAAAACGATCGGGGGTAATAATTTCACTATCTGATAACGCTTTTATTGAAATTGGTGCAGATGTACTTCTCGTTTCTGTTTTTAGTACTATTTCTTCGACAACCGTATCCCAACTGTCACATGCAATACACCTTCCTACCCACCTTCCAGTGCTATGACCGCAAAATTGACATACGTATGCAGTTTTCATAAAAGCCAAAATTATAATTGTAATAAAAATTAGCTAAATAAGTGAAATAAATTTAAATAGAGAAAATTACCAATCACACTTTTTATCTTGTGGTTTTATTTGCAATATTGCTACTAAGCTGACTAATAAGCAAAAAATTACATAAAGCCCAGCAGCAAAGTCTATTTTAGGAAACATTATAGTAAACCAAGTGCATATCATAGGAGTAAATCCACCATGCAGGGCATAAGAAATGTTACGTGATAAACTCACACCACTAAATCTAACATTAGTAGGAAAAAGCTCAGCAGTAACTATCCCTATAGGATTAATACCCCTCTCGATTATAGAAAGAGCCATCACACTCAACATAATTATTAGGTAGCTTTTATAGTAATATGCAATAGATAACATAGGACAACATATTACCATTGTTATCACTATAAATAAGATTGCAGTGCGTTCTCTTCCTGTTTTATCAGCTAAAATTCCAAGCACTATTGAAGATATCGGCATTAATATACTGGTTATAATGAGTACAACTTCGTTGACATACGTTGTGACATAAGTTTCAACAGACACTATTTCTTTTGCAATTGTTCTAAGAAATATGGTAAATCCAACAGCAACATTAACAGGTACAGATATTAAAATGGCAAGTATCAGGGCTCTTTTATAGCGTTTCGTAAGCTCTATTATTGGTACATTAGGTAAATTTCTTTGTTCTCGATTTTTTTCATACGCTGGAGTTTCTCCTAGTGTATATATACTATATGCGCTTATTAATCCTAAAATGGCTGAAAAAATAAACGGTAGCCTCCAACCCCAAGCGTTAAAATCAGTGGTTTTTTTACAGATGATCACTGCAACCACAGAGAGCAATATGCCAATGGAGCGACCAAAACTTATTATTCCAAAAAACATTCCTAGTTTTTTCTTATTAGGTAAATGCTCTATGAGATAAACAGAGCTACCTCCTTGCTCAGCGCCAAGTGCAACCCCTTGTATCAGATGGATTGTAAGAAGCAACATAGTAGAGGTTATTCCTATTTTGCTATAACTTGGAATAAACGCAACGAGACTAGAAGGAATCGATATTAGCAAGATAGCAATCGTTAACGCCATTCTCCTTCCATACCTATCACCAATGTGACCAAATACAGATGCACCAAGTGGTCTTACCATTGCACCCAGTCCTGCAATTCCAAACAATTGCAATATGCTGTAGTAGATATCTTTTGCATAACAAAATTCTCTACTAATTATATTAACCAGATCAATAAAGAGCATATGGTCATACCATATTGCGATTCTACAGAGTATTGTTGCAATCAATACTCTTGTTTGTTGATTGTACACTTAGTTTAATTTGTAAATGTCTACTTATTTTTATTTTGGCTGCTTTTTAGAACTTTGCAACTCAAGCGTATGGCTTACATGTAAATATTATTAAAATTGGAACTTGCATAACCAGCCAGTCTGGGATGACACCTCTCTTAAATTACTTTAGCTACAAATATCAAGAAATTTACCAAGTAGAAAAAAGACAAAAGAAACCCCCTATTAGCTAGCTCTAATCCTGAAAATTGGCCTGTCTTAAACAGCCCGTTTCAGCTTATATGGTTAAAAAACTGGAAGTTTTGTAAAGAAATAAGATGCACATAGTGCAAAAAATTAAAAATAAGACGACAACTGCGTTATGCTTTTGTCGTTTAATCTCCACAGACGAAGATAAATAGTATAGCGTTATCCTTATGGTAAGGGAGTTGGGAAAATTTGTAAAGTAGGCTCTTTCATTAGGTTTTTTGCTAACATTAAAACAATTCACTTAAAAAACTGAGAAGACCATTAAAATATTTTTTTACTTTTTATTCTATATATTTCAACATATTACCTTTAAGTACTAATAAGTATGGCATTATTGATAGTTGAGTCGCCGGCAAAGGCAAAGACGATAGGTAAATATTTGAGTAAAGAATTTAAAGTGGCTGCATCCTTTGGCCACGTCAGAGATCTGCCAGCGAAGAATGGTTCTGTTGATCCTGATAATGACTTTGCCATGAAGTATGAGATTATTGAAAAAGCAGAAAAGTATGTAAAAGAGTTAGTCAAGGAAGCTAGTAAAACATCAGATATATACCTTGCAACAGATCCAGACAGAGAAGGGGAAGCAATAGCTTGGAATGTGATAGAGGCACTAAAGGAAAGAAAAGCAATCAATGATGAAAGCAACATTCATAGAGTAGTCTTTAACGAAATAACAAAAAAAGCAGTGCAAGAAGCTATAAAAAATCCACGTGAAATTAATATGGACTTAGTGCGTGCACAGCAAGCACGCAGAGCTTTGGATTATCTAGTTGGATTTAGCTTGTCACCGCTGCTGTGGACAAAATTGTCGGGAAGCAAATCTGCAGGGCGAGTGCAGTCTGTTGCATTAAAGCTTATATGCGAACGAGAGGATGAAATCAGTAAGTTTATAACACAGGAGTATTGGAGCATAAAGGCAGAAATGCAAAATAGCAAAGATGAGGCTTTTTTTGCTATGCTGAGTCACTATGACAATAAGAAGCTAGAAAAATTTGATATTAAAAATGAAGAAGAGGCAAAGAACTTAGTCAGGGAGATCGAGTCAAGGCAGTATGCTGTAAGCACAGTAGAACGCAAGCAAGTTAAGAGAAACCCGCTTCCTCCATTTATCACCTCAAGTCTTCAGCAAGATGCAGTGAATAAACTGTATTTTAATGTGAAAAATGTTATGCGAGTAGCGCAAAATTTATATGAAGGTATCAATATTGGTGGTGAAATCGTAGGGTTGATAACTTACATGCGTACAGATGGGTTTCATATTGCAGATGAGGCTATAAACTCAATTAGAGTGTCAATTAAGTCGTTATATGGTGATAAATATTTACCGCAGTCTCCTCGTAAATATGTAAAAAAGGTCAAAAATGCTCAAGAAGCACATGAAGCAATCCGGCCAACTGATATTAATAGAACGCCGGGTAGTATTAAGGATTACTTAACGCCAGAGCAATTTAAATTGTACGATTTAATCTGGAAAAGAACCATTGCAAGTCAAATGGAATCGGCGATTCTTGATCAAGTGGTAGTTGAAATTAGTTCTATTGACCAGAAAGTGATTCTGCGAGCAAGTGGATCGAGTATATTCTTTGATGGTTTTTATAGAGTCTACCAAGATAACATAGAAGCCGAAAATGAAGGCCTGTTACCTGCCATGAAAGAAGAGGAAGCGTGCAAGTTGATTTCTGTTGATCCGAAACAGCACTTTACTCAACCGCCACCTCGTTATAGTGAAGCGAGTATAGTAAAAAAAATGGAAGAAGTCGGTATAGGTCGCCCATCAACTTATGCAACAATTATTTCGGTATTACAAGATCGTGAATATGTTTCATTGGATAACAAAAGATTTATTCCAAGCAGCCGCGGTAAAATCGTGACTATATTTTTGGAAACTTTTTTTCAGCGTTGTGTAGAGTATGACTTTACAGCACAAATGGAAGAAAGGCTTGATTCAATCTCAAATGGACATGCAGATTGGAAAAAAGAACTAGGCTATTTTTGGGTGCCATTTTTTAATCATGTAAATTCTGTTAAGCAAATGACACATGATGAGATTTTTAGTGGTATTCATGATTTGGTAGTCAATTGGTTTTGCTCAGAGGAAGGAAAGGAAGAAATAGGTAAGAAATGTCCTAATTGCTCTGGTGGTATATTGAAATTAAATTTTGGAAAAGCCGGTGTGTTTCTTGGATGTTCTAACTATCCTGCATGCAATCATACAAAAGAAATTACGGGCAGTAATGACAATTCAGAATATCCAAAAAGTTTGGGTATAGATGATGTGACAGGCCAAGAGGTAATGATCAAAAAAGGTCCTTTTGGACTTTATCTGGAGTTTAATAGTGAGTCAGAAAAGAAAAAAAAGATTTCTGTACCAAAAGATATAAATGTTAATGATATTGATCTAAATACCGCCACTCGATTACTTTCCCTGCCGAAAATAATCGGAGAGCACCCTGAAACTGGAAAAGAAGTAAAAATAGGTCTTGGACGATTTGGGTACTATATTCTCTATGATGGTCGATACTTTTCTCTTAAAAAAAGCTCTAAGGAGGTATTAGACACACAATTAAACGAAGCTATACAAATTATTGAGAGCAGCCCACGCAAAGAGCTAAAATCTCTTGGTTTTAATGAAAAGGGAAAAGAAGTTTTTATCTGCAACGGTAGGTACGGATTCTATATAAAATGCGGTAAAACAAACGTTGCTTTGGGCAAGAATGCAGATATTGAGAGTATAGATTTGAAGAAGGCTTTAGAGTTGATTAAGAATAAAAAATAGACTTCTTGCATAACCATTCTTTATATGTTCTTTATTATTGTTCCAGCCCTAAACACTGGAACTGAGAAAAAAAGAGACTGAATGACAGGAAAGAAGTTACTGCGGCCGCTACTAAGTCAGCAGCTGCAGTAGTGTAATGCAGACGTGCTACCAGGAAAATAGTCTCTATCAGAGTTAAGCTTTGCTTGCAAAATGAAAAGTGAGTCCAGCTTCTATACCATGTGTGTGAAAAAAGCTGTTCTGTATGGTAGTAGTCATTTTATTATCACCTGTTTGTTGAGCCATTTTGTTTGTTTTAGCATCCAACTTTAAAGTTTCCGGTTTGTATTCACTGCTACCAATAACACCAAAACCTCTATATCCAATATGCATATTTACATCTTCATTTATATGATAATCAAAGCCAGCCTTTAATTGACCTGCAGGTCTTATTGACGATTTTTCAAACATTGTCATTCTTGTTGCACCAACTCCAATACCAACGTAAGGAGAAAAAGAGAAACTATCATTTTTCCAATGATGATAAACATTTGCCATTACAGATATGTTATCAATTTTGTCATGATTAATCGTAATACCATATTCATTGTTTTCTTTTTCATACTTAATATTCATCTGAGTGTTTGCTAAACCAATATTATTCACTTTTATAGAAGAATACATCCCTTCTAATTCGGCTCTATAACTATTATTACCCAATTCTCCTGTGTAACCAAATGCTATATTTGCAGCAAAAGGTGGACTATAATCTGCTTTATACTTACTTATTTGCTGAGGTTCTGTTTTTTCAGTGTTTCTGTCATTTATAAATACCTTATTATCATCTGTAGCATCCTTATCTCCAATTTTTGCTTTCAACTTACCCAAGTTCAAATATTGACCGTAATATCCACCACCAAAGTAAAATCCTTCTGTTTCACTTGCAAAAGATTGTTGTGACAACAATAAAGCAAGTGCTGTAACTGCTAATGTTTTTTTACTCATCATGACTATTCCTCTAGTTAAAATAGCTAATCTAGTACTAATTAATTAAAAATGATTTAATATGAAAAACCTAATGATTTTCTAAGCTAAAAAATAGGTAAAATTAACCTCTATCCTCGATTTTATTGCCGTCTAGTTCGTCCTCATCTTCAAATTCATCATCATCTTCAAATTCATCCTTACTGTCTTCATCATCAAACCCATCACCACCTTCAAACTTATCATCAATATCCTCGTCTTCAAACCCATCTTCAATCTCTGGCTCATCGTATATTGCATCTTCAGTTTTAGCCTCAACAGGATAATCAGCAGCTTCAATAGCATTACTCTCTTCTTCATTACTAATCTTATCTTTGCTAGCAGAAGAAAAGACCTTGTTTGGGTCATATGGCTCTTGTGTAGGCACACGTGTTGGCTTAAGCAGCCTTCTTGTGAATGTGCTATCACTATAGTACAAAATTTTCTTTGACTTAATTGGATAAGTCGATTCTATCAAAATTATCTGATCATCACGTGGCAGCATAATAATTTCTTGAGGTAAGAGCAATGCCCTCTGTATTTCAGAGATATGCAATGATCTTGATGCAGGATTCAAGTCTAAAAATTTAGGTTTGTTTAATGATTCTTGTTGTACAGTTTTGTTTCCTATAAGCTGAGATATCAAATTAGCCGTTTCAATATTATTGGCTGCAAAAGTTATTCTATAGGTTGAGTTTGATAAAAAGGAGTTCATTCCTGCTTCTTCATATATCCCTTTAAGCTGTTCAGTATCTTGAACAATTAAAAACAACCTTACTCGATAGCCACGAAAGTACGCGATGCCCGTTTGAAATTGCTCCATTTTTCCAAGTGTTGGAAACTCATCCATTAAAAATAGTACACCATAAGGCTCGTCATCTGATGGCAATTTTCTACATAAAAACTCAGTTGCCTGTTGGTAAAAAACCTGCATTAAAGGCCTGAGCCTAGTTAAGTTATCAGGAGTTAAACCAACATAAACTGTAGTTTTCTTCTTTTTAAAATCCAAAATATTAAAATCACTTGATGCAGTTGCAGTATCGATCAATGGGTTTGCCCACAATTCAAGAGATGAGTTCATGGTTGACACAACACCTGATCTTTCTTTGTCAGCCTTCTGCAAAAAAGCTGCAATGTTCATATACGCTACTGGATGTATTATTTTACCCATTGTATCCAAAACTACAGCAAGATTGTAAACCACGTCATCGCTACGCATTGTACGTACAACCTCACCAAAAGATTTAACTTTCTCCGGTGCAGCAAGTAAGTATAGTACCACTCCAACAAATAAGCTTCTTGCTTCATTTTGCCAAAAATCTTGTTCAGGCATGATTAGATTAGCTATTTTTTGCACATCGTCAACCATCTGTCCAGGTTTTTCACTAATCCATTCCAGTGGATTATAACAATGGCTTATCCCATCTGGCTGCGCTGGGTTCCATACATATACTTTTTGCCCTTGTCGCTCTCGCCAACCACTTGTTATTTCATAGTTTTCTAATTTTATATCATGCACAATTACTGAATCATTCCAAAATAACAAATTAGGAATTACAAAACCAACACCCTTACCAGAACCTGTAGGCGCAAAGAGCAATACATGCTGAAACCCATCAACAATGAAGTAGCCCCTTTTATCTTTACCAAGCAACAACCCACTCTTACTCCTTAATCCCGCTTTTCGTATGTCTTTCTCTGATGCCCACTGTGAATCTCCATGAAGTGATTCTTTCTTTTTAAATGGCCGCCACTCAATTAGTCTTTCTCTCACATTCCACAAAATAATCATCAAAACAATTATAGGCAGTAAAGAAGATACAACTAATTTAATTTTGAGCTCAAAGCTATATAGCTCTGGATGATGCCAACAATATTGTATATGATCAAAAATTGTTGGCCAGAGAGCTTGAGGAAAAGGCGTCAAACTAGGATTAATCGCTCTAAAATCCACGCCATCTGGACCGTCAACAAACAAGTAGAATAATATACCAGACAAATAAAAGCAAAATTCAAGTATGCTAAAAGATACTACACCTCCTATGAGAATATTCCGTAGGTGATTTCCATTACTCATAAACTACTTTTTCTTAACTTACGTATAAATTTAAGTATTTTCATTTGAAGATCTAGTAAATAATATTTCAGAAATGCTTCTTTTTCCACCACTGGTCCTTTTGAGTTGAATAACAATGTCAATCACATTTCTAATGTATGGTATAATCTGGTCTGGGGGAATACCAAGATTTGCTTGCATCACCATCAATTTTATTTGCTCAAGAGCCATTACCGGACTATCCGCATGAAGAGTTGATATTGACCCTGGGTGGCCAGTATTTATTGCCCTGAGAAAACTAAAAGCTTCTGCTCCACGCAGCTCACCAACTATTATTCTATCTGGTCTTAAACGTAAACACGCCTCTATCAAATCCTGAGTGGTCACTCTTGCTCTGCCTTGCCCTCCTTTAGAAGCAATTAAATGGACTTTATTGGGATGATCATTCAAAACTATCTCTCTTGCATCTTCAACAGTAATAATTCTTTCTTCAAATGGAATAGCACGCAAAGTAGCATTAGTAAAAGTGGTTTTACCAGTGGAAGTTCCACCACTGATTATGATATTTTTCTTATTTATTACAGCATATTCTAAAAACTCTTTTATTTTTTTTTGCTTCAGTAGCAAATCTAGGTGACGATCTACTGGATTATCGGTTACTCCTACAACAGTTTCAGAAAAAGCCCCCATTTTTTCATAATCATCGAGTGCTAACTGCATGCTAGAAGGCTTACGAATCGACATGACTACTTTATCAGGCTCACATGCTGGAGGAAACACTATCTGTATACGATAACCATTTGGTAATGTAGCTGAAAGCAGCGGTGCCTCTTCGCTCAGTTTTTGTTCTGTAGCTTGAGCAATCAACCTGCTAAGAGATTTTAAATGTTTAAGATCAAATATTTCTAACTTTTCGCATCTTATTTCACCGCGATTTTCAATCCATACTTCTTTAGGCTTATTTATTGATATTTCATTTACACCTTCCTCTTGAAATATCCCTTGTAATGGCTCCAAATATGTATCAAGTGCAGCATAGTTCATCTCAGTTATTTAATATTGCCTGTGGAGGAAATACTATATCTTGGTTAACAAATACTTTCAACGCAGTGCCTTGATTAACATAAATAGTTGGTTTTTTATCTGTGTATCTGCCTACTATATCTCGCATATCTTTAGAAAAATCATTGATTGATTTTCCGATTGCTTCATCATAAACAGACTTGCTTTTCTTTTGAAATTGTCGTAGTAGCTGATTTATGTCTTCTAGGCTTATATTTACTTTATCTTCTCCAATTCCTAGTGCTTTTGCTATTTCCTTTCTCATTATTCTTAGCAACTCTTGCTCATTTTTAGCATTCTGAATTCTTCCAATAGCTCCAAAACCCAATTTCCATTTGTCACTAGATGTACCTTCTGGTACATCACTGATAACATCTTTAAGTGAAGAAAAATCTATTTCAGTTGCAGTAATAGACTTCACTGCATCCATGGCAGTTAGCGTATCGACAATATTAGAAGCCTTTTGCCCTATAACAGCTGAACCAATCGAAACACCAGCAAGTGCCACTGAAGAGAATAATGCACTTACTATTTTATTATCAACTATTCCAGCTATCCCTGCCCTTCCAAGCTCATCGGTACCAGATGATGCAATAGCAACATCTATACCATGAGGAAGAATGATCCTATTCCAATTTATGTTCACGCGGGCTTTTGCAACATTCGAGTCGAATGAATAACCACCTATTAACCTTGAACCTTTTGGTATTAAAATTGTATCACCAGTTTCTGCATAAACGTCTCTACTAACAACAGCACGGAGCATTCCTTGTAAGTCAGAACTTATTGCAGTTTCAAGAATAGCGTCAATAACTTTACCTTGAATAATCATTAAACCAAGCTTTCCAGCTTTGGTAGCTTTGCTCGATTGTGCTGAAGTGTCAGATAAAACAGCATCTGTAGCTTTACCTTCCCCACTACTACCTGAAATTGCTAACATTTGTGCACTACGCCTTTCTTTAGGATAACCGCCACCCCCTATTGTAGGAAAAGAGGTAGGTAAATTGCCCATAACATTACTAGAAGGAAAATTTTGCTTTGGCAAAACAGGTATATTTGACAAGGGAATTTCTTTTAGTTGCTCTTCTTTTTTTATCACTTCCTCTTTTTTGATTTGTTTTACTTCTGGTATGACTTGTGGAATAGGAAGAGGAGGTAAGGGTGGCAAGAGATCAGTTGCTATCCTCTCGGAAACTACTACATTATCTGGAACTTGTTCTAACTTTCCTTTCAATTCTTGAATGTTTTGCTTTGTTTCCTCTTTTTTAACAATCTCTGGACCCTCTTTATTAGAAGGACTAAAATAAAGATAGTACACTCCACCAACTAAGAGCACTACCATAACTATAATCAATGCCTTATAACCTTGATTAGAGCCAACTGTTACTACCTTGCTTTCTATCTCTGATTCATCTTCTACACTATTATGCCTTTCTTTACTCATATTATATGTACCACAACTAAAGTGACCTATTTATAACTTCAACTTCACTATCTTCATAACGCATTAATAGCTTTTTATGTACTCCTTTTATTATAACATAACCATCCAATAACAGCCTTTTACAGGATTCGCCTTCTATAAAAACCTGAGGAATTTTATTACTATTTCTAAACTTTAAATAGGTTAAATAACCATCATCGAATAACTCAATTGGAACTATATCTACGTTACCACCTTCATCAATATATGTATAGTTGTACCTCGTATTATTTTCTTGTATTATTTTTTCTGGCTTTTCTGTAATGTATTGCATTTGAGTAGGTAAAGAAACCTCATCTAAATCAACATCAAATTCATCTTCTTCTTGAGGATAATAAAAACGTATTACGTAAGATATATCCTTTTCGACGGAATAATCATGATCCACTTTTTTAGCATCATCATCTGGGTATTTATCGTAATTTGGTCTTGAAATTAGATCAAAAATGTAATTTCTCTTTTTAGTTGTCGTAATAATCATGTTAGTTCGACTACTGACTTCAAATGGCATGACAAGCAGTTTATTATCATAAGGATTAATTTTCCAACTTGATGCATCACCAACAGCAATGTTTTTGACTTTTTCCCCTTCTGCAAACTCAATATAAGAATAGTAACCTTGACTAAAAATTACTGTAAACACCTCATTAGGGCTATATACAAAAGTCTTTATTCTACTATCTACAGAAATAGGTTTATTATTAATAGATGCATTTAAGCTGCCACTTATTAGTAAAGCTAAAACTAACAATATCCTACACATATTCATCATCTACTCTATATGAAATAACTTGAAACCCTAACGGGTTAATATATCTTTGCTGATCATTCATTTCAAGCGATGCATATTTATACGACATCACAACTATCTTATTTTTCCTTGAGGAATTTCCATCTTTTCGTGTAAATTCTATAGAAAATCTCACTTGAAGAGCATCATTACCTAATTTTTGAATTGAACGAATTTTCAACTCACCTTTAGCATCTGAATATAAATTAAAAAGGTCATTCATATTCTGCGATTTTATATAATTGCTAAATTCACTATATACACTAGGTGAAGAAAACAACCTTACTTTTGTATAATAATTATAATTATAATTATATGGGTCAAAAACCTCCCTTGCTTTTATATACTCTGAAATAAAATAATCGTTCAGCGTTTCATTTGCAGAATATTGTTTTATTGTAACAGGATCAACCAATTGCACTATTCCTGACTTTTTGTCAATTTCTATAACGAATGGCTCAATAGTGCTACTTGTGCTAATTTTAAATATAGCTAATATGCTTATAGAAATTGCAACTAGTAATATTAATGTAAATAAAAGTAAAGTATTTCTCTGAGCAACAACTGTGCTATAGCGACTTGAATTCCAATTTATATCCTTATCCAATGACTCATTACTTTTTTCTTGTTTTAAAAATTTCAGCATCTCAATATTCTTAAAAATCTTAACTTATATTAATTAACATAGCAAGCTAACAAAGTAGTTATAACAAAAAAGCTAACAAACCCTTAATCCATGGCCTAACTTGCTAAATTTTGTTTCCATATATGAATCATTATATTCATTGCGTTCCATAATAAGTGGTATACACTTTGTAACTTCTATACCGTTATTTTTCAACTCTGATAACTTTCTACCATTGTTTGTAAGTAATTGTATTTTGTTAATGTTCAATTTCTTAAGTATTTTAGCTGCAACAGCAAAGCTCCTTTCATCATCTTCAAAACCCAATACTCTATTTGCATCAACAGTATCAAGATTATGTTTTCTTTGCATACTGTATGCTCTTAACTTATTAGTTAAACCAATGCCTCTCCCATCTTGCATCAAGTATAATATAATGCCATTCCCAAAGTCGGTCATTATTTGAATCGCTTGATGTAACTGGCTTCTGCAATCACATGATAAGCTGTCTAATAAGTCTCCTGTATAGCATGCAGAATGAATTCTCACTAATGGCTCATTATCTTTATCTGGATTGCCAATGATAATTGCATAATGTTCTCTTCCGCCACTTTTGGTTCTATAAGATATGATATCTACTTCTTGAGTCTGTTTTAAAAATAATGATGTTTTGCACACTTCATACACACTATGATTTTGTTGAAAATCATTCACAAGTAACGTATTTAGTACAATAATGTCATTTTCTTCACACCAATTTCGCATTTCATGTTTATTCTCAAAAGTCATATCAGCCACTAACGCGTATGGCAATAATTCTGAGAACTTAAGCAAGGCAACAGCATACGCATCTATTGTCTTTGAGCATTGCAACTCTTTTATGCTACCTTCCTTTGAACAGTTTATTAAATGGAGCAGTTCATCAAAATTGCTTATCAACAGACGTTTGCTACTATGTTCTTTACTCTGACATATGTATTTTACCTTACTTGCAGTCAAAGTAACATACACATTACCTGATATAAGCTTATATTGACTAAATAAATTTTTTTCTAAAGTTTCAGCAGCAGCAAGCAATAGATAGTTATTTTCATCATCATATATTAAAATTGGAAGACCACGCCTGACTTCACTGATGGCCCTTTCTACTTTATTTCTACTTTGATTTCCTATAAACATTTCACCTACACCAAACAACTTGGTGCGGTCGAGAAGACTTGAACTTCCAAGGCTTTGTGAGCCACAGCGACCTCAACGCTGCGTGTCTACCAATTCCACCACGACCGCACTTTATTCTAGTTTCTATATAATTACTTTAAATTACTTAATCATTTTAGGGTTTTTCATCTAAAGTGTCAATCTGATACTAGGATAATTTAGGAAATGCCTGTATAATTTAACTATGAATTTTATGGTTACAAACTTTAATCATTTAAGATAATCTTAATACTAATTCTTAATTTAGGTCTTTATACAAATGAAAGTAGCTAATATCTTCATTTTTTTAATTCTATCTCTTACAATTAGCTTTCACTCCACTCATGCACAAATATTGTACACATGGTCTCAAATCATTCCAGAAAATAAATTAAGCATACGTGCGATTATAGACAATAACATGTGTCCCATTGCTTACGTCGATAATAAGGAAGTAGAAATGCTAAGTCGCAGCTCAATTAACAATACCGAAACAGTTTGTGAACTGATAGTAGAAACAAATGCTCAAAACATTAGTATTGACAATATAAAAGTTCCCGTATTAGCGGAAAAGATCAGCAAAATTGCCTTCATTGGCGATACAGGATGTAGAATAAATATGTTATTTCAGCAAGAATGTAATTCTGTAGATAGCTGGCCTTTGAAAAAAAATTTAGATTCAATCGCTTTTCATAAACCAGATTTAATTATCCATGTTGGTGATTATCATTATAGACAAACAAAATGTAGAAACACAAAAAAGTGCGGCGATATTTATGGATATAGCAAAGAAGCTTGGTACGCTGATTGGTTTGAGCCTGCAAAAGATATTTTAATACAATCTCCTTTTCTTTTTGTTCGTGGAAATCATGAGAGTTGTAATAGAGCTTATGAAGGATGGTTCAGATATTTAGATTCATACCCCTTTTCCCCTCAAAAATGTGAAGATCTTATTTCCAGTTGGTTCTTAGATGCTGGGCCGATGAAGTTTTTTATCTTCGACTCTTCATCCGGTGAGGAAATTTTTACAACCCAAAGCACAGTTGATGCTTTTGAGAGGCAGTTTGATAAATTGATACAAGATAAGCCCACGTGGTTTTTGACTCATAAACCACTTTGGAGATCTCCAAAAAAAGAATTTTTGACATTAAAAAGCCATGGTAATCTTACACAAATTGAAGCTTTTGGAGATAAATTTCCAAGCAATGTTACTACCATAGTTTCTGGCCACATTCATATAGCCCAGATTTTATTAATGGATAATGTTCCAGATCAGATTATAGTTGGAAACGGCGGTGCATTATTACACGCTCAAGATCAAGAACCTGTTTATCAAAACGTAGAATTTAACTATCCAAATAGTAGAAATTACTTAGCACACGAAGTTAGAAACTTTTTCGGCTTTGGCTTTGCAATATTAGGTTTAGACGATCACAAATTTACTTTCTATAACCAAGATAATAAGGAAATGTATTCTGCAAACCTAACGAAAGACTTTAAACTTAAAACAAATTAAAATTAGGACTATTTAAGGACGCAGAAAAAACGTGCTGAGCTTAAAAAACTCATAGCAACAAAAAACACTGAAATTCTTGTATATATCGACTAATCTGGAATTGATAACACAAAAGTCAGCGTATTAGTATGATTGCAGCTTTGAATAAGGGAAAAATTATGGCGCCTATGATTTTTGAAGGCTACTGCGATACAGACGTTTTTAATAGCTAGTTCAAACTTTTTGCTGGGTGATTTTGGATAATGCAACTTTTCATAGAAAACAAGTGAATTTGTTAAAAGTGTCGGTGCTGAAGTTATATATCTGCCTACACATTCTCCTGATTTTAATCAAACCATTGGTTTGTTATAAAAAATTGAGCCAGAAAGAATATCCAGCTATTCGAACTATTAGAAAAAGAGCTATATATGAGCATGTTTTAGCACAGACATTATTTTTGTAACTAGGCAAATGCAATCAGTATTAGCGGCTTGAAAGGATATCAATTAATAAAGAAATGCATCTAAAGTAATCACTTAACTAACGGCAAAGTGATACCATGTTGGTTCATATATTTTCCTTTCATATCATCATATGATTTCTCGCATTCACTTTCGCCGCTTAAAAACACAAATTGGCATGCGCCTTCATTAGCGTAAATTTTTGCAGGAAGTGGAGTGGTGTTCGAGAATTCAAGTGTGACGTGACCTTCCCATCCAGGCTCCAAAGGTGTGACGTTTACTATAATACCACATCTTGCATAAGTTGATTTACCAACACAAATTACCAGTATATTCCTTGGTATACGAAAATATTCCACTGTGCTGGCAAGTACAAAACTATTTGGCGGGATTATACATACATCTGTTTCCTTATCTATGAAACTATTCTCAGAAAAATTCTTGGGGTCCACAATAGCTGAATTAACATTAGTAAAAATCTTAAACTTATTACTAACTCTTGCATCATACCCATAAGATGATAACCCGAAAGATACAACACCCTTACTGCTTTTATGATTCACAAAAGGCTCTATCATTCTAGAGTTTTCAGCCTTTTCCCTTATCCATTTATCTGGCATAACTGCCATAATTGTCCCTTAAAGTTTTGTAATATTTATAATAATATGTAATAGAATTTAAATGTAAACCTGAATTAGCGTTACACTCTGGAATGGCAAAGTTTCCAGTATAAACTACCTATACAAAAATAAATTGGCAATATTTCAAGCCTGCCAAGCAGCATCAAAAACGATAGAAATAGCTTTACTCCACCACTAAAGGAGGAATAATTACCTGAAGGACCTATTAGGTTACTAAATCCTGGGCCAGAATTTGTAAGCATTGCAGAAACAGAGCTGATGCTAGTTATAAAGTCCGCATTGCTCAAGTAAGACATCATTATTGATGATATAGTGAACGTTAACATGTAAATCGCAAAAAACGTAAAGACGGATTGAACTTCATCATTTTCCAGTATTTTACCATTGAGTTTTACTCTATCGCTTTCACTTGGATTTAATAAAGAGCTAAAGTAATTCCTTATAGACTTTAGAAAAATGACTAAACGGAAGATTTTGATTCCACCACTAGCAGAACCACCACATCCACCAATAAAGGCTAAAAAGAAAGCTAAGACTGAAATAAAGCTCCAATTCAAGTAGTTGCACATTACATAGCCAGTTGATGTGATAGAGGAGGTAATGGTGAATGTGCTGTACCTAAATGATAAAAATACTCCTAAGTCAAAATTTTTATATAACCAAAAACAAGCAAGCAAAGATGAGATAACAACTATCTTAATAAAGTAAGAGACCTGTTCATCATAACAAACATCTAATCGTCTTATAATTTTTAAATAGCTCAGAAAAGGTAAAGAGCCTAAAATCATAAAGATAATTGTTATGACCTCCAATATAGGGTTATTGTAGTAGCCTATAGAATCGTTATAGTTAGCAAATCCACCAGTTGATACAGCGGACATTCCGTGACATACTGCGTCAAATAATGGCATGCCAGCTAGATAGTAGGAAAATATGCACAATAAAATTAGGCAGTAATATATTTCTGCAATATGTATTACTACGCTTCGCGTATGTGGTAACTTTCTTTTAAGAGCATCTGAGTACTCAGAATAGAGTAAATTATTTAAGCTCAAAACCTTAAATATGGGAAAAATTGCAATTCCTACTGTAATTACTCCAAAACCACCTATACCGTGCAGCATTGCTCTCCACAGTAGTATCCCCGGAGATTGTTGCTCGATGTAACTTAGAACAGTTGCTCCTGTGGTTGTAATCCCAGATACTGCTTCAAACAGTGCATCAATGTAGCTTAAACTATCAAGATAAAATGGAATAGCTGCAAATAGAGATAATGCAATCCAGGTACAACTGGTAATCGCAAAAATTGCCGGCATTCCATGTACCCTATTTAGTTTACCCAGTAAAATAAAAATCGCACTAAATGTGCAGGTAACTATAAATCCAACCAGAAAATTTTTCCATTCGTAACCTAGATAATTATTAGTAATAGCAGGAATAAGCATTGCTACGCCAAACAACAATAGAAAAATTCCCACAATAAACGCAATTGAACGTAAAACTTGCAGACTTTCCATAGACAGTACTGTGAAAGCTATATGTTATTAAAACTTCAACCGCTTTGCTAATTTTTTCTCTTGACTTGATTATAAATACGTATAATTATAGCGCTAAATTTGCCATAAGAGATAGAGGTAGGGTATAGTATTAGATTGTGGCCTTATTAAAACTCAAGAATCATTATATTTTGCAATTTTGAATAACAATCTTCAAGAGGTCCAGAATATATTAAATATTAATTCTTACAGTAATATACAAAAGGTTTTCAGAAGCCAATTCCCGAGTGGTCGTACAATCTTTGATGTTGCTAAATCCATAGGAAATGAAGAAATCATTCAGACACTTCAGCAGAAAGCTAATGAATACACTAATGCTTTATGGAATAAGCGTAAAGCAACTCAAAATTCATTACGTTTTGCAGTTGTGAATAGCAGTCTTCGAGAAGTCCTAAACATAATCAAAAAAATTAATTCTGAGGAGGATATAGATTATACACAAAAGGTTTTAAGGAGTAAGTTCGATGGTAATTATACTATCTTAGATTTTGCTATTTTAAAACAAGAAGGAGATATCATTAAGGCATTTTGGGATAAAGCTGATAAAAACACTCGTGTCTTCTTGAGTGATAGTGCAATCAAATCAGCTAATTATAGTTCAAATTTTGATGTTAAAAATTTATTCCAGAAATTGAGAATTATAATAGAAAGTGCACTGAAAAAGCTACCAAACGAACTTATGAAGAATCTCATCAGAAAAATGATATTCGTGATAGAGCTATGCAAAAAGTGGAAAATTTAGGAAGAATAGGTACCCTTCATTGCAAATTATGTGAAGCAATAAATTCTTTGAAAATTGAAAAAGTTAAAGCAGTATTAGAAGATTGTGATACAAATCTAGAAATGATTTTAAATAGACCTATATACTCACAGAGCAAAACTACCCTTTTACTTTATCCTCTGCAAGTTGGTCTTAATAAACGATATATAGGTGATGGTAAAAGATTGAAACAAGAAGATCTGAGAAATATAAAAGAAATTACTAAACTTCTTTGGGATAAAGCTTCTCCTGATATTCGCAATTTCTGGTTTAAATTCCATCAAGATCAACAAGAAGAAAGTACAAAAGACACAAAAGCAACCTTTGAAGCTCATTTGAAAAAAGCTCCTCCTGATATTCGTGACTCGTGGCTTAAAAATCAAAGAGCTCCTGAAAATCAAGATGCAGCTGTAATAAAACTTCTTAAAGGTGAGCAACAACGACATGCTAAGATAGGTAGTGAGAAGTGGCTTGAAGATTTCATTCAAGAAGTTAAAGATTACACAGAACAAAAAAGCATAGAAGAAAACCTTGAAATAGCTACAGAGAAACCTACAACAAAATCTGTTCTACAAGACGCACAACTTCCTCAAATAAATAGAACTTGTTGTATTTTGTAGTAAATAAGTTCTTAGGAAACCTAAGTATGATAACAATAAAAACAAGAAATTTAAACGTTCTATTTTTAACCTAGTATCCAGAATAAAAAAATATCAAAGTCATCATATTATATCACGAACCTTTTCCAAGACTTTTTTTATATTTTCGCTTGAAAGTGGAATTAAGCCAAGCCTAGATAAATATCCACCTTCAGTACTAATAGAGTCTACAACTTCTCTAATGAATTCCCTTAATCCATCAACAGTATCTAAGTGTTCTTTCTTTATATAAAGATATAAAGGCCTTGCTAACATATACTCCCCCGATGATATATTTTTATAAGTTGGCTCAATTCCTGCGATTGTGCTCCCTTGAATCTCATCTTGGTTTTTCGCTAAAAAGCTGAAGCTAAATATTCCTAAAGCATTTTTATTGCTCTTCAATTTTTGTATTATTATGTTTTCATTAATTCCAACTTCTATATACCTTCCATCATCTCTGATATTACTACATGCTTTCTTTCTTTTTTCTTGGTCTTGATAATTCTCTTTGAAAATCCTTGAGTTCATGCATGAATATTGATCAAGCATAATAAAATTAATCAAAGTTTCATGTGTACCTGTATTTTGATGTGGACCATAGATTTTAATTTCTGTTTTTGGTAGAGCTTGATTTACATCAGACCAAAATTTCTTGTTATTCTTTACTAATCTATCATTGTCTTCAGAATATGCAGATAAAGTTTCAAACAGGTCATTTTTTGTAAAATCAAATCTATGGCTTTGATTTGAATTTGCAATAACAATTCCATCATAGCCGATTATGATCTCTATTACCTCATTCACTTTATTTCTTTTGCATAATTCTCTCTCTACTTCCTTCATAGGGCGAGATGAAGTGGTGATATCTGGTGTGCCTTTCCCTATTCCTGAACAAAACATTTTGAACCCTGATCCACTTCCTATCGATTCTACAATTGGAGTTTTAAAGGGAAATATACGACTGAATTCCTCAGATACAAATGAGATAAAAGGAAAAACAGTTGAAGATCCAACAATTCTGATATATCTTCTAGCATCAACATTTGACAGTGGGATGAGTAATACAAATGCAAAAATAAGGAAAAGGCGTTTCAGCATCGTTTTCGCTCAAGAGTGTAAACTTAATTATCGTAATAAAAAATCAAACTGAAAAGCTTTTTTTCTAGATTTCAAAAGGTATAACGATCAAATGTGTGCGTAATGATGAGATATGAATCACAGCATTCATACAACTGTATCTGTATCGAATCCTCTTATGTTTTTCAATACTGAAAAATTCTTTCATATTAACTTAATGATGCAATATATCCTTTTCTTTAATAGATAAGTCATCATCGACTTTTTTTACATTATCATCAGTAATGTTTTGTATTTCCTTTTTGGCAACATGAAAATCATCTTCTGAGATTTCCTTATTTTTCTTCATTTCCTCTATTTCTTCCATAACATCTCTGCGTATATTTCTAATTGCAACTCGTGCATTTTCAGAAAATTGATGCAATAATTTCACTAATTTTTCACGAGTTTCTTGTGTTAAGTCTGGAAGAACTATACGTATAGTATTTCCTTCAACAACAGGATTTAAATTCAGGTTAGCATTGATTATCGCATTTTTTACTTCACCGATAACAGTAGCATCCCAAACTTTAACTGATAGAGTTTTGTTATCTATAGCTGAAACGCCTGCAACTTGGTTCAGTTTTTGATGTCCACCATAGATATTTACAACTATACCATCAAGTAATGATGCGTTAGCTCTACCAGTACGTACACCTTTCATATCATCGTGAAAAGACTGAATAGTTTTTAGCATTCTTTCTTTTGTTTTAGCTTTTATTTCGTTTAACATAAATTACCTAATGTTTATAATCTGAGACTATAGTATAAGTACCTTGACCCTTAATAATATCGACCATTTTTTCTCTTTTTAAAGAAAAAACTATAATCGGGATAGAATTCTCACGAGCAAGTGAAATTGCTGATGCATCCATAACTTTTAAATCACGAGTTAGCAAATCTGTATAAGAAAGCCTATCATACATCACAGCATCCTCATTTTTTTTTGGATCAGCAGAATATACACCTCTTACTTGCGTACCTTTTAGAATAACATCACAATTCATTTCAACAGCACGTAGAGCTGCAGCTGTATCTGTGGTAAAAAATGGGTTACCTGTACCTGCTGCAAAAATGACAACTCTACCTTTTTCTAAATGATGAATAGCCTTCCTTCTTATATAAGGCTCACATATGGTAGTCATAGGTATAGCAGATAGTACCCTAGAAACTATAGAGCTTCTTTCTAAAAAATTCTGCAAAATTAAAGCATTAATGACAGTGCCAAGCATTCCAATATAATCACTACTTGCTCTTTCGCAGCCGCTTAAAGATGCTGATGCACCACGAAAAATATTCCCACCACCAACAACAATACAAACTTGAACTCCGAGATCACAAACTTCAACTATGTCTTTGGATAGTTTATCTATCACTTCCATATCATGGCCAAATAGCTTTGATCCCATCAAAGCCTCCCCAGAGATTTTGAATAACACTCTGGGGTATTTTACTTCTGAAGTTTTGTTACTTATTTGCATCATCCAAAGTAAGTAACTTATAATTAGCTAATTTAACAGCACTTGATTCTATAAAATCAGCAATCTTCATTTTATCATCTTTTATAAACTTCTGCTCTAGCAGAACAACTTCTTCATAGTATTTAGCCATTCGTCCATCTACTATTTTTTTCGCTACCTCTTCAGGTTTATTTAAGCTCTTTACTTGCTCCTCAATTATAGAACGCTCATTGTTTAATTTTTCTTGATCTAAATCATCTATAGATAAAGCTTCAGGTTTCATAGCAACTACATGCATAGCTATTTGCTTTCCAATCTCTTGTTTATCACCGGATGATTGCAATGCTACTAAAGCACCAATCTTACCTAAGCCATGCATATCACCATGTACATAGCCAGCAATAATCCCATCCTCAGTCTCTAGGTAGCAAAGATTGCTTAACTCTAACTTCTCACCAAGAACCGATGTACCACTCATAATAGCTTCCTGCACTGTACCAACATCTTCATATTTGGCATTTTTTAACTCATCAAGACTAGTACAACGTTCTTGACAAGCAATTGATGCTAAACTTGAAACTAATGCTATGAACTTCTCATTTCTAGCAACAAAATCAGTTTCACAATTGACTTTAACCAATACACCATAATTTTTAGCCAAGCACATAGCAATAAGCCCATCCGAAGCTACTCTATCAGACTTTTTGTCAGCTTTAGCAAATCCTATTGTACGTAACCTATCAACGGCTTTCTTAATATCACCATCACACTCCTCTAACGCTTTCTTACAATCGCTTAAGCCAAGCCCTGTTCTATCGCGTAATTCCCTTATACTACTTGAATCCATCTTCATTTACTTACTATTACCTCCCTTTCTGTTTCATCCTTCATACGCTTCTTTTTAGTTTGCACAATACCCCCTTCTTTTTCTTGAATAAGCTCATCATCCTTAACTCTAGACCTTGTCAAACTAGACTCTATTCCAGCTAATATAGAATCAGCAGCTAATTTACAGTAGAGCTCTATTGATTTTCTTGAATCATCATTTCCTGGTATAGGATAGGCAATATCATCTGGGTCAGAATTGGTATCAAGTACTCCAACTACAGGAATACCTAATTTTTTAGCCTCTTTAACCGCTATATGCTCTTTGTTAGTATCAATAATGAATAAAATATCAGGAACTGCTCCCATTTCTCTAATGCCACCCAATTCTTTATCAAGCTTTTTTCTTTTCTTTTCAATATTTCCTAATTCTTTTTTTGTTAAGATACTATCTTCATCATTTAATATTTTCTCATATTGTATCAAAGTTTTTATCGAAGAAGAAACAGTGTTCCAATTAGTAAGCATACCACCAAGCCATCGATCATTTACATAATATTGACCACAACGAACCGCTTCACTTGCAACAATATCTAAAGCTTGAAATTTCGTACCAACAAATAAAATGCGACCATCTTGAGATGCAACATCGTATAAAGCTTTCATCGCCGCCTCTAACAATGGTAATGTTTTTCGTAAGTCTATTATGTGTATACGATTCTGTTGATGTACACCATATATATATGGGGCCATTTTCGCATTCCAGCGACTAACCTTATGGCCAAAATGCACACCAGATTCAGCTAAATCACGTATAGTGACTTTAGGCAAATTTGTCATATTTACTCCTCCAAATAGTTTATCCTCCATGGCATAACCCTAACGGGACTACTTGCATAAGCCATGTGTGAAATTAAGTTATTTACATAGTAATAAAAAAGACAAAAAAGCGCAAACAAAAAATATTGACAAGTAGCAACACGTTGATTAGCTTTAAGATTGCAAACGTTAAAAAGCAATGGGGGGTGTAGCTCAGTTGGTTAGAGCGCATGCCTGTCACGCATGAGGTCGTGAGTTCAAGTCTCATCACTCCCGCCATTACAGCAGAAACACCTTAAAATTCCTTAAGTTTCTTATTAATTTGAATTAATTTCTTTCAGAGACTTGACATGATATTGTAATTGCTGCTTAATCTATTTAACTTTATCGTTAATAATTGGGATTAAATATGTTCATTTCTGAGGTTTTTGCGGCAGATGCGACTAACAATGTATCAGCATCTGTTGCTAGCTTTATTCCACTCATTTTAATATTTGTAGTATTTTATTTTCTCATTATTCGCCCCAATCACAAAAAACTAAAAGAACATAGAAGGATGATAGATCAAATAAAACGTGGTGATACGGTTATTACTTCTAGTGGAATAATAGGTGAAGTAAACAAAGTTGACGAAGTAAATGCACAACTAATACTAGAAATAGCACCAAAAATTGAAATAAAAATCCTAAAGTCTGCTATATCTGAAATCTTAAATAAAGAAATTCAAAAGCCAGTAGCTAAATCTATTGAAAAAAGCAAAGTTGAAAAGAATGGCAAGAAAAATAAACTAGAGGAAAGTAAAAAAGACAAAAATGCTTCATAATTTAAGAAGTGTGTGGAATATTAGGTATAGTAAGTAGCGGTGATTCAGTAATACCAACTTTACTAACCGCGTTGCAAAAATTGGAATACAGAGGTTATGACTCTTCAGGTATAGCAATTATAAATAATAGAGGTAAGATAGAAGTAAAAAAATCAGAAGGTAAAGTTGAAAGATTGTGTGAAGTTGTTCATGAGAGCAAGATATCTAGTAGCAAAGTTGGTATAGCACATACTCGTTGGGCTACACATGGAGCTCCAAATCTTAAAAATGCTCATCCCATTTATATAAATAATGTTGTTGTTGCTCATAATGGCATAATTGAAAATTACAATATATTAAAAAAGGATCTGGAGGAAAAGGGAGTATCTTTCCACACCGATACTGATACAGAAGTGATACCAAACATATTAACTTCATATCTTGATGAAGGGTTATCACCAGTTGATTCTATATTACAGTGTCTAAACAATTTACAAGGTTCACTTGCTTTGGCTTTATTATTTGCAGAATATCCAGATACTTTATTTGTTGCAAAAAGAAATTTGCCTTTAGCAATAGGATATAACTGTAATAAAGTGTTTGCTGCTTCTGATACTAATACTTTGAATTCATTTGTAGAAAAAATATTGCATTTAGAAGATAATGATATTGCAGTAATAAAATCTAACGAATTCAGTATATATAATAATGGTATACAAGTTAAACGCAGAACAGAAAATAGCAGTCCAAGAAATTTTCTAATTAGTAAAAATGGTTACCCTAGCTTTATGCTAAAAGAAATTTTTGAGCAACCGTATGCATTAAACAAAACAATAAATCAATTTTATAAACAATATAAAGAAATCAACAAAGAATTATTTTCTGAACTAGGTTACATTACTATAGTTGGATGCGGTTCATCCTATTTTGCTGGACTAATAGCAAAGTGTTGGCTGGAAAGTATTGCTCAAATTCGGGTATATCTAGAAATCTCGTCAGAATTTAGGTATAGCAGCGTCAAGCTCGAAGAAGGTAGTATTGGCTTATTCATTTCTCAATCTGGTGAAACTGCAGATACTATGGAAGCACTACGTTATGCGAGATTGCAGAAACAAATGATCATTAGCATAATTAATACATTTAATAGCAGCATAGAAAAAGCCTCAGATATTGTATTGCATACTCTTGCTGGACCTGAGATTGGTGTTGCTTCGACAAAAACCTTTTCTACGCAGCTTGCAATTTTAGCATGCTTTGCTGTAGAGCTTGGAAAAATAAAAGGTATACTGGGTAGAGAGAGGATAAAGGAACTAAGCGGTGCTATTAATTCCATTCCCGAACATGTAGAGCATGTTTTGAATGTGATGGAAATACAACATATATCAGGCAGTATATTAGAGCACAATAATATAATTATAATTGGGAGAGGAAGCTCATATGGAGTTGCAATGGAAGGTGCATTGAAGATAAAAGAGCTTTCATATATCAACACAATTGGTATTGCAGCGGGAGAAATGAAGCACGGTTCTATCGCTTTGATAGACTCTACTGTACTTGTTATCGCAATTATTCCTTACGATAATTTATTCTTTAAAACGCTATCCAATATACAAGAGATTATTGCAAGAAAAGGTAAAGTAATTGCCTTTAGTGATAAGCAAGGAGCACCGCTCTTAAAGGGAATTTGCATAGATGTGGTGCAACTTCCAGAAGTTGACAATTTTGTTTCTCCAATTATCTACAGTGTTGCTATGCAATTTCTTGCTTATTCTATTGCAGAAAAAAAAGGGTTAGATGTAGATTGCCCGAGAAATTTAGCTAAATCTGTCACAGTTGAGTAACTTATTTAAAGTGAGTTGCTAATTAACAGCTCTCATTGTCAGTTATAAATTACTGAATTTTACTAATAAATTCATTAGCCCTCTGCGAAAGAATATGTAACTAATGTAAGGATGAAAGAGGCTAAAATCCACGCCTCAAATTAACAAGATTTGCCATTATGGTTACCAGACACAACTTAGCCTAGCAAGCAAGAATTAACTAACAGAAAAATTGAAAACATATCAGCCTCTTAATGTAATGCTACCAATATTTTTCTAAAAAGCAATATGTTTTCTATTCAGGAAAGTCTACATCGCCATAACAATATTTACTAGAATGAGGTCTTGTCTCACTGTAAAAACACAACCAATGATCAACGTCTATCTGAAGATCTTCTAATGAATTGTAGATTGTTTTACAAAAAAAGAGGAGTAAAATGAGAGTTCAGTAACTTGATGTAGAGTTGTACTGCCTTTTCATATTTGAAGCAAGTTGTTATTCCATCTCAAACCATAGCACAAAGTAAATATGGCAATTTATACTAAAATTTTCTGTTTATGAGTTATATTATGTAAAGATACTATTTGACATTGAGCTTTAAAGATATTATGTGATAGCATTATTTAATATGTGAGGTTTATTATGGCTAAAGTAAGTGCTGGTGAAAACTCAAAAAAGCTCAAAAATAGTAAAAATCAGCCTATGTCGCCAAAAAAGTTCAAGGGCAGTCAGTTTATGTCACCAAAACGGAGTCAGAATTCCGGTGAAAAGCTATGGAATGCATTTCACGCATTAATGAACGTAATATCGGAGCTAGAAGAAACAAAGGTTACAGTGGAACTAAAAAAAGATGAAATATCAGAAGAACAATTAAATAAAATAATAGCATTAAAAAATCAAGCAGCAGAAGAAACAGAGCAAATAATGATGCCATATTTCAAGAAAATAATAGTAGAATTGAAAGGAACAAAAATAGAGAAATTGTCTACGGAGCTAAAAAAGCTGGCAGAAGTACAAGGTGAAAAAATACAAGAGTTATGTAAGAAACTAAAATCAGGTACTGGAACAGAAGAAGATCAAAACAAACTCAAGATAGCAGTAAAAGGATTAGCAAAAGAGTATTCCAAAGAGCTCACAAACTACGTATCTGATTCAAATCCGATAATGTTGTACACTGCTGTTATTGGTGTTGGTCTTGCTGTTGGGCTGGTAGCAAGTACTATACTTGAACATACAACTAGACTAAGTATGTTAGCAATAATTATCATAGCTACAGCATCTGCATTCGTAGCTGGTTGTGCTACATACGCAACACTAAGACCTAATACTAAAATAGATGAATCAAAAGAAGTCCAAATAAAGAGTTCTCATCACTCACTTTCCTAATCACACTTTAATTCAAGCTTTATCAGTTTTATTCAAGTTGCTTCTAAAAGGAGAATATCAATGGTGTTCTCCTTACTGATTTGGTTAAAATGCAGAAAACGCCTATGTCAAAAATTTACACAGATGTTAAGTGCTGCCACTAATTCCCAGTTAGTACAATTTGTGTATCTTATTGACATATTTAATTTATTCTGTTACAATTTTTAGTAATTAGATTGGGGTAAAACAATGAAGAGTTTTAAATTGCTACTTAATCGAGTCAGACTTTCATGGATTAGCTTAATATCAAAAGTAAAGAGCTTTTTTCAAACTAACGATACACATTATCAAACAACTGCTAGCAATGGAAATGATCATACAAGAAAAATAAGTGTAGAAAATACAATAGAGGCGAAAGTTAATGAAGAGGATGTATGGTATAATTCTCTGAAAGAACAAGAGCCAGGTGAAAAAGAAAGAGATCTGGATGAGGAAGAATTTTTTGATGCTATTGAAAATTTGGATGAAGAGGAAGTGAGTGCTAACATAGAAGGAAAAGAGTATGAAAAAAATAAGTACTATAGTCTACAAGATGGTCTACAAGAAAAAAATGAATTTGATCACACAACGCACACTCTTACACTTGCTTTTGAAATTGAAAAGCCATTTCCAGACTCTGACCTTAGTAAATTTAAGTTATGCGAACTTAAGCAAAATGGTGATAAATATACGTTTATCTTAGAAAATGATCAGAAAAATCGAATAGAATTACACTCTGAATATCTCAATATTTATTTTCCTAAGTATTTTGAGAAACACAGTAGAAAAGGAGCATACACTGAACTTTTTTCTCAAGAAGAAAATGAAATTAGAAATGATATTATCATCCCATTACAAGTTCCAAAAGAGGTAAGCATACTTACTGAAAAGTTCGGCTGGATGAATCCCATAAGAGCAAAGATACAGTCAAAAATACCAGATTCCCCAGAAGATATAGATCTCAAAGATTGCAAAGATCATGTAAACTTCTATCTTAATTCAAATAATACTATATCTCTTTTTCTAACGTCAGCACCGATAAAATTTGCAGCTAGATTATCAGGTACTCCAACAGAAACAAACTGGCCAATAAAGGATATTCTAGTCAGAGGTAGTTTTATTAATCAGCATATTGATAAGCAAACTAGAGTTGAAAAAGTGATTGAGCCTTATATTGATAAGCATTCTATAGTTGAAGAAGCTTTTGAAGTAGTTAACGTAGAATGTGCATCAGAGCTGAAGATTTCTCAACCTAGCATATAGCCTTATATTCTTTTATCAGCATGATATAATTTTGTGCAGATTGTGTAATATGTTTAATTTCCTCATCTGACATTTTTTTGAAGAATTGTGCTGGCCTGCCAGCCCATACTTCACCACTTTTTATCACTTTCCCATGCGTTACCAGTGAGCCAGCAGCTACCATAGCTTCAGACTCCACAATCGCATGATCCATTATAACAGAGCCCATACCAATAAATGCTTTATCATGTATCGTGCATGCATGTAACACACAAAAATGTCCAACCGTCACCATACTACCAATAATCGTGTCACCGCCTGGATTTCTATCTACATGAATTACGGTGCCATCTTGAATATTCGTTTCATCACCTATTTTGATTGATCCAACATCTCCTCTGATCACACAATTAAACCAGATACTCGCATTCCTTCCTATTTCAACGTTACCTATGATATGCACACCATCTGCGATAAAAGAACTTTCATCCATTTTTGGTTCATAATCTTTGTATTTTAAAATGTGATAGCTCATAATTTAAATGAGGTTTAATACATACTTGGATTCCAGTAGTCAAGTTACTCGGGTAAAGATATTCTTGACTTATGATCCTTATGCTCCTAAAATCTTTATTTTTAGCTCTATTAATAATGTCAGTAACAGTACTTAGTGTACTTCAAATAATATTAGTTGTTGTATTGGTAATTTTAGTACTCCTGCAGCCACCTGGAAGTAGTTCATTAAGTGGCTTTAGTAATTCACAACAGGGAATGAATTCAATAATTCCGGTAAAGTCTTCTGAAAATCCACTCAGTAGAATAACTTCTATAGTTGCTGGATTGTTCATTATAAATACACTGTTACTATCAGGATTATGTTCAAAAGATGTACATAAAAAATCAATTGCAGAGAAGATTATATCAGAAAAGAAGCAAGAAGGCCAATCAACCTCTGTTCCATTTGAAAATTAATGAAAGAAACCAAGTTTATCTTTGTTACAGGTGGAGTTGTTTCATCACTTGGTAAGGGTTTAGTTGCTTCAAGTGTGGGAGCACTTCTTCAAGCTCATGGATTCAATGTTCGCATCAGAAAGCTTGACCCATATCTCAACATTGATCCTGGAACAATGAGCCCAGCTCAGCACGGGGAAGTATTTGTTACTGAGGATGGTGCTGAAACTGATTTAGACCTTGGACATTACGAGCGTTTTACTAAAATTAAAGCAACCAAGGACGACAATATAACAACTGGTAAAGTATATAATAAATTATTAAAGAAGGAAAGGTGTGGTGATTATCTAGGCAAAACTGTGCAAATCATTCCTCATGTGACAGATTTAATCAAATCTTTCATTTTTAATGGTACAGAAGATTTAGATTTTGTAATATGCGAAATAGGCGGAACCGTAGGTGATATTGAAAGCCAACCGTTTTTGGAAGCTATACGCCAAGTTAATTATAAACTAGGAAAGCAAAAAGTTATCCTTATTCACTTAACTTTAATACCATATCTCACTGCAGCACAAGAATTAAAGACAAAACCGACACAGCATTCAGTTCGAGAGTTAAACTCTGCGGGGTTACAACCAGATATTATATTATGTCGCAGTGAAAAAGAAATTTCCGATAATCAAAAAGAAAAGATAGCCAATCTTTGCAATGTTTCTTTATCTAACGTAATACCTGCTCCTGATGTAAACCATATATACGAGTTACCGTCCTTGTATAATCAATGTGGGCTCGGGACACAAATTTTGGATCACTTTCACTTAAGTAAGCCAAAACCAAGCTTACCTGAATGGGACCAAATAGTACACTCTATGAAACATCCAACACAAGAAGTTATCGTTTCCATAGTAGGAAAATATACTGAATTTCCTGACGCATATAAATCACTGATTGAAGCATTAAACCATGGTGCAATTATTAATAAAGCTAGAGTGAAGATAAATTGGGTCAACTCAAGAGAAGAGAATGGAAAATCTATAGATGCAAAGTTTATCAGAGAAAAATTACAAAGCTCCAATTCAGTCCTTGTTCCAGGAGGATTTGGTGATAATGGAATAGAAGGTAAAATATTAGCAATAAACTATGCCCGTGTAAATAACATTCCTTTTTTAGGAATATGTCTTGGTATGCAGCTTGCAGTGATTGAATTTGCTCGCAATGTCATTAAGCTTGAAGATGTACACTCTGAAGAATTTTGTACCTGTAAGCACCCAATCATTAAGCTAGCTAGCGATAAGAACGTTGATCTTGGTGGGACTATGAGACTTGGAACATATAAATGTAATGTAAATCCAAATTCAAAAATGGCAAATGTGTATAGTAGTGTCACTATTTCAGAAAGACACAGACACAGATATATAGTTAATTTAGATTATAAAAATAACTTAGAAGAGAATGGAATGACATGCAGTGGTATATCAGAAGATAAAACATGCATAGAGGCAGTGGAGCTAAAAAATCACTCATGGTTTATTGGTGTGCAATTTCATCCAGAATTTCAATCAAGACCATTTTCTCCTCATCCTCTCTTTACATCATTTATTAAGGCAGCTATTGACAATAGAGTTTAATAGAACTGAATAAACTCTATTCTAATAGAGAGGTAAAAAATGTTACTAAGAAATAGTAAAGATAGCATTACATATGGATCTGCGACCTTCGAGGAATTGAATAGGCATGTAGAACAAATAATATATAAATTAGAGGAGGATCAAATTATAGAGGATATAATGGAAGAAGTAGTTGTAGCTATAAACGAACTAAAATCGGTAGAAGAAATAAAAAAATATTTAAAGCGAGAAATAGATAGCCTTGTAAAAAGGACAATAGTCCTTAGTGAATTCTATAACCTAGAAAAAATAGAAAAGCCAAGAAAAGAAAATTATATTTACCCAAGCACCTAATGTTTAAGTACCAATACATGGAACTTGCCATAGAGCAAGCAAAACTTGCTCAGAAAGATGGCGAAGTGCCAATAGGTGCTGTAATAGTTAATGGAAACAATATCATCTCCTCTGCACACAATATATCTAATGATCCAACTGCACATGCAGAAATGTTAACAATTAGACAAGCATTTTCAACTTCCACGCTTTATGAAGCTGAAATGTACGTAACGTTAGAGCCGTGCCCGATGTGCGCTCAAGCTATCTCTTTTGCAAAAATTAAACGTCTGTACTTCGGGGCTTACAATCCCAAAGGTGGAGGAGTTGAAAACGGCACTAGAATATTTCAATTCTGTAACCACATACCTGAAGTTTATGGTGGAATATTAGAAACAAAATGTTCTCTTTTGTTAAAAGATTTCTTTGAGAAATTGAGAACTTAGTTTAAGCTGTGTGATTATGATTATTGTTCTGTTTTGCATTAACTTGCTTTTTGTACGAGGTTATCACTTAAGCGCAGAAGTTGCTTTATCCAGCATTAAAACCTGAGAGTTTTTAAGCTTATGCATTCCTTTTATCCTTCAGAAAGTTTTTGTCTACTATCTTTATTCAGAAAAAAAATTGTAAAATTTCTATAGTTATGGTATAATTGTAAATACCGCTTGCCAATAAGCTGAGTATAAAAATGCCGTTCGGACAGATCATTACATATAGCACGATATTACTTGCTATAATTGCAGTATTTATCTTTTTGAGAAAAATATACAAAAATCACATTAGAAAAATTATATTTCCTCTAAAAGTTCTCAAAGAAGAGTGGGAAGAAAATAGAAAATTTAATGAATTATATCAAAAAAATAAGCAAAAAGAGTTGATGAAACAACAGGAAATGCTAAGCGAGAAGCAAAAAGATATGCAAGTTTACAAAGAAGATCTAGAAATAATTGATATAGCAAAACCGCTAGGTAAATGGACAAAGATGGTTATGATGGGTAGTGGTTTAATGAAGCATTTTGCACAATTGATACACAGAGAAGGTGAGAAAAAAGGATTTTGGGAGCTGTTTATCAAAGCTCAGTCTTCAACTAAGGGTAAACATAAAGGAAAAGGCAGATGACGTATCCATTGTCTAATATGCTTTCTAGCATTAAACTTCTTAAGTTTTATAGTCAGTCAAGCAATGAGATGACACCATCTGCTACCTACAAACCCAATGTTCGTAGTTGTATTTCAAACACTGACTGTTTGTTGTGCAAGCTATCCAATGTTCATACACTGAAGTGTTTAGCTCCAAGTTCTTTTTAAAGGTTCAGTAGATGCTTGAATGTAAAAATCTATCCTGTGCTCGTAATAACAAAGTATTATTTAAAAACCTCAATTTTAAAGCTGAGCCAAAATCAAAAATCTTAATCACTGGTCCAAATGGTAGCGGCAAAACCAGCTTAATCAGAAGTTTATCCGGACTCTTACCGCCAGTATCAGGTAATGTAAGATATTGCGGAAAAGACATATATGATGACCCAAAATCCTATATACCCTCTATGGTCTATATAGGCCATAAAAATGCCTGTAAAGATAGCTTGACAGTTAGTGAAAACATAGAATTCTGGGCAAGAATACGGAATACTAAAGAATTAATTACGGCAGCTGCTTATTGTTTAGAGTTGCAGCCTGTATTTAACATTAGATATGGTGAACTTTCTGCAGGATGGAAAAGAAGAGTTGCGCTTGCTCGCCTTTTAATTTCTAATGCAAACATTTGGCTGATAGATGAACCATTCTGTAACCTCGACAGTATAACGTGTGAATTAATATTGAATCTGATCTCAATACGCTCTGAGCAAAACGGTATAGTAATTATTACAGGACATAGCTCTACAGAACAATTATGTGACTTCAAGACAATCGACATACGTGATTTTAACAGACCTCTTGTATAATTTTTGGCCTTATTGTACTTACATCAATAATTTATTATCACATTTAATATTACGCATTAAAATTAACTCATCTCTTTCAAAGGCTCTATATTAAAAATCGAAAGTCCAGAAGCAATGACGTGTGCTAAGGCTTGGACGAGAAACATTCTTGCAGCGGTGAGGTTTAAGTTATTCTCCAGTATAAACCGCATATTTAAATCACTTTTGCCATATCCCCATAAAACGTGAAACGCTTCTGCAACTTCAAGTAAGTAGAAAGTGATTCTGTGTGGTTCATAGAGCCTTGCCGCTATTTCTACCACATCTGGCCACTTTGCTAAGATTTTTATGAGGAATAACTCTCCACCTGTCTTTAAAAGTGAAGGATCTGCTGTTGGGAGCTCTTTTGGAGCATTACGCATTAACGAATGAGCACGGGCGTGCGCATATTGCACATAAAAAATAGGGTTGTCTTTTGATTGTTCTTTAACTTTAGCAAAATCAAAGTCCAAGACCATATCATTCTTGCGTGTTAACATTATAAAACGAGTGATATCCCTACCAACTTCTTCCACTACATCCCTGGCTGTAAGAAAGTTTCCTGATCTTTTGGACATCTTAACAGGTTTGCCATTCTCAAAAAAATTCACAATATTATGCAGTTTTACCTCTATCTTTGCTTGATCATCACTGAGCGCAGAGACAACTGCTCTAAGCCTTTTAATATAACCGCCATGGTCACTGCCGAGCTCTACGATCATATTGTTAAAACCACGCGATATCTTATTAAAATGGTAAGCGATATCCGAGGCAAAATAAGTCCAGCTACCATCCTCTTTTTTTAGTGCGCGGTCAACATCATCACCAAATTTTGTGGAGCAAAACAACATTTCTTTTCTGGCAGTCCAATTTTCGCTTTCTTTGCCTTTTGGTTTCTCCAGGTACCCTTCATACACTAGACCCTTGCCAGACAATATCTTTATACTCTCTTCAATTTTGCCACTTTTTTGTAGCTCATACTCTGAAGTAAAAACATCATGATTTACTCCAAGTAAGTTCATGTCTTCCTTTATGATTTCTAAGATAGAACTTAAAGTATAGTCTCTAATCACTTGATTATCTTGCTTTTCTAGAAGCTCTGCGCCATATTTTTTGGCCAGCCCAGTCCCTATTGGTTTTAAATATTCACCTGGGTATAAACCTTTTTCGATGCTGATTTTTTCTCCCAGAGCTTCCTTATACCGCAAATATACTGACCGAATTAGCGTATCTATCTGCGCTCCAGCATCATTAATATAGTATTCCTTAGTAACTTTATAACCAACTTTTTTCAATAAATTTGCCAGAACGTCACCAAATACTGCCCCTCTTGCATGACCAATATGCAGTGGACCAGTTGGATTTGCAGATACAAATTCAACATTAATGGCCTGATTGTTCCCTATATCTAGGGTGCCAAACTCTGTTTTTAGCTCATTTATTTGTTTTAAAATTCCATGCCACACTTCTATTTTTAAGTGCATGTTGATGAAACCAGAGCCTGCTATTTCCACTTTTGCAACTTCATCAAAAAGTTCAAATTCTTTGGCTAAAACCTCTGCAATTTCAATGGGATTCTTCTTTTCATGCTTTGCAAGCACCATAGCAACATTTGTGTAAATGTCTCCATGGACTCTATTGCTTGGAGGCTCTATGATAAAGTTTGCTGCACTTGTGCTTATAACACCCCTTTGTTTCAACTCATTCAATTTACTAAAGATTAGAGAGGAAATCTGCTTAAAAATGTTCATCAACTAGAAAAACTATGAAAACCTCCAACAATATAGCGAATAAGTGGGGCTAGTTGAAGAATTATCTTAACTATTTTACTTTCCTGGATTAAATGATCTAGGAAAGTTATAGTTTATATTAAGACGTTGTCGTAATCATGGTAAGAGAAAGCCATACCTTCGCTGTAACCATCATTACCAGCATCAGACTCTTCAACATCATCAGTTACTACCTGATCTTCAGTTGTGATTTTATCCTTGATCGTCTCGTCTACACCCTCATCACTATAAGAAAATTTGTTAGTATATGAATAGCGATTATTGATTTTATCACTATAGTTATGTTTTAACATAGAGACCTCCTATACAGTCAAAATTGGAATTACATTAAGATAGAACAAGCTATGAATATAACGTGAATGAAAGAAACTACAGATCACGAAATTTCCGGATAACTATGGAACCATTATAAAATAATAAAATTAAAAAATTAAAAAATTAAAAACTTTAACATTAAATCTAGCATACTCATTAAATCAACAACGATATAGCTTAAATTCTCTTTTAATTTACACAATATTTCATGCCTACTTTATCTTCGCCAGTTTTGTATACAGCCCATCTTTACTCATTAGAGAATCATGAGTACCGACTTCTTCCACTTTCCCGCAATTAATCACTATAATCTTGTCAGTTTTGAGTGCGGTTGATAGCCTGTGCGTAATTATAATTGTTGTTCTGTTTTGCATCAACTTGCTAAGTGCTTTTTGCACTAGGTTCTCACTTTTATAATCAAGGGCAGAGGTTGCTTCATCCAGTATTAAAACCTGAGGATTCTTTAGTATTGCTCTTGCTATTATAATACGTTGTTTTTGTCCTTCGGAAAGTTTCAGTCCTCTTTTTCCTACAAATGTATCAAATTTATCCGGCAGCTTATCAATAAATTCGATCGCATAAGCGCTGATAGCTGCTTGCTTCACCTCTTCATATTCAGCATCTGGTTTACCATATAGTATATTTTCCATTATTGAGCAAGAAAATATCATGTGATCTTGTGGTACTAAGCCAAACAGCGATCTTAGATCATTTAGCGCAATTGTCTTAATATTCTGTCCATCGATAGTAATACTGCCTTCACTTGGATCGTGAAAACGGAGCAGAAGCTTTAAAATGGTGCTCTTGCCACTGCCAGATGGTCCAACAATTGATACTGATTGGCCTGCCTCTATAGAAAATGATACGTTATTTAATGCTGGCTTATCAGCATAAAAAAATGTTACATCGTTAAACGCAATTTCTTTTTGAATACTATCAATTCTTATAGGATTTTCGCCATTTACTATAGAGCTTTTCATGTTCGTAAACTCAAACAAACGCTCTACAATTCCAAGACCTCGTTGTAGGTCACTGACGTTATCGCTCAAATTGTTGACAGCTCCTGCCGCAAGCGCTGAATAAAACACAAATGAGGAGAGTTCTCCAATAGTTATATTATTGCTTAAGACTTCTTTTATTCCAAAAAAAAGCAAAATAACTAGCGAACCTATCACACACGTGATAACTAGAGTTACTAAAATAGCACGCAAGAGTACTAATTTTACGTATGATTTTGATACTGAGTTTAGATGTTTCTGAAAACGAATTTTTTCATTTTCTTCTAGTACAAATGATTTAATGGTTACTATAGATCTAAAATTTTCCTCACTAAATGATGCAAGCTCACTTAATTTATCCTGAGCAAAGCGTGCATAATTGCGTACTTTTTTCCCAAGTGAAGTCATGACAATGAGCAGTATAGGTATTATTGCAGCCGCATATGCGGTTAGATGTAGATTTGTATACAACAGCATTGCAACACTACCAGTTAGTACCACAAAATTCCTCAATATTGTCAATAAGCTGCTGTTTATTATCGATTGCAATGCAGAGGTATCAGTAATGAGTGCTGAGATAACATCTTGCACACCTGTATTCTCAAAGAAGCTTGGTTGTAAATCAGTAATACTGCTATATAAGTCATATCTGATTCTTGCGATAACTTTTTCGCTGCCAATGCCAATGAAATATAACCGAATAAATGCAGTGAGAGAGATGCCTAAAACTATCAGTATTGCAACTAATAATTTAGTAATAAAATCATGCTCTGCACCAGAATCAATTATGTTACTTAAGCCTTTGCCAAAAAGAAGAATCGTTAAAGCTGAAAATAGAACTGCAATAAACGCTACGGTAAAATAATGTAAACTAGGTTTTATATAGTAAAATAACTGCTTAATGTTAGATTGCATTTTATTTTAAAGTTAAGTATTTAGCTTCAGGAAAAAGTTACAGCATTAGTCTACAGTGTACTTCCTTAGAACAATACGTTCAAGAAACTTTAGCTTGATTTCTACTGAAGGAAAAACGCTGCGAAATTACAGAAAGTTAGCAAAAAACTACTGAATAGACCAGAGTTTATTTTGTTCCAATGTGTAACGCCACTATTCCATAGCTCATATTATAGAACTCAACATTCTTAAAGCCTACCTCTTCAATTTCCATTTTAAAATTAGTTTGAGTTGGAAATTCTCTTATGCTTCTTACTAGGTATTCATAAGAACCCTTATCTTTAGCAACTATGCTACCAATTTTAGGAATTACTTTAAATGAGTATAAGTCATAAAATTTGGTGAATATCTCATTTTGATAATGCATAGGGGCAAATTCCAAGCAGACAAATTGTCCATTTGGCTTTAGTACCCTATATGCTTCACTTAAAGCCTTCTTACGGTCGGAAAAGTTTCGAATACCAAAAGCTACTGTATAATAATCAAATTCGGAATCTTCAAATGGTAAACTCTCTGCATTTGCACATACCCAATTGAAATTTAGCTGATTTGAATTTATAGCTTTATCACGCCCTTTGTCCAGCATGTTTTGATTTATATCACATACTGTAACTTGAGCACTTGGCTCCCCTCTTGCTATTCTTATAGCTATATCTCCGGTTCCTCCAGCAATATCCAAAACCTTGGAGTTCTTTTTAAAATGCACACTACTTACCATCTTCTCTTTCCATAGCCTGTGCATTCCAAGGCTCATTATATCATTCATGATGTCGTAGCAATTTGCTACAGAATCGAAAACCTCTTTAACTAGTTGTGATTTATCCATATTTTATATAGAGATTGCTTACATAATTATTTTAAACTTTAGCAGTTAAATTAATATACTAATGAGAAAAATATACTACAATTAAACATATTTAATCCAGTAAATCATTAGTGTCGACAGCTTTTTCACAAAATATCATCTCTCTTATTATGATATTATCTGTAGCAGTTGTTGATATGGCAACAGACTTATACTCAGTTGCATTGCCAAGTATTGCCAACTATTTTAAGGTGAAAGGTAATATAGCGCAGCTTACGATCAGTTTAAATTTAGTAGGAGTTGCAATATCTGGATTAATTTATGGCCCATTGTCAGACTATTATGGTAGGCGCCTAATAATGCTTATTGGTATGACAATTTTTACTTTGGCAAGTATTGTATGTTGCATAGCTGATAATATTATACTTTTAATATTAATCCGTTTTATACAAGGAGCAGGAGCGGGTGTTGCAGGCGTTGTCGGATATGCAGCAATCAGGGATATGTACTCAGGTAGTGAATACTCAAGAGTAATCTCAAAGTTAAATATGGTAGTAGCACTTTCACCTGGAATAGCTCCAGTGGTAGGCAGTTATATAATTTCACATGGTTATAGTTGGAAGTTTTTGTTTTTTATCATATCACTTGCCGCAATTATTATGCTCATTTTTATTTACTTGAAGCTGCAAGAAACGCTGACTGTAAATAAAAGTAAAGCCAGTATTAATATCTTCAAGCAGTATATATTAATATTTAAGAATTATCGTTTCCTTGGATTTTCAACCATTCATGGATTAACTTTCATGTGGCTTTGGGCATACATTGCTAACTACCCGTTCATATTTGAATCAATGGGCGTTGAAGTACAATATTTTGGCTATCTTATATCAATCATAGTTATATTTTACATAATTGGAACTTTAATTAACAGAAGGTACGTACCAAAAATAGGGGTTAGCAAGATGCTAATAATAGGTTTGGTACTACCAATAATATCCGATGGTTTGTTGGTATATTTTTATTTCATAAACAAGTTGAGCGTACTTATTCTTCAAGTTATTTGGATTCCAAGCAATATTGGCCTTGCACTCGTAATCAGCAATAACGTAACTTCTGCTTTAGAAACAATCAAGGGTATAGGGCTTGGTAGTGCAGTCCTCTCATTCTGCAATATGATGTTTGGAGCTATTGGAATATATATAGTAGGAAAATTTTTTCACTATAGTATTTTACCAAATTTACTGTTAACAGTTGCATGTTCTACAGTTGCAGTTTTTGTATATGTTTTACTCAAATACACTGAAAAACACGAAGGATAATCATTATTTCTACAACCCAGATTTCATGAATTATTAATTACCTTACTATAGTAATGCAATTTTATAGAGAAGTGTTAAATGAATTATTCAGTCAGAGATATAGATTCTAAGCTACTTAATGCTGCTGAAAGAGGTGATATTGATAAAGTAAAGCATCTAATAAACGAAGGGGCAGATGTTAATGCAAAAGACGTTTATGAAAAGACTCCTTTACACTGGGCTGCTGAAAAAGGCCATAAAGAGATAGTAGAAATTCTATTAAAGAAAGGAGCAAATGTTAATTCAGTAGCATTTCTAGACATAACTCCTCTACTCTTTGCTGCTATGGAAGGACATGAAGATGTAGTAGAAATTTTATTGAAGAGAGGAGCAGATGTTAATGGAGTAGAAAGTTTTAGTGGAATGACTTCTTTATGGCTGGCTGCTCAAAATGGTCATGAAAGTTTAGTAGAAGTGTTATTAACAGCAGAAAAATCGATATTAGCATGTATCCTCAAGCATTACGTTTTGCTGCTAGAAATGGCCATGAAGGCGTAGTAAAAGTATTATTAAGAACAAAAGGAATAGATATTAAAACACTTTCTGAGGAACTAGGCTTGGCTGCTGAAAATGGTTATGAAGGTGTAGTAAAAGCGCTACTAACAGCAGAACAAGTCGACGTTGATAGGTATTTTTCAGCACTATATTTTGCTGCTGCAAATGGTCGTGAAGGTATAGTAAAAGCGCTACTAACAGCAGAACAAATTAGTGTTTCAGAAAAAGATAGTTTTGGAAAGACTACTTTACATTGGGCTGCTGAAAGAGGTCATATAGAGATATTAAACACTCTATTAGGCAAAAAAGCGAGTGTTAATATAAAAGATAATTATGGAGAGACCCCTTTACATTATGCTGCTAAAAATGGTCATATAGAAATAGTAAAAATTCTATTAGCAGTAGACGGAATCGATATCAATGTAAAAGACAAGGATGAAAAAACTCCTTTTGATTTAGCTAAAACAGAAGAAATAAAAGCTCTATTATTACAAATCATAGAAAAAACTGATGACAGTTCAGCATCGACAGATAGTGAAGGAGATCAAGAGGAAGATACTGAGCAAGAAGGTAATGTGCAACCAGTGATACAAGTAGAGGAAAAATCACAGGAAATCATTGTAGAAGAAGTCAGTGATGTACAAATTGAAGATGCTGATAATGGACATTCTATTGACATAGCACTTACACAAAATGGTGTTAATCCACGAAGTGAATCATCAACAAATGAAGAACAGCCGAGCTCTTTTTTTGATAATTTGCTTAATATAATTATGAAGCCCTTTTCTTTAATTGCATCATTTTTTGGTGGTTTTTTTTCATGGTTGTTTGGATCTGATGAACCATCAACTGAATCTGATCAAATAATTACACCAAGTAACTCAGGAGGAGAGGAGCTAACAAACTATCAAGAGGGTGATAATAATATTATATAATAGATTTCTTGCATAACTGGAATGCAAAAGTTGATGTCATGAAACCAATTAAATTTACGGAGTATAATGGATTCCAGACTGGAATGACGCTCTTTTGGTGCACAACCTTTGGTGTATTACGAAACGATTCCCATTCAAGACAATGTCATCCCAGTGCTTGACACTGGGATCCAGAAATTTTGGGTACAAAAGTAATCCTAAGTTTTTATTGATGAGATTACGAAAGAGTGGATCCCAGTGTCAAGCACTGGGATGACAATAAGGAGCTACCTGAATGACAAGAAAAGACTACTTGAATGACAAAAAAGGGAGCATTGGCTTGCACATTCCCCTGAACAAATACCTTGATACATTAAAGTTTCTAGGTTTGAGTAGTGAAATCCGATCAGTATGAAAATTAGCAAACTCCTTTTTATTCGCTGTAGAATAAAATTTTTTATTTTAATGAAAAAATTGCTTCCGCATATTCAAGATGCCATTATAATGATGGTAGAGATATTTAGAGAGCTCAAAATCTATCTCGGTCTGCAGACCTTTTAACCAATTTTTCAATAAAAATTCAGCCACATCTGTTGTGTGTACATTCTGAATCTTTTTTATACAGGAGGATTTTATGTCTAGAATTCCAGATACTTGACCTTTACTTTAGCTAATAACAGGCGCCTGTAGTTTTTATAATTAGTGTTAACACGGTTTTTCTACTTTTTTTTTCTTAATGTTTTAACTCAATACACACCATCATCATTTACTGCTTCTAAATATATCATTGCTAAACACACGCCACTGTGTATTTCTATAGATAACTCATTGCCTAAACTTCGATTAAAGCAAGAATTCTTTCCTGGAAAAGCAAGGTTACTAAGGTACAGTTCCCATTTTAATCCTTTAGTTGACAGTTGAGCTCTTGGTATACCAAGCAAGGATATTTTAGTATTTTTTTGCAGGGAAGAAAAATGTGTCATACCTTTTTGTAGAATGCAACCTACCATAGGAGGTATAGGGGTGTAAAAGATACTATCTGTACTTAAAAAAACGTTAATATTTTGTAGTATATGATCAATTGCTCCTCCAGTAATACCCGTTACTATTGATGGCAATAACTTTACTGTTTTTAAGTGAGCCATTGCTTTAGAAAAGTCGCAATAATCTTGATCAGGTAGATATACTGTATTTAAATTAGCACGTAAATTCGGATTTATACTATCCAAATCTCCTATTACAAGATCAGGTTTTACGCCAATTGATAGAAGCTTATTTGCCCCTCCATCTACAGCAATAACAGGTATATCTTGTTTAAAAAACGATGAATCAGGTATTTCTCCATTTAATACTACAATAGAACGATATTCTTGCTCCACGCTACAATGTAGCATATGGTTATAAAACGCTTCGTGCAGTTTTTGCATCGTAGTAACATTTTTGAACAATTGATATTATACTGATCACTAATCCAGCAATATTACTGAGTATCACAAAAGTTAAACCCTGACAAATACCGTAAATAAGCCAAGATGATGAACAAATAAGATAATTCACCAACATTAGCATCGATACGTCACGAGTAAGTTTTGTGATATATGCTCTATATACTTGAGGCAATAACCCAATAAGAGATGTAATGAACGCGATGAAGCCAAAGCATTCTTCAATATTTATATACATACATTTTCCTACGTTTGTTTTAACAAGATCAGGTTCAAAGGGTTGTACTTTATGTACTCTCAGCTTTTTTAGAGCACCCCTAATGCGTGTAATTTATAACATCATTTAGTCTATTAATCAAGAAATTAACAGTGACTTGCATTCATGAAACCCAATCGGCTTCTATGCTAATTATTATCCAAGCTAATCGTCGGTTGTGCATCTTGCTCAGAGATCAGAGCAACTAGCAAATTGTTTATCAATTGAACCTTTTGTTTTCCATCCAATTGTAAGCTTTTATTTTTTTCAAAATGGGCTATTACTTCTTCGATAATTCCTATTGCATTTTGCACTATATGCTTTCTTGCAGAGGTGATAGCATGCGCTTGTTGACGCCTCAGCATTGCTTGTGCAATCTCAGATGAATAGGCCAAATGCGATATTCTTGCTTCTGCAATTTCAATTCCAGCAATATTCAATCTTTGTTGTAGCATTGACCGCAATTCATTTGAAATTTTGTCAGAGTTTTTACGCAAAGATTCTTCATCATTTTCGCTATCATACGGATAATTACTTGCCAGTTCTCTAATTACCGAGTCACTTTGCACAAAAACAAAATCATGATAATTATTAACATTATAATATGCCTTCGCAGGACTGCTCACTCTCCAAACAATTACTACTGAAATCTCTATCGGACTTCCATTAGCATCATTAACTTTAATTTTTTCTGTATTGATATTTTGAAATTTTAGAGAAATGACATGTTTGTTTGTAAATGGGATTGTGATAAACATTCCTGGTTTAAAATAAGTTCCAATATAATGACCAAAAAATTCTATCACTCTTGCTTCATTAGGATGATTGATAAAAAACCCTGTAGGTAAAATTATGAATAGGATCACGAATAGGATCACAAATGGGATTATTAATACTAAAGCAGTACCATCCATTGAAACCAGGCTATTGTGTATTAAAGCCAGAGTATCATACATCGCAAGTAGTGATAACGGTATTGCCATTACTATTACCGCTAGTATTAATGCAGGAAAAAACCGAATTTGACTCAAATTTCTATCGTTTATCGTATTCTTATCCATATTGTCTTTAAACTTCTTTTTCACTTGCACCCTCTCTGCCGATTATTTCATCTACCTTACTTACAAATAATTTAAACTCTCTTAATTCACGATCAGACAACTTTATCTCATTGCCATGAGCTATCGTAAGCGGATCAATATGTTTACCATTATATATAACTTCATAATGTAAATGAGGTCCTGTTGCAACACCAGTGCTACCAACATAAGCGATGATCTGCCCCTGCTTTACTTTAGAGCCTAACTTTATATCGCCACTAAATTTGCTTATATGCGCGTAACAGGTTGAATATTCATTTTTGTGTTTTATTTTGATGTAATTTCCATAGCCACCATTCTTTCCTATATATTCTATCACACCCTCTGCAGCAGCGTATATGGGAGTGCCAAGTTTAGCTGCATAATCCACTCCTTTGTGAAAAGCAATTTTACCGCGAACAGGATGCTTTCTATTGCCAAATTTTGAGGATATGCGATAATCTCCATTTAAAGGATTTGCAAAAATTTCGCCATTTTTTAAGCTTATTCCTTCTTTATTAAAATACCTTTCTTTACCATCTTGCGATTTATAATGATATAAACTAATAGCTTTCTTGTTTATTGTCAGTGAAGCATATAAAATTTTTTCTTCAGTCTTCTGATTATTAGGCAATCTCTCAAAAAGAACCTCCAATTTACTCTTCGGCACAATGTCTTTTTTAAAATCAACACCGAAATCTTTATATATGTTGATCAATTTCACCAATGTATTTGGCGCCAACCCTTCCGTGGCAAAAAAGGAAGATTTTATGGTACTGGATATGAATAACAACTTTCTATCACTTTCTGTCGTCAAAGTAGCTTTTTTTTTTCTGATTCCATGCTGGAATGGCTGTGCAAGATCTGTTGATGTTTCAGCGGTATATAACGGTAAGATAAAGAGCAGCATAAATACAATCAGCTTCATCATTTAAACAGCATCAACAAAAGTAAAATTACCTTCCACATACTGTACATCATCATTATCTTCTAATTCTTCAACCAATGCAGATAATTTATCAATCAACTCTTTATCGCTAATTTCAATCAGATCTTTTGGCTGCCATGAAAGACGAGCAAGTTCTGGTTCTCCGAATTTTGCATAAAAGGCATCGCGTACTTTACCAAAATCTTTTATTTCACAAGTTATAACGTGTAATCCTTCTTTGTCATTTTCCTCAACATTCAATACTTCTAATTCAATTCCATAGTTAAATAAATCTTCAAAATTCATATCCTCTGCTTTATAGACAATTAAGCCTACATGATCGAAAAGGTAACTCACACCTCCTGTTTCTCCCAAATTACCGCCTTTGCGAGAAAAGATATAACGTATCTCAGAAGCAGTTCGGTTGCGATTATTTGTCAGAGCATGAACAATAAGTGCAGTACCAGAAGGTCCGCAGCCTTCATATTGTATTTCTTCATAACTTTCTCCAGCAACGTTACCAGCTGCATTTTTTATTGCTGTTTCTATTTTATCTTTTGGTAGATTTTCCTTTCGCGCAGCAAAGATAGCAGAGCGAAGACGTGGATTGAGTTCGGGATCAGGCAGCCCTTGTTTTGCAGCAACTGTTATTTCCCTAATGAGCTTCGTAAATTTTTGCGAGCGCTTTGCATCCTGAGCACCTTTTCGATATTTTATATTTGAAAACTGTGAATGACCAGCCATAAGAAAACTAATTCACCCCTTCTACTAACATATTTTCATACTGCTCAGCTTCTAAGTCAAGGCCAAGAGCTAAGTGAGCTGTTATTAAATAACTAATAACTCTAGAAGAATATTTAGAATCTTTATTGCTTATCATATCTTGAAAACGCTTAATTGCTGCTAAATATTCACCACGCTTTAGGTAAAATTCACCAATAGAATACTCTTTTTTTGATATATGTTCTGTGATTAATTTTTCTTTTTCTTTGATCTCTTCTATATATTCGCTATTCGGAAAAAGATTAATATATTCAGTAGCTAGCTCTAAAGTTTTATATGCAATTTGTTGCCCAAGCTGCACTTTATTAATTTGCATGTAATAAGATAATACTCTTAAGTAATATACATATGGCAAATCTTCACCATTTGGATAAACGTATATATAATCATCCATATCACTTGCAGCACTGCTGTAGTTACCCATATTATAGTAAGAAACTCCAGATAATAATTTTGCTTTCATTGCCCAATAAGATAAAGGATACAAATCCTCTATCTTTTGAAATGCTCTAATAGCTTGCTTATATTTTTTCTGATCATAAAGCTTAACTGCCTCCTCATATAGTTCAGTTTCAGTGTGTTCAAGATCATTCGCATATAACTGCGTGAAGGGGCAAGTCAGAAGAAAAAAGCATATGATTAAAGTCTTATACATAAGATTTTTTTTGATCAAAATAAAGTATAGACTAAATATTACCTAAATAAACAAATTTTTGGCATTATCATCGAACGAAAAGCGTCTCTTGGCCACCATTACCTATATTGCTCGCACCACCACCTATTGCAACACCCTTTCCACTCACTTCTACGTTCTCTAGCTTTCTACTATAAGAATGTGTGATCAATCCACTTCCTACCATCAAAAGAGCAATACCTACCAGACCTAAAGCAGGCCCAACAGCAGATGATGCTAATGCTACTCCAGAAATCAATATTATTTTCCTGATTAGTAATAAAGAAGAACCAGCGAGCATTAACTTAGCTGAAGACATATTGCTTGTCTTTTTTTCAAACTTCTCATCAAAGTCTTGCTCTTTTTCTACTTCATATTTTTTACTTTTCTTGTACTCGCGATAGCAGAAAGTAGCATTCGCTACAAAGTAAAATAGACTAGAAATTGAAAAAGCTACGTCTCCTATTATTCCTTGCTCCAATGCTTCACCTACTATGCTAGCCACAATAACTAATGTAACTAAAGCAGCATCAGCATAGTTAAAGTAATCATCAACGGTACAAGGAAGGTCTCTCTTTTCTTTTTCTACTGTTTTCCCACTTTCAATATTCTCCAATTCTCGTTCTTTTTGTGCTATTTTTCTATTATTATAAATTAAATATAGCGTGCAAATAAGGGATAAGACTGTGAAAGGTAATATAGTATGGCCTAATGAGCTGCTTATAAGGCCAAGTAATACCTGATCGCTACATGTTTTTTCGAGCTCAATTGCCATCAATAATGCAAATGGAACCATTGTTACCAATGATACACATTTCCTATGTAGCTCTCTTTTTTTTAGTGTTAATAGTTCTTGTTCGAGCTTTTTGCTTTTTTCTTCCTCTCTTTCTTTTCTGACTTCTTCATCAACTGTTGGCCAAAAATCCCAGAAAAAATCTTCCATTTTAGCACCTTTTTTACCTTTGGATCTTTTTAAAAAAAACTTAGTGCCTGTAATACTAGTCATATGAACAGACCAACTTATGAACTAATACATTATATAGGATTTTAATTACTAAGTCAATATTATAAAATTATTAACTTTCTTTGTATACTCTTAAGCGATTCAGTCAATCTGTTTGATGCCAGCTAGAACGTAATTATAGCCTGACCACATAGTCATAACAGCTGCAGCCCACAAACAAATCACACCTATGTATTTAGTTATTTCATAATCACTCATTATTAACGCCACTATAGCAACCATCTGCAAAAATGTTTTAATTTTCCCAGCCTTACTCACAGGTAAACTAACGTTTGTAGCTATCAAGAACTCCCGCAAGCCTGAAACTAATATCTCCCTACAAACAATTATAACTGACGGTATAATTGTAATATCATCTATCTTATGCTTATAAACTAGCATGATTATTGTTGAAGCTACTACTAACTTGTCGGCAATTGGATCAAATAACTTGCCAAAATTCGATTGGACTTTCCATGCACGCGCTAAATAACCATCAAAAAAATCTGTAATGCACGCAAACATAAAGATCAATATTGTTATTAGACTTGCATACTTACTCTCTATATAAAAGCTTGATATTATTGCCGGTATTGCGAGCGCACGAGAAATTGTTAGCAAATTAGGCACGTTTTTCTTAAGCATGTCACATCACCCTACGTAGTAGATAAATTTATACAGAAGTACAATAGAGTTCACAAGCTAATAGTTGAACATTCATAAAAACCCCATATACTTAGGAAATTACTAACAATAAGCTCAAAGCATGAATAATGATTTAGATAACACCACAAAACAAGAAGCACTTAAGTACCATAATAAAAGTGGTAAACCTGGTAAGGTATCAGTTATACCAACAAAACCCTTATCCACACAGCATGACCTATCACTTGCTTATTCTCCTGGTGTTGCAGCCCCATGCCTTGCAATAGCTAAAAATCCTGAGGATGTTTATGATTACACAGCAAAAAGCAATTATGTAGCTGTTATTTCAAATGGCACCGCAGTACTGGGACTTGGTAATATCGGTCCTCTTGCTTCAAAACCCGTCATGGAAGGCAAAGCTGTTTTATTTAAGCGTTTTGCTGACATTGATGCAATCGATATAGAAGTTGACACAGAAAATATAGAAAATTTCATCAATGCAGTAAGGTATCTTGGCTCAAGTTGGGGGGGAATAAATCTAGAAGATATAAGATCTCCTGATTGTTTCATAATAGAGAAACGTCTAAATGAATTGATGGATATTCCAGTTTTCCACGATGATCAACACGGAACTGCAGTGGTTGTTGCAGCTGGTATAGAAAATGCCCTCGATATTGTTGGAAAGAAATTAGGAAATGTAAAGATCATCATGAATGGTGCTGGAGCAGCTGGTATTGCGTGTTTGGAAATACTGAAGTCTATGGGTGCTAAGAACATAGTACTATGTGACAAACAAGGAGTAATACACAAAGACAGAAAAGAGGATATGAATGAGTGGAAAGAAAAATATGCAATTGACACTAAAGAACGTTCCTTGCTCGATGCCATAAAAGATGCTGATGTATTCATCGGACTCTCTGCAAAGGATGTGCTCAGTGAAGAGATGTTAAAAAGCATGGGTAAAGACCCAATCATTTTTGCTCTTGCTAACCCTGATCCAGAAATAAGGCCTGAATTTGCAAAATCTGTAAGGCCAGATGCAATAATTGCAACTGGTAGGTCAGACTATAACAACCAAGTCAATAACGTAATGGGATTTCCTTACATATTCAGAGGAACACTCGACGTACATGCAACGACAATAAATGATGAAATGAAAATTGCCGCTGCAGATGCAATAGCAAAGCTTGCTCGCGAGCCAGTGCCGCACGAGATATCTGCAGCCTATGGTGGTCGTAAAATGAGCTATGGACGTGAATATATAATACCTACTCCATTTGACCCAAGATTAATTTCTATAGTATCTCCTGCTGTTGCAAAAGCTGCAGTTACCTCAGGTGTAGCAAGAAAGGAAATAAAGGACTGGAATGAGTATGCAAGTCAATTAAAATCTCGTCTTGCTAGTGCTCTCAGCACGCTGAATCTATTGTCTTCACAATAATCAATTGCATATTTTAGACTTATAATTAAAATAAACTGATGACTATTACAATTCACGAGTTAGAGAAAATTATCAAACAATCATTTCCTGATGCTGATATAAAAATTAAAGACCTTGCTGGAGATGATGATCACTACCATTTAAAAATAACTTCCAAGTGTTTCTCTGGAAAGACAAAAATAGAACAACACAGAATGGTATATAAGGCTCTTGAAGGTCAGTCTATACATGCATTGCAACTAGAAACTGGAGCTTAAAATTAAGGTAATATTTATGAACAACTTTCAACAAATAAAAAAAGACATAGCAGAAAACGATGTAGTGCTGTATATGAAAGGCACCTCTGACTTTCCTCAATGCGGATTCTCTGGGCTCGTCGTGTCAATTCTCAAAAAATTGAATGTAAAGTTCAAATGCATCAACGTACTTGAGAATGATGAAATACGTCAGTCCATAAAAAGTTTTTCTGATTGGCCAACAATTCCACAATTATATATAAAGGGAGAATTTGTTGGTGGCTGTGATATTACCCGTGAGATGTATGAAAAAGGTGAATTACAAAATTTGTTAAAAGAAAAAAAGGTTATTGCGGAGTAAGTTTACACAGCAGAGTGGCAAAATAAAAACATAGTGTCAGTGTCCAGACACTGCCTTCTTTTCTGGATTTCAGTGTCAGCTACTTGAATGACAGAACTCGATGTCATGAAAGTAGCTGACACTGGAGTTATACCTTATCACCAGGCTTAACAAATAGATGGCCCAATGTTATTAACTTTATAGGCTTATCTTCGTTATTTACCACCACCCAAACACCATCATCTTCATGATCAACAATTTCTATTGCTGTAAATACTACATAATTATTGTCATCAACAATCTTTATTCCAATAATACCATCGTCATTTAAGCTCAAGGCCGAAGAAGGAATTTTATATGCAAATCTTTCACCTGAAGGGAGGCTTACACTAGCAGTCAGTCCTTGCAAGGATATAATCTCATTATCAGTTACCTTTACCTCCACTCTATAAGATCCAGTTTTAGGCTCAGCAATTTTACTAATAAAACTCACTTCACCTACTAATTCCCTTCCGTCTAGCAAATTAATTTGCGCTGCACTACCCAGTTTTATTTTATTTACTTCATTTTCTGAAACATACAACACTACAAGAACCTGATCAAAATTAACTATGTCAGTTATCTTATGTCCAAGATTAACAAAATCCCCTTCATTTACGTTGATCTTATCTACATAACCATCAATAGGAGATTTAATCGCAGTGTTTTCTAAATCCAATTCTAGCCTTTTTAGGTCAGCTTTTGCACTCTGCAATGCAGTAAAAGCTGATTCCACTTTTATTTGTGCTCCATACCCTTTTTTATTCAATTTTCGAGAGGAATCATACTCAATTTCACGCTGATTTAATAAAGCTTTGGCTTTCTCAACTTGTGCAACTCTGTCATAATCTTCTATCTTTAAAATTACATCGCCTCTTTTTACTTTTTCACCATCAGACAAATAAATAGCAATAACTTGACCACTTGTTCTTGAGACAAGGCTTGCCCTATGCAAGGGATTTACTGTACCAGAAAAATTTAAATATACAGTGCGACTTTGTGGAGTATAATCCTGAGTTTTTACTGAAAAACTACTAGTTGGATTATCACTATTAACTGCTTGATCTTTTTTTAAAAACGTACTGTTGATAAAAAACAGTAGAATAAGAGCAATACTGGAAACAATGATTACTTTGCTTCTCATCCTTAAGCAGTAAAATTTATTGACCAATCTTGTTAGAAATAACTGCATAAACTTTCGAATCAAAAGTGTAAGTATAATACATCTATTGTCACTCTATAAACAGTTTTATGTGAGCAAATTTTCCTAAAATTAAGTAAGTTTGCTAAAATGCAATTTTTAATCAAGAAACCTTATCCGAAAAGTTATTATGTCAATATAAGAATTAACATTATATTAGCATATAAGTACTAACGTGGTATTAGTTCTATAATTAAGGAATATATTATGACAAATCTTATACTCAATCCTCCATTTCAATGGAAGGCACTTCATGATTGCTATAGAGAATGTGAAGAAAAATCACCAGGTAATAGTTGGCAGGTAACAGCGGAGCGAAATAACTGCAAGTGGTACTGTCGTCTGAAAGATACTCATGGCTTATTTAAATCTGATTCACAAGAAGAGTCGACACCTATTGATATAAGTAGTACATTCAGAGAGATTGGAAATAAATTCTATGATCTTGCAGATTCAGTGTCTGTTCTATAGTAAAATAAAGGATCAAAGTTCAATTAGTAAGTCTACTTTTGTAGACTTACTCTCTCATATTGACTCAACTGCAGCGCTGAAGTGCTAATGCCTGAGCTTTTTTTTACTGACTTTCCGTATTTTCAGGAAGAGGAGATCCTATTAACTCTATCTTGGTCTGTTGTACAACAATGTTCGTACAGCAACTAAAAGGGTGTCATTCCAGCGCGTGACGCTGGAATCTATAATCTTGTCAAAAACTCAGAATTCCTGGATCCCAGTGTCAAGCACTGGGATGACACCTATTTATTTTCGGTGCTCCCTTTCTTGTCATTCAAGTAGCTACTTCCATGACATCCATCTGTTTATATGGTTGTCTTTTCTCTTCCACCTATTTTGCCACCCTGATGAGGATATATTAGCATATATTTAAACAGAGCTTTAGCCCATCACTAAACCAACACCCAATTGCTCAACACTATCAATTTTAATTTGTAAAGTGCCCTTTATAAATTTATTAGCCTGGTCTGTACTCATAAAAACTGTATGTTTATTGGGCATTAATTTTTCCATATCTGCTCTATTTTTTTTATCTTGCAAATGAGGTTCGCAAATATAGCTATACTTTTTAAAATCTAGAAGTTTAGCAAAGCCATCACGATCATCCTCATGGTGAAAAGCAACATTTATACCTACTATTTCCTCCGTTTCTTGCAGCTTTCCATCTTTATCTATTACCTGTGCCTTAGCAAGCGCAACTGTAGGCTTATGGCCATAATTTGCTCCAATAACCCTTCTTATTGAATGTTCTATTGCTATTTTTTGCACTTCAGGATTTTCATCAAACTCTTTCAAAAAATTAAGGTGTAAGTTAATATATTCAGAGTATTTCAATCTGTGTTTTTTATGTATAGTTGGTTTATAAGACAGTTCATTTGTAGGTGACTTATAGCTTGCAAGAAGCAATTTTTGTTCATACTGTTCATTACATTCTTTTACCCTTTCAAAATGTCTTTCATATTGAGTCAACCCCTCTTTTCCTTTTTTCTCCATCTTTTTCAAGAATTTCTCTACAGGTTCTCGTTTGGCTAGACTAATTTTGCGTATAAGCGGAATTTGTTTTTTCAAGCTAACCCAATATGGTAGGCAAACAACTTTTGCATCTTTCGAAAATAGACCTTCTAATTTTTTCACTGCATTGTATAAGTTTGCTGATTCTGGTTTATAATGCCCACTATTATTGTCTATATAAGTTATTTTACCATTTACCACTTTCATTAAACCAGAACATAAAATCGGCTTACCGCCTGCAAGAGTTGAATGACGATAAGCCCATTCGCTTTTGTTAACATTAATATGTTCATGAGTTACTAGCTTTCCGTCAAGCGTGATCACATAAGCTACACAACCTTTTTTATCCTTACTAATTTTATCAGTTGTATCATATAGTTTACCTTTAAAGCCTTTTAACTTGTTACCTTCCATTTCTGGCATTAAGTCAACGTATAATTTTCCTTTATAAGGAATGTTGGTATATTCTGCTTGTTCATCTGGCGTAAAATACTTAACCCTTGTATTAATTCCAGGAATTTTTCTTCCTTCAACTCCAACTTCTGGAAACAAATTATATCGTGGAAAAAAATAAGTAAAATTATTCTCTATCCAATACAGAATCTTATTTATGATACCAAAAACCTTTCTATTACCTAGATCAATAGAGAGTTGCTGTTCCTTTGGTACTGCTAGATGATTGGACTTTGTACCAGATTTGCCAAATTCTTTAGCAGCATATTTAAACTTTTCTAGTAAATATTCCTTACGTTCTTTTGATACTGACATTTTTACCTCACCCACTATTATTTTAAACAAAAAGTCAATCTTTCTTAAGATATTAAGAAAAAAAGTAGCAGCAAAATAGCTAAACTGACTTAGATTTATCGACAATTTGAAAAATCATCATTCCGCTACTTGTTAGCGAAATCTATGTTCGTACAGTTGTGCTGCCCAACAAACTTATGCTAAGCTGTGCTGCCACTAATTTTGCAACCGGTACTCTATATGGTGAGCATGAAACATAATCCACCCCTGACTTGATGAAAAACTCTATAGATTTTGGATCTGCTCCATGCTCTCCACATATACCCAGCTTTATTTCTCTTCGGGTTTTTTTGCCTCTTTCAATGGCTATCTTGATTAACTCCCCTACCCCTTCGATGTCCAGCACTTCAAATGGATCATTGTCAAATATATTGCTTTCCTTATAAGAATCGAGGAAATTAACTGAATCATCTCGTGAAAGTCCCATGGTTGTTTGCGTTAAATCATTAGTGCCAAAACTAAAAAACTCTGCATGTTTTGCTAATTTATCAGCAATCAGTGCTGCTCTTGGTAGTTCTATCATCGTTCCGATTGAATAACTCACATCGAAATTTTTAGCCTCTTTCTTTACTAACTCGCATATCAGAACAAACTCTTTCTCGCTCATGATAAAAGGAATCATGATTTCAGGTTTCACTTCTATCTTCTTTTCTTTCCTTAATTCACTTGCAGCACTGAGTATTGCCCTAATCTGCATTTTATATATTTCAGGATGAGAAATAGCAAGCCTACAACCTCGATGGCCAAGCATTGGATTTTTTTCTGATAACTGTACTATTTTATTTTTTACTGATTCAACTGACTTATTCAGTGATTTGGCAATTTTCTCTATAATAGATTGATTGTGGGGCAAAAACTCATGTAGAGGTGGATCAAGTAAACGTATAGTAACCTCCCTGCCCTCCATAATAGAAAATATTTCTTTGAAATCAGACTTTTGCATTTCTTCGAGTTTATTTAATGCATTTGCCCTTTCATTTTCATCATCAGCTATTATCAATTTTTGAATGAATTCGATTCTATCACTAGCAAAAAACATATGTTCTGTGCGACATAATCCTATACCTTCTGCACCGAATTCTTTCGCAATTTTTGCATCTTTTGGAGTATCAGCATTCGCTCTCACCTTCACTGTTTTGATTTTATCTACCCAGTTAATTATCGTTTTGAACTCTTGAGATAATTCAGGCAAAACTGTCGGAAGAATACCAAGCATAACCTCTCCTGTTCCTCCGTCGATGGTGATTGGTTCACCTTTATTTACTTTTATATCCCCCATAGAAAGAAATTTTTCATCTTTATCAATATAAAGTCCACTTAGACTACAAATACATGGTTTACCCATTCCACGAGTTACAACAGCGGCATGGGAGGTCATACCTCCCCTCGCTGTTACTATTCCACTTGCAACATTCATTCCATTAATATCTTCAGGGCTCGTCTCTGATCTTACCAAAATTACTTTTTTACCCTGCTCTGCAGCTTTTTCAGCATCACTTGCACTGAATACTACACATCCAGAAGCAACACCTGGAGAAGCTGGCAGTCCTTTGCCTATTACTTCTTGATCGATTTTAACATCAAGAACTGGATGCAATAAATTGTCAAAGGTTTTTGGGTCAATTCTCAATATTCCTTCCTCTTTTGTAATCGCTCCTTCGTTTACCATATCAACTATTATGCGAATAGCAGCTTCGGCTGTGCGCTTACCAGACCTAGTCTGCAAAATCCATAACTTACCGTCCTGTACAGTAAATTCGATATCCTGCATGTCCTTATTATGCCTTTCAAGTTTTTCACATACCGAGCATAATTCGCCGTAGACACTTGGTAAAAACTTCTCCATAGTGTTTTCTTGCTCCCCGTCAATTGGCATAGGAGTATAAACACCAGAAACCACATCCTCACCCTGAGCATTAATTAAAAACTCACCAAAAAGCTTTTTTTCTCCAGTTGAAGGATTCCTTGTAAATATCACACCAGTTGCTGAATTATCATTCAGATTACCAAAAACCATTGCTTGTACATTAACTGCAGTTCCAAGGTTTTCAGGAATATTATTTATTTTTCTATAGGAAACAGCTCTATCATTTTGCCAAGAAGAAAACACTGCATTTACTGAATTGAGTAACTGTTCTTCAACGTTCTGCGGGAAATTTTTTCCTATTTTCTCATATACTACATCTTTGAAATCATTAACAATCCCCTTTAAAACATCAACATCAAGATCAGCTAAGCTTTTTGCTCCACTTTTTTGCTGTTCACTATCAATAATGTCTTGAAATAGGTTGTGGTCAAGCTGTAGTACAACATTCGAGTACATCATGATGAAACGGCAGTAGCTATCGTAAGCAAAACGTTCGCCACTTTTTTTTGCAAGACCAACAACGGTTGCATCATTTAGGCCAACATTTAGGACTGTATCGAGCATGCCCGGCATTGAATTCACACTACCAGAACGTATGGAAACTAATAAAGGATTATTTGAATCCCCGAATTTACAACCGATGTCACTTTCGAGCATCGCCATGTAGTTTTTTATCTCGTTACGTAGATCACACGACAATTCATTATCTTGACAATAGGCCTGACAAACAGCAGTGGAAATTGTAAAACCAGGTGGAACAGGAATGCCAATGTTACACATCTCTGCCAGATTTGCTCCCTTCCCTCCTAGTAGATTTCTCATTGCTGCATTGCCTTCACAGTTGCTTTGGCTAAAGTAATATATTAACTTTTCTTGCATTTTTTTTCGGATTTTCACTAATAAACATACTATACATACTATTCTAATAAATTTGTCAGGCAGGAGTAATAAATTTTGTAAAATTCAGCACAATTAAATAGCCTCTTTTCCTTTCATTCTAGTGTCCCTATTGTCATTCAAGTCTGTCATCTCAATGAACTCTATGATATCATTCCAGCGCATGACGCTGGAATCCAGTTCGTCCATAATCTCAACAAAAACGTTGTGTTTTAGCATAATTTTGTGCTCAATATGATTATTTATAGTAAAGACTTCTGGATTCCAGCATCAAGTGCTGGAATGACACCGTCATACCTGTTGGAGTATGAATGTAGCCTTATCTCACACTCCTGTCATCCCAGTACTGGTATCCAGAAAACTGATCAAGTAATAAGAACTAGTCACGCGCTGGCTCTCTTAAATTACTTTAACTATAAGTGTTAAGAAATTTACCAATCAAAAAAAGGCAAAAGAATCCACATGGTGCTAATTTTATTACTGTAATTGATAATGTGCTAACGCTTTAAATAAGCGCGATCTGGCCGAATGTAGAAAAAATAAAAAAGGCATGCAGCCGCCATAATTTCGCCAATAAATACAAGATTTGTCAAGAAGCTTCTATTAAATGAAAGTTATGAAAAAATCTATTGCAAGTCTTTTAATATTCTGTTAAGAGCTGGAACAAATAAAAATTATTATGTTTGGATTAGAGAATAAGAAATTTCTGATTACTGGTGCATCAGGCGGAATAGGCCAGGCAATTGTAGAAATTATGCATAAGGCCAGAGCAACTTTATGTATTTCTAGTACAAAAAAAGAAATAATCGAAGAAGTTGCTAAAAAATATGAAAAAAACATTCACGTACTTCCTTGCAACTTATCAAATCCTGAAGAGGTAAATCAACTAATAAATAAAGCAAGTGAGTTGATGAAAGGCTTTGATGGACTCATATGCAATGCAGGAATTACACAAGACAGCTTATTGTTGAGAATGACAGATGAAGCATGGCAAAAAGTGATTGACATTAATTTGACCTCCACATTTAAGCTAAATAGAGAAGCATGCAAGAAATTCATTAAAAATAATTGGGGAAGAATCATAAATATTTCCTCAATAGTAGGATTGACAGGAAATGCCGGGCAAGCAAATTATGCAGCTTCTAAAGCTGGGATAATAGCCATGAGTAAATCTATAGCAAAAGAAGTTGCAAGTCGTAATGTAACAGTAAATTGTATTGCTCCTGGATTTATAGATACTAAAATGACTGAAGTTTTAAATGAAAAACAAAAAGAAAAAATATTAGATAATATTCCAATGCAAAGAATGGGAACAGGGAAAGAAATAGCAGCAGGAGTATTGTTTTTAGCAAGCGACGAAGCAAGATATATAACGGGGCATGTGCTTAACATCAATGGTGGGCTATTTATGTAGCAACACTTATTTATGGACAAACTATGAGTTTTACCCTAAAATAAATATATATATATAAATTTAGATTCACACTAGTTTATTACTTGGAGGCAAAAGAATGAGCTATATAATAAAAAAATTTTTTAATGCTTTATGTATAGTGTTGTTTCTATCTTTTTCAGATTACGCAAATGCTGCTAATGAGATAAATGATACAACTGCCCAAGTAATATGCAATATTATTGGTTATATTTGGGGAATAGGTGGGCCACTTATGACTGTAGTCATAATAGGTGCAGCTTTGCTTGCAATATTTGGTAGAATGCCATGGCCAGCTCTCTTTGCCCTAGGTATGTTTTGTGGTGTATTTTTTGGTGCCAAAGCGATTATAATGAAAATTATACCCGATAGCATTAAACAAGATAGTATGTTGAGCAAGTGTGGGGAAAAATAACTTAAAAATCAGGATATTTTTGTGTGTATTGTTCCTTCATGTCTTCAATTTGCAGCAAGCAAGAGCTATCTCTCGGTAAAGTTTTAATAGCTAACTCAGCGTACTTCATAAATTTCTCTAAATTACCTTCAATACAAGCCTTCTTTGTCAAAGCAAAGTAATACATTGCCATATCAGCGCTACGTTTATATGCAATACTTAAATACTTCCAGACAAAAGCGTTATTTGCTTCTACGCTTGCAATCTGCTCCAGGTAAAAAATTGCCTTCTCTACGTCACCGTATAACAATAAAGTATGAGATAATGCAAGTTTCACTAAATAGTTATTCTTCTCAGATAAATATCTAAGTGATTCTTCATACATTTTTATTGCTTCATTTAAATTTCCAGCTTTGTATAACATCTCCGCTTTTAATTCATATAAATAAGGATCATTGCGTGACTCTTGAATCAATGAATTAACTTTAGTAATAGCCTCTTCGATCTTTCCTTGCCTATAGTGAATTACAGAATTTACATACTTAGAACTACCTTCATATTTATTAGATAACACATGAATAGGAGCAAAGAAAGAGTCTAGCTTTGCAACCATACGCTCAAACTTCAGCAATTTATCTGCAAGGATTGGTTTTATATTGTTTTTAACCTTATAATTCTGTACAGCAAATATACGCTTATCACTAAGTGGGTGAGTGCGGAAATACTCTTCAGTGTTTTCATGCTCAATACTCTTAAAATAGTCAAAAATCTCTTTCATACCCAAATTATCATAGCCAGATTCATCTAGGTATCTTAAAGCATAGCTATCTGCTACACTCTCTTGCTCTTGAGAATAGTTAAAAAACAACCTTGAACTAAGCGTTACACCACTAAGCAAGATTGCACTCGCAACCTGAGGGTTAATGACAATACTAGAAACTAATCCTACCATATAACTAATCATTGCTATTGATTGAAAATAACCTACAGCACTACTCATTTGTAATACATGACCAGCAGATATATGAGCAATTTCATGTGCTAATATACCAAGTAAGACATAAGGTTCAGTCGAATATTGTAAAAGCCCTAAATGAATGAAAATGCTATTATTGTTAATTACAAAAGCATTAATCGATCTATCATCAACTATAAAAACTTTTATTTTATCATTATCAATACCCGCAGCAGAAAATAAAGGTTGCGCTAGATCCTTAACTACCGCTTCCACTTCACTATCTCTAATAATACTAACAGAGTAAGCGCTATTACAGTATACGAAAAAAAATAGTAAAACAAAAAGCTTAGACATGGAAATTCCTTGTTTGTATAACTTTGAGGAATTTTATATTTTAACACTTAAACTATACGAATCTATAAACGCTAGTTTAAATTTTGAACGTAACTGATAAGTTTATCAATGGTAGTTAACTTAATATTATGTTGTTCAGCAAATTCAAGCAACTGGGGTAAGCGCATCATAGAGCCATCATCATTCACTAATTCACAAATAACTGCAGAATGATTACATCCCACTAACTTAGCTATCTCAACACTTGCTTCAGTATGACCAGCACGTTGCTCTACTCCACCCTCATGTGCAATCACAGGAAAAATATGACCGGGAGTTATAATGTCATCCTGAGTTCTATTTTTATCAATAGCAACATGTATAGTTTTTGTTCTATCCTCAGCTGAAACACCCGTAGTAATACCATAACGTGCATCAATTGATGTAGTAAAAGCAGTATGATTTTCACCAACATTTTTTTTTTCCATGAAACTAAGGCCTAACCTTTTCATGTGAACTTTAGTCATTGCTAAACAAACAATCCCTGTACCGTATCTAACCATAAAAGCCACATGTTCTGGCTCTAATTTCTCAGCTAATACAATCAGATCACCTTCATTCTCTCTGTTTTCATCGTCAACTAAAATGAATAATTTACCAGAACTAGCATCCCTCAATACATCTTCGACAGAAGAAATACCGGGTAGACTAATTGAAGGATAAGTTACTTGTACCATGATTTACTTAAACTCAATCTTAACTATTTTATACAATTTCTCTCCATTTGGCACTATCACTTCCACATACTCACCAACTTTTTTGCCAATTAAAGCACTACCGAGTGGTGAATCCGTAGAGATCAACTGCTTTGAAGCATCAGCTTCATACCCACCTACAATCTTATAAACATATTCTATTTCACTGTTATCATCACCGAGCATGCTTACCGTAACAGTTGCACCAAACATTACTGTATCACCAGACAAATTTTTTACTTCTATCACTTCTGCATGTGAAAGTTTACTTTCTACCTCAATTATACGGCCTTCAATAAAACTTAATCTCTCCCTTGCTGCATGATATTCTGCATTTTCAGATAAATCGCCTTGATCACGAGCATCAGAAATAGCCTGTATGATAGAAGGTTTTTCTTCCTTTAATTTCTCAAGTTCGACTTGCATACTCTCAAAGCCTTCCCTTGTAATAGGAAACTTGTTAACAATGGATGAAGTCATAATCACCGCCTAAACGCAATTAAATTGAGTGACAAAATCACTCACAATACCAAGAATATCATCTTTTATATCATCATTAATGTCACCTGACAACTTTTTTAAAACTCCAGGGTGAACAGTTTGAAAATAATTGATAAGATCACACTCGAACTTATTGATGTTGCTCACCTGTACCTTACTTAATTGACCATACAGATTAGAAAAGATATACATAAGCAATACTTGCTCTTCTATTTGCATAGGTGAATACTGTTTTTGCTTTAATAATTCAATAAGGTATTTACCTTTGTTTAAGGACAATTGAACAGTAGCATCAAGATCAGAACCAAATTTAGCAAAGTCTTCCAGTTCTCTATATTGGGCTAAACTCAGCTTTATAGAACCAGCAACTTTTTTCACAGATTTCAATTGTGCAGCAGAGCCAACCCGAGAAACCGATAAACCTATATTCACTGCAGGGCGAAATCCTTTGTGAAACAATTCAGACTCAAGAAAAATTTGTCCATCGGTAATTGAAATCACATTAGTTGGGACATATGCAGATACATCACCAGCCTGAGTCTCAATAATCGGCAAAGCAGTCAAAGATCCCTGTCCTTTTTCATCAGACATTTTGGCAGCTCTTTCAAGCAAGCGAGAGTGTACATAGAATATATCTCCAGGATAAGCTTCACGACCAGGAGGACGTCTTAGCAATAAGGACATCTGCCTATATGCCACAGCATGCTTAGATAAATCATCATATACCACCAAGCAATGCATTCCATTATCACGGAAAAATTCTCCAATAGTGCAACCGGTATAAGGTGCTAAAAATTGCATAGGCGCGCAGTCAGATGCACTAGCCACAACTACGGTTGTATACTCTAATGCTCCACTTTCTTTTAGCTTATTCACCACTTTTGCTACTGTCGAAATTTTTTGTCCAATAGCAACATAAACACAGTAAATTTTTTGATTTTCGTTTACCTCATCATTAATCTTCTTCTGATTGATAATAGTATCAATCGCAATAGTGGTTTTACCAATTTGTCTATCGCCAATAATTAATTCACGTTGCCCTCTACCTATAGGAATCAACAAATCTATAATTTTAATTCCTGTCTGCAGAGGTTCATGCACAGATTTACGGTCAATAATACCTGGTGCTTTAGATTCTATATACATTTTGTTTTTGGCTCTAATTTCTCTGCCATCGTCTATAGGATCGCCTAATGCATTTACAACTCTCCCTAATAATTCATGACCTACAGGCACCTGTACAACATCACCACTACATTTTACAACGTCCCCTTCTTTTACATCACGGTCATTGCCAAGCACAACTATTCCAGCTGTATCATGATCTAAATCAAGAACTATTCCTTCTACACCGCTTGCAAAAGATACCTTTTCACCAAACTTTGCTTTTTCCAACCCATAAACCAATGTGATACCATCCGTTACTGAAATTACTTCACCTATATTTTCTCGTTTTATAGGATTATCAAATGTCTCAACCTTCTCTTTTATTATGTTTACTACTTCAGAGGCATTTATGCTATTCTTCATATACAATTCCTTATTTTCAACATTTCCATTTTACTCAAATCAACCAATCTATCCAAATAACTCTTAAGCGAAGCATCAATCAAGTTAAAACCATACCTAACTACAAAGCCACCTAGTATAGAAGGATCAACCACATTATTGACTTTTATTATTTTACCAAGAAAGTTCAAAGATTCAGTAATTATTTTTATATCAGGTTTCTTTAAAACCTCTGCTGATTTTATAGTAATTTCCAATTCGTTTTCACTTTCCCTTACAAGATTTAAGAATTTTTCTAATATAAGAATTAATAAACGGGAGCGCTTGTTTGCAAGTGTAACCATAATAAATTTGACTAAGTTTTCACTCAAGTTCTCATTTATAGAAAGTATCGCTTCTTTTTTGTGCAGAAGAGAAACCATAGGATGAGATAGATACACAAAAACATCACTTTGATCTTTAAAAAAAGCTAACAAAAATTCTACTTCTTTTCTTATAATACCTAATCTGCTTCCTGAGACATGAAACAGTGCTCTAGCATAAGATGAAACTAAATTATTGTTTTTCATATTAAATTACCTATTCTAGTAAATCTAAGTTATTTAAGCTACCATCCCTCAATCCAAGCATTTTTTATATAAATAGGTCTTCTCCTTAAGGAAAGAAAACATAAATCATATCTGACTGAATAATCTAAAAAATCAAGATTTTTACTTAAGAAATATTTAGAAGAATTTATAATAGACTGACACTGAAAATGAGATATCGGTACTTCTTTTCCAAATAAACTTGTTTTAACTTCTATAAAAATCAGCTCCCTTTTTTTAGATACAATTAAGTCAATTTCACCCAACCTACAACGGAAGCGACGTTTTATAACATTATAGAATTTCAGCTTTAAATATATCGAAACTAACAATTCTCCAAAGTAACCTACAAAATAGCGTAACCTACTTACCATAAAAAGAATATTTAGCTTTGTGTAACTACTTTGCTTCCTTTTTTATTTTTACTATAAATCTCACCTTTTGCTGAAATATCTCTATCAACTAGCTCTATCACTGCCATTGGAGCGCAATCACCCTTTCGAGTACCAAATTTTATTATTCTAGAATATCCACCTTTACGGTCTTGATAACGATTAGCTAGAACGCTTAATAATTTATCAACTACTAACTTACTATTATGAAGACGTGAAAGCAAAAGCCTTCTACCATGTAAAGAATCGTTATTCTTAGCAATTGTAATAAACTTTTCCACATATGGACGAAGTGCTTTAGCCTTTGGTAAAGTAGTTACAATCTGCTCATGATTAATTAACGAGATAGATAGATTCTTTAACATTGATAACCTATGCTCGGTACAACGAGACAGTTTATTTTTCTTTATTCCATGTTTCATATACTACCTAATCCTCATCAGTATGTTGTTTAGCCAGTTCATCTATATTCTTAGGCGGCCAATTTGGTATATTCATACCCAAAGACAAACCTAAATTATTTAAAATTGCCTTGATTTCAGTCAAAGATTTTCGGCCAAAATTAGAAGTTCTTAACATTTCAACTTCCGTCTTTTGCACAAGATCACCTATATAAATGATACTTTCATTTTTCAGACAGTTATGAGACCTAACAGATAATTCCATTTCATCTACTTTACGCAATAGAACAGGATCATACTCTAAACCTTTAGCACCACTAGACAAAGAAGCCTGCGATTTTTTATAATTCATATCAGAACTAATAAAAGGCTGAAATTGCTCCTGTAATATTCTTGCAGCATAGTCAATAGCTTGACTTGGAGAGATTGTACCATCAGTTTCAATTGACAATGTCAGCTTATCTTTATCAGTAACTTGACCAACACGACTATTCTCTACTTTATACGAAACCCTCTCGACAGGACTATATAAAGCATTAACTGGAATAAAGCCAATTAAATCTTGTTCATTCATAAACTTTAAACATTCATTTTCTTTATATTTACTTACAGGAAGATAACCTTTTCCACTAGCAACATATATAGTAATGTTAAGCTCTACATCTTGACCTAGTGTACATATCACCAAATCTTTATTAACAATAGAGCATTGGTCATCAGTTTCTATCATTCCAGCTAATACTTGACAAGGCCCTTTAGCGCTCAAATTTAAGCACTTATTAGACGTGTTATTTAACTTACATCTCAACATGCCGATATTTAATGCTATATCAGTTATGTCTTCCCTAACTCCTTGGATCGAAGTAAATTCATGATTCACGCCTTCAATTTTTATTCCATAAACAGCATTGCCGCGAAGAGAAGATAACATTACACGCCTTAATGCATGACCCAACGTTAAAGCAAAACCACTTTCCAAAGGTTCTAGAACTATATCACTTTTTTTACTTGAATCACCTGATATTACCTTAGTCGCATTAGGCTTAATTAACCTATCTAAATTTCCATAGAAAGAAACATTATCACTATAATACATACAAAAACCTTTCAAATATCCTATACTCTTCTTTTTTTCCTTAATCTACACCCATTATGAGGTATCGCCGTTTTATCTGCAATTGAAGTGACAGTCAATCCACAATTCCGAAGTGCTTTAACTGCAGCTTCTGCACCAAAACCAGGACCACGAATTATTACAGAAACAACCTTCATACCAAATCTCTCTACTACTTTCTTCGCAGCAGAATCGGCAACCTTACCTGCAGCATAAGGTGTGGATTTTCTCGAACCAGAAAAACCACATGCACCAACAGAAGTCTGGTAAAGCGTATTACCACAAACATCAGTCACATTTACAAAAGTATTATTAAAAGTTGCACGAATATGGGCAATACCAGTAATAAACTTTTTTGTATTCTTACCAACCGTTTTAACTTTTTTCATAAAAATTCACGATAATAACAAATTTTATTTTTTTCCAGCAATAGGCAATTTAGATCTGCCTTTACGAGTTTTAGCATTAGTATGGGTTCTTTGTCCTCTCAAAGGCAAACCTTTTCTATGCCTTAATCCTCTATAGCAACCGATTTCTATTAAAGATTTTATATCCATAGCCACTTTTTTTCTGAGCTCACCCTCTATGACATATTTTTGCCTAATAAAACTACTAATTTTCTCTATATCTTCATCTTGTAATTCTGAAACACGCTTACGCTCATCAATTTTACAGCTACGACAAATTATATTCGCAGTAGTAATACCTATACCATGTATATAAGTTAATGCAAAAGGAATACACTTCTTGACCGGAACATTTATGCCTGCAATACGTGCCACTGATACCTCGATACTTTATTAATAATAACTCTTAATTTATACCATAAAACAACTTATAGTCAAATCAAATTACAAGAAATTTTACTTTCAATCTCTTGCATTACTCTATCAACACTCAAATTAGCATTAATTGTTAACAACTTGCACTTATAATACTCGCGCAAACCCTTCATCTGAAAATGATATTCTCTTATCCTCTTATTAATTGCAAGCATATTAGCATCATCAATTCTCTTCTCCAATCTCGTACTTTTACATTTAGCACAAGTAGTATTTTTAAAAGAAGATATACTATATATACTTTTACAATCCAAACAAGTAAGACGATCTTTTAATCTATCAATTGCAATATTATCGTCAAGCTGCAACTCAATTACAAGATCAACATCCCTATTGCATCTTTTTTGCAAAACTTGAGTTAAAAAATGAGCTTGATTTAAATTTCTTGGAAAACCATCTAACAAAAAATCACCATCTATTAATGCAAGCTGGTCACACAATAATTTACATATAACTTCATCTTGAATTAAGTTACCAGATTCGACAGTATCCTTTATTCCTTTACCTAATTTACTCCCACTAGATATAATATTCCTTAATAAATCTCCTACTGAAACTAATTTAAAATTATACTTTGCTATTAACAAACTGGACTGAGTACCCTTACCAGAGCCAGGAGGACCAAAAATTGTAATAATCACTTTAGTCTCCTTGTTTTAAACTCATATTTCTTTATCCAACTATCGTACCTATTTGAAAAAACATAAGATTGTACTTGCATAATAGTATCAGTAATAACGTTAACTATAATCAGCAAGCTCGTCCCACCAAAAATAAATGGTATATCATAATGATACCTCATAATTTCAGGTATAGTACATATTACCACCAAATACGCAGACCCAATAAATGTTAATTTAAAAACTATATCTTGAAGATAATCAGAAGTATGTTTTCCAGGCCCTCTACCAGGAATAAAACCACCATTTTTCCTAAGAAAATCAGCATTTTCCTCTGGATTAAATATAAAATTGGTATAGAAAAAATTAAAAAGTACTATGAGTATTAAGTAAGTTATAATGTACATCACTTTATTTGCCATAAAGTAATTTAAAATAAAATCAGCAATGGCATGACCTTTATAGAAATTTGCAATTGAAATAGGCGTTAATAGAATTGCGTTAGCAAAAATAGTTGGTATTACACCAGATAAATTGATCTTCAATGGAATGTAAGTAAAATCATCATTATGTAATTTTTTAAACTGTTTTTTGGGATATTGAACAATTACCTTTCTATAAGAAGATTCTGTAAAAATGACTAAAAGGAGCAGTAAAAAAAACAATGCTATAACAAAAAGGGTAATGAAAAACGACATACTACCATTTTTATTTAATGTTAGCAGAGATGATAAAGCATTATGTAATTCAGATGTTATGCCGGTAAAAATGATTAATGAGATACCATTGCCTATACCGCTCACACTGATCCGCTCACCAAGCCATATTAAAAATATAGTTCCACCTAAAAGGCTAAAGACACCTATAGTACGAAACATAATACCAGGTTCAACTACAACTAATACCCCTTCCCTATTCATTCTTTCTAACCCTATTAAGATCGTAATTGATTGAAAGATACAAAACACTATAGTCATATAGCGTATATAAGAGTTCATCTTTCGACGTCCTAACTCTCCGTCATTTTTAATTTCATTGATTCCTTTAACGGCAGAAGACAATAATTGCATAACTATGGATGCAACTATGTATGGCATAACATTTAACGCCAAGATCGTCATTCTAGCTAAAGCGCCACCAGAAAATAAATTAAATACTCCAAAAACACCAGAACTCTCTTTTGGAAATATATCATTGATTATATCAAGATTAATTCCAGGAATAGGAACATAAGTGCCTAAACGATAACAAACTAAAGCCATTAGCGTAAAAAATATACGCTTTAGTAAATCACTTTTATATAACAAGGTAGAATCCAAACTATTAAATGCAAATTTACTGTTCATGATTTACGATAGTATTTCTACACTACCACCAACTGAAGCTACAGATCTTTTTGCAGCTTCTGATGCAAAATCAACATGAAACACAAATTTTTCGCTTAATTTACCCTTATTAAGAAGTTTGATTTTACTTTTAACAGATCTGATAAAACCTAATTTATGCAGTAGCTCCTTATCTATGATAGAATCCTTGACTATTTTTTTAGCTTCCATTAAGCACTGTACATCACCAACATTAAATATAGAGTATAAGTTTTTGCGTATAGGCTTAAAACCTCTTTTAGGTAAACGAGTATATATAGACTGCTGTCCACCTTCAAAACCATTTATAGAAACGCCACTTCTCGCTTTTTGCCCTTTATGCCCCCTACCAGATGTTTTACCTTTACCACAACCAATACCTCTACCTAATAATTTAGGCTTCTTTTTTTTAGATAATTTGGTAAATACAGAATTTAATTTTACAGCATCATTCATACTTTACCTATTTCCAACTATCTCACTAATCTTTTTGCCCCTCTTACCTGCCACTTGGCGAGGAGATAACATAACATCAAAAGCCTTAAATACTGCACATATAATATTATGAGGATCATTTGATCTAGTAGACTTAGCTACCACATCCTTTATACCTAATACCTCAAAAACCGATCTCATTGCTCCACCAGCAATAATACCTGTTCCAGTTCTTGCAGCTCTTAAAACTATCTCACCAGAACAAAATTTAGCTTTAATATCATGATGTAAAGTTCTACCTTCACGTAAGTACACCCTAATCATCGACTTCTTTGCAGCATTTACAGCTTTCACTCTTGCTTCAGCAACCTCTGCGTGTTTACCTATTCCACATCCTACCCTACCCTTACCATCACCAACAACAACCAAAGTTGAAAATGAAAATCTTCTACCACCTTTAGTAACCGTTGTTACCCTTCGGACTGAAACCAAAAGTTCTGATAAATCATTATTATTTTGTAAATTCTTTACAGCCATACTTCAAACCTTCTAAAATTCAAATCCAGAGCTTCTTAAAGCTTCAGCAAATTGAGAAATCAATCCTGTATACTTATATGCCCCCCGATCAAAGACGAACCGCTGCTGCAATTTTGTACTAGACAGACGCTCAATCAATAAAGAAGAAACCTGTTTTATAGTTTCAGCATTGACCCTACCTTTACATACATTCCTAATTTTATCATCCAAAGTAGAAGCAGAAGCTAGGGTTGTTCCTTTTGCATCGTTAATCAACTGAACGTAAAAATGTTTATTAGACTTAAATATGGATATACGTAAACGCCCAGCGCTCTTATCGAGCTTCGCTCTATTACGAAGTTTCCTTTTTTCATAGCTACTTAAAAAATTATGCAATCTTTTCATTTTAATTACTTCTTTTTATTTACAACCTTACGCAGCATAAATTTGCCTTTTATTACAATACCCTTACCTTTATAAGGATCATATTTTCTAATTTTGCATATATCAGAAGCCACCATATAGACTTTTTGCTTATCCATACCGCGAATCACTAAATGAGTTGGCTTTATACACTTAATCTCAACTTCTTTAGGCACTTTATACTTAATATTATGACTATAACCAAGATATAAAGTCAAATACTTATCATCACATTCTGCTTTATACCCTACACCATTAATCTCAAGATCAACAGAAAAATCATTAACCATACCGTTAATCATGTTATTAATATTATTTCTATAAGTGCCCCATATAGATTTTATTTTATCATAATCATCCCTGCCTTGATCAACAGAAAGTAACAATTGATTATCAACTATCTGACACAGAATGCCAATACACAAGTTCAGCTCTTTTTCTGCCCTAACACTTCTTATTAATACCCTACGATCATTATATTCAACTGAAAGATCAGCAGGAATATTGATAGGTGCGGCACCTATACGAGACATACATTTCTCCTATCATTTAAAATACACGACACAAAACTTCTCCACCAACTTTTAATCTACGTGCATTATAATCGGTCATCACTCCTTTCGGCGTAGATATAATAAAAATTCCAAGACCATTATATGCTTTAGAAATGTCCTTACACTTAGAATAATAACGACAACCGGGCTTTGATACCCTAGCTATATCATTAATCACAGGTGATTTATCATAATACTTCAACTGCACAACAAGCGAAGGGACACTATCACTCTCTTGCTTTTTATAATTAAGAATATAGCCTTCCTCTTTTAAGATCTTCAATATAGAAGAATTCACTTTAGAGAATAGGACTCTTGTTTCCCTATGCATTGCCAATTGAGCATTACGTATTCTTGTTAAAAAATCACCAATACTATCAGATAACGACACTATTACACTCCTTATATCACATTTACCAACTAGATTTTGTAACCCCTGGAACTTGTCCAAAAGAACACAAATCACGTAAAACAATCCTACATAAACCAAATTTTCTATATACTGCTCTCGGCCTACCAGTTAAAGCGCATCTATTCCTAATTCTGATTTTAGAAGAATCTCTAGGCAATTTTTTAATCAGCTTACTTTGAGCTGCAAACCTTTTTGTAATAGATAAATCCTTATTATTCATTATAGATTTTAATTCTTCCCTTCTCTCCCTATACTGATCACATAACTTTATTCTACGAAGATTCTTCTGTATCATGGATTTTTTTGCCATATATATTTTCTCTCAATTATCAAAAAAAGGGAATTTAAGAGCCAGTAATAATTCCTTTGCTTCCTTATCACTAACTGCAGTCGTTATAATATTAATATCCATACCTCTAATTTTACTTATTTTATCATAGTCTATTTCTAAAAATGATATATGCTCCTTGATACCAAAGGAAAAATTACCATGACCATCAAATTGCTTCACACTAAACCCTCTAAAATCTTTTTCCCTTGGCAAAGCAATATATATTAATCTTTCTAAGAATTCATACATTTTATTCCTACGCAAAGTCACTTTACAACCTACAGTTGCACCTTTTCTAATTTTGAAACCAGAAATAGATTTTTTTGCAAAGGTTAACACAGGCTTTTGCCCAGCAATCAAATGTAGATTATCAAATGGCTCATTTATCGCTTTATTGTCCGTAGCAGCATCTCCAACGCCCATATTGATACACACCTTGACAAGTTTAGGCACTTGCATTACATTGCCGTAATTAAACTTATCCTTTAAGGATTTTACTATATTATCTTTATACAATTGTTTAAACATATCAACCTAATCTATCACTTCTCCAGAAACTTTTGCAAAACGCACTTTTCTACCATCTATAATCTTAAATCCTACTTTAGTTGGAGTTTTACACTTAGGATCCAATATTGCAACATTAGATACATCAATAGCTAACTCTTTATTCAATATACCACCACCACTACCAGCTCTTGGTTTAGTATGTCTCTTACACACATTTACGCCAGAAACAACTACTTTCTTTTTAGCATCACGTATTATAACTTTGATTACCTTACCAATTTTTCTCTTATCTTTACCAGTTAAAACTATAATATCATCACCACTTTTTATTTTAGCACTCATTATAAAACCTCATCAGCTAATGACATTATTTTCATAAAAGAACCAGACAATAACTTTTTTACTGGACCAAACACCCGAGTACCAAGTGGTTCACCTTGATCATTAATTAAAACCACAGCATTGCTAGAAAAACGAATTACAGAACCATCAGATTTCTTAACACTATTTTTTACTCTAACAACAACTGCTTTATATACTTTTCCTTTTTCAACTTTACCTTTTGGGTTAATAGACTTAGTAGATATAATAATCGTATCACCTACAGATGCAGATTTCCTACCACCTAACAAGCCAATACAAAGCACTGCACGCGCACCAGAATTATCAGCTACTTCTAATAATGTATTTTTTTGAATCATATAAATATCTATTCCTTTTTAGCTATTAATAACAACCCATTTTTTAGTAACAGAAATAGGCTTATGTTCCTGTATTAAAACCCTATCTCCCTTTTTGCAACTATTATTCTCATCATGTGCTGTATACTTCTTGTATTTTTTAATAACTTTTTTATACAGCCTATCCTTATACACTTGTAACACCGAAACCTTTACAGTCTTATCAGACTCAGCATTAGTTACGACACCACAAAAAACCTTCTTAGGCATTTTTTCCCTCTCTCTTTCTTCTATTTAATACAGTTAGACTACGAGCTATGCTCTTTCTTATTAAGCTAAAACGCGAAAAATTGTTGCACTGGCCAAGCTTTTTTTGAAAAGACAAATTAACAAATTCTTTCCTCAAATTCACAAGAAGTTGATGTAATCCTTGTGAAGATTCTGATTCAAATTTAACTATATCCATTACAACTCCATTCAATTATGATTAGATATAAATTTACACTTCATAGGAAGCTTAGCAGTCGCTTTTTCAAGCGCCAATCTTGCTAAATGCATGGGAACATCACTACTAATTTCAAACAAAACCCTACCGGGCTTAGCTTTAAATACCCAAAATTCAACACTACCTTTCCCTTTACCCATACGTACATCTGCTGGCTTTTTACTAACCGGGGTATCAGGAAAAATTCTTATCCACACTTTACCAGAGCGTTTTAACGTTCTAGATATTACGCGCCTTGCAGTTTCAATATGCTTAGACTGAACCTTACCTACTTCCATAGCTTTTAATCCATAATCTCCAAAAGACAGCGTGCTACCACCCTTAGCATTACCCTTGATTCTCCCCTTAAATACCTTTTTATACTTACTCTTTTTGGGAACAAACATTTCAATATACCTTAACTACCAACATAAACCCAAACTTTAACTCCTATAATACCACATATAGTCTTCGCTTCACAAAAAGCATAATCTATATTAGCACGCAAAGTGTGTAAAGGCAAACGACCTTCTTTGTACCATTCAGTACGAGCTATTTCAGCTCCGCCAAGACGCCCAGAGCAACTTACTTTAATACCCTCAGCACCCATCTTCAAACAACTTTGAATAGCTTTTTTCATCGCTCTTCTACATGAAATCCTTTTTTCTAGCTGATGTGTAATACTCCTTGATATTAAAGTTGCATCTATTTCAGACTTTTTAACTCCTACTACATTCACTTCGACACTACTTTCTACTTTTTTAGCTATTTTTTGCTTTATCTTCTCAACATCCAAACCTTTCTTACCTATTATAACTCCAGGCTTAGAAGAATGTATTATTACAGACACTAAATTAACTGTACGCTCTACAATTACTTTAGAAATACCAGCATGCTTAAAGGATTCATTTATATAACTGCGAATAAATAGATCGTGATGCAATTTCTGTTTATAATCGTCTGTAGCACACCAAACAGAATCCCAGGTATTACTATTTACTTGTAATCTAAATACTTTAGGATTAACCTTCTGTCCCATATTTTTACACTTTCCTTATTAACTTTCCATTTCTATAAATCATACAATTTCTTTCAATTTTATAGTTATATTACTATAAAATTTACTCATTCTATTAGCCCTACCCATAGCTTTTGGATATACTCTACGCAAAGTAAGGGACTTACCTATTAAAATTTCCTTTATATATAAATTATCAATATTCAATCCATAATTATTTTGAGCATTAGCAATTGCAGAATTCAACACCTTCATTATAAAACCAGCAGCCTTTTTTTCACAAAATCTTAATTGTACATTAGCAAAAGAAACTTTTTTATTACGTACTAAATCAGCAACCAAATTCAATTTGCGAGGAGTCGATCTTAAAACCCTAGAACCAGCCTCAACCATTATATCCCTATTTTTCATATCAATTACCTATCTTCTTGTTGCCTTTTTATCACCACCGTGCCCAGTAAATTTACGAGTAGGTGAAAATTCACCAAATTTATGACCTATCATATTCTGATTATCAACACTAACAGGAATGTAATCTTTACCATTATAAACAGCAAACTTTAAACCCAAACAATTAGGAAGAATTACAGAAGCCCTGGAATGAATTTTTATCACCTTATTAATAGAACCCTCTTTTAAAGTTCTCTGAACTAATCTTAGTACAGATGGGTGTAAAAAAGGTGGTTTCCATACAGATCTACTCATAAATTAACCTTTCAATTTTTTTATATACTTATCACTAGATTTATTTTTTTTCCTAGTTTTCTTTCCTTTTGTTGCAACACCCCAAGGAGTAACAGGATGACGACCGCCAGAAGTTTTTCCCTCTCCACCTCCATGAGGATGGTCAATCGGATTCATTGCAACTCCACGTACAGTAGGTCTAATCCCAAGCCACCTACTTCTCCCAGCTTTACCCAACTTTCTATTCTTATGGTCAGGGTTAGATACTACACCAATAGTAGCCTTGCAAGAAGATAAAATCAACCTAATTTGACCAGATCTAAGCCGCAATAAAACATATTGACCATCACGACCAACGATTTGTGCATAACAACCAGCAGCTCTAGCAATCGCAGCACCATTACCTGGCTTCAGCTCAACATTATGAACGAAAGAACCAACAGGTATGTGCTTGAGTAGTAAACAATTCCCTGGCAAAATATCAGCATCATCTCCAGCTGTCACAACATCACCAGGCTTCATACCTTGAGGAGCTAATATATAAGACCTAGTATCATCTTCCTTATATGATATTAATGCTAAAAACCCACTTCTATTTGGATCATACTCTATTTTCTCAACTATACCCTGATCACTTCTATTACGTTTAAAATCTATAAGTCTATACTTCTTCTTGTGACCACCACCCCTGTGACGAGTTGTAATTATACCATGATTATTTCTTCCACCACTGGATTTCTTACCAAATACAAGAGACTTCTCCGGCTTATCTTTTGATAAACCAACTTTACTTATTAATACAGTCCCACGAGAAGACGGAGTAACAGAATTAAAAAATTTCATACCCATACTAAACGCTCATTATATCTAATTTTTGACCATCCATCAAAGAAAAATAAACCTTTTTTCTCTGTTTTTTACAACCAATCACACCCCTAAAACGTCTATATTTAGGTTTAACTCTAATAACATTTATAGAAGAAGTTCTGACATTAAATAAAGACTCTATTGCCGATTTTATTTGACGCTTATTTACATTTACAAAAACATACAAAGAGTATTTATTAAACTTCTCTCTTAAAAGAGAAGTCTTTTCTGTGATTACAGGAGATTTTATTATATTATTATATTTAATCATAACAATCTACCTTCAAGATGCTTTAAAGTGTCTTTTGTTAACATCACGCATTCGTGATTCAATATATCAAAAACATTTAACCCAATAGGTTTAATTAAATCTACATAGTGCAAATTTTTAGCAGCACGTAACAAATCATCTCCATAATCACCAACTATTAAAAAAGAGGAAAATTTAAAATTTTTAATATATTCACACATTTTAGATGTTTTCTTCACATCAATATTTAAACTATCAAGAACAATAACTTGATTATTTAAATATTTTAGAGATAAAGCAATTTTCAAACCAAATTTGCGTACTTTTTTATTAAGAGAATAAGCATGACTCCTCACAACAGGACCAAAAATAATTCCACCACCTCTAAACTGAGGAGATCGCAAGCTCCCCTGTCTCGCCCTACCGGTACGTTTTTGACCATACGGTTTAGCTGTTGTACCAGAAACATCACTGATACCTTTTGTTTTATGAGCACCAACTCTTCTCTTTGCTAATTGCCATCTCACTATATCATGCAAAATACTCAATTTTTGCTTGGCAGAAAATATCAAAGGATTAAGCTCAACACTACCTACATTATTATTAGATAGATCAACTAATTCACATTCCATAACTAACTCACCAAATTATTAGCATCATCACTCGTATTCAACAGCAGACCTACTGGAAAAGGAACATCTTTATGTAAAGGCTTTTTAACTGCATCTCTCACAAAAACATAAGAGTTTTTAAACCCAGGAACATTATTACCCTTTACAGCAATTATGCTATTTTCATAATCAATGGATAATATTTTCATATTCTGTACAGTTACTCTGCTATTACCTAAATGACCAGCCATTTTCTTCCCCTTGAATACTCTACCAGGATCTTGACATTGACCAGTAGAACCTTGTGATCTATGAGCAATAGAAACGCCATGAGACGCCCTAAGCCCACTGAAGTTATGCCGCTTCATCACACCAGCAAACCCTTTGCCTAAAGAATAACCTGTAATATCAAGATATTGACCAACTACAAAATGATTAACCCCCACCTTTTTACCACATTCTATTCCAAATAGATCAGTTAATCTACTTTCGTATAATTTACATTTACTATTTATACCCTTTTTCTTTAAATATTCCAACTGAGGTTTTGCTATTTTTTTTAAATCTCCCGCGCCTAAAATGACTGAATTGTAGCCACATTTATCTTGTCCTTTTATATCGATAATATAAGTTTCGCTGAGATGCAATAAGGTTACAGCCATGCGACTATTATCAAAATACATAGCAGTATGGCCAACATTCGTCATTAACAACCCAATTCTCCTAAGCGAATTTATTCTCTTCATTTTCTTTTCCTAAATATTAACTTCCTTAACCTTTAAATCCATTTCTACACCAGCAGAAAAAGATAAATCTGCAAGCATCTTCATCATAGTAGAAGTAGGATTATGTAGAATAATTAACCGCTTAGAAATTCTCATTTCAAATTGCTCACGAGATTTTTTATCAACATGAGGAGACCTATTAACAGTAAATTTAGAATTTTTTCTTGGCAACGGAATCGGACCAGATAAATCTGCATTAAACTGCTTTAATTGATCAATAAACTCCCGAACACACTTTTCCAATAAAGAACAATCGAAAGCTTTAATTCTAATATATATATCTTGCTTCATCTTAGTTACTATACTCACTCTAAAATCTCCGAAACAACTCCAGAACCAACAGTTCTACCACCTTCTCTTATCGCAAAACGCAATCCTTTATCCATTGCTATTGGTACTTGCAACTCCACTTCTATACTTACATTGTCCCCTGGCATTACCATCTCCTTTCCATCTCGCAATTTTATGCTCCCAGTTACATCCGTTGTCCTTAAATAAAACTGTGGCTGATAATTTCCAAAAAATGGTGTATGCCTTCCTCCTTCTTCTTTCTTCAATATATACACCTCCGCATTAAATTTCTTATGCGGGGTTATTGTTCCTGGTTTTGCCAATACTTGCCCTCTCTCCACTTCTTCTCTCTTTGTTCCTCTTAGTAGTACTCCTACATTGAGTCCTGCACTTCCCTTGTCTAGCAACTTCTTAAACATCTCAACACCAGTACATATCGTCTTTTGCGTCGCTTTCAGACCTATTATCTCTATCTCATCCCCTGTCTTTATCTCCCCCTTCTCTATTCTTCCTGTTACTACCGTTCCTCGCCCCGATATTGAAAATACATCTTCTATTGGCAATAAAAACGGCAAATCTATAGGCCTTGGAGGTACTGCCACATACTCATCTAACTTCTCCATCAATTTATCTATTGATTTCTTTCCATACTCACTACCATCATCCTCTAATGCTTTTAATGCAGATCCAACTATCACAGGCACTTCATCACCTGGAAATCCATACTTACTCAGCAACTCTCTCACTTCCATTTCCACCAAATCTATCATATCAGCATCAGCAACATCAGCTTTATTTATATATACCACGACATATCCAACACCCACCTGTTTTGCCAGCAATATATGCTCTCTCGTTTGTGGCATCGGCCCATCAACCCCTGACACTACCAATATCGCTGCATCCATCTGTGCTGCACCTACTATCATATTCTTTACATAATCAGCATGCCCAGGGCAATCAACGTGTGCATAGTGTCTCTTTTCTGTTTGATATTCAACATGCGCTGTTGCTATTGTTATCCCTCTCTTTCTTTCTTCTGGCGCTTTATCTATTTGATCATATGCTACAAAATTACCATAATGCTTTGTTATCGCCGCTGTTAACGTTGTCTTCCCATGATCCACATGTCCTATCGTTCCCACGTTTACATGCGGCTTTCCAAATGCTTCTACTATCGCTGTCATAACTTTAACTCTTCTACCTAAAATACAAATACATCAATAAATAATATGTTGATTTTATATAAATACAACAAAAAAAAGAGCGGATAGTGGGAATCGAACCCACGTCACCAGCTTGGAAGGCTAGAGCTCTACCATTGAGCTATACCCGCACAATGGAGGAGGTAGGATTCGAACCTACGTACGCTCACGCGGACAGATTTACAGTCTGTTACCTTTAACCACTCGGTCACTCCTCCACAAAAATCTGTTAAGAGAACACTACCTTAACTTAAGTTTTATTATCCCTAATATTAAACATCCAAATCTAAAAGATCAAGTAATAAAAGCTAATCTAACTGATTTCAGTTAGATTTTACTTTTATATAACAAAATATTATCAATAAAACGCCTAAATAAATAATGTGAATCATGCGTACCTGGCGCTTCTTCTGGATGGTATTGAGCAGAAAAGACTGGGTAATCCTTCATCATTATTCCCTCTACACTATTATCAAATAGAGAAATATGAGTAACTTCAACGTTACTTGGAAGAGAAGCTGAATCAACAACAAAACCATGATTTTGGCTAGTTATCTCAACTTTTTTACTCTCCAGATCATAAACTGGATGATTACTCCCTCGATGACCAATATCCATCTTAACAGTCTTTGCCCCCAAAGTAACTGCAAGTAATTGATGGCCCAGGCATATACCAAAAACTGGTATTTTAGATTTCACAATAATTTCTATTTCTGAAATTACACTCTCTCCTATCTCTTGTGGATCACCAGGGCCATTTGAAAGCACTATACCATCTGGATTCATGCTTAATATTTTGTGAGCAAAACCTGTATCTGGTTTGACTAATTCAACCGTACAATCAAGTTCTACTAAGCGTGAGATTATACTATTTTTTACACCGAAATCAACAATTACAACCCTATATTTTGCATTAAGAGCGCTTTGAAAGTTATTACTTAAACTGACTTTCTTAGTTATTTCTACTCCATTTACAGATTTGTATTTCTTCAATTCATCTAATATATGTGCCTCACTTGACGGACATATCATTCCATTTTGAGATCCATGTTTTCTCAAATATCTCGTCAAAGCTCTAGTATCAATTCCCGATATCCCAACTACATTATTTTTCTCCAACCAATCATTTAAACTAATATATGAAGAAGAGTGAGACATAGGAGAAAGTTCACGCATAATCACACCACTTGCAAAAACTTTTTCTCCTTCATTATCTTTGTGATTTATTCCAACATTACCAATATGAGGAAAAGTGAACGCTATTATTTGATCAGCAAAAGAAGGATCGGTTATAGTATGTTGATAACCGGTCATACCAGTGATAAAACAAACCTCACCTATACACTTGCCTTTTTTACCTATCGATTTTCCCAAAAAGCACTTGCCATCTTGTAAAACTAAAGCTGCATTCTGCATTTAACTCTCTCTTAAACTCATTTCAATATTATATAAGAATTTTAAATAACATGCCAAAACTCAATCGCAAACTTTTCCACATAAAAATATCTTGACTATCGCATATTTCATACTATATGAATAAACTATTAATTAAAGTGGAGGGTGCAGTGCTTAGCAATATAGATCAGTCTAAAAAAATAAATGAGAAGTGGCTACTGATAGGAGCTGGCTCATTGTTGCTTACAATAATGCTACCATCAATTTTGCTTTTAGCAAAAATAGCTATAATGTTCATTATAATCTCAACTACAGCAATAGCAATAAAAGTGGCCTCAAAAGCAATATCAAATGTCTTAGAGGATAAAGAGAATCAATCAACACAAAATAAAATTATAAACCTAGCTATTGGAGCAGTGTCCATACTTGCAGGTGGGCTATCATTACTTATTACAGCAAAAGTTGGTTTCATCGCAATATGCTCAACTATAGCTATTTTAGCTCTGTATGAATATATTAAAGATGAAAAAATAGGTAAGGATATAAATGATAAATTCGATGAAATAGCTAACAACACGGCTGAGTTTTGTGTAGACAGCATTGAAAAACTTATTCCATCACAAAGCCAAGGAGTGTGATCTTTTATTTATAAATAATTAAATTTGAGATACATGGCCAACGTACAAAAACTGAAACCAGTACTTCCTTTCTTGTCATCCTAGTAATAGCTTCCATCATCAAAAATGTTGTATTACTTTTATACTCGCAAATCTAACTGGATTTCAGTACTGGAATGACAACAAAGAGGCTACCTAAATGACATATTCAATCTCCATACAGATGTACGTCATGTTCATAAAATTACGATAAAAATTACTTGACAAATTCTGATAGTATTTTTACTATTCGTAATGAAGGTGTTCTAGAGCTCGGAATCTATCTTCGTCTGCAGACTTTTCAATTCAATTAATCTATAATCTTCAGTTAAAATATATTTTAGCTATACTTCGGTCGTAGCTGTATACATTTTTCTCAATCTTTTTTATTAGTGGAGGACTATCATGTTTAAAACACTGAATTACGCATATCATTGACCTACATGTCTTTAAAGGACAGATGGTACCTATGTCCTTTTTATATAAATTATTGTGTTTTTATGTCTTTTTTAGCAATGTCATTTATTGTTTTACGCCCCAGTCTTTTTCAAATATTGCGAGCCCTTGATCAGTAAGTGGATGATTAATTAACTGTCTAAGTATTTTTGCTGGCACAGTAATTGAATGAGCACCGAGCCGTGCAGCTTCTATTACATGCGCTGGACTTCTTACTGATGCAACAAGAACTTTTGTCTTAAAATTATAATTAGAATATATAGTGCATATATCTTCTATTAGCGATAAGCCATCATAGCTTATATCATCAAGGCGACCAACAAAGGGAGAAATAAAACAAGCACCGGCCTTAGCGGCAAACAGTGCTTGTCCAGGAGAAAAACATAATGTGATATTAGCAGGTATTGTATGTTCTGTCCACAACTTTTTACAAGAAATTAATCCTTCATGTGTAAGGGGTAACTTTACTACGATATTACTAGCGATTTTCGCTAACTTAAGGCCTTCCTTAACCATATCTTCATGGCTATCTGCAACAACTTCAACACTAACAGGTCCTTTTATAATAGAACATATTTCGCTTACTAAATCTTCGTACTTATCTTTATGTCCAGATTTTGCTATTAAAGAAGGATTAGTTGTTATACCATCAATGAACTCTTTTAGCTCCTTAATTTCATTCAAATCAACACTATCAAGAAAAATTTCCATATTATTGTCCTATTAAAAACCTATTTTTACAAAATATTGTCATCTTTGAAAAGTATTAAATAAAATCGGATTTTTAACTCAACTCAATTTTCAGTCCGTTAGGAAAGAAAATATTGCACTGAGACACAGTATAGCGCTTTCCTTAATTGGTTGCATTTTATTAACAAAATTAGCATAACCAATTTCTGAAGTTTACTAGCTTTACGTTCAATAGAAATTCTTGCATAGCCTAAAACTTAGTGCTACTATTAGTATAGTAACACAAATAGATAGTGGGGAACAATAAACAAAATGACTAAGATCTAGTTTAACGCTCGCAATTAAATTCAACTAAAAAGGTTAATACAAAAGGAGTTAATCACTCCCAAAGTAAATATATTATCAAAACAATAGTAATAGGGGGTATACTATGTCAACAAATTTCCTGACATTGAAAAACATATTAGCAGAACTGAAAAGAAAAAATAGCATTACTGTTTTAGAAGAATACTATCAGGACAAATGGGAGATTTATGACTTGCTCATGGATTTGACAAATGATGAAAATTTTAAGCAAGCATATATAGATCTATCTTTCAACAAGAGCTTTAAAAAAAACTTTATAGAATTAGCAAATCAGGCAAAAAAAGCTGTAAGTAAGTATTTTAGAGACAAAGACATAGACCTTCAAGCTTTTTATGTAGAAACTAACAATTCTGATAAAGTGTTAAACATTAATCTTATTAATTACAATAGAAGTGAGCCAATAAGAATTAGTGATATCTTACAGCAAGAAAGGGATATTAGCACATTGAATATTTATTGCAATAAAAAGCATGACATATACGCTTACCGAAAAGATAAGGAAAGACATTATGAATTTAAAGAGGGTGCATATTATGAAATGACAAGCACTTGGCCTGTGCAGGACAAGGATGGGAAAACTTTTACCTGTACTATGGTTATGAATGTAAGTAATTCTGGTATAACTAAAGTACTACAGTTTAATGGTAAAGATTTTGAATCGCCACCTGAGGAGTTTTGGGAATTAATAAGACAAAATGAGGAATTATATATTCAAGACCTCTCTCTACATGATGCTGTAAAAGCATTATTGAAAAAGAACAAAAATGCTAACATTGCACCGGCTGTTAGTAATCTGCAAAATAACGAACATATCGTAATCAATCAAGACGAAAAGATGAAAGATCTTGAAAATGATGCTAAAAGCAATCCTATTCTTTCTTTCACTAGCAACAATGTATCAGAGGTTAATCCACAGCAGATTGCAACTCAGGCAATTGCAACTCAAACAGAAGTTAATTCACAGCACACTGAAACTCAAACAGAGGTCTCTGTGCAACACGTTAAGACTCAAACAGAAATTGGCTCTCAACAGACTGAAACTCAGACAAAAGTTGATTTACAAGAGGTTGCAATTCAAACAGGAATTAGTTTACAGCACACTGAAACTCAAACGAAAATTGGCTCTCAACAGGCTGAAATTCAAAGTTTACAAGAAGTTGCAACTCAAACAGAGGTCTCTGTGCAACACGTTAAGACTCAAACAGGAATTGGCTCTCAAGAAACTGAAACTCAGACAGAAGTTAATTTGCAAGAAGCTGCAGCGCAAACAGAAGTTAACTCACAACAACTAGATCAAAAGCTTACAAAAGCTGAACAAGAAATTAGAGAATTAAATGAGCAGAGGAACGAATTACGATATAGGTTCGACAAGGCTGAACAAGAACTTGAAGAGTTAGAAAAGCACAATAGTGACTTACAGAATGAACTTGGAGAAGAAAAGCAAGAAATTAGAGAATTAAACGAGCAAAAGAATAAATTACAATATAGGCTCGATGAGGCTGAGCAAGAAATTAGAGAGTTAAATCAGCAGAGAAACAACTTACAATGTAGACTCGAAGATGCTGAGCAAAAATTTGAAGAGTTAAAAAAGCATAATAGTGATTTACAGAATAAATTTGGAGAAGAAAAGCAAAAAAATGCAAAATTACAAACTGAACTGACACAAAAAGATGAAAAACTAGCAAATATGTCAACAGAGCTGCAAGAAAGAGCGCAAGAACTTGAAGGTGCATATGAAGAAAAGAAAGACCTGAAGAAAAAGCTGGAAGTTGCCAATGTAAAAAATAAGAAACTGGAAGATACATTGCAGATAGAGAGCGAGCAAGCAGAACGTATAATGATCGAAGAGAATGAGCGCTTAACGAATTTAAAATATAGGCTCGACAAGGCTGAGCAAGAATTTGAAAAGCATAATAGTGATTTACAGAATGAACTTGGAGAGGAAAAGCAAAAAAATGCAAAATTGCAAGCTGAACTGACACAAAAAAATGAAAAGCTAGCAAATATGTCAACAGAGCTGGAAGAAAGAGCGCAAAAACTTGAGAGTGTGTATGAAGAAGAAAAAGAAGATCTAAAGAAGAGGCTGGAAGTTGCTAATGCAGAAAAAGAAGAGTTGACAAGTGAGGTAAGAAAATTGCAAGAGGAATTAGACCAGCTGTTAAGTAATTGCATAATAAAGCAAAAAAAATCAGAACAGGAACTCATGGAGGCTAAGCAAGAAATTGAAGAATTAGAGAAGTGCAATAGTGATTTACAGAATAAACTTGAAGAAGAAAAGCAAAAAAACGTAAAATTGCAAATTGGACTAACACAAAAAGATGAGAAGCTAGAAAATATATCAACAGAGCTGCAAGAGAAAATACAAGAACTTGAAAGTGCACATGAAGGAAAGAAAGATCTAGAGAAAAAGTTAACAATTGCTAATGCAAAAAATGAAAAACTGGAAGATAAATTGAAACAGTTTAAAAAAGAGGAAGAGGAAGTAGGAGATATATTAGATGAAAATTGGAAAGATATACAGAATTTAAAATCTACAATTCAATGCTTAGATTATAAGTACAACACAAATCTGGAATCTTATAAACAAGAGGTAGATCAGCTAAAGTGGAAATATGAAGAGTTAAAGAACGAGGTAGAGCTTAAAAATAAGCAGATTAAGAGTCAAGAAGAACAGTTACGGCAGGATGAACGTTTAACGAATTTAAAACCTCAAATGCAAAATTTGCAAAGTGAGCATAACGCACATTTAGAATCTGATGAACAAGAGGTAAGTGAGCTAGAGTGGGATGAAAAATGGGATTTTAAATCGTCAGAGGGAGAGCTAGAGACTAAAGATGAGCAAATTGAGAGGCAAAGAGAACAGTTACGGCAGGAGATGGAAGAAGAAATAATGGATCAATACCGTTCATTTATAGAACCAAAGTTTGAAGAGTATGAGAATGAGATTGAAATATTGAAAGAAAAGATTAAAGATATGGAAATTGAAAGAATAACGGGAGAAAGAGAAGAGCTAAACGGTAAAGAGCAACATCTAAATAACCAAGTAGAAATGTTAAGTACAGAGATTTCTCAACAGGAACCTTTGAACAATCGTGCAAAAATATCTGATCAGCTTGTAGGGGAAGTTGATAATGCAGAAAGAAAATCTAGATCTTCAAGCTCTGATAGTGCATTTTATAGTGATGATGATTGTTGTAATTCACTTCTAGACTTCATCAGCAGTCCCTCAAAGGTGTGTAGCCAAAGTCAGCACGGAAGTGTTTAATAAACATACTTATTTAGATGCATGTAAAATCAGTGCTTTTTTTCCTGTCATTCAACTCTTGTCATTCCAGTGCGTGACACTGGATAAAAACATTTGTGAATTACGCAATGGACAACAAATTCTAGGAACATATGTTAAAATAATATCCACGATTAAAATAAGATAGATCCCGTGTCACGCACTGGGATGACACTATTTTTTGTACTTTTACCTTCAAAGCTGCAACTTTTGCACAATTGTAGTCTTGACCATACGATCCTAGTTGTAAAAATTTCTAGATTTCAGTGTCTGAGCACTGGGATGATATCCTTCTAATGTTCGTACAGTTGTGTGTCAGCTACTTGAACGACAAACATTGAGATGACAAGAGTAAACCCATTTCTTGAACAAAAAAAGAGCCCCTAAAGAGATTTGACATCAAGATAACTTAAATATATACCAACTCTCTTATTTTTTAATGATTCCTCATCATGAGTCAAATGATCAAAAACCTGAATTTGATTTGTTACAATGTTACAATTATTATTTGCAACCTCCAATATACCATTATCAATTACAACTTTTTCCTTTGTCTGGTTACTCATTTGAACAGTAATTATACCAGGCAATAAATAAATTAAGTAAGGAGAATGGTAAGCTAAAATCACTAGCTCTCCTTCAAGCCCATTCACTGAAAGCGAAACCACTTCATCGAATGAAATTCGATTATCAGGAGAAAAAAATTGCACCTTAAAAGTGTTCATAATCTTTAATGTCCGGCTCCAACTTCAGCTTTTATTGATTCAGCCTTTTCTATTGCTTCACTTATACTTCCCACCATATAAAAAGCAGCTTCTGGCAGATGATCATATTTACCTTCAATAATTCCTTTAAAACTAGAAATAGTATCAGAAAGTGAAACAAATTTGCCAGACATGCCAGTAAATACCTCTGCAACATGAAAAGGTTGAGAAAGAAACTTCTGAATTTTACGAGCTCTATCAACAATAATTTTATCTTCATCAGATAGTTCATCCATACCAAGTATTGCGATAATATCTTGCAGCGACTTATAAGTTTGCAATATACGTTTCACCTCAGAAGCCACATTATAATGTTCTTCACCAATGATTTCAGCAGATAAAGACTGAGAAGTTGAGTCAAGTGGATCAACAGCAGGGTATATACCCATTTCAGCTATCTGCCTTGACAACACTGTGGTTGCATCAAGATGAGAGAATGTCGTTGCCGGAGCTGGATCGGTCAAATCGTCCGCAGGAACATATATAGCCTGTACAGAAGTAATAGAACCAGCAGTAGTTGAGGCTATTCTCTCTTGCATAGCGCCCATATCAGTTGCAAGGGTTGGCTGATAACCAACAGCCGACGGTATTCTTCCAAGCAAAGCAGAAATTTCAGAACCAGCTTGAGTAAAACGGAAGATATTATCCACAAAAAATAGAACATCTTGATTTTCACAATCACGAAAATACTCTGCCATAGTTAGTGCTGTTAAAGCAACCCTAGCCCTTGCTCCAGGAGGTTCATTCATTTGACCATAAACCAAAACGGCTTGAGATTTTTCGTGCTCATTTATATCTATTACATTCGAAGTAATCATCTCGTTATAAAGATCATTACCTTCACGCGTTCTCTCTCCTACTCCAGCAAACACAGAAAATCCTTTATGAGCTTTTGCTATGTTGTTAATCAGCTCCATTATCAGAACTGTTTTACCAACACCAGCTCCACCAAATAAGCCAATTTTTCCTCCTTTAAGATAAGGAGCAAGAAGATCTATAACCTTTATTCCTGTAACTAAAACTTCTTCCTGTATCTTCTGCTCAGTAAAACTTGGAGGTGATCTATGTATAGGTTCTAAATCATACTTTCCTTTTAGCGGACCACACTCATCTATAAGCTCCCCTACAACATTAAAAATCCTTCCTAAAGTTGAGCGTCCAACCGGAACTGATATTGGTGCACCTGTATCAACAAACTCATCACCTCTTGACATACCATCTGTGCTATCCATAGCAATACAACGGACTATATTGTCACCTATATGCTGTGAAACCTCTAGAACTATCTCCTTGCCCTTAGATTTTAGTTTGCTTTTTAAAGCATTAAATATCCTAGGCAATTCGTCTTCAAATTTCAAATCAACAACTGCTTGAGTTATTTTAACTACTTTACCTGTACCCATCTCTTTCATCACCTAACACTACAATTCTATAAAAGAACTTCTAAAGAAAATAAATCTTATATTATTAACAGAAATTTTGCAATATTAAAACACTTACTAGTTACGTTTCATTATAAACAATGCAAATGCATTCAATAGCCAAGTAATAACAAACAGCACCAAACTAAGCGCATAAGCAGCAAGAGTTTGCACACTGTTGAAATCCTGATCTCCGGTAAGTAATGTAGCAATTTGTACAGTGATAGTAGTAACTGAATTGAGAGGATTAAAGGTCAAATTTGCATTGATTCCCACAGCCATTAGTACAATCATTGTTTCGCCTATCACTCTTGAAATTGATAATAAAATTGCACTTAAAATTGTAGGCATTGCATAAGGTATTGTTATATGCCATATAGTTTCCGCTGGTGTTGCACCAAGCGCCATAAAACCATAACGCAAACTTTTTGGAACAGATCTTATAGCATCTTCAAGCAAAGAAATAATAAAAGGAAGAATCATTACCCCGATCGATAAACCAGCAATCAAAGCACTTTCTGAGTGTATACTTAAATTAAAAAAATTTGCTACCTGCTTTATAAAAAAAGACAAAAATACAACTGAGAAGTATCCATATACAACAGTAGGAATAGCAGATAAAACCTGTAAGGCTGTATTAATAACATAACGCACTTTTTCACTCGCATACTCACTAATATATATTGCAGAAAACAAACCAAGCGGCACCGCAACTAACATTGCTACAATAGTTATAAGTAATGTCCCCACTAAAAGTGGCGCTATACCAAAACATCCCACCTCTCCTTCACCAATAATAGCTACATTATGCTTCCATTTTAAGCAAAATAAGAATTCTGAAATAGCTACTTTATTAAAAAAAGAAATGGACTGAACAAAAATAGATAGCATTATAAATAAAGTGATAAAAAGTGATATTGCTAAAGCCATAAATAACAAAAATTTTACCATCTTATTTCTTTTACCTTTAAAGATAAAAATCAGCATAAAAAAAAGTAACGCTGTAGAAATAGAAGTTATAAAATAACCATCATAGAATGCTAACAAACAAGATAGCATCCACATACAACTCAAATATATATAAGACTTAACTTTACTTACTGCTTGAAACTTACTCAAACAAAATAAAAGGATTAGTAAAATAGGTATGCCTATAATTAAATTCATTTTTCCATACATCAAATTTTATTCGACAAGAATGCCATAGAAGTTGACCATTATTTGACAATAGAGCAAAATAATTTAAAATAAATAATCATATTAATATAAAAACAATGAAAAGAACATTTCAACCAAAAAATTTAAAAAGAAAGCACAGACATGGATTTCGTTCACGTATGTCAACAAAAGCTGGAAGAAAAATTCTTAATAAGCGTCGTTCATTAGGGTGTAATAAATTATGCGCATAGTAAGCATAAAAAAAAAGAGTTTTCCTTTGCTTTTAAAAACAGATTAGCACCTGACAGTCTTTTTTATCGAGGGGTATATATATCACTATATGCTATAAAAGAAAGAGAACCTGAAAAGTATATTCATGTTATTAGAGTAGGTCTGGCTATCAGTAAAAAAGTCGGAAAAGCAGCAAAAAGAAATAAAATAAAAAGGCAATTACGAGTGCTAGCTAAAGTTAGCATTTCTAATATAAGTAATGTAGGGTGCTATTACATAATACTAACCCATAAAAACATTATGCAAGCAAGCTATAAAAATTTACAAAAAGATCTCAATATTTGCTTAAAGAAAGATAAAATAAGAAGAAATTTTCACTAAAGTATTTACAGCTATATTTTTTATGATAAGATAAGTAAAGTTTTTAAAATAAATTAATAGATGTGGGTGCTTGATGGTAGAGAGTATAAGAAAACAAGATAAAAAGCTCGATACAAATAATGCTGAGGAGAGTTTTTATAAATATAGAGAGTCTAGCTACCGTACACAATGGGGAATGGCATTTGAACAAAGCCAGTACTTAGAGCAAAATAAGGATAATCCTAGAGGGAAGTTGCTAAATTTGAATATAGAAGCAACTTATTACAATAAGAGAATAGTTTGATAAAAGTAAAAGTACCCGTTCAGGGGAGTCGTTCAAGAAACGATAGGCAGGGGATTGTATAGTTCTCTTTGTTTTCATGTTAAGTATAATGAAGTTGTCTTTTCAAATTCTTAGCTCTGATTACGTAAAATATGAGCTTTTACAGTAAACGATATAATGCCTAATTTGCTGTTCAGCGCGGTAATGGAATATTTTTTGGTTCACTTAAAAAATTTCACATCATTCTTTCAGATTTTAAAATATTTTTCGCAACTTGAGAAGCTCCAATTGCTTCAGATAAGTAGCTTCAATTAATACCTTATACGTTTTGCAACTTTCTTACACTTCTGTTAAAATATCTATTTCACTTTTTAATAAAGCTTTTTTTAGTACAAATAATTCAGTGGATGCGTTTTTTAAGTAACAGCCCAGAACTTTAACTTCAATAGTCCAACTATGTTTGAAAGTACCTTGCTAAGTGTGCCCAACAAATTTACCTTTTTTATCAGCAAAATAATTGTACGCTGCATATCTGTCAGCGACTATTACGATTGCAACATACACTGTCTTTTAAAATCTTCTTTCCCTTTAAAACTTTCAGTATTACTTCAGCACTAACAAAGCTTACCTTTATTATAATAGGTTGATGCGCAAAACCTCACCTTTCTTATTCGATTTGCTCATACACCTTTTTGCATTTTGAAGCAACTCTATACTCACTATTTGATACGCTTCCAATTCACATTAAAAAAATTACTTATAATTCCCACGTTTTAAATTTTTATAAAATCCACTAAGTGCTACAATTATCAACCTAACTCTTGAGCCAAATGTATCTGCTTTTTAGTAGTTTTCTACTTCTTCTTTCTCCTCATCTCCAACAACTTAATTAATATTCAATTATATAAAGTTTGATTTTCGGAAGATCAACTTTTTGATGATTTGTTAAATATTGCTATCTCTCCTCATCATTTGCAAGTAGGTAACAAATTCTACTTTTAAGTTTTCTACTTTTATTTTAAAGTTTTCGCAGAGTTCTAAAAGATCAGTACAGCTACTCTATGTTTACCTTGTTTGATCACTCTACTGAACAGATACAAATAAAAAAGAAATTTTTATAAACTTGGCAGCGACCTACTTTCCCTTTTTAAGTATCATCGGCGCTAAAAAGTTTCACTTCCGAGTTCGAAATGAGATCGGGTGGTTCATTTTTGCTATAGCCACCAAGTCAATAAAAATTTCTGACTTAACAAATTTCAATTTAATATTTAACACTGCATATGCACATATAGAAAGGAAATAAATCAATCAGGCTATTAGTACTAGTTAGCTTCACATGTTACCATGCTTCTACACCTAGCCTATCAACGTGGTAGTCTCCCACGGCCTTAATTGGGAAATTTTTTTGAAGAGGGTTTCTTGCTTATATGCTTTCAGCAATTATCCCATCTATACATAGCTACCCAGCGATGCTATTGGCATAACAGCTGGTACACCAGAGGTATATACATCTCGGTCCTCTCGTACTAGAGTCAGATCTTCTCAAATTTCCTTCACCCACGGCAGATAGAAACCGAACTGTCTCACGACGTTCTAAACCCAACTCACGTATCACTTTAATCGGCGAACAGCCGAACCCTTGGGACCTTCTCCAGCCCCAGGATGTGATGAGTCGACATCGAGGTGCCAAACGGTGTCGTCGATATGAACTCTCGAACACCATCAGCCTGTTATCCCCGGCGTACCTTTTATCCGTTGAGCGATAACCCTTCCATACAGAATTACCGGATCACTATGACCGACTTTCGTCTCTGCTTGGCTTGTCAGCCTCGCAGTTAGGCAAGCTTATGCCATTATACTATCAAGCTGATTTCCGACCAGCTCTAGCTTACCTTCGCACGCCTCCGTTACTTTTTAGGAGGCGACCGCCCCAGTCAAACTACCCACCATACAATGTCCTAGTTTCAGATAATGAAACATAGTTAGATATCAAAAATGTAAAGGGTGGTATCTCAAGGTCGACTCCATTACAGCTAGCGCCATAACTTCAAAGTCTCCCACCTATCCTGCACATCACATCTTTAATAGCAATGTAAAGCTATAGTAAAGGTGCACGGGGTCTCTTCGTCTAACCGCGGGTACCCCGCATCTGCACGGGGAATTCAATTTCGCTGAAATGATGTTGGAGACAGTGGAGAAATCGTTACGCCATTCGTGCGGGTCGGAACTTACCCGACAAGGAATTTCGCTACCTTAGGACCGTCAGTGTTACGGCCGCCGTTTACTGGGGCTTCAATTCAGAGCTTGCACCCTTCCTATTAACCTTCCAGCACCGGGCAGGCGTCAGACCCTATACTTCCACTTACGTGTTTGCAGAGTCCTGTGTTTTTAGTAAACAGTCGCTACTCCCTATTTTGTGCCACCTACTCATAGTTGCCTAAAAGCAGGTTACCCTTCTTCCGAAGTTACAGGTATAATTTGCCGAGTTCCTTCAACATCATTCTTTCAACACCTTAGTATACTCTACTCATCCACCAGTGTCGGTTTACGGTACGGCCTCATAAATATAAGTGCTATTTCCTGGAGCTTCTTTTAAGCATAGATCAATCCAATAAGACCTATACAAATACAAAACCCGTCACACTTAAGAGGTTTAGGAATATTAACCTAATTGCCATCGACTACTCCTTTACGGACTCGCCTTAGGAACCGACTAACCCTACGCAGATTAACTTAACGTAGGAACCCTTAGATTTTTGGTGAGAGTGTTTTTCACACTCTTTTACGCTACTTATGTCAGCATTCTCACTTCCGATATCTCCAGCAGTTTTCACAAACTGCCTTCACAGACTTACGGAACGCTCCGCTACCGCGCCTATTAATCGAAATTAATAAGCACTCACATCTTCGGTATACAGCTTTAGCCCCGGTACATTTTCGGCGCAGAAAAACTTATTTAGACAAGTGAGCTGTTACGCTTTCTTTAAAGGATGGCTGCTTCCAAGCCAACCTCCTAGCTGTAATGGTTTTTCCACTTCCTTTCCCACTTAGCTGTAATTTTGGGACCTTAGATAGTGATCTGGGCTGTTTCCCTTTCCACCACGGACTTAGCACCCGTAGTGTGTCTGCTGTATAATTAATTGTTGGTATTCGGAGTTTGGTTAGATTTGGTAAGATGATGAATCCCCCTAGTCTATCCAGTGCTCTACCCCCAACAACATACATACAACGCTCTACCTAAATAGATTTCGCGGAGAACCAGCTATTTCCAAGTTTGATTGGCCTTTCACCCCTAATCACAACTCATCCAATAATGTTGCAACATTAACTGGTTCGATCCTTCAGTATGTTTTACCATACCTTCAATCTGGTCATGACTAGATCACTTGGTTTCGGGTCTAATCCGTAAAACTAAACGCCCTATTCAGACTTGCTTTCGCTACGCCTACACCTAACGGCTTAAGCTTGCTTCACAGATTAACTCGCTGACCCATTATGCAAAAGGTACGCTGTCACTCTAAATATCAATAAATTGATATAGAGCCCCAACTGTTTGTAAGCACTTGATTTCAGATTCTATTTCACTCCCCTCCCGGGGTTCTTTTCACCTTTCCCTCACGGTACTTGTTCACTATCGGTCGTTAAGGAGTATTTAGGCTTGGAGGATGGTCCCCCCATATTCAAACAGGATTTCACGTGCCCCGCTCTACTCAAGGATTTAAAAACTTTCTACTTATACAGGACTATCACCTTCTATGGTTACCATTTCCAAAGTATTCTAATTCTTATTTTTAAACCACTAGCCTTTTCCGCTTTCGCTCGTCACTACTAACAGAATCTCGGTTGATTTCTTTTCCTTTGGCTACTTAGATATTTCAGTTCACCAAGTTTGCTTTATATACTTAGTATATAATAACTAGCTAAGCTAGTTGGGTTCCCCCATTCGGAAATCTGCGGATCAAAATTTGTTGACAATTCCCCACAGCTTATCGCAGCCTGCCACGTCCTTCATCGCCTCTTAACGCCAAGGCATCCATCAAGTGCTCTTAATAATTTATTTATCTGACTATATGTAGAATATGCAGAGTTAAATATTAACTTACAATTGAATTGAGATTAAATAATCTCTACCATAAAACTTTTCAAACATCTAAAAACTAATCTCTTATATGTTACAATCTGATAAATCATATGTCAACGCCTTTTTACACAAAACATTTACCTATTATTATCAACAACAATATACCAGCAATCTTAAACAGTACAATCTGAGAAATATTCGACAAATTGATATGTACAGAAAAATTAATGAAAAAGATATTTTGTAAGATAAAATGTGTTAAAATTAGTTACCTAAAAACGACAATGAACATTTGGAGTATTTCTAATGTATGAAAAGTAATCTATCTTTTATAAAAAACTTTACTTTAAATTGTATATCTAAGCTTACTGGCTTATTAAATATTAAAAAAGTAAAAAACTTCATTATGGATAAATACAATACTCTCCATAAAGAAATTGTAGTGCTTCTTGAAAAATCTAAAAACCTGTTAAATACCAACGTTGAAATCGGGTTATATCACTTCTATAAAGGTAATATATCAGATGCAAAGTTAAGATTTTGGTTAATTAGCATATTCTACCCCAATTTACCTATAATCTGGTATAATATTGGAAGATGTCATTTTGCAGTAGGAAATACTAATAAAGCTTATAATTATTTAACAAAGACGCTAAAATTAGATAGCAGTCACAAAGAAGCTTCTTACTACATAAAAAAAATAACAAACACATCAGATATCGTAGAATTGCCTAAAAATCTCATAAAGCAATATTTTGATTACACAGGTGAATATTTTGTTGAACATTGGTTGATTGCCAAACAATACAGAGGACATGAACTAGTACATATGATAATCAAAAAAATCTTTCACAACTCCACTTCTGAACTGAATATACTTGACCTTGGTTGCGGTACTGGAATATGTGGTCACTTCCTAAAAATAAATAATATTAGAAGTCGCATAACAGGAGTTGACATCTCAAATAGAATGCTCAATATTGCAAGAGGATGCCTTATAAAAGGTAAACCTGTTTACGATGAGTTAATACATACAGAAATGAAAGAGTTCCTTAAACAAGAGAAGAACCGGCAGTATGATGTAATTATCTTTGCTGAAGTTCTACACTATTTACATGATTTTCTAGCAGAATTGGAACTAGCAAAAGTATTGACAAACAAAAAAGGGATTATTGTATGTTTAGTAAGAAGAAAGGAAGGTAAAGGTATTGACTTTGTAAACAAAGGAGATTATTTTCGTCATTCAGAAGATTATATTCAGCATGTTGCAAAAGAAACAAATATGCAAATAAGTCAGATGAGTTACTGTAAAATATATGGTAGCCAGGTTGATGGTATCTTGTTTGCGTTACAACATCCACAAACAAATTCAACAACTTAATCGAGAAATCGCTCAAATAAATGTCTATATTATCATAAAAGGAGCCTTATGAATTACATTACTATTAATTACGCAAAGGATAGTAAATTAACCGATTTTGGAAAAGCAGTTCTATCGGACAGGTATTTAATAAAAAATGAAAGTTATCAAAATCTCTTTATACGTATTGCTAATTATTATTCTGACAATAAGGAGCATGCACAACGTCTTTATGATTACATGAGCAACTTGTGGTTCATGCCTTCAACACCAATACTTAGTAATGGCGGTACCAAGAGAGGATTGCCTATTTCCTGCTTTCTTAACGAAACTGAAGATAGCTTGCAGGGAATAGTTGATTTATGGAATGAAAATGTTTGGCTCGCTGCACGTGGAGGAGGAATAGGTAGTTACTGGGGAAATCTACGTTCAATTGGTGAAAGTGTCAAAGGCAGCGGCAAAACATCAGGAATTATTCCATTTATTGTAGTGCAAAATGCTCTAACGCTTGCAATTAGTCAGGGATCCTTAAGGCGAGGAAGTTCAGCAGTTTATCTTCCTGTATCTCACCCAGAAATAGAAGAGTTTTTAGATTTACGTAAGCCAACTGGTGGTGACCCAAATCGCAAAGCGTTAAATATACATCATGCTGTAATAGTAACAGATAAATTTATGCAAGCTGTTGAGAATGATCAAGAATGGGATTTAATAAGCCCTCATAGCAATGAAGTTATTTCAACTGTAAAAGCGCGGGATATATGGATCAAAATATTAACAGCAAGAGTTGAAACTGGAGAACCTTACATTATTTTCCTTGATGCAATAAATAACAATAAGCCAGAATCTTACAAAAAGCTCAACTTAGACATCAAGATGTCAAATCTATGCAGTGAAATAACTTTAACCACAGGTTATGATCACCTGAATAAGTCACGTACTGCTGTGTGTTGTCTATCATCCGTAAACCTTGAGTACTACGAAGAATGGAAAGATAATGAGCTTTTCATAGAAGATATAATGCGTTTTCTTGATAATGTATTAGAGGATTTCATAAATCAAGCACCCAATGAAATACAGCGAGCAAAATATTCGGCAATAAGAGAGCGTAGTATCGGTCTTGGTGTGATGGGTTTTCATTCATTTTTACAAAGTAAAATGGTTCCTTTTGAATCAGCAACAGCACAACAATGGAATAAAAAATTATTTAAGCATTTGCGCAAGCAAGCAGATATAGTGTCTAAAAAATTAGCAGAAGACAAAGGTTCATGTCTTGATGCTAAAGAAATCGATCTAATGGAAAGGTTTACACATAAGCTCACTATCGCTCCAACTGCCTCAATTTCGATTATCGCAGGCAACACTTCCCCTGGAATAGAGCCGTATGCAGCAAACGTATTCATACAGAAGACACTTACAGGTTCATTTGTAGTGCGAAATAAATTCTTACAAAAATTATTAGCAGAAAAGAATCAAGACAATGATAAAATATGGTCCTCAATTTCAACAAATGAGGGTTCTGTTCAACATTTAGATTTTCTTAGCGAGCATGAAAAATTGACATTTAAAACAGCATACGAACTTGATCAACAATGGATCATAGAACATGCAAGTGATAGAACTCCTTATATTTGTCAATCTCAATCAGTAAATCTGTTCTTACCTGCCAACGTGCATAAACGTTACTTACATAAAATACATATGCTTGCTTGGAAAAAAGGATTAAAGAGCTTATACTACTGCAGATCACAATCAATGCAGAGAGCTGACAAGATTTCTCATGATATATTCAAAAAAAGCGAAATACTGCAGCAAAAAACAGATATTAATTATGATGAATGTCTATCATGTCAATAGATTTATGATATTGAATTTACAGATCATGTAACAAATAACGATGTAAAAAACAAAAAATCTCATGAATGCTCTATAGAAACCTAGATGAATTTTTACAATCCATCCCAAAAGATAAGCGGTTAATGTGCCTTGATATGGGAGAAAAACAAATAGGCATAGCATTTAGTGATAAAACACAGCTTATAGCTACAGCTCATAGTATATATTATAGAAGAAATATGAGCAAAGATTTAGGTTATCTAAATAGAGTACTTAAAGAAAATGAAGCTGGATCAATGGTAATAGGGCTACCATTCACAATAGATGACCAAGAGACCGAATGGTGTAAAGCAATAATCCAATTTGCAAATAAAATAATAAAAAAATGTAAGATAAACATATATCTACAAGATGAAAGTTTATCAACATCTCTTGCAACTCATGCACTAAAAATTACTGAAATATCAATCACAAAATCAAAAAAAATAGATGATAAAATTGCCGCATGTATTATTCTGCAACGAACATTAGATAAGATAAACACCATCAAATGAATTCATGTAAAATTACTCGATCAAACAAGAACTTCTCGTATAAGCATGACAAATTGCTGTAGCAAGAGCGTCAGCAGCATGGTGACATTTTATATTTGAGTCTTTAACTACTTGCTTCACCATAAATATAATCTGATCCTTACCAGCATGACCATCTCCGGTAATGCTCTTTTTTATATAATTTGCATCATATTCATTCATGGTCAACTTCGTCATTTGTAATACCAAAATTGTAATTGCTCTTGCATATCCTAAAGTTAGTGAAGATTTTGGATTTTTATTAACAAAAATTTTCTCTACAGCAGCTTCATTTGGAGAATATAGAGAAATTACTTTCTTTAATTCTTTAAAAATTATATGTAGACGTTCACCTGTACCCAATTTACCATCAGTTGATATGGTACCACCACCCAAAAATTTAATACTATTTTTTTCTTTCAGGTTGATAATGGCCCAACCAGTTTTGCTTATTCCTGGATCTAGACCTATTATTTTAATCACTTAATAAACGCTGAGCCAATAAATAAACAGAAATAAAAATATCCAGACTAGATCGACAAAGTGCCAATACCAAGAAGCAAACTCAAAGCATAAGTGATCTTGAGGTGTAAATTGATCTTTTCGAGCTCTAAATAAACATACTGACAAAAATATTATACCTATTATAACATGCACACAATGAAAACCAGTAATCATGTAAAAGTTGGATGTATAAATAAGTTTTTCTCCTGTTTCTCGTAAAGAAAAACTTGCTTCATGATATTCGATTGCTTGCACTATTATAAAGAACATTCCAAGCAATATAGTTATAGACAGCATTTTAACCATGCTTTTTTTATCATTTTCAAGTAAAAAATGATGTGCTGAAGTAATTGTTGTACCAGAAAGCAATAATATTAGTGTATTCATAAATGGTAACGACCACGGATCCGGTGGTAAAATTCCCTCAGGAGGCCATTCAACTTTTTTTGTAGGAGAAAACGCTTCAAATAAAAAAACCGGATCAAGCCAGGCTTTAAAGAATGAACAAAAGAACGCTATAAAAAACACAACTTCCGAGAGGATAAACAAGTACATTGCAAGTTTGAATCCATGTTTTACAATGACAGTATGACATTTATCATAAACCGCCTCTCTTATTACATCTCTCCACCAATAAAATAGCACTCCTGATACCGCAGAGATTCCCAAAACTAAACCAAATATTCCAGAAATTTGTTTATGGAGTGCACCAACTAATCCAAGTGCAAGAACAAGAATTGCTGCTGATATAGCAATTGGCCAGGGACTTGGATCTACTAAATGAAAATCATGTTCTTTACTTTTCATATCATCTTCAAAAATACGTACCAAGCATACAAATTAGCTCAAAATTGTCAATATTTCTTAAAATCTTGATCAAATTTTGAAAAATTATATGCGCTATTCCAAAAGCCTAACTCAAATTGTGCAGTTATTTTAAATAATTCGAGCATTCTGGTTCTTTCACTTTCCCTTGCTTTGTTACAATATTCGTCAACAATATCTTCCAAAGCAACACATCCAGATTCCATCAAGCTACTGCCAAAAAAATCAAGCCAATCCTTATACCTATTATTTTTTTTAATTTTATTTCTCATATCATCAACAACAATTTTATATATGAAATGGCAAGAGTAAAGAACTGTTACAGCTTCATAAACATCGCTATATGAAGTAGACAAAAGAAAGTTAGTAAAATTGAAACACTCAAGCGACTTTTCTCCACGATTTATGGAGTATACAGTAAAGTAGTGGTCGTATAACACTCTCATAATCTCTATTCCTCCTTTAGCCACCCCAATCAATGGAACAATGTTATTACAACTCTCCATTTTTGATGCAATCATTAAAACAGTACGAACATAATCAGCTAAAAAGAATGCATCTTGTTGTATATAAAATTTGAAGTTTTCTATGTTTAAAGTATTATTTTCTAATTCAACATTGAAAGGATGCTCAATAATATCCTTTAAAAGATTTGACCCGTAATAGCCCTTAATTATACCACTGAACATCACATAAACTAGAATATAATTTAGTGTTAATACTACAGACTATGCTAGAGAATACATCTCATCCCAAAACAATATTTCTAGCTCTAGACCTCTCTTAAAAAACTCATGCATCCTTCTTTTTTCACAATTGCCAGCTTTCTCATAAAATTTATTCGTAACATTAGTAAACTCATCAATTGCAGCATTCATTGCTTTGCTATTGTAAATATTGATCCATCCTTCGTACTTGCTATTTTTAATCTCATCGGGTGTTACCTCACTCATCATATTATGTAGAATGATTTGGTATATGTTAAAGCAAGGGTAAGATGCTGATAAAGCTTCAGCAACAGAACTGTGATATGCAGCGCGCATGAAAAAGTCAGTAAAGGCAGAACAGGCTCTTGATTTTTTGTGATTATCAGATAAATCACAATCTCCAAAATGTTCTTTATATTGCCTCCGAACATCAAATGTTCCTCTTGCCACATTTATTAAGCTGCTCATTATTTCAATGTCATGAACTTTAGCTGCAATAATCAATAAAGCACGAGTACAGTCCACTAAATATAAAAAATCCTGCTGAAGATAAATTTTGAACTTTTCATAATCTAGCGTATTGTTTATCAATTCAACATTGAAAGGATGTTCTTTTATTTCTTCAATAAGATCAGATGATTCTTTTATAGCAATATCATAAAATTCTTCTTTCGGTTTGTTAGACATGTATGAACCTCACAAATATAAAAGCTAATTATGCTTTAATAATAAGTTATTATATCAATATCGAGTTATAAATCAAAGTTTAAAGAAATTCTCTTTTTGTCTTTCATATTGAATTCTCTACAAAAATCAGCAGATAAGTCCGTACGTTCCCAAGAAAATCCACCATCACCTTCCGAATCTTTACCAAAATGCCCATAGTAGGCTGTACGTTTATATATAGGACGATTAAGTGATAAATGTCTTATTATGCCTTTAGTTGATAAATCTATGTTATCTTCAATAAACCCTTTAATCCTCTCTTCATCTATTGTATTCGTGCCAAATGTATCGATGTAAAATGAAGTAGGTTTTGAGACACCAATTGCATAAGAAAGCTGTACAAGACAACGTTCAGCTAAACCTGCAAAGACAATATTTTTAGCAAGGTATCTAGCCATATAAGCTGCGGATCTATCAACTTTTGTTGCATCTTTTCCAGAAAACGCTCCTCCACCGTGTGGAATATAGCCTCCATAAGTATCAACCATAATTTTTCGTCCGGTTAATCCACAATCACCAACTGGTCCACCAATAACAAATCTACCTGTTGGATTGACTAAGAGATTTTCTTTGGGGCACATCCACCCTTCAGGTAAAGATGAAGCTATGTAAGGATAAATTATTTCCTTCACTTTCGATTGACTCAGATCCTCAAGATGCTGTATTGAAACAACAATACTTTCAGCACGCACTGGAAGGTTATTCTCATACGCCAAAGTGATTTGCGATTTTGCATCCGGACCAAGCTTTACCTCTTTGACCATACTCATGATATTTCTCAGAATCGAGTGTGCATAAAAAATAGGTGCTGGCATGAGGCTTTCTGTCTCTATTGTTGCATAGCCATACATTATGCCCTGATCCCCAGCACCTTGATCCACACCTATTGCAATGTCATTTGATTGTTCATGTAGTAATATATTTACTTTCACTGTTTCCCAGTGGAAACCATCATGCTCATAACCAATATCTTTTATTGTATTCCGTACAATACTTTCAATCTTGCTATTTTCAATGTTCGGCCCAAATACTTCCCCAGCTATAATAACATTATCTTTAGTAACTAAAGTCTCTATTGCAGTACGAGAGGAAGAGTCATTAAAAAGGTATTCGTCAAGTATTGCATCTGAAATCTGGTCTGCTACTTTGTCCGGATGACCGGCTGCTACTGATTCACTGGTTACTGAATTCTTGTGTAAAACCATCACTTAGTTACAAAACTATTGCAAATTTAAATGGTGGGTCTGGGAAGAGTTGAACCTCCGACCTCACGCTTATCAGGCGTGCGCTCTAACCACCTGAGCTACAGACCCGTATCTATTCAAGCCAAGGCTTGCATATTATCTGTAGGCACAACATCAATAAACGTCTTTTTATTTGCTGATTTTCTAAAACTCACCCAGCCTTTCGTTTTAGCAAAAATCGTATGATCTTTACCCATACCAACATTCTTTCCAGGATGAAATTTTGTACCTCTTTGACGTACAATTATGTTACCTGGAATAACCTCACCATTCTTCTTTATCCCGAGCCGACGCCCTGCCGAATCTCTACCATTACAGGAACTACCACCTGATTTTTTAGTTGCCATATCTTACCTCTTACTTTTGAAGACTAATTTCATTGATACGAAGAACAGTAATATACTGCCTATGACCATTTTTCCTACGGTAATTTTTTCTTCTCTTTTTCTTAAAGATTATAATTTTTTTATCTCTACACTGCTCTAGTACTTCAGCTTTAACAACAGCATTAGATGAACAAGATAAGCCATTACTTGAAACACAAATCACTTTATTGATTTCCACTTCCTCTTTTTCTTCAGCTTGTAATCTTTCTACTTTAATTATGCTGCCTTTTTTTACTAAATACTGCTTTCCACCAGTTTCGATTACTGCAAACATGACAAATATCAATTATTGTTATTAACAGTAATCGTAAATGATGTTACACATACTGTCAATATAAATAAAAACATGAAATACTTCTACCTTTATCTGCTTTTCCTTGTGGAGAGTAGTCAAGTTTTAAACTTGACTACTCTCAAATTCTCTTAGTATCATGAAAACTTTACGACGTTAATAAAAACTCAAGCTTTCACTAAAAACATTCAATCGGAGCTTATAAATTAAAACTCATTCCAAGTTCAAACCCGTGAGAAAAATTACTGAACTTGTGAAGTTTATAGCCAGCGAAAACATTCGTTCTCTCAGAAAGTGGAAGATTAATACCAGAACCTATCTGGTAAGAAAAAAACTTTTTTACGTCTAGCTCTTGACTTTGCGGTGCTGTTTGAGATACTTTAGCTCCACCTCCTACACCAAAAGTAACATAAGGGGTAATATCCGTATTTTCAAATTGATGATGATAATGAAGCTTTGCCATGAATCCTAGCTCTGCCAAAGATCCTCCAAACAAAACAGATTTGACTACAGGACCAGCTGAAATTTTTATGCTATCTGTATAATGATAGCCAAGCTCATAATTAACACCAAGATTGCCATATGATGACGAAGTATAGATTTTATCTCTAATCCAATCAACTCCAAAAGACGGTGCTGACAAAGAACAGCAGACTACTAAAGTAAGTAATTTTTTCATTTTCACCCTCTAACCATGAATATATGCATATATACTCACAGAAAAGTTAAAAATCACATAACTTACATAATAAAATCGGAATCACTTTCTTAGCTACTTGCCTTTCTCTTGCAATTGCCAAACTTTTCTTTTTCACATTTTATTACCTACTGCAATCATCATTTTAGCCTATATAACTTGCTTTTATTTCAACAAAAATTCAAACCAGACTTCACTAAAAACATTCAATCGTAGCTTACAAATTAAAACTCATTCCAAATTCAACCCCATGCGAAAGTTCATGGAACTTCTGCAGCTTGTAGCCAGCAAAAACACTGGTTCTCTCAGAAAGTGGAAGATTAATACCAGAACCTATCTGGTAGGAAAAAAATTCTTCTACGTCTGGCCCTTGATTTTCTGAAAGAGGAATTTTAGCAACTCCTCCTACACCAAAAGTAACATAAGGAGTAATATCTGTATTTTCAAATTTATAATGATAATGAAGCTTTGTCATAAGTCCCGCGTCTAAAATCCCTTCACTCATAACAAGTTTAACTGCAGGACCAAATGAAATTTTAATGCTATCTGTACAATGATAGCCAAGATCATAATTAATACCAAGCATGCCATACGACGAAGAGGTGTAGGTTCTATCTTTAACCCAATCAACTCCAAAAGACGGTGCTGACAAAGAACAGCAAGCCAACAAAGTAAGTAACTTTTTCATTTTTATCCTCCAAAGATTAATATATGCATATACAAGCATATAAATATTAAAAATAGTATAAATTGCAAGTAAAAAATTGGAATTATTTTATTTTTTTTGTTATTTGTCTTTCTCTTGCAATTGCAAATTGGCATATCTTTCACTATCTGCTGCAATCAGCATTTGAGTCTACATCACTTACTTTCGCTTCAATATAATTTCCCACTAGCCTTTACTAAAAATATTCAATCAGAGTTCATAAATTAAAACTCACTCCTAGCTCAATTCCATGGAAAATTTTATGAAACCTTTGCAATTTGTAGCCAGCAAAAACACTTGTTCTTTCAGAAAGTGGAAGATTAATACCAGAACCTATTTGATAAGAAAAAAATTTATCATTGACTATAGTTTCAAAAATCTCTCCCAGTAGAAGACTTATGTTTTCATCTACATTATCAGCTCTACTTATTCTAGGTTTAGCCTTCATTGTACGAACTATAACAGTACCAACACCAGCAGTAATATAAGGAGTAATATCCGTACCTTCAAATTTATGATGATAATGAAGCTTTGCCATAAGCCCCATAACTCCTCCAAATTCTTCATCAAGAGTAGGTCTGATTAGAGAATTAATAATAGGTTTGATTATATAGCCAACTGAAATTTTAGTGCTATCTGTATAGTGAAAACCAACGTCATAATTAACACCAAGTCGGCTATATGACAAAGAAGTATAAATTCTATCTTTAATCCAATCAACTCCAAAAGACGGTACTGACAGGAAACAACAGACCACCAAAATCAGCAACTTTTTCATTTTTAACATGTATATTGATATACATGTATACTAATGCATATATTAAAAATAACATAATCCGCGTAATAAAAATTAGAGTTATTTTATTTTCTTAGTTATTTGCCTTTCTCTTGCAATTGCCAGACTTTTCTCTGGCACATCCTCTACTATAACGCTACCTGCTGCAACTAGAGAGTCATCATGAACATTAAGCGGTGCAATTAATGAGCTATTAGCACCAATAAAACAATTTCTTCCAATATTTGTTTTATGTTTCTTTTTCCCATCATAATTACAAATAACGGTACCTGCACCTATGTTACTCCCCTGCCCTACCTGAGTATTTCCTATATAACTTAAATGCTTTATCTTAGTATTTATACCTATATCACTTGCTTTTGTTTCAACAAAATTACCTATGATTGCACCATCACCTATTGTTGTATTTTCACATTTGGCAAATGGACCAACTTGAGCACCAGATCCTATTTTTACTCCAGGACCAAAAAAAACGTATGGGTAAACAATCGAATCCATACCAATTTGCGTATCAAGAGAGAAGAAAACAGTTTCTGGAGCAACAAGCGTTACTCCAGAGTTAGTGAAAAACTTTCTTTTTTCTTCTTGAAAGTAAAACTCGGCCGTTGCAAGGTCATTCCTATTATTTATGCCAGTTGCCTCCTCCTCATCAGCAATAACATAGCCGACATTTAAATTACTCTTTACTGCAATGGCAACGATATCGGTCAAGTAATATTCATGAGCTTGGTTATTACACTCTATTTTCTCCACCAATTCACGTAGATTCTTTTCACGTGCAACCATTATTCCGGCATTAGCAAAATCATTATTTCTACCATTTTGTGCTTCTACGATTTCTTTTAGGGAACCGTTCTCAATAATTAGTCTACCGTATCCTTTATTATCAGTTTTAAACCCAAGACAAACTAAAGCATTGCTCTCTCCTAAGCAGCTTATCATTTTAGTTATTGTGCTGCTTTTTATCAGCGGAGTATCTCCATACTGCACAACAACTATGTCTGATAATTCTTTCAGGTTTCTCATTGCAATTTTGACTGCATCTCCCGTGCCGAGCGTTGACTCTTGTGTAATTAATTTTATATCCTCAAAGCACTTTAGTCTTTCAATTAAAGGCTGATCAACTACAACAGCAATATTTTCAGGATTTAACTGCTTCGCATTGTAAATGACGTGCTCAAGCATGGAGAAATTACCTATTTTGTGCAGAACCTTAGGCAAGCTTGAATTCATTCGTTTACCATGCCCAGCAGCAAGTACAACAAATGTATAAGATTTATTTGTCACTTATCTTAAAGACGAAAAATGAAAACCATAATGGTTGAGCCAACTAACTCTATTGTCGTAAAAGCTCCTTAGATCACTAATTTGATATTTCAGCATTGCTAGCCTTTCTATACCAATCCCAAATGCAAAGCCACTGTATTTAGTATGGTCTATTCCAACATTTTTAAAGACATTTGGGTGTACCATACCGCACCCAAGTACTTCAATCCATTTACTATCTTTATAACTTATGTCCACTTCTGCAGAAGGCTCAGTAAAAGGAAAAAAACTATTACGAAAGCGTATTTTTAGACCTTTATCTCCGAAAAATTTACTAAGGAAGCGATGAATAGTAAATTTTAATTGGCCCATATTGACATTTTCATTAACATAAAGCCCTTCTATCTGATGAAACATAGGAGTGTGAGTTGCATCAAAGTCATTTCTATATACCCTGCCTGCAGCCACTATTTTAATTGGAAAAGTTTTTGTCTTTTCCATGGTTCTAATCTGCACAGATGAGGTATGAGTGCGCAGCACCATTCTTTTATCGTTTATTTTATTCTTTAAGTAGAAGGTATCTTGCTCCTCTCGCGCAGGATGATGACTTGGAGTATTTAGCGCATCAAACACGTGAAATTCATCTTCAATATCAGGACCATCAACTGCTTTGAAACCCATATGTGCAAAAATGAGCTTTACTTCACTTATAACTTTGCTCAATGGATGAATCTTGCCAATTCTTTCTGGTCTGACAGGCAGTGTGATATCAACTGCTTCATTTTGCAGTTTTAACTTAACTTCTTTATCTTTTAGTTCATTTTCTTTGCTTGTTATAAGCTGGTCTATCTTATTGCGTAAAACATTAATCACTGCACCTAGGTCGCGTTTTTCTCCTGCATCATCTATATTCTTTAAGTCATCGAAATAAGCTTTTACTACACCCTTTCTCCCCAAGTATGACAACCTAACTTTTTCTAAATCCTGCAAAGAAGCAGCATTTTCAATTTCAGAAACTGCCTTATCTTCAAGTAAAGGTATTTCACTTATTAGCTCTTTGTTCACCTTAAAAACGCCAGCTTAAATTTTTATTATAGTGAAATCTTTAATATCATCAATAAAACTATTTGAATAAAAAGTTGTCATCAGAGTAGCTGATCTCTATGATTGGTATCATTAAAATTGCCCCTATCCGAGTGTTTCCTTCTTCTGTCATTCCAGTGCTCCGACACTGGAATCCAGCCTTTACTTAACAATAAAAACTTAGCATAACTTTCGTGCTCAAAAAATTCCTGAATTCCAGCATCAAGTGCTATCTCTATAGGACTACTAACTAATCCAGAATATTAAAAAATTCACCAAGCGAAAAAAAGGCAAAAGAATCCCCCAGTAGTGAGTTTTGACCCTATAATAATGTAAATCGGCATTGTAATAATGTGCTAACGCTTATTTAAAGCGCGTTTTGGCTGAATGTAGAAAAAATAAAAAAGACATGCAGCCGCTATAATTTTATGTAATCTGCCAATATATACCTGAGTTTTTTACTGAATTTTGTTGTTAAATCTGCAGAGATTAAAAACAAGGATAAACACTCTTATTGTCATGATAAGAAGATTGATGAGATTTGTAAAGTAACTTTTTCTGCTCTTATTGAATCCAACACGCCGCTGTTATGCAAGGGTGCTATAATTATTAATTTATTGACTAATGATGTTTTTTATTTCACTCTACATTAAAAAATTTACTCATGCATAGTAGTAACATAGAAACTAAGAAAAAATACGAAATTGAGGATTTACCTAAGTTTTTTAAGGATAGATCTAAAGAAATAAGTAAAGCATTTTCTAATGAAGTGCTGGAGATTAGCACCATTCGCTCAAAAAATATTACAAGTGATACGCAAGAGTTTTCATTTAAGCTCAAGCTGCTAACAGAGGTAAACCATAATACAATATTACCTCAAATAAAACATTTAATTGACTTTTTTAAAATCTGCCTTTCTCAGGAGAAAAACTTCACAGCCAATATAAAAGTACCAAAAGAAAGTGAAGAATTACACAACAACTACCATAAAGCTAATAAAACTGTAGAAGAATTCATAAGTAATGCTCCAATTCAAATCCTCCTGCAGGGCATAACGATAACGCTACAAACAAACGTTAAAAACATCAACCTCGATGGCTTACAACAAATCGAGATATTCTTGAATGAGCAGCTAAAACATGCAGAAAAAGCTAAAAATGAGGATACTACAAGAAATTTAGTGTCTCAAGAAATAGAGCGGGATATAGGTCAAACTAGGTCACACACAGATTATTTTAAGGCTAATAGAAAAAAGAAATCCAAAAAGCAGGCTAAAGAATTATTGCAAGAAGAAAAACAATCAATCATAAAACAAGTTCAACTTGATGCTAGAGTAGCTATGATAGATAATTTTGCTGAGCACAAGGGAAAAAAACTTGATGAAATATTCGTAGAAGTAATAAGTGAATATAAAAATCAAGATTCAGATGCATTTTACAATATTTTCAACTCAGTGTTTAATATTATTTATTTCCAAGATAAACAACTACATGAAATATTAGAGCCGAATGAGATATCAGAAGTGCTAAAGGTACTCAAAAGGCCACAACCTCCTAATAACTCACTTCTAGGTAAAGAATACTTACAAAAGCAAGTATATAGAAAAAAAGTGCAATTACTCAAATTAGTTTCAGGCCAACCTTCTCCACAGCCTAAAAATGTTTCTCATGAAATTTTACCAAGCAAAGCTGTAGACCCTTTACTGGAAATAAATAAACCCACCGATATTACTTTAAAATCATCATTAAAAACTGTATTTTCCTCGAAAGAAACTTATTTTTGTCTATTTTTAGTAGCAGCTTCTATATCAGCACTCTGCCTATGGCACTTGCCGCTGGGAAAAGTGTCAATTTTAAAGGAATTGGTGCCAACAGAAAAAAGGGAAAGTATCGTTCTAACATTAAACATAGGGTTACCAATATTAATTACACTGTGCGTTTTGAACCTGGCTTACTTTCTATACTCTGAATATTCTGTAGAATCTATTGAGCAGACAAGTAAAAAAGTTTGCGCACCTAACAAATAAGATCTTTCGTGATATAATTATTTATTTTATTGCATGTTTAAAGGAATTATCAAAGATATTGGCACTATAACTGATATCACTATCCACCCTAACTCTGATCAAATCTTCCATATTGAGACACAAAATTTATCCTCTATAAACAAAGGAGATTCAATAGCCTGCTCCGGAGTGTGTTTAACTGTTGTCGACATAATGAACGATGTATTCATAGTTCAAGTATCTCAAGAAACTATGAAGGTTTCTAACTTAAATATGTGGAAAATAGGAAAAAAAATAAACCTAGAACAAGCAATGAAACTGAGTGACAGAATTGACGGCCATTTGGTTCAGGGTCATGTAGATGACACAGCAGAAATTTTAACAATTAATCAAAATTCAGAATCTCATGAAATCAGACTATCATGCTCACAAGAATTAATTAAATTTGTTGCAAAAAAAGGTTCTGTAACGCTAGATGGAGTTTCCCTTACAGTAAATTCAGTTGTCGATCAAGAATTCACTGTGAATATCATTCCCTATACGTGGAAAAACACAACTTTTCAGCATAATAAAACAGGTAATTACCTAAATTTAGAAGTTGATATGATTGCTCGGTACTTAGATCAGCTGATAAAATATCAACACAATTAATTTTACAACTTTACTATTTACAATTATTATATTTTGAAAATCATATAGATACAAAATATGTTTTTCGATAGCCTAATTATCTTTATTATTGTCTTGTGTGTAATAATATCGATAACTAGAGGTTTTATAAAAGAGCTATGTGCATTAATGTTCTTGCTCTTATCAGTCTTTTTGACAGCTAGTTACTATGATTTTTTTATTATAAATTATAGTAAGTATTTTGACTCTAAAGTTACACAAAACATACTTTCTATAATCTCTGTATTTACCATACTTAATCTTACATTCATGACAATGAATAACTGGCTAATGTACATATTATCACCTATAAGGTTGGGATTAATGGATAGAGTTACTGGAATCTTTGTTGGAGCACTCAGAGGAATATTGCTTTCTTATGTACTATTTTTTGCTGTGCACTTATATTGCCACACAGTATATGATAAAAAAGAGGGAGAGTCTAAAGTAGAAGCAGAAGACATATTGCCCAATTGGATAATAAATTCACACTCTTATCAGGCTTTATTTGTGACAACAGAAGAAGTAATTAACATGTATGTACCAGAGTCATTGATACTAAAAATAAAAGAGATCGGTGAGGAAATGGTTGATCAAGAAAAATCTCAAAACAATAAAGAAAAGTGAGTGTTCATTTTCTATAGCTAAATTAGCTTAGACAGCTATTATCCACAGCAATTCGCCATAGGTTACCAATTCCTATGACTAATCAAACAAAACTGCAAACATTGACGAATAAGTAAACCATCAAAAAAAATTTAAATGTATAATTTTAGTTCATCAATGTAATAAAACAAAACTTTTTTAGTGAGTTCAAAATCTTCTAAGGTATTTCCTTCACATCTTGCTGTAATGCAGTTTTGCGTATTTGATACTCTAAGAAGCCACCAACCTTTATTATCGGTTACCTTAATACCATCAAGCTCTGAAAATACAATATTTTTCTGCTTTAGCGTCTCCTTTACTGACTCAATTATTTGAAATTTTTTCTCATCCTTCACTACAATTTTCACTTCATGAGTGATATATAACTTTGGTAAATCTTCAATCATCTCAGATAGGCTTTGGTTTTTCTTAAGTAAAATGTTAATGACTTTAACAGCAGAATATAGTCCATCATCGAAGCCCAGTTCAGAGAAGAAAAAATGTCCACTCAGTTCACCGGCAAACTTTGCCTCCTCTTTTACCATCTTTTTCTTAACTAGTGAGTGTCCAGTGGCACAGGTAATTACTTGCCCCCCTAATTTGCTAACGAAATCATGCACTTTCATACTCATTTTTACGTTGGCAATAACTTTGCTTTTTGGGTGTTCCGCCAATACTTCACGTGCAAAAATCATAAACAAGTGATCATTGGAAACAACATTACCTTTATTATCAATCAAGCGTACCCTATCACCATCACCATCAAGTGCAATACCAAGATCACATTTATCTTTCTTGACAATATCTATTAACTGAGCAAGATTTTTCTCTTCTATGGGATCTGGGTCATGCAGTGGAAACGTTCCATCTATAAAGCTATTGGTTAAGATGTGTATATGATCTGGTAAAATCTTTTCAATATACCTTACAATTGTTGGGCTATTGCCAAAATCCCAAGCTATTTTTAGTTTTTGTGTAGCGTTATTCTTGAGCGCATTTTTTAATATGTTAACGTACTCACTATATATATTCGTGTTAATTAAGCTTCCAATTTTCGTGCTGTTTTTAATTGTACTGCCTATAATTTCCTTCATTTCTTGATCTGAGTAAACTTTTTTACTACTGAAAAATTTAAAGCCGTTATATTCTCTGGGATTATGAGAAGCAGTGATCATAATCCCAAGATCTGCCTGCATTGTTGCAGCGTAGAGCATAGGTGAAGAACAGAGCCCAACTCGTATAACATTCGCACCGGATAAAATCAAGCCTCTGATTAATTCTTTTTCTATGCTTGGTGAATCTATCCTGCTGTCATAGCCTACACAAACGTTAGCTGCAGTTTGACCGAATTTTCTACCTATTTCATACCCATCACTGATTTGCAGGTCTCTGCCTACCACACCTCTAATATCGTATTTTCTTATAATAGTATTGTCCATACTGCACTTCTTGGAGTGGTTAATATATAACATTCCCGCCAAATACTCAAGTTTATTTAACTATAAGATTAGTTGATTTTTTAAGAAAATATGCTAATATTATAATATAGTTCTCTAAAAATAGAAATTATGCTAAAAGAAAACTTATTTATAGCTGAAAATCAAGGTTTAGATGTAGATGAGCAAAAGAAAAATAATATTTTAAGTTTCATTGAACCTTGCAACGATTTTCAGGATTTTATCAGAAAACTAGAAGAAGAAAATTTAATCTGGTACTTTATTGGTCCTTTACACAAAGATGAGAACATTAAAGAACAGGTAAGTTCAAAGTGGAAAGAGGAGTTTCAAAAGTTTGAGCAATCAATAAATGCAACACATAAAAAATTCGCAGAATCTCTACCAAGTGAAAATTTCTTAGTATATACAACACAAGATAATGAATTTCAAATTAGATTTGAAAATAAAGAAAAACCAATAGAGATTAGCACCCTTTTAAGAGCCAGTGACGAAGGCAAGGTTTATAACCTATCTTTAGGGAAAGATAGTCAAATAACTGCAACCAAAAAAGGCAGCAAAAGGCACTATTATTTTACTGGTTCAAGCTCATGTGAGATGACCATTAACTGGCAAGCTAAGGATTCTAAAGGCAATAGCATAGATTGTAGCATGACTGTAGAAGTAAATTCTAAGGGCATAAAAAGAGTGATTGATGAACCAAAATTTGGAGAAATAACTGACCCAGAAGAGGTATTAAAATTAGTTGAGCAGAATAAAGAAGTTTTTATCAATGGCAAAACTCTGCATCAAGCTTTCACTGACATGGGCAAAAGTGTGAACAATCAGCAAACACCAGCAGAGGAAACATTTACAAAAAATTCACTGCAGTCACCTATACCAAGTAGCAGTGGATATTCTTCTCTTAATACACCTTCTTCACGCAGAAGTTCTTTGTCTATTAGTAGTGAATTTAATGGTGAAGATGAAATATTTGAGAGTGATAAGTTTAGTGATGAAGAAAAGCATAAACAAGAAGATGGATTAGAAGAGAAAGTAGCGGAATTAGAAAAAGAAAACACATATCTCAAGAAGAAAAATGCAGAGTTAAAAAGCATTAATACAGGGATAACAGGAGAAAGTGATGAGGAACTAAGTAAATTAACCAAGGAAAATCAAGATTTGGAAAAAGAAGTTATAAGACTTAAAGATGAATTGAAAAGAAAGGAAAAAGAGTTAGCTGAAAAGGATAAAGACATAGAGCGATTAGAACAAAAAGTAACTGTACTAGAACAAAGTCAAAAAGATAAAAATGCTAGAATAACAGATTTAACTGATCAATTGAAAGATAAAGAAAGTGAGATTCAATCAACAAATAGAATAAATGAGGAACTACAGAAAAAATTGGATCAAGGTGAGACTGAACTAAGTAAGTTGAAAGAAGAAAACACAGAGCTGATAAATATTACAAAAAGAATACCGAAAACAGATAATAATGAAAAGCTGTTGGTAGAAGAATTGAAGGAAAAAATCGATAATTTGGTTAAAGAATTAAATGAAGTAAAAATAAAAAACAAAGATTTAGAGGGGGAAAAAGAATATTTAGAGAGGAAAAACGAAGATTTAGAAAGGAAAATTCAACAACTTGAATCTGGAAAATCACTTGCAGATGAGATGAGTGAGGTAAATACGAATGAGGAAATAGATAAGCTTAAACAACAGTTTAAGGCAAAGGAGGGTATGTTACAAGAAGAGCTGAAGTCTGTTAAAGAAGCTCTAGAGAAATTGCAGGACATATTACAGCAGGAAAAAGATCTGGCAGCTATCTCAACTCAAACTGAAGTTGAATATGAAAGTAGAGGAATCCAGGCAAATACTCAAGAAATTATAGTTCCTAAAACACAAGACCAAGGTACAAATGCAGGGATTGATGCATCATCTTCAACAGATCAAAAAGAGTCTAAGAAAGAGGAAGATCAAATAAATAGAACGAAATCTGTGAATAATCTTGTTCCAGTTGATCCACCATCTTTCACAGATCAAAAAGAGAAAAATCGAACAAACAGACCAGAAAACATTATGGATTGGCCTACTCCAATTCCATGCGATGGACTGGGGGCAGATCCAGCAAAGCCGACTAAGGTCTTATTAGATCCAAAATCAACCCCTGCTAAGGGTTCAGAAAAATCTATTTCTTGAAAAGGATAAGTTTTGCTTCAACTATAGCCAGTCCAAACGAGATATTATATTGCAATAATCACTAATTTTCTGTGCTTTCAAAAAAACACATCAAGTAAAATCATTTGAGAGTAAGTGGACATTGTTAGATGAATTAACCCTAACTTAAGAATCAGATATATACAATATTAGTATGTTTAATTAATAGTGAGGTTTAAAATGTTATCTAGTGAAAAAAACTCTTCAAATTTTGTTGAAACTAATCAAGATGATCTTGATTTGAGTAAAATGATGCAAGATCCATCAAATGCAGAGCTTATTGATAATCCACAGGCTCAACAAAAAAAACTTTCTGGATTATTAGCACAGTCAATAAAAGGTTTCTCTACGTGGTCTACAGGAAAACAGGCTCTTGTAGTAGGTACAGCAAGTGGATTATTTGCAGCAGTGCTACCACTTTTGGCAGTTGGTGCAACGCTTGCTATACCAGGTGCTATAGTTGGTCTTACTTTATTTTTCGCTGCGAAAGTTGCTGTAAAAGCAGTTCAATCTGGATATAAAGGGCTCAAATGGTCAGCAGAAAAAACAGTTGAAGGAGCGAAGCATATTGGCGGAAAAATCAAAGATGGTGCTGTATATGCCAAGAATTCGGTAAAAGAAACTGCAAGTTCTGTAAAACAGGCAACACAAGAGAGAGCTAGCTCTACATTAAGAAAAATGGGGGATAACATTCAAAACCTTGGAAGGAAGATGAGTGATAATGGTGCAAGCATGTCTAGTTTAGATGGCATCGCATATTCAATAGGTAATGAAGATCAAACTGTTATTTTGCAAACAAAAGAAAAAACGAGAAGTTTTAATAGTGTAAAGGAAATGTTTGTCAAGGAAGTTTTTGAAGACAAAGGTGTGAATAGCTCTGCTTTAACTAGGAAAATATTTTCTAAGCTGGGGGAAAAAATATTAGACAAAGCTTATTCTGTTGATGGTCAACACAGTGCCAAAAAGGACCAGTTGATCAACCGATTGAAGCAGCAAATAGATTTTATCAATAAATTAGATGCTAAGAAGTTGCAACATTTGTTAGCTAAAGATAATAGCAGCCTATATGAAATTTTTTCTGAATATCATGATGAGATTAAGGAAATTATTAAAGAATACAAGGAAGAGCATACTCGTTTTAATACTTTAGAAAGGCTTAATAAGTCAGCAAAAAGGCATAAAGCAAGTTCTATGAATTCATTGGAAAATAGCTTATTAGGAAGTAGTTCAATGAATTCTTTAAGTAGTTACAGCACTACTAGCAGCGAAGCGGAGTTGTTAAACCCTAGTGAGCACAAGGAAGTAAAAGCACCTACTTCACTCTTTGGTAGGATGTTCTCGTCAAAAGGTAGCAAAAAGCCAGAGGAAGTTACTTGCACAGGATATAAAAGGATTTCTGAGAATGAGGTGACATTAGCAGAGATAGGAAATAGCCGTTTTTATGTTGCTCCGGAGAACCCGTCAAGAAGAAATTCAACGGGTTCTTTAAGCACTGACAGTACTGCTACTGTTCCTAGTTCAAACATCCTTACTTCGAACACTAGATTAACGTGCAGTAAATCTTTTGATAGTGGAATAGATTCATCTGGTTCTTCTACACCACAAGAACAATCTCCTTGTGTAAAAGCATTGGTAGAAAAATTCAATAAATCACCACTGAAATTTACAGGAGGGGCACAGCCTTCTTCAGCAATAACTGTTAACAATGGAGTAGAGCAGCAAGCTTCAAAAATAAATGGAAAGTAAACAAAATTACCCACTTTCTTCAAAAGGATGTTACTCAATGAGTAACATCCTTTTTCCATTTGATCAAAACGTTCGCTTATTTAATATCAATTTTCTAGCACTAGGCCAATTTATGGAGTTTCTCTTGCCTTTTTCATAGGTTATGCAAGAAACTTAAAAAATAAAAGTTTTTATTCAATAATTTGTGTATAAGGGATATTATTTTACTGCTAGTGAAATAAACCAGAATGAAGTCTATTTTATTGACAAGGCCTTTATTAGATTCGTTGAGCACAAGAAGCACGCTAAAAAAATATGGATACAAAGTTTTTATAGAGCCAGTATTCACAATAAAGTACTTAAATCCTGATATATCTACGTATGAATTTGACGTTGTGATATCTACAAGTAAAAACAGTGTGAAGGCTTTCAGTCAAATATGCAAAGAGGATGGCTTTCCAATTATTACGGTTGGTAATTCAACTATGCAGGCTGCAAAAAATTTGGGATTTTCCGATATAATCTCAGCAGACAGCAACGTTGATGGTCTGATATCATTCATAAAATCTCATTATTCAAATGCAATAAAGTTCTTATATATAAGGGGACAAGAAGTATCATGTGACCTAAAAAAGAGATTATCTGAAGAAGGTTTTAACGTAAGAGAAGTTGTACTCTATAAAACAATTACTAAAAGGAGTCTAACTAATAGGTGTAAAAATTTACTATTGGACGGTAAAATTGATAGCGTTGCTTTTTTTTCCTCACAAACTGCAAGGGTATTTTGTTCATTAGTTCTAAAAAGTGGGCTATCTCCTGTGATGAATAATACAGTTGCATATACCATGAGTAAAAACATTGCTGATAGTTTAAAGTTAATCAAGTGGAAAAAAATTATAACATCGAGGTTGCCTACAGGGGAGAGTTTAATTGATATAATTAATAAGGATTGTTGATGCTAAAGATTGCAACTTGGAATGTAAACTCCATACGTAAAAGAATTAACCAACTTTGTAGTTTTATAGTTGATAGTCAGATAGATATAGTTTTGCTGCAAGAGATAAAATGTACAGAAGAGCAATTTCCTTATGCAGAGATAGAAGAATTAGGATATGAATATGCTGTCTATGGACAGGTTGCAAGAAATGGTGTTTGTGTTTTATCTAAATATCCAATACTGGAGAAGTTTAAAATTGATATTGTAGAGAGTCATCAAGAAGCACGTTATATAGAGTGTGTGATAAAACACACCAATAATAAGGTAAGGGTAGGAAGTGTATACGTTCCAAACGGTCAAAGCCCAGACTCTCATACTTTTGAGTATAAACTCAAGTTTTTTGATAACCTATATGAAAGGATGGGCACTTTGTTGAAAAATGAAGAGTTAACTATTATAGCTGGCGATTATAATGTTGCACTGGATGAAATTGATGTTTTTGATTCAAATTTATTAAATGGCCAAGTGTGCTTTCATATAAAAGAGCGTGAGAAATTAAGAGCGATCTTGAATCTTGGTTTTAAAGATGCATTTAGAATATCTCACCTCAACTTACAACAATTCACTTGGTGGCATTATCAAGGTAATTCACTCAGAAACAATCAAGGAATGCGAATAGATCATATGCTGCTATCGCCACAAGCTGCAGATAAATTGGAAACATGTTACATAGATGATAGGTTGCGTAAACTAGAAAACCCATCTGATCATACTCCTGTTGTATGTGTTATAAAACAATAAAAGACCTCTTACATATTTGGTAAATCTGTTTGCTGTCCTGTACTTTTAGCTGGCTGATCTAAAGTAGGTTGTTTAAGGGTAGCAGGTGTTTCTTTTCGTGGACTGCAAACTCGCTCAGAAGTAAAATGCTGTTTATTCTCTCCGTCTCCCTGAGAAATTTGTTCAGTAATCTCTTTGATTTCGGTTTTTAAAATATCATCAATGCCATTGCGAATTTTTTCATTCAATTTTTCTCTCTTTTCTGTATCATCTTTATCTGGTGAGCTAGGGTCATATAAAGTACCTGGCCTATTATTTGAAAAAAGAACCTCAACTCCTCCCTTTACAGCAAATATTGTACCAATAACAGCAGCAACTATTGCAAGTGTAGTAGGACCAAAAATTAATATTGAAGCAATGGAAAAAAGAATAGGAAGAAAAACTTTATATAAGAACTTTATTACCATCTCTTCATCACTAAGTAGTGGTTCATCCTCTTCTTTTTTATCCCCACCTAAAAATGGTATTTTTTCTTTCACTCCATCCATAAAGGAGCCAGAAATATTTTTCGGGTCTATTTTGATCCCTCCAATTAGCAGCAGCGGCATTTCCAATACGAACTTTATGAATGAATCTTTAGCTTCTGTACCACGTATATCAGCTACACAATCATCTACTAATTTCTTTATTTCAACATTCTTGACATTCTCTTTGTTCGCTAAATTTTTCTCTCTAACTTCTTTAAATACAGAAAGTAAAAACTGACAAAAATTCTCTTCACTGAGTGGTCTTATCTCTTCTGGATTGACATTAGTTAGTAGTATCTTCTTATAAGCTAATATAAAATAATCAGTTATTCCTTTGTCCTTCTTTAATTCGGCTTTAACTTCTAATACTTTTACAAAGTAATCGTAAATTTCCTTATGTTCCTTCTTGAAGAGTATCTCATTTTGCTCGGTCACCTGAGTAGATGACTCTAAAGGCTTATTTTTTGCTTTTGGAACCGTCATAATGATCTATTTGTACTAACCTATGCTATAATTATAGCATATTTTTCACATTAGTTCAAATTTCTTAGAACCTATCTAAAAAGGGAAAAAAGAAAAGAATAAAGCAAAAAAAAATAGAAGAGTAACAAATGATATAAGTGATAAGGGAACGTAAAAAATTGCTTCCATATATTTTAAATCTGATTATAATTACAGTTAGAGATATTTTAAGAGCTCAAAATCTATCTTTGTCTGCAGACTTTTCGGTCAAACTTTTAATCAAAAAGCGTAGCGTATCTTCTTCAGAGCATGTAAGTGTGCTTAATTTCTGTCGTATGTGCGCTGCACTTTTTTCTAATCTTTTTCACACAGGGGGATTTTATGTCCAGAATTCCAGATATTTGACCTTTACTTTAGCTAAAAACCATAGGCGCCTATGGCTAATTAAAATAAAAATTTTTCTAATATATAGAAAAATCACTGTTTACTGAAAACGGGGCAAGAAAGCTGCTAATGTTACAGAATTTTAGGTAAACGTTGTTTGCTTGACGTGCTCTCCTTACTTCAAGAACTCTTTAATATGACTATGCTTGTTAATTAAGTCCTTTCAAGACAGGTTCTTAGGGTCTACGGTATAATTAAGAAAAGCCCCAGTTGTCGCTAATTTTTATTTCTACTTCAAGTGGTATAGAGATTTCTATCGCATTTTCCATTACGTCTTTCATAAGTTTTGCTGTTTCTTGTACCTTGTCGTCCTCTACTTCAACCAGTAGCTCATCGTGGACTTGGAGGATTATTTTACCTGTTTTCAATTGATCAAAAAGCTGAATCATTGCACGTTTTATTATATCAGCGGCGGTTCCTTGCAGCGGTGCATTTATTGCTGCCCTTTCTGCAAATTGTCTTAGATAAGGAATTTTATTATTTATGTCTCTTACAAAACATCTTCTACCAAACAAAGTCTCTACATAACCATGATTTCTCGCGATAGATACTGCTTTTTCCATATAGACCTTTATTTCTGGGTAACAAGAAAAATAGTAATTAATGTATTCAGCAGCCTCTTGAAAGGTAATGCCAAGTCGCTTTGCAAGGCCAAATGGACTAATGCCATATATAATGCCAAAATTAATGGTTTTTGCTTTGCGTCTTAATTGCTCATCTATTTCTTGCACTCCAAAAACTTGTCTTGCAGTGATATCATGAATATCTTGCCTGTTTGCAAAAGCTTCTTTAAATGCGGTAACATTTGCAACGTGTGCCAGGAGTTTTAATTCTATTTGTGAATAGTCAGCAGAAATTATCTTGCAACCTTTTGGCACAATAAAGGCTTGCCTGATAAGACTACCTTCTTCGCTTCTGATAGGAATATTTTGTAAATTAGGATTGCTAGAGCTCAGCCTTCCAGTTGCAGTCACAGTGATTGAAAAGCTTGTATGTATCCTACCATCAAGCGGATCAACCTGTTTTATTAACGCGTCAGTATAGGTACCCTTTAATTTACTTGAATGTCGCCAACTTAAAATTTTACCTGCGATTTCTGTCCCCTCCTCTTCAAGTGCCTCTAGAACTTCAGAGTTTGTGCTATAAGACCCAGACTTTGACTTTTTCTTTTTACTTAGCTCCATTTTATTAAACAAAACATCACTTAATTGTTTTGGCGATGCAATGTTGAATTTTTCTCCTGCTAAATTATGTATATCGTTTTCAAGTACAGCAATTAGCTGCTCAAACTTATCAGACAGTTCCTGTAGTTTTTGAATATTAATCAGTATTCCATTTTTCTCCATATCAAATACTACTTTCATGAGAGGCCTGTCGAAGCGTTCGTAAATCGTAAAAAGTTTTTCCTGAAATAATCTTTGTGTCAGTTTTTCATGGATCGCTATTAAAATTTTTGCCGAGAAAGTTTCTACATTTTTACTTAAATTGTGTGCAATTATGTTTGGAATGCTGTGATCATGCTTACCTGTGTCAAGACTATATGACATGATCATCAAGTCATCAATTGAGTCTAGCACTCTCTCTATTGTAGGAAATATTTCTCTGATCTTTCTAATATCATGTATTATTTTAAGCACCCCATTTGAAAATAAAATTGAATTTATTATAGTGAGTGCATCTTGTAGGCAGCTTTGATCTATGTAGAAAATATTATCTTCACTGCAAGATAAGGAGATTTCGTTTAATGCATTGTTTTCAAAGTGGCAATGAATTGCAATTTTACCTTCATATCTGCAATGCTCCAAAAATTTTTCTAATTCTTCACCGCTATATTCTGTTTTCTCTTTTGTGCTAGATCCACTATAAGAAAAAAGCTTTTCTACTTTTCCTATCAATGAATTAAATTCATATCTCTTCAAAAAGGATAACAATTTTTCCATATTTGGAGGATGGACTTCATATTTTACAATATCATGTTGAAGATCTACTTTTTTGCATAGTGACAAAAGTTCTCTTGAAATTAGTGCTTTTTCCTTATGCTCAGTAAGAATATTACGAACTCTTGTTTGCTCAATGTTATTGATGTTTTCTATAATGTTATCCAACGAATCAAATTTATCCAGCAATTTAGCTGCAGTTTTTGGGCCTATTCTTGGAACGCCTGGAATGTTATCAGATGCATCTCCAGTTAGAGAAAATAAATCAAGAAGCTTATTTGAATTTACACCAAATTTTTCTATCACTTGTTTTTCATCTACGTATATATTTTTGATAGGATCAAATATTAGAATGTTGTAATTCAAAAGTTGAAATAAGTCTTTATCTGATGAGACTACTACTACTTTAAAGTCTTCGTGGTTGGCATATTTTGCAGCTAGTGTTGCAATTATGTCATCTGCTTCATAGCCTTCAATCTCTTCATAGCTGAAGTTAAAAGCTTCTACCGCTTCTCTCAGTATTGTAAATTGTGGAATTAGATCCTCAGGAGGCGTTACTCTGTTTGCTTTATACTCAGAATATAAACTGTGCCTGAAATTTTTTTTGCCAGAATCAAGTGCTATAGTTAAGTAGTCCGAATGGGAAATATACTTCAGAACCATATTAAGAAAACCGTACACAGCACCTACTGGAATACCAGCTGTGGTAGTCAAATGATGCAAAACGTAATAAGCTCTGAAAAGAAAACCATAACCATCAATGATTGTGAAAGTTTTTTCTTTCATTGTAGATATTTATATGTGCCTTTGATGGTCTTTTATTTAGCTATAAAAATCAAGCTCTTGTTTCCTATAGCCAAAATAATCATAATGCTATAGTTACTATAAGAAAACATATTACGCAAGGGAATTAACTATTCTGCCACAATTTTGCTCTATCACACTTGCCATATTTAATATTCCAGCTTCATCGTAATAATTTCCAATTACTTGCAAAGCAAGTGGTAAGCCTTCATTGGAAAGTCCAACAGGAACAGAAATAGCAGGTAACCCTGATAAGCTTGCCGGCACGGTAAACACATCATTGATGCACATAATTAGCGGGTCTGGCTTTTCATTTAAGCCAAAAGCTTCTGTTGGAGCAGATGGCACAAGTATGTAATCTATTTTTTCAAACGCTTTTGTAAAATCATTTCTAATTAATGCCCTAATGCACTGTGCTTTTTCATAATACTCATTGTAATGACCTGAAGAAAGCGCATAAGCACCAATTAAAATTCTCCTTTTCACTTCTTTACCAAAACCTTCTGCTCTTGTTAGCGAATACATTTCTTCAAGGGTATCAGCATCAACCCTAAATCCGTAACGTACACCATCATAGCGAGCAAGATTAGATGAAGTTTCAGCAGAACAAATTAGATAGTAAACCGGTATCGCATATTTAGTATGAGGCAGAGCAATGTCAACAACTTCAGCACCATTTTCTTTTAAATTGGAAGAAACTTTTTCCCAATGATGAACGATTTCTTCTGAAATTCCATCCATTCTATATTCTTTTGGTATACCAATGCGCTTACCCTTGATATCACCATTTATAAGATTAGAGAATTTAGGCACTGGTCTTTCGCTCGATGTTGAATCTTTTTCATCATAGCCACAAATTGTTTCCAGCATTAACGCTGAATCAGAAACGGAACGAGTAATTACTCCTGCTTGATCAAGAGAGCTCGCAAATGCAATCATACCAAAACGTGAACACCTTCCATAAGTTGGCTTTATTCCCACTACTCCGCAATAAGCTGCTGGTTGACGTACAGACCCACCAGTATCGCTTCCTAATGCTCCAGCACATAAAAACCCAGCAACTGATGCTGCAGATCCACCGGAAGATCCACCAGGAACAACTTTTGCTCCATCACTTTTTCTAATCCACACATTTTCAACAGGACCAAAATAGCTATTTGTGTTCGCAGAACCCATAGCAAATTCATCCATATTAAGCTTACCAAGCACGGCTGCTCCACTTTTTAAAAGCAAATTAGATACCGTAGATTCATAAGTCGGGATGAAATTTTCCAGCATTTTTGAACATGCTGTTGTTTTTATTCCTTTTGTACAGAATAAATCTTTAACACCAACTGGTATGCCCATAAGTGGTGGAATATCATCTTTTTGTTTTAAGAAATGTTCATCTGCTATTTTAGCGGCTTTTATTGCGATTTCTGGAGTTTTTGTTATAAATGCATTTAGTTGCTCATTTTCAACTGCATTAATATGCGTTTCTACAAGCTCAACAGCAGAAAAATTCCTCCTCCTAAGTCCATCATGCATCTCTGTAATACTTAGCTTTCTTAATTCATTCATCCATTAATATTCAATTTAGCGAGGCATTAATTATAACAACAATAGGGAAGAAAATCTATATATTTATGATCGAAAATGGGAATACAACCGAGATCAATTCAGATTTCTGAAATGGATTGGTTAGTAGTATGTTTTAAATAGCCGGGTTAGCACACAATGCTAAGCCATAAGGGTTTAGCGTTTCTAAAATCAAATATCAACATCATGTACGTTAAGTGCATTGTTATTTATAAAGTCACGACGTGGTTCAACTATATCACCCATTAACACCGAAAATATACTATCTGCTTCTTCACAATCTTTTATTTCAACTTTTAACAGAGTTCTAGTTTCTGGATTGAGTGTAGTTTCCCAAAGCTGATCAGCATTCATTTCACCAAGGCCTTTAAATCTCTGCAGAGTTAAACCTTTTTTACCATAATCCATCACTATTTTTGCGAGTGCACTTGGAGACTTTATTTTTATTTCAGTTTCTTGCAACTGTAAAAATGAATCACCATTAAATAAGTCAATTATGTTATCAAGAGAACTCAATATATTCCGTATTTCTTTGCTTTCAAGCATACTAAGCGAGAATACATATTTGTCTGCTAACCCTTGAAACAATTTAGCAATGTGAATTTCCTCATCTTTTACTTCTACTTCCCAATTATATTCACTATACATCAATTTTAAATATTTTAATATCTCATCAGCAGACAATAGAGCATTCTTTTTGCTTAAAATTAGCAATGATTCTAAGAGATCTTTTGGTATTTCCCTATCATAATTTTTGCTAATGTTTGAAATACTGAGGCACTTATTCAAAACGAAACGCAAATCTTTGCCTACACCATTTAATGTTAATCTTTTAATCGCTGAATTTACTATATACTCTTCAAAAGTTTCATCATCTTTGATATAAGTATCTTTAGCATTTTTTGTAACTTTATAGAGCGGTGGCTGCGCTATGTATAAATATCCTTTCTCAATTACTTCACGCATATATCTAAAAAAGAAAGTTAGAATCAAAGTTCTTATATGCGAGCCATCAACGTCTGCGTCTGTCATAATGATAATTTTATGATACCTAGTTTTTTCAATATCGAAGTGCTCACTCCCTATTCCAGCTCCAATTGCCGTGATCAGAGAGCCAATTTCTGCAGATGAAAAAATACGATCCAGCCCTGCACGTTCTACGTTTAGAATTTTCCCTCTTAAAGCAAGTACCGCCTGTGTTTTACGATTACGTCCCTGCTTTGCAGTACCACCTGCGGAATTACCCTCTACTATAAACAATTCCGATAACTCAGGAACTTTTTCCTGACAATCGGCAAGCTTTCCAGGTAGAGTTGCAATATTAATATTGTTTTTATTTTTAACTAACTCTCGTGCTTTTCTTGCGGCTTCTCTTCCTTTTGCTGACCTAATCGCTCTTTCTACTATACTTGCTGCTAACTTGGGGTCAGTTTCAAGTATTGTACTCAACTTGTCAAAAACTATGCTCTCTACAACTGCCCGCGCTTCAGAACTGACCAATTTATCTTTTGTCTGTGAAGAAAATTTAGGATCAGGCATCTTGAGAGATAAAACACAAGTTAAGCCTTCTCTAACATCTTCTCCAGTCAAATTCACTTTTGCCTTCTTCAAAAAACCTTCATTGTTTGCATAGTTATTGATACATCTGGTTAGTGCAGATCTAAACCCCGCCAAATGCGTACCACCATCCCGTTGTCTTATATTATTTGTGAAGCATAGCATATTCTCATAGTAGGAATCATTCCACTCCATTGATATTTCTACACTGGTACCTAGATCTTTTACATTATCTCTAATGCTGGCAATTTTAGTAACATGTGTCTTATTCTTGTCTAAGTACCGTACAAAATTAGCTGTACCAAAATTATCTTCAGACTCTTTACTATCGTTAAAATGAGACTTTACATGTGGTTTATTACGGAGATCACACAAAATGATCTCAATATTTGAGTTTAAAAATGCCAATTCTCTGATGCGACTCTCAAGAGTGGAGTAACTAAAATCAATACTACTAAAAGTCCCCGTTGATGGCATAAACGTTACTCTAGTTCCTCTTTTACTTGTGTTTTCATTGACTACCTTTAAAGATTCAACAGACTCACCATCTTCAAAGCGCATAAAATGTTCTTTTTTATTGCGCCAGATGGTTAATTCCAGCCAACTCGATAACGCATTAACAACTGAAATTCCAACACCATGTAATCCTCCGGAAACCTTATAGGTATTGCTGTCAAATTTACCTCCTGCATGTAGTTGGGTCATTATTACTTCTGCTGCTGATATTCCTTCCTCTGGATGAATGTCTGTTGGAATGCCACGACCGTTGTCGGTTACAGAAACTGAACCATCTTCATTTATGCTAACTTCAATCTTACTACAATAACCAGCCAAAGATTCATCTATCGCATTGTCAACAACCTCATACACCATATGGTGCAAGCCTGATCCATCATCAGTGTCACCAATATACATACCCGGACGCTTTCTTACAGCATCAAGACCTCTTAGGATTTTTATTGCGTCAGCGTTGTAGTTACTTTCCATGGAATTGCTTTATTTATAAATATTAATTAATATTACATTTGTATGTGCTGATTAGCAACATTTTTAAGTTGAAGGAAGGACCCTTGACCTTGATACATAGGAAAGTACAACAGATTATCTAAACAGAGCAATTTTACATGCTATTCCAATACATATACTTAAATTGAAACCGTCATACAAAACTCTGCTTCATATTTCAAGATAAATGGCTACAATCAAATACAATTTACCTTCTTCTTTCAATTGGACTTTCTAGCTCAACACAGGATAAGTTGCTCATACACTCTTCTAATATTTCATTCTTTTTATCATTGTTTAATCTACTGCTGAACTCTTGACACCTTCTCTCAAGAGCTGAATGCGTAGTCATAATATACCTTACTGTTTCAGATGATAACTCTGGTAACTCGCTACGTATCCTTTCTTGTTCTGTTCCAGAGAAATTGGTGAAATTGGCTCTGGCCATTTCAGGGAATTTTTGTGTGATCGTTTCTTTTATCATTGCTCTAGCCTCTTCTCCATCGAGTGTAATAACCACTGATGGATGTAAACCAGATAAAGACTCAAATAATTTATTGTATGTTCCACCTGCACAACTTTGACCTTGATTACCGTAAGTTGTTGCAGCGTCTACAAGACCTTTTAAAAACATATCTTTTCTGTTTTTTATGTCTTCATCATTCAAAGGAGTTCTTTGATTTTCTGTCCCTGTATTTCTATCATTGCAGGCTTTCCAACATAAAATAGCTGCCTGTTTTAGTGTTAACTTACTATGGTTGTCTTTAAAATTATCTCCTGTTCTATTGATAAATCTTAAGCATTCAAGTGCATGAGGTTTATCGCCTTCTGTAAATTCATTTGACTGTTTGATGTACTCTTCAATGTCGGTTGTGTTGCCTCTATTTAGCTGTACATAGAATTCATCTTTGCTTAAATTCTCTTTATACTTTTCTATGAGTCTATCAACACTCAAGTTTATACTAGCAACTGCACTTGGATCATGAGTAGTTTGCGCAGCAAAGGGAAGAATATTGACTATATCAGCAGCAAAAAGGCCCCTTTCTTCCTCTGGAATTTGTTGTATTAAATCGTTAAACTGCTGTATTTCTTCAATGAGTGATTTGTTTAGCAACCATAAGCACAATATAGGCAGTACCAAAAGCACACAGGAATTGATAATGTGTATTAATTAAAAAAATGCTTAATGTTATTCTAATAACATTTTTTGGCCACGCTGATAATCTTTTTTCATTTTCCCTTGGTTTGAAAAAATAATTTACTAATGATAAATACAAAGAGAGCTGTACAAGAAGAAAAAATGAAGGAATCATACTTACTAATAAAACTATATTAATGAATCTTTTAATTTTATTAGTGTTGTTGTAAGCATTTTGCACTCTTTCTATTAAAGCCTGTGCTCTATTTCTATTTTGCTGTTGATTATTATTTTGACCTGCAAACATACCCTATTCTAACATTAATATATCATACTATAGAAAGAATGTAAATAAAGCAAGAAATTTAGAGCTGCTTTTATTTTTGTTTGATTGGGGATACCACTTCTATACTTTCTGCTCCATCTAAGGTACTATTTGGTTTTTCTACAGTAATCTTGGGAGTTACTTTATTCTCGATATCTGCTCCATATGAGCTAAGTACTTCAATGGCCTTTTCATTTCCACTATTGAGTGCAATATCCAAAGCATCCATTCCAGCTTTATTTTTGTGGTTGATAAAATTCTTCAACCGATCTCTACCAAAGCTTTCTATATATTGTTTAATGATGAGTTTCACTACCTTTCCAAGACAATTATTAGCAGCAGGAAAAAGTATTGTGTTGTTATTATTATCTTTTTTCGTTATGTCTGCTTTGAGTTTATTTATCAAATACTCGATAACTTCTATTCTGCTATCATCCTCTGCTTCAGTGCATTGCCTAATAGCTAAAAATAAAGCTGTACGCCCATTATTATCAATATCTTCAATATTCTGTCCCTTATCAACCAAGGCTTGTATTACACTTTTATTTCCATATAAAGCAGCGAAGTGAAGAGGTATGTGTCCTTCAGTGCTTTCTCTTTCATTAATCAATGCACCATGGCTAGCTAGAAATTCTATAAACTCTGGTGTATCTGCAAAAATTGCAAGGTGCATTGGTGTTAAGTCATCTTTGCCATGATTTCCAGTTTTTGCGTTAACGTTTGCTCCGTTATTTATCAGCAATTTCGCTATTTCAAACTGCTTATACCCGATAGCAATATGTAGTGGTGTACGATTACGTTCATAATTATCATTGACGTTTGCACCAGACTTTATTAGTAGCTCTGTAGCTTCAATATCACCCATCCGAATTGCAGAGTATAAGGAAGGAGATTCATCTTTTTCTATTTCCCCTGTCATACGAAATTGCGAACATATTAATTCATAGATTATTAAGGATTATTATTAAGTTTTTATTAAAATAATATTAACAACAGTAAAAATCCTTAATTTTTATTAAAAATTTAATACCCATCAATGATTATATAAGCAAATGCTTATATAATCATTCCAAAAGTGAAGCAGTGAAAAAAAGCTTTTCATGAGAAATTATAAATGATAAATTATTAATAATGAATTATCGAGAATAAATTATGTGCTTTGGTTTGCCTAATATAAACAGAGAAGGTTATTTATTTATAGTTGTTTCCTTTATCGTAACATGTATAGCATTCTCTATATCCTGGGGAGCTGGAATTACTTGCTTATTTCCAACGTTATTATGTACCTATTTTTTTCGTGATCCAGCAAGAGCTGTACCAAACAATAAGGACTTTATATTAAGCCCTGCTGATGGTGTAATTTCAAAGATAGAAGAAGTTAGTTACTCTTTATCAGAAGAGAATGAAGAAGAAAAGAAATTTACACTTGTCAGCATATTTCTAAGCGTTTTGAATGTCCATGTGAATCGTATACCAATATCTGGTACGATAAAGGAAATGAGCTACAAGAAAGGCAAGTTTGTTTCTGCAATGAGTAATAGGTCCAGTAATGAAAATGAAAAGCAGATTATTGTGATTGAATATGAAAAGGGAAAAGAAATCATTGTGGAACAAATAGCTGGATTTATTGCACGCCGCATTGTTTGTAATTTGAGGACATCTCAGAGCGTAAAAGCAGGTGAAAGATTTGGAATTATAAGATTTGGTAGCAGAGTAAATATTTATATCCCTGCTGGAATAGAGGTAAGAGTCTCAGAAGGCCAAACTGTTATTGGTGGTGAGACAGTTATAGCAGATTTAAATAAACAAGAGAAGCTTACCTTTGACATTGTATGAATAACGATGAAAGTAACGGTAAATCCTTACCTATTACCAAGTTATTTCCGAATTTTATAACTTTACTGGGTTTATGTGCTGGCCTTACTTCACTTAAATTCACATTTAATGAACAATGGGAATTTTCAGCAATTTTTATTATCATTGCAGCAATAATAGATGGAATGGATGGCAGAATAGCCAGAATTTTAAAATCAACTAGCGATTTTGGAGCACAACTCGATTCTTTTGCAGATTTTCTAAATTTTGGTTCAGCACCTGCTTTTCTTTTATATTTTTGGAAGTTAAATGAAATTAAAGTTGTAGGATGGATTTTAGTAATGATATATGTAATCTGCATATCAATAAGACTTGCCAGATTCAATGTTTCGTTACATTCAGAACAATTATACTGGAAAAAATTTTTCTTTTCCGGTGTTCCAGCTCCTGTATGTGCTTTACTTGCTCTGTTACCAATAATTATTACCTTTCAATCTCATGAAAGTGAATATCTACTTCTTATAGAGCAATTTTTTAACGTAAAGAATACAGCTTGTTACTTTTTGACCATCTCATTTTTTTCGATAAGTCATATTCCAACTTTCTCTGCAAAATACATTTATGTCCCTAAAAGTTTATCCTATATATTTGTGTCATTTTTTGGAATATTGATCATATTTTTTATAAGTAAGCCCTGGGTAACACTACCAATTTTAGGTGGGGTTTATATCTTGACTATCCCAATAAGTACCGGACTCTATATACATTACGCATATAAAACTAGTCAGCTATATAAAAAATAGTGAGCAGCATGATTATAAAAGTAACTGATCTATTAAACTCTCTTTTATATATGAAGATATTCAACATACCATTTATAATTATTTGGGTAATTGCAACTGGGATTTTTTGTACGGTTCGATTCAAATTCATTAACTTTAGGTTGTTCAAATATGGGATACAAACACTATTCAACCTAAAATGTAATGGTAATAACAATGGTATAATCACTCATATTCAAGCGTTTGCAACAGTCATTTCAGGAACAGTTGGTCTTGGAACAATATCAGGAGTTGCAATAGCTATCACAATAGGAGGCCCAAGTGCAGTCTTTTGGATGGTAATTACCGGAATACTTGGTATGTCGATAAAGTTTGCCGAGGTGGTGCTTGCATTCACTTATCGCTCTGAAAATACAACTGGCGGGGCTTTTTATTACATGAAGTACGGGCTTGCAAAAATTGGATTTGCAAAAACTGGTAGATTTCTTGCCTTCACTTATGCGATTATGCTAATTATTGCAATGATTTTGGGCGGTATACCATTTCAAGCGAATCAGATAGCAGCATTGTCAAATAACCTCTTCGAATACAATGCGTCCATTATTATATCCCTGCTTGTCTTCATTGTAATATTGGGAGGAATAAAGCGAATTGCTTTCGTTGCAACAGGTTTAGCGCCTATTATGATAATGTTATATCTAGGCATGTGCATGTATTTAATCTGCGTAAACCGAAGTAATCTTTTGAATGCTCTATCTATAATATTTCAAGATATCTTTAACAAATCGGCTATAGAAGGTGGAGTATTGAGTGGATTAATAGCGGGGGTGAGAAGATCAGTATTTGCTAATGAAGCGGGTACTGGAACAGCAGCTATAGCACATTCGATTGTAAAAGAGAAAGATCCAGTTAAAGTTGGAAGTGTTGCTATGATTGCACCATTTGTAGACACAATATTAGTCTCATTTTTGACTGGTGTTGTGATAATTATTACTGGTATGCACAATACCAATGAAATTGGTGATATTACTCTAGTTAGTTCAGCATTTTCAACAGCCTTGCCTTTATTTAGCAAGCTAGCTCTTCCGCTGATAATGTTTTCCTTTGCATTTTCCACGATAATAGCTTACTATTACTACTGCGAAGTTGCCCTGGTGTACTTATTTGGTAACAAAAAAGTACTGATATTGTTTCAGTTTTTTATAGTGGGTTCAGTGTATATCAGCTGTATATCAAAAAATATAGAATTTATATCTTATTTAGGTGACAGTCTGTTTATGTGCCTTATGATTCCAAATGCTGTTGCGATATATCTACTGAGAAGGGAAGTCTTAAATACAATAGATTCTTATTACAAAAGGTATAAACATGATTTATAGAATGCTTTATATAGTGTTATTTTGCCTATCATTTAATGATGTATACGCTGCTTCAATTTTTTATAAAAGTTATGACACTGCATTAAATGGAATAAGCAACTTCATGAATGAAGTGTTGTTTTTCAAGATCTTTCACGTACCATTTATAATTCTTTTATTGGCCTTTGGTTATATATTTCTAACACTACGTTTTAGATTTCTCAACATAAGGATGTTTAAGCATGCGTTCGCTATTTTATGTGGAAAATATGACACAGATCATCACGATGGTCACATTACTCATTTTCAGGCATTTGTAACTGCACTTTCAAGTACAGTCGGCCTTGGAACTGTTGCTGGTGTTGCAATTGCAATTTCAATGGGAGGGCCAGGAGCGGTACCTTGGATGATGATCACAGGCTTTTTTGGTATGTCTGCAAAGTTTGCTGAAGTAACTTTAGCATTCAGACACAGAACAGAAGGCCAGGAGCAGTTATTCAGTGGTCCCTTTCAATATATAAGAAATGGACTAGAGGAATTTGGATTTAAGAAGCTTGGTATTGTGATAGCTGCAATATATGCAGTGTTTTTTGTATTGTCAGGTCTTGGTGGAAGTGTAGCATTTCAGACTAATCAAATGGTTTCAATATTATCTGGCTATTCAAGCTGGATAGATAGTCATCCTTGGGTTCTTTCCTTCATAATTTCTACATTACTTGCTCTAGTGATTATCGGTGGAATCAGGAGAATAGCTAGAGTATCTTCTGCACTAGTACCTATTATGTCACTCATATATATTTTGAGTTGTTTCACGATTATTGCATTCAATATTCACAATTTTAGCAATACATTAAAAATATTGTTTTCCAGTATGATAGACTTCAATGCTGTTGGTGGTGGAGTAGTAGGAGCATTTGTCGCTGGGATTCAAAGGGCAATTTTTGCCAGTGAAGCAGGTGTTGGTTCTGCTGCAATTACTCACGCTGTAGCTAAAGATGAGGAGCCAGTGAGAACTGGGCTGGTTGCGATGATAGAACCATGCTTTGATACAATGTTAATTTGTTGCTTGACAGGAATAACAATAGTAATAACAGGTGCATACCAGACCGGCATTGGCGAGGGAATATTGATCACCCAAAAAACATTTGAAACAGTTTCTTCTTGGTTTCCTATACTTTTAACCATCGCTGCGCCTTTGTTTGCGTTTTCCTCAGTAATTTCATTTGTATATTGTTGTGAAATGGGATGGCTGTATTTGTTTGGTGTAAAAAGTGTAGTAATATATCGTATAGCGGTGGTAGTAGTTTCATTTTTGTCAGGTTTGTCTAAAGATATAATGGCTATTGCTAATATTGGTGGGGCTTTATTCTCTTGTTTAGCACTCATCAATATGACAGCACTTATACTGTTTAGCAATCAGATTAACAATGAAGTCCAATGTTATCTAAAAAGGCTAAGGAATAATAAAATTAGCTAGATTTCTGCTATGATAGAGATATTTGTAGTCTTTGTATTATCTTACATATTAGGTTCAATACCGTTTAGCCTAATTATTGCAAAAATAAATGGTATAAATTTAAGAGAAGTAGGTTCAGGAAACATTGGCGCTACAAATGTTGCAAGGACAGGAAATAAATTTCTTGCTGCTCTTGCGTTATTTCTGGATACCTCTAAAGGGTTTATCGTAGTTTATACAGCACAACAATTTTGTGATAATAACGATTTTTATATATATGTATCTGCAATTTTAGCAGTTCTAGGGCATATGTTTCCCATTTGGCTAAGGTTCAATGGAGGAAAGGGGGTTGCAACAACTTTAGGAGTTTTGATAGCACTTAACATTTCTATAGCATTAGCATTTGTATTTGTCTGGCTAATAGTATTTTTTATCTTTCGGTACTCCTCTCTTGCTTCCTTGGCTTCTACTGCAGCAGCTGTTATAGCATCTTTCTTTTTTCAAAAGGAGTTATTCCTTATACTACTCACTGTAGCGATATTAATTTTCTTGAAGCATTACAAAAATATTGCAAATCTTCTGCAAGGCAGAGAGCATAAGTTTTTATAAGCGATGAGATGTTAAATCACTGACACTTAAACTACGAGATAAACTGCTTGATGGTATTATTTTATCTTCTTTATTTAAGATTGTAATTTTTACTCTTGTTATATTCTCTACTTCTTGAGGTATTAAAAATTCATCTTCAATGAATCTTTGCTTCACTTCTTGTATTTTTTCATAAAGTGTGGTTACATTGCGCTTATTTTGATTATAAATATCTTCAATCTCTATCTCTAGCCTGTGTGAAGCTTCTTTTTTTAACATGTTATTTATCACTGCTTCTGTTATTGCTAGCTTTTCTTGCAGAATTTTCTTTATTTCTTCTTTATCGTCTCTGCTATTTTTACTCAGTTCCGTGTATACCCTATAACACCTTTTCTTTAGTGGTAACATTCTTAAACTATCTAACATTCTGTCCACTTGACCCTTAATAGTCTTCTTGGCTTTCAATTTTAATTCTTTTACTTCTTCTTTTATTATTTTGCTAGCTATTCTCTTAGCTTCAGTTAAAGATGAGTCCTTGAGAAAAAAATCTGTTCTAAGTAAATTTTGGTTTAAAAGCTCCAAAAAGACTTTTCCTTTGATGTTTTCGAGTTGATCGTCTAAACCATCCCCCTGTAGTTTATTTGTTATGTGCTGAGACAGCGCAAAGTGCTCTAATTTATTTAACTTTACAGAGTTAATATTTTTCATTAACGTCAGCACAATTTGTTCACTATATTGAGAAGTAAAACTCAGTAATCTTCTCATTAAAGTAATGCTTACTTCTGCAATAAAATCATCAACTATTTTTTGACTTTTATCATCTTCATAATTATTTTGGGCGTTATGCCAAGCCCTAAGAATTTCTTTACCGTTTTTCCTATTTTTTAGCCTGTCTAACATAAACTTACGTGCTTCATTTTCTGCTTCTGTAAGGAGCATTTGTCTAGGTGGTGTAAATTTAATCTCTGGATCGGAATGAATACCCTCTAATGTACTTAACATTCTGTAGATAATACCAGTAAAACATGTGTTAGGAATTCGTTCTTTTCTAGAGAAAGTTTGGCTATCTAGTAAATTTGCAATCAACGCGTCTTTTTTATTTTTTACAGCTTCTCTATCTCCATCATTGCAGGCTCTAAGAACTAACAGAAGAATTTGTCCACCAGTGAAGCCAGAGCTATGTTTCTCATTACCTTTGCAAAAATCTTGCAAAAACATTACTAATTTTCCCTTATTCTCATTACTAAATGGTTGGCCATCAAGCATATGTAAGTGATTTATATATTCAATAAATTCTTTAAATCCCTCATTATTAATAGCGTCTTCTGGTACTGGATCATATTTGCGTATTAACTTACCAATATTATTACTAATATCGTCATTCAATTGATGGGGCAGTAAATGCTCATAAGTATCATCAAACTTATTTGTCATACTGCGAGTATTTTCTTTTATGCCTTCTAAAAAGAAACTTATAGCAGCTTTGAGTAACGTAAATGGATTAAAATCCTTTGGCCTTAATTCACTTTGTAATAGAATTAAAACCATTGCAAGTGGTATTGTTGCAAGTAACGAAACGAGCAGAAAAGTAGTTGTAAAGGTTAGATATGTTACAGAAGCAAAAAACAAAAGGAAAGATGCTATCTTAATTTTATTTTTTTCAAAAAATATTTCCCAATATTCCTTTTTACTTATTTTTTCCTGCTTTGCAGCTTTTATGTCTTTATAAACGTAAAAAGTTTTTATTTCAGATCTAAAAAACAATGTGGCAAAAGATAAAAAGACATTGGCAGGATTAACTAAAATGCTTAAAGAAACAAAAGCTGCGAAGTAACTTGCTGTCTTTAATCTGTAAGAATCCTTTCCAGGAAATTGTATTTGAGAAATACCTATCATAGCCTACTCTCTATAATATTATGATATTGTAGTAATAACAAATAGCCTATAGATGTCAATGCTTAAGTATTTTACTGTCTACGCACTCATCGTATTCAATTTCAACTGTAGAGTGTGCAATTTCAAATCTATTTAATAGTATTTTTTTTATCTCATACAAAATATTAGTGTGTTGTCCATTTTGCTTTATCTTGGCATGCATAGTAAGTATAAAATAATTATCAGATAGTGACCATGCATGTATGTGATGCACATCTATCACTTCAGGTAACTTAGATACAATCTCACTTTTTACCTCCTCAGCGGATACACCTTCGGGTGTACCTTCAAGAAGTATATGACAAGAATTCTTGAGAATTTTATAGCCACTGCTTAAGATTATTACACTGACAAATACTGACAAAATAGGGTCCACTATTTGCCATCCGGTAAACATGATAATTATGGATGCAAGTATAGCAGCTACAGAACCTAAAATATCTCCTATAACATGCAATACAGCACTTTTTATGTTTATATTGCTTTCACATTTACTATGTAATATAAAAAAGACTATAATGTTAGAAATTAGGCCAAGTGTAGCAATTATTAACATTACTTTCCATTCAACATTGACTGGAAAAATAAATCTTTTTATTGATTCAATTATAATGACCGCTGCAATGAGAAATAGAGTTAAACCATTAACAAATGCTGCAATTATCTGCAATCTGTGATACCCATATGACCTCTGTAAATCAGATTTCTTAGCTGAAAATTTGTGCGCTATCCAGCTTAAAATCAAGGCAAAAAGATCAGTGAGCATATGCCCTGCATCTGATAGTAGAGCAAGCGAATGTGAAATTACTCCACCTACTATCTCCATAAGCATTGTTATTGCAACTATTATTATGGAATAAATTAAGCGCTTGGACTCTGCTATTGAGTGTTTGCCATTGTGCACTGCTGTCATACAAAATCTTTTTATGAGCAAAAATCGTGGGTAACACTGGGCTCGAACCAGCGACCCCTTGCACGTCAAGCAAGTGCTCTACCAACTGAGCTAATTACCCATCGTAGCTTTAGTATAGTGCTTTAGTGGAATGGAAGTCAATTTGCTTTTAGACTTCTTGTTGAATGAAATTCCTTGACAAACCTTCCCACTTTCCTTATCATACCAGTAAGAGTACTTATCCTTGTTTTTGATCCGCGCGGGTTCAACAACAAAAATTCAGTAAAAAACTCAGATATTTATTGGCAAATTACATGAAAATTATAGCGGCTGCATGTCTTTTTTATTTTTTCTACATTCAGCCAAAACGCACTTTAAATAAGCGTTAGCACATTATTACAATGCCAATTTACATTATAAAACTCGCTACATAGGGATTTTTTTGCCTTTTTTAAAATTGATAAATTTCTTAATATTTATAATTCCGTTACTTGTTAGCAGCCACCTAAGGTTAGCTATAGAATCTTAGCCACATTCTAAATGTTGCATATTAAGTTAACTATCTATACTTTTTTATTAAGATATAAATTATACTAACATGAGAATTTACGTTTTTTTCAGATGAGTCACTTTATGCTTGATATTGTAAAGACTAATAAACTAGGGGTTAAAGTAATGACAATCAATCGACAAGTAAATAAAAATATATCTAAAGATGAATATTTTAACAACAAGCATATCATAGAAGTTAAAGATTTAAATATTAAAGTAGAAGTTTATTCTCATAATTTAAGAGCAAGTAAAGTTGCTCACATTGAAAGTGAAATAAGAGAAACAGCTACTAATTTTAAAGATGCATTTAAGTTGGAGCCTGGTAGCTCAGAACAAACGTTCAAAATTTATGTGTTTGATGATAAGGCTGATTACACTCATCTTGGCGGAAGCGAACGTTTTGGTTCTTACCTTGGAGATGAAGGTGGTAAATGTTACTACAAAGGAGAAGCTGATATTTTTGCTGAGATGTATGTCTATCAGCAAGGTGGCGTTCATAACCTTCAGCATGAATTTGCACATGGTTTAACTTACTTAGCTACAGGAGGTAAACCTCTACCTACAGTATTAATGGAGGGAATTGCAGATTACTTTGAGCACCATTCAGATCATAAGTTCAATGCTCAAGGATCAAGTATCGACAAAACTGAAGCTGCAAATCTAGATTTAGATAAAATTTTAAGTTTAAAATATTCAAATAACAGTGAAGAAAATAGTTTGGTTTATAAAACTGGTCATGCGTTGATAATGTACTTACAGGAAAAAGATCCTAGTTTATTAAGAGACTACCTAGAAGCTTTGTGTAAAGGTGATTCACATAAGTCAGGAAATTTTCTAGATCAAATAAGAGGCCATAATGATGCCTTTAAAGACTGGCTTGATTTGAATGACACAGAAACTGCAATGGAACATCTCAACGCTTTGCAAGTTACAAAAGGAGATTTTATAGCAACTGGTCAAGAAATAGTGGGTGGAGAAATTAAAAACATATCCTACTATAAAGCAAATATAGAAAAGATAGATGGAGAAAACGTAGGAAGTTTCTCTGCTGTAGAGCATGTGTCATTTTACGATTATGCTCGTGCTGTTAATAGGGCAACAAATGATACCCTCGATATATCAAAGGAATATCATTTCTTAAAGGCAGTAAAAACTACTGATGGGCAGGTTAAGCTGACTTACTCTGATCAACAAGGTAATGAATATCAAAACAGTCAAGAGTATAAAAATCAGGCTTTAAGGACATTGTCAAATTACGATGAGAATCTAAAAAAAGTTTATGATAATGCATTAAAAGACCTGGATGAGCAGATTCGCAAGGAATCCGCTGAAGTACGTGAAAAATACCATAAGCAAGAGATTTCCTATGAAGAACTTTTGGAAAAATATAACTTCATTACTTCTTCCTCTCGATATGAAGAATTGAAAAAATCCTTACTTGATGAGATGATAGACACTGGTTCAAAACAATTAAAGGCAACTCAGAACATTGACGTAGAAAAGATGTTAGAAGAGATGGTTAATATCGATCCAAACCTAATCAGAGGTGCTCATATTAATCTACAAGAAGGTAAAGTTTTCTCTATCAAAGCTCTTGGTCACGGAGATATGGGTGCACTGTCTATATATGAGGGAAATACAAAGCTTGGAGAATTATCGAGTGAATCAGGATTTTTTAAGCAAGTTGAAGGTCAAACTAAAGAAACTTTTGTTTTTGAGGATATATTGCACAACTTAAATACTCAATATGATGGTGGTGCTTATATGGCGGTCACAAAAGAAAATGGTCAGTATAAAGCTTCTTTAATAGATGGCAGAACAGTTGAACGCGATGAATACTTTGATGAAGCACATTTACATGAAAACGAATTGTTGCATCCTAGCACTGGACATATTCAAAAAGATTTAGATTCTCTGCTCCTTAGAGGTACCAAAATTTTGAATCATCAGGATTCAGAGCATGCCCAATATTCTGATGAGCAAAAGGCAAATGGAGTAATCGTGGAAAAAGGAAAATTACTGGATAATAAGGGAACAGATAGGACAGACGATGATGTATATGAAGCTGTCGTAAAGCAAGGAGACGAGCGCTTACATGAGTTCAAAAATATGGGCTTTTATATTACCGAGAAAGGTGATCTATTTATTCATGATCACGGAGTAAATGTAAGGTTTCAATTACCAACTAGTATCACTCATCTAAAATTAGTGGAAAAAGACGGAGCATATAAACTAGCACCATCTGATAAATATGGTACTGAATACAGGTATGATGTTCGAGGTGATGATATACCAGATGAATATAGATATATAGATCCAATATTTGCACATGAATATGAAAAGAGAGATTATTCCCATAAACATGTAAATGTGGGCCTTATAAACTTAGAGAAATATGGCTCTGGCAAACTTTTTGCTATAAAGTACGACCCAAATGATTACCACATACAAAGAAACTCCAGTGGTGAAATAGTTAGAATAAAAGATCAAACATATTTCACTAAGGTAAAATTATTTGATGGTGATGAAGAAATTGGAATGTTATCTAATAACTTCCATAATTTCAAAGGGAAAATATTCTTTTCCGCTGACTACAACTACAGTTATAATGATTTCCTAGCATCTGTTTCTCCTCAAGTTGAAATTGAGAATATGGGAAATGGAAGCAAAAAAATAACTTTCGATCAAGGTAGTGGTGATATCGGTGACACTAATAGAGGCTACACGGACTATCAGAGAATATTCACAAAAGAGAAACAAACCGAAAGTCCAAAAGGGCAAGTAAGTGAAACTAAGACAGAAGTTCATAGTACTACTAATGTTGTTGCTGAAGAGAGAAACGACAACAGTGAAATACAGTCTGATCAACCACAAATTCCAACAAGGGCAAAAAGGTCAGCTTCAGTGGAGGAGAAAGAGCAGGTAGTGTTGAAAGACACAATCTTGAAAATAGAAAAGAGCTATGATAGAGATGTAGAAGGAAAGCATAAGGCAAATGTAATCATAGATTATAATGATGTGAAAGCCTTGTATAATAGAGCAGAAGGAGCAGATAAGCAATCTGTGTTAGATTTTTGGAACAAACTGCATACATCGGATTATAAGATTGGCGCTTTGCCAGAAGACAAGTATTACTTTAAAGATGGCAAATTTCTAATTCACGATAGTGACACAAAAAAGCTTATAGTGTTACCTGAAGATAAGGTATCCGTCAAAATAATGAAGGATGGTGATAGTTATAGTTTGGCTATATCAAATGGTAATGGCAAAGTAATAAGTAGCATTAGTAAAATAGATAATCCAAATTACGAATTGCTGTCAGATTCAAGTCACTTCAGCTTAGAAACGCAAGATAACATTGAGTTATCAGATCAACATCATGAATACAATCTCTATCTAGAGAATGGTTTTGTGACAATGTTTGATTGCGCAAGCGATCATGTTTATCACGATCATAACTCAGCCTATATCTAATACACAAGGAGGGCCCTGCCCTCTTCTTGTCATTCAAGCAGCTGACACTGGTTCACCTTATGATGGTTTCATGCCAGTGCTCAGACACTGGCATCCATTTAAATTTGCTAGTATAAAAGTAATCAACATTTCTTATGATGGAAAAATGGATTCCAGTACTTGAATGACAGATCTGAGTAGCCCCTTCAGCGCTATTCAGATAGCTCCTTCGGTGTCATTACGGTGTCCAGACACATAACTATATGAGGATTGAGATGTATTTGTCTCCAGAAAAAAGATGTCATCCCAGTGCGTGACACTGGGATCCAGGAATTCTGATCATACATCAAGCTGGTGAGTACAGAAGTTATATAAAAATACAACGTTTTGATGATTATGAAAAATCAGTGTCACACACTGTAATGACACCAAAGGGACTACTAGGATGACATAGTCTGCTACATACTTAGATCACAAGAGAAGAATTCTGAAGCGAAAAGCTTCAAGGAAATCTTATGCAAAATCTAGTATTTACGGAATTTATATTATTTTCATGCACATTATGGTTTTTATAATTAACGGAAAGTGATATGGCTAGTTTAACTTTTAAAGACAACTCTGGAGGAAATGTACCATCCCCTAACATTAAAAGCATAATTTATGAAGATGCTGCACAGAATAAGTATACCTTTGGTGTAGACAATGCTACTAATGTTTTCAACACTTTTAAGTATGAACCTAATGGTGCTGCTGAAATAGATTACAGTGCTACAGCAACAAAGTTCATGACTGGAGGTGCAATTGCTACATTATTAGGTATTGGAACTAATGTAGATGCAATAAAAACTAAGACTGATTCTATTCCAGCTGACTTAAGCGCTGACTTAGTTACCATAAAAACTCAAGTCGGAACAGATCTGATATCAGGAATAAAGGCTAAGACTGATAAGATTACAGATACCTTAGGAGCTGATGTCACTGCTATAAAGGCTAAAACTGATACTATTCCAGCTGACTTAACAGCTAAAGTAACTGCTATAGAAACTGCTACAAATTCTGCTAATTTAGGAAATAAGGTTACTGCAATACAAACTAAGACTGATAAGATTACAGATACCTTAGGAGCTGATGTCACTGCTATAAAGGCTAAGACTGATAAGATGCCTGCTGATTTAGGAACTGAGTTAGGTAATTTAGCTAAATCTGCTGAACTAGCTCCTTTAGCTAAATCTGCTGATGTTACTGCTATAAAGGCTAAAACTGATACTATTCCAGCTGACTTAACAGCTAAAGTAACTGCTATAGAAACTGCTACAAATTCTGCTAATTTAGGAGATAAGGTTACTGCAATACAAACTAAAACCGATAAGATTACAGATACCTTAGGAGCTGATGTCACTGCTATAAAGGCTAAAACTGATACTATTCCAGCTGACTTAACAGCTAAAGTAACTTCTATAGAAACTGCTACAAATTCTGCTAATTTAGGAGATAAGGTTACTGCAATACAAACTAAGACTGATAAGATTACAGATACCTTAGGAGCTGATGTCACTGCTATAAAGGCTAAAACTGATACTATTCCAGCTGACTTAACAGCTAAAGTAATTTCTATAGAAACCGCTACAAATGCTGCTAATTTAGGAGATAAGGTTACTGCAATACAAACTAAAACCGATAAGATTACAGATACCTTAGGAGCTGATGTCACTGCTATAAAGGCTAAAACTGATACTATTCCAGCTGACTTAACAGCTAAAGTAACTTCTATAGAAACCGCTACAAATGCTGCTAATTTAGGAGATAAGGTTACTGCAATACAAACTAAAACCGATAAGATTACAGATACCTTAGGAGCTGATGTCACTGCTATAAAGGCTAAGACTGATAAGATGCCTGCTGACTTAAACGCTGAGTTAATTAAGTTAACTACAATAGGAAATGCTATAAATGGTAATGGTAACGTCACTGAAGCTGCTAAAGCTGTACTAGAGAGCAGTTTCAAGCAAGCTATCACGGATGCTGGGCAAGAAGGTAGTGAATGGCTTAAAAATGAGATAAAAGAGATAGTGTCACAGCCATCCTTCGAGATTCCAACAGATTCAAGTTCACCTCTTTCTTGGGATTGGTAATGTAAGTGCTAGTGAATGACATCGCAAGATGTCATTCACTGTTGTCATTCCAGTATCACATGCTGGAATGACATCCTTGTTTTATTGCAACTAATTTGCAGTGATTTTTGTTTTAATGTAAATGGAATATAGTCCTATTGCTGCTGCGTTTGAAACATTTAGACTATCAATTACGTTTGACATTGGAATTTTTAAAAGATAATCACAACTTTCTTTCACTAATCTCCGCATTCCTTTCTCTTCAGAACCAAAAATAATTACTCTTTTTTGCCCAAAATTCTTTATTTCATCTATATTTTCCTTTGCATTGCAATCAAACCCATAACACCAGTAGCCTATCTTTTTTAAAGACTCCATCGTTTTTACTATGTTTGTAACGTATATTAGAGGAACAATATCCAGTGCTCCACTTGCTGCTTTTGCGATAGATGCATTTTCGCTCGGTGAATGGTGATGTGGTAAAACCAGTGCATCAATGTTGAAACAAGCTGAGGTTCTTAAAATCGACCCTATATTGTGTGTATCAGTAATTTGATCTAAAATGACTATAGTAGAGCTGTCACCTGAACCTTCAGCTATTTCTTCGATATTTAAGCTGTGAAAAATAGGAGCAACTTTTAAAGCAATTCCTTGATGATTGACACCTTTGGGTAAAACATCATTGAACATTTTGTTCTCTACCAGTCGAGGTTTAATGCCCTTACTATCTGCACATTGTTTAATTTCTTTCTCAAATTCTCTGTAGAAATTTTCTGTTACTAACAGTTCTATACACCGCCTATTTTTGTTTCTTAATGCTGAAATACAAGTGTGCTTTCCATATATCCAACAGTTTTCATTAGCTTTTGATGATTTCATCTCATTATTGAAAATCAGTTTTTTATAGAATAAGCAATATTTTACTGTGTTTATATATTGTTGTAAAATTATGCAGTTCAATTAATGAATTTATGTCAGATGATGAGTTAGATTGGCAAAAAAATGTTAAGCCAATAGAATGTGGAAAAGTTACTTTGAAAGTTGATCACAAAGTAAATATAAAATCTATGATTGATAAAGGTGCCTCTAGTTTACAAGAAAATTTTCTTAATACTGATAATGGTTATTCATCATTTTGTCTTGACTACAATACAAAATTAAAGATCGATAGGGGCAAATATTTTATAAGCGATAAACTCGATTTGCATGGCTATAGTATAGATAATGCTTATTGTAAATTGATAGATTTTATTATCAAAAATTATCAAGCAAGGAATAGGTGCTTATTGGTAATTACGGGGCATGGTAATAGTACAGATAAAATAGACACTATAAAGAATAGCTTAAATAAGTGGTTGAATGACACAAAAGTTCGAAATATGATCTTATACTATCAGCAAGCCATAAAAAAACATGGTGGCAAAGGAGCTTTTTATGTCTTATTAAGAAGAAATAAAGGTTAATTTTAGAGTACCTATTTAGGAGTACCTTTCTTAGAATTCACGTGTTGAAGAATGATTTCTGCTAAACCTTTACTAATTCCAGGTACGTTTTGAATTTCAGCTAGAGAAGCTTTGCTTATATTTTCTACAGAACCAAAATGAGACATGAGTGCCTTCTTTCTTTTACTGCCAACACCGGATATTTCACTTAATTGTGAAGCAAAAAACTGTTTATCGCGTTTTTTTCTATGCGAAGTTATCGCAAAACGGTGAGCTTCATTACGCAGCAATTGTAAATAAAGCATGACCTTACTGTCACTTGCTAGAGTAAATTCTTCTCTGTCCGGCACATAAAATCTTTCATTTCCTGCATTACGATCATGACCCTTTGCCATACAAGCAAAAGGAACTTTTATATTCAATATTTCCAACACATTCTGCACTATGGAAACATGTCCTGGACCGCCATCAATCAGTAAAAAATCAGGGATTATATCTTTTATATTGCCAGAGAAACGTCTAGTCAGCACTTCTCTCATCATTTTATAGTCATCACCTGAAATTTCTTCTTTTATAGTAAATTTTTTGTATTCACTTTTTAAAAAACCTTCCTGCCCTGCAACAATCATCACACCAACTTGTTGATTTCCAGATATATGGCTATTATCATAAACCTCGATACGCTTTGGAATATTTGGTAACGAGAAAATCTTCCTAAGCTCTTCGAGCTTTTCTAGGTTATTTCTATAATCAGTAAGCTTCTGTTCTAGACTATGCTGAGAATTATTGTAAATAAAATTCAATAAATCACGTTCTTTACTATTTTTCGCATGCAAAACTTTTATTGATTTTTGAGTAAGAGCATAAAGTGCTTGTTCTATAATTTCCTTATCCTTAATAAAATCGGGAACGTAAATTTGCGCTGGTGGTGTGTTAACTGGATTATACAAATTGACCAAAAAGGTGGATAAAATTTCATCATTTGAATGATCACTACAATTCTCAATGAAGTAAGGAATGCTTCCATAGTTACCTTTATCTCTGAAAGATAGTACACCAATGCATGCTAAGTCTGCCTCACGTACAACGCTAAAGAAATCTGCATCTTCTTCAAAAGAAAAATCCATTGGCTGCATTTGAATTTGCTGAAGAAATTTCAATCGATCTCTATAGACAGCAGCAAGCTCGTAGTTCATCTCCCTACTGCACTTTTCCATTGTAGAAAATAGCTGTCTTTGCACTTCTTTATTCCTTCCTAGCAGAGTATCTTGTGCTTGTTTTACTGATTTGCAGTAATCATCTTTTGTAATTTTATCTACGCATGGTGCTGAACAGCGCTTAACTTGATACTCAAGACATGGTCTTTTTGTTGAAGAGAAATATTGATCTGAACATACTCTTAAGAGAAAAGCTTTTTGCAATGATAATATAGTGTTCTTAACAGCAGCAGCAGATGGAAAAGGGCCGTAGTAATGAAACTCATTCTTCTTAAACTTACCTCTATATTTCGCTATTCTTGGATAATCATGCTTAGAAATTGTTATATAAGGATAAGATTTTCCATCCCTAAGCAAAATATTATAAGATGGTTTTAACGATTTTATTAACTGTGCTTCAAGAAGCAATGCTTCGATTTCATTCTCAGTGATGAATATTTCAACCTTAATAACCTGTGAGATCATTACTCTGATTCGTTCAGAAAGGTTTTCGAATTGAAGGTAGTCAGATAATCTCGACTTCAAGTTTTTTGCTTTACCAATGTATAAAACCTTACTCTTATCTCCAATCATCTTATAAACGCCACAGGATTGTGGAGATGATTTGATTTGTTCCTTATATTGCCTGAGCATTTATCAATTGTTTAACCTGTATAAGGTTAAACTCTGCTACTAAATGAAAGGTAGAAACAACATTTGCAAGCAAAGATAACCTGTTTATTCTAAGCTCATTAGAATCACAGTTAATCTTTACACTGTCCATAAATTGATTGATAAATGGAGCAAAACGAGCAAGTTCATCAAGCGCTGTATTAAAGTCGTTATTTTCTATCGCTTGTTTGATGTTTTTACAAGCAGATATAGCACAATTTGATAGCGCAATCTCCTCATCTTCAATCAAAAACTTCTTACTGTAAGATGCATTATAAGTAGTGCCATCACTTTTTCTCACTTTGCTCATCATGTTACTGGCTCTTTTATAAGTGCTTAGAACCTGTTCACCTTCTTTTGTACTAAGATAACGATCCAATATCACAGTTTGCTTTTCCGCTTTCAGCAGATCATTAATATCGACTTTATATAGTATTGAATCTACAACATCTTGCCTTATATTTCTATTTTTTAAAATAATCTTGAACCTTTCTAAGCAGAATTTAAATACTAGTTTTAAAATTTGTTTTTCACTTGGCTTATCAACTGGAGTTATATTTTTATTCAATAGAAGCCTTGAACATAAAGATACTGACTTATCTATCAGCAATCTAATTGGAATATGCAAATTATTTTCAAGTATTGTTCTAATTATACCAATTGTCATTCTACGCAAACCAAACTGATCATACGAACCAGAGATTTTCTCACCTGCTGCAATTAAGCCAACCAAACTATCCATTTTGTCTGCAATAGCTACAGCAATCGCAGTAGGAGATCTAGGGCATTCTTGGTCCGATCCAATTGGCTTATAGTGCTCAGTTATAGCTTCCACTACTTCTTTATCCTCTTGAAAATAAGAAGCGTAGTATCCACTCATTACTCCTTGCAATCCCGGAAATTCTTTCACTATCAACGTTGCAAGATCTGCCTTTGCTAAATATGCAGCACGTTCAACTTTAATTAATGAAGCATGTGGAATAAATATCGCTATATACTTTGAAAGAGCGATAATACGCTTCACTTTTTCTTCTACGCTACCGAGCGAAGCATGAAATGAAATAGAGCTCAATTTTTTGACATAGTAATCTAGGTTTTCCTTCTTGTCTTGAGATATCAAAAACTGGGCATCAGCAAGACGTGCTTCTAATATTCTTTCATGGCCTTTGACAACTTCATTGTTGTTAACATTTACAACAGTAACAAAATGTGATATTTTCTGTCCATCACTTAAAGCAAGATACTTTTGCTGCGTATTAATTATACTAAGTATTACTTTCTTCGGTAATTCTGATGATTTTACTTTACCAAATAATACTATTGGCCACTCTATAAGCCCTGCCAATTCATTAAGTAAATAATCATTTTTTTCAAGTTGTAAGTTCTCCTCTTTTGTAAACTTATTAATCTGATCTAGTATAAATTGCTTTCTTTTGTCCAACTGGAGAATGACATTATTTTTTTCTAACAATTCAAAATAGTCTTTGGGTGTTTTAACAGTAAGTACTGCATCACCTGAAAGAAACCTATGACCATACGTCACGTTGCATGCTGTAACCCCTGCAAAAGATATAGGTATTATTTCGTCATTTAAAATACATAGAATATTTTTAATTGGCCTAACCCATCTCTCTTTTCTTTCACTCCATCTCATACTCTTTGGCCAAGAAAAGTTTTTTAGCATTTCCTCCAGTTGATTTTTGAGAAACCCGTTGATGTTAAATAAGCAGCTTTCTCTCTTAATGAAGTAAAAATCTTCATCATTTACTTTGCGAATGAGTAAATCTTCTTCACCTTTCCGATTTTTTCTCAAAAAACCTTCGATAGCACTTTTCGGTGCATTAACTCTTGGTCCTTTAATTTCATTGTTAGAATCTTTTAGCTCTAAAGCACTTATGCCATCAATAAAAAGAGCAATGCGACGTGCAGTCACATAAACTTCTATAGATGCAAATTTCACATTATTTTTACTAAAAGCATTAGTGATATAGCTCTTAACCTGAGCTGCAGATGAATTCTGCATTCTTGATGGAATTTCTTCTGAAAGACATTCAAACAATAATTGTGACAACATATTCTACTTTGCTCTATATAATTCACAGCATTTTTTTGTTAACTCTCTCACTCTACCAATATAGGCTGTACGTTCATTCACACCAAGCACACCTCTTGCATCAAGTAGATTAAGTAGATGGCTCGTTTTAATACATTGGTCATAAGCTGCTATCGGCAATTCTTTTTCAACAAGGAATTTACACAGTTTTTCTGTATCCTCAAACTGCTGTTGTACTACTTTAGTATCATAATAATCAAGTGCCAGGTAAGAAAACTCTCGCTCTCTTTGTTTAAAAATATCTCCATAAGTTGCACCGCTACCGTTCCACATTATGTCGTAAACATTATCTACACCCTGTATGCACATTGCTAAACGCTCTAACCCATATGCTACTTCACCAGGAATTATTCTGCAGTCAATACCTCCCACTTGCTGTATATAAGTAAGTTGTGTTACTTCCATTCCGTTGCATGTAACCTCCCAACCAAGACCGGATGCACCAACACTTGGGTTTTCCCAATCATCTTCAATAAACTTAATATCATATTCTTTTGTCGATACACCAAGAGCTTTTAAGCTATTTAAGTAAACATCTTGCAAATTGCTGCCAGATGGTTTTATTATAACTTGGTATTGATGATGCTGATATAAGCGATTAGGGTTGTCGCCATAACGCCCATCTGTAGGTCTTATTACTGGTTGTAGATACGCAATTTTTGTTGATTTTTCGTCAATTGCTGACATGATTGTTGCGGGATGTAGTGTTCCAGCTCCAACTTCAGACGTATATGAATGAAGTATAGTACACCCTTCATCTGCCCAAAAATCTTGTAATACCTTTATTATATCCTGTAGATTCACGCAAACTGTATATCTTTTAAACTGAATACATAAGCAAATAAGTACTATTCTATACTTATTTTTTTAATAGTGCCATGAAAATAGTCACTCAAGGCTATTGAACTTTCTTTTACATACTCAAATATGCTTTTGTTTAGAACAATCGCATCATGCATAGTCAGATCGCAGAATATAAATGCAGTCAAGTACAATAAAATCACTGCATAAAACACATGAAAAATCCCTTCAAATGTGATTGATATTGCATTGTTATAACTAAGCTGTATCGTACTTATCGGCCATGGTTTTATTACTTCTACAATATTAAAAAATAAATAAGGTATTATAAAGAAAAAGAACAAATGCATAAGATCATTAAACCAAAATGGACATTTAAGTATTGCCTTGCATATACTTAAATAGAATTTACTTACAATATAATAAATTGACATTATTGCCGGCATCGAAAGCGCAACAGTCATCACCTGTCCTGATGCTATTTGTACTACTATATTCTCATCACTGCTGGCTGAAGGATCTTGAATGTGAAAAATGGATATTGCAACTAATTGCAGCACTAACATAACTATTGCTAGCTTGGTAAAAATAGCAGCTACAACTATGCCTGAATTCGGCATTTTATATAGTATAAAATCACCTCCGTATGTAAGCATTAATATAATGTCGGTAATAAATAATATTAGAAAAGAAGACCAATAATGCTGCCAACCCGGTAAATATCCTACTCCTAAAAAAGAGCTTACTATTTTGGCAGGAAAAACCTTGCCTAGCACCTTACCCAAAAATTGAAAAAAAATCCCCATGTCCTAACTAACACTTGACTTATATTTTTCACAATACTGAATTGTAATGGACTTATCAATACACTTCTTGCATAGAAAAAAGACAAATAGTTAAAAACGATCTAAGTTTAGCAATAACCATTGCCCCTTCTATCGTCATCCCAGTGCCCAGGGATTGGCTCTTTTTTTCTAGATTCCAGTACTGGAATGACATCTTCAATATTCTTACATCTGATCTCAAACTATGGAATAACACCGTTATACGTACTGGAATATGGGCATCATTCAAGTAGCTGATCTCTATGATGGCATCATCCCAGTACTGGAATACCCCAGTTGCGGATTAATCAATACAGTAAAATGTAGAAATAGAGGGCTTTTTAGGCTTCATAGAATATGAAACTAATGTGGAAAAGATGTGCACCAAGAAATTTATTGGAGACCTGTGTCTTGAATGCTCAAGATCAAGTCTGTTTTTGAGGTAACCAAAAACTGTTTCAATAATCGACCTTTTTCTTAAAAAAATCTTTTCTTCAAGAAGCATTAATGTATTTTTCATACCTTTTTTTACTTTGGTAACGAGTTTTATTCCTCTATCGAAGAGTTTTGCAAAGAGCTCTTTCTTTATATAGCCCTTATCACCAAACAAAAGACCAGTCAGTTTTTCAGTTAATTTTGGTACTGGTTTTCTGTCGTCAACGTTACCTTTAGTCATTGTAACTCCTTGAATTTCACCTTTTTCATTAATTACCATATGCAATTTAAAACCCAAAAACCAGCCATATGTAGTCTTTCCAAGCTTTGCCAATCCTTTGAAAACTTTGTTTCTTGAGATTCTTTTTGGATGGCAAACAGCGATAGAAGTTGCATCTATGTACGAAATTCCGGTCATTTTTGACTGCTCACAAAGCCACTTTAACAAGAGCACTAAATACCTTTTAGCCTAATAAATCTACTATATGTTGGCAAATTTTGAAACTCAGATCCATGTAGTGCTTTCAAATAATATGTATAGAAAGATTTAAAGTCCTCACATCTAGATTGTTGATAAAGTAAAATTATAGTAAGAATTTCAGAATGCGTAATCCCTGGCGTTCTGGTAGGTTTTTTACTGTTTGGCAGGAGTTTTTCTGCGAAATTTTTGTTTATAGCCTTGCAAAAATCGTCTACAAAGCAAAATAATTCTGTTACATTTTTATTCATGGGTAACCTCTCTATTTTTTGATAATATGTTTCCGGAGTTTACCCTATTTTCCTGGCTTTTTCACTGACTTCTAATCCCCAACTGGGGTTGGGATCCAGAACAGGTAATAAGAACTGGTCACACGCTGGCCTGAAGCTTTAACTATAAATATTAAAAAATTTACCAAGCAAAAAAAAGGCAAAAAAATCCCTCAGTAGTGAGTTTTGACCCTATAATAATGTAAATTGGCATTGTAATAATGTGCTAACGCTTAAAATAAGCGTGTTTTGGCTGAATGTAGAAAAAATAAAAAAGACATGCAGCCGCTATAATTTCATGTAATCTGCCAATATATACCTGAGTTTTTTACTGAATTTTTGTTATTAAATCTGTAGAGATTAAAAACAAGGATAAATACTCTTATTGATATGATAAGGAAAGTGGGAAGGTTTGTCAAGTCACTTCGGCCAGCTACCTACTTAGATGTTCCACACTGCTAAGTAGATACCAAATTTTTTGCAACATCAAGTGCAGCATAAGTAAATATTGCACTTGCACCTGCACGTTTAAAACCAATTAAGGACTCATAAATCACTCTGTTATAATCCAGCCAGCCATTATTTGCTGCAGCTTTTATCATTGCGTATTCACCGCTTACTTGGTAAGCAAAAATCGGAAAATTAAACTTTTCACTTGCTGTTTTTATTACATCTAAGTATGGCATACCCGGCTTTATCATAATAAAATCTGCACCTTCATTTATATCCATTTCAATTTCGCAGATTGCTTCGCGTACATTTCGATAATCCATTTGATAACCACTTTTGTCGATGAAATTCGATGAAGCGCACGAACCAACAACTTGCCTGAACGGCGCATAGAAACTAGAACAATATTTCACTGCATAGGACAATATTGATACATTCTGAAAGTCATTATCATCCAATGCTTTTCTTATTTTTCCTATCCTACCATCCATCATATCAGAAGGAGCAACTATATCACATCCTGCCTTCGCTAAAACAAGTGCTTGCTTACACAGTACTGATATAGTTTCATCGTTTTCTACATCCATCTGATTATCTTTTAAAATGCCGTCATGGCCATGAATAGTGTATGGATCCAGTGCAACGTCTGCAATAATACCAATTTCAGGTACCTTTAATTTTACAGCACAAATTGCTCTGCAGATTAAGTTGTCAGAATTATATGCTTCTTCAGCGTTTTCAGATTTTAGTTTACTATCAACTACAGGAAAAATTGCAACAGCATTAATCCCCGAGTCCTTAGCTTTCTGAATTATAGAAATTAATCCATCTATTGAATAACATTTGATATCAGGTAAGCCAGAAATTGGTTCAGTTGTTTCTTCTCTGTCGTGAACAAATAGAGGAAAAACTAAATCATTTACTGATAAGCTATTTTCACTTGTTAAATTGCGAACCCATTTGCTCGAGCGCCTGCGTCTTAATCTTGTATTTGGAAAATTAAACATTGGATCCAGGTAAATTCCCAGTAAAGAGCAACACTCCTGAAATGAGTACCACCCAAAGCACCGATATTGGCAGAAACACTTTCCAACCAAGGCGCATTAGCTGATCATATCGATAACGAGGTATTGTTGCTCTAATCCAAATAAATACGAATAAAAGTATAATTATCTTCAAAACGAACCAAATTAAACCTGGAATTTTATAAAGCAAACCAAGTTCTAACGGAGGATACCACCCTCCTAGAAAGAATATTGTCATCATAGCACTTGCTAAAATCATATTTGCATATTCTCCCAAGAAAAAGAGAGCAAAAGGCATTGATGAATACTCGACGTTATACCCAGAGACGAGCTCTGCTTCAGCTTCTGGTAAGTCAAATGGGTGACGATTAGTTTCGGCAAGCAAAGAAATAAAAAATATTATTCCTATAGGCATTAGTAATAAATCAATCCAAAATGGCATATTATGTTTCGCTACCACCATCTCTCCAAGATTTAATGTGCCAGTTGTAATAACAACTGTAGCAACTATTAGACCTATTGAAACTTCATATGAAATCATTTGAGCAGCTGACCTTATAGCGCCAAGAAATGCATAATTAGAATTACTAGACCAGCCTGCAATAATAATGCCATATATTCCCAAAGAGGATATAGCTAGCACATAAAGCACTCCAACATTAATATTTGCTATTACCTTAGGGATTATTACCTGCTGTCCATTTTCTGTAATTATTTCAGCTCCAAATGGTATAACTGCCCAGGAAATTAATGCTAAAATAAAGGTGAGCATTGGAGCCATAATAAACAGTATGGTGTTTGCTCTAAATGGTATTATCGGCTCTTTAATTATCAATTTGATAGCATCTGCAAATGGCTGTAGTAGCCCAAATGGCCCTACTACACTTGGACCATGCCTTAGTTGAATTGCACCAATAACTTTACGCTCAAAGTACACTAAATATGCTACTGAAAGCAGTAGCGGTACTAAAACAAATAAGATATTAATCAGCGTGTCCATGGAAAGCTTTAGTACAATCTGCCATTATTTTTGAAGCGCGACTTATTGAGTCTGTCATATAAAAATCATACTTTTTTAGAGTGAAAGGGATATTACTTAATTTGATCTCATTACAAGCAATTGATACCCATTTATTTTCTACTACTTGGTCAGCATCTCTAAACTGTGGACCAATAGTGTCTAATTTTTTCCTAACATCAAATAGACTATCATATAGAAAGGAAAGACCCAAATATTGGGATAAATTTTTTATAATCAACCAATCTTCCTTTGCTTCACCAGGAGGAAAAACAGCTAAATTTGTTCTCTGTACTCGCCCTTCAGTATTTACATAAGTTGCATATTTTTCTGTGTATGCAGCTCCAGGTAGAATGACATCTGCTATATGCGCTCCCCTATCACCATGATGTCCTTGATAAATTACAAATGTATTTTCTAATTTTGATGTATCAATTTCATCTGCACCAAGAAGATAAACAACTTCTACCTCGCCATTTTCTGCTTGCTTTAATATTTGACTAATATCCTTTCCATCTTTTTTAGGAACAAATCCAACATCGAGTCCACCAACCCTTGCTGCAGCCTTATGCAGTACGTTAAAGCCATTCCAGTCATCTCTGATCATGTTAAATTTTTCTGCAATTTTGCCAGCTAGAGCTAAAACTGATTCAGAATCATCTCTTATTAATGCATCTTGACCGATAATTAGCATAGGGTTCTGAGCCACACTCAGTAACTCACAGAATTTATGATTTCCCTCTTCTATTTCTTTTAGAACGTTTGGACCATCACCTAATCTTTCAACATTATATAGATATTCAAGATTAGGACCAATATTTGCAATAGTGAAATTACCTTGTAAATATCTCTTTCTCAATCTTGCGTTAATTATTGGTGCTTCTATTCTTGGATTTGTATTTATAAGCAGACATAAATCTGCATTTTCTATACCCTCAATAGTGGTGTTGAATACATATGACCCACGATTATTTGGTATAAGCTTTGCTCCATCTTGCCTACAGTCTATATTCCCCGAGCCGAGCTTCTGCATCACTTCTTTGAGTAGAAGCATAGACTCACAATCTGCTAAATCACCTGCAATTGCAGCTATCTTATTTGATTTTGTATTCTTTAATTTCTTTGCAGCAACAGTTAATGCTTCATTCCAATCAACTGGGGCTAATTTACCATCTTTTTTTACATAAGGTCGATCAAGACGCTGAACTTTTAGTCCATCATAGGCAAAACGGGTTTTATCTGATATCCATTCTTCATTTACCTCTTCGCTCAGCCTTGGTAATATTCGCATAACTTCCAGGCCACGATAATCAACTCTAATGCTACTTCCCACAGCATCTAGCACATCTATAGTCTCACAATGTGATAGCTCCCATGGACGCGCTGTAAAGGAGTAAGGCTTTGAAGTTAAAGCCCCTACCGGGCAGAGATCTATGATATTTCCAGATAATTCAGAACTAATATGCCTTTTTATGTAAGTGCTAATCTCCACATTTTCTCCCCTTCCGATTCCTCCAAGTTCATTTGTACCTGCAACATCAGACAAAAATCTAACACACCGAGTGCAATGAATGCATCGATTCATCGCAGTCTCAATCAGTGGTCCGAAGTGTTTTTTTGGCACAGCCCTCTTATGCTCATCAAGTCTGCTGGTTCCTTTCCCATAAGCCATCGTGATATCTTGCAAATCGCATTCACCACCTTGATCGCAAATTGGGCAATCAAGCGGGTGGTTAATTAGCAAAAACTCTAGTACTCCTTCACGTGCCTTTTTAACCTTAGGGGTATCAGTATGAATAACCATTCCCTCTACAACTGGCATTGCACAAGAGGCTACTGGTTTGGGAGGTCCACCCTCCACTTCAACCAAACACATTCTGCAGTTACCAGCGATTGCTAAACGCTCATGATAACAAAAACGCGGAATTTCAACGCCCACAACTTCACAAGCTTGAATTATGGTGAGCCCATGCTCTACTTCACATTCCTTAGAATTAATAGTAACTTTAACCACAACTATTATACAGCTTCCCACTTTATAGGATTGCCGCTTATCTCATCTTCAACCAGATTGCCGTTGTCATATTGAGCAGACATATAATTCATGCGCGAGTCACGATCTATATATCTAACAGGTTTTACCGGTTTATCTTTATACATTTTTTGCTCGGCCTTCTTACGCTGAGTAGGGTTATTTTTACTAGCTGTCTTTGCTTTCCCACCTGCTGCCATATAAACTCCTAAAAACTTTTCATTCTATTTTAACACTTAAGTATATAGCGTCAATATTTAATAACTTTAAAATTTCAATAGATCTCTTATTATAATCATTGCTTAAATAAAAAGTTACTCCTTAATATCATTCCAGTGCTTGACCAGAAAAAAAGAAATATGCATCAGCTACTTTCATTTGCTGCGCCTCGAAAACAAACGTTCATGTAGCTGTGAGTCAAGCCATAAATCCAGTATAAAGACCTTTAATCATTGGCTTCGTAGTACTTTTCAATCAACTTATTAAGTAACCTTACACCAAAACCTACTGCTCCTCTTGGACAAATGTCAGTACCTTTTTCATGCCAAGCAGTGCCTGCGATATCTAAATGTGCCCAGCAAGTTTCATTCACAAAACGCTGTAAAAACTGTGCAGCCATTATGCTATCTCCACCAGAGCCTGCAGGAGCGATGTTTTGAACATCAGCAATCGGTGAATCAATAATTTTGTCATAAGTTTCATTCATAGGAAAACGCCATAACTTCTCACTTACTTCATTTCCTGCATCAATCAGACGGTTTGCTAATTCATCATTATTTGAAAAAAGACCAGCATATTCGTTATTTCCAAGTGCAACCACTATAGCACCAGTTAAAGTTGCAAGATCAATCATAAATTTTGGTGAGAATCTGTCTTGCGTATACCATAAAGCATCTGCAAGTATGAGCCTTCCTTCTGCATCGGTGTTCAACACTTCTATCGTCTGTCCAGACATTGAAGTTACTACATCACTCGGCCTTTGAGCATTACCACCCACTGCATTCTCTGCAAGTGCGACCACGCCAATTGCATTTACTTTTGCTTTTCGTCCTGCTAAAGCATGCATCACCCCAACTACAGCAGCAGAGCCTGCCATGTCATATTTCATTGACTCCATACCACGTGAGGGTTTTAGTGACACTCCACCAGTATCAAACGTTATACCTTTGCCCACAAAAGCTATTGGCTTTTGTTCTTTAGAAGCCCCATTCCATTTTATCACTACTAATTTTGGTTCTTTACTACTTCCTTGTGCGACTCCAAGCAAGGCTCCCATTTTTTTCTCTTCCATCTGCTTTTTATCAAGCACTTCGATTTCAAGGCTAAGCTTAGTAAGTTCTTTTTTTATATGATCAGCATAGGATTCTGGATATAGAATGTTAGGAGGCTCTGTTATAAAAGAGCGCGCAAGGAATATACTCTCACCTTCTTGCCTTAAGTGCTGAAATGATCTTTCAGCATTACTTAATTGCTCATCTTTTACTAATACGGTAATTTCCTCTACCTCTGTAATTTTCTCATCCTTTTTAGTTTTATACTTATCAAACTTAAAACTACGCAGAAACGCACCATATGCAACATTTGCTGCACTACCTTCGATTAAAATCTCTGCTTTCTTAATTTTTAATCTGCTTAGCTCACAATATATTTTACCACCAATATTTAATCCTTTGCTTTCATCCCATTCATCTCTCATTCCAAGACCAGCAACTATAATATTTTTTCCCTCTGATGAAGTGACGGAGAAAAATTCACCAAAACCTCCACTAAAACCACTAAATTTCTTGATGTTATCTATAGCTTGCTTATCTTGTAGAACACTAGTTATGAGCTTATCACCCTCAAACAAACCTACCACTAGCGTCTCAAAATCGGGTAAAGCTTTAGAAATTGTTATCTTCATCGTTGACATCTCCGTTGCAAATAATTGTAAGCTGCACATAAAACATTAGTAAGATATTTTTCATATACATTTTAAGTACAATAGCCCTTAAGACTACTATGAACTCCCCTGATATGCAAGGTCCTTATCTTTTATCAGAAAATTTGTTATGCCCACCTAGGGTTATATTAAATGTGTAGGTCTTCATGGCCTGATTGTTATAAGTAAATGGTGCTATCAGAAGGCTTGCAAGTCCACTCTCAATAAGATTACCAAGAAGAAGATCATCACAGTTATCGCAATTATGATCAGCAAAAAACATTTGTGTTGTGAATTCTGGAAAATCTGGATGTTGGACCAAAAAGTTGATGTGTGGAGCCCTATCACCAATTTTACCTGGTACTATTGTAATAAAATTATAATAGCCAAGGTTATTTACTACAAATCTTCCTGATCCAGCAAAATTTGGATCAAGCTCCACACTTTCATCATAATAGCTCATGCCAAGTGAGTCTGCGTGCCATATAGAAACCACAGCATTTTGTATTGGTAAGCAGTTTACATCAGTAACTCTACCCACTACATTTATTAATTCTCCTGCTGCACTATTTGGAGAGCCAGGCTTTCTTCTTAAATTATTTGAAGAGTTAAAGCTTTTTGGCCTTGTTTCAAGATCATAAATCCCTGGAGTTTCAATACAATTAAGCAAAATAGGATCAGCTGCAAATAATGATACACCTAATACAGATTGTACTAAAAACGCTAATAAGATATTTTTCACATTCATTTTGTTTATAGTGCTTTTATCAGAATTATAGCAACCTTTTTCTTTTATTAAAGATAAGACTTTCTTTGAAGCCTCCTTAGAATCACAGCTATCCCTTCAGTGTATTTCAGATTTCAACACTGCATACACAACTGCACGGACTTCCAATTTAGAAATTGCAAATCAATCCAAACACGCAAGTGTAATGTTACCGCCACATGCTGTAGTGTTGACACTTACAACCTTTTCTGTAGAAAAACGTTGCAGATAATTAGGACCACCAGCTTTTGGTCCGGTACCCGATAGTCCTCTGCCACCAAATGGTTGTATTCCAACTGCTGCACCTATTTGATTGCGATTGATGTATACATTTCCAACTGATATTTTCTTGCTTATTAAATCGATCTGACTTTGTACACGGCTTTGCAAAGAAAACGTAAGTCCATATCCTGTATTGTTTATATCACTTATAACTTCATTTAACTGCGACTTATTAAAACGTATGATATGTAAAATAGGTCCAAACACTTCTTGCTTTAATTGCGAAATTTTTTGTATCTCATAAACATATGGAGGAAAGAAATAACCGTTATGAGAATTTGTACCCATAGGGACCTTGGAAAGAAGGTTTGAATCTTTGTCCCTTGACATTTTCTCCGTATGTTTAGTCAGCATATCAATAGATACTTTGTCAATTATTGGCCCAATATCCGTGCTCAGTTGTATTGGATCACCAATCTTTAATTCTTGAGTCGCATCGCATATCATTTTTATCTGTTTTTCTGCTATATCTTCTTGAATAAATAGCACTCTAAGCGCGGAGCAGCGTTGACCGCTACTCCGAAATGCAGAAAGCAAAACATCCGTAGTCACTTGCTCTAAAAGAGCAGAGCTATCAACAATCATAGCATTTAATCCACCAGCTTCAGCGATAAGTGGCACAATAGGACCATCTCTGCTAGCAAGCATTCGATTGATTATTTGAGCAGTTTGTGTTGAACCAGTAAAAGCTACACCGGAAATTCTATTATCTGGCACTAATATTTTACCTAAATATTGACCATCTCCTGGAACAAGATGCAATACATTCTTTGGTATCCCAGCTTCATGTAGTATCTTAATGGCTTCATAGGCAATAATTGGTGTTTGTTCTGCCGGCTTTGCCAGCACTGCATTACCTGCTGCAAGCGCAGCTGAAATCTGTCCAATGAAGATAGCAAGTGGAAAATTCCATGGTGATATGCACAAAAAAACTCCTCTGCCTTCAAAAAAGATGAAGTTATCTTCACCTGTTGGACCTGGCAATTTTTTCCAGTCATTCAGTTTATTTTTTGCTATCACTGCATAATAACGCAAAAAGTCGATTGCCTCTCTTACTTCTGCTATTGCATCGGACAAAATTTTTCCTGCTTCCACTATTAGAATGTAAATTAATTCTTTCATTCTTTCTTCAAGCAAATCCGCAGCTCTTTCAAGGTGCTTAGCACGTTCTTCTGCTGAAACATTCTGCCATTCAGTAAAAGCAATATCTGCTATTTTAAGAGCATTTAAAGCTTGATCACTTGTTGTGCTTGACGCCTCTCCAATTACATTTTCCAAATGTGCAGGATTGACTACTTCAGTAAATTTCGCACTGTCAAAAAGCGACTCTCCATCAATTATAGGGCCAACCTGCCATTTCTTTTCACTAAATTCTCTTATATCATTTGCGAATTGCGAAACTGTAATTGAATCGCTAATATCCATCCCCAAGGAGTTTTTTCTTTCCTCTCCAAAAATATCTCGTGGCAACAGAATGCTTGGATGAGGCTCATATTCTAAGCTTTTTACTTTTTCTAATGGATCTGAGACTAATTCTTCAATTTTAACGTCAGAATCATTTACTTGATTGACAAACGAGCTATTAGCTCCATTTTCAAGAAGGCGCCTAATAAGATATGGCAATAAATCACTATGTTTACCAACTGGTGCATATATACGACAATTGATGCTTGTTGCAAGTTCTGACATTGCATAATCATACAAGCTTTTACCCATTCCATGTAAGCGCTGAAACTCAAATCCAGGATGATTTTTATCAGCAAGCTCTATTATAGTAGCAAAAGTATAAGCATTATGAGTTCCAAAGCATGGATAAAAGTGACTTGCTTTGCTTAAAAGTTTCTGCGCGCAGGCAAGGTAGCATACATCCGTGTAGCTTTTTCTAGTAAACACTGGATAACCAATTAACCCTAATTCTTGTGTGCGCTTGATTTCTGAGTCCCAATATGCTCCTTTCACAAGTCTCACCATAATTTTATGCTTTGACCGAATGGCAACATCTTCAACAAAATCAAGAACAGACAAAGCACGTTTTTGATACGCTTGCACAGCCAAGCCAAGCCCTTCCCACTCAGAAAGTGATTCATCAAGACGCAATTGCTCAAATAAAACTAATGACATCTCAAGTCTTTCTGATTCTTCTGCATCTATACATAATGAAATGTTATATTTTTTTGCTTCATGGCAAAGCTCCAACACCTTAGCTCTCAGCTCTTCAGCTATATTACCAAATTGGCTAAACTCATAACGTGAGTGCAGTGAAGACAATTTGATTGAAACCCCCTGAGATTTAAAGCAATCATTTATGTCAGCAGATTCACCTATGGCTTTTATTGCATGCATGTATAAATTAAAATACTCTTCCGCATCCTCAACTGTGCAAGCAGATTCACCAAGCATATCAAAAGAGCATAAATACTTACTGTAGTCATCTGATTTCACACTTTCCAATGCTTTTTCTATAGTTTCTCCAACAATAAAATGCTTGCCAAGAATGGATATTGCTTGTTTCACCGCTTTGCGGATTATTGGCTCTCCTAAATTTTTCAATAACCTGGAAATTATGTGATAGAATTTTGAATCCTCTTCATTGTTTCTTAATATACTGCTTCCTATAATTAAACTCCATGTAGAAGCATTAACAAACAATGAAGAGGAACGCCTCAAGTGTTTATTCCATTCTTGGTTGGCAATTTTATCTTTTATCAATTCATCTATTGTGTAATCGTCTGGTATTCTAAGTAATGATTCAGCAAGACACATTAGCGCTACTCCTTCGTCGTTAGAAAGTGAGTACTGCTGTATAAAAGAATCTATAATGCCTAATTTACTACCTCTAATCTTTTCGACAATTTGTTTTGCAATATTGTAAACTATGTTTTTTGAATCAGCCGAAAGTTCTGATTTTTCTACAAGATAACGTACGTGACTTTTTTCATCAGCACGATAAAATGCCTGCAATCGTTTTCGTAATGCGTTAGGTTCTTGTATAGAACTGATCATAATTATCTACAAAACACCCTTTATCATATGTAAGGTAAGATTATATCATAACTTTGCATCGAATAAATTATTATTTAAATAAAGAGCCAGAATCGATTCAAAAAACCTAGTTAATGACTGTGATAGCTCAAAAGGACTGCGCAAGTATATAGCTCAACACTCCACCACTCATCAAGTACTTAACCTCAGTTGCAGTTTGTACACAGTACTTGAGTTGAATGGATTGCTCTGAATCATCCTTTCTTTTAATGATACATTCTAGATTTCCATTTGGTACTACTTCACCTTTCATGCTCACTATCTCACTACCATCAAATATCTTTCTCGTTACTCCATCCTGAAATGCAAGTGGAAGAACACCCATACCGACCAAATTGGACCTATGTATGCGTTCAAAACTTTCTGCAATCACAGCTTTAATTCCCAGTAATGCAGCACCCTTTGCTGCCCAATCCCTACTTGAACCTGTACCATATTCTTTTCCTGCAATGACAACTAATGGAACAGCTTCTCTTTTATATTGCATTGCTGCATCAAAAATTGACATAGTTTCTTGAGAAGGAATATGTTTTGTATAGCCACCCTCAGTGTTCACCATTTCATTTCTTATTCTGATATTAGCAAAGGTTCCACGCATCATTACGTTGTGGTTACCGCGGCGAGATCCATATGAATTGAAATCTTGTGGTTCAACTCCAAGACCTTTTAAATATATGCCTGCAGGACTATTTGAAGCAATATTCCCAGCAGGAGAAATGTGGTCAGTAGTCACGCTATCGCCAAACATCGCGAGTATTCGTGCATCCTTTATATCAAAAATGTTGCTTTTATCATTGCCAGTCAATAAATTATCAAAATAAGGAGGGTTTTGTATATAAGTACTTTTCGCATCCCAGTTGTAGATTTCACTTTTCTCACACTTTATCTTTTGCCAATACTCATCACCAGAGAAAATATCCTTATACTTTTGTATGAACATTTCACGTGTCACAACACTTTTAACACAGCTCTCAACTTCATTATTTGTTGGCCATATATCTTTGAGATAAACATCATTTCCATTCTTATCTCTGCATATAGGATCTTTTGTCAGGTCAATTTGTACAGTGCCCGCAAGTGCGTACACAACAACAAGTGGAGGAGATGCTAAGTAGTTAGCTTTGGCTAAAGGATGGATTCTTCCTTCAAAATTACGATTACCAGATAAAACTGCAGCAACGGTTAAATTTTTGTTTTTAATATCATCCTCTATATCTTTATTGAGCGGACCGGAATTTCCAATACAAGTTGTGCATCCATATCCAACTAAATTAAAGCCCAAAGTATTTAGATCTTCTTGTAACCCTGACTTTTCTAAATATTCTGTTACAACTTGTGACCCTGGAGCAAGAGAAGTTTTAACCCAAGGCTTTGATTTTAATCCAAGATTGACTGCATTACGCGCTACAAGGCCAGCAGCAATCATCACGCTTGGGTTTGAAGTATTGGTGCAGCTTGTTATTGCTGCAATCACTACGCTTCCATCTTGGAATTTATCGCTTTCCTTTGACTCATTAACTGGAAACGATTTAGAAAAGGATTCTGCCACTTGTGAAAGAAAAACCTTATCTTGCGGTCTTTTTGGACCGGCCATTACTGGCTTCACACTCGATAAATTAAGTTCCAATGTATCAGAAAATGCTAATTCGTCATTACTACGCCACAGTCCTTGTTCTTTTGCATAGATTTCAACTAATTTAACCAACTCATTTTGCCTTCCGGTTAAGTTTAAATAATCTAGTGTCTTCTGATCAATTGGGAAAAATCCACAAGTTGCACCATATTCTGGGGCCATATTAGCTATGGTTGCTCTATCTGCCAAAGATAAACAATCTAAGCCATCACCATGAAATTCCACAAATCTGCCAACAACGCCTTTTGTTCTCAGGATATTAGTAATCGTTAGCACTAGATCAGTTGCTGTTACTCCCTCTGAAAGTCTTCCTATTAATTTAAATCCTACTACTTCTGGAATTACCATACTAATTGGTTGACCAAGCATCACAGACTCAGCTTCTATTCCACCAACACCCCAACCAAGAACCGATAAACCATTTACCATAGTAGTGTGACTATCTGTACCGACCAAGGTATCTGGATATAGAACTCCACTATCATTACATACAACTTGCGCTAAATATTCAAGATTCACTTGGTGGCAAATTCCAGTACCTGGTGGCACTACTCTAAAATTTATGAAGGATGACTCTCCCCATTTTAAGAATTGATATCTCTCCAAATTTCTTTTTACTTCCAGTGCAACGTTTTTACCAAATGCAGAAGTGCTTCCGTAACTATCTACTTGAACAGAGTGATCGATCACAAGATCAACAGGTACAGATGGATTTATTTTGCTTGGGTTACCTCCGTTTTTCTTCACATAATTACGCATTGAAGCTAAGTCAACGACAGCAGGAACTCCTGTGAAATCCTGCATCAAAACCCTTGCTGGCTTGTAGCTAATTTCGTGATTAATGTGTTTCTTGACACAATTTGCTAATATCTTTATGTCATCTAATTTAACGCTTACTCCATCTTCGTTGCGCAATAAATTTTCAAGCAATACCTTGAGTGAACAAGGCAATTTGGTTAAATTTACTCCTAAGAATTTACCAGCGTTACTTAGGTTAAAGTAGTTATATAACCTTCCATCAATATTTAAAGTCGTCTTTGCATTTAAAGAATTGTTCATCCTGTATTAGTTAAAATTGGAATTACTAGCGCTACTTTTTTGTTGTTGACTTTGCTGCTGATACATAGTTTCAAAATCTATAGGATCTAGCATAAGTGGAGGAAACCCACCACTACTTGTAGTTCTTGCAATTATTTCTCTTGCAAAAGGGAAAAGAAAAGTAGGTCCACCAATAAATAAAGCTTGTCTCACCTCTTCTTCACTTAGCTCTGTAAAGTTTTCTATTGAAAAAATACCGCAATACTTTACCTCGCAAATGAAAGCTATATCATCTTTTACATCTTCATCTTTTACCGTTGCTTTGGCTTCTATATGCAAAGTAATTTCATGAAAAGGCTTTTCTTCACTTATTCCTTTTTTATTTTCTGTTCCTTCTAATTTTGCTGAATTAATATTAACCATTACATTAATATCGGGAGCTTTACTAGAAGAAAGGAATGGCGAATTTGGATTCTCAAACGAAAAATCTTTGACATATTGACCATGAATTTTCATTTTATGTTGTAACATTTCTTAAGTCTCCTTTAATTAAGTTGAGATGTTTAATACTTTCTTATATAATATATCCATTTATAAACGAATAGTAAACCTAACTATAGGTTAATATGAAAAACATATTTTTATCAATAATTAATAATATTTAGATACTTTATATATCAAAAGGAGCAAGTTACCATGATAGAGCTTGTAATATATGCTTTACTAGCGGCGTTTATTTTTTCACGCTTATATAACTCTTTAGGAAGATCAGCCAGTCTCAATCTAAAAAAGCTAACAGGTGTATTGGATGTAAGTCAAAGTAAAGAGGATGTGGTAGAAAATATCGAAGATTATACTTATAGCAATGACAAAAGTTCAATAGAAGCTACTTATGAACAAATATTACAAAAAAACAGAGAGTTCTCTATTTCCAATTTTATACAAGGTTCAAGCATAGCTTTTGAATTAATAATAAAATATTTTAACCAAGGAAATTTACCTCAATTAAAACCCCTTCTGGACAAAGACTTGTATAACAGTTTTGTGGATAAGATTAAACATCGTAAAGAGATACATGAGTCTATAATTGTTTCTATCGTTTCACAAAAAATCTTAGAAATAAAGTTAGTGAAAAATGTAGCATTTATTGCAGTATATTTCCTTTCAGAGCAAATTAACTTTGTTAAGAATAATGAAGGGGACGTCATATCAGGTAGTATGTCTACTATTAACAAAGTTGAGGATGTATGGCAATTCAAAAAAAATATTAATTCATCAGACCCAACTTGGATGCTTGTTTCTATTAACTATAAGAAGGCAAGTACTGATAAAAATTTAACAACAAATGACAAATAAGATTAATTACACTGATGGAAAGTAGGTTGCGAGAAATAGTACTTGATACTGAAACTACTGGTCTTGATACTGGATCTGGCCATCGAATTATCGAGATAGGATGTGTAGAACTAATTAATCGTGTTCCAACAGGTAAAACATTTCATCGATATCTTAATCCAGAAAGAGATGTACCTTACCACTCATTTAAGATTCATGGTATTAGTGAGGAGTTTTTAGAGGATAAACCACTATTTTCAGATGTTGCATTTGAATTTCTCGACTTCATATCTAATGACATTTTGGTGATTCATAATGCTGAATTCGATGTTAAGTTCCTTAATATGGAGTTAGGCAAGTTAAATGCTGGGTTAATTTCCTCAGATAGAGTGCTAGATACATTGCCGCTTGCAAGAAAAAAGTTTGTAGGATCACCTGCTTCTTTAAATGCATTATGTAAACGTTTTGACATATCGCTGGAAGGTAGAGAGTTGCACGGAGCATTAGTTGATGCTCAATTGCTTGCAAAGGTCTACGTTGAGCTTACAGGAGGATTGCAAACCTTTTTGTTTAATAATAAATGTGATCAGGACAATAGCTCTACGTTTATTCAGCATAAAGTGCGAAATTTAGCTCGCAGAGAACATTCACCAAGCAGCGAAGAAATTGATGAGCATAAGAAATTGTTAGATAAAATTAACAATCCACTTTGGAAGGAATATGTTGAATCAATCAGCTAATCAAGATATGATTTAATTTTATTGGAAACGCTTTAATGGTAAAATTCATAAGGTTATTGTCTGGTTTATTAATAATAGTAGCAGCTGTCTTCTTAGGTTATTGTTATTTTACCAAGCAAGGCATATTTGTTTCACAAAATACAGAAATTAAAATAGGTGGGGATTTTTCTTTGATTAATCAAGACGGACAAACAGTACGCAGTAGTGATTTTAAAAATAAGTATATGATGATTTTTTTCGGATTTTCCTCATGCAAAAGAATTTGCCCTATGAACCTCGGAATAATTTCAGAAACACTTGCAAAGTTAGATAAGAAAACTGACAATAAGATACAAACATTTTTTATCACAGTTGATCCTGAGCGCGATAACATAGAAAGGCTTAAAGAATTTCAGCAGCAATTTGACCATAGAATACAAATGCTAACTGGTGAAAGACAAAAAATAGATGAAGTAGTTGCAAAGTATAAAGTATATGCAAACAAAGTAGGTGGAGAAGAGGAAATTAACCATTCTTCAATAATATACCTTATCGGCCCTGAAGGAAAATATGTCACACACTTTGTAGCTGATTTAAATTCAGATGAAAGTCAACCTGATAAGATTCTGGCTGAGATAAAAAAATATGTAAGCTGAACTAAAGAGCTTAGCTTACTTTAAATTTATGCTAACGGCTATTTTGATTAAACTAAGTCGTTTTTTTAATTTTTTCTAGGATCAACTCAGCAGCTTTTTGTTCAGCAATTTTCTTACTAGGAGCGCATGCAGAAACTTTGTCATAACTCTCTATGCAAACTGATATAGTAAATTCAGGATTGTGTGCTGGTCCAGTTTGTTTTACAAGCTCATACTTTGGTAAAGGTAATTTATTTCTCTGAGTCCATTCTTGCAGTGAAGTTTTAGGATCTTGAGGAGGATCGAGGATATCTTTAGCTAGCTTTTCCCAATGTTGGATAATAAATTTTTCAACACTCTCAAGTCCACCGTCAATATAAATTGCACCTATTAGTGCCTCAAGCGAATTTTCTAAATTTTTTAAGTTACATTTCCCTCCGTTGCAACGTTCACTATTATTCATTATGATAAAGTTACCTAACTCTATTTCTTTAGCAACATTAGCAATGGTACTGCCACAAACTAGATCCGTTTTTCTTTTTGCCAATGCTCCTTCTTTTTCTTCAGGAAACATTTTAAACAGCATAGCAGATACAACCATGTTCAAAATACTATCGCCCAAAAACTCTAGCCTTTCGTAGCTTACGATCTGGTCTTCGCTATTCCTTTTATTTACGCTTGGATGGGTTAATGCCTCTTCTAATATTGCATGATCTGTAAATTTATAATTAATAACTTTAGATATTATATCGTTCAAAACTTTCATGTTCATCATTCAAAAGAAAAGCACTCCCTATCATACCTTTACACTAAAAAGTTAGCTCTACTTTACTAAAACAATATCAATAACTTCCAAAATTAATGTATACAACCCACTGCTTCAGTAATGTTACTAAATCCATCTCTTCTTACCAATTCTGCAAGTTCCAGGTTGATTTTGTTCACAACTTGATGCCCCTGGTATACAAGAGCAGTGTACAGTTGTACTAAAGAGGCTCCTGCCTTTATTTTTTCATATGCGTCAACACCACTTGAAATTCCTCCACATCCTATCAATAGAATTCTGCTTTTGGTAAGCTTGTACATGTCACTCAATAACTCGGTTGAAAGTTGAAATAATGGCCTGCCGCTCAACCCACCACTCTCATTATAGTAAGAATCTCGACTTATCGTAGTGTTGCTTACTATTAAGCCGTCAATTTTATATTCTAGTGTAAGCTCAGCGATATTTTCTTTTGTTTGCTGATCTATATCTGGAGAAATTTTTAATATTATCGGTATGGATTCAGAGCTATCGATTGATTTCCGGGTTAGAGTGATAGATTTCAACAATTTGGATAATTCTTGTTTATTGTGCAAATCGCGCAAGTTAGGTGTGTTTGGGGATGAGATGTTCAGTACTATATAATTGCTCTTTCCATATACTATCTTTATTAAGTCAACATAATCGCTGATTTGGTCCTTTGATGTACTGTTTCTTCCTATATTTATACCAAAAATACAATTACCAAGTTTAGTTTCACTTATCTGTTTAAGAAAATAGTCTACTCCTTTATTATTAAATCCCAATCTATTAATTATTCCTTCATCTTTAATTAATCGAAAAATTCTCGGTTTTTTGTTTCCATATTGGGGATGTTTAGTTACAGTACCAGCCTCAATAAATCCAAAACCAAATGAGAGCATCGGCTTTACAACTTCCGCATTTTTATCAAAACCTGCAGCAAGACCTACAGGACTCCTAATTTTATTACCAAAAAAGTTTACATTTAAAGACTTAGGTAGTTCTATAGGTTTCCTACAGGGCATCTTTTTTAACGCCGTTATTACCAAGGAGTGAGCGATTTCAGGCGGCAGTAAAAACAATAAATTACGTAATATCATTTTGTAAAACACTTTGCTTATTTTTAGTTTATTTTTTACCATGCAACAAGAATAACTTAGAAAGCTTGAGGTTTATCAAAATAGTAAGTATATAGTTTCTATGGGTAGTAAAAACTAATTTTTCTGAAGGGAAACCAGAACTTGATCAGTATTTTCATCTACTAATTCGAGGTAGCCAAATTTGTTAATTTGAGATTTTATTAGTATAGGAATCTTATTTCGATTTAAATAAAATCCCTGTTTTGATTGTTTATTAATCCGCAACCTTACATCCCCATTTTTCCAAGCAAGCATCTTATTTATTCCAGATTTTTCTTTACAATTATCTTCATTTACAAATCCTAAGTATTCATCTTCTGAAGAAGATATTGCAATCTCGCATATTCTATACCCTACCCAATTCCCTAGATATGGATCAGTATCGTCTTTTTCGTGAAGCTTGAACTCTCCTTTGACATATTCCCATGGAGCTTTTGCATCACCTAACTTTTTTAGAAAGAGTACGTCCTGATCAAAGTTTATAATGGTCCTTGTATGAAATGTTGTTAAGCTTGTGTCCCATAATAGTTTTTCTGTGATGCTAAAATGCTCTTTATCCTTTTGCATATTTTGAAATGATACGATTATCACATCTGCTCCAACTTCTCTTCCATAGTTAACATATTGACTAGCACGCCCATGTTTGGCTGTGAATGATGACTTACCTATTAACAGAAAGTCATTAAATAACGCATTATATATAGTCTGTGCACTGTAAGCTGTACCGACGTAAACCGGCTGTTTGTTGGATGAAGGGTACTTTTCTGGTGCAAGATGAGTATACGAGCTCTTTAATAAATAGTGAAAAGTGCAACTGGTAAGCAAGAAGGGCAAACCAATCAATAATAAAACTTCTGTTAATCTCTTTGGCATTTTACTGCTTATATTTTGAATATAGTATCTTATTTTTTTAAATATTTCATTAAAAGCCACACTTCTTGTTAAAATTTGAGAAGAAAAAACGATCTAATTGGAGTAAGAGGCCGGGACCGGAATTGAACCGGTATAAAAGGATTTGCAGTCCTCCGCATAAGCCATTCTGCCACCCAGCCGTTTTTTATGCGTAGATATTAATTATATCTTTTAGCATAGATAAAGCATCCTCTTTTTTTCTTTGAAAAGTGTTGCGCCCGATAATTGAACCATTACCACCACCTTGCTTAATTTCTTTTGCCTCATTGTATATATCATCCACTGACTTTGACTCACCACCAGAGAAAACTACTATTCTTTTTCCTGCAAAGCAAGACTTTTTAATATATTCAATTCTTTTAGATAATGATTCAATATTTTCTATTTTTTCTCTTTCCAGATGATTGGTTGGAAGTTTTACTTTTATTATGTTGGCACCGAGCAAAGCCGCTATATGCGCAGCATAGGCAATCACATCAACTGCTGTTTCACCTTCTTTGGAAACCCCTTCACCACGTGGATAAGACCATAGCACTACAACAAGGCCACAAGATTTAGCCTCAGCTATAATTTTGCGAGCTTCTTCCATCATATCAAAACACTTAGCAGAACCAGGATATATAGTAAACCCAACAGCCATGCAGCCCAAACGCAGCGCATCTTTTACAGAGGCAGTTATTGCTTGATCTGAAGTTAAGCTTTTTGAGTGCAAAGAGTTAGCGCTATTAAGCTTCAAAATAAGTGGTAGCATTCCAGCATAAGTTGAAGCACCAGCTTCGATCATACCAAGCGGAGCAGCGTATGCACTTACTCCTGAATCAACTGCAAGCTGAAAATGATAATGTGGATCGTAAGCATCAGGGTTAACTTCAAAACTTTTTATTGGTCCGTGCTCAAATCCCTGGTCTACAGGGAGAATTACTAACTTGCCAGTTCCACCAAGTTTCCCATGCATAAGAATGCGAGTAAGATTCGCTTTTACTCCAGGGTTTTCACTTTCGTAGTAACTTAGGATTTGTTTTACTTCTTCACTCATTAATATCTTCAAATTTACTCAAAGTGTAGCAAAAACTATAGTTGAAGCAAAGACCTTTTTATGCTCTTGTTCCTACGCCTATATTTAAAGGTGTAACTTTAGGATCAGTAGTATGCTGTTGTGGTTTTTCTTGAACTAAATCTTCAAAATACATTTTAACAATAGGAAGAACGAGCGGCATAAGTACTAATTTGTAGTCATACCATGCAAATTTTTCTTTATAACTAAATTCCGCATCTTCTTCATATAAACACTGGGTACAGTATTCACCATATAGTTCAAAAGCTTTCACAAAAGTCCTAAGTAAAGCAATAAGTAATAAATCTAATGCTAAATTAGCTATTAGCATCGTTCCATATTGAACAGGCCAGCCATTTTGTGCAACTTCCGACATTAAACTGCATACAGCAAACGCTGCTGATATACATATTACATAATTATCAGCAGCAATAAGTAGATTGTATCTTCTATTTAACCTATCTAGATTTCCTTCTTGTGAGCCTCTTTGTTTACTTGCTGCATAGATAATACTACAAAAGGATATAATAAATAACCATGGCCAAACTCCAATGCTGAATGCATAAAATTTATAAGCAATATTTTGCACTTTGCCACTGTTAGCAAGTTGTGATAAGCAATATTTGACTTGAGGCGACGGACCAAGTACCACATTTGCTAATATAAAAAATAAACATGCTCTATTCACAGCTTTCTCTCTACGCAATAGAATCTCATTGATTCTCCTTTGTTTTTCCTGCACTTCTCGCTGTAATGTTATAGATATGCCAGCTGCTTTTAAGTCGTTAAGATATTTCTCTAGCTTATCTTTATCTGCACTAAGTTTTTTAAACTTTTCTTCAGCTATTTTTTTCTCTTTCTCTCCTACTACTTTATCAGGGTGACATTTTAATGAAGCTCTTCTAAAGCGCCGCTCAACTAACTTAAGTACATCATCAAACTCCTGGCTTATTACTTCTTCCGCTTTTATTCCCAGCCTTGAAAATAAATTCCGTAAATCTTGATTACTGTAATATTGATTTCTGGTTAAACTTGCCACTATAGCCTCATTAAAAAATAGTGACTATACTACAAATTTAATACTCAAGCAAGAATTTAAACTATATCAAAAGCAATTCCGTGTTTACCAATATAAATCCTTAATTTCTTTCCTTTAATTAATCGACGATTCAGTATTTCTTCAGCCAAATGACTTTTTATCTCTTTTTCAATCAGCCTCTCTATTGGGCGTGCTCCCATTTCTTTGCTATAACCTGTTTGCGCAAGATAAGACTTTACTTCTTCTTCCACTGAGCAGCTTATACCCTTTTGCACAAGTTGTTTTTTTAATTCCTGAATAAATTTATCCACAATGTGCAAAATGACATCCGCATCCAAATCAGAAAAGGAAATGACTGCATCAAGACGATTACGAAATTCGGGGCTAAAAACCCGTTCCATTGCTTTTTCGCTGTCACTGATGTTAAAGTTTTTATACCCAAAGCCAATAGAACTTTTGTTACGTTCAAATGCCCCTGCATTGGTTGTCATAATTAAAATCGTATTGGAAAAATTAACCTTACGTCCGTAAGTGTCTGTAACACAACCATAATCCATGATTTGTAGTAATATATTATAAATATCACTATGAGCTTTCTCAATTTCATCAAGAAGTACTACGCTATATTGATTATTAGATACAGATTCTGTAAGCAATCCACCTTGGTCGTAACCCACATATCCAGGAGGGGAACCAATCATTCTAGATATTGTGTGAGGTTCCATATACTCAGACATATCAAACCGAATAAGGTTCATACCCATATTTTGTGCTAGCTGCTTCGCAAGCTCAGTCTTACCTACACCAGTTGGCCCTGCAAAAAGATACTTTGCCAAGGGTTTATTGTAACTTCTCAGACCAGATTTAGCAATTTTAATAGAATTAACGAGAAACTCTATCGCTTGCTCTTGACCAAAAATGGCCCTATTGAGATTTTCTTTCAAAGATTTTACTCTTTGCATATCATCAAGACCGCAAGGTAAGTTTGTAATCCTAGCGATAGTACTCTTAATGTCTCTACTGTTTATAATTTTTCGCCTGTTTTTTTGTAACTTACAATATGCCCCTGCTTCATCTATAACATCAACTGCTTTATCAGGTAATATTCGCCCAGTAATATACTTGTGTGAAAGCTCAGCTGCAGATTTAATGGCATGTTTCGTGTAATATACTCCATGATACCTTTCATAGTAATGCTTTATACCATCTAGTATCTTTACTGTATCATTAATGGAAGACTCTTTTACATTAATTTTTTGAAACCTCCTTGCTAATGCTTTATCCTTTTCAAAGCTATTGCTATATTCTCTATATGTAGTTGCACCTATACAACGCAACGTACCTCTTGCAAGTGCAGGTTTGAGCAGATTGCCAGCATCAAGAAAGCTGCCACTTGTTGAACCCGCTCCAATAATAGTGTGTATTTCATCAATGAAAAGAATAGCGCCAGGTTTTGCCTCAATTACTTTTATTATAGATTTTATTCTCTCTTCGAAGTCACCTCTATAGCGTGTTCCTGCAAGAAGTGATCCTAAATCCAAAGCATAAATTATGCTGGATCTCAGTGCACTCGGAACACTACCTTCAATAATTTTCAATACCAAGCCTTCAACTATTGTTGTTTTACCAACACCTGGTTCTCCGACATATAAAGGGTTATTTTTTCTGCGTCTTAGTAAGATTTCTATAGTGCGATTTAATTCACAATCACGACCAATGACATAATCTATTTTTTTGCTTCTTGCACAATCATTTAAATTTCTACAATAATTTTGTAGAACTTCTTCATCTTTTAATGATTCACCTTTATTTGCTACAGTAGAGATATCGTTATTCTTATCAAGTTTTATCTTGCGATTAGTTACATATTCTTCTATATCACCTGAATATTTTATATTGGATATATTATAAATCAAATTAGAATCCTTTGCATTCTGTTTGCTTAATAGCTCTTCAATGTATAAATCTTGCTCAGACAGAATCTCTAATAGAATACTTGCTCCATTTATTTCTTTTCTTCCCAGACGATGAGCCCGTATCATGGCTTTATGTATTATGCGTTGAAATAGCACATCAGGCTCAACTTTATTGACAGTTAATTCGGAATTGTCTTGTAAAAAACCTTTTGTATTATTACCATGATCATTTCTTAATATAATATTATCTATATTTATGATTTCATCAGCTCTGATGTTACATCTTGATAAAACATAATTTACATCCACATCTTTGGTTAATGCTAGCAACAAATGTTCCACTTTTGCATATTTAAGCTTACAATCAGAAGCAATCTGTAACGCTCTATTTAAACTTGCCTCTAAATTTTTAGAAATCATCTATTCTCTTTAAAAGTGTAAATTTATATATAATTAGTAGCACACAATTATTAAAAAAACTGAAATCTAGCAGCTCGTTGTAGCCAAATTGAATTACGCTACAGATTATAGTCCACACAGCCTCACATTATAACGTTGTGATAATCTCAAAACGTTATAAGCAGCAGAATTAAGATTATCAAATTGTAGGTAAATCTAATTTGGACTAGCTATATATTCTTTCTACCATCCTCCAATCACTTCGCTTTGCAGCAAGTTTACTGGAGCTTTTAAAGAATAGAAGAATAGTTAAGTACATTAATACGCTTGTTCTAGTACTCTGCTTTTCTTCTTAAATACATTGATCTTTTTTCTATCGTATTTAGCCTTTAACGTACTTGGCCTTTTAAAGATCTTTTTGCTGTTACGTTTTTGAGATTGCATACTACAATCAAAATTTGGCTCTCCTTCTTTATCTGCTAGTGCAGGCAGTCTTCTCTTATCTTGAGGTGTAACAAAAGATAATGCAAATCCTTCAGCTCCCGCACGTGCAGTTCTACCTATACGATGAACATAATCAGCTTGCGATTGTGGCACATCATAATTGATAACATGTTGAATGTGGGGAATATCAAGGCCGCGAGAAGCAACATCAGTTGCAACCATGATTTGATTACGGCCACGACGAAAAGAATTAATGACTCTTTCGCGCTTGTGCTGCCTTAAATCACCATGCATTGCTAAAGCGCTATAGTCATCTTTGTGCAATCTATTAGCTAGCTGATCTGCTCCTTGCTTTGTTTTAACAAAGATAATGATTGATCCTTCACGCTGACATAGCTGTGTAACAAGCTTGTCATATTTTTCCGATTCTGATGCATAAACAACTTCTTGCTTAATTTTTACAGAAGTTGTAGCCTGGCAATCAACAGAAACACGCTCTGGTTGATTAAGATATTTTTCAGTAAGTTTTACTATTTCTCCAGGAAGAGTTGCAGAAAACATAAGAGTTTGCCTTATTTTAGGCAAATGCTTCATAATTTCTTCAATCTGAATTCCAAAGCCCATATCAAACATACGATCCGTCTCATCAAGCACAAGAATACTAACATTCCGAGTAACTAAAGTTTTACGCTCAATATGGTCTATAATACGACCAGGAGTACCTATTATTATTTGTGGTTTTTTCTGAAGCTGATTTAGCTGCCTAAAAATAGGCTCACCTCCAATCAACAAAGCAACTCTTAGTACGGAATTTTGAGATAAGAGTTTTCTTATCTCATTTGTTACCTGATGAGCAAGCTCTCTGGTTGGCACGATGACTAAAGCTGAACCAATGCTTGGCTCATTCAGCAATTTAGCAACCAGTGGAATAGCAAATGCCAAAGTCTTTCCAGTTCCCGTTTGAGCAGACCCAAGAATATCCTTGCCCTGGAGAGCTAGAGGAATCGCTTGCATTTGAATCGGGGTTGGAACACAAAGATTATTTTTACTTAGAGCTTGCCTAAGCAAAATTGGAAGCCCCATTTCATGAAAATTACTCACAATACATTACCCTATTAAAAAGCTTCACGATAGACTAATCTTCCAATCTTAAATTTATTGCAGACTTTTTATCTTCTCCGTTCCTACCACGCTCCTCTTTAAGCTCATAACTTACTCTTTCCCCTTTCATTCCTCTCTTTCTATCCTCTCCTCGAAGTGCATCAGGTCTTATTCCTGAACGTTCTAATGCACTAATATGTACAAAAACTTCCTCACCTCCATCTTCTGGCTTGATGAAACCATAGCCTTTTTCAACATTAAACCATTTTATATTACCAAATTCCATGTGGATAACTCCTAAACTACTAACTAATATTATTAATGTGATGAAAAACTTTGAAATTACGATTTAGAATGCCTTAAGCTTAGTTATTGCGACTAAACTTCTATACTCCATAGTCTATTCTTAACATTACATAGTAATGATACACAATTATTGTACTTGATGCAACTAAATTTTTAACCACTAAGTGAACCTGCAACTGTCATTTCACTAACTTTAATCGTTGGTGAATTAAATTGGCCACAGAAAGTTAGATCATTTGCAACGACCAAATTGCTAAACATATCTTTCAAATTGCCAGCAACAGTAATCTCGTGTATTGGGTAAGTTATTTTACCATTTTCTATAAAAAAGCCGCACGCACCTTGACTATAATCGCCATTGATTAAATTAACACCAAAACCAAATAAATCAGTTACATATACTCCCTCTCTTACTTCCTCAATTAATTCATTAAATGACCTATTACCATTTTTGAAATAGAAGTTACTAGCTGAAGGAATAATTGCAGCATTACTTGTACGAGTTGCATTTGCGGTCGTTTCCAAGTTTAATTTCTTAGCCGAATATAGATCTAAAATCCATTTTTGTAGCACTCCATTTTTTACAAATTCATTTCTCCTGCTCATCATTCCTTCCCCATCAAATGGTCTTGATGCTATACCTCTTGGTAACAATGGATCATCGATAATGTTAATCCTATCATTAAAAATTTGAGTATTTAAACTACTTTTCAAAAAAGAGCTATTATTCACAATATTGCTTCCATTGATGGCAGAAGCAAAACTTTTCACCAACTCTTTTGCTGCTCTTCTTTCAAAAAGAACTGGAAACTTACCAGTTTTGATTGCACATGAATTTAATTGATCTATTGCTCTTTTTGCTGCTTCTTTCCCTATTAACTCTGGCGATTTCAAATCATTAAAGTTGCATGTTACATCGTAATCATAGCCTATCTTCATTTCACCCTTTTCTCCAGCAACGACAGAAACCTGATTAATAAAAGTTGATTTACTAAATGAACCAACAAAACCAGAAACGGTTGATAATACTGTATTTACTGAAGTATGTGAGGATGAAGCTCCTTCGGAATTAATAATATTTTTATGTGCAAGAGCTGAATTTTCTGCAGCTTCAGCAATTTCTTTTAGTTTATCAATTGTTACAATATTATTATCTGAGATATTTAAATCTGCAGAAAAGATATAACTACTATCATCTATAGCAAAACTAATATAAGGATCTTCCTGAGCATTCTTTGCCATTTCCACCACTTGTCTCACCGCACCACTCAGATTATTCAAATCGTTTGTAGAAATATACGCAGCTTTATTCTTACCTGCTATAGCTCTAATTCCTACAGTACAGTTTTTAGATTGTGATATTTGTTCAATTTTTGATAGACGCTGAGAAACCGAGGTCTTATTAGTTTCATATATTGTAACTTCTGCGTCTTGATTCTGCTTTTTTATTAGTTTAGTGATATCTGATACAATATTTAATATATTCATTTTTCATTCCTTGGGTTTCTATAAAGATTCTGCACCACCTATAACTTCAATCAAATCAGTTGTAATCGCTGTTTGACGAGAACGATTATAAAGCAGTGCTAATTTATTCAGCATTTCTTTAGTGTTTCTGTTTGCTGATTCCATAGCAACCATTCTAGCACTATTTTCACTTGTTGCACTTTCAAGTAAAGCGGAGTAAAGAGCAACTGCAATGTAATCTTTAATCAAAGATTTTAAAATAAATTCAATATTTTGTGGTTCATATTCATAGCTATAATCTGTTGTTGAACCAGCTAGAGAGTTATCAATCAAGGATGAGCATTTATTCCATGGTTTTATTGTTTCCAACATTGGTTTTTGCGTAAAGGTATTATAAAATTTGCTATACAAAATTGTAACCTTATCGTATTTACCTAGATCTACATCACTAACCAAAGCTTCTATATGCTTTAGCGTGATTTCCTTATTACTTTCAACCTTCAAAATACTTTTAGAGTCAAATCTACTCTTACCCATCTCAAAAGCTTTTTTACCAAAAAATACAATGTTTACTTTCTTGCCATTTGCAATTAATTTATTTATATGCTTCTGGCTAAATCTGATAACAGAAGAGTTAAAGTTACCACATAAGCCACGATCAGACGCAATAACAAATACTAGGTAAGAATTGTCGCCACTGACATTGAGAATTCTTGCCAGTAAATCTTGATCAACCGATGTCATTGATGAAGAAATGATGCTATGCAGCTTAGATATATGCAGTTTTGAATTTAATAATTTCTTTTGGCTTTGTAACAACTTTGCTGCAGAAACCATTTGCATTATTTTCGTGGTTTTCTGCACAGACTTAATATTCTTAATTCTTAAGGATAGTTCCTTTAAGCTCTTCATTTTATAATTTCAATTTATTAAAATATATAATCGCTAGTGTCTAAAAGCAAGTTTTTTTGATCGAACAAGCTAAATCGACTGTGTCAAGAAAAAATATCACTAAAAAATTTGCAGGTTTATTGCCTTAAAACAAGAGTTACATTAAGAAGGATCGATTTCAAAGATTATTTATAAAGTTCCGTAATCTAAGATATTATTACTATCAAACTTTGTAGAACCTCATAATATATAACAAATACAATTAAAACTACTGCAATTTGAACACTTATAACTCCATCGTTCTAGTTCTTTGTTGCAATCTTTACATCTCCAACATGGATCAGATAAAGCCTCTGATTCTATTTTGTTTAGCCAAAAAATTACTTGATCATGCTCTTGCAGCACAATCTTGAGCTGTATCATAACAAGGTAGATTGATATGTAATTGGCTTTTTTCATAGCAATACCTAAGTGTTGACTTGCAAGATCATATTTACCTAAGCTAATTGAAGACGAAGCAAGCAAACAGTAACTAAAATAATAATCAGGACGCAAGTTATATAGTCTTTCAGCACCTTTATTATTTAACTTGATATACATTCTGGCTGATTGAGGAGTAGGGTTTACCCTATACTCTTCCTCTAATACTGCGGAAGCTTTTCTGATTTTTTCAAGTTTGATATATAATTCTGCCTTTAAATAATTGATGGGCTGAAAATCTGCGCAACAGCTTTGCGCTTTAAATAAAGACTTTATAGCTTCTTTGAAATTTCCTTTACTTTCGCATTGACTTGCTAAGGCACAATAAAAGACTGATAACATCTCTTTACGATCAAAGGGAAGAAAAATATTGAACTTAATAGCTTCCTTTAATTTCAAAATTGCATTCACCCAATCTTCTTGCAATATGCAATGCTCTATTTGAAAGGGAATGGAGAGAATTTTATCATTAATTGAACTAGAGCAATATTCTATAAATTTTTTAAAGACAGACCTTTCTTGCTTTAGGTAAATAATCAGCTTATTGACCAAAAGTAGAGCTAAGTTGCGATTTTTACTTGCAATACCCGTCAAATTATGGCTGAAAAAGCTGTAATTTCCTGTTTTACCTGAATTAAAGAGCTTTAGCAAAGATAATTTATCACTTTCTTCATTTAGATTTTTAATTAGTTTATTGGTGTTCTCTATATTACCTAAATCTAAACTAAAGAAAGCTTCAAAGAGAAGCAATTCTTCCTTACTTCTTTTTCTATTTTTTATGTTGGCAAATGTTGATGAAATAGAAAAATAAAAGCGTGCAATTGCAATCAATAAAAATAATAAAACTACGCAAGCAAGAATAATGAAATATAGATCAATACTTATAGCATAATTGCCTAGTTCCAATTTTATTACTTCATCACTTACCTTGATCCATATGCCAAATAAAAACGAAAAAGCAAAAATTATAAAATAAATCATGAGATGTATTGTAATAAGTGATGATATATTGTTGACGTATTCTTGAAAGCTACAATAAAGTTATTTAATTTATTAAGCCACGGCTTGAATTCTGGATGTGTTAAGTCGCCTATTGTAGTAGCTATGCTCTGCCAATCATTATCGCTTATTGATTCTTCAATTTCTGCAAGTTTTACCTTAAGTGGGTCATTTTGATTATCTATTTTTATCCAATTTGAAATGATTTTTTTAAACAATGTACTTTTATTGTAGTTAATAACAGTAATATTCTTCTCAAAAGATAATTTTAACTCGTGTAAAGTATCTACTTCTTTCAAATTTTCCAGTTCATTTACTGCATTTTCTATCTCTGGGTCGTCAAGCTCTGATATCAAAGGCTTTATTGAATTTATATGATTATCAAACTTGACTTCTCGCAATAACGAATTCTTCATCTTAACCACAAGTAGCAGCAATTTTGCGAGATTCTTATGCCTTAAGCTACTATCACCCTGCTCACATTGAGTGTGAAGATTTCTCTTTAGGTCAAACATCCTTTTTTCTACCCTAGATTGATTAACTTCAAGCAACATTCTAAGTTCATCTATCTTTTCCGTTAAAACACTTATACTGTCTTCACTTTCTTGCTGATTTATTTTAAAAAATATTATGTTATTTATTGTAATATAGCTGGCAAATAACAATATAATTAGGAACCAACCTATATATTTTTGCCAAGCATCATTCATAACGTAATATCTCCACAGGATCTTGCGCAGCTGCCTTCAATGCAGGAGGAATTGTCGCTAAAAATGACAAGAACAATGCAAGCGCAGAAATGTTCACTACATCTTTAGAAACTAATATCACTGGCAAACTTGAGAAAAAGTATATCATAGGATCAAACAGCTTGATGTTGGTAATGTTTTCTAAAAACACTCTGATATTTTCAATGTTGAGAGAAAAAATAATTCCTATAGTAAAGCCAAGACAAGTTCCTGTAAAACCAATGAGCAGTCCACAAGCACAAAATATGCGCATAATGCTTCCGCTTGTTGCACCAAACGTACGCATAATTGCAATTGCAGATTTCTTTTCCTGCACTATCATCATTAAACTTGAAACAATATTGAATGCTGCCACAACTATAATCAAAGTAAGAATTAAAAACATCACATTTCTTTCAGTTTTTAAAGCATTAACATAATGGCTTTGCTGAGATTGCCAACTTTCAGCTTTCATTCCTGTTTCTTCTACTATAGCATTTGCTAGCTTATTAGCCACAGCAATATCGTCTATAAACACTTCTATATTTCTCACACTATCTTTATAATTAAAAAAAGCCTGAGCTGATTTCATGGGCATATATATCAAGGTATTATCGTACTCAAACATACCCATATCAAATATTGCTACAACTTTATATTCTTTCATTCTTGGCATTTCATCAAGCAATACATCAAATCCTTCAGGAGATACAAGTATAATATTATCACCATAATCAATATTCAAGGCTTCTGCCAATCGTGCCCCTATTATTACTCCTTCATCGAATTTTTCCACATTACCCACAATCACATTATTTGTAACGGTAGTGTTATTAAATAAGTCTTTAGCTGATACACCACGAACTACACTACCTGCAATTCCACCATTTGCTGCAACGACCACTTGATCATTGGTCATAGAAGTAGCTTTTAATACACCTGGGATTTTCTCAATAGATTTTAACACTGCGTGGTAATCTGAATTTATGCTTCTATCAAAGTAAACATTAATATGGCCATTAATGCCAAGTACAGAGTCGAGCAGCTTTGCTCTGAACCCATTCATTACAGACATTACTACTATTAGCGTTGCAACTCCAAGAGCAATACCAATAATAGAAAACAAGGCCATTATAGAGCAAAATCTAGAATTCTTTGCTCGCAAATAGCGAATAGCCATAGTAAATTCAAAGGCAATAGACATTATACTAAGATTTAAATATCATACTTTTTATGCTTCATATAACTGTAATTTTTCCTTTACCTCAAATTAGGTCGTCTAAATTTAGCAAGCTTATAGAATATATTCAATATTCTATATTAAGACCTTCCATATATATCGTCCAATCTTACTATATCATTATCAGATAAAAACTTTCCTACCTGAAACTCAACTATCTCAAGAGGAAATCTTGTACTTTTATTCTCAATTTTATGAAACACCTTCCTTGGAATCTCTATTACATGATTTTTCATTATAGCATATGTTTTGTCATCTAAACTAACATATCCAACTCCTGATAGTATTATATGGTACTCATCTCTATAGTGGTGAAATTGCTTAGAAGTGCAGCTTAGTGGATTTATAAAAAGATATTTTATAAGAAAATCCTTGCCCATTAAAACTACACTATAAAATCCCCATGGCTTAATCTCTTTCCTTATTGGCTTTACTTCCTTAACTTTATTAATGAACAACATTAGGCTCTTACTTGGCCGTTTATAAACTCTACCTAGTAAATTTTTTGCATCATTTTCTGTCATCAAAACTGGCTCTCTTCCCTTGGTTACAGCTTGAAACGACTCAAAATTCCTATTAAATCTCTTACTTAACTCTAAAACTGAACCCCAAGTGCCAACATCCATCCAATCAAAATTGGCTTCTATCATTACAATATTTTCTGCTTTTTCTATCACTAGGTGATCAATAGATGTATCACCCATTCCTGCACAATTTTGCTGTTCTAAATACAGAAATCTCTCTCGTGGTACAAAATGCTTCATACTTTCACAACATAAATTATAGAGAGTCGGAGCAGTTTTTTTTATCTCATCTATATAGCGTTTTGCTCTAAACACAAATATTCCAGAGTTCCAATAATGATTATTGTCCAGCTCATATTCAGGCTTTTCGATAAAGCTCTTTACTATATGATATTTCCCTCTCTGATCATAAACTGCATTTATATAGCCATATTCAGAATTGAATTCACGAGGCTTTATTCCAAAAGTAACTATAGAGTCAGTGTGAGAGGCTAGCTTAGATGCTTTCTCAATAGAAACATAAAAATCATTCAAATCACCTATAAAATGATCTGAAGGAAGCACCAAGATTGTCTCATTTTTATCGCAGAGAAGTGCAGCAATTAGTATCGCCGCCGCTGTTCCAATTTTCACTGATTCAAAAACTACTTTATATTCCTGTAATGTATTCAATTCCTCCATCACCAACGACTGATACTGTATATTTGTCGTAATGATGGGTGGCATATAATCGCTTTTTATCCTCAACAAAGTGTTGTGAAACATAGTATTCTGATTAAATATTTTCTGAAATTGCTTTGGCTTAGATAAAGGCCACAGTCTGCTACCACTACCACCACACAGTATTACAGGGCGCATTTAATTAAGATATTAATTATTCGATTAATATCTTATACTAAGGACAAGATACATGCAAGTTTTTGTTGTGAGATGATTAAAGTAAAAAGTAACGATTGATTACGGGAGTGATGAAGTCCCTACATTTCGTGATGAGTCTTGTCTTCTTTCTATCTCTCTATCAATATGAAGAGTGTTGCTTTTTTGATTAACGGCTGCAGCTACTTTTTCATCAGTTTTGTTTTGCAACTTTTCCTTTAAGCTTTCTCCAACACCTAGTTCTCTAGATTTATCTATACTTTCACTACTTTTGTTTAGCCCCTCTTCTAATTCTTTCTCAATGTCTGGCCTTCTAGCGTTAAGCTCTTTCCATGTACCCGCTATGCTAAGTGGCTTATGATCCTTCTGCTTCGGCTTTGGCCTTTCCCCATTTGTAACAACATTAAAGTCGCTTTTTACTTCTTTCCAACATTCTTTCAATTGGTGTTTCCACATAGTAAGATAAGCATCACCATACTTTTTCTCATTTGCTACAAACAATAAAATTAGAGCCTTAAGTATGGTAGCTCCCATATTCACTAAATTTTTTACTGCCGCTACAAGGGTGAACAAAAGATAACCAGGAAATTTTGCAATTACGCTTTGCTTACTGAGTAGATATTCCACTGGTTTCATAAGTAAATAGTCAAGCAATTTAGCACAAACTTTAGCTAAGCCCGCAGCAAAAACAATAGGAACAGATATAAGACTTTTATCTAGCTCTAGATTACCATTTTGATCTCTAATTTCAGAAAAATGAGTGTTTAATTTCTTATAATCACTAGTGTATAATAATTTTCCATTTCTTCCTTTTTCATCTCTATCTTTCTCGTCAACCTCACCTTTATCGTTGAGAGAAGAACCTTTTTTAGCAAGCACACGAGAATTAGTTAATTCAAGTGACTGAGTATCAACTTCAAAAATTGGTATATGTTTTTCAAGATCGATTTTTGAAAACCCAAATGGTTTATAGTAGCCATCACAATGCTTAACATCCTTATTTTTTTCCCGATCAACTAAAAAGTCAATGGTAAAATAGGACCTATCATCCGTTTTCTCGACAAGAGCTAATTCAAAAATTTTCTTGCCATACAAAAGTTTATATATAGTCTCACCATTACTATTCTCACTTTCTACAACTTTCCCAGACTTTACAATCTGATCGTAATTCTTTGGATATTTGCATTTTCTTCCATCTGTATATGTCATTACCTTTCTAAGATCCTTGACATAAATTTGAGATTCAGATGAAGCAAATAAACCTTTTGCTTTAAGCGTAAAATCTGCTACTCCTTCTTTTAACATTCCAAACATGTTGTCAAACCAAAATTGCTATAGTTCAATAATAAAATTAGTAAACTAATAATATATTAACACAGAACTAACAATTTTACAAGAAGATATGCCTATAAAAGAAAAAAGTCGTAAAAGCAAGGACTATATAAGTAATGCTTGATAAGTATTTTATGCATGTAATTGTCAAAATCCTTAGAGGTACGCTTTCTATATAATCTTCACACACTACCTGCATTCCAAGAACTGCATGCCAAAAAATGCAAAACACCAGTATAACAAAAAACAAAAGCTCTAGGGGATGATTAATAGCCTGAAATAATTTTTCATTAAAAGACAAAGGGCTATCAACATAAAATGTGCAAGAAAATGAGTAAATAAACCAAGGAAATAAAAACAACAAGATCACCGCAGAAACACGCTGGATCCACCAATGATATACTGAATTTACAGATTGACTCATATAAACATAAATAAAAAAGCCATAGTAGAAAGAAATAGCATTATTGTTAGTAACATAGCACTTTTTGAAATACTAGCAATTTCTAAATTAAGCCCAGCATCCCACAATAAATGCCGAATACCATTAAGAAAATGATACATAAAGCTTACAAAACATAAGATATAAGCTAATTTAGCAACAGGAGTGAACAATAATGCATTTAAGCACCTTACTATAAGTAACTTAGAGGAGTAAACATATAATATAAAATACCAAGAAAGTATGATTAATAAAAGAAATAGCAAGATACCAGTCAATCTATGCATAATAGAGAAAAAACTAGTAACTTGCACTTTATATATTTGTAAATATGGAGAAAGAGGCCTATTACTCATAAAATTTCATTATCGAGAAATTAAAAAATAAAGTAGAAGTAAAGACAGCAGTATAGTACATAATAACACTATTATTTGAAATGGTGAATTACGTACAAAGCCTAAGGAGGTAATCCAGCTGCAGATTCCCCTACTGCTACCTTGTTACGACTTCACCCCAGTCACTGATCCCACTTTAAATAACTCCTTCCTTGCGGTTAGGCCATTAGCTTCGAGTGAAACCAATTCCCATGGCGTGACGGGCAGTGTGTACAAGACCCGAGAACGTATTCACCGTGGCATGCTGATCCACGATTACTAGCGATTCCAACTTCATGTACTCGAGTTGCAGAGTACAATCCGAACTGAGATGTCTTTTAGGGATTAGCTTGGGCTTGCGCACCTTGCAACCCATTGTAGACACCATTGTAGCACGTGTGTAGCCCACTCCATAAAGGCCATGATGACTTGACATCATCCCCACCTTCCTCCAGCTTATCACTGGCAGTTTCCTTAAAGTGCTCAGCATTACCTGATGGCAACTAAGGATGAGGGTTGCGCTCGTTGCGGGACTTAACCCAACATCTCACGACACGAGCTGACGACAGCCATGCAACACCTGTGTGAAATCCGGCCGAACCGACCCTATCCCTTCGAATAGGTATGATTTCCATGTCAAGAAGTGGTAAGGTTTTTCGCGTTGCATCGAATTAAACCACATGCTCCACCGCTTGTGCGGGTCCCCGTCAATTCCTTTGAGTTTTAATCTTGCGACCGTAGTCCCCAGGCGGAATGTTTAACGCGTTAGCTATAATACAGAAAGTAAACTTCCCATATTTAACATTCATCGTTTACAGCGTGGACTACCAGGGTATCTAATCCTGTTTGCTCCCCACGCCTTCGCGCCTCAGCGTCAGATTTGAACCAGATAGACGCCTTCGCCACTGGTGTTCCTCCTAATATTTACGAATTTTACCTCTACATCAGGAATTCCTCTATCCTCTTTCAATCTCTAGATTAATAGTTTTAAAAGCAATTCCAAGGTTAAGCCTCGGGATTTCACTTTTAACTTATTAATCAGCCTACGCGCCCTTTACGCCCAATAATTCCGAATAACGCTAGCCCTCTCCGTATTACCGCGGCTGCTGGCACGGAGTTAGCCAGGACTTCTTCTGTGAGTACCGTCATTATCTTCCTCACTAAAAGAGCTTTACAACCCAAAGGCCTTCTTCACTCATGCGGCATAGCTGGATCAGGCTTTCGCCCATTGTCCAATATTCCCCACTGCTGCCTCCCGTAGGAGTCTGGACCGTATCTCAGTTCCAGTGTGGCTGATCATCCTCTCAGATCAGCTATAGATCATTGCCTTGGTAGGCTATTACTCCACCAACTAGCTAATCTAATATAGGCTCATCTAATAGCAATAAATTTTTCCCCCGTAGGGCGTATACGGTATTAGTTGCCGTTTCCAACAATTATTCCGTACTACTAGGTAGATTCCTATACATTACTCACCCGTCTGCCACTAAGTTATACCATAGCAAGCTACAATATAACTCCGTTCGACTTGCATGTGTTAGGCCTGCCGCCAGCGTTCATTCTGAGCCAGGATCAAACTCTCAAATTTAGACTTCAACCTATAAAAGGTTGAGGGTACATCGGATAAATCCGACAAAAAATAATTTAGCTTAATACTGCTGTCTTTATTTCTACTTTAGAAATATTTTAATCTCCAACTACTCAAACAACTTTGAGAACATTATTATATGATATAATCACTATGTCAATATGTTTTTGCAAATCAAAAGCATTAATGTATAAATATATAACTATTTGGAATATTATCATGAAAAAATATATCTTTCTGCTTGCATTCGCACCAATGTTAGTTGGCATCACATTATACTTATTGCGCAACATTGATAACACAAAACAATCTATAACTGCAGGTGACAAATTTTACGAAGTATTATTCTTAAAAAAAGATAGTAAGCCGCTGCTAGAAGAAATAGATTCAAATTGGGGATATTTAGCAAATTTTGAACACGCATTCAATCATATCTCAGATTCAATGCCAACAGACACAGCATCTATTATTTATAATGATTTGGCAGATGATAAAGATGCTCCTAATGTTTTGCGTGAATTAGCACAATACTTAGAGGTAATGAGCTTACTTCACTCCAACGGTGAAAAAATAAATAAAGATAAAATTGATAATTTAGAATCAAGTGCAGTATATCCTTATTCAAGCCAAGAAGCTATCGCTGTAGTAAAGATACATAATAACGACATTAAAGGTGCAATTGAAATATTGCATTCATTATTAAATGATAGAGAATGTCCTACTCTAATCAAGGCCAATGCACAAGAATTACTTCTGGTATACGAAAACTAAAAACTTGCTTGCATAACAATTTGGCAGCGCATCCGATGAAATAAAGAGCTTTACTTGACAAACTTCCCTATTTTATTATGGCACTAAAAGTATTTATGACTCAAAATTTGTTTTTGACCTGCAGAATCAATCACAAAATCCAGTAAAAACTTAGGTAATTATTGGTAGATTACGTAAAATTATAGCGGTTTTTTAATTTTTTCTATACTCAGCCAAGTCACGCTTGTTAGAACACTATTACAGCACTACTTACAGTAATATAGAGTCAAAACTTTACTAATCAGAGGTTCTTTTACCTTTTTTATTTAGTAAGACTTCTCTATATTTATAGTTTATCAAAGAATAAACTTTACTAGTAGAATATCATTCTAGCACTGGAATGACAAAAAGAGAATAAAATCGCAATAGCTACGTATCAAGCACCGTTGTATTTTCTCTATGTTTTAGATTACCTTGTTTACCCCCCCCTTTACCATTCAGCTACGCAGATAGTTACCACAAACCGCAAAGATGTTTAAAAGAAATCTAATTTTTATCAACTCATACATTTCATTACCAACTTCACAATAAGGTTCTGCTGTTGGATAAAAACAATCAAAAAAGAAATAATCCTTTAGTATTTCTTTGCTGCATCCAGAATTATAGTAAGTATCAAGCCCTCCTTTAAACCTTACTATTACCCACAAGTATAGAATTCATGAGCAAGTCTCCATCCTTCTGCTAAATCAAAGAGACGTTTCCATCCCTTCCACAAGGCTATAGGACCTGGTTCTAAGTCATTTTTGCGAGCTAAAAACCCTCCTAACTTGGCCACCCACCTCACAATTTCTCTTATAGGTGGTGGAGTCTCAGGATAGTTTTTTGTCTTAAGCATTTTGGTATATAAAACCTTCCATTCGTCATCAGTCAGTATGACAGTGCAAGAAAGATTCGGATTTGTTCTAGCTACCAATGTAATAAAAAATATTCTCCATGCAATTATACTCATAATTGTAAGAAAGCGGATCAATCTATCTGCTGTTTGGAGCCTACATTCTTCAACTTTAAGACCGGATTTCAAAATTTTATGAAAAACCTCTATTCTCCATCTTAAGCAATACCATTGTATTTTTTCTACTGCTTCTTCAAAATTATTAATATTTATATTTGTTAACAAAATCCAGTTTATGGGCTCTTCGCCAAATGGGGGATATCTTTCTATAACATAGACAGCATTTAAATTTAAATTAGGAAGTTTTTGGGTTTTACGTCTAGCGTTGTTTTTTGATGCATTCATCACAAAGTTACTAAACTTTACTTCTAAAACTGTTGTTCTTTGAGGTTTTTTATCGCGAGCAGGAATACTCACTTGAATTTCTCCTTGACAAGACATGCGATTCATCAAATCCCACAATCTTTCACCACCTTTTTCAGAATAAGTCGACTTCTTGTTTACTGTTCTGTTTTGATTTCCTCTTACTACAAAAAGAGATTGATTAGTGGAAGCAACTTCAAATAAATCATAAATATCTGCTTCTCTATCACAAACGGTAACTACCTTAACATCCTTTAATCCAGGATGTTTAGTAGAGTCTTTAAGTGATGCTATCCACCGTATGCTTTCTTTCTCTTCTATGGGAAGAGCAGTATTATGGCTTCTTCTTTTCAACTCCTTTAGGTCTTCAGTTAAGGAAGGTCTAGTACTAATTTTTTGATCCAATAATCCTATAGGTAGTCCTTCTGTTGTAACTGCAAACGTTGTATGCATCACTAATCCATGGGTTTTAAAATTAGTTGTTTTAGATGTTAATCTTGCTGCTATAATCCCTAATCCTTCGGTCTTTTTATGATTTTTATATGAAATATAACTCGTATCCTGGATAGCTAAGATAGTTGAGTATTCTTTAGCTCTTTCAACAGTTTTAATTATATGACTGTCTAATATTTTTCTTTCAGAAATGGCATCGTTTTGGAAAAATCTATAAGCTGCTTTACTTTGATGCCAATCTTCACAAGCTTGATTTATTGAACGCTCAGGCGATTCAGCAAAACTATTAACTATTTTTAGAAGCCTTTTACTTAATCTTATATCACCAAAATTAACAATTCCAAATTCACTTTCTGCCCATTCGCCAGTTGAGGTATTTATAGTTCTTTTCATCATATATTCCATTTTTAGACCATAGATCTATTTATAATAGAAAGTTGAATTAGTAAAATAGCAGCTTTTTCTCCATTTTTAGATTTATGGGTAATAGTAAGCTTGAGGACCAGGCGCTCCATCGAAGCCTCTATCACCTTTTTGTCCCCTTTCACCTGGCTCACCTTTAGGACTTTGTACACCAGTATGTTCTAATCTTTCAATTCTGCGTTTTAAAAGTTCAATTTCTGTTTCTAAATTTATATGTTCTTGAATATTCACATCAACCTCCAAAAAGTTATCAAAATTTTCTAAGTTATAATAATAAGGATATGGACCTGGTCTATTGTCGTGCTCATACCCAAAAGAATTAGGGTTAAAATTATAAAAATTTTTGCATGTGCTATTTTCATACGATATGCAACCAACATAACTATTGCCTAACTTTTTTACTGCGAAATAGGTATCTTGTGCTTTCAAGCTCTCCATTTCATGAAAAGGGAATAACTCGAATGTATTGCTTATACGAGTAAATGCTGAAAGGATATCATTCAATATGCCAACTTTTCCACCAGTTAAATTATATACCTGAGCGCTCCTATATAATTTGTATATATTTCTTGATTCTTTAAACAAATAGTCTCCTATTTCTATTTTGAGTCTTTTATCAGGTGAACTTTTAAGATCTTCCAAAATAAGACTGACATTTTCGCTACTAATTATGTCTTTTGGATCTATTAAAACCTTCCTATTTTCTAGTAGTTCATAATAAATACTACAGCTTTCACGATTATATGCCTTAACATGTAAACCATTTGTGTAACCATGAGGTATACGATCAATAGTAGCTATGATAGTATTTTTGCCATCATAGTAATAATAATAAGGTTGATCAGAGGTAGTAACTAAAGCGAATTTGTAATCATTTCCTACCCTTTCTAGCTTTAATTGTGGCCATTCAGATAAGTTGTTTAGTATACTTGCCACGTCATGCTTCAAATCCCAAATTTGAAAACTCAGGCCAATATTGTTGTCGATGATAATGTAAGATACACTAGGCAGGCTAAATGTTGTTTTGTTATTTAATCTTATTTGTGCAGGTATCCTACGACCAGTTCTATTATTACAATCTTTTTGTGGAATATCTTCCTTTTCTAGTTTAAAACGCATCTCCACCTCCCTTTGCGATTAGATATAATTAATTTATGGGTATTAATTATTGATTAATACTGATGATCAGTAAATATAATTATATTTTACACTAATTTAGTTATAAATTAACTTGTGAAAGAAAGTTGTTTTTTTACAACTGAGCATAAAAATGCTTTGTATTATCGAACTTCTTACCACTCCAGCTCTTTCATCTTATGGATGATATCGTTCCAGTGCTTGATACTGAAATCTAGTTCTTCCATAACCTCGTTGGAAAGGTTTTCAGTATAGGGACAAATTTTATTAATCTACAGAAACACCCTTACCCTCAGGATAAAGAAGCTAGTTAAATTTGTCAAGCAATTTTTTCATGACCAGCTAGATAAATAGCTACTTCTTCAATTTGATTGAGGTGAAAAATTGATTGCCGTTGCGGTAAATAAGCAGCATTACTGAATCTTTGCCGTCTTTTTTTACTGCTGAATCAATTTGTTTTTGAAAATCATTAGTATTTTCAATATCGATTCCATCTAGTTGAATAATTATATCACCTTTCTTAATAACACGTAGTGTAGAATTACTACTACTATCTACACTAGTAACTACTACACCCTTTGTGGGTGCATTGTTTTTTAGTTCTTTTGGCAAATTTGAAACGGTTAAACCACTTATATAACTAGATGTTGATTTATTTTCTTCTTGATTATTACCTGAATCATCATTTGTAGATTCCTCGATTGCAACCTTGATATTGACTTCTTTACCTTTTCTAAGTAACTTAACCTGTACTTTCTTTCCGGGCTCAGTTCGTGAAACCATATGAGGTAATTGCGTCATTCTATCAATTTTTTTGCCGTCAAACTCTAATAGTATATCACCTACTTTGATTCCTCCTTTCTCTGCAGGACTGCCCTTTACTACGCTTGCAACTAATGCACCTTTGATATCTTTTAAACCCAAGGATTCAGCAAATTCTTTTGTTATAGGCTGAACTTGCACGCCAAGCCAACCATGTTTTATTTTTTTACCACTTTTTAATGTGTCAATAATTGAAATAGCTAGATTAGATGGTATAGCAAAGCCTATACCCACGTTACCGCCAGACTCAGATGGGGAATAAATAGCAGTATTAATGCCTATAACTTTTCCATTTAGATGAAATAGTGGTCCCCCTGAGTTACCCCTATTAATTGCAGCATCAGTTTGAATAAATTCATTCATAGTACCAATACTAATGTCTCTAGATCTTGCAGACACAATTCCTGTACTTACAGAGCCACCCAAACCAAAAGGGTTGCCTATTGCAATAACTGTATCACCAACTCTTGCTTTATCAGAATTACCAAATTCAACAAAAGGAAGATCTTTATCAGAATTAATCTTAAGCACAGCAAGATCAGTTTTTGCATCATAGCCTAAAACTTCTGCTTTGAAATAAGTATTATCGTTCATAGTAACTGTAATATCTTGGGCGTTTTTAATAACGTGATAATTAGTTACTATGATTCCACCTTTATCTATAATAAATCCAGAGCCAAGCAAAACTACCTCTCTGTTAACACTAGGACCCCTATCCATAAAAAACTGATCAAAGTGCTCAAAAAATTCTCTAAAATCATCAAAGAAATTATTTCTTGGTGTAAAAGGAATTTTAGTTCTATTGTTATTTTCTTGCTTAACTATTTGCTCACTTGAAATATTTACAACTGCAGGAATAAGTTCCTCCACTATATCAGCAAGCCCTTTATTACAACTGCATACGGGATCTGCAACTGTTTTTGTAAACAGATTAGCATATGAAGAAAACGAAATTAAAAAATATGCAAATATAGATAAAATAATTTTCATAAACTATTTCCATCCCTTGTTCAAAATATCTAAGAAATTATTATTTGGTGAAAGCACAAATTTAGTATTATCCTCAGCAAATGATTTACTATAAGCTTTCATAGAGCGATAAAAGTTAAAAAACTCTTCATCAACCTTGAATGCCTCATTATAGATTCTAGTTGCTTCAGCATAACCACGGCCTCTTATTTCATGCGATTCTTTTACTGCACTAGAGACAATTCCCCTTTTTAATTTATCAGCTTTTGATCTAATTTCTTGTCCAGCTTGTTCTCCTTCTGCTCTAATTTCTTTTGCTTCCTTTTCCCTTTCAGTTTGCATGCGGTGGAATATTGCAGAACTATTTTCTTCTGGTAGATCTGCTCTCTTAATTCTTACATCTATTATTTCTATGCCAAATTTTCCAGCTTCAGAATAAACTCCACGTTGAATTAATTGCATAACTTCTGATCTCTTTTCATTCAATAAACTAATTAATGAAAATCTTCCTATATTCTCCCTTATGTGAGCTTCTATGACAGGATATAATCTTCTAACTAGCCCTGATTCATTTTTCACAGTTTGATAAAAAGTGATAGGATCTATTATTTTATATTTTGCATAAGCATCTACTATAATACGCTTTTGATCTGCAGTTATCACTTCCCTTGGAGTTTTATCAGGACTTAAATCTAAAATTCTCTTATCAAGAAATTCTACGTTATTTATAAATGGCAATTTAAAATATAAACCACTGTTCCTAACATCTTTTACGACTTTACCGAGTTGTATAACTATTGCTTGTTTTGTTTCTTGAACAACGAAGATTGAATTAGATAATGCAATCAATAACGCAACAAATACAAAAGCAAAAACAATTTTAATATTACTACTCATGACTATTTTCCTAGATTTGTAAGGGGTAAATAAGAGAACATACCTTTCAGATCGTCTGTTATAACAAACTTATCTACCTTGCTAAAAATATTTTCCATAGTTTCAAGATAAATACGATTCTTAACAAGAGAAGGATTTTGTCTATATTCTTTATGAAGAGATAAAAAGCGATTTGCATTACCTTTTGCCTCATTTATTATTTCATTCTCGTATGCTTCTGCATCTAATTTTATCTTTATTGCTTCACCTTTTGCACGAGGTATAATATCATTACTGTAAGCGTATGCTTCGTTTATGGTACGCTCCTTATCTGCGCGAGCACTTTGTACATCCCTAAATGAGCTAATCACCTTTTCTGGTGGATCAATTTTTTTCATTTGAACGGATAAAATCTCTATACCCATTTGATATCCATCAAGAATCTGTTGCAATAAAATTCTGGTATCTCTGGAAATTTCAGCCCTGCCTTGACCTTCGAGTGCAAAAGAGATAGTATTCTTACCTATTATTTCTCTCATAGCACTTTCAGCAGCATTTTTAACGCTAAAACCAGGTTTATAATCCCGCACTTTGAATAAATAATCTTTAGCATCCCTGACTCTCCATTGGACCTCAAAGTTAACGTTGACTATGTTCTCATCTCCGGTAAGCATCACTCCTTCACCACGATCTGTATCTCGCCCATAAGAGCTGCTTATCCCAATTTCTTCACGATTTACTTCCTTAACGTTCACTTTAAAAACCTTACCAATAGGGTAGGGAAAGTGATAACGCAAACCAGATGTTTCTGTATTGGAATATTTGCCAAAAGTAAGTTCTATACCTTCCTCACTCGGATGGACAATATAGAAACCAGTACAAAAATAAAACAACAAAACAATAAAAATGATGAAATAAGGTTTTTTTCCTCTATTTCTGGTTAAGCCATTAAAAAAGCATCTTATATCAGACACAGCTTTACTTAAAATATCTTCATTACTTGAACCTGACGATTTCTTTCCAAGATTCCAAGGATTACGCTCATCCATAAAAATTATTAATTGTATAACTAATACGCTGATATTACTTAATTTTATCAAAAAATGCAAAACTATTTTGTTTGCAGATTAATGATCGGAGTGAAAGATGTGATCATACACTTCCTTTTTCTTTATATGATATGGTCAATTCTACAGAATTTCTGGCTTTTTTTGAATTCTTTATTGTCGTTTTTGATAAGTATCTTTAGTTGTATATTAGTTATTAACATAAAAGACAATGCCTGGGATTTAGGAAACTTAATTTTAATCAAGTAGCTGCATAATAAATCATCGTCAAGTAATAGAATGACATTATCTACTATACAAATTACCTGCAAATTGCAATGTTCGAACAATTGTGTATCTGAGTTTTGAGATGACGAAACTAGGGTTGTATAATCTATACACATTTGTGACAATTTCTTACCTTCGCTCAAATAACTTTTCAATATCGCTTAATTTCATTTCTATATAGGTTGGTCTTCCGTGATTGCATTGTCCAGAATATGGTGTTTTTTCTATTTGCCTCAACAACTCATTCATCTCCTCTAATTTCATCTTTCTACCTGCTCTAATTGATCCATGACAAGCAATTGTAGCTAGTATTTTATTTATTTTATCCTCTATAGGTAGAGTATCTTCTGTTTCTATTAATCTATCCACTATATCAATTAGCATTTCCTTCACATCTATTGCCCCTAAGATTGCAGGTATTTCTTTTACTATGATCGCATTTTCTGATTTAATTTCGATATCAAAGCCCATTTCGAAAAGCTTATCCTTATAAACTTCTATCATTTCCATACCGGCTTGACTTTTAATTTCAACCATTTCATGAAGTAGCAGCTTTTGCCTTTTTATATTTGATTTTTGCTTTAAGCACTCGTACACTAACCTTTCATCGGCTGCGTGTTGATCAACTATAATGAGTTTCTCTTTTGCCTCGGCAATAATGTAAGTATTATGGACTTGACAGCATGCAAATCCAAGAGGATCACTTTCGATCAAATCAGTTTGTTTCTCTTCTAGTACTATAGCTTCTGTTTGTGGTTGAGACTTTTGCATTCCTGTATAGTTAAACGATTCTGATCGTTCTGATAATTCTACACTTGGAGAAGCAAATTGTCTAATTAGCTGATTTTCAAAAGGATCTGACCTTCCTCCATAAAATTTATTTTGAAGATTAGACCCACAAAAAGGATCTGATGATAGATGATTCCTTGTTATCTCAGTCTGGGTTACTACAGTTTCTGCAAGATCTATTCTCTTTGATAGCACTTTTATTAGCCCTCTTCTCACTATTTCATATATTAGCCTCTTGTTCTGAAACCTTACCTCTGATTTATTCGGATGAACATTTACATCTACTTGATCATACGGTATCTCTAAGTGCAACGCTGCAAAGGGATATCTATTGCTTGGAATAAGATCATGATACGCATAACGGATTGCGCCAATAAGTAGATTGTCTTTAATTGGTCTACCATTAACAAATGTATAGATTTGAGTTGAATTGCCACGATTGACAGTTGGTTTGCAGATGTGTCCTGTAAGCCTAATGCTGTCTTCTTCAAGAATTTCAAGAGAGTTTTCATAAAATTCTCCTTCTATTTCACATACCCTGCTAAATAACGATTCCTGCTTAGCATATTTTAAAAGCTTCTTGTTATCCGAGGTAAGAGTAAACCCAATTCCATAATTAATCATTGCTAAGTTGTTTACGATATCAACAATGCTTTGTGTTTCTGCCCTTTCAGTTTTTAAGAATTTTAATCTATTGGGAGTAGCAAAAAATAAGTCTCTTACTTCAATATGTGTGCCTCTTGATAAAGAATAAGGCATAACCTTTCCTATTTTTTCTCCTCCCTCATAGCTTATAGACCATGCTGTATCTGTTCCATTTGCCTTAGATGATAACTTTATCCTGCTTACTGCTGCAATTGAAGGCAAAGCCTCCCCTCTAAAGCCAAGATATTTGATTTCTATCAATTCGCTGTCACTCAATTTTGAAGTGGCATGGCGCATAAATGCAAATTCTAGGTCGTCCTTTCGTATTCCACTTCCATCATCTATTGCAGTAATAAGATTACGTCCACCACTCTCTATTTTAATTTCTATTTCTGAGCTTTTTGCATCTATTGCATTTTCCACTAATTCCTTTACCACACTTGCAGGTCTTTCTATTACTTCTCCTGCTGCTATACGATTTATGGTTTTTGTATCTAAAAGAACTATTGCCATTATAATTTTGGTTTCTCTTTTACTGCTTCAGTTTGTTCCTCTCTCCATTTTTTTAATCTATCTGCAATTTCATTGTTAGAAATTGATAATATAGATGCAGCAGTAATAGCAGCATTGCATCCTCCACTCTCCCCTATAGACATTGTTGCAACTGGAACACCCTTTGGCATCTGTACTATAGATAATAGACTATCTAGTCCATTTAATTGTTTGCTTTGTACAGGAACACCGATAACAGGTAAATAAGTAAGCGACGCAGTCATACCAGGCAAATGAGCTGCTCCTCCTGCACCAGCTATAATAACCTTAAAGCCTTTTTCTTGAGCAGACTTAGCAAAATTAAAGAGTCTCTCTGGTGTTCTGTGTGCGGATATTATAAATACATCATGTGAAATTTCCAATTCTTTTAATAGGTTAATAGCATGCACCATAGTGCCATAATCCGACTCGCTTCCCATAATTATAGCAACATCTTTTTTCATTTTTTCTGTATTAGACATGATTTTATTTACTAACCAAATAGTATTTCAGAAGCAACAAATATTTAAATTAAATTACGAATATGATATAGCATTCTCATTAAATAGAAACTTTAAAAATTGAAATGAATCCTATATTAAAATAATGAATCCTATATTAAAATATAGAGGTATAAATTTCGGATATAAGGGTCTATTCATAATCTTTTTAGAAGCAAAGCGGTGGAAGCAAGAAGACGATTTGTAAGCTAGTATTGAATTTTGCTTATCACAATTGTCTACACTTATCTATAAGAGTATTAGAGATTTACCTTTTGACAATACGGCAAAGATCTCGACAGTTACATCCTTTTATTTGTTTCTTTGCAACTACTTTTTTATATATGTTTCAAAACACTTTCTTTACTTCCGCTATGTTTTTTACTTCATTTATTAAAATAATCTTGCCATTTTGAAAACATTGTTGATTCACTGAAGGCCACTTTTAGGACCTGCAACACTATGTAAAATACATCCTAAATCTTCTTGATTTTGTTTCTTTCTACAGAACTTTACTCAGTTTTTCTCCTACTCATCTTGCTCTGTTTTCATAATTTACATACTCTATCTCCTGCTTTATTCCTTTCTTGAGATTATGTACAGTCTCTAAAACGAGTTTGTAAAATGATTATTTCTGTATTTTAAACTTTGCAATTTTAACTTATTTTCTTTAATAGTGAGTTTTTTACAAAATAATAGTTTGAAATTACTAGTATTTTGATAAAAATTATAGTCAATTTAAAATTTTGAGTATCAGTATATCATTATAGTTATTGACAAATTATATAGTATTAATATATTGGTATATTAAATATTATGATATAATATTTAATAAAGCTAGTTAGTATGTGAGAGTAAAAATTATGGAAATAATATCATTAAACAATCTGGATAGTGAAGCAATAAAAAAAAAATTGCTTGGAATAATAAGTAAAATTATAGGAAAAAATACTTGGACTCAAGCTTGTGCGGCCGAGAAACTTGGTATTGATCAACCAAAGGTGTCACAAATTAAAAGTGGTAAGACAAGTGGTTTTTCTTTAGAGAGACTGTTAGGTTTTTTGAAAAAGCTTGATCATGAAATAACAATTACAATAACAGAAAATCAATCAGTAAAAGCTAAAGCAGAAAAAGTAGAATGTAGAATTGGATCTCAATAGATCCGAAGTTGACATCTTATTTTTTGTGATATAGTATAAAGCTTATCAAGGTAGTATTTTATGGTTGAGTCTATTGTAGAAAAGTGTGTAGAACAGGTACACAACCGTTTTAAATTGGTTCTGCTAGCAAGTCAAAGAACACATGATTTGAGTACAGGGGCAAGCGATCCCGTTGAAATGGTTAAGTTTAAAGATCATAAGGATACGATAGTTTCTTTATATGAAATAGCAGAAAAGAAGGTGAATACTCATGAATTGTTTAACCTTTTGGTGAAAAGGTGCAAGGAGCACATGAAAGGAAATACAGATAATGCTTATAGTAGTAGTCCAAGTAAGCTAGCAAATTTGTTAAATTTTTCTGATCATCAACTTAACACAAGTCTGGATATAAGTCAAAAAGGTCAAGATGATGAAATAGATGATCAAGATAGTGGTGAAGAAGTGCCGATTTAGAAATCTGCAGAAGTTATAATAGCTTATAAATGATTAGTATTGCTATCTATGCGCTTTTATTCTGTATGAGTGTAATGTTATGTTGTATAGTGTTTAGGTCAAGTGATGTGTACAATAAGGTTTTAGCATTCAATAGTTTATCAACACAAGTAGTTTTACTCATAACAGCAATATCGATTATTCTGAATGATTTTTTTTTAATTGATATAGCATTGCTATATGCTAGCATCAGCTTTATATCAACTATAGCGCTAATGAGATTAATGTTGTTTTGATAATTTATGGTAGCATCCATTCTCATATTTTTAGGTATTTGTTTAATAGTCATTTCAAGCTTAGGAGTAGTAGTATTTCCTGATTTCTATACTAGACTACATGCTGCAGGTATTGCAGATTCTAGTGGCGCAATGTTGTTGTTGATTGGTTTTGCTTGGCAAAATGAATTTTCAATCAATACTATTAAAGTTATACTATTAATTTTTATAATATGGATAGCCAATTCAACTAACAGTTATATTTTAGCGCGTACTTATTATAAAAGTAAAGACTATTAAAGAAGGTTAAGATGCTAGAAATACTGAATCTAATATTACTTTTGCTGTTACTCATGGTTACAGTTTTTATAGTTCTTTCGAAACATTTGGTTGTAAGTGCTGTTCTAATGTGTGTATTTAGTTCACTTATTTCACTTATGTACTTGATTATGAATGCTCCAGATGTTGCAATTACTGAAGCTTCTGTTGGTGCAGGATTGAGCACAGTCTTTACGTTTGCAGCACTCTCTTTGGTAAAGAATTACAAAGCAAATTTATCTCATAGCCCCACAACACTTTTTTTTATGTTATTTTTGACTGCATGTTTATCATACTTTATGATTCAATTACCAGATTTTGGCAGTCATAATGCTCCAGTTCACTTGCACGTTGCTCCTTATTATGTAGAAAATACTGAAAAAGCTATTGGTATTCCTAATATAGTGACAGCTGTTTTAGCAAGCTTTCGTGGTTATGACACATTTGGAGAAACTATAGTAGTTTTTACTGCTGCACTTTGTATAATGTTAATATTAGAAGAGAAAGAAAGTGATTAAAGATCCGGTATTAAGTGCAGTAACATTTTTGATGATACCTTTTATCATTTTGTTTGGTTTATACATACAGTTTCATGGTGACTATACTCCAGGTGGAGGTTTTCAGGCGGGAATAATTATTGCTTCTGGGATAATATTATATTCTATGTTATTTGATATACCTACAACTTTAAAAGCAATACCTTACTCTATGATCAAATTTACTAACGTACTAGGTATTTTAACCTATGGAGGAGCTGGTATTATAACAGTTTTATTTGGCCAAAATTTTTTATCCTATAGTATATTATCAGCTGATAGTAGAACAGGTCAAAAATTGGGTATTTTCTTAGTGGAGCTGGGTGTATTACTTACCGTCTCTTCTTCCATGTTAATCATATATATAAATTTTGCTCGTAAGAAAAAACAATGACTCTATATAATTATGTAGGCATTACTATATTAATGGTGCTAGCTTTCTATATCATTGTAAATGATAAAAACTTAATCAAAAAAATGATGGGATTAAGTGTCTTACAAGCATCTGTTTTGTTATTTTACATATCTTTAGGGTATATAAAAAGTTCTTTACCTCCTATATTGACTTCAAATTTTCACTTATATACCAATCCTATACCTCACGTCTTAATGCTTACTGCTATAGTGGTTGGAATTGCAACATTTTCAGTTGGATTGTCCATAGCGGTAAGAATGGAGAGATTAGTTGATTAAGAAGAGTATGAATAAATTGACAGTATCTTAAACTATATGAAGTAGGAAGTAACTATAAATTAAGAATAAAACTATAAGCTTGCTAATTGTAAGTTTATTTGATAATTAAGAAATAAAATTATAAACTGTAAAGGTAATGATGTCAACTATTAATGATACGGAAGATAGGAAAAAAATCATCAAAGATCTTGTAGCTAAAAGTATGAGAAAGGGTGGTTTTATCACTTTTGATGATATAAATGATAAGTTGTCAGATGAAAATTTTTCACCTGATTTTATAGATGATACTATAGCTCTATTGCAAGACTCTGGGATTAACATACTGGAAAGTAGTGAAGATGAGGAAGAAGCTCCTTCTAATGATGGTGGTAATAAGCTTGATGATGATGAGACATCGTTGAATACTACTACAATTTTAGTGCAAAATGATGATCCAGTAAGGATTTATTTACAAGATATGAGCTCTGTAAAGCTTTTGTCACGAGCAGATGAAATTAAGATAGCAAAAAAAATTGAATCTGAAAAGCATAACATGTTACGTGCGATAATTGAAACATCAGTGGCATTCAACATGATCAAAACATGGCGTGATGATTTAAGTGGTGGAACTTTTTTGCTGAGAGAAATTATAAATCTGGATGCAATTTATAACTCTGATTTCAACATGGTAGACAAAGAAGAAAGTGAAGCTGAAGATGTTAGAGATTGTGTTAATGATGAGGAAAAAGGTGATGATGAAAAGGGAAATGAGAGTGAAGACATAAGTTCAGCTAACTTAAATATTTCTGTTCTTGAAATGGAAAGTGATTTATTGCCAAAGGTTATCACGGCATTGGATGAGATCATTGCTTTAACAAATGAAGCATTGGTATTGAAAAAAAGTTCTAAAGATTTCTCTAATGAGCTAGAAAATTTATATAATCAAATATGGTCTGTAGCATTACAAATTCAGTTTAGTGATGCTGCTATTAACAGAATTACACAAAAACTTTACGAAATAAATAGACTAATCACGTTTAAAGAAGCTAATCTTATTACTGAAGCTAGAAAGTACGATATTGATAGAGAAAGTTTTTATAATGTTTATGATGATGTGCTTTTAGAGCACGAGTTTAGTGAAATAAGTCTTCTCAAGATTAATGAAAATCAATCTCTTTTTACAGGTGAATTAAAAAATAAATTCTTAAGGTTTATAAACGATAGCTATGAGTATATAGCTAGTGCTTTAAGCAATATTAAGAGTTATGTACAAGGAGATAAAGTTCAGGAGTTTAAGAAGCTAATCAAGAGAATACAGAAACATGAACAAGAAGTCTCTCAAGCAAAGCAAGAAATGATTAAGGCTAATTTAAGGCTGGTGGTTTCGATTGCTAAAAAGTATTCAAAAAGAGGCCTTGATCTGCTTGATTTGATACAAGAAGGTAATATTGGTCTTATGAAGGCTGTGGATAAGTTTGATTACAAACGTGGGTATAAATTTTCGACTTATGGTACTTGGTGGGTAAAACAATCAATCACTAGGGCAATACCTGAACAGTCTAAAGTAGTTAGAATACCAGTACATATGGTGGAAATTATCAGTAAAATCAACAAAGCATTAAGAAAGATGACTCATGGAATGGGTAGAGAGCCTACATTAGAGGAATTGAGTATAGAATTGGCGATGCCGATAGAAAGAATACGCAAAGTTATGAAGATAGCAAGAGATCCGGTAAGTCTTGAAGCTCCAACAGGAAAGGATGATAGTAGTACCTTCGGTGATTGTATAGAAGATAAGCGAGTTTCTAAACCAGAGGATGCTGCAATACTTGCCGACTTGCGTGGCATTACGACCAATGTTCTTGCAACTTTAACACCAAAAGAAGAAAGAATTCTAAGGATGCGCTTTGGCCTTGGTAAAGATGGAAAGGAGCATACCTTAGAAGAAGTAGGAAAAATTTTTAATGTTACACGTGAGAGAATTAGGCAAATAGAGGCGAAAGCACTACGTAAGTTGAAACATCCAAGCCGTGCTAAAAAACTTAGGGGTTTCTTTTAAGGCAGAAGGGCTGCTCAAAAAATAGGTAAAATTCAGCCAAAGTTCTATAATTTTACCCTATTTTTCTTTTTTTATAGGCTTCATAGAGCAGTATGATTAGGTGTTGAATGTTATGGCAAATAAAAATAATAACTCTAATTCAGAGTGTAAAAATTTTTGTGTTCTGGGTGATAGTTTATCTGATGATGGTGCAATTATTGAAATTTTAAATAACTTATCCTTTGTAAGAAACGTGAACTTAATGCCCATTTTTATTAAGGAGGATCTTTTAGTAATGGCCTTGCTGTTGTTGAATATGTAGCAAAGTATTTAGGTTTAGAAGAATTTAAGCCATCATGGAGATGCTCATTTTTTGATCGATACTATGAACAGCAAGGTCATAACTATGCGATTTTATATGCAACAGCATCTGAAATTCTTAACTCTATTTTTTCTTATTTCCTCAATAAATTTCGTTTAGTTAATCAGCTAAACGCAGTAATTAAACATCATCCAGACGTAGGTAAAGGAGATTTATTTTTCATTATAATCGACGGAAATAATATTATGGGTGCCACTGCTTATACCAATGTTAAAGCAGAAAAAGTATTGAAATAAAGCGGTTAGTGAAATATGTAATGCATTTGGTTCTAAATGAATATGGTGTAAAGCATGTGATTGTTGAAAATGTGACTGAGGTTGTTTTGATACTAGCTTTAATAAAGACGAAAAGCAAGAGAGCTGGCTGGCAAAGCTTACACAGAGTTTCAATACAAAATTAGATAATGATTTAGATTATATGAAGAAAGGTGCAAATCTTGAAATAAAAGCATTCGATCTTAACTCTAAAATGAAAAGTATGCTTGGTAAATATAAGAGCAAAGGGTTAAATGATCGAGATGTATACCTATCAAACATCACAGACCAGTTTGGGGGAGGTGATTTGGAAAAAGTATAAACATACTCTTGTTGATATTTAAAACCCCAGTTGGGGATTAGAAGTCAGTGAAAAAGCCAGGAAAATAGGGTAAACTCCGGAAACATATTATCAAAAAATAGAGAGGTTACCCATGAATAAAAATGTAACAGAATTATTTTGCTTTGTAGACGATTTTTGCAAGGCTATAAACAAAAATTTCGCAGAAAAACTCCTGCCAAACAGTAAAAAACCTACCAGAACGCCAGGGATTACGCATTCTGAAATTCTTACTATAATTTTACTTTATCAACAATCTAGATGTGAGGACTTTAAATCTTTCTATACATATTATTTGAAAGCACTACATGGATCTGAGTTTCAAAATTTGCCAACATATAGTAGATTTATTAGGCTAAAAGGTATTTAGTGCTCTTGTTAAAGTGGCTTTGTGAGCAGTCAAAAATGACCGGAATTTCGTACATAGATGCAACTTCTATCGCTGTTTGCCATCCAAAAAGAATCTCAAGAAACAAAGTTTTCAAAGGATTGGCAAAGCTTGGAAAGACTACATATGGCTGGTTTTTGGGTTTTAAATTGCATATGGTAATTAATGAAAAAGGTGAAATTCAAGGAGTTACAATGACTAAAGGTAACGTTGACGACAGAAAACCAGTACCAAAATTAACTGAAAAACTGACTGGTCTTTTGTTTGGTGATAAGGGCTATATAAAGAAAGAGCTCTTTGCAAAACTCTTCGATAGAGGAATAAAACTCGTTACCAAAGTAAAAAAAGGTATGAAAAATACATTAATGCTTCTTGAAGAAAAGATTTTTTTAAGAAAAAGGTCGATTATTGAAACAGTTTTTGGTTACCTCAAAAACAGACTTGATCTTGAGCATTCAAGACACAGGTCTCCAATAAATTTCTTGGTGCACATCTTTTCCACATTAGTTTCATATTCTATGAAGCCTAAAAAGCCCTCTATTTCTACATTTTACTGTATTGATTAATCCGCAACTGGGGTTTAAAGGCTTACTATTACCCATAAATCTAAAAATGGAGAAAAAGCTGCTATTTTACTAATTCAACTTTCTATTATAAATAGATCTATGGTCTAAAAATGGAATATATGATGAAAAGAACTATAAATACCTCAACTGGCGAATGGGCAGAAAGTGAATTTGGAATTGTTAATTTTGGTGATATAAGATTAAGTAAAAGGCTTCTAAAAATAGTTAATAGTTTTGCTGAATCGCCTGAGCGTTCAATAAATCAAGCTTGTGAAGATTGGCATCAAAGTAAAGCAGCTTATAGATTTTTCCAAAACGATGCCATTTCTGAAAGAAAAATATTAGACAGTCATATAATTAAAACTGTTGAAAGAGCTAAAGAATACTCAACTATCTTAGCTATCCAGGATACGAGTTATATTTCATATAAAAATCATAAAAAGACCGAAGGATTAGGGATTATAGCAGCAAGATTAACATCTAAAACAACTAATTTTAAAACCCATGGATTAGTGATGCATACAACGTTTGCAGTTACAACAGAAGGACTACCTATAGGATTATTGGATCAAAAAATTAGTACTAGACCTTCCTTAACTGAAGACCTAAAGGAGTTGAAAAGAAGAAGCCATAATACTGCTCTTCCCATAGAAGAGAAAGAAAGCATACGGTGGATAGCATCACTTAAAGACTCTACTAAACATCCTGGATTAAAGGATGTTAAGGTAGTTACCGTTTGTGATAGAGAAGCAGATATTTATGATTTATTTGAAGTTGCTTCCACTAATCAATCTCTTTTTGTAGTAAGAGGAAATCAAAACAGAACAGTAAACAAGAAGTCGACTTATTCTGAAAAAGGTGGTGAAAGATTGTGGGATTTGATGAATCGCATGTCTTGTCAAGGAGAAATTCAAGTGAGTATTCCTGCTCGCGATAAAAAACCTCAAAGAACAACAGTTTTAGAAGTAAAGTTTAGTAACTTTGTGATGAATGCATCAAAAAACAACGCTAGACGTAAAACCCAAAAACTTCCTAATTTAAATTTAAATGCTGTCTATGTTATAGAAAGATATCCCCCATTTGGCGAAGAGCCCATAAACTGGATTTTGTTAACAAATATAAATATTAATAATTTTGAAGAAGCAGTAGAAAAAATACAATGGTATTGCTTAAGATGGAGAATAGAGGTTTTTCATAAAATTTTGAAATCCGGTCTTAAAGTTGAAGAATGTAGGCTCCAAACAGCAGATAGATTGATCCGCTTTCTTACAATTATGAGTATAATTGCATGGAGAATATTTTTTATTACATTGGTAGCTAGAACAAATCCGAATCTTTCTTGCACTGTCATACTGACTGATGACGAATGGAAGGTTTTATATACCAAAATGCTTAAGACAAAAAACTATCCTGAGACTCCACCACCTATAAGAGAAATTGTGAGGTGGGTGGCCAAGTTAGGAGGGTTTTTAGCTCGCAAAAATGACTTAGAACCAGGTCCTATAGCCTTGTGGAAGGGATGGAAACGTCTCTTTGATTTAGCAGAAGGATGGAGACTTGCTCATGAATTCTATACTTGTGGGTAATAGTAAGTCCTGGAAATGGTAAAACACTTATCGCCCGCGCAATTGCAGGTGAATCAAATATGAATTTTATAAGTATCTCAGGTCCAGAACTTATTGGAGTATATATTGGTCATGGTGCACATGCTGTACGCGAGCTTTTTAAAGTAGCGAGAAAACATTCTCCTTGTATAGTATTCATAGATGAAATAGATGCAGTTGCGCAAAAAAGAAGTACCGCTAATAACTCAGCTTACCACTGTCGAGAGAGCTTAACACAGTTACTAACTGAAATAGATGGATTTAAGAGCAGAAAAGATATAATAGTAATTGGTGCAACTAACCTGGTCAATGAGATAGATCCAGCACTTATTAGGCCTGGACGCTTAGGTCAAAGGGTTCATATACCTAATCCAAATGTGGAAACGAGACAAAAGATATTGGAGCTTTATACCAAAAATACAAAAACTGATGGAAGGCTAAATATTCAAGATATTGCAGAAAAAACAGAAGGCTATTCTGGAGCTGAGTTAGAACAATTAGTCAATGAAGCAAAAATACACTCTGCTCTTGAAAGAAAGTCCAAAGTAGTGAATAAGGAAGATTTCAACCACGCGTTTGACAAGCTAAATCCAGGACAAGGAAGAGGGAGAATAACATTAGCTTCATGTCAGACACAGACAGAAGCCTCTTTTATACAATAAAAACTGGAAGTGTAGCAAGATGTGCCAAATTTCGTTATTGAAAATAAAATTTAAAACTTGGATTTGCTATCATTTTGCCACTCGTTAGTACCGCAGTGGTATGAAATACTTATAATAGAACGCAAGCTGCAAAAACTTACTTGGCAAATTTATTTGTATCTGTTCAGCAGAGCAGCAAAATGAGGTGGATGAGAAAAGACAACTAAATGGGTGTCACAAAAGTAGCTGACACTGGCATCTAGTCCTTTCCATCAAAAATGCTGTAAAGTGTTTACCAATTTAGTTGGATCCCAGTGTAAGCTACTCGGATGATAAGAAAAGAAACACTGGTTTCAATATTTGCATACATCTGAACAGATACAGATGGCTAAAATATTGAAGAAAGTATACGCGTCAAGTTAAGAGCAACTAGCCTTCTTTAAGGGGATGTTCAAAAAAGTGTGTCAAACCGAGAAGTAAAATATAATTGAGATAAAAATGGAGGTTTGACATGAGTCAAAGAATAGCAGATAGAACTACTGGTTTGGTAGATTATAAAGAATTAGAAACAAATATCTTGTCGTCTATACGAGAAGGTAGACCATTAATGGGAAAAGATGGTGCATTAACGCCATTTGTAAAAAGGCTACTTGAAGCAAGCTTGGAGGGTGAAATAGAACATCATTTATCTACTGAAAGCGAAGAAAACAATCGTAGAAACGGAAGGAATGGAAAAACTTTGAAAACAAGTGCAGGTTCATTTGAACTATTGACACCAAGAGACAGAGAGGGAAGTTTTGAACCACAGATAGTGAAAAAAAGGCAAACAAGCCTACATCCAGAACTTGAAACAAAGGTCTTGAACATGTTTGCAAGTGGTGTGGGATACAGAGATATAGCATCATATGTGGAAGAAATTTATGACCATAAAATATCTGCAGCAGAGATATCTGGAATTACAGATAAATTACTACCTATAATCAATGAATGGCGTAGCCGTCCACTGCAATCAGTGTATCCAATAGTATTTATGGATGGGATGTTTTTTAAGGTAAAAGAAGACGGTCGCTGTGTAAGTAAGTGCATGTATAACATATTAGGAATAGACCAAAATGGCAGAAAAGAAGTACTGGGTTTTTACTTAGCAGAAAGCGAGGGAGCTAGCTTCTGGTTAGGCGTATTAAATGACTTGAAAGAGAGAGGAATAGAAGACATTTTGATAGCTTGTGTCGATGGCCTAAAAAGCTTTCCTGCAGCTATAAATAGCGTATTTCCTAATGTGGAAGTACAGCTATGTGTAGTGCATCAAATACGGAACTCTCTGAAATACGTATCAAGCAAAGATGTAAAAGTTTTCATGAATGATTTAAAAAAAATATACCGCGCTACAAGTAAAGAAATTGCAGAAAATTATTTGCTTGAGCTGGAGGAAAAATGGGGCGAAAAGTATCCATTAGTTGTAAAATCTTGGCAGAACAATTGGGAAAGTTTATCTGGTTACTTCAAGTATTCAGGTCCTGTTAGAAGGCTAATTTATACCACTAATCTCATCGAGGGGCTACACAGGCAAATTAGGAAATTTACCAAGACCAAAGGCGCATTCACCAGCATAAATGCCTTGTACAAGCTGGTATATTGTGCTATAAGAAAGGTGGAAGAGAAATGGACGATGCCTGTACATGATTGGGCATTATCTATATCTCAACTCGATATTTTTTTCCCTAGTAGATTAAAGATTGAGTTGAATTAAAAATTCGGTTTGACACACTTTTTTGAACATCCTCTTCTTTAACTTGTTAAGAAAGGTCTTTTTTCCCCAGATTCTATTATCACATGCTGAAATGACATCGAAGGATGCTCTTGCTTCTTCATGTGATTATGCAAAAAGCCCTTTGAATTTTTACAGCTTGAAAAATCTTTATACAGTTTGCTTTCTTTAAATGCTTTAACTTTCTCTTCATTATTTAGCGAGCCATGTTTAGAAAAATATTCATCTGTCGTTTGAATATATAAACTAATCAGCTCAGGAAAAGTGTAATCAGTTTTGTTGGAAGACTTTAAACACGTAATTGGCAATTTATGTATATCTTTATCAGCTTTTTTAGAATCAATACATTTATCATTCTTTCTTAATGTTGTATGCTGCTTAAAAAAGCCTTCATATTCCTCAAATCCTTCGAATACTTCTTTTTTTTGGTAATCTTTCCTTCTACCGCTTTGATCTATTTTTTCTATTTTTGTTGCAAGTTGCGCTGGCTGTTTTATCGTTTTATCTCCCTCTCGATTAAAGTACATTGTATAAGGAGTAATTGAATTTACGATTTTATATGTCTTCCAGTGGCAGCCAAAAATCTTTAGTACCAATTTGATTATCGGAGCAAGAAAAATTTTTAATTTTGCTATGAATCCAAAATAATAAAGAGAAGCTTGTTTAAGTGAACTTGCAGCATTGCTAACGATGCATCTTAAATGTATATCCTTATACTTAAAATTTTTATGAACCTCTGCAGCCACATGTCCACCTAGGCAGTCTCCAAACAATATAATATCATCTGGTTTTATACCTTTTTCCAACAAGTTAGTTACAACTGCTATACCAGACTTAACTCTGTTGCTACGTATCAATGAGGTGTTTTTACTTAAACCAAGTCCAGGATAATTAAAGAGATGTACAGTAATTCCTTGCTCTGTAGCCCAATTCCAATTTTGGGAATAATCTTTACTAGGACTTAATGCTCTATTCCCACCAATAAAGTATATCAGATGTTTTTCACCTTGATTATTGTTTTGATTTTTACCAAGAAGCGTAATTGTCTCTATTTTCATCCCGTTTTGAGTTTTTATAAATTCTCTCTCAGTTTGCTCTCTTATTTCTTTCATATTTTAACCCTCACTATAATTATACAAAAAAATCTTAAAAAATCAACAAAATCTCAATTTTATGAACAATATAAACTTTTTAAAATTCATTGAATTATGCTTTCAAACGGTAGTACCGGGGTGTGAGTATAATGATTATCAATATATAAAAGTCATAGCGGATAGGCTTGAAGCGGCAAGTTCAGGTGAAGTGAAAAGAATAATATTCAATATGCCTCCGCGTTCAATGAAGTCTATTTGTGTAAGTGTTGCATGGCCTGCATGGATACTCGGTAATCAGCCAACTGCAAGAATAATAGTTGCAAGTTACTCTCGGCTGCTTAGCGAAAAGCACTCACTCGATACCAGGTGCATAATGCAATCTGATTGGTACAGAGAGCTATTTCCGAAAGTAGAATTATCCAAAGATCAAAACACTAAATATAAATTTCAAACAGTGCAAAGAGGATGTCGAATTGCAACATCAGTTGGGGGAACATTAACCGGTGAAGGTGGAGATTTTATCATCGTGGATGATCCACTAAGTCCCGCACAAGCTTTGAGCGAAACATTTAGAAAGCGTGCTGCAAACTGGTTTGATCAGGCTTTAGTAACCAGGCTCAACGACAGAAAAAAAGGAGTTATCGTTCTTGTGATGCACAGACTCCATTTAGAAGATTTAACTGCTCACCTCCTCTGTAAACCAAGAAACATATGGCACCATGTCTGTTTACCAATAATAGCTGAAGATAAGGAGATTATTTATTCAGTTAATAATCATATTCCAGAGCATGAACAGGAAATATACTCAAGAAAAGAAGGTCAATTGTTGTATTCCCTAACTGAAGGAAAAGAAGAAATTGAGATGATAAAAGCTGAACTTGGGAGTTATGGTTTTGCTGCTCAATACCAACAAAATCCTCTGCCACTTTCAAGTGGTATAATTAAACGAGAGTGGTTGAAGCGCTATAAAAATTTTCCTGATAGCCTCTTGCATGTAACACAAAGTTGGGATACTGCAATTTCAACAAACAATACAAGTGACTTTAGTGTCTGCACTACCTGGACAAAAGTAGATAATACATTCTATTTACTCGATGTATATCGCGCAAAACTTGAATATCCAAAACTTAAAGAGAAAGTTCTGTTGCTGGCTGCAAGGTGGAAGCCACACGCAATTTTAATCGAAGCAAAAGCAAGCGGTCAGCAATTGGTTCAGGAGCTCAGGAAAAACAGTGATTTACCTATTATTCAAATAGTACCACATGATGACAAATTAACTCGATTTCACCGAATTGTCCCAATTATAGAATCTGAGCGAGTTTTTCTCCCTAACCAAGCAGTATGGCTTAGCGACTTTGAGTATGAGATTTTAATGTTTCCAGAAATCCGTCACGACGATCAAGTAGACAGTACCGTGCAATATCTTCAGTGGGTGAGAAATAATATTGCTAGAGTGGTAGCTATACGTTCATTGTAGCTTGAAAAGGTTCCTCGGAATTGTGTATAATTTTTTTAACTGAGCTTATTTAACTTATCCATTTTCTGAATGATATTTTAGGGTTTATTGAAATAAATACTACGCAAAAATTCTATCTCTGGGTGCTTAGATGAATATCTTTATATTAGACGAAAATCCTGTAACTGCAGCACAAATGTTATGCGATAAGCACATAGTAAAAATGCCGCTAGAAACTGCTCAATTGCTTAGCAGTGTTTTTTCAATAGCATTAAAAGAGCCAAATCCTTTAGTCAGCATTACAAACCAGAATATAGAAGTTCCATATAAACTTACTCACAAAAACCATCCTTGTTCTTTATGGGCTAGACAATCAAAAGGAAACTTTGATTGGTTAATAAAACATGGAAAAGAATTGTGTATAGAATATAGCTTGCGATACAAAAGAACGCATAAATCCGAAGAAGTTATAGATTGGTGCGATAATAACAAGGATTTGCTAATATTTCGATCAGCTGATATACAAGCTTTTACACAAGCGTTACCTGATCGATATAAATGTAGTAACCCAATAGAAGCATATAGAGAATATTACCTAAAAGAAAAGATGAGATTTGCTAAGTGGGAAAAAGGTAGAGAAGCACCAGATTGGTTGCTAGACAAAATGCTATAGGTTATAAAATTATCCAAACCGATCATAAAAAAGGTAGAATTGAAGTTGCAAAAGCAATGCTGGCTGATAATGTTGATGTTTATCAAGTTTATTGATCTTTCTATTTGTGAGATTAAAGAATTCAGTAAACTGTTATTCCCAGTATATGGTAGGCTACTTGCACTATAGAGTGTCATGTACACATCTGTACTAACAAGCAGAGGTAAATCTAAGTCAGTTTAGATATAACATTTGCTTTAAAAAACTTTATTTTACTCTGATATTCTAGCGCTTTTCTGTGGTATTTTGTTGGGGTATAATTTGCAAAACTATCTTCCTTATAGGTTAAAAAATTACACTGCTTTATATGTAACTCTATCCACTCTGCATAATCCTGATGATCAGTTGCAATAAATATTTCACCTGTGACAAGTATTTTTTTTGCTAATAAATTTAAAAATTCCGTATTAATTAACCGTCTTTTGTTGTGACTTCTTTTTGGCCATGGATCTGGAAAGAGAATAAAGAATTTTTCAACACTGTGGTCAGGAAAATTGACAATTAATTCTCTTGCATCTTCTGTCCATATTAAAATATTTTTTATGCTGTGTGCTTCTATGCTTTTTAGCAAGGAAGAGACCCCCTTTAAATAAGGCTCACATCCTATAAATAATAGATCAGATTCATTGAATGCCTGATGGAGCATATTTTCACCATTACCGAAACCTATTTCTACCCGTATTCTTTTTTGTAAGTCTACGATCTTTTTTATAGATTCCTTGCTGTTTTTAATAGAATACTTCTCCAGAACATTCAACTTCAACCTAGATCTTCTGGAAAATGACCTAATCCAATTATTATTCCTAGATAACATATCTTACATAACTTAATCTTTTATAGCTTAAACAATTCTCGAAATGAATTAATGAGAATTTACTTGTCACTAATTATTAATATTATATAATATATGAGTTCTAATGAAGTTAAAATTAAAAGGTATGGAAAGTACAGTTGCTATCAAGAGGCTATCATCAAATAGGTTCATAGAAGAGATATTTCAAGATCAATTTGATAATCAAGACAATGACTTTTGTGAAGATTCTTTTGCTAACAAAATCAAAGAAGGAGATGTGGTAGAAGGTATAATCACAAGAAGAAATTCTAATGATATTGTGGTTGATGTTGGTTTAAAGTCAGACGGAAGAATTCTGATTAAGGAGCTCAGTTGTAATGATGATATCACTGTTGGCTCGAAAATTAGAGTTTATGTTGAAAGAATTGAAGATTACCATGGTAATGTTGTTCTTAGTCGTGAGAAAGCAATCAGAGACGAAAAATGGAATAAATTGGAAGAAAGCGCAGTTACAAAAGATGAAGTAACAGGAATCATTAAACGCTCAATTAAATGCGGTTTTATTGTTGATCTTGGTGATGGAATAAGTGCGTTTTTACCGCTGAGTCATGTGGATTTGAAGCAAATAAAAGATGCTAATCACCTTATTGAAACTGAACAAAAATTCATCGTGCTTAAAATGGATAAGAAGCAGGGAAATATTGTAGTATCAAGAAAGCTGGTATTAGAGAAATTGCATGCTGGTGAAAAAATTAAGTTTTTAGAATCTTTAAATGAAGGTGATGTAGTAGAAGGCAAAATAAAAAGCATCACTCACTACGGTGCATTTGTTGGCATTCATGAATCAGATACAGTGGGAGTTATAGATGGACTGCTACATATTACAGATATCTCTTGGAGTAATGTAAGTCATCCATCTGCAATTTTTTCTTGTGGTCAGCATATAAAAACTAAAATTATAAAAATAGATAGAGAAAATGGAAAAATCTCCCTTGGTGTAAAACAATTAGGAGATAATCCTTGGCAAGATCTAGAGTTAAAATGTCCAATTAACAGCTTACACAAAGGATGTGTAACGGGTATAAAAGATTGTGGATTCATTGTTGAGATTAAACCTGGGATTGCGGGTTTGGTACACTCATCAGAAATCACTTGGAGCAAGAATAATTTACCAATCAGTAGTTTTGTAACAATAGGACAAGAAGTGGATGTAAAAATTCTCGGTATTGACATTATTAAAAATAAGATGAGTTTAAGCACAAAAAGGTGCGTAGAGAATCCTTGGCAAGTATTTATTGATAAATATCCTCTTGGTTCTATTGTTTCTGGTAAAGTTAAAAGCAACAATGATTCACAAATATCTGTGACTTTTGATGATTCTGAGATATCTGAGGACGTAGAAGGAACAATTTATATGCAAAATCTAAGTTGGTCGAAAAACAATTCAGATGAAATAAAAAAGTATAATGTAGGTGATGAAATAGAAGCAAAAGTGATAAGGGCTAACGTAGATCGAACAAGAATTTATCTTGGAGTAAAGCAAATAGAGTATGATCCTCTTGAAGAACTGATAGAGAAAGTTAAAGTAGGGGATAAAATGCAGGTTACTGTAAATAAGAGAGAGGAAAATGGTCTAATCGTTGAAATTGAGAACAATGTAACCCTTTTAGTAGATCAAGAGCATTTACCAGAAAATAAAAAGTTTTCTATATCAGAAAAAATACAAGTGGAAGTAGTAGGTGTTGAAAAATATAATATCATATTATCTGCCAAATAACTTCTTGTACTTCATATAAATGGCAACGAAATCTGATATAATAGCAAGAGTGGCAAAAAAACACCTTTTGTTAGATAAGGTCATTATAGCAGCCATAGTTGATAGTTTTTTTCGAGTGTTTTCAAACACGTTGAAATATCATAATAGAGTTGAAATCAGGGGGTTTGGTTCTTTTTCAATTAGAAGCTATAACTTGAAAGAAGCAAGTAATTTGATGTCACAGAAGGTTGGAAAACATCAATACTTTAAAACTTATTTTCGTAGCAGTAAAAAGTTATCCCTCTTGATAAATGAATGAAAATCTATATTGTAAATTTGAAAGTTATACAATATAGCATCATATGCAAGTAGTAGAAATAGTTATACATAATAACACATATAAAATATCTTGTGAAAGTAAAAAGAAGGACCATTTATTACAACTTGCTAATAGCTTCAACAAGCTAGTTAGCTCCATATCTCAAAGAACTGGAGGTAAGGGCTCAGATGCATTAAATTTCTTACTTGCAGCATTGACTCTCGAAGACAAAATTCTAGAATTAACAAAGCGATTAGATGAAATAAATCAAGAATGCAAAAAGTATAGGGAGAAAAAAAGAGTAGAATATGCTGAAGTATTAGATAGGGTAAACAAGATTATTGGGTGCATAAGGGATTAAAGCAAGCAATCAAATCGACTATCTCACTACTCAAATCAGGTGGAAGAAGTTTCTTACGAGTTATGTAACAATATAATTCGCAATCATCAAGGTCAACTATTTTTTCGTATTCAATTAGTTCACTTAAGGAAAATTTATCAAGATATTTCAATGCAAAATGCCCTAAAAGTATATCAGTTTCTTTACAACCCCTATGCCAACTCCTATACATCAGTTTTCTTCTTAATAAGGAGATATCTATCATTGTCATTAAACTTTTTTTAATTTAAAGACTAAACTAAATACTTGTCAAGCAAGGCGCATTTTAATATACTCAACGTTTGATTAAGATTTAAAACATAGGTGGAATTAATTTCTCATCAACTTAGCGCTGGAATATATTATTTTTTATCATTTTCTTTAATAATTTCTATCATAGTATTCGTGCATGAATGTGGGCATTATATTGTCGCTAAAGCATGCAAGGTTAAAGTTGAATCTTTTTCTATAGGCTTTGGTCCTGAAATTTTTGGTTTTAACGACAAGTCTGGAACTAGATGGAAATTAAGTGCCTTTCCATTGGGTGGCTACGTTAAAATGTTAGGGGATACGAATGCAGCAAGCGTTCCTGTTGATCAACAAAAATTAACTGAAGAAGAAAAATTATACTCATTCCATACAAAACCTAGATATCAAAAAGCAGCAATAGTTTTTGCAGGGCCTTTTGCAAACATGATATTTACTGTTATAGCTTTTACAGTATTTTTCAGCGTGGCAGGTTATTATCGTACTCCACCAGTAATTGGTAATGTAATTGAAGAAAGTGCAGCAAAGCAAGTTGGCCTGTTACCAGGTGACACTATTACACAAATCAATGAGTATAAAATAAAATACTTTGAAGATATTTCACGCGTGATAATGTCAAACCCTGAAACAAGAATGGAAATTAAATATAGCAGGAATAACGAAGAGCATACAACTACCCTAACTCCTTTTACAGTTGAGGATAGAGATGTCTTTGGTAACATAATAGAAAGAAAAACTATAGGAATTACCTCAATTAATATGATAGGATTAAAACAATCATCTTTTCTTGGAGCTGCTAGCCTATCAGTGAGTGAAACCTACCACACTATGTGTTTAACAATCAAAGCACTCTTTCAAATTATTGTTGGTAAAAGGAGTATAAATGAAATAGGTGGGCCAATAAAAATTGCAAAATATTCAGGGCAATCAGCCAAAAAGGGATTTATTATGGTTCTATATTTTATGGCAATCATTTCAGCTAACTTAGCTGCAATTAACTTACTACCAATACCATTGCTAGATGGTGGACACTTATTTTACTATATTATAGAGTCTGTTATACGTAGAGATTTGAGTTTAAAATATCAAAAATATGCGGCCATTTTGGGCGCATCTGTATTGCTCTTGCTGATGGCAATTGCGTTTTCAAATGATATTAGGCATCTTTTTTAAGATACGTATGAAAAAGTTATTTCGCATACTAATAATAATTTTTATCTCTTCTCCTAATCTACTTTTTGCTCTAGAAAATAAGGAGAAAGTACAGATAAAAAATATTAAGTATGTTGGCAATGAGCGAGTAAGCGATCAAACACTAAGGTTTTATACAAAATTAGAACCAGGTAGTTATATAAATGATGATGATATAGATTCAGTTATAAAACGTTTATATAAAACAAAGTTATTTGCTAGTGTTAACGCCTACATGGATAATGAAAAAAACTTAGTAGTAAAAATTCATGAGAATCCATTGATTAACAAAGTAATATTAAAGGGCAATAAGTTATTTAAAAGTAAAGAGTTGCTAAATAACGTTATTCAGTCAAAATCACTAACTATTTTTGCTGAAACAAAATTACAAAACGATTTGATAAATCTAGTTACTCTTTATAGGAACAGTGGTAAAGTTGGTGTTAAAATTTCATATGAGCTAGATAAGCTTGGTAGCAATAGAATCAACCTAATTTTAAAGATAAAAGAAGGAAAAACCTCTAGAATTAAGGGTTTGCGATTCATAGGTAACAAAAACTTTTCAGGAAATGAGCTAGAGCAAGCTATCAAAAGGCATAGCAATGATATATTTAGTAAGTTATTTAGAGCCATTTTTAAAAGCGGAACTCATTATTCACCTCAATATCTACTAATTAACACAGAACTGCTTGATCGCTTCTATTCATCTAGGGGATATATTCAAAATAATATCCAACCAATTGTTGAGGTTGATAATAACAACCAAATAGAGTTAACTTTTTTGATTGACGAAAAGCAGCAATACTTATTTGGAAATAATGAAGTTGATATTGAAACTGAGATTCAGGATTTAAGTTTAAGAGAAGAAATATTAGAATTGATCAAAGAGGAAAATAATCAAATATTTAATAGAGTTAAAATTAACAATACAGCAGAAAAAATAAGTAAACATTTAAACGAAAAAGGATATATATTTGCAAAAGTTAATCCAGAATATACACAACATAACAATATTATGGATGTAACTTACAAAGTGCTACCAGGTAAAAAGATTTATATAAACCAAATTACTATTGATGGTAATGACCGCACTTTAGATAAAGTAATTAGAAGAAAGCTCAGCATAGCAGAAGGTGACGCATATAACACATCTGAGATTCAAAAATCACGTAGAAAATTGATATACAGTGACTTTTTTGAAACAGTAAAAATAAATAGTTATACAGTGGATGAAAATGCAGTAAATCTTGATTTAAATGTTAAAGAAAAGAGAACTGCCTCGTTATCTTTAACAGGTGGTATGTCTCTTCCTGGTGGAGTGTTTGTTAAAACCGATTTCACAGATCGTAATTTATTTGGTAGTGGTAAAGAGTTATCTTTTGCTCTTGAAAAGAGTCAATATGTGTTTTCTACTAGTATAGATGCTATTGAAAATAATTTTAACGACTCTGATACTTCATTAGGCATAAGTATTTTTTATGAAAAACAAGATAAACCAAACACTACTTTCGATACCTGCAACTGGGGAGGAATAGCAAAAATATCATATAAAATCTCAGAAAATCTAACCAATTCCTTTCAATATTCTTATAAGTATAATCACATACACATGGACAATAAGGGTGGAGAAGATGAGGACATCTCTAATATAATAAGAGATCAAAAAAGGGAGTATCAGATCTCATCAGTTGGATACACGTTAGCGTATAATAAATTGGATAATCTATATACTCCAAAGGAGGGGTACTTGTTGCGCTTAAATCAGGATATTTCAGGATTGGGAGGAAATGTAAATTTTCTAAAATCTGAGTTTTTGTCTTTTTATACACACCCTATACTAAGCAAAATTGATGATGATATAACACTGCGCTTTAAAATGGCAGCAGGTCATATTTTCTCTTATACCGATAAAGAGCTAAACATTGGCCAGCACTTTTTTAAAGGTGGTAATGAAATTAGAGGATTTGACCTCTCTGGTATTGGACCAAGAGCAGAAGATAAAAATAAAAGCTCATTGGGAGGCAAAACTTATTTTAATTTAACACAGCAAGTAGATTTTCCATTACCTAAATTATACGACTACACTGGTATTAAAGGCTCACTATTTGTTGACTATGCAACACTTTTTGGTTTAGATGAAAGAGAGGGATATAGTGGAGAATATTACGATAGTAAGCTTATGAGAGTATCACCAGGTTTTGGCTTTTCAATGCCTTCTCCTTTTGGTAGAATTAGATTAGATTTTGGGTTTCCTTTAGTAAAGGAAGCTTATGACATAATACCATCAACAAAAGTTAAAATTTCTATTGAAGCGGGGATTTAAATGAAATATATACAGTTATTTACATCAGTCATTGCCTTAATTGTTTCCTTATTTGTAGGGTATAAGTTTGTAGGGTATCAACCTCAGAACACAAAGGCTGCTATTATTGATAGTGACAAAGTTATCAATGAATCTCTGGCTCTGCAAAATATACAACAACAAATAAAGGAGCAGAATTCTAGATTACAGCAAGAATTTGAAAATCAGTTAGAAAAATTTAAGCCATCGAAAGAAGAATTTGACCTTTTGTCAGAAGAAGCAAAAAAGGAAAAGACAGAACAATTTAGTAAGCATACTGTAAGTGTTAGGGATAATTATGCTAAGAAAATATCACATTTAGAAGAAAATTATAGAGAAGCAGTAGAAAGTGTCTTTAACAAGATAAAAGAAGTTGCTAAAAAAACAGCAGAAAAAAACAACATAGATTTGGTACTATTTATTTCAAAAAAGAATCAAGTTTTGTACTCTATGGATGAAGTTGATTTATCGGATGTGGTATTAAAAAATGTAAACAAGGAAATACCTGAATTTGCTTTGCAAAGCATTGAGTAGGCTTATGAAATTTAATATCAGTGATATTATCAAAATACTACCACATTCTTATCCTTTTCTCTTAGTAGATAGGGTTATAGAATGCGATCCTGGTATGAGTATAAAAGCAATTAAAAACGTGACTTTCAACGAGCAATTTTTTATTGGTCATTTTCCTGGCCATCCGATAATGCCAGGAGTTTTGATAATTGAATCTTTAGCTCAGGCATCTGCAATATGTGTTCTCGGTAAAAAGGTAATGGAAAATAAAGTTGTTTACTTGAGATCAATTGAAAATGCAAAATTCACAAAGCCAGTTACTCCAGGAGACGCATTGATTCTTCAAGCTAATATTCAAAGTGTGCGTTTAGGTCTACACAAATTTGAGTGTGTTGCATATGTTAAGGAAGAAAAGGTTGCAGAAGCAATAATCTCAGCAGCATTAAAAAATAAATAAAATCTTCATCTGTAAGAAACAGTATGTACGCTGTATAGTATAAAGATGCAACTGAATTTCAAAATCTCATTTTCAAACTTATACACTCGTAGTGAATTAATAAAGTTAGATGAGGCGTTTTTAGATTACATAAAATCGTCCGATGAAAGCTTGTTTTGTTCATTAATTGAAGCAAGAGAAAAAGCAGCTTCTTCTTCGATGTCATCCCAGTGCTTGACACTGGGATCTAGAAAACAAGAAGGATGGATTCCATCTTGGATGACAGATAGTCAGTTAATAATAGACCTCTCATATTTACTTGATGAATTTATTGCAAAACTTTTCAATGTTGAAAAAGAAATAGAGGAGCTAAAGAAAAAACACAACAACTTTGCTGTAATATATAAATGCAAAAGGTTATTTGTCCAACGCTATGCATTGAAAAAATACACTAATGTGGCGAATATAGATATTACTAACAAACTAAGTCATTTTCTCACTTTGCCAACAACAGAAAAAAATTTTGCTGAGCAGGTGATGCATTGGTTTGAAGATAAAGAAAATCACAAAGAAGAAATAGAACTTGCAGCACAATATGCAGTGTGGAGAGTAAAAAATAAACAGAGTATATTATTCAGTATTCATAAAAAAATCGACCACGAAAACCTCATACCATTTTCTAAAAAAGAAGTAGATAAAGTTGAAGTGCTGTATTCAAATGAAGTAAAAAGACGATATGGTTTTGATCTAACAAGCAAAAAGGTGAGTTTGAATACAGCATTGGATAACGCTCATTACTGCGTATTTTGTCATAAGCAAAATAAGGACAGTTGTTCAAAGGGGATAATTAATAACGACAATACCTTTAAACAGTCCCCACTCAAGGTTGAGCTGCACGGTTGCCCACTAGAGCAGAAAATATCAGAAATGAATTTAGCAAAAAGCGAAGGGTACAGCATAGCAAGTCTTGCAATTGTGATGATAGATAACCCATTATGTGCGGCTACTGGACACAGAATATGCAATGACTGCATGAATTCGTGCATATATCAAAAACAAGAACCCGTAAATGTGCCAGCAATTGAAACAAGGATTCTAGATGATGTGCTCAGTTTACCGTATGGATTTGAAATATATTCTCTGCTTAGCCGTTGGAATCCTTTAAATTTTCAGCGTTCATTGCCAAGAGAAAACACCGGAAAAAACGTTCTAGTTGTAGGACTTGGTCCTGCGGGTTTTAATTTAGCTCATCATTTATTAAATGATGGGCATAACGTTATCGCCATCGATGGATTAAAGATAGAACCTTTGATTGATCATTTCCAGTTAATTAAAGATTTCGAGCATGAAAAACTAAGTGAACGCATAGCTGGCGGATTTGGTGGAGTAGCAGAGTATGGTATAACTTCCAGATGGGACAAAAATTACCTAAAAATTATCAGACTGTTACTGGAAAGACGTGAGAATTTCGCACTTTATGGAGGAATTCGTTTTGGAGGTACGATAACTGTTGATGACTCGTTCAACTTGGGTTTTGATCACATTTCCTTGGCACTTGGCTCTGGTAAGCCACGAATGATCAAAATAAAAAACATATTAGCTCGTGGAGTGCGCATGGCATCCGACTTTCTCATGTCGTTACAACTAACAGGTGCTCTTAAGTGTGATTCTATAGCAAATCTGCAAGTTCGCATGCCGATAGTTGTCATAGGTGCAGGACTCACTGCAATTGATACTGCTACTGAAGTTTTAGCTTACTATCCAATTCAAGTAGAAAAATTTCTTCTTCGTTATGAAATATTGGTTGATAAGTATGGAAAGAAATATGTCGAAAAAGATTGGACAGAAGAGGAATATGAAATTGCAAATGAGCTGATATCGCATGCACAATTGATCCGAAAAGAGCAAGAATCAGCAAAAAAAGAGGATAGAGAAGCAAAAATATTGGAACTAATGCAAAGTCTAGGGGGAGTGAAAATTGTATATAGAAAAGAGCTAAAAGATTCACCAAGTTATCGATTAAATAGCGAAGAGGTGCAAAATGCACTATCAGAAGGGATTTACTTTATTGAAAACTTAGAGCCGATTGAAGTTGTAACAGATAAATATAACCACGCTGAATCAATAAAACTAATAGACACAAAATCTGATGAAATCAAGCATATAAAAGCACGTTCTATTTTTATAGCAGCAGGTACTGAGCCAAATACAGTTATTGCAACAGAAGATAAAAAGCATTTTAAATTAAGTAACGGATATTTTACTCACTTGAATTCATCGGGAAAAGAAATAGATCCTATCTTTTCTCCTAAGATGCGAGATAAAGATAGAATATTAGTGTATAAGGAAGGCAATAAAACAATCAGCTTTTTTGGTGATCTTCATCCCTCGTATAGCGGCAGTGTAGTCAAAGCTATGGCAAGTGCCAAGAATGGTTATCCTCTTATTTCTCAGCTTTTGAGTCGAGTAGCTAATCAACGTGCTTCAAAACACCTGGCCAATGAAGAATTCTTTAATAAAATTAAAGAAAAATTCAGTGCAAATGTTATAAAAGTCCAATACTTAAACGACAAAGTTGTGGAAATAGTAATCAAAGCACCCCTTGCAGCAAAGAATTTTAAACCTGGACAATTCTTTAGGTTGCAAAATTTTGAAACCAATAGCAAAAAAACTAACTTTGCCATGGAAGGTATAGCTGTAACTGGCACTGAAGTAGACAAAAAAAAGGGGATTATTTCAACTATTGTGCTAGAAACTGGTGGCTCCACTAATTTGTGCAGACACTTAAGAGAAGGAGAGAAAATAATCCTTATGGGCCCAACTGGATGCTCTACTGAGGTTCATTAAATCTATTTTGTATTCATTATACCACAATCTATATTATTTGTTAACAAATCTATACTATAATAAATATTTATTATAGTAGCATTATGACACATCAGTTAATATTCACACTTCCAAAAGAACCCCAGTTGCGGATTAATCAATACAGTAAAATGTAGAAATAGAGGGCTTTTTAGGCTTCATAGAATATGAAACTAATGTGGAAAAGATGTGCACCAAGAAATTTATTGGAGACCTGTGTCTTGAATGCTCAAGATCAAGTCTGTTTTTGAGGTAACCAAAAACTGTTTCAATAATCGACCTTTTTCTTAAAAAAATCTTTTCTTCAAGAAGCATTAATGTATTTTTCATACCTTTTTTTACTTTGGTAACGAGTTTTATTCCTCTATCGAAGAGTTTTGCAAAGAGCTCTTTCTTTATATAGCCCTTATCACCAAACAAAAGACCAGTCAGTTTTTCAGTTAATTTTGGTACTGGTTTTCTGTCGTCAACGTTACCTTTAGTCATTGTAACTCCTTGAATTTCACCTTTTTCATTAATTACCATATGCAATTTAAAACCCAAAAACCAGCCATATGTAGTCTTTCCAAGCTTTGCCAATCCTTTGAAAACTTTGTTTCTTGAGATTCTTTTTGGATGGCAAACAGCGATAGAAGTTGCATCTATGTACGAAATTCCGGTCATTTTTGACTGCTCACAAAGCCACTTTAACAAGAGCACTAAATACCTTTTAGCCTAATAAATCTACTATATGTTGGCAAATTTTGAAACTCAGATCCATGTAGTGCTTTCAAATAATATGTATAGAAAGATTTAAAGTCCTCACATCTAGATTGTTGATAAAGTAAAATTATAGTAAGAATTTCAGAATGCGTAATCCCTGGCGTTCTGGTAGGTTTTTTACTGTTTGGCAGGAGTTTTTCTGCGAAATTTTTGTTTATAGCCTTGCAAAAATCGTCTACAAAGCAAAATAATTCTGTTACATTTTTATTCATGGGTAACCTCTCTATTTTTTGATAATATGTTTCCGGAGTTTACCCTATTTTCCTGGCTTTTTCACTGACTTCTAATCCCCAACTGGGGTAAAAGAAAGCTACTCTATAGCTATAGGACCGTGTTCTGCAAAAAGTAGAAAATGTAAGGAGTTTGTAGCAAAAAACGAGTAGGTATTAAATTTCTTATTTCTACTACAGATGATACTGGCAAAACAGGAAAAATGTCCCTTTGTAAAGATAATAACGGTCAAGATGAGTGTACAACATCCTACATAGTTCAATTTCCAGTAATTTATAATGATCTTTTTAATGATAGCTCTAGCTACGTAAGTGTTCTTTTGGATCATGATAAAGGACATTTAACTAGGATGCACAATGAATTCGATAAATATAATATTAATTACACAGTTATGGATAATGATACAACACAGAATGTGCTGTCAGAGGATTTTATAATCTAATTTTCATTATACAGCTACTCAGAGCTCTCTTGGTTCCATTATCTGCTACTCGAATGCCGTCATTACAGTGCTTGATACAGGGATCTATAGCTAAACAATTTAATATTCCGCTATATGTTAGCGGAACCTATCTATATCATTATCCAAAAAACATAAAAAACTAAATTAACAAAGAATTCTTTAATAGAATCAGATATTGTGAAGAGCATAAAAGTCGAATGAGTGCATTAAAAACTGGCAGCTCCATTATATTTATGCAAATACTGAAGAGAAAGCAAGTAAATAACTCTCAACTGACAGACTTACTGAAGTTCTAGATATTAAAGTGGTGCCAAATTTTATTTCAAAAAGTAAATAATTTATTAACGCTCGTGCACAAGTTAAAAATAAATTATGCACGAGTGTAGCACTATGAATTAGGAGTGCTATATTAAAGCTTACCTCACTATTAAAGCTATCGGTCAGATTAGATTAAAAACCTAATCTGACCGGTTTCTCTATAACCCTCTGAACCCTGATATAATTATATGGTAATTAGCTTAACTAGTGGTTAATATGCAAATTGATTTTATTTATATGTTGAGGTAGCATAAACCATACTGGTTTACATCACTGTGCAACTTTATAAATTTTCATTTCTATTTCTATTGACTACATTAATAGTTATAGTCCTAACATTACCTGAAAATTTAGGTAATATATTAAATTGGTCTCATCCAGTTCTAAATTATGATTTATCTTTTCGTATCGTACTAATATCTTTTCTATCAGTTGCATTTTTAGCTGTTCTACCAGCAAAAAATTTGAGTTCTTCAGAGATGCTTTCCTTTGCTGCTTACACTATCAGTTCACTCAGTGCAATATTATCTGAGCAGACAATATTAGTTATAATATTCTTTGAGTTAATGACCATCAGTGCATTTTTTGTTATCGCAGCTAGCTGTAAAGATAGTGGATCTGCAATAAGGTACGCTTGTATACACTTTTTCGTTGGAGTTATATTGATAGCAGGATTGGCATTTCAAAGCACTAACCTGATAATTTTGGGTTTATTGATAAACTGTGCTTGTTTCCCTTTTTCATTTTGGGTTGTTGATTCATATCCTGCTGCATCGCTACATGGCACTACATATCTCTCTTTATTTACCACTAAAGTCTCTTTTTTAGTGATGCTTTTACACACTTATACCCTATGGCAAGATTGTACTGAAATATTAGCACTTGTAGGCGCCATTACTGTAATTTACAGCATTATATTTGCTTCCCTTGAGCAAAATATTCGTAGATTCTTATGCTATAATGCTGTAGGACAAATGGGCTTGCTGATTATTGCAGGAAGTTTGCTCAGTCCTTCGGAAAAAGCAATACCAATTTTGATATTGCATATAATCTTCTCTCTTGTTTATCAATCATTATTGTTTGTGGTCAGTAATTCGATTATTTCACAAACAAAAACAATTAGTTTTAATGGAGTGGGTAAACTGATGTCAGTGGAAGGCATGTGTGCTATAATCGCAATACTTACAATGGCTGCATTTCCTGGAACCGTTGGATTTATCAGTAAATCATATATCACAGCTGAAATTGAAATGAACACTGTTGCCTTAAAAGGGTATAAAAATTTATATAAGCTTCTAAATTTGCTGCTTCATTTAAGCGTGGGGCTAAAGTTTCTTTATTACTTATTTATTGCAAAAAGTAAGTCAAAACCTTTAGCAGAGAGAGGAGGCAAAATGACTATGATTATTTTAGCATTCATATGTGTAATTGCTGGCAATCCTTACTTGCCTATTTACAATAAATCTTCAATTTTCGATTTTGTGTACAACACAAAAAATATTTTGTCGCAATTTAATTTGTTATTATGTACCACTTTATTGTTTATTCCTTTACGCAAGTTATTTTACCCGAGAATAAATTTTAAAATGGATGTTGATTGGATTTTTAGAGCTTTCATACCCTACATTGCCTTGCTGTTCAATCAACTGGTCCTTAAAGTGAGAGAAATGTCTGCCAACCTACTGCAAAACTTGACTAATTCACTTACTAGTTTATACTTTAATGATGTTACTAAACTTAAAGAAGTGCTGGGTTATAACTCAGTGAGTTTCGTTTCAGCTTCTTCTCTCTTTCTAATGAGTATTCTACTAATTTTATTATGTTTAAATCGTTAACTGAAAGTTTAAATTCTGTATTTAATAAACTGAGAGGAAAGTCAATCATTTCTGAAGATGATTTTAACCTTGCCATGCGAGAAATACGCATGGCCTTAATTGAAGCTGACGTTTCACTTGAAGTTGCAAAGAAATTCATCAACGACATTAAGGATAAAGTGATTGGAGAAAAAGTCATAAAAAGTGTTTCTCCAGCACAAATGATAATTAAAATTGTGCAAGATAATTTAGTTGCAGTTCTCGGATCAGAGAAAAGTGACTTAAATCTAGCAGTTAAACCCCCTGCTGTGATTATGATGGTGGGCTCACAAGGTGCAGGTAAAACAACTACCTCAGGAAAGCTTGCTTTAAAGCTAAAAAAGCAAAAGAAAAAAGTGATGCTTGCTTCTTTGGACATTTATAGACCAGCTGCCCAAAAACAGCTTGAAGTGCTAGGCAGACAAATAGATGTGCAAACTTTACCTGTAATGATAGACGAGAAGCCCATTGCAATTACAAAAAGGGCATTAGCAGCAGCAAAAAATGATACTTATGACGTATTAATACTAGATACAGCAGGCAGGCTTCATATTGACAATAATATGATGAGTGAGTTGAAAGCTGTAAAGGAAATAGCTTTACCTGCAGAAATTATTTTAGTAACCGATGCAATGATAGGTCAAGACGCAGTAAACATTGCCAAATCATTCAATGAAATAATAGGTGTAACTGGGATTATTCTCACTCGTGTTGATGGTGATGCACGTGGCGGTGCTGCTCTTTCTATGAAAATGATCACCAATTGTCCAATTAAATTTATTGCTTGTGGTGAAAAATTAAGTGACCTTGATGATTTTTATCCTGATAGAATTGCAAAAAGAATACTGAGTATGGGTGATGTTGTCTCATTGGTTGAGAAAGCTGCTGAGATTGTTGGTCAGGAAGAAATTGATAAACTGCAAAAGAAAGTAAAAAAGGGTAAGTTCGATCTAAATGACTTAGTAGGCATGTTAAAAACCCTCAATAAAATGGATGGTATTAGCAACATAATGAAATTCATTCCTAGCTCATTCACAAAAAAGCTAAGTAGCGGTGTGCCAGACGATAATAAAGTGAAAAAATATATAGCTATTATAAACTCAATGACTGAAAAGGAAAGACAAAATCCAGATATTTTAAATGGCAAAAGAAGACTTAGAATTTCTAAAGGGTCCGGAACAAGCGTAACTGACGTTAATCTTCTAATTAAGCAGTATAATCAAATGAGCTCTATGGTGAATAAGTTCAGTAAAGTTGACCATAGTAAACTCAAAGAATCTGATTTGATGGATATGCTAAGCAGAAAGTAAGTCAGCAGGTAGTGGAATGAAATAAAATCATCAGTTGTAATTGCTGTTGAATAGTAAAGTATATTATTTTAGCGTGAAGTAATAAATTCAATAAATTTCTGCAGTTGGAATTGGCATGATAATAAAAATTGATATAAGTTACTTTATCTATATTTAATGCGTTGTTTTATAGCTAACACACTATACCACCGTAGCACTACACTAGTAACAGACCGAAAGTTGTCGATAGCTCAAGTTAGGCTAGTTATAGCATCCATAATATCGTTTGTAAGCCTATAGCTATATATAACGAATGAATTTTTTTATATATTCGTTATTAGTATTTTGTATTTCCTGAGCAGTTCCGTGAGAAATGATCTTCCCTTCATACAATACTGCTATTCTATCAGCTATTTTAAATGCGCTATGAATATCATGTGTAATCGTGATAATTGTAGGGCGAAGATCTTGAGATAATTTTATTATTATCTCATTTACTACATCTGATATAATTGGATCCAATCCTGAAGTTGGCTCATCCAATACAATAATTTCTGGATTGTGCGCAATCGCCCTTGCAAGTGCTACTCTTTTCTTCATTCCACCTGATAGTTCTATTGGAAACATATCTGCTATGTTTTCCTCCAATCCAACATCATTTAACTTCTCGATTGCTAGCTGTTTTGCCTCCTTTATGTTGAGATTAAAGCGTTTTTTATAATTAAAAGATATATTTTCCCACACTGTAACATAGTCAAATAAAGCAGAATTTTGAAATAAAACTCCAAATTTATTTTTGCTTTCACTATTTATTTTAATAGACCCTGAGTCTGGTTTTAGCAATCCAATGATTACTTTTGTTAATACAGATTTACCACTTCCTGAACCACCAAGTATGATTAATGATTCCCCCTTCGATATATTAAAACTTATGTTGTTTAATATCGTTCTATCATCAAAAGACAAGCTTAGGTTCAATATTGATATTATGGGGCTATACATGTATCAGAGTAATCAAGTAGTTTGCTAAAATGATCAATATGGACGAAAAAACAACAGTTGATGTTGTAGCAACACCTACTCCTCGTGCACCTTCTCTACAATGGTAACCGTAATAACAACTTGAAACAGAAATTATAGCGCCAAAAGCAGTCGCTTTCATTAGCCCAACAACAAAATCGTTTATATTAAAGAATTGAGCTGTATATTTTATGTATATATTTAAATTGTGGTTAAATTCAAAGACTGCGGTGACATACCCTCCAAATATTCCTATTAGATCTGCACATACTGTAAGTATTGGAAATACTATAACTGACGCTAGAATTCTTGGTGCAATTAAATATTTGAAAGGATTGATGTCCAAAGTTGTAAGTGCATCTATTTGTTCAGTGATGCGCATCGTGCCAATTTCTGCTGCAATTGAGGACCCAACCTTTCCTACCATTATTAAGCTAATCAAAACTGGCCCTAACTCTTTAATGATAGTGATCGTAACAAGTTTAGGTACTACTTGTTCTTGATTAATCAAGAGACCACTTAAGCTACTTTGTAAAACTATCACCGCTCCTATAAAAACTCCAGTAAGCCCAACAATTGGCAAAGAGAAAAAGCCTATCTCTATAATTTGTTTTGCAACATTGCTAAAATAATATGGAGGAATAAAGCAGTGGTATAGAGATTGAATAAAAAATACAAATGCGTTACCAATCCTCAACAGAAAGTTAATAAAGCATCTACCGATTATTCTAACGCTGTCTATATCAAAGAAACTCACTTTACATTTATCTTAGCTAAAATTAGTTTTACTGATTTTATTAAAATTTTTATTAACTTCACCGAAGTATAGTCAAAATATGTCTTAAGTTCAATATACTTTGATCAAAATGCTTGAGTTTAAGTTTATAAGACTAAATTGTATAAGAAAACCTTATTTATTTCGCTATTTACTTCTTGTAAAAAACATGCTACTAATAAATTGTGTTATATAATTGGATTGGAGTAAGTTTTGGCAGTTCCAAAAAGAAAAAAGTCAAGGTCAAGGCGTAATATGCATCGTTCTCACCATGCTATTAAGCCTAAGAATATTGTGGTATGTGCAACAACTGGAGAATTCATGTTGCCTCACAACATAGCAGTTGACAACAGCTACAAAGGAAAACGTGTTTTCATTAAACAAAAGGCGGAGTAACTCATGGTATGTTACCCACGGTCAATAATAACATAGTTATCGCACTTGATGCTATGGGGGGGGATTTTGCGCCTCTTTCCGTAATTCAGGGTGCTGGTTTTTTCTTGGATAATCTTGTTGACCCAGGTGTCAAAGTTTTTTTTCATATTTATGGAGATCAGAAAGAAATATCTCCTTTGCTTTCAAAATACAAAAAAGTAATCGATAACTCCGAATTTACCCATTGCTCTGATAATGTTCTTCCAAATGATAAACCCTCTTTTGCACTAAGACATCGCAAAGATTCAAGTATGAAGGCAGCTGTTGAAGCAGTGAAAAAAGGTAAAGCTTTTGGAATGGTGTCTTCAGGCAACACTGGAGCATTGATGGCTATCTCCAGATTTATTTTAGGAACATTACCCAATATCTATCGTCCTGCTATTGCATCTGTCTGTCCAACTAAGACAAAAAGCTTTGCATTGCTTGATCTTGGTGCAAATGTTGACTGTAATACTGACTCATTATTTCAATTTGCATTAATGGGGAGTATATTTGCAAAAATAGCATTAAAAGTTGAAAATCCTGAAGTCGCTTTGCTAAACATTGGTACAGAAGAAGTGAAAGGTACTGACTCAGTAAGAGGAGCTTTTGAGTTACTCAAAAATGCTCCAAGTATTAACTTCAAAGGATATATAGAGGCAAGTGAATTTTTAGATGGTAATATAGACGTAATTGTTGCTGATGGTTTTGTTGGTAATGTAATGCTCAAGACAGCTGAGGCAACTGCTGGTACTTTTATCAGTCTAATAAAACAGGAAGTATTTAATTCATGGATGACAAAAATGCTTGTCGGCATATTGTTGAAACCCAAGCTAAATAAAGCATTAGAGCGTTTTAATCCTAAAATTAGAAGTGGAGCTATGTTTTTAGGGCTAAATGGTATCATTATAAAGAGCCACGGAAATTCTGATGCTATTTCTTTTGCTCACGCTATAAAATTTGCAGTAAATGCAATCAGTGAAAATTTAAACCAGAAGATAATTAACGGGGTAAGTCATATTGAATAAAAGTTTCATATTGAGCACTGGTTCTTACCTACCAAAAAAAATTTTGAGTAATAACGAAATTGCATCGATAGTTGAAACAAACGATGAATGGATAAGGCAAAGAACAGGAATAGTTCAAAGACATATAGCAGATGAAGGAGAACTAACGTCAGATTTAGCTGTTAATGCAGCGAGAAATGCTATAGAAAAAGGGAAAATTTCAATAGATGAAATTGGTTTGATCATAGTTGCAACAACAACACCTGACAAAACTTTTCCTAGCTGTGCAACGATTATACAAAGTAAATTAAAGTGTAAAAACGCATTTGCTTTTGATATACAGGCAGCATGCTCTGGTTTTATATATGCAGTTACAGTTGCTGATTCACTTATAAAGTCTAACGATAGAATTAAATACGCGCTTGTTATTGGTGCTGAAATAATGTCTAGGATTGTTGATTGGGAAGATAGGTCAACTTGTGTACTCTTTGGTGATGGTGCTGGTGCAGTGATAATGAAATCAGAAATGAGTAGCAGTAGCATTATATCAACAAACTTACACTCTGATGGCAATGTGGACTTATTATGTACAAACGGAGGAATATCCTCTACTCGTGATTCTGGAAAGATACTTATGAATGGAAGAGAAGTGTTTAAACATGCAGTAGAGAAATTAACAGCCTCAGTAGAGGAAACTCTAAAATGCAATAGTTTGAAGATTACTGATATTGACTGGTTAATTCCCCATCAAGCAAACATTCGCATTATTGAAGCAGTAGTAAAGAAATTAGATTTTCCTATAGAAAAAGTAATTAATACAGTTGATAAGCATGCAAACACCTCAGCAGCGTCAATTCCACTAGCCTTAGACTATGCAGTACAAGAATCAAAAATAAAGTCAGGAAATCTGATATTGCTGATTTCAATAGGTGCAGGTTTAGCCTGGGGTTCTGTGTTACTGCGCTATTAGACTTCCTATTATCCACGCTTCTTTTTTCTCAATTTTATCGTTACATGCTGTACTGACAAAGTTTTGAGATATTATCACAAACATTATATTCACAAGAAATACTTGACTTCACGTGTACTAAGAAGCATTTTATATATGATGTGTGCCCGTAGCTCAGTTGGATAGAGCAACAGCCTTCTAAGCTGTGGGTCGTAGGTTCGAATCCTACCGGGCACATTCTTCTATCAATGCTTTCTATAAATTTTCAAGTATTCTGGTACCACATTTTCAATTGCTAGTGGTCTAATTTTCATTGTTTCGAGATCATCTGACTTTTCGATTGAACTACTCATCATAACTTTCACCTGATCTCGAGTAAGTATAGGGCTTGCATCTCCAGTTATAGGTTTTAACAGCACAGAAACAACTTTACTTTCTAAGAAAAAGGCTATCAATCTTGCCATTGGAAAAGGTACATTGATCAGTAGACACTTTCTGTTAGTCACATTCAGAATAAACTTTAATAAGCTTTTAAAAGAGTAAACTTTTGATCCACCTATATTATAAATTTTTTTATCTTGCTTATTAAAGCTGATAATACGGTATACCACTTCAGCTAAGTTTGTTACACATATCGGCTGAAACTTCGTTATTCCACTACCGATCAACGGCAAAAAAGGAAGAATTGTTGCTAATCTTGCAAATTTATTAAAGAAATTATCTTCTTTACCAAATACAAGACTGGGCTTAATTATCATTGCTCCTTGAAACGCCGAAGCTACAGCTTTCTCACCTTTCAATTTACTTTGGGCATATTTTGATAACTTATCATTTTCTATTCCCATGGCAGAAAAATGTATCATCATGGATACATTTTTTATTTGCGCAGCTTTTGCTATTCTTTCAGCTATTCCAACATGAACTGTATAGAAATCGTATTTTCTTTTCTCATATAATATTCCTACTAAGTTTATAACAACATCACACCCCTCCGTACTTTCTAAAATTGATTTTTCATTAAAAAAATCTCCTTCAAGTATTGATATTTGCCCTAAGTTGCCACATAACTTTAGACAAGCAGCTTTTTCCTGATCACGAGTAAATATTCTTATTAAATACCCCGCCGCTGCCAAGCGTCTTACGATGTGTTTTCCTATAAATCCCGTTCCACCAAAAATAACTATACGTTTTATCACAGTTAAAACTTCCAATAACTTAACTTTAAATTAATACAATAGTTTTATTTAATATTCTATTGTGAATTCCTGCATTATAAGGTCCATTCTCATTCCATGAGAACCTTTAACTAAAATTACATCATTACCTTGAACAATATTAGCTAAATTACTTTTCAATTTGTTAGAATCATCGAAATGCATGCCTTTTATATTCTCCGGTAAAAGTTTATTCAATTCTAACATAAATTTACCAACCGTATGAACTTTATTCACATTTTGTTCTACTATAGAGTCAAGCAATTCTGTATGAAATACTATGCTTTCATTACCAAGTTCTAACATATCGCCAAGTAGTGCCACTTTTCTTAAATTAGAATATGTACCTAAAGTTCTTATTGCAGCCTTCATTGAAGTAGGGTTAGCATTATAGGAGTCGTTAATCAAATGTACTAATTTTCCATTGTATTTAGCTTGATGAACATTACCTCTACCTTCTGTTACAGTAAAATTCTCCAGTGCTAGTGGTAATTTAGATAAATCAAGTTCGAGACTTTGCAAAACTGCTGTAACAACTAATGCAGAGTATGCAAAATGTTCGCCTTGTACAGGTAAATTACAGTTCATAATTTGACCATTGTTCAGTTTGATTTTTAAATTTAGACCGTTATCGTCTCTTATTAGGTCTAACAAACAAACAGTAGCACTTTCATTCTTACCAAAGCTTACTACATTTCTGTTAGCATTTGATAAGAGATAATCATAATGTTCATTATCCTTATTCAAAACCAAAGTACCATTATTTTTCATACCATGTAGAATTTCTAATTTCGCTTGCGCAATATCAAGGAGAGATGAAAAATTTTCAACATGAGCAGGTTCAATGTTGGTAATAACTGCAATATCCGGATTGCTAATCTCCGATAACTCTTTTATTTCACCAGCTCTACTCATTCCTACTTCAAGGATTAAGTACTGGCATTCTTCTGGCGCTTTTAGAATCGTAAAAGGCAATCCTATATTATTATTCAAGTTACCTTCATTTACATGAGATACTCCATAATGCAACAAAACAGTGTTAAGCATATCTTTTGTAGTGGTTTTCCCAACACTACCTGTAATTGTGATAACTTTAGCATTAACAAGAATATTTCTAATGTAATATGATGCCATATTATGCAAAGCTTTTAGAGTATCTTGCACAATAATTAGAGGAAAATTTCTATATTTATCTTCGCTTACTACCGCAGCAACAGCTCCTTTTAAAAATGCTTCATGTAGAAAATCATGCCCATTAAATTTCTTTCCCTTGAGAGCAATAAATAAATCACCTTTTTTTATGTTTCTTGTATCCGTTGAAATATTTGAGCTATATACCGAATTACAAACACTCTCCCCTCTTCCGCCAGTAGCATCGATAATATTATTTGCGTTCCATTTTAACATAATTTATCTTTAAAGGTAATTTGAACAAGAAAAGCAGCAAAAATACTACATGCTTTGGTAATGTGCAAATAAAGATTGCAATCTCTATAATTTCATCTTATAATAGATATACAAGCTTAAATGTTTTCGTCTATAATTAAGTGTATTTTACTATTTGGTTGTAGAAAGTGACTTGGAGGTATGTATGGCAAAAGATAAGTCAAATAAAAAGTCTATTTTGGCTAAGATAAAAGGCGTGTTTTTTCTTGTGCCTAAAGCACTTATTTATCCTATAAAGAAACCGTTTGCTTCAATTGATGAAATGAAGCATGATGCTAAAGTTTCATTAAAAAAGGCTGTTAGTGATGTACCTAAAGAAGAAGAGAAATATGACCCACCTATAAAAACCACAGAAGCTAGTAAGTACCTTGGCATACAAATAATAAAACAAGAAAAAGGTAAGGTAAGTTTTTTAGCGTCAAGAACTTTAACGGGGGATATACCTTACTTGAGTTCAGAGAAATTAGATGAAATAAGGAAAGATCTGCCCAATATAACTATATTTAGAGAAGAAAACAAAATTTTAATTGAAGTTGATGTTGAGAAGATTATCCAAGAAATAAAAGATAAAAATCTAGGTATGGATGAAAAAGTAATGAAAAAGTACGCTCTTGAAGGAATTTATAATAAGATTGATTGTGATCTTAAAAATTTGGCAAAAATTACTGGTAGAGAGTTTAAAGTTCACACAGATCGGAAATTGCTGTATGGTATTGCAGAAAAGTTGTATAGTGTATACGATAGTAAAAAGCAACAATCACAAGAAGTTGTAAGGCCTATGGATAAAGAAAAGTCATCAGAGAAAACTTCAGATAATTGGCAAAAAGCTATTAAACAAGATTTTGAAAGTTGCGAAAGCATAAGGGGTAGGGGGAGATAAATTATGGAGAGTGTTATGAAAGAAGTTAAAATAGAGGAAAGGTATCATAGCCTAACTGTTCCTGGAGATATGTATCATTTACAACCAGAAGTTATTGCTGCAAGAAGGGCAAATAGAATAGAAACGTTTTCAAAAAGACACCAAATGGACTATGGGTCAGTTTTGCGTGGACAAGATATACAGCTAAAAGACGTTTCAAGTCTTGAAGATGCTTCTAGCGAAGCAGCAATAAGCCCACCTTCTACACCAAATCATAAGCAAAATAGAAGAGGACCAGGAATTTAATAAAGTATGGGTAGTACAGCTTATGATGATACTAATATCTTTGCTAAGATATTAAGAGGTGAATTGCCTTATGAGGAAATACATAAAAATGAAAATGTGCTAGCTTTTCGTGATAAGTATCCTGATGCACCAGTTCATATTCTAGTTATACCAAAAGCTCAATACGTTTCATACGATGATTTTATTCTGAAAGCTTCAGGAGAGAAAATAGTAAGTTTTTTTAAAACTGTTAGAGAAATAACACATAAATATAACTTAGAAAAAACAGGATATAGATTAGTTACTAATCACGGTAAAGATGGAGAGCAAGTTATACCGCACTTTCACATACATATTTTAGGTGGTAAAAGATTAGGAAAGCATGTAAATTCATAGTGTTATATGTTTTTTAAATGAGTGAATATTTAACCATATTAATTTTTATCTGTGTATCAATTGTAGTATCCTTTACTTTAGGTGTATTACCTATGTTTCTTGCAGTCAGTAACCCAGATGGTGAAAAGCTTTCTACATATGAGTGTGGCTTTAATCCTTTATCAAGAGCCAGAAAAAGTTTCGACATAAAATTTTACTTAGTTGCAATATTGTTCATAATATTCGATTTAGAAATTGTTTTTCTTTTCCCTTGGGCCGTTTCTTTATCTAAAATAAGCTATTGCGGATTTTGGTCTATGATGATATTCCTTGCAATACTTACTATAGGCTTTATTTATGAGTGGTGTAAAGGTGCATTGGAATGGGAATAAATTTATCTAATGGCGACTGGAATCGTTACAAAAGAGAAGGTTTTCTTATCACTAAATTTGGCGATTTAATAGATTATATAATGAACTGGGCAAGGTCTGGTTCATTGTGGCCAATGACATTTGGTCTTGCATGTTGCGCAGTAGAGATGATGCACACTGCATCCAGTCGTTATGATCTTGATAGATATGGCATAATCTTTCGTGCAAGCCCAAGGCAAGCAGATGTTATGATTGTTGCTGGCACGTTAACTAATAAAATGGCAGCAGCATTGCGTAAAGTTTATGATCAAATGGCAGATCCCAAATACGTCGTCTCTATGGGAAGTTGTGCAAATGGCGGTGGCTATTATCATTATTCTTACTCAGTAGTCCGTGGTTGCGATAGAATTGTGCCAGTTGATGTGTATGTTCCTGGATGCCCTCCAACTGCTGAGGCGTTGCTATATGGAATGCTATGTCTACAAAATAAAATAAAAAGAACTAAAAATATATAGCATGGATAAAACTGCAAAATACATACAAAAAAAGACTAAATGTGAATGTATTCAGAAAAATGATGGCACTATTGTAATATATTCAGCTTTGAATGACATTGAAAATCACTTACTCTTTCTACGTGATGATGAAAAGTGTAGGCTTGAATTATTAGTTGACGTTTTTGGAGTTGATTACCCAGATAGAGAAAAACGTTTCGAGCTAATATACAATTTGCTCAGCGTTGTACACAATATCAGAGTGCACATAAAGCTTCAGTTATGTGAAGGTGATATACCTCTAAGTGTAGCAAAGATATTTAACGCAGCTTCGTGGTTTGAGCGTGAAGTATTTGATATGTATGGAATAGAGTTTTCTGATCACCCAGATTTACGTAGGATTTTAACGGATTATGGATTCAAAGGTCATCCAATGTTAAAAGATTTTCCTCTCACTGGCTACGAGGAAGTAAGATACGATATAGAGGCAAAAAAGGTTGTATATAATCCTATAGACTTACCACAAGATTTTCGTATGTTTGACAGCTTATCCCCTTGGGAAGGTAGTAAAGCCACAAAAGTAAATATAAAGGAGTAGAAAATGACAGCACAAAGAAAAAAAATATCTTTGATTGGTGCAGGAAATATCGGTGGGACTCTTGCCCATGTGATTGCACTAAGAGAGCTAGGAGATGTTATTTTGCTTGATGTAAGCGATGGAATACCACAAGGTAAAGCGCTTGACATTACAGAATCATCTCCTATTGATCGATATAATATCAATATTACTGGTACAAATAGGTATGAAGATATAAAAAACTCTGACGCAATTATAATAACTGCTGGCATTGCCAGAAAACCTGGAATGAGCAGAGATGACCTTCTGCAAACTAATGCTGCAGTAATGAAAGAGGTTGGGGAAAATATTAAAAAACATTCTCCAAACGCATTTGTAATAGTGGTTACCAATCCTTTAGATGCTATGGTTTCAGTAGTATACAAATCTTCAAGTCTGCCAACTAATATGATTGTTGGTATGGCAGGAGTGCTTGACTCTGCTCGTTTTCGTTATTTTCTTGCAAGTGAGTTAAATATTTCTGTCGAAGATGTATCTGCTTTTGTGCTTGGAGGACATGGTGACACTATGGTACCACTAATCAATTATGCTTCAATTGCTGGCATTCCACTTACCCAAATCATTGAGATGGGTTTGATTACGCGAGGAAAAGTTGATGAAATAGTTGAGCGCACTCGTAATGGTGGAAAAGAAATAGTTGATCTACTTAAATCTGGATCTGCATACTATGCTCCTGCATCTTCAGCCATAAGCATGCTAGAATCATACTTAAAAGATAAAAGGCGTATATTACCATGCGCTGCTTATCTTAATGGTGAATATGATGTGAAAGACTTATTCATTGGTGTTCCTACTATTATTGGCAAAAATGGAGTTGAGAAAGTTCTAGAAGTTCAAATCAACGATAGTGAACAAGAGATGTTTTATAAATCTGTAAGTGCAGTAAAAGAGCTCTGTCAGCTAAATTAATTGCCCTATAGAATTTCTTTGAGCTCAAGCTTCGAAAACAGTCTAAAAAAATTATTTGTAGTTATTTTTGCTACTTGTTTCGGCGATTCATTCCATAATTCTGCTAAACAATTCACAACATATTTCACCATTGCCGGTTCATTTTTTCTTCCTCTGTAAGGCTCAGGAGATAGATAAGGTGCATCAGTTTCAACTAAAACACGCTCACGTGGCACATTTTGTGCAATTTCTCTTAGTAAGTTCGCATTTTTAAAAGTAATAATTCCAGAAAATGAAATGTATAATCCCAAGTCCATAGCCTTATAAGCAAGCTCTTTAGAAGAAGCAAAGCAATGCATTACTCCACTAAAAGCGTCCTTCTTCATTTCTGAATTTAACATATCAATCATCTCACTATCAGCATTTCTAGTGTGAATAACTAAAGGTAATCCTGTTACTTTTGCCGCTTCTATATGTGATGCAAAACTTTTTTTTTGATTGCTTTTATTATCAGATTTATAAAAATCTAATCCGGTTTCACCGATACTAATTACCTTTTTGCCCTTAGTAAATTCAATCAATTCATCAGCATTTATATATTCACCTTTTTCCACATTAGTATCAAGCGGATGTATACCAACGGAGCAGTAGACTTGATCATAGGATGAAGAGATTTTTAATAATTTAGGGATATCATTAATGCTTATACATATGTTATGCAAAATTCTCACACCATTTTGCTCTGCTCTTGAAATTACCTTTGGTATTTCATCATCAGAAAAATAAATTAGATGACAATGAGAATCAACTATCATAAATAGATCCTTTTATGATAGAAGAAAACTCTTCTATCACTTTTTTATAAACTTCTTTTTTGAACGGTATGGCACTGGCTACCAAATCATCCACATTTTGCCAACGCCACTCTTTGAACTCTGGATGATCAGTATAGTTAATATTAATATCCTTATCCTTCCCACAAAATTTCATTAAGAACCACCTTTGCTTTTGGCCAGAATATCTCCCATTCCAACATATCGGTATAACTTCCTCGGGTAAGTTGTAATATATCCACTCTTTATTTTGAGCCACAACTTCTGCTTCATCAGTACCAACTTCCTCCAATAGCTCACGTAGCGCTGCCTGCTCTAGCTCTTCACCTTCATCAACTCCTCCTTGTGGCATCTGCCAATAAGAGTCACTATCAAAACGTTTTCCAATAAAAATATTTCCCTGTTTGTTAAATAACATTATGCCAACACAAGGGCGATACTCTTTCTCCTCACTAATCACAAATACTCTCTATTGCTAAATTATCTATCATAGAAGTTCCAACTACTTTTTTACTATTCATTTTTTCAACAATTTTTTTTTGCAACTTCCTTTCATTTGTAAATATATAATGCTTTATGGTATTTTTCCAATATTGCTAACATATTCTCTCTAATCACAAAAATTTTTTCTCATATTTCACTTGTAACCTCAGTTTTTCTGAAATCAATCATATCAAATATGCTATTATTAAACAGGTTATTGTCTACTATCACTCCATCAATAATATTACACAGCTCTTTTGCAATCGTAAGTTTGCCATTACCCGAAAATCCGATTAAGTAAATGATCATACCATCAGAAAACTATCATATATTACAAATATATGTATTATAAACGTTACACTAGAAGCATATCAAAAATAGTTCATATTCAGAAATTTTGAGTGTATCATTACAGATAAATTATATAATTTAGAATAATGAATGGTGATACAGAATCAATAAAAAATACAATTGTAGATGTAATAGATCAAAACAAAGGTCAAGATATAGTTACTTTTGATGTACAGAATAAAACTGTCATTGCAAAATATATGATCATTGCATCCGGTGATTCGAGCCGCCATGTAAAAGCATTAGCTGAGCACGTGATGAAAAATCTCAAGCAATATGATAAAATAGATGTAGAAGGTATGGATGAAGGTAACTGGGTGATTGTGAATTTTCAAGGTATAATGGTTCACCTATTCAGGCCAGAAGTAAGAGAATATTATAAGATAGAAGAGTTATGGAATTGATTATCCAGGTAGCTGGTATACACTTGCTCAAATGTTGTAATTTTGAAGGCAACCCTTATGAAGTTGGTGGTGTCATTCCAGTGCTTGACACTGGAATCTAGAAAACTTAATCATAAACGAGCACACTATACAACATTTTTGATGAAATTTCATAATAAACTGGATTTCAGCGTCAAGCACTGGAATGACGCCATCGTTAACAACACCATTTACACACAAAATAACATATTATGAAACATAAATCTGAGTTTTTAAACTTCATTCAAGAAAGAGGATACCTATATCAATGTACAAACATTGACGGGTTAGACCAGCTATTATCACAAGATAATTATATAATTGCATACATTGGGTTTGATTGTACGGCACCAAGTTTGCATATTGGCAGTCTCATTCAAATCATGATGCTCCGTCACCTACAAAAATTCGGTTATAAGCCAATAGTTCTACTTGGAGGTGGCACAACAAAAATTGGTGACCCATCTGGTAAAGACAAAGCAAGAAGCGTCTTGCCGATAGAAGATATCAATCAAAATATACTTGGTATAAAGAAAACCCTCGAGAAGATGATATCTTTCAATGATGGAAAAACCGGTGCAATCATAGTAAACAACGCAGATTGGTTAGATAACATAAAATATATAGACTTTTTGCGTGATATAGGGGCACATTTTTCTGTAAATCGCATGTTAGGCTTTGATAGTGTGAAAATTAGGCTAGACAGGGAGCAAAATCTAAGCTTTCTCGAGTTTAACTACATGTTGTTACAAGCCTATGATTTTGTCGAGTTGAATAAAAAGTATGGCTGTCGTCTCCAGATTGGAGGGTCAGACCAATGGGGAAATATAGTAAACGGAATTGAACTTGGCAAAAAGTTGAATTTATCTGAGCTGTTTGGTCTTACCACACCTCTTTTATTAAACGCACAAGGAAAAAAGATGGGCAAAACTGAAAGTGGGGCATTATGGCTTGATGGCAGTATGTTAAAGCCTTATGACTACTGGCAATATTTTCGCAATGTTGATGATCAAGATGTTGGTCGTTTCTTGAGACTTTTCACTGATTTACCAACTGATGAAATTAAAAAACTAGAGTCCTTGAAGGATCAAGAAATAAATGAAGCAAAAAAGGTCTTGGCAACAGAAGTGACAAAAATATGTCATGGTTGCAAAGAAGCTGAACTTGCACGATCTGCTGCAATCTCTGCTTTTGAAAATGAAGACAGTTCATTGCTTTCTAGTTACACTATTACAAAAGAACAAATCGCAAATGGTATACCCTTGATAGACCTGCTGTATGACACCAGTTTTGAACCTTCAAAAGGTGCAGCAAAGCGTTTAATACAGGGAAATGGATGTAAAGTTAATGATAATACTATAAACGATGTTAACTATACAATAAACTCTGAAAGCTTTAAAGGTCAGCCATTTATCAAATTATCTGCAGGAAAGAAACGTCATATAAAAGTTGTGCTGGATGAAGTAAGAAAGTAAATTTGTATCTGTTCAGCAGAGTGGTAAAATAAGGTAGGCGGAAAAAGACAACTACAGGAACAAATGGGTATTATACGAGTAGCTGATACTTCCTTTCGCACAAAAATATTGTAAAGAGCTTTCGTATTTATCAACTTAGTACCTGATCTAAAATCTCAACACTAGGAAACCTTACTATAAAGTAATGCTAGCACTTTCTTCATGCACATTTGTTAAGACTGCTACTCCATCAACTTTAGTATTAGGCTTTAACAGTTTATATGTTACACTGCCAACCGTTAGTGCTGCTACTGTAATTGCAACCACTGCTATAACTATAGGTATGAACTCAGCTGTCACTGTTCGAGCTGCAAAAAGTGCTACTGATATAGCAGCACCTAATAATGTAGCTGCTCCAGCAGCAATCTGCCCTTTCTTAATTGCTGGACGATTAAGATAGTGTAAAGGAGTCTCTCCACACATATCTACTGAATTAACATCGGCACCTTTTTTTATTAGAGCATCTACCATGACCATATTGCCACGTAAAGCAGCCCAATGTAAAGGAGTTCTTCTAAATGTATCTACTACATTAACATCGGCACCTTCTTTTATTAGAACATCTACCATGACCATGTTGTCACATAAAACAGCACCACATAAAGGAGTCTCTCCCCACATATCTATTGAATTAACATCGGCACCTTTTTTTATTAGAATATTTGCTATGTTTATACTTTTAAGATGAGTAATCTCATGTAAAGGAGTCTCTCCTCCTGCACCTTTTTCATTAACATTTGCACCTTTTTCTATGAGAGCGTTCACTATATTTTCTAGGTCACAGGAAGCAGCTAAATGCAAAAGAGTTACTTTTTCACCATCTTTAAACACATAATTTATATCAAAGCCAGACTTTTCCCACTCTTCATATTCCTTTGAATATCTTTTCAGCTCATTTTGTATTTTTTCAACTACGTTATCTTTGCTTAAATCTTTGTCAACATTAACTAAACTCAATAATTCGTGCCAATTTGAAATTTCCATTGCCATAACCTTACCTTTAATTTTCAATAATATATTTAATTATATGATAAGAAGTCAATTTGAATAAATTACACATACATGGAACTTATCAGATAAATATATAATATGAACTAGATTCCAGCGGGCTTTGTTGCATCACTATCTATGAAAGGCTAACTATACAAGCAGCTTATTGAAAATCTTATTTTTTGCAATCAATCTGACCAAATTTAAGAATAGTAATTTATTATTTGTACTAGTAAATTTAATTCTACTTAAAATAGCTAAAGCATTGAAATTCTTGAATTCTAGCTAGATTAGTGAATAATAGTAAAACTTCTTTTACTTAAATTTAGATATTTACTGACTGTCCTTACTATAAATGCTAGAATAATAAGCTATTGATATTCTACATTTTTATCTTTTATCCATCGTAGATAGCGATGCAACAAAGTCCAATAGCGTCAACTTAAGGAAAGATGTTAAGGAGTAAAATACTGTAAAAAATAGGACCTTTGGTTTCTATTTTATTTCAATAAAGAAGATATCAGTAAAGCTTATCTATTAAGGTGTCACATAGAGGAGTGCTATAAACGACCCAAAGTAGAAGCAGAATTAGAGAATTTTTCTGGGATAAATTTAGAAACAAGAATTTTGTGCAAACTTGGTCATGCGCAATATTTCATATGTGTTATTCACAAGGGCCTTGGAACCCAGATCAAATTGCTGAGTATCGTTTAAATTTTTCAGTTTTATTTGGTATAATGAAACAAAAACTTTATCAGGTGCTTGTTGGAACCAAAAAATTTTCAAGCCCTTTTTAAGTATAAGCACTAAAGTTAACGTGAAGATTGTATAGCTGCAATAAAGTAGATAAGCCTAAACGCCATCATGTCTTTAGGAGAGCTTGCTAATTTATTCTCTTAAGTTAACGCCATTGCCTGAACAGATACATAAAAAAGTAGTACTTGCAAGAAAGAGTTACCTAAGAAATTAATTAATTTTGCTATTTTCTCTAACATATCTAGAAGAAATAGATACATTATCTAATGCAGTCCTAATACTAGAATTGTTCTCATTAACAACTACAGCTAGCTCAAAAGCATTCAAAGTACATCTACCATATGGAAACAGTACAGTACTTACTTCAGTAAATGCATCTTGTATCATGCCACTATTTCGAGCTCGTATTAAAATAGAATTGACACATTCATTATTACCTTTATATATAGCAAGGGCAATTGGTTTGATGACATACATCATACCTGGAAGCTGCACAATATCTTTAGAAGTAAGGATATTTCGCAGTGTATCACTATTTTGAGCCCGTATTAAAATAGAATTGATACATTCGTTATTGCCTTTATATATAGCAAAGTTAAGTGGCGTTAAAGCACACACTCTAATACCTAAATACTGTACAATATTTCTAGAATCAAGGATATCTTGTAATATACCATTTTCCTGGGCTTTTGTTAAAATATCATTAATATATCTTGGCTTATTGTGATGTATGGCAAAGCCAAGTGATGTTAAGGTGTACATCGAACCATTTTGATAGTTTATAATATTTGCAGCAGTAAGAATATCTTGTAGTATACCATTGTTTTGAGCCTGTTCTAAAATAGAATTAACACATTCATTATTGTCTCTATGTATAGCTAGGCTAAGCAGTGTTAAAGTGCGTCCTCCACCTCTTGGAAATCGTGTAGTATATCCAGTGATAAGAACTTTTAGTAAATCATTTCCTGAAACTGCTTTCAAGATATCGCTGATGCTCCTTCTATTCCATATGGACTTTTTTAGCTGAAAATATAAATATTTTTGTTCTTGTGTTAAGTTTTGTTGATTTAGCATATTTTTGTAACCCCGCTTTAAAGTTAATGTAGTTTAATTATTAAAATTAATGTGTCAATATACACTGGAGTAATATTAAAGGGTTTTTGTAGAGAGCGTATATAGACGATAATGAATTGGTGGAAGTAACGCCGAAATCTATACGTCTGCGCAAGCGTGCAGGAAGGAAGAAGAATAAGGAGTAATCAGAAAGTAGTGCTTGTTTACAAGTACTACTTAATAATTTAATTAAATTCTGCTATTTTCTTGCAGTCTAGGAAAAATAGATGCATTAACTAATCTACTGTTAATATCAGCTTTATCCCTATTTATAGTTTTATATAGCCCAGAAGTACTTAAAGTATCTGTATCAAGAGTATTTTCAGCAACAAGGATGTCTTTCATTATACCACCTTCTTGAGCTTTTGTTAAAATAGGATCAATGTATTGATCATAATTTTCGTATATAGCATAGACAAGTGGTGTGAAGGTATGTATCAGATCTCCATGTTGTTGAGTATATGTAGTAGTAAAAACTGCTAATAAATTATCGACTGAAGTTGCTTACAAGATATCACTAATGTTCTTTCTAATCTGTATTGCATTTTTCAATTGATAATACAAATTATGTTGCTCTTGTGTTAAGTTTTGATTGTTCAACATATTTTTTATAACCTCACTTCAAAATAAATGTGGTTTAATTATTGCATATTAATATTAAAGAAGTTTTATAATGGGTATATTCATGTTCTAGAAAAATACACAATGATTAACGAAGAAGTTGTAAGAAAGAGCTTAGCAAAGGTCATAGAACGAGAAAATGACAAAGATGTTGGCATAGTATCCTCAATTGTTATTAAGGGCAAAGATGTTAGCTTCGCACTTGAGGTTACTGAAGCAAATGAAGAATTAAGAAGAAATTGTGAGGAAGCTGTTAAGGCGATACCGGGAGTAGGAAAGGTTACTGTAGTCTCTACTGGCCAAAAACAAACTAGGCAGCAAAAAGCTAAACTTCACATCGAAGGAGTAAAAAATATAATTGTCGTTGCCTCTGGTAAAGGAGGTGTGGGCAAGTCTACAGTTGCGCTAAATCTTGCTCTTTCACTCGCAAAATTAAAGCATAAAGTTGCGCTAGTTGATGCAGATATATATGGTCCTTCGATTCCTAAAATGCTTGGTACTGAAAAATTAAAACCAGAAATACAGAATGGAAAAGCAACGCCTATAGAGAATTATGGCCTCTATACTATTTCAATTGGCTATTTTATTGATAAGGGCTGCGCAGCAATATGGCGTGGACCTATGATCACAAAAGCACTTTACAATTTGCTAATGGGAACAAGGTGGTCTGATATAGAATATTTAATCATTGATACACCACCTGGAACCGGTGATGTGCATTTAAGTCTGATGGAGAATTTTAGCTTAACTGGGGCAATAATAGTTTCCACTCCACAGGAGGTTGCTTTAATTGATGCACGAAAAATTTATGATATGTTCAAAAAGCTCAGCGTGCCAATTATCGGCATTGTGGAAAATATGAGCTATTTTGTTCAAGACAGTTCAAAAATATACATATTTGGAAAAGATGGTACAAAAAAAATGTCTGAAGAGTTAGAAATCAAACTCTTGGGCAGAATTCCCCTGGATTCACAAATATGTCGTGCTTCTGATTGTGGAGACCCTTCAATGCTAAGTGAGGATTTAGTAAGGATTTATGAAGGCATTGCTAAAGATGTTAGGTCTTGTGTATGCAGTCCATAAAGTTTGTTTAACTACTTTTAAAACAGGTAGAATGTAATTTTAGGTGAATAAAATATTTCAAATGGCAGCAGCTACCTCGTATCTGAACAGACAATAAACTTCTTGGATAACTTAAGAAACAAGTAGTAGAAGCAATATTAGGGAAGGTATGAATTTTGAGCAGGTAAATAAACTTGATGAAGAGAAGCTTCGAAGACTAAGAGGAGTAAAAAGAAAAACATTGGAAAAATAATAGAAATTTTAATAGAGGAAGAGGCCAAGAAAAAGGCAAAAGGAGGAAAACCAAATAAACAATGCATATTTATTAATAGCACTCGAATATTTGTGTAAATACCGTACATATTTCCATATAGCGCAAAGCTATGGAATAAGTGAAAGTGCTTGCTAACGGCTGAATAGAAGATGCATTGATAAAACATCCAGATTTCAGGAAGATAAAGAGCTATTAAAGTTAAATAGGGGTATGCAAAAGTTTTATAAAAATGTTCAACTCCCCCATAGAAGATCAAAAAATATCCTTAGGTTATCCAAGAAGTCTATTGTTGGTAAACATAAAGGCTATTTGCCTTTTTATCTAGGTTATATAGGAGGTCTAATATTTATTGTCGAGTGTGATTTTAGGCATTTCTGCTAAAACGCAACTTTTAAATCGCCAAAATTTCTCCTTACCTTTACTAATTCCGATTCTTGGAGTGCACACATAATCTGGTTTGAGGTGATATTCATAGAGACAAAATTCATGACTTACAGTAAGGTCTTGTTTATTATGTTCTTTTGTAATGTTTAGTCTTTTGCACAGTATTCCTGGTCCTCCTAAGTTTTCTTCAAGTGGTTCAGTGAGCTTTAATCCTCGTATTAATACTGCTGCTGGAAATCCTTCTGCTTCTGTTACAATATTTAGACAATAATACATTCCATATATAAAATATACGTATGAAAACCCTGGCGTACCAAACATTACTGAAGTTCGACTAGTATATCCTCTTGCTGCGTGACAAGCTGGATCATCCATTCCTATATATGCTTCAACTTCAGTTATTATTCCCCTAAAATTAAAGAATTTTAGCGTTTTTCCTAAAAGCTCCCCAGCTACGGTTAAAGTTGGTCGTTCATAGAAATTTCTTGGTAGTATTGTGTTGTTCATCATAGAAGTATAAGTTACTTACATTTGTAAGCAACTTATACTATTTTTGCTTTTTCTCATTTATCTAGTCAAAAATACATCTTGAGAAGTAGAAGTTGGTGTTATTGTTGCATTTTCCATACTTGTTGTAGGCTGCTGCAGAACTTTAACTGATTCAGAGCTTCTTTGTTGCAGTTGTGGTGCTAACGCTTCATATAAAGATTTTGGTTCACGTCTCTTACCTATTTTGACTTCTTTATTTGCACGCAACTGCTCTGCAGTAACACCGTTGCCTTCAAGGAGAGTTACACCATTCTTACCATCAATGTTAACTTTAACTTTGCATTCTCTTCCATCAACATACCACTTTAAAGTCATTTCATATAACCCACTAATTATTTCATAAACTCTTTCCTCATTATCACTATCATTATTAATATAGCAACATGCCCCTCTCTTTTTTTCTTGATTAGGATGACAAAATGTAATTGTTCTTACACCATACTCTTTACATATACTACCGCCTAGAAGTTTAGCTATATCTACTCCTTCTTTATTGGTATGTAGCACAACTCTCACGGTGGGGTAAACAATATTACCTTCCCTTTTGCCTTCTTTTATCATTATGGATCCTATAGTATGATTTTTCATACCTTCAGATATCTCTGCTTTAATTTGGTCAGCAATTTTACCTATGATCTCTTTGCCATGATAGTAAGATTCTCCTTTCTTCGGAGAAAAAGGCTCTTTGTTCGTAGTATTAGTGTCTGGATCATTCTGTAACTCAAAGAATTCATCCCATTCTTCATCATTGTCTAATTTGATATATCCACGCTTATTCTTGCCTGATGCTGCATTCTGAATACTAGATGATCCTTCTGTTACAGTTGTACCAGAGCTATTGCTTTTACCTTTTAGAAGAACAAGATGCTCTTCTGACCTTTCTTCCTTACTCAACTTTGAAGCTGCATCACCAAAAGAAGGTTTCTCTACTATATGCGTGTAAGAATTTTTAACTCTACTCTCATTATCAAGTACTGTAGTAGCCCACAAAAGCTTTTTAATATGATCTAACATATGCCACCTCTTACCATTAACAAAATATTAGCATACAAATTTTGTCATAATTCATCAACAACTAATTTATCATAAATAAAATGAGCTGCTAAAAAGGTATAAATTGAGGTTAGGTAAAGCTTTTGGTATAATACCTAGTCAATTTGGATAGGCAAGTGATCTTAGCTACAAAGACGTTCTTTATCTCATTTATTTTTGGGTTTATTCTCTTTCCCTATTTTATAAAACTTCTAAAAAAGATAAGTAAAGATGGACAACCAATCAGATCATATGGACCAGAAAGTCATTTAATAACAAAAAAGAATATACCACCTATGGGTGGAATAATAATACTCACTTCTGCTCTACTACCAATTCTGTTTTGGATTCAATTAACACCAGAAATTTCATTGCTGATATTTATAACTCTATTTTTTGCTCTGCTTGGATTTATTGATGACTGTTTAAAATTGAAGACAAATCACCACCGAGGTTTAAGTGCGAAAACCAAAATACTCGTTCAGTTTGCCGTTGCTCTGGTCGGTATGTTTATACTTAAGCTACAAACTGCTGAAGGTTTCACAAAAACTTCCTTATTTCAAGAAATAGTAATCGACCTTGGCTATCTATATCTTCCGTTTGCTGCATTTGTAATTGTCGGCTCTGCTAATGCTGTGAATCTCACAGATGGCCTAGATGGCCTTGCTGCAACTCAAGTCATTACTTCTTTTGCTTCTTTGGGGCTAATTGCATACATCACTCAGACAGATGTAAACATTACTTTATTCTGCATTGCATTTATAGGAGCTATTTTAAGTTTCTTGTGGTTTAACACACATCCAGCAAAAATATTTATGGGTGATGTTGGAAGCCTATCAATCGGTGCAGCTTTAGGACTCACTAGTGTTCTAATTAAAAAAGAAATGCTTTTTGCCGTTATTGGAATAATCTTTGTAATAGAGACTTTATCTGTGATTATTCAGGTATCATATTTTAAATATACAAAATTTAGATATGGAGCAGGAAGAAGAATTTTCCTTATGACACCAATACATCATCACTTTGAAAAGAAAGGGTGGTCAGAAAATACAATAGTTATAAAATTTTGGATAATTTCTATTGCTTGTTCGATTTTTGCTTTAACTTTCTTATTATAGGAATTATGAAATATCCAGACTTTTCATTAGAAAATACATTATCAGGAATTATAGCAGGAGTAGATGAAGTAGGAAGAGGTCCGCTTGCCGGTCCAGTGATATCTGCAGCTGTAATATTTACTGATAGAGATACGGTTATTGATGGAATAAACGACTCAAAAAAGCTAACCCCTAAGTGTAGGCAAGTTCTATACGAAAAAATAACGTCTGTTGCAAAATTTGGTATAGGAATGGCAAGCGTAGAAGAAATAAACTCATACAATATTTTGCAAGCAACAAAGCTTTCAATGAAACGTGCATTGGCAAACTTGAATCTAGAACTAGATTATGTGCTAGTTGATGGTAATCAACCACCTGAAGTAAAATGGCAAGTAAAATCTATAGTGAATGGTGATAGCTTAAGTATATCAATCGCAGCTGCTTCAATCGTTGCAAAAGTTACAAGAGATCGGCTTATGGAAGAATTGCATAATAAACATCCTCAATATAATTGGCATAAAAATAAGGGATATGGAACAAAAGAACACCTCAGCGCTATTGGCCTTCATGGAATTACGAAGCACCATAGAAAGAATTTTGCACCTATAAGAACCCCAGTTGAGGATTAGAAGTCAGTGAAAAAGCCAGGAAAATAGGGTAAACTCCGGAAACATATTATCAAAAAATAGAGAGGTTACCCATGAATAAAAATGTAACAGAATTATTTTGCTTTGTAGACGATTTTTGCAAGGCTATAAACAAAAATTTCGCAGAAAAACTCCTGCCAAACAGTAAAAAACCTACCAGAACGCCAGGGATTACGCATTCTGAAATTCTTACTATAATTTTACTTTATCAACAATCTAGATGTGAGGACTTTAAATCTTTCTATACATATTATTTGAAAGCACTACATGGATCTGAGTTTCAAAATTTGCCAACATATAGTAGATTTATTAGGCTAAAAGGTATTTAGTGCTCTTGTTAAAGTGGCTTTGTGAGCAGTCAAAAATGACCGGAATTTCGTACATAGATGCAACTTCTATCGCTGTTTGCCATCCAAAAAGAATCTCAAGAAACAAAGTTTTCAAAGGATTGGCAAAGCTTGGAAAGACTACATATGGCTGGTTTTTGGGTTTTAAATTGCATATGGTAATTAATGAAAAAGGTGAAATTCAAGGAGTTACAATGACTAAAGGTAACGTTGACGACAGAAAACCAGTACCAAAATTAACTGAAAAACTGACTGGTCTTTTGTTTGGTGATAAGGGCTATATAAAGAAAGAGCTCTTTGCAAAACTCTTCGATAGAGGAATAAAACTCGTTACCAAAGTAAAAAAAGGTATGAAAAATACATTAATGCTTCTTGAAGAAAAGATTTTTTTAAGAAAAAGGTCGATTATTGAAACAGTTTTTGGTTACCTCAAAAACAGACTTGATCTTGAGCATTCAAGACACAGGTCTCCAATAAATTTCTTGGTGCACATCTTTTCCACATTAGTTTCATATTCTATGAAGCCTAAAAAGCCCTCTATTTCTACATTTTACTGTATTGATTAATCCGCAACTGGGGTTATATACAGGTATAACGTCAAATTTGACTAAACGAATTTGGGAACACAAAAGCAAAGCCATCTCTGGTTTTACGTCAAAGTACAATATTTGTAAATTAGTCTATTTTGAAGAATTTCAAGACATAAATTTAGCAATTAGTAGAGAAAAACTCCTAAAAAGCTGGCAGAGAAAATGGAAAATAAACTTAATTGAAAAAACAAATCAAGAATGGAAAGATTTATATGATGAAATCTTATCTGGATGACAGTGTCTGAGTACACAACTTTATGAATACTGTAATCAAACAGACCAGGAAAGATGTCATAAAAGTAGCTAACACTGCCGACATCCACTCTTCTTTTTTCTCCTGGATTCCAGTACTGGGATGACGAAGCTACTTTAATGACAAGAAAGCAATGGTCTGACATACATCTGAACGGATACATAAACTTTCATTCACAATTCGTCCTCAAATAGTCTAATTTCCTTTAGCTATGAAATACAGCAAGATGATTTTTTACTAATTGATGTACGCTTTTTTGCAGAACACTGGTCAGACTGTGATACAGACGGTTGGTCAAATGTTGTTTTGGGCTTATTAAAAAAAGATCGTGTTGAAGATCGTGCTGAAGATCGTGCTGAAGAAGCGCCAAAGCCACTATCTTTACCCGAAGCACCATCCCCACCTTTATCTTCACCACAGTAGTTGGGACTAAGGAATTTGCTTAAGTTTCCAGCATGTGATTTCTTAGGTGAATCATCAAAGCCACTATCTACACTTGGTACATCTATCTCTGCTTCTTCTTCAGAAGGGTCAAGAGTTTGTGGTTTCATAGCTCGCACACGCGCAGGATCAATGGATAGTTTATAATCCTCATTGATTACAGAGCTCTCTATGATCTTATCCATCACACAGTAAGCAATGTCTGGGTTAGCAAAATCTATTCCGTACAATCCTTTACTATCACTATTCAATAGAGACTTCTGCGAAGTATAAGCTTCAACATTATTTAATACATCCATACCAAACATATTATTAACATGATTCACTTCTTCTCTTGTTAAATATCTAGTACCATTACTATCATTTACAATAGGAGTTAAAACTGAATCTTCATCACCCCCTAAGTAAGAATTACGCACCATAAAATCAACTTGTATGTTTGCTTTACGAAACAAATCAACCACTGTAAATTTCATCATGTCATTAACTCCAATCTCGCCTTGTGGAGTATCAAAACAACGACCTGTCAAGTGTGCTTCATGCCTTACTATGTCTTTGATGAATTTAAGATCATCAAAAACGCCTTTCTTTAGATATACATAATTCCCCTTCTCTTCTAAAAAATCCTTAAATCTTTTAGGACTATTTTCATAACTTTCCATTCTCAATAAGAATGATTTTACAAAAGAGTCTTGTAATTCTTGATCATCAAAGCCCTTACAGTATAAATAAGATTTTCTGTCAAAGCTCACATCGAATACATTGTCATTCACATAATCTTCATCAGGATGATCGTCTATAATACGTGCTATTGTAAATCGTATAAGTTCATTAGCTAGCAAATATTTTAGATTACAAACTACCTCTTTTTCAATTGGCACTGAAAACCTATGTCTGCTATTATCTGTAGTCCATTTTCCTTGATTAAAGTTAAAAGGAAAAGAGTCTGTATAAAAGAGATCATTGGCAGCACTTTCATCTCCACAAAACTTTTCTACTATGCTCTCTCTCATATTGCTCAAGTACTCTCTGCGCTGATCAATATTCATATTTTTATCAAATGAGAGAACAACATGATCTTTTTCTATAGTGAGATTAGTAATAGCAGTATTATCAGAAAGAAGAACACTATTAAACGCTTTTACTAATTCTCGATTTATTTTACTTTTATTAGGCATAACGCCACCCCCCTAAACTAATATAATTATTTACTGCTGCCCTGACCACTAGATTGATTTTTCTTTCTTTCCTCTTCACGTCTAATCATGTCTCTAAAATCATCTATTTTCTTTGGATTTATTTTACTCAGATCAACCCTTCCTCCTCCTGGAGCAGTATTATCAAATACTCTTTTGTCTGAACCATTGTTACCATGCATATCAACCTCTAAATTAAAATATTATGTAATGAGTATATTAAGAATCAATTATCAGCACAAGCAGTTTTTTTGCATAAACTTTATTTATCATTTTTATATTTCTGGATCCCAGTGCTTGCACTGGGATGACAAGAGAGTAGGTAATGGGATGAATGTCATTCCAGCACTTGATGCTGGAATCCAGATAAAAACCAGTGTCACGCACTGGGATGACATCAAAGGGCTACTTAAATGACACCCTTTTAAAATTGGCATGACAATAAAGATGAGCAGCACACACTAAAAAAAAGCACTCCGAAATCACACGCAAATTAAAGAGAACCTTTACACACCTCTCTCTTTGACTGAAGAAGCGTGGTTTTCAACTCTTACACCACCAGTTAATCCTCCTGGCAGTTCCACAGCAGCATTAGCAGCTTTTTGCTGACTCTTAGCAGAAGGCTCTTTTATTCGTTTCGTCCCATAAGTATCCCTCTCTTTGTTATTTCTTCTAATTCTCCTGTGTTCCTTTTGCTGTGGAGCAGGTGGACAGACAGCTAGCTTTGGTTTTTCAGTTTTCTCTTCTTTTTTATTCACTTTTTCCTGTTTTTGTACTTCACTATTTTTGTGATTTATAACAGGTTTAGGCGGAATGTTCACTAATTTTTCTATAGGCTTTGGTAAAAGAGCACGTTCTTGCTTACTCAGAGTGATTGGCATTGGAACTTGAGATGAAAAATCAAATAGGGAAATTGGTGTGATTTCATTCACTTTTGTTTCTACTTCTTTACGAACTTCTTTTGATTCTGTTTTTTCTGCTTTTTTGTTTTCCTTTTTCTCGGTTGCATCTTGCTCTACTACTGCTGCTAAATCAACTGCAAAAATTTCTGCAAACATTGCAATAACAAAGCCAACAAAGAAAGTTTGAAGCTTCAATTTTAAATTTTGCAACGCTTGCAAACGTTCGAGTATTGCTATTTCCTCTTCCGGAGATAACCCACCACTGAGTAATTTCTCCTGCAATTCTTTTATCTCTTTGTCTAGCCTTTTATCCCAACTTAAATCTTTTTTGAAGATCTTTTTGACTAATTCCTTAAACTTATCACGCAAAAACTTAATTATCGAAAGAAGCAGATTTTTCTCTTTCTTCTCCTTGAGCATTTTGTAGACTCTCGGATCTACATTTACTTCAAAAAGATTAAAGAGGGATTCAAAGAAATTTGCGAATACCCCTTGATTATTATCAGTAAAGTAATCCTCATTATCTTTTATCTGTAGCTCTACTTGAGATAATGTTTCATCAATGCAACTCGCAGCCTGACGCTCAAGCTCTATTTTCTTGAACTCAGCTTTCCTAGCAAGCTCCTCAATGAATCCTTTTAATTCATTGAGCTTCTGCTCTGCAGAGAGATCTTGCTCCCTGATTCGATTAATGAAGATTGAGCTACCGTCTTCCTCGTTGTTATTGATTAAAAAATTTTCTATTGCTTTTTCTCCATTAATTGAATTACTGTTTCTATAATTGTTTACAAAGCTTTTTACCATTTTATCTTAAGTCTATAAAACGCAATAACTCAATCTTACAATATGAAGTATTTAATAAGTATTAATCTTAAAAAATATCAACAAATTATTGAGATTTTTACATTTATGCCATATAAAGACTATCATATATTATGTAATATTTCAAGAACATATTCACTATAATAGAAGACTTTCTTATTTGCCTCAAAAACACCTACAAATCATATAATAAGAGAATATTATAATGTTGAGTGTAATATTATACAATGTATAAAATATATTATAATGCTAGCATACTACTGAATTGATGCTGAGATATTCCTTTGCTTGATCAGTTAAAACACGTCCTCTTGGTGTGCGCTTTACAAAACTGACCTTGATTAAATAAGGTTCTACTGTTTCTTCAATATTGCCAACATCTTCAGATAGTGCAATAGATATGGTGTCAATTCCAACAGGTCCTGAGGTGTTAAACAAAAATCTCAGATAATCCATATCTAATTTATTTAGTCCCATTTTATCTATACCCAATTTTGATAGTGCAGAACCGGCAATTTCACAGGTAATTTTTTTATCATCTTTGACTTCAACAAAATCTCTTATTCTTCTGAGTAATCTCAAAGCAATTCTTGGAGTACCGCGGGCACGGCAAGCAATTTCCTGCACAGCATCCTTTTCGATTTCAGCACAAAGAACTCTTGCACCTCTTTTTATAATATCAACCAGTTCCTCAAAAGAATAAAACTCAAGATGCAGGGGAATACCAAAACGATCCCTCAGCGGTGCAGAAAGCAGTCCAAGCCGTGTTGTTGCCCCAATCAGTGTAAATGGTGGTAAATCTATTCTTAAAGTTCTGGTAGATGTGCCCTCACCTACTAGTATATCTAGGCAAAAATCTTCCATAGCAGTATATAAAACTTCCTCAATGCTACGATTTAATCTATGGATCTCATCGATAAATAGAACATCTTTTGCATTTAAAGTAGTGAGAACTGCAGCTAAGTCCCCAGCTTTACTAAGCAATGGACCAGAAGTTGCACGAAAGCTAACCCTTAACTCCTTAGAAACAATTTGTGCTAAAGTTGTTTTGCCAAGCCCTGGAGGACCATAGAGCAATACGTGATCCAAAGCTTCAGCTCTCGTCTGTGCAGCATTTATAAACACTTTTAAATTTTGTATTAAGTCTTTTTGCCCGACAAAATCATCAAGTTGCTCAGGCCTGATATTTAAATTACGTACATCTTCAGAGTATTCCTTACTACATGATATTGACTTCATATTGTTTTAAGCGCCATACGAATAATATCTTTAGTGTCCAAGTTTGGTGATTCATCTTCTATTTTTTTTATTGTATCATAAGCTTTTGTTCTTTCATATCCAAGATTGATCAAAGCTGAAAGAGCATCTTCACTAATTGAGTGAAAATGATCGTTATTTATCTCTAATTTACTTACTTTGCCATTCAGCTCAGTAATAATTCGATTTATGAGTTTCAGGCCAAGTCCACTCACCTTAAGTGCTAGTTTATCCTCGTTTATAATTGCCAAAAACAGTTGCTCTGGAGTTAATTTGCTCAAAATTGACATTGCGGTTTTATAGCTGACACCGCTCACTTTAACTAATAAACGCAGACACTGCTGTTCTTCTTTACTTATAAAGCCATATAGCTGAGCAACGTTTTCTCTGCTATTTGCATAAGTGTCGATAAGTAATTTTACTCTACTTCCAATCGAACAAGTACTTAAAATTTTGGCTGAAAGATATACTATATAGCCAACATCATTCACATTCAGTATTATGTGATCGCTGCATACTTCATCAATTATTCCACTTAGATTTCCTATCATTTTTAGTACTTTATAAAGTTCAGTTTAAATGCTCCTGAATCTTAGGTCAAGCAAACGAACATTATAGCAGTGGTTCCAGTTTCAATCATTGCAGACAGGTTTGCAGGAAATCTATTTGAATATATTATTCCGGACCAGTATGTGACTGGACCACGGAGTTACTTTAGCATCAGAATTGCGATCTATTAACTAAGTAATAGAAATTTCTATCTTTGGTGGAATAAAGGTAATTGTTTGCTGTTCGCGAAAATATTTGCATAATTTAAGTAACATTACTTGATAAGAATTAACTATGGAGCTTAATAAGATTGCAGCATCGATTTTACTTTCTGGATTAATAATTATGATAGTTAGTAATGTAGTTGATATGCTCTATAACCCAGAGGATTATAAAATTGAACACCAAACAATAGTAGCAGCCAGCAATGAGCCTCAGCAAAAGATTGAACAAGTGGCATTTGATATTGGGGAGCTCATGCAAAATGCTAGCTTTGAAAAGGGGAAGTCAGCAGCAAAAAAATGTATAGCTTGCCACAGTTTTGAGAAAGGTGGAATGAATAAAGTAGGACCAAACTTGTGGAACGTAGTTGGAAATAAAAAGGCCCATCTTGGCAATTCGTTCAATTACTCAAAAGCACTGCTTGAAAAAGGTGGAATATGGGGATATGAAGAATTATTTACTTTTTTAAAAAATCCAAAAGCCTATATAAAAGGTACACGTATGGCATTTGCAGGCATTTCCAATCCACAAGAAATTGCAGATCTAGTCAGCTATTTGCGTTCGGTGAGCGATAGTCCGGTTGCCTTGCCAAAGTAGTATGGATTATTGTAAATTACTTAATGGAAGTAATGACCATATAGCATATCGAAAGCTACAAGGAAAGAAAGCTTCCATAGTTTTTTTTGGTGGTTTTGCATCCAATATGGATGGAACTAAAGCAACTGCCATTTACAAATTTTGCCAAGAAAATGATGTAGCACTTGTGCTCTTTGATTATTTTGGCCACGGTAATTCAAGCGGTGACTTCGCTGATTATACAATAAGTGATTGGCAAAAAAATTGTGCTAAAGTGATAAGCGAATTAACTAGCAGCAAACAAATAATTATAGGCTCAAGTATGGGGGGATGGCTGATGTTGCTCACTGCTCTTCAATTTCCAGAAAAAACTGCAGCGCTAATTGGTATATCGTCTGCTCCTGACTTCACTGAAGATTTAATATTTAATCAATTGTCGGGTAGGCAAAAAGAAGAGCTATGTTCTAAAGGTGTAATAGATTTTACTTCAGGGCACTGCGCATACAAAATAACTAAAAATTTGATCGAGGATGGCAGAAAGAATCTCCTTTTAAATCAAGAAACAATAGATATAAACTGTCCTGTGCGTTTATTGCATAGCATTAACGATAGAGATATTCCTTATCAAATTTCATTAAATTTAGCTAAAAAAATCAAATCAACAGACGTTGCAGTACACTTAATAAAATCAGCAGAGCACAATATGTCTGATAATCATTCACTGAAAATTTTATTTAAGACCATCAGAGAATTTTTACCAGAAGAAATATATAATTGAGGTAGCTCAGATTTGCAAGGTATGTTTATCTGGAATTATAGCTTCAGCAGTAAGCAATGTTACTCTTAATGACTTCAACATTTTCCCTTGGTAACTCTTTGATGAATCGAGAAGTGTACATTGGTTGCCATTGGTTATTCATTTCCCTTCTGTCTGCACATGAAATGATCAACCTTTCCTTTGCTCTGGTTATGCCAACATATGCAAGTCTTCTTTCTTCTTCTAAAGCTTTACCGCTTTTATCCTCAAAAGATCTTTGATGAGGGAATAATCCTTCTTCCCAGCCAGGTAAAAACACACAAGGGAATTCTAGCCCTTTAGATGCGTGAAGAGTCATAACATATACAGTGTCATCGCTATTCATATTATCCACTTCCATCACTAAACTTATGTGCTCCAAGAAGGTTGTAGCGTTGTCAAAATTCTTCAAAGATGAAATAAGCTCTTTGACATTTTCTATTCGTGCTAAACCTGTTACTCCTTCATCTTCAAGCATTTCAATATACCCTGATTGACTTGCTATATTTTTTACAAACTCATAGAGTGGTTTCACATTTACCATTTCTTCCCAAGCTTTTATTTTATTTAAAAAATCATTTAGTGAGAGTTTTATTCTCTCAGTCACCTGATTACCATCAACTAATATTTTTGCTGCTTCAAAAAAAGAAGTCTTGTTATCTTGGGCAGTTGTGTATATCTTCTTGAGAGTTGTAGCTCCTATACTTCTTTTTGGACGATTTACGATCCTTTCAAAGGCAAGGTCATCGTTATTATTTGTAACAAGCCTTAAATATGTGATTATATCCCTTACTTCTTGACGTTCGTAGAATTTTACGCCACTTATAATCTTATAGGGAATTGAATACTTTATAAAATACTCTTCCATGACTCTAGTTTGAAAAGTAGCTCTTACAAGCACTGCAATGTCACTAAATCTGTATTTATTGAGCTTTAATATCTGTTCGCTTATAAACCTTGCTTCAGCTTTTCCGTCCCACAATTTTATTAGACTTACCTTTTCTCCTTCAATATTTGTTGTCCACAACTTTTTCTCTAATCGAGTCTTATTGTGATTGATAATATATGATGCAGTTGCAAGTATATGTGATGTTGACCTGTAGTTACATTCTAATTTTACGATTTTTGCATTTTTAAAATCATCAGAAAACTTCAAAATATTTTCAACTTCTGCACCACGCCAACTGTATATCGATTGATCATCATCTCCTACACAACAAATATTTGAGTGCTCTTTTGCAAGGTATTTTAGCCAAAGATATTGTATTGCATTTGTGTCTTGATATTCATCTACCATGATATATTTAAACTTGTTTTGGTAGTAGGACAAAATTTCGGTCTTTTGATTAAAAAGTTGTATATTGTATAGCAGTAGGTCACCGAAATCGACAGAGTTAAGGAACTTTAACCTTTCCTGATACTGGTAATAGACTTTGAGTGCAGTTACGTACACTGGCCTAAATGATTGAACGTCTTCTACTTCAGACGGCAACAAACACTTCTCTTTCCATTGCTGAATAATATTCATAATGGTCTTACATTTTTCTGATAGGTAATCAGGGCTGATTTCATTCATGATGTTTTTTATTACCTGTAATTGATCATCCACACCAATAATTGTAAAATTGGAATTCAGCCCCACGACTTCAGCATGATGACGTAGAATTTTTGCTGCAATTGCATGGAAAGTGCCAAGCGATGGTATGTTTGTTCCTGTTAGCTCAAGTACCCTTGATACCATCTCATTTGCTGCTTTATTTGTAAATGTAACTGCTAATATTTCATCAGAATAAGCGTGACCGTTCCTAATTATGTGCGCTATTCTTGAAGTGATCGTTCTTGTTTTTCCGGTTCCGGCTCCTGCTAGTATCAAAACTGGTCCATTCACGTTAGTTACAGCTAATTGTTGCTCTGGATTTAACAGTGAGAGATAATCGTTCATTGAAGCTCTATAGATTATAACTTCATAAAGTTAAACCTATGATCCAAATATTGTAAAGGTCTTATTGAACATAACATTCAACTTATTCAAGTACTAGATATTTAAGCGTAGATCTATCTTGTTTTAGTAGCTTCAGGTGTATGTCGAGTAACAACAACTTGATTTGAGTTATTGGCACCAAAACTTCTGCTTGTTGGGTGAGTAGGTGGAGTTTGGAATGGCTTATATGTACGATTTAGTTCCTTCATTTGTTTCTTTCAACCAAGTTCCGATATCATACATAAATCCATACGCTTTTTCTTTAAATTCTCTCAATGATCTACTGAAACTTGCTAGTGTGTTATTAAAGTAAATTGTCATATAGTCTCTTGTAGTGTATTGATAACTTTCTCCATCTAGTCTGCTACTTTGTGTGTTAGAACTATTGTTGTTTTTTAAATAACCAAATATGTTGTACATTTTGAGCTACCGCTGATTATTAATATACATATATTATATGTTAATAAATTAAAATGGTCAAGAGTAAGTTAAGTGTTTATTGTATTGATGAAACGCTTAGGAAACGCTCTATATAATCACTTAAAATGGAGCTAGGGTTTTATAGTACAATGTTTTCAAACGTTTAATATAATATTGACTTCACAACAATAGTCACTTTAAATTAGTAACTATTGTTGCAGTTAAAGTATCAATGCCTTTTTTCTTTTATTCTTTTGCAATTCTAAGCATCTTATCTGCTGTTTGTGTAATTAGCGTAAGGAATCCTGTGCATGCAGTGTTATTTTTAATTTTCACTTTCGTTAACTCTGCAGTGCTTTTTATTCTCCTTGGAGCTGAATTCATTGCTATGATGGTGCTAATAGTATATATCGGTGCAGTTGCAGTGTTATTCCTCTTTGTAGTTATGATGCTCGATATCGACTACATAAGATTGCATCAGGGTTTTGCAAAGCATTTCACTCTTGGTGCTATATTATGTGTTGTGTTTTTTCTAATCATCAGCTTTGTAATTCGCAGCTCAGCACCGAATATAAGTAATGTTATAAACTATAATACCAATAACGTGAAAGCTATCGGTAATTTGCTCTACACTGACTACATGTACGCTTTTCATCTTTCTGGTATTCTGCTGCTTGTTGCAATTGTTGGTGCAATTGCTCTTACTTTGCAGGAAAAGAAAAAAGGAGTTAGAAAACAGAACGTGTTAAAGCAATTGACACAATCTTCATCTGTAAAATTGATTAAGGCTAAATTTGGAAAAGGAGTGGAATGGAAATAGGATTAAATCACTTTTTGATAATTGCTGCTCTTTTGTTCACTATTGGAGTGTGTGGTATTTTCATTAACCGTAAGAGCATAATCAACATACTGTTATCAATAGAAATATTATTGCTGGCGATTAACATCAATTTAGTTGCTTTTTCTGCCTTTATGAATGATATAGTTGGGCAAATTTTTGTGATGTTTGTGTTGACTGTTGCGGCAGCAGAGTCAGGAGTTGGGCTTGCAATATTGGTTGTATATTATAGAAGCCGTGGCAATATAGAAGTTGAACAAGCAAATTTAATGAAAGAATGAAAGTATGATGGATATACTGAAATTAATAGTATTTCTGCCACTTTTTGGTTCATTGTTTGGAGCATTTTTTAGAAAAAGTCAGTTAGTTACAACGGCAGGGATTGGAATATCTGCAGTTTTATCTTGGTATGTTTTTCTCACCTTCTCTGAAAATTATCACTTGAGTTTATTTCCTCTATTTTCATTAAGTGTATTAAAAGTAAATTGGGCAATTAGTGTGGATGCTCTCTCATCCTTAATGCTTATTGTTATTACCACCGTTTCACTAGTAGTCCACCTCTATTCTATCGGTTATATGGAGCATGACAAAGGGAAGTCGAGGTTTTTTTCTTACCTATCGCTATTTACGTTTTGCATGATTGTGCTGGTTGTAAGCGATAATTTCGTGCAGCTTTTTTTGGGCTGGGAAGGGGTTGGCCTATGTTCTTATTTACTCATAGGATTTTGGTTCCAAAAATATTCTGCAAATAATGCGGCAATTAAAGCATTTGTTGTGAATAGGGTAGGAGACTTTGCACTATTGATTGGGATCTTTCTCATTTATTATACATTTCACTCTTTGAAATTTACTGAAATTTTTGACACAGCTGATTTTCTTGGCACGCAGAACATTAGAGCATTCTGCTGTGAATTTAAAATAATTCATATAATATGCATATTACTTTTTATTGGCTGTATGGGTAAATCTGCACAGCTTGGTTTACATGTTTGGTTGCCAGATGCAATGGAAGGGCCAACACCTGTTTCTGCACTCATTCACGCAGCAACGATGGTAACAGCAGGTATATTTTTAGTAGCAAAGTGTTCTCCATTGTTTGAGTTATCAAATGTGGCACGAGAATTAATAGTTATCGTTGGAGCACTCACTGCTTTTTTTGCAGCCACCGTTGCAATTACTCAGAACGATATAAAGAAAATAATTGCTTATTCAACCTGCAGTCAACTTGGTTATATGTTCATGGCATGTGGGCTTTCTGCTTACAATGTTGCTATTTTTCATTTAATGACACACGCTTTTTTTAAAGCTCTACTATTTCTTGGTGCTGGCAATGTGATTCATGCAATGCATCATGAGCAAAATATTCAGAAAATGGGAAATTGCTGGAAGAAAATCCCTTGCACTTACACTCTCATGTGGATTGGGTCTCTTGCACTTTCTGGAATATTTCCATTTGCAGGTTTTTACTCAAAAGACTTGATAATTGAACATGCTTATAGCACGGATAGCTTTGCTTTTGTAATAAGCTTAGTTGTTGCATTCTTCACAGCGTTTTACTCTTGGAGGTTATTGCTTCTTGTGTTCCACAGCCAAAAACAAAGTAAAATTAATGTACATGAGGCACCAAAGATTATGCTTATACCATTACTGATACTTGCTTTTGGTTCGGTATTTTCTGGAGTGTGGGGAGCAAATATTTTGAACATAACTAGTAATGCGTTTTGGAAATCAAGTTTAGTAGTTATTGATGAGCATGGAGTTCATAATTTCTTTATAAAACTACTGCCAACCTTAGCAAGCCTAAGTGGAATAGCACTTGCGTACCTAATTTACCAATATCAAGTAATTAGGCAAATTAAGAGTAAATTTTTACTTAAGTTTTTGCAGAATAAATGGTACTTTGATGAGGTGTATGAGTTTGTTATCATTGCACCGATAAGGTTTATGTCTAGGCTTTTATGGAAATTTGATGTTAAGGCTATTGATTCATTTGGGCCAAATGGTGTTGTAAGGTTGGTTAATGAATGTTCAAAAAGTTCTATAAAGTTGCAAACTGGTTATATATTTGATTATGCATTTATTATGTTTGTTACTCTAATAATCGGTGCTTTATATATTATTGGAATTAAATAGAAGGTGTTGTTACTTAGTATATTCTTGCTTCCACTGATAGGAGCATTGATTTTATCCTTAATCAGGATTAATCATCAATCTATACACTTAAGATTCCTTGCTCTATTTTTTGCTGTACTTCCATTTTTGCTTAGCATTGTAGCTTGTATAGAATTTGATTATAACGATGCGGACTTTCAGTTTGTCAGCTACCCAATTAGAAATGTTGGTATAGGGATAGATGGTATATCGTTGCTTTTCCTTCTACTTACGACCTTCTTGTTTGTTATTTGTATGCTCTATAATTGCAAAATGAGTTATACGACTCTCAAGCCATATATGGCATTATTTCTACTGCTTGAGAGTTTTGTAGTCGGTTTTTTCGTTTCACTGAATGCTATAAGCTTTTATGTGTTTTTCGAAGCTGTTTTAATACCAATGTTCTTTATTATTGGCATTTGGGGAGGGAAGCAAAGGGTATATGCGACGTTTAAGCTGTTTCTTTATACATTAACTGGCTCATTATTATTCCTACTTGGATTGGTGTACATCTATAACATTTTTGGAACGTTTAATATACAAAAATTAGCTACATTAGTGCCAAGCCTTGATCTTAAAGTGCAGTCATTGCTGTGGATTGCATTTTTTATTTCCTTTGCAATAAAAGTTCCAATGTTTCCATTTCACACTTGGCTTCCTGATGCACATGTGCAATCACCAACTTCTGGATCTGTGATTTTAGCTGGCTTGCTTATTAAAATGGGGGGATATGGATTTTTAAGGTTTTCTATTCCAATGCTTCCTCAGGCAAGTTTGTATTTTTCAAATTTCGTTGTTGTGCTGAGCATTATTGCGGTGATATATGCTTCGCTAGTTGCGTTTGCTCAAGATGATATAAAGAAGTTAATAGCTTATTCTTCAATAGCACATATGGGGATCGTTACCGCTGGCCTCTTTTCACTTTGTGAGGAAGGAGTACTGGGTAGTATATTTCAAATGATTAGTCATGGCCTTATTTCTGCTGCTTTATTTTTATGTGTTGGAATGCTATATACTCGAACTGGGACTTTGGAGATTGCAAAATATTTTGGCATAGTAAACACAATGCCAAAATTTGGTTTCATGTTCATTTTATTTTCAATGGCTTCAATAGGTTTACCCGGAACATCTGGATTCATAGGTGAGTTCTTGGCTATGGTTGGAATGTTTAAGAGCATAGGTTTTTTTACAGGATTTATCGCACTTGGCACTATTTTAAGCGCAGTTTATATGCTGAATTTATGTAAGCAAATAATATGGGGAGTTAGTGATTCTAAATTGTTAAATCATCACCTGGATAACATAGAATTTTCTGTCTTAATTCTGCTTGCAGTGTTTGTTATTTTGCTTGGATTTTACCCAATCCTTGCACTGAACTATTTGAAGCCATGTATGGCAAATTTGTTAGTCAAATATAATGCGCTATGAATTATATACAGATATTGCCGGAAATGTTCTCTATTATCTCCTCGTTAGTGTTGCTACTGCTTGGAATTATATTTAACCGCCGAACTATCAACTTATTAGCACTTGGCTGCACAGTGGTAACTTTGATTATTTTAATTATTTCGGCAGAAAACAATGAAATTTTTCTCTTTAATTCGTTGTTAAAACTCAACTTATACATCAGGTCAGCCCAAGGGTTAATTCTCAGCACAGGAATTTTAATACTTTTGATGCTGAATTTATCAAAATATGACTATAAATATGAATTTTCAATACTGATTCTTTTTGCGCTATTTGGCATGATAACTTTGGTTTCAGCAAATAGTCTGATTTCTTTTTATTTAGCTTTTGAGTTGATGAGTATATCTTTGTATGTTCTTGCGAGCTTTAATAAAGATTCAGCTTATTCATGTGAAGCAGGAGTGAAATATTTTACACTTAGTGCACTATCTTCCTGCATTATGCTATATGGAATGTCGCTGCTTTATGGATATACAGGACAAGTTAATTTCTCTGAGCTCGGTTCATTCTTGCAAAACCATCAGATAACTTATGGAATAGTTTTTGGGTTAGTTTTTATCCTTATTGGTTTGTGTTTCAAGCTTGCTATTGCTCCTTTTCATATGTGGGCTCCAGATGTCTATCAAGGCGCACCTACCATAGTAACTGCTTTTTTTTCTACAGCTCCAAAAGCTGCACTTGTAACATTTTTAATTCGATTGATGAATGAAGAGTTAGTAAATGTAAAAAGTTATGTTCAGCCTATTTTCTTATACGTTTCAGCATTGTCTGTGCTTATCTCAGCTTTTGGGGCCTTGCGTCAGCAAAACTTAAAAAGGCTGCTTGCTTACAGTTCAATTGGTCACATTGGTTTTATATTTGCTTCACTTTCTATTTTTACACAAGCAGGAACAGATAGTGCCTTAATGTATTTGGTGATATATATCATCACAAGCATAGGGCTATTCTCATATCTCGTACAAATTGACGATGACGATTGTGATATTGCAAATTTATCTGGTATAGGGAAGAAACACCCAATTGTAGCATTTCATCTTTCTGTACTGTTACTCTCGATGTCGGGAATACCTCCACTTGCAGGTTTTATCGCTAAATTTTTTATATTCAAAAGTTTAATAAATTCTGGCTTTATCAGCCTGTCTTTGATCCTTGTAATAGCGAGTGTGATATCATGCTACTATTATTTAAATATCATGAAAGTTATGTATTTTGATAAAGCTAGTGGTAATAAGGTTGCTTATTCTAAGAGTCTATTCATTATCACTTCAGTGGCTTCACTGATCAACCTCGTTCTTTTCTTGTACGCAGAAGATCTTGACTCACTCATTAAACTAAAGGGCTGACAAGGTGATCCTCGAAGGTTTTCGTATTTATCATTACAAAGAAGTTTCAAGCACTAATACGGAAGCATTGGATTTAATTAATAAAGGAATATCAAATGAAACCGTTATTATTGCTGATAAACAAACAGAAGGTAGGGGACGCACTAGAAAAAGTTGGGTTTCTCCAGAAGGTAATCTCTATGCGAGTTTGGTGATAAATCAAGTCACAGATATTGGCAAATTAACAGAACTGACTTTTGTGACTGCTGTTGCTGTTGGCAACATATTACTGTCATTTATAGCTGATAGTAATGTTCAATATAAATGGCCAAATGATGTTTTGATTGATGATAAAAAAATCAGTGGAATATTGCTTGAAAGAAAGTCCAATTCGCATTGGCTTGTTATAGGAATTGGAATTAATGTCAATCATGCGCCACTTCCAGGCACAACGTGCATTAGCAATTACGGTGAATCTGTGTCTAACATGGATCTGTTAAAGGAATTAATAATAAATTTTAATAAGCTAAGAAAGCAATGGCTATTTGATGGGTTTTATGCTATAAGAGAAATGTGGTTAAAAAAAGCATTCAAAATGAACGAGCAAATCAGTGTAAAGCTAGCTGACAAATTGTATGAAGGAATTTTTGCTGATATAGATAACAGTGGTAAATTGGTGTTGCAGCAAAAGGATGGAAGCTTAATTTATTTTGATGCAGGTGAGTTATTTATTGATAATGCATTATGAATACATATGTAATTTTTGCTTACCTTATTAGTTTTACGTTGATTACCGGAGAACTGATTCTTACCATTTCTTGCTATATTAAAAGTAAAAAAATTCTAGAAAGCCTGAAAGATAATAATGAAGAAGAAACATAAGCGATTACTTATAACTTCAGGAATTTTCTGCTTTTTAAGTTGTGCAGTTTTTTTTATTTTAACAACGCTCAAAGAAAATATCTCATTTTTCTATACAGTAAGTGAAGCCATAGTCTTGCCAAATAATCAAAAGCCAATCCGTGTTGGTGGAATGGTTGTTGAAAAGAGCGTGATACGGAGCGAAAGTGAAGTAGTTTTTCAAATGACAGATTTTAACAAGAGCGTTATGGTGAAATATCAGGGAATACTTCCACCGATGTTTTCAGAAAAAAGTGGTGTTGTTGTGCAAGGTAAAATGTCTGATAATAATACCTTTCTTGCAAATACGGTGTTTGCAAAACATGATGAGAACTATATGCCGAAAGTTTTAAAATAGATTCCCTAATTCAGCTGTATTGAAATAGTATGTGAAAGAAAGCAACAGCCTGCTAGCAAACTGCTACTTTCTTAACTACTACAATATATCAGAGCTGGCTGGCTCTTCCCATTTTACGTCATTATGGTCAATTATTGCTGCTTTTAATCCTTCAACTTCTCCCCTTAGGTGATCAAGTTCTTCTGTCCATGTTTTATAATTTTGATTATTATCAATAAATCCATCCCGTGGATTGTTATGAATTAATTCACTCAAATGAGATAAACCCCGAGTTAATTTTTGGCTCATATCAAGAAACCCTTCTCGAAGTTGTACTATATTTTCCATAAACGAGGCATTTAAATCAACGACAAACTTCTCGTTTAAATCATAGATTAACTTATCCATAACTTGATCGACGTAATGAATTGTTGCAATTTTATCTGCAATATCCTCAAAGTTTGTAGGCTTAACTTCAACTTCTATATTGTCTATTTCTTTAAATTTGAAATCGCTCATTTCTCTTGTTACTTCAAAGTTATTTTCACTTTCTTGTTTACTGTTGTTACTCATATTAACTCCTATAAAATTTTAAAATTAACTCAGTCATATGAAATGGTATGTACAGACTGATATGAGGCTGTTACTTTCTTACACTTTACAACATGTCATAATAGGGTGGTGCCTCCTCAGGTAACATATTATTTAATTTAGCTGCTAAATCTATTAGATCTTTTTGTAATCCTTTACTTTCGTTGCCTATAATCTCTTGCAAACTTACAACTTTAGCTTGCTCTTCTCCTAACTTAGTATTCAAGCTACTAATAAGCTGTTCATTAATATTGTTAACTAATTGATCAACTGTTGTTTTAAGAGTATTACCAGTAACCATTTGGTTAAGGTTCGTTATATCGCTACCACTAACTCCCTTAATTGTAATAAAATCAAGATCTCTTATAAGTTGTTTAACATTATCCGCATTTTGTAAAAGGTTTTGCGAGTTCTTACTCATATAAATTACCTCCATAAATTATTAAAGTTTAAATTATTTTTTAGTTTCACATGCACACTGTTGATTTATCAATATCCAAGTTCACAATAAATTATCTATTACTGCAAACTCAGCATTAACATCTTGAAGAACGTAAGTTGATGGATGTGCATCATTCCAATTTGCTTCACTCTCCTCAGGAAGCATTCGGTCAACCTTACTCATAAGGTCTTTCATTTTTTCATTTTGCTCGTTAAATTTCTCCTTCAATGCATCAATAATAGCATTAGACTGATCTTTACTATCAAGATCACCAATCACAGATATAACTTTCTCATGAGGCAACTTGTGAATAATATCTTTCAGCTCTTCTGCACCTAAATTGTCCAAAAGTTCTTTAAACTGCTCATTAGACATATTGCGAGCAAAAGCTTGAAGTTTTTCTGGGTTGTTAGCTAAAGACTTAACAACCATCTGAATCTTATCAGAATCATCAGTTAACTCTCGAGCTACTATTGCAAGTTTCTCATGGTCTAGCTTATTAATTAAATTATGTAATGTATCTTCTTCTAAAGTTTTTACTAGAGTTGGAAGTCGATCTGTTAATGCTTCATTAAAAAGAGTGTTTAAAGTTTTCTCGTCTGCATCTTTTATTAATTTTACAAACTGATCATCGCTTATTGTCTTGATGACCTCCATAAACTGATCCATTTTAAGGTGAGGGAAAATTTCTTTTACTTGATCTAGATTTAAGTCTTTTACTAAGTTCACAACCTGATCCTTATTTAATAAGGGGACTATTATTCCTAACTTTTCTTGATTTAATTCATGAACAAGAATACGTAATTGGTGGTTGGTAAAATGACTCATCAAAGCTTGCCATTGATTATCTGTTAAGTGCTCTACTAAATACTCTATTTGGTCTGGACGAAGAGTATTGGCAAGAGTTGCTAACTGATCTTCTGTTAGTTCCTCAACAAAAATTTTAGCAAACATCTTTGATAGCACTATATTCTCTGGTATTTTAGATAATATATCTTTTATTGTTTCTTCACTGACATCCAGTCCAATATATTGTAATGCCTGATTGTCAGGTGAATTAATAATATTTCCTTGATAATCTGAGAAATAATATTTGTAAGTATCATCCAACTCTTCCTGTGTTACATAACCATGTTCCGATCTCTCAGATTTAACATTATTACGCAACCTGAGACCACCATCTTCTCTACTTATAAGCTTCGATTCCATTGATAGCTTGACCAACATATCACCGTAATATACAAATGCACAATTGTTTTCTGAATAACCTGGTTTATCTCTAGAAAGAGTACTTTTCAGGGTATTCCCCTCTTCGTCCCTTATGCAATAAAACCCACCTCTAGAGATGTTATTGCCACATAATCTTATTGGTAATTCTATTGCTTCATCTTCTTTTCCCAGTTGCATAAGCTTAACTTTTTTAACAGATTGAAAACGAACAAAGTCAGGCCAGCAGACGCTGCTACCAAATCCTTTTGATAATTCCTCTCCGGGTACCATCTTAAAGACATGTTTTTTTCCACTCATAAGTATTACCTAATTAATTTAATTATAGCTATTATAGCATTTACTGATTAATTTATAATTAAATTAGCATGTATTGGAGTCATAATAACAAATATCACTAGAGAATTAGTATAAAACCCCGATAGAATAGATAGGCTGGCTTTATGGTATGTTGAAACCTATATTGGTGGAGGCAAGCGGGATCGAACCGCTGACCTTCTGCGTGCAAAACAGATGCTCTACCAGCTGAGCTATGCCCCCAATTCTTGCTTAAAGCATAAATCACTCAGGCTGAAATGCAAGAAATATTTATCTATTGCTAAATAGTTCACAAATTCTGCAGTTATGTAAAATTCTCTATCTTTTTAGAGTTGTACGTCAGCTTTGCCAAATGAATCTGTGAATTGAAAATTAATAAGAAGTCTTCAAAAATTTTTAACTAAATTATCACTAACGCAGTACATTATATAATTTATTTAATCACGCATGAAAATTTTAGTTTGATTAAAACAGATAAAAACTATATTACTGTTTAGTGTAGCTGAAAAATAAAATGATCCCGTAGCTCAGCCGGTAGAGCAACTGACTTTTAATCAGTGGGTCACGCGTTCGAATCGCGTCGGGATCACTTAGAATCTTAAAAGCATGCTAAAAGAACAGGATAAAATATTCATAAACTTAAATGGTAGAGAAACACCACTACTTGAAGGTGCAAAAAAACGTGGTAGTTGGCAAAAAACAAAGGAATTACTGGATTTAGGATCAGAAAAAATCATTGATGAAGTAAAGAAATCTGGCTTGAGAGGTCGAGGGGGTGCAGGATTTTCTACTGGCCTTAAGTGGAGCTTTATGCCAAAAAATTCTATAAAAGCATACTTGGTAGTCAATGCAGATGAGTCAGAACCTGGTACGTGTAAAGATAGAGATATATTGCGATATGAGCCACATAAGTTACTTGAGGGAATTCTCCTGGCTGGAAGAGCAATCAATGCGTCAGCTGCGTATATTTATATCAGGGGTGAATTTTATAATGAATATTTAGTTCTAAAAAAAGCACTTGAGGAAGCCTATAAAGAAAACTTAATTGGAAAAAATGCCTGCAAATCAGGTTATGATCTTGATGTGTTTATTCATAGGGGTGCAGGAGCTTACATATGTGGAGAAGAAACAGCTCAACTTGAATCAATTGAAGGAAAAAAGGGCTTTCCTCGAATGAAACCTCCATTCCCTGCGGGTGTTGGACTTTTTGGCTGCCCAACCACAATAAACAACGTTGAAACTATAGCCATGGTTCCAGATATTCTAAATCGCGGAGGAGAGTGGTTTGCATCTCTGGGTAAACCAAATAATACTGGCACTAAGGTCTTTTGCATTTCAGGGCATGTAAATAATCCATGTAATGTTGAAGAAGAGCTCGGAATTTCACTGCGTGAATTAATTGAAAAATACGCAGGTGGAGTGCGAGGAGGTTGGGATAACTTACTTGCTGTAATACCTGGTGGGTCTTCAGTACCATTAATTCCAAAATCTATATGCGATACTATTGAAATGGATTTTGATTCATTAAGGGCTGCAAAATCAGGGCTTGGTACTGCTGCTGTAATAGTGATGGATAAATCAACTGACATAATAGCTGCAATAGAAAGATTATCACATTTCTATATGCATGAGTCCTGCGGACAATGTACACCATGCCGTGAAGGCACTGGATGGATGTGGAGAATTATGAGAAGAATGGTAGCAGGAAATATTAAACCTGGTGAAGTAGATAAGCTACTTGACCTTACAACTCAAATAGAAGGGCATACAATTTGTGCACTTGGCGATGCTGCAGCTTGGCCAGTTCAAGGATTAATCAGACATTTTCGTCATATAATTGAAGAGAGGATAGTAACTTATACTTTTAAGTGATTTTACTACTTAGCAGCTAAAGTTAAAGAATATTGATTTCCTTCCCTTTTAGGTGCTAATTCTACTTTCGCAATATCTTCAGCATCTCTAATTAGCCGTTCTAATTTTTCCAGTCCAACTTCAGTGTTTATAAGCTCTCTTCCTCTAAATCTCATTGTGACTTTAATTCTATGTCCATTCACAAGAAAATCCCTTGTTTGACGCAATTTTGTTTCGTAGTCGTGATCACCAATATTAGGACCCAGTTTAATTTCTTTTATAGTTAATGTTTTTTGTTTCTTTTTTGCTTCACTTGCCTTCTTTTTTATATCATACTTTTGTTTGCTATAGTCCAGAATCTTACATACTGGAGGAGTTGAATCAGGTGCGATTTCTACCAAGTCTAAATTGACACTTTGTGCAACTTCTAAAGCTTGTTCTATTGGCACAATTCCGACCATTTCACCACTATGATCAACTAAGCGTACCTCCTTAGCTGTGATGAATTCATTAATTCTGTTTTTATTGTTCTTTTTGACTTGCAAATTTTATCTCCATTAATTCAAATTAATACTTTTTAACAGCAATTCAGTAGCTTTCTCCAAAGGAAAAGACTCTTGTTCTTCTGACCCTAAATTTCTCACTGACACAGTTTTACTTGTAACTTCATTTTTGCCTACAATCCACAATATAGGAACCTTGTTTGAACTATGCAAACGTATCTTATAACTAATTTTTTCATTGGTCAAATCAGTTTTGATTCTCACACCTTGTGCTTTTAAAACGTTGCTGATTTCTGTAGCATAACCGTCAGCTTCATTTGTAATGGTCAGAATAGCAAGTTGCGTTGGAGCAAGCCAAACTGGAAATTTTCCTGCATAATTTTCTATCAAAATTCCGATAAAACGCTCAAAAGTCCCAAGAATTGCCCTATGTAACATGACAGGGTGATGCTTGTGCCCATCTGCCCCTATATAAAAAGCTCCCAGACGTTCTGGTAAAATGAAATCAACTTGTAATGTTCCACATTGCCAATTTCTGCCTATTGCATCTTTTAAAACAAACTCTAACTTTGGACCATAAAATGCACCTTCACCAGGATTAAGTTCATAACTAAGCCCTGCTTCTTTAACTGCTTCAAGCAGAGCTTTTTCAGCTCTATTCCACACTTCATCATTACCTGATCTAGTATCTGGACGATCTGAAAATTTCACAGAAATTTCATTGAATCCAAGCTCTGAATATACTTCTTTTAAAAGGCCGCAAAACTTTACAGTTTCAGAATTCACTTGTTTTGCCATACAAAAAATGTGTGCATCGTCTTGCGTAAAACCACGCACTCGCATCAGTCCGTGCAATGAGCCTGAGCTTTCATTCCTATGGCACGTGCCAAATTCTGCCATACGTATTGGTAGATCACGATAACTTCTGGTGTGATAATTAAAAATCTGCACATGGCAAGGACAATTCATGGGTTTTATTGCTAGCTTTTTGCTTTCAGATTCATCAACAATAAACATATTTTCACGAAACTTATCCCAATGTCCCGATTTTTCCCACAGCTCTTTACTTACTAAAATAGGAGTTTTTACCTCAAAATAGCCATTATTTATTAGCTTCTTTCTGATGTAAGACTCAAGAACATTATATAAAGTATATCCTTGTTCATGCCAAAAAACCTGCCCAACAGCTTCCTCTTGAATGTGAAATAAATCCATATCCTTAGCAATTTTGCGGTGGTCGCGTTTTTCTGCTTCCTCCAGACGTTTAAGATAAATATTTAATTCATCCTTATTTCTCCACGCGGTGCCATATATTCTTTGCAACATTGGGCCCTTAGAATCGCCACGCCAGTATGCACCTGCTACTTTCATAAGTTTAAACGCTTTAACTCTGCCAGTTGATGGTGAGTGCGGACCACGGCATAGGTCAACAAAATCACCTTGCCTATAAACAGTTAGATTTTCACCCTCTGGTATGGATGAGATAATATCAACCTTATATTTTTCGCCTATACCACTAAAGAAATCAATTACCTGCTTGCGAGTCCAAACTTCTCGAACAAATCTGTGGTTACTTTTTACAATCTCTTTCATTTTCTTTTCTATTGCGGTAAGATCGTCCGTAGTGAAGGTACGATCTGTAGCAAAATCATAGTAAAAACCGTCCTGAATTGTTGGGCCGATAGTAATCTGAGTATTAGGAAATAGCTCTTTCACTGCCTGTGCCATTATGTGAGCAGCATCGTGCCTTATTATGTCCAAACCCACTTCGTCACTCAGTTGTATCACCTCTATCTCTGCATCAGATTCAATTTCACGTGAGAGATCATACAACTCACCGTTTACTTTCAATGCAACTGCTTCTTTCAAAGCATCCGGTTGTAATATATCAAAGCCAGTGACTCTACCACTGTATTCTTTTACTTTTTGTTCGGTTGAAAAAGTAATCCTAATCATGAATAGACCTATACAGATATGTAGCTTGAAGGTGGTTTGCTATAAGTTTGAAACATTAGTAATACGGCCTATTCTTTTTTAACCTGAGTGCAATTGCGTCTTCCCAAACTTCACCATTATGCAATAACTTTTCTTTATTGTACATTAGCTCCTCTCTTGTTTCAGTAGCAAATTCAAAGTTAGGACCCTCCACAATTGCATCAACTGGACATGCCTCTTGGCAAAGTCCGCAGTATATGCATTTTGTCATATCAATATCATAGCGTGTGGTGCGGCGACTACCGTCTTCTCTTTCCTCTGCTTCAATAACTATTGCTTGAGCAGGGCAGATAACTTCGCATAACTTACAAGCTATGCATCGTTCTTCACCGTTTGGATACCTACGCAATGCATGCTCACCACGAAACCTTGGACTTAAAGGGCCCTTCTCCATAGGATACCTCAAAGTAACCTTTGGCTTAAACATATATTTTAATGTAATAACAAACCCTTTAATTAACTCTACAAAAGACCAGTACCAAGCTAATTTCTTGAGCATAAAATATTTAAAACTTGTGTCAGTCATTATAAATCATATTATCAGTTTTCAAAATAAATATTTTCACCTGGGTGACTTTTTAGGTATTTTGGTTTCTTAAATTGCTAAGTAGTTTATATAAATAATGACAAACACAAATGAAACTATTTTCGCTTTGTCGACCGTATTTGGTAAGTCAGGAGTTGCAATAATCAGAATTTCAGGCAACTACGCGCTTAAAGCTTTAAATCATTTTCATATTAAGAAAAAAATTAAACCAAGATTTGCTACTTTAGTTGATCTATATGATGATTCCAGTCAATTGATAGATAATGGAATAATCATCTATTTCCCTGCTCCAAACAGTTTCACTGGCGAGGATGTTATAGAGTTACAAGTGCATGGAAGCAAGGCCGTCATAAAAATCCTCTTGGAGGAATTATCAAAAATTTTCGTTATGGCCAGGCCTGGAGAATTCTCACTTAGAGCTTTTCTAAATGGTAAATTTGACTTAACGCAAATAGAAGGGATTGCAGACTTAATTGATGCTGAGACGAAAATGCAAGCTAAACAAGCGATTAAGCAGATATCAGGAGAATTGGAGAGACTATACAGCAATTGGAGGCAAAGATTAATAACGATACAATCCAAAATCGAAGCATATATAGACTTTCCAGAGGACATTTGGGCAGAAAAAAGTGAATTGGAAAAAATTAATAATGAAGTGCAATCTCTCGTGCAGTTGATACAAGAGCATTTAAATGATAATAGACGGGGCGAAAGGTTGCGTGAGGGTTTACATATTGTAATAACTGGTGAACCAAATGTCGGTAAATCAACTCTGTTTAATTTCTTAGCCAAGCGTGATATTGCTATTGTTTCTGAATATGCAGGCACAACAAGAGATATACTTGAAGCTCATATTGACATTGGCGGATACCCAATCATTCTCTCTGATACTGCTGGAATTCGTGAGAGTTCAGATCCAATAGAATCAGAAGGTATAAGTCGAGCGAAAAAAAGGTCTTTTGAAGCTGATTTAAGAATAGAACTATTTCCTTTTGAACAGCGTCATAATATCAATTGCAACGTTGTAAATAGCGATACTATTTATGTATTGAGCAAAGCTGATGATGTTATCAATAATCACAATATAAAAATTAATGGCATAGATCTTTTACCCATTTCTATTCTAAAGGAAATAGGTACAAACAAATTGATCTCTCTCATAAAAGAGAAGGCAAAGGAAAATTTTGGGCATGATAGAGACACTCCTGTGATTACTCGGCAAAGACATAGGAATCACATGCAGAAAGCACTGGAACATTTACAGCGTTTTAATATCAATAATCCAATTGAGTTGATGTCTGAAGACTTGAGGCTTGCTGCATTTGAATTTGGTGCAGTGATTGGAATTATTAATGTTGAGGAAATATTGGACAGTATATTTAGCAACTTTTGCGTGGGCAAGTAAAGCTTTTATAGATTGCTTAAAATCAAATATTGTGATAGAAAAGAAATGGACGGATGGCCGAGCGGTTTAAGGCACCAGTCTTGAAAACTGACGTACGTGATGAGCGTACCATGGGTTCGAATCCCATTCCGTCCGCACAGCATCTCACTATGATAGCTGATTTTTAGAGTTTATTTGGACTATGTGGTTCATAACGCTGGAAATCTTATCTAATCCAGCCACATCTTTTAAAAATACATCCCTTTGTAAATTGACCTTGTTAGCAAAGAAAGCTAACATCTATAAATAGATCACCATCTGAATATGGAAACCGATATCGTAATAATAGGTGCAGGGCCTGTTGCAATATTCACTGCTTTTCAAGCGGGAATGCTTGATATGAGATGTCATATAATAGATGTTTTGGATCAAGCAGGAGGACAATGCACAGCTCTTTACCCAGAAAAGCCAATATATGATATACCTGGTTATCCTGTAATTACTGCCCAAAAATTAATTGAGCGACTAATGGAGCAAGCTTCACCATTTGAGCCTGTTTACCATTTAAGTCAAAAAGTGGAAAAGATTTCAAATAACGAAGGTGAAAACTTTACTATCATAACTAACATAGGTACAGAGGTAAAATGCAAAGCCGTTATCATTGCTGCAGGTAATGGAATGTTTGAACCTAACCGTCCACCCTTAAGTGGTATATTAGAATATGAAAATAAATCTGTATTTTATAGTGTAAATAAAATTTCTGATTTTCAGGACAAAACTATAGTCATTGCAGGGGGGGGTGATTCTGCGGCTGATTGGACTGTAGAACTTTCTAAGGTTGCGAAGAAAATTTATGTGATACATAGGAGAAAGGAATTTCGCTGCACTCCTGAAACTAGAAATAAATTAGAATCACTTGAAAATGATGGAAAGATAGAACTGGTAGTGCCATATCAATTACACGAACTAGCAGGAGGTAATGGGCAGTTGAGAGCAGTGATAGTAAAAAACATTGTCTCTAAGGAAGAAAAAGAAATATCCGCTAATTTTTTGCTGCCATTTTTTGGACTGTCAATGAATCTTGGTCCAATAAACAATTGGGGTATACAGTTAGAACATAGCCGCATAGTTGTTAATTCAGCTACGCTTAGAACTAGTAGAGATAGAATATATGCAATCGGAGATATAGCTACTTATCCAGGCAAACTAAAATTGATACTAAATGGTTTTGCTGAGAGCGCCATGGCTTGTTATGACATATACAAAGTAATTCACAATTCTCCAGTTAATTTTCAATATTCAACTTCAAAGGGAATTCATGGAAATTAAAGAGTAACATGAACCTACATGGAGTTATCTCAAGCATAAGGGAATACAAACGAAAAAGATTACTTTACAAATTTCCCCAACTCCCTTATCATATCAATAAGAGTATTTATCCTTGTTTTTAATCTCTGCAGATTTAACAACAAAATTCAGTAAAAAACTCAGGTATATATTGGCAGATTACATAAAATTATAGCGGCTGCATGTCTTTTTTATTTTTTCTACATTCAGCCAAAATGCGCTTTAAATAAGCGTTAGCACATTATTACAATGCCAATTTACATTATTATAGGGTCAAAACTCGTTATACGGGGATTCTTTTGCCTTTTTTCTTCATTTGGTGAATTTCTTAATACTTGTAACTAAAGCTTCAGGCCAGCACTTGATGCTGGAATCCAGAAATCTTTTGAGCACAAAAGTTATGCTAGGTTTTGTTGGTAAGAAACCAGTGTCAGCTACTCGGATGACACCAAAGGGGCCCTTGGATAGAGGCTACTTGAATAACACCATCATAAGGTGAACCAGTGTCAAGCACTGGAATGACAAGGAAAGGGCTACTTGGATGACAAGAAAAAGGACGCTGATATGACACCAAAGAGGCTGACACCACCATAAAGTAAATTCCACTAACACTATAGGAGACTAACATGAACTTTTTAAAATTTATCGAACTATGCTTTCAAACGGTGATGCCGGGATGTGAGTATAACAATTATCAGTATATAAAAATTATAGCAGACAGGCTTGAAGCAGCAAGCACTGGTGAAGTGAAGCGAATAATATTCAATATGCCTCCGCGCTCGATGAAGTCTATGTGCGTGAGTGTTGCATGGCCCGCATGGATACTTGGTAATCAGCCAACCGCAAGAATAATAGTTGCAAGCTATTCTCAGCGGCTTAGCGAAAAGCATTCGCTTGACACCAGGTGCGTGATGCAGTCTAGTTGGTATAGAGTGCTATTTCCAGAGGTAGAACTATGCAAAGACCAGAACACTAAATATAAATTTCAAACAGTGCAGAGAGGATGTAGGATTGCAACATCTGTTGGTGGAACACTGACTGGTGAAGGTGGAGATTTTATCGTCGTGGATGATCCACTGAGTTCCTCTCAAGCTTTGAGCGAGACGTTTAGAAAACGTGCCACAAACTGGTTCGATCAGACTCTAATAACCAGGCTCAATGATAGGAAAAAAGGAGTTATCGTTGTTGTAATGCACAGACTACATCAAGAGGATTTGACTGCGCATCTTCTCTCCAAACCAAGAAATATATGGCATCATATTTGTTTGCCAATGATCTCTGAAAATAAGGAAATTATCTATTCAATCAAAAGATCAATTCTCCCTTCTCCTGTTCCTATTATTCAAGTAACTACAAATGAGTGCAAAAGCTCAACAGGCGCTACATCTTCAAGGATTTTATACTTAAAAAAGGAAGGTCAGCTGCTATATCCCCTAGATGGAGGAGAAATTGAAATGATAAAGGCTGAACTTGGGAGTTACGCTTTTGCTGCTCAATATCAACAAAATCCTCTGCCACTTTCAAGTGGTATAATTAAGCAAGAATGGTTGAAACGCTATAGAAATTTTCCTGACAATCTCTTACATATAACTCAGAGCTGGGATACTGCAGTTTCAAAAAACGATTCTAGCGGCTTTAGTGTCTGCACCACCTGGACAAAGGTGAATAATAAGTTTTATTTACTCGATGTATACCGTGCGAAGCTTGAGTATCCAAAACTTAAAGAACAAGTTCTATCACTAGCTGCAAGGTGGAAGCCACACGCAATTTTAATCGAAGCAAAAACAAGCGGTCAACAATTGATTCAAGAGCTAAAGACAATACCTGTTATTGAGATAGTGCCGCATAACAGTAAAATCGCTCGATTCCACCAGATTGTTCCGATAATAGAATCCGGCAAGGTTTTTCTGCCGCATCAAGCAATATGGCTCAGCGATTTTGAGTATGAAATTTTAATGTTCCCAGAAACCCGCCACGACGATCAAGTAGACAGCACTGTGTAATACCTTCAGTGGATGAGAGATAGTAGCTTCAGGGTTGCAGCTATACGAACATTGTGATTCAAGAGGCAATAATTTGCTACCCACAATTTCGATTATAAGCTCATTTAAAATAAATATTGCTTTTCTAGTATAATATGTGATAGTTAGATATTTTACTCTAGTTTAAAGGTAAAGTTATGGCAAAAGGATATGAAACACTGAAAAAAGTATTGAATGTAATTAACGATAAGCAAGATTTTAATAAAGATAACATAATTGAGAAAATACAAGAAGAACTAGAGAGGCAGGATCAAGATTTACATAAAGAGTGGATTGATGAGAAATTCGATATAAATCATGAATTTACCTCAGATCATCCTAAATATTTAAAGTTTACGTTATCAAGGATAGCTGCTGAGGCAGGCTATGCAAATGTGTTGGATGCTCTAATATCATCAGGATCAAACATTAGCGATAAGAGTAGAAAAGGTTGGACTCCTGTATTAAATTTAGCAGCTAAACATGGCCATATAGGAACAGTAGAAGCTCTATTAAAGATTGTAAGTCAAAAATATGATATAAAAAAAACAAGAGGGAAAGATAACCCTACTCACTATAGGAATAGGGCTATCACGGGCGTGTGCGACCGACTAAAGATTGGTATTACAACCGCTTCGATCAAGGTACACTAGCCCTATCCCTCGATACGTTTGAATAGTTGCATGGAACATATGTATGCGTCCGTTTACAATCTTAAATTAATTAAACTATCGAGGTTATTATGATTATATCTTATCAAAATTTTATTGGCATCGATATCGGAAAATTTAAAAATGTTGCTGCAGTGCACAACCAAAAGAACACTATCAAGTTTGATAATGATACTGCTGGTTGGCAACAATTGTTTCAAAATTTTTCAAATATTCTACCTAATTCTTTTGTAACTTTGGAAAATACAGGAAAATATGAGCTTGGTTTAGCACATTTTCTTGTTGATAAAAATGTTGCTGTACATCGAGCTAATACTCGTAAAGTAAAAAGCTTTATCCTATCTCATGGAACTTTAGCAAAGTCTGATCAATCAGATGCAAGAGCCCTTGCTCAATATGGATTTGAACGTTATAGTACCCTATCTCCATTTGTGCCTATGTCAAAAGAACAAACAGCCTTAGTTGCATTCTGTCAACGTCGTGATGACATTACGCAAATGAGAGCTCAAGAGAAATGTAGACTGAAAGCACCTGAAAATGACTATATAAAAGAAAGTTGCCAAAAAACCATCGACTTTTTTAACAGTCAGATAAATGAGCTCAATAATGCTATACAAAAAATTATTGATGAAAGTATAGAGTTACAAAAACGCCAAAAAATCCTTAAAACAGTACCAGGAATAGGTAAAAAGTTATCTCAAGATTTTGTATGCTTGATGCCAGAACTTGGCTACTTAAACAAAAAAGAAGTTGCTAGTCTTGCTGGAGTTGCCCCTCATCCAAAAGAAAGTGGAAAATCTATTGGTTACCGAAGTATAACAGGTGGTAGAAGCAATGTTCGTGCAAAGCTTTTTACAGCTGCGATGACTGCTGCAAGGTCTAAATCTTCACTTGGTGTTTTTTACTCTGATCTCATTGGTAGAGGTAAAAAGAAGATGGTAGCTATAACAGCTCTAATGCGAAAAATTATAGTGATTGCTAATGCAAGGCTTAAAGAAGCAGTCAATATGAATTAAAAAATCTGCATAGAAAATAGGTTAACGAATATGTGTGTAAGTACGTCACCACACACTTTAAGTACTTATGCACATATTCGTTAACCACAAGATCTAAGCAGTGGTAGTTGTTTGGTATAAATTTCTTTCCGTAATAAACTAGGATTTTTATTGCCAAAAATACATTTTTTAATTGAATAAGAATGCAAAATTATAAACAAGAGTTGTAATGAGACTAAATTCAAAAAACATAGTTGATCGAAGGAATTAAAATTGATGAAAGGAATGAACATGGGTTTACCCCATTACACAATGCTGTTCATAAAGATCACAAAGAGATAGTAGAGGTTTTACTCCAAGCAGGAGCAAATGTTGATGCGCAACATTTGTATGGAACTCCTTTACATTATGCTGTTTCTTATTGTCACAAAGAGACAGTAGATGTTTTACTCGAAAAAGGAGCAAATGTTAATGCAGTAAATACACATGGAATGACCCCTTTAGATTATGCCAAGGGTCAAAACGTAGAAGTTCTATTAAAGGCAGGAGGACGTTCTTTTGTGAAAGCATTTAATAAAGGGATTGCTACCGCTGTAAAAACTGCATTATTAGGCACTGCTATAGCAGCGGTACTTTTTGCAACTGAAACAATTGCAATACCTATAGCTATAGCAGTGGTTGCAGTTATAGCAGTAGCACTAGCAGTTGGTGGTGCTACATATATGATGTTAAAGCCCAGTACTAAAGTTGATGGAGTAGCAGTCTTAATGGATGGGCGTCAAGAAGCTGCTAGCGCTGCTAGGTTTGCCTAGCGCGTATTCGACCTACCAGTGTCAAACACTGACCATAGGGAATGACATTACAGGGGCACTGGAATAACGTAGGAGAGAGCGCTGACAACTTTCGTTTAGGCAAGATTATATCTTGAAAAAATTAAGCCTTAGTGCTACTAAATGTAGTAACTTCTATGCTGGAATCTGACTATGAATGTGGAAAAAATACGCAATGCTAAAATAAAATTACCAATATTTCTCGATTATCAATCTACTACTAAAGTAGATCCTCGTGTTTTGGAGGTGATGATACCTTATTTTGGTGAGTTTAGTAATGCACACTCTCGTAGCCATTCATTTGGTTGGACAGCTGAGGAAGCAGTAGAAAAAGCAAGGAAGCACATTGCTGATTTAGTGAATGCAGACAGCAAAGAAATCGTCTTTACCTCGGGTGCAACCGAATCAAATAACATGGCTATCAAAGGTGTTGCTCATTTTTATAAGAATAAGGGAAATCATATAATAACTGTCTGCACGGAGCATAAGTGCGTTTTAGATTCTTGTCGACATCTGGAAAATGAAGGCTTTAAAGTTACATATTTGTCCGTTAAGCAAAACGGAATTATAGATTTGTTGAAACTTGAGAAGGCAATCACTGATAAAACAATTCTGATTTCAGTGATGATGGCAAATAATGAAATCGGAGTAATGCAACCTGTCAAAGAAATTGGTGCAATGTGTAGAAAGCATAATATATTTTTTCATACAGACGCTGCCCAAAGCTTTGGAAAAGTTCCAATAGACGTAAATGAAATGAACATTGATCTTATGAGCCTTTCTAGCCATAAAATTTATGGACCTATGGGAATAGGCGCATTATATGTCCGTAGAAAAAATCCTCGTGTTAGGTTGACGCCACTAATTAGTGGTGGTGGACAGGAGAGAGGCATGCGCTCTGGAACAGTTCCTACTCCCCTTGCAGTTGGTTTTGGTGAAGCAGCACGTATCGCTAAAAAAGAAATGGAAATAGAAGCAAGCAAATTAGAAGAGTTGAGAGATGTTTTGTACAACAAAATAAAAGAGGCATTTCCTGATGTTGTTTTAAATGGTGACTACGAAAATAGGATTCCAGGTAACCTTAACTTAAGTTTTCCTTATGTTGAGGGTGAGTCTCTTATCATGGCAATCAAGGATTTAGCAGTAAGCTCTGGTTCTGCATGCACATCTGCATCCCTTGAGCCTTCTTATGTTATAAGATCACTAAACAATGGCCACGATCTTGAGCATTCATCAATTAGATTTGGCCTTGGCCGATTTACAACTAAAGATGAAGTTCTATACGCAGCAGATCTTGTTACTAAAAATGTTGGACGGCTAAGAGAGATGAGCCCACTTTTGGAAATGGTACAAGAAGGAATAGATTTAAGCACCGTAAAATGGGATTCTCATTGAAGAACGTTAACCATTAGCAGAGTGATGGTTGTCTAAGCTCTTTCTATGGGTGAAATCGGAAACTTAGCTTTAAGTTCTTTGTAGATGCCACGGAACTAAGTAGCAATCCTATACATATTAAGCTCGCAGCAGTTGTGCTTCCGCCATAGGATAGAAATGGAAGTGGGTCACCTATTATAGGTAATAGGCCTATTGTCATTCCAATGTTTATAAAGAAATGAGCACCAAAAAAGGCGAAAACCCCGATAGATATTAACTTAGAAAAGTAATTTTTTGACCTGTAAGCAATGGAGAATATTATAGCAAGCAATGTGGTATAGAGTAAAATCAAAGCCATGCTGCCTAAGAACCCCCATTCCTCACTAAGTACCGCAAAAGCAAAATCTGTGCGTTTCTCTGGCAAAAATCCAAGTTGAGTTTGACTCCCATTAACAAATCCCTTACCAAACAAACCTCCTGAACCAATAGCTATTTGAGATTGCTGTGCATTATAACCTATTCCAAGTGGATCTACTGATGAATCCAAAAATGATAATATCCTTTGCTTGTGATAAGGGCGCAAAAAAGGCCAAATAGCTGGTATTGCGAAAATACCAAGCGTTCCAAAAATTATTAAATGAGGTCTCTCCATTATTGCTGTGAATATAATTGATGCTCCTATAAACAATATTATTACAGCTGTTCCTAAATTAGGTTGCTTCAATACAAGGAATACAGGTAAGAAAATAATTATAAGTGGCTTAAATAAACTTTGAAATTTCATCATTTTATACACACTTTGTTTATTAAAATAACGAGCAAGTGCAAGTATTAAGCCCACTTTTACAAATTCTGATGGTTGTAAACTAATTGACCCAATTCTTATCCATCTCGTTGCACCCATTATATGCGAGCCAAAAAAATTTACTGCTAACAGCGCAATTACTGCTGCTATGTAAAAAAAATAAGCGTGCTTCAAATAAAAATCTATCTCTATAAATGACATAGCTATAGCAAGCAAAAGGAAGAAAGAGAATATGACCAATTGGTGAATTGCAAATGGAGCCCACTTTCCTCCAGCAGAAGAATATTGCACAACAATGCCAACGCAAAACAGAGCTATTACGTTAATGACTAATAATAAGTGAATTTTCTTCAGCTTATCCACAGCGAAAACTTTACAGACTTTGAGATACAATAAAACATAAGAAAATCAAAAAGCAAATTTATTAATTACCAACCGAATTGGACTGCTATATATCCCAGTTATTACCGTTAAAATTGCCATAAATAATAGACAAAAGAGCATAAGCAATGGTACCTCATTAAGTGTCATTCCAGCGTTTGATGCTGTACTGTTTTCAAAATACATTTTCTCAACCATTTTCCAAATGTATACTAATGCAAAAAAAGAGCTAACAGCAAAAACCATCAGAGAGACCCATGCATGAGATTCAAGAATTGCTTGCATCATATACCACTTACTTACAAAGCCATTTGTCAAGGGTACACCGATTAATGCTAAACTAAGTAGAGTAAATGCGAGTGTTGTATAGGGCATTGACTTTTTTAGTCCTGATAAATTTTCTATTTTTGTCATACCAACCTTATAAGAAATACACCCTGCAACCATGAATAAAGACGTTTTTATCATGCTATGATTTACTATGTGGAGAACTGCTGAAAACAAACCTGATTTTGAATTTAAACCCAGCATTAAAATTATATAGCCAATCTGACTGATACTGGAGTGAGCAAACAGTCTTTTTATATCTTTTTCGATTATTGCAGATATTGATCCAAATACAATAGCGCAAAGTGCGAGGATAATTATCACATTATGCAGTGGTAAGAAAAAATTTTGCTGAAAAACAGTATAAAAGATTCTGATAAAAACATATATCATCACTTTTGTCACTGTGCCTGAAAAGAATACGCTAATGAAGCTAGGTGCTTCACTATATGCGTTAACCAGCCATCTACTGAGTGGAAACAGTGCCATTTTGATTGAGAGACCAACAAAAATGAATAATGTACCAAGTCTTATGATGTTATTATCGTATAATGGTACTATTCTTTCAGCCATGTCAGACATGTTGAGCGTTCCGGTCATAGAGTATAAAAGGCCGATGCCAAACAAGTAAAATGTTGCTCCTACAGTACCACTAATGAGGTATTCAAATGCTGCCATCAGGGCTTTTTTGTCCCTTCCCATTGAAACTAATACATAAGAAGAAAGAGATGAAATTTCCAGAAAAACATAAAGATTGAATATGTCGTTTGTTACTAGAATCCCGAGTAGTCCGCTTAAGCACAGTAGAAATAGAGAGTAAAAACCAGTGATCTTGTTTTTGCTAATTTCTTTTTCGTTAATATAAAAGCTATAAAGCACGCTAATCAGCGCTATAAAATTCACCAAAGTTAGAATCAAGGAGTTCAATATGTCGATTCTCAATTCTATTCCGTATGGAGGAGTCCAATCTCCAAGATAATAAGTTATAATTTCACCATTGTATGTTTTCACTAGCAACGTTAATGAAATAAAGAAAGTAGCTGCCGTTGTAAAAAAAGAGATAAACCAGGACACCCTATGTTTCCTGGTAAGAAAGCAGAACATCGATGCAATTATTGGTATAATAACTTGTAGAATTGGTAATTGCATTAAACTGTTGTTAATACATCGTTAAAGTATTAGTATATATAATACTTTTTGTTTTAATACCTTTATGTTATCTAAAATTTATAATGCAGTAACAAACTTATTAAGGAGAAAAGGTAAATTTATAGGTAGGGATGAAAACGGAAATTCTTACTATGAGTCAAGTAAAGGGAAAAGATGGGTAATACATGGTAATGTTTCTGAGCCCACAACAATTCCTCCAGAATGGCATATATGGCTGCATTATACTAATAATGAAGTACCAGTTAATAATAACAAAAGAAAAACTCCTAACTTAACAGGTAAGAAAGGTGCATACTACCCAAATCAAAAGGTGAAAAACTACTATGAAAGCTGGAATCCTAATTATTAAAGATGCGAAGGTCAAATATATTTGAAATAATTGCTGGATCATTTGTATTAATTTTCACTATTTTTCTTGTCTTCTTCGCTATTAATAAGCTATCTTACATAAAGAGAAACTATAAGGATTGCTATAAAATACATGGCCTTTTTACTGATGCTAACGGTGTAGGGGTTGGTGATAGTGTCAAGATCTCTGGTGTAGAAATCGGAAGCATAACTGGTGTATCGCTTGACAAAGCTACCTACATAGCACGAATCGATATGTGCATAAGCAGACAAATAAAGTTGCCAATTGATAGCTCAGCTCTAATCGCTAGCAGTGGAGTTGTTGGTAGTAAGTTTGTTAATATATCACCTGGTGCAGATCCTAAATTAATTTCACACGGTGGTAAAATAGCGCATACTCAAGCTGAAGCAAATATGGGTGGAATAGTGGATAAAATTATTGGCATGTTTACAAAGTGAGAATAAGAACACATAAGCCAACTTGACCTATGTACAATTAAGGGATTTTTCTATCAATAGCTTGAAGTTGTTCAGCGTTTGAATTATCAAGATTTCTGCTAGGTTCTACATTCCTAATAATCTCAACAAATACTTGTACTTTCAGTATAAGAGTGTTTTTTCTTACATCACTTAGATCTATCAAGTCAATTAGAGATATTTGTGATTTTTTCTAAAATCCTCTTTATGAACGTCAAAAAAATTTCTGATATCAGTAAACGTCATATCTTTGAAGTTATATTGTAATGTTCTGACAAAGGGTCAAGTAGCAGCTTATTATTATATAGAGATATTTCTTTTCTCACTCCATCAGCTTTATTGATTAGAATGTCAGCATATTTTGAATACCGTTCTTTTAAAACCTCTTTTAATTCCTTATTTAAATCTCTACCAATAAATTGGTTTCTTATATATTCGCTTTCTTCCCACATTTTAACTAGCACATTAATGTTACTTTCTTTCAGAAAGGTATATAGCACACTATTCTCTTTCTTGAGCTTTGACACTTCTTTACTAAATTTTGAAAACCACCTTGGTAAATTCTACAAGAAATTGTTATTTCTTCCTCTCCAGAACCTCACTAACTCATCCGTAAATTGAATATTTTGCTGATTGATAAACAATCCAGCAGCTTTTAGTTTTGTAATGTGAACTATCATCAATTTCATATCTGTACTAAGATGACTACTTCTTAAATCATAACTACTTAAAGGAGTATCTCCTTCTGCATTAACTAAATTAATATCTGCCCCTGCTTTAAGTAAAAGTTTTATTACTTCTTTATCGTCTTCACCGCCGCCCATACCACCAACGCAATGAAGTGGAGTATTTCTCTCATCATCTGCTAAGTTAACAGCAGCTCCCTTTTTAAGCAGCGCCTCTAACAAATAACTATGTCCTCCTTCTGCTGCAATATGTAAAGGAGTCTGCATCTGATGGTTCGCTGCATTAATATTTGCCCTTTTTTTTTAAGCAACAACTCCACTGTATTTTTATGACGGAATTTAGCAGTCTCTTCTATATTGACCCACACACCATTATCTTTTATATAACCGCTATGCGCAGTTAAATGCAAAGAAGTATTTCTAAAATTATCTACTGAGTTGACATCTGTTCCTATTTTTATCAAATACTCTGCTAGATCTACATAGCCACGCTGAGCAGCATGATGTAAAGGGGTCCTCCCATGCTTATCTACTGAATATACACTCGCTCCAGCGTTTATTAATCTTTCAGCTTCTTCTATATTATTACTAAGAACAGCACTGAAAAGCTGCTCATTCAACTTCACTTGTTGTATTCCATTCATAATTTACCTCACAACCTATTTTAACATATATGAAAATAATGTTTAAAGAATTTTTTCCTGCAGTAATGAATTATTATGAAGCTTGCATTTTCTGTCGCTTACTACTGGGATAGCTTAACAGTTGCAGTGCATGTCTATCAATAGACCTGCTGCGAAAAGTGATTGAAAAAATGATGTGAAAGAGATAGAAGAAGAATAAGGAGATTGAGTAAGGTAAAAAATGAGCTTTAGTTACTATAAAATGAAGAAGCACCCAAGAAACTTTCGTAGTATAACAGGTTTAACTATAGAGGAGTTTGAAAAGGTGGTGGAAAAAGTGAGGTCTGAGTGGAAAAAACTTGAAAAACAGAAAAAGTGCCATGGTAGAAGATCACAACTACCAACTCTGGAAGATAAGTTATTTTGCGTAATTTTGTACTATCGCACTTACATAACACATAGATTTTTAGGGTGCCTGTTCAATATGCACAACGCAAATGTATGTAGGTTACTGAAGAAAATAGAGCCATTACTTGCCAAGAAAGTTACTATAACAAAAGATAGAAGTATGACATCAGAAAAAATACTAAAGATTCTGGCTGATGTTACAGAACAGCAAATACAGAGGCCAGAAGATAGTAAAAAACGGAAGAAATCATATTCAGGAAAAAAAAGAACCAACACTATGAAAACTGAGATTGTTATCGAAGAAGATGGAAGAATTTTATCAGTGTCAAAGTCATATCGTGGTAGAATTAGTGATTTTCGCATAAGGAAACAAGAAAAATATTTACCAATTAACAGCATAAAACATGCCGATTCTGGATATCAAGGTTGGCAAAAATTGCAAAGCAATGTTATAATTCCATATAAAAAGTATCGTAAAAAGCCATTAACTTCAGAGCAAAAAGAGCATAATAGACGATTAGCATCATTTAGAATGAGAGTAGAAAATAAGATCCGTGAGGTAAAGATATTTAAGATTATGTCCCATGTTTACCGCAATTTTCAGAAAAAATACAACCTGAGGTTCAATATTATTGCTGGTATTGTGAATCTTAAGCACGCCTTTTAGTTAATCTTGATTTTAGCTACTCTCCTTCCTTTTTTTATCCCTTGATTCGCAGCAGGTCTAATGATAAAATGAAAATCAGTTTATTTTGATACTATGATTAGGGTACTCTTTGTTACACTATTATTTTTTTGTGGTGGTTATGCACTTGCAAAACAGGAACCAAGACCAATAGCTGGTGATAACCACATAAAGGTAATGAATTATAATCCACAGGCTATACATAAGTACACGGGCTTTTATGGTTATCAATCCAGCATATTGTTTGAGCCAGGGGAGGTAATAGAGAGTCTTTCAATGGGTGATGCAACCGGTTGGCAACTCCTTCCTCAAGGTAATAGATTATTTATTAAGCCTATAGATGATATTGCCGATACTAATGCAACTATAATTACCAATAAAAGAGTTTATTATTTCGAATTTCATGCTGAAGAAGCAAACGGGCTAGATGATCCAAGGTTAGCATATGAAGTAAGGTTTCTTTATCCACTGTTCAACAGTGATGAAATTTATTCAACGAGTAACGGTGATATTCTAGAGCAAGCTATTCATACCACTATCCCTGATATAAGTGATATTGAGGTTATAAAGAAAGGCTTGAATTTTAACTATTCCATCTCGCACGTTAAAGGCAGTCAATCAATAATACCAATTAAGGTTTTTGATGACGGAAAATTTACATATCTACAATTTAATAAAATAAACTCTGATTTCCCGGCAGTTTTTATGGTTGATTCTGCAGGATATGAATCCTTGATAAATTTTCGTACAGTTGATGACTACCTGATAATTGAAAGAGTAAGCTCGGTATTTACCTTAAGAAACGGATCAAGCACAGTCTGCCTGTTTAATGAAAACATACCTTTCAAAAAAGGTAAGTGATTAAAGGCTATAGTATTCTTATAACCCCAGTTGCGGATTAATCAATACAGTAAAATGTAGAAATAGAGGGCTTTTTAGGCTTCATAGAATATGAAACTAATGTGGAAAAGATGTGCACCAAGAAATTTATTGGAGACCTGTGTCTTGAATGCTCAAGATCAAGTCTGTTTTTGAGGTAACCAAAAACTGTTTCAATAATCGACCTTTTTCTTAAAAAAATCTTTTCTTCAAGAAGCATTAATGTATTTTTCATACCTTTTTTTACTTTGGTAACGAGTTTTATTCCTCTATCGAAGAGTTTTGCAAAGAGCTCTTTCTTTATATAGCCCTTATCACCAAACAAAAGACCAGTCAGTTTTTCAGTTAATTTTGGTACTGGTTTTCTGTCGTCAACGTTACCTTTAGTCATTGTAACTCCTTGAATTTCACCTTTTTCATTAATTACCATATGCAATTTAAAACCCAAAAACCAGCCATATGTAGTCTTTCCAAGCTTTGCCAATCCTTTGAAAACTTTGTTTCTTGAGATTCTTTTTGGATGGCAAACAGCGATAGAAGTTGCATCTATGTACGAAATTCCGGTCATTTTTGACTGCTCACAAAGCCACTTTAACAAGAGCACTAAATACCTTTTAGCCTAATAAATCTACTATATGTTGGCAAATTTTGAAACTCAGATCCATGTAGTGCTTTCAAATAATATGTATAGAAAGATTTAAAGTCCTCACATCTAGATTGTTGATAAAGTAAAATTATAGTAAGAATTTCAGAATGCGTAATCCCTGGCGTTCTGGTAGGTTTTTTACTGTTTGGCAGGAGTTTTTCTGCGAAATTTTTGTTTATAGCCTTGCAAAAATCGTCTACAAAGCAAAATAATTCTGTTACATTTTTATTCATGGGTAACCTCTCTATTTTTTGATAATATGTTTCCGGAGTTTACCCTATTTTCCCGGCTTTTTCACTGACTTCTAATCCCCAACTGGGGTTTTAAAAGGCTGTAATGCAAGTAGCCCCTTCGTGTCATGTGAGTAGTTTCTTTGGTGTTATGCGAGTAGCTCCTTCAGTGTCATCCCAGTGCAAGCACTGGGATCCAGGAGTATAAAAATGATAAATAAAGTTTATGCAAAAAAACTGCTTGTGCTGATAATTGATCCTTAATATGCTAATTACATAATATTTTAATTTAGAGGTTGATATGCATGGTAATAATGATCCAAATAAAAAAGCACCTGATTCAGGGAGAGTAAAGATTGATCTGAGTAAAATAAATCCAAAGAAAATAGATGATTTTAGAGACATGATTAAGCGTGAACAAGAACGAATGAAGCAAAATCAATCCAGTAGTAGTAAGAGTGGTCAGGGCAGTAGTAAGTAATTATGTTAATTTGATTGCGGGGGTGGCGTTATGCCTAATAAAAGTGAAATAAATTGAGAATTAGTAAAAGCATTTAATAGTATTCTTCGTTTTAGTGATGATGTTTTTACTAATTGTACTGTAGACGGTACTTTTTCTTACAAAGAAGATCATATTATTATCTTGTTTGATAAAAATATGACTATTGATCAGCACAGAGAGTACTTGAAGAGTATGAAAGAAAAAGTAATAGAAAGATTTTGTCCGGATCAAAGTATTCTTGATGATATTTTTTATACAAAATTTTTTCCTTTTAGCTTTGATCAAGGGAAATGGGCTGAAGATAATAAATTTTTGATGCCAATTAGGAAAGAGGTGGTTTCTAATCTAAAGTTTTTACTAGCTAATGAAATTGCGCGATTTGCAAGCTCTAGTATTATAGAGCAAAAAACAGAAGACAAAAAATTGGAACTAGGTTGTGAGGATCTACCAGATGATATAGAGCAGGAGATAGGAGAGTATGTAGATTATAATATAATCGATGAAGTTTTTGATAAGGGATCTTATCTATATGGTGCGGAGTGTGTTGATAGAAATTTGCAACGTTCTTTTGTAGATTTGCTCTCATCAAGGATAACAGGTTATGAAAATGGTCCTAAAAAAACTAAGGATTTTTTAGAAGAGAAAGGAAATTATGTATATCTAAAGAAAAGCATTTTTGATAATCCTAAGCTTATTAAAGACATAGTAAAGCATAAAGTATTTCTGACATGCCGTTGTTTTGATATTCCAAGTGCCGAGGATAAAGTGAATGAGATTCTGAAGTTTTCAGTGGTTAATTTGTTTTGTAAAGCAAACATACCAGTTGATCGTATATTGCGTGACTCTTACTTGAACAGTGACGAAGATTCAATTTTAATTCCTATTGTAAGTTATAATAATGAGGAGGGATATTTCAACAAGAGAAGAAGTGAATCACGTTAATAATATGTTTGGTATGGATATATTAAATAATATTGAGGGTCATACTTCGCAGGAGTCTCTATTGAATAGTGATAGTAAAGGATTGTACGGAATAGATTTTGCTAACCCAGACATTGCTTACTGTGTGATGGATAAGATCATAGAGAGCTCTGTAATCAATGAGGATCATAAGCTATCTATTGATCCTGCGCGTGTGCGAGCTATGAAACCACAAACTCTTGACCCTTCTGAAGAAGAAGTAGGGATGGATGAACCAAGTGTAGATAGTGGTTTTGGTGGTTCACCTAAGAATTTAACTATAGGTAAATCACGTGCTGGAAACTTAAGCAAATTCCTTAGTCCCAACTACTGTGGTGAAGATAAAGGTGGGGATGGTGCCTCGGCTAAAGATAGTGGCTTTGTCCCTTCTTCAGCACGATCTTCTTTTAATAAGCCCAAAACAAAGCTTGAACAGTCTTCCGCAGAACCGCGTACAAAATCATCTTGCTGTATTTTATAGCTAAAGGAAATTAGACTATTTGAGGACGAATTGTGAATGAAAGTTTATTTGCCAATGTAGAGCTGCCTTGGCCTACAAATCTTGGTTTCTTTATCGTTTACCATTTCATACCACTGGGCAACCCAACCAGTGGTTCTTGCAAGTGCAAAAATGGGTGTAAACATACTTGAAGGGATACCGATAGCATTCATTATTATACCTGAGTAAAAATCAACATTTGGATACAACTTACGTGTAATAAAATACTCATCCTTTAAAGCTATTTCTTCAAGTTTTTTTGCAATTTCAAGTAATTCATTGTTTTGTTCTAATTTGCTTAAAATCTCATGACAAGCATCCTTTAATATAAGCGCGCGCGGATCATAGTTTTTATAAACACGATGTCCAAATCCCATTAGCTTAAATGGATCTTTATCATCTTTAGCTTTCTCAATAAATCTATCTACATCTCCACTTTGCTCTATCTCTTTTAGCATATTTATAACTGCCTCATTAGCTCCACCGTGTGCTGGACCCCAAAGTGTAGCAACTCCTGCAGACAGGCTTGCAAATATATTAGAACCAGCTGACCCTACCAATCTGACAGCTGCCGTAGAAGCATTCTGTTCATGATCAGCATGGAGAGTAAATATTTTATCCAGAGTTTTTACAAAAAGGGTATTATTAACAGCACTGCCAAATATCATATTTAAGAAATTCTCACTATAACTTAATTTATTATTAGCATTTATGAATTCCTGATTGTTGATATGTCTATAAATCATTGCAACAATTGCAGGAACTTGTGCTATTGCAGAAATTCCAAAATCTAAATCTTCACCATTGACATTGTTGCCATGTGTTTCATGGTAAGATGCTGACAAATTTGCAAAACATGCAATCAAAATCGACATAGGGTGAGCAGTTTTTGGAAATGCTTTGATTACATTTGTAACTTGCTCTGATACTTTGGACAATTCTTGTATTTTGAGAATAAATTTTTTGTGTTGTTCTGAATTGGGTAATTCACCATAGAGCAATAAATAAATCACAGCAGTAAAATTATTATTCTTTGCCAAATCAGCTATATTATGTCCCCTATATTTAAGAACTCCTGCATCTCCATCAATAAATGTAATCGAAGAAGAACATGAAGCTGTGGAAACAAATCCTGGATCGTAAGTGAATAATCCTGTCTTCTTATATAAATCCTGAACATTTAACACACCAGGACCTTCTTTTACACTTGATACGGTCAGATCAATTTTTAACCCATTACTTAGTTCCAATAATGCTTTTTCATCCATCACTTGAGCTATTTAAATTTTATACAAGGTATACAAATTGAAGAGTATACATTAATCCGGTTAACCTTACATTAACCATATTATGCTGTCATCAATGCTTTTACTCTTGCATTTAAGCGACTTATTTTACGCGCAGCAGTATTCCTATGAATAACACCTTTATTTACACATCTATGTAAATTGGATTCAGCGTTTTGAAATGCCAGAACAACATTTTCTTTGTCGCCAGACTTGATTATATCAACCAATTTTCTAATAGCAGTGCGAGTTTTACTTTTCCGCATCTTATTTATTAAAGTGCGCTTTGCTATTACCTTTATCATTTTTTTAGCACTCTTATGATTTGCCATATATTAATACCCAAAATACTATACTTTTCTTTTAATTATAAAGTTTTTTTGTTAATTTGCAATATCAGTTTTTTCTATGGTTAATCTACTGCTTCTCTCTTCAATAGTTTTTTCTAAATTTTGCAAAAATTCATCTTTGTTTAACCCAGGATGTATTGGAGGCAATATCTCTATTATTGCCTTCCCGGAATTTTTTCTCAGAGAAAGTATGCTTTTTGGCCAAAACAAACCTGTGTTTAAAGCAACCGGTAACACAGGAACAGATAATATGCTATATAAAGCAGCAATACCTGGTTGATATTTTATATTTTGGTTTATAGTCGTTCTTGTGCCTTCAGGAAATATTATTATGCTTCTATTTTCTTTTATACGCATTTTTGCTAATTTAACGATATGACGCATAGAACTAATACCATCTGAGCGGTTAATAAAAATCATTTTTAATGCCATAAGATGCAAACCAATGAATGGAATCCATTTCAATTCACGTTTTAAAATAAAAACTGCTTTTCTAAAGAGTAGTATAAAAATAAATGTTTCAAATGGAGATTGGTGTTTAGATGCAATTATAAAAGGTTGCTTAGGAATGTTTTCCATTCCCCTCACTTCATATTTAATGCCACATAATAAACGCAACATGAATAATACAACTCTCACCGAGCAAACAAGGAAAATGGTTATTACACACTCAGGAAAGAAAATTACAGGGAGAGTAATTAAAGTATAGAATACTTCCCATAATATAAGGAGTAAATTAAACAATAAACTTGCAATCACAAACACACGTAAACTTATTTGAATTTAACTTTACTACAAAACTAAAAGCAATAAGTTTAATTATTGATCATCTGAGTAATAGGATGAGAATCAGCTAATTTGTCCTTTAACTTTTCGTTAGCAATATGAGTATATATTTGTGTTGTAGAAAGATTAGTATGGCCAAGAATTTTTTGTATCAGCACAATATTTGCTCCGCTATTCAGTAGATGGGTAGCAAGAGAATGCCTAATCACATGTGGAGAGATTTTATTTTCATCAATATTGCATTTTCTTGCTAATTCCTTTATTAATTGACCAACTCTTTGCCTTGTAATTGGTTTATTAGGTTTATCACCTGGGAATAGCCAATCAGATTTTTTGTTGTTAGGGAGCAGATTGTCACGAAGTGATAAATAATCTTTAAGGCTTTGCAATGCTTGCTCATTAAAAAAGATTTGCCTTTCTCTGCCACTTTTTCCCTTTATTATTATGTAGCCTTCCTTACCATTACTGTTTACTAAATGTGATACTTCACATAACTTCATATTGGTTAGTTCAGAAACACGCATCCCGGAAGAGTAAAGAATATCTAAAATTGCACATAGCCTTTTACTGCTTATCTCTTTATTCGATCCGCTTGCTGATTTTTTTACTGTTTCCATGAGCAAAAATATTTCTTGAACACTTAAATACTTAGGCAAAGGACGGGAAACCTTTGGATTTCTTAATTCATTATCATTAGCCGGTGCTGGATTAAAATCTATTATTCCATCATTAAATAGGCACTTATAGAAATTTTTGATAGCAGATATTTTTCTTGATATAGAGCTAGTTTTATATTTCTTTTGTGTACGTAAAAAGTTTACATAATCTTTAATATTAGCTTTACTTGCACCAACTAAGGTAGTGCCTACTTCTAATAAAAATTTTTCAAGTTGATGTAAATCTGAGCGATAACTTTCCCAAGTATTTTGTGTAGAAGATTTTTCGGAAACCAAAGTATCTATGTAATACGTTATGTAAAGATCCTCTTTTTTATTTTGTGGTTGTTTATTTTTCATTATCATCTCCTATATTTATTTCTTTGACTATAATTTGATTAAAAGTATTTTTTGTATTTTTTATAAGAAAATATGAGATAAATAAAACATTTACCAATAAAGTAAGTACTACAAACCTTTGTTTTAACCTTTTTTTCAAATTTGATCTTATTTTTACCATATTTTAATTATAACATCAAATCTATAAAAAACATCCTGTAAAGTAAGTTTTACTATCATATAAAATATCCCTTAGCTATGTCTGTTCATTCTTATTACATCATAGTATTTATTATAATTTTAACATAAAGAAATAGTGATTTCAACTTCATTATTGTATGGGTATTAATAAATTTTTAATATATATAACAAATGTCTTGCAGCAAAAGGAATCACTTGGGACTTTTTTTTAATAAAGTGTTAATAAAAGGAATGGTTACATTTGATCCTATAGATTCACTATCTATTTTTTCTATAATTTTATTAATGCTGTGGAAAGAACGTTCTATCCTTGCTAGAATATAATTAATTACCTTTAGATCAATTTTTAATTGTTTATCTGAAAATTGTTTTATTAGCATAATTCTTAATAATTCCTCGCTTGCAGGTAAAATTTTTACGCTGATAGTTGACAATATTCGAGAGCTTAAATCTTTGAGTTTGAAGTTAAGCTTTTTTGGTGAAATTGAAGAAGTGATTAGCAATCTCTTATCATTTTCTTTCATATAATTGTAACAATGTAACAACATTGCCTCATCTTTTATGTTTTGTACATCTTCTAAAATAAACGCATTGCTATACCTAATCTCGCTTACAAAATTATTCACATTGATAAAAATTGCATTGTTTATTGATTGCCAAATATGAGCAAGGTGAGTTTTTCCAGAGCTGTTAGGTCCAAAAAGAATCAGGCATTTCCAAGATAAATCATTAACTATTGAGTTATATACGTGCTTATTTTCGTCTAAGGTGATATAGTTTTGCCAGCAATAATCAACTTGATTATTGTTAAATAAATTTAATTGCACGTAAAGCCTCTAACATCTCTACTTTTTGATAATAATTTTTGCATAAGAATTTACTTGCATTTCTCAAATGTATCAGAGATCCTTTTTCTTTTTATCGTGAACTAATTAGCCATTTTTATAAAGCTCACTTTCAAAATATTTATTGACTGCATATTCTACTAATACACTGAACATTGCTATTATTGGAATAAAAAATAATATACCTATAAACCCAAAATATGAGGTACATATGACAACTCCCAAAATAATGATAGTTGGATGTATATGAACTTTTTTTCCTATTAATAAAGGAACTAATATGCTTGAGTCTATTAATTGTCCAACACTAAATAATAGCAAGACAGCAGCACTTTCAAACCATCCACTAAATTGAGTAATGGCGCTCAAAAATCCGATAATAGTGTATAATAATGGCCCTATGTAAGGTATAAATGTTAATGTTCCTGATAAAATTCCAATAGATACAGAATGCTTCAGCCCGATTATGCTAAGGCCTACGGAATAAAAGATCATCATGAATATACATACGTTTAACTGTCCCTTTAGGTAATTAGATATAATGAAATCTACTTTGAAAAAATAATCTGCAGCTTTTTCTCTGTAACTAATGGGAATTAGTTTACTAGCTTTTTCTACAATTAAAGGCCAATCACGTAATACATAGAAAAACACCACAAGCGTAATAGATATTAATGATGTAATGTAAATCAGACTAAAGCTTGAACTTAACACTTGAATTATAAGATTGCTGCCCATGCTAAGAGCATTGATAAAATAAGATATATAATCACTGTAATTTTCTACTAGATTTTTAGACAAGTGATCAAATAAACTATCTTCAGTTTTTATATTAAGAAATTCTAATACAGAAGGAATCACTTTAAGCTTTAATGAAGGTATCTTATTCACTAAGAAATTTAATATTAAAGTAATTTGAAAATATATAATAGGTAAAACAAATGTAATAACTAATATAAAAGCTATCAATAAGGCAAGTGTTATAAAAACTACAGAACATGAACGCGGTATTCTATATTTTTCAAACTTGGTTACTAGCGGGTTAAACAAATGTGCAACAAAAAGGGATATTAGACACGGAACAATCATAGGACGCATCAAAAATAATGCCCCTATTATAAAAAGTATTACACAACAAATAGTTATATGACGTTTTTGCATATGTTTAACATAGCCGATTTACCAAAAAATATACAGTTTTTTGTAAATACTATCTATTCATTGTTTTATTAAGTATTAGATCAGCTAAATTTTCATCCAATTCCCAACCAGATAAAACCCCGTTGTGCGGGTCATATTCAAAGCTTTTCAAATTAACGATTTTGGTCAAATTTCTATTTAACGATTGATTATCTTCTAGTCCTTTTGCTAATTGTGCAGGATATGGTATTAAGGTATCTCTTTCATGATTAATGACCACTATTGATATATTATCATTTTGTAGCCTTTGTATATTGCTTACTATATCAAAATCTAAATTTAGGACCTTAAGCATTTTTTTTAACAAACAAGAGGGTAGTATGCTTAGAATTTTTGTCTGAGGAATTCGAAAATGCTTTATTGCATTGTGAAAAGAGCTGAAAGTACTGGTAAAAATAATACCTCCAAGTTTAATATCTCTGTCTATAAAATATTTCAGCACTTCTGATGCAATTGCTCCTCCAAAGGAATGGCCGAGAAGATAATGTTTTCAGGCTTCACACCATTGTCAATTAATTTACTGATTTCTTTTATTGAAAGCTGAGACAAGCTTTGATTCTTATTTATAAACGGAATCATGAGTGGTGGTACAGATAAAAAGGTCAAGTTAAAGCTGCTAAGATGGCTAAACTTGCTGTCCTAGATGTCATTGGATTAGTAAGTAACATTAAAGTTGGTAATAGTATTGATGTTCCTAAAAACAAGAAACTAGCTATTGCGTAAGTTATATAGTTTTGAAATGCAATTGGGTATTTATGTGCATGAGTGTAGAAATTAGACCTATGGAGATATGTAGATCTATCTTGTATATACCTGGATGCATTTTTATAATTATCACTATTCCATGAAAAAATATAAGATGTATCTTATTTTCTTTATTATACTTAGCAACGTGCATTATTTCCCTCTAGCATATATTACACCTAGTAAAAGAATATTCTTTTTTGAGAATTGGATCAACTTTTTTAAAATGCTAGATAACTTGTATTAACAACGAAAATGATAAGAATGCACACTAACAGACTTGAGGAATACAAGATAGCAGCATTAATAGTTGCAGCAGGAGTAGGCAGTAGATGCAATGCCAAAATCCCTAAACAGTATATAAAACTGGCAGGTAAGTCTGTTTTATTTCACACAATTAGAAAATTCTTAGCTAATCAGTACATAAGTTACATAAGAGTGGTAGTAAATGAAAGTCAAAAAGATTTCTATAAAGAAGTTACGTCATCAACTATAGATACTAAATTACTAAGTCCAATATACGGAGGAGAAAGTAGGCAGAGTTCAGTTAAACTCGGACTGGAGAGTTTGCAGAAGATCAATCCAGATTTCGTCGTTATACACGATGCTTGTAGGCCTTTTGTGTCAAATATTCTAATAGATAACTTGATTGAATCTATGATTAATGGTCAATATACAGGAGTAGTTCCAGCAATAGAAGTCGAGGATACTATATCGTTGGTGAGTAATAATTTCGTTGAATCTACGATTTCAAGAGAAAAACTTAGAGCCATACAAACCCCTCAAATTTTTAATTTCAGAGAATTATTATCGTGCCATCAGTCAGTCAAAGAATTTACTGATGATTCATCAATAATGGTGGAGTACAAAAAACATGTTAAGATTATTAAAGGTGAGAAAAACAATTTTAAGTTAACTACAAAAGAGGATATCAATATGGCAAAACTTCTCTTTGAAGAGCCAAAATTTCGCGCTGGCGCTGGTTATGATATACATAAATTTGTTAAAGTTCAAAATGATGCTAAGAGTTTTATAAAGATTTGTGGTGTAGAAATTGAGCACAACATGGTAATAGAAGCACATTCCGATGGTGATGTTGCAATACATGCGATCGTTGATGCAATACTTGGAGCGCTGGGATGTGGGGATATAGGAGAACATTTTCCTTCCAATGCTTCTGAATGGAAAGATTGCAATTCATCTCACTTTCTTGACTTTGCTGCTAAAAAAGCACAGGAAAAAGGATATAGCGTGTCTAATTTAGATATTACTATAGTTTGTGAAGAGCCTAAAATATCGCCTTACAAAGCAGGAATGAAGGAATTCATATCAAAAATATTAGAAATTAATGATGAATTCGTAAATATCAAAGCAACCACAGCAGAAAAATTAGGTTCTATTGGAAGAAATGAGGGAATAGCAACGTATGCTTCTGTGCTATTGCATGCAAATTTTTATTGAAGGTAGAAAAGAAATAACTTACTTGACAAACTCCACTATTTCACTTTCATTACAAGGAAAGTGGAAAGGTTTGTCAAGAAATTCCTATGAGCTACTTTCGACATTAATAGCTGATTCAAGTTTTCTATTCAAAATTTTCAATATAAAATCCAATTCATTTGAGTTGTTATAACGTATCATGACTTTACCCTTAGAATTACTGTCATTAATTTTGATCTTTAACCCAAGCTGAGAATATATAGCTCCTTCTAGTACTGCCATATCTTGATTTTTAGTACACTTATGCTCTTTTTGATCATTATTTTGTTGTAAGTCTTTTATCAATTTTTCAGTTCGTCTAACGCTCAGGCCCTGAGAAACTATTCTCTTTGCAATACTTTCCGCATTTTTAACATTAACCAGCGCTCTTGCATGGCCCATAGACAATTTTTTCTCGTTGATCATTGTTTTTACTCCATCAGGAAGTGATAACATTCGAATCATATTGGTTATGTGACTGCGGCTTTTGCCTAAAATTAAGGCTAATTCTTCATGTTTATAGGAGAATTCATCTATTAGTCTACTATATGCTTCACCTTCTTCTATTGGATTAATATCTTGCCTTTGTATGTTTTCAATAATGGATACTTCCAAGCATTCCTTGTTGCTCAGATCTTTTATGATAACGGGTGCACTATCAAGATTTGCAATCTTGCTTGCTCGCCAACGACGTTCCCCAGCTATTATTTCGTAACCATCATCATTTGAATCTTTGCGTACCACGATAGGCTGTATAATGCCACTTTTCTTTATCGAATTTGCAAGTTCTCTTAATGACTCCTCGTCAAAATGTTTTCTCGGTTGAAATTTGCTTGGGTGCAGTAATGAAATAGGCAAATACTCTTGTCGATCTTCTTTATTATCATAATTATTGCCTATGAGGCCAGCAAGACCTCTACCTAAACGCCTACTGTCCTTCACGCTGCACCTTCACTTATCAGCTTTTTCTCTTTACAGATGCTCATATGTTTCTTTAAAATTTCTTTTGCCAAACTTATATATGCTTGTGCACCAGGACACTTAAGATCATATACAATAGCAGGTTTTCCATGAGAAGGCGCTTCTGATAACCGTACATTACGTGGAATAATGGTCTCATACAATGGGATAATAGTTTTATATACTTTATCACTTAAATACTGGCAAATATCATTTTTAATCTGCTCACTAAGTTTGTTGCGTCTGTCATACATTGTGAGCAATATTCCTTCTATTAACAGGAAAGGGTTTAGGTTATTTCTTTTTATTAGCTCTACAGTTTTAACTAAATGGCTCAATCCTTCCAGAGCGAAAAATTCACACTGGAGAGGAACAATAATAGAGTCAGCAGCGGTCAGGGCATTGATAGTAAGCAGACCAAGTGATGGAGGACAGTCGATGATTATGTACTCATAATTATTACGTACTTTCTCCAGCGTATCTTTTAGTACGAATTTTCCCTGCTCAAGTTGTGATAGCTCAATTTCTGCAGCTGATAAGTCAACCACTGATGAAATCAGCGATAGATTTGGAATTTCCTTTATATTGAAAATTGCAGATTCCACCAATTCACTTTCGCTGCTCAGCAGTATTTTATATATATTTTTTTCTTCCCTGCTACGATAAGAAATCCCAAGTCCTGTACTAGCATTTCCTTGAGGGTCAAGATCTACCAGTAAAGTACTTTTTCCCACAGCAGCAAAGGCTGTTGATAAATTTATACTAGTTGTAGTTTTACCAACTCCACCCTTTTGATTTACTATTGCAATGATCTTGCTCACGCCTTTTATCTTATGTATAAAATAACTCTATTGTATATATGCAAGAAATTTTTGCATTAGAATTTTTTTTTGTTGCCAATAATGATCAAAGTAAACTGCCTTTTTTTGTCTTGTGTAACACACTTTGAACCTTATTTCCTAGCTCATTCAGAGTAAATGGTTTGGGTAAAAAATGGAAGTCTTCTATATTGATTTCATCGCTCTTTAAAAAAGCATCCTCTGCATATCCAGAAATAAAAATAACTTTGATGTTTGGTCTATGTATCAATGTTTCTTTAACTATTTCTGGACCACTCACCTCTGGCATGATTACATCAGTGATTATTAGATCTATGTGTTGATTTTTTTTTCTAATGATCTCTAGTGCCTCGCTGCCTATACTCGCTTCTATTACATTAAATCCTTTTCTTGTAAGAGCCTTAGCAGTAAATTCCCTTACTGAATCTTCATCTTCAATTAATAAAATTATACCATTACCTTTAATCTCTACTGGTTTCTCTATTTCTTTACTATCTTCTTCTTTATCATTTTCATCCGATATGTAAACTACGGGCAAAAATATGCTAAATTTAGCTCCATGATTCACTTTGCTAGCAACATAGATGTATCCTTCGGTTTGTTTAATAATGCCATATACAGTAGAGAGGCCAAGACCTGTACCAGAAGTAATATCTTTGGTAGAAAAAAATGGATCAAATGCCTTTTCAATTATATCACTCGTCATTCCACATCCAGTATCAATCACTTCGATCACAACATAATTCCCATGTTCAATCGTTTCCTTATCTGGAGAAAACATATCCTGAGGTGTAGAATTTAATGAATCAACCTTTTGATTAAAGGTTCGTATAGTTAACTCTCCCCCCTTTTCCATAGCAGCACTAGCATTAACTGCTAAGTTAAGCATAACTTGCTCTAATTGTCCTTGGTCAGCCCTAACAGCACCCAAATCGCTACCATAATAAATATTAAATTTTATATTTTCACCTATTAATCTTTTGATCATTTCATAAAGATTAGCTATCGTACCATTTACATTAATAATCTTTGGCTGCAAAGTCTGTCTTCTTGAAAAAGCAAGCAGTTGTCTTACTAAATTTGATCCACGTTTTGCATTTTGCTGTATCTGTATTATATCTCCAAAAGATGGATCGCTAGCTGAGTGCTGGAGTAAAAGCAAATCACAAAACCCTATTATTCCGGTTAATATATTATTGAAATCATGTGCAATACCACCTGCTAACTGCCCTATAGCTTGCACCTTTTGATAATGCTCAAGTTTTATCTCTAGTTTTTTACGTTCAGTATTATCAATAAAATAACAAAGTATGAACATCACTTTATTATGAAGAAACTTATTAAAATATATTTTCATGTTATTACCGCTATTGAGCTGCACATCAAAGGACGCATTATTTATCCTATTACTTGAAAAATATTCACGCACTTTCATATGATAACCATCTGATATCAATGCAAAGATAGAACCATTATTTGACCCCGCAAGTTTTACTAATGCTATATTTTTCTTTATAAAATTGCCATTTATGTCGCATTGTGCAATAGCAATTGACGAATTTGTAAAACAAGGGTGTAGTTGATAATCAACAATATTTGATTCAGTTGGTGTTATAAAGCCGTGTATATAGCTATGATTGTATTTATCACAAAATATAGCAGTACTCATATAAGCCTTAAATGGAGCACCGCTTATAGTAAAAAACATAATTTCATTTTTGGTTATTGTATCGTCATACTTAGATTGAGATATAAAATCATTGATTGAGCTACCTTTTTCCAATTTTTTTAGTTCAAACATGTCTAAAAATCTTTTATTTACAGATAAGATACCTCCTTTTGTATTTGCAACGTAAGTTGCTATATTGTGTTTCTCTATCAACTCTTCATATACCTGCTCTTTGTTTACCTGTGTTGCCTTCAGTACAAAATACCCATTCGGTCTTGCTATTGGGGCTAATGATAAATTTAAAGTCTTATTACTATTTATAGCAATTTGTGGATTATCCGGTATTGGTTCAGAGAGCAAAAGAAAGTTAGATATTCTACTCTTCTTGCTTAAGGAAATGCATACTTTTACAGAAGTGTTATTTCTTAACGCATGATAGAGTGATTTTCTGTCTTTTTCTGAAACATCTCCTGCTTCAAGAATTTTATCTAGCGTAACATCATCGTTTATGTGATCTTTAAACCTTTCATAGAACCTTGCATCAGCATAAATAATACCCTCATCTTTATGTAAAATGAGACAAAACTCTGTATTATGATTCAGCGCATTTGCAAATATTGCATTTTGAAATTCTATGATATTAAGTAGATACTTGTAACGTTTTATACTATATACCACAAAGAGAGTCATTAGAATGCTAATTAATAAATTAATCTCTATATTAACATGCTGACTATATACATTAGAAAAATAGAGTACTGATATTGCTATTGGAGGTAAGAACATAATGACTGCCATCACAATAATTGACACCCCATAATTTCTTAGTATGAAGTCAACTCTGTTCTCTTTTTTGTTATCTATGTATCTTTTACTCATTATTATTGCTTGGCATCCTTGCACATATAAAAATATTCTACTATATTGATTTAATTATTATAGATTTATTAACATCCTTGATGGGTAGTTACTATCCCAATCTAATTAAGTCCTGTAAATATAGAGTACAATAATATTAATAAGCCAACAGAAGGCATTATGGAAAAAGAAAGGACACAAGCATTTGAATGGTTCTGCGCACTAAGAGATAAGATCATAGAATCTTTCTTATTAATTGAAAAACAACCATCCGCAGAGCCAAAGATCGAAAAAAGAAAGTGGAACCGACCAGGTGGAGGAAGTGGTGAATCTACAATTATCTTTGGTAATATTTTTGAAAAAGTTGGAGTAAACGTTTCAAGAGTATACGGAAAGCTCGCAGACTCAGCCATTAATGAAATTCCTGGTGCAAGTGAAAGCAATGGAGAGTTTTGGGCAAGCGGTATATCTTTAGTGTCTCACATGCAATCTCCCCTTATCCCTGCAGCACATATGAACACAAGGCTGATATATACCTCAAAACAATGGTTTGGTGGAGGAATGGACTTTACTCCAATTTATAAAGATGAGGGAGATTGCAAGTATATTCACGAATCAATTAAAGCAACTTGCGATGAGTTCAACATCGAATATTATCCGAAATTTAAAAAGCAATGTGATGATTACTTTTTTTTACAACATAGAAAAGAGCCACGTGGTATTGGTGGAATTTTTTATGACAATCTAACTTCTGACGATTGGAAAAATAATTTTGAGTTCACAAAAGCAGTAGGTGAAGCCTTTTTAGAAATTTACTTACACATCATACACAAACATATGCAAAAATCTTGGACAAAAGAACAACGAGAAGAACAATTGATAAAACGTGGCAGATATGTAGAGTTCAATCTTCTTTATGATCGTGGTACAAGGTTTGGTTTAATGACTAATGGTAACCCCGATGCAATTATGATGTCGATGCCGCCTCTTGTTAAGTGGGTGTGAAAAGCGGTTATTAATATAAAATAAATCGTTATAGTTTTAAATTGTACCACAATGGTGAGCTTTTGTATAGAGGGGTACAATCATGGGTATAGTAGATAGTTTTTTAATTAAATCTGCTAGAAATAGCAATATAAGAGGCGTGAGGCTAGCTTTAAGTCTTCATAATATAGTAAACATCTTTGAAAAACTCTTTTCTAGAATTAATCCTTTTAGGAACAAGGGGTCATTTGACTTGAATAATGATCAAACTTTAAATCGAGCTTTAGAGTATGCAGTAACAAATCTTGATCATAATGTAATTACGTTACTTATTAGTGCTGGAGCAAATATTAATGAAATAAATAATAGTATAGGAAATGTAATCCTTCAATACAAAATAGCATCAGAAGCTATGCATTACGGAGATAAGGACAGTCTCAAAGATCGTAAAGAAAAATGTTGTTTAGTGCTTGGTGAGCTAATAAAAAAAGAAAGAAAAGAAATATTGGAGATTTTGAAACAAACGGAAAGTTGTGACAAGCTTAAAGAGGAAGTAGAGCTAAAATTTAAGGCCAACTCACCTAAAAAACCTCCTATAATTTTTGAGCATGATGATATTTTACTTTTAAAAGAGCCCATTTATGATGAGGTATATGACGCTAAGGTTAGTAACTCATTAGAAGAGTTGAGCGTATCGGAAGAATCCATTTATGCTGAAGTATATGATTCGCATAAAAGATCTACTGAAAATTTATCATTGAAAGATAGTGGTTGTTCTAGTATATCAGGAGAACCTATTTATGAAGATGTAGATGATTTCTCAGAGCAAAAAAAGCCCACTAGCTTAAATCATAAAGAGCAACCAGAGCCTATTTATGCTAAGGTAGATTTATCGAAAAAGAGATCAGAAAGACAAGCAAAACATATAAAAGATAATTCTGGGACTTATCATGGATGAGTGCAGGATAAAGTGAATAATTTGCAAGTAAAACTAAATGAGCAAAGTGCTAATAAGCCAACGAGTCAAGACCAAGGCTGGCTTTAACGAAAAAGAAATAAGGCAAAATTTTGAGCGTAGAGATTCTGGATACGATTCTGGCTATGATTCAGATACAAAAGTTGAACAAAAATTAGAATTAGGATCTAAAGCTCCTAAATCTGAGATAGGTTCAGTAAACATTGAACATGGAGTAATAGGAGGCTGTCGATATAAAATCACTACTCTAACTGTGTGATTCAAAATAATTGAATTGACTTTATATGTATAATCGATATAATTCAGTTAGATTCAAGTCGACTCTTTCGTCTAGTGGTTAGGACACCACCCTTTCACGGTGGTAACACGGGTTCAAATCCCGTAAGAGTCACTCAAACAGAATGAAAATAACTAAAGTTTTGAATGAAAAAAATTAGGCTTTATGTTGAAGAAGCTTTATCACAAAATGTAAGTTTGGCGCTTCATCCACGACAAAGTCACTATATTTACAATGTAATGCGGCTTAAGAAGCATGATAACCTCTATCTTTTTAATGGAAAGGATGGAGAATGGTTAGGAGAAGTAGTGAATATATCAAGTAAATCGACAAAAATTATAATAAAAGAACGCACTAAACAACAACAACATGAAAAAAATCTATATTTGTATTGTGCTCTGGTAAAAAGCGGCGCCTTAAGCAACATAGTAAGACAAGCAACTGAAATGGGAGTAACCTGCATTCAATTTATTTCAACAGAACGTACAGTAGTAAAAAACATTAACCTAAGTAGAGCGAAATTACAGGCAATTGAAGCTGCGGAACAATCCGGTAGGACAAGTATACCACAGGTTTTTTTTCCTATTAATTTTTGTGAATTATACGATTCTCAGAATAAAAATTTTGTTTTGTGTGATGAAACAGGTGAAGGACAACCTCCTAATAAAGTTCTAAAAGGCAAGAAAAACGTTGCTATTATTGTTGGCCCCGAAGGTGGTTTTTCATCCTACGAACTTGATTCTGCCAATAAATTTTGTCAGAAACTGAGTCTAGGAAAAAGAATTTTGAGAGTTGATACTGCTGTAGTTGCTGCATTAACCTTCACCAATTGGTATAGCTAGATTTTTTAATATGGCTAGTGCAACTTGACACTCTATATAAAGAAATCTGCATTATATTTTTCCTAAAAGAAATAAATGAAACTTGCATTTTTCCGAACTATCGATACTCTTAGTAAAGAAGTCGGGGCGTAGCGCAGCCTGGTAGCGCATTTGGTTTGGGACCAAAGGGTCGGGAGTTCAAATCTCTCCGCCCCGAGATTAGAAAAATTACAAGAGCACTGTAACCTAAGAGCAATTTTTATCAGCAAGTAAATGATTGACAGCAGAATGAAGCTTTTTTCATATGAATCACTGCATATCATATTCTATCGCTCAAGTTTATAAAATAATTGACAATGTTAATTTTCTAATTTATAAATGGATTTTGAAGTGATTACCGAAGGAGGTATAGAGTTTGATTGAAGTATCAGTCCATTATGGTGATGTAGATAGAGCTCTTCCAGTGTTGAAAAAAATAATTCAAAAGGAAGGAAGAGGGCTCAAAATGAAAAAAAAATATCACGAAAAGAAATCAGAGAAAACAGCTAAAAAAAAAGCTGAAGCAAGGAAAAAGAGGTATCAGCAAGAATGCAGAAGACAGCGTTATGGTTGGTAGTTTTTACTAAGGTTAATAATTAGTTATCTTATGAATATTCACGAATATCAAGCAAAGGAAATTTTACACAAGTTTAATGTCCCGGTACCAAAGGGTTTTGTTGCTACATCTGCAGAAGGAGTAGAAACTCAAATAAATCAACTAAAATCTGATGTGTTTGTGGTTAAAGCTCAAATTCATGCAGGTGGTAGGGGTAAAGCCGGTGGCGTAAAGCTAGCAAAGTCAGTTGAAGAAACTCAACAGTTTGTAGAGGACATGATTGGTATGACTTTAGTTACTCATCAAACAGGGCCAAGCGGGCAGCAAGTAAGAAAAGTGTACATTGAAGAAGGCTCAAGCATTAAGAAAGAGTACTATTTGAGTCTAGTAGTCGATCCAAAGCTTAGCAGGCTAGTATTTATATTTTCTTCAGAAGGTGGAATGGATATCGAAGAAGTGGCAAAAAATTCTCCTACAAAAATTGTGAAGTTTGATATTGACCCTGCTACTGGTTTTACAAGTCTTGATAACAATAAGCTTTGTAATAGCTTTAATCTGAGTTCAGAACAAATAGGAAAGATAACGAATATTGCAAAAAATATATATGATGCGTTTATTACAACTGACGCGAGCCAAATTGAAGTTAATCCACTGGTTGAAACAAGTTCTGGAGATTTCATTGCGCTCGATGCGAAAATTAATTTCGATGACAATGCTTTATATCGTCACCCAAAAATTATGGAACTTCGTGATTATGATGAAGAAGTGAAAGAAGAGATAGAGGCTTCAAAGTATGGGCTCAGTTACATCAAAATGGATGGCAGTATTGGTTGCATGGTAAACGGTGCAGGTCTTGCTATGGCAACAATGGATATAATAAAATACTACGGAGCAGAGCCTGCTAACTTTTTGGATGTTGGTGGTGGAGCGAGTAAAGAAACTGTAACTGAAGCATTCAAAATCATATTGTCTGATAGCAACGTAAAAGGAATTCTGGTTAACATATTTGGTGGTATAATGCGTTGCGATATTATTGCAAGTGGAATTGTTGCGGCTGCAAAAGAAATGAGCATTAAAGTTCCTCTAGTGGTTAGATTATCAGGCACTAACTTCAAAGAAGGAAAAAGAATTTTAGAAGAGTCAGGGCTAAATATTATTGCTGCAGATGAACTTGACGAGGCTGCACAGAAAATAGTACAAGAGGTGAAGTAGAGCATGTCCATTTTAGTAAATAAAGATACAAGATTAATATGCCAGGGTTTTACTGGTGCACAAGGCACATTTCATTCAGAGCAAGCAATTGATTACGGAACGAAAATGGTGGGAGGTGTAACTCCTGGAAAGGGTGGTAGCACTCACCTTAATTTACCGGTTTTTAATACTGTAGCAGAAGCCAAAGAAAAAACCGGTGCAAATGCTACAGTTATATATGTACCTGCTAAATTTGCTGCTGCTGCAATACTTGAAGCAATAGATGCAAAAATAGAATTGATAATTTGTATTACAGAGGGCATTCCTATACTTGATATGGTGAAAGTGAAGAATACACTTACTGGCTCAAAAAGCCGATTGATTGGTCCCAACTGCCCGGGAATTATTACACCTGAAGAATGCAAAATAGGAATTATGCCTGGCCATATCCATAAGCGTGGACACATAGGAATTATGTCTCGCTCCGGAACTTTAACTTACGAGGCAGTAGCACAAACAACCGCTGTTGGTTTTGGTCAGTCAACATGTATAGGAATTGGAGGTGATCCTGTTCACGGTATGACGTTTGTTGACTGTATGGAGTTATTTTTAAAAGACGATGATACTCATGGTATTGTAGTTATTGGTGAAATAGGTGGAAATGAAGAAGAGGATGTATCGCATTTTATAAAGGCGGAAAAAACTAAAAAACCAATTGTTGGATTTGTAGCTGGCCAAACAGCACCTCCAGGGAGACGTATGGGGCACGCTGGTGCTATTATCTCCTCTAGTGGCGGAAGTGCTGGTACAAAGTTAGAGGTTATGCGCAGTGCTGGGGTTGCGATTGCAGAAACCCCTGCTGTGATTGGTAAAAAGGTATTAGAAGTAATGAGTGTCAGTGCCTAGTCTAAGTCATAAAAACCCTATATCCCCAGTCATCAGTATATTTTTTGACCACTCAATCAGTAACTGACCTCCTGGTAAATGTACTGAAGTTTGTTTAGTAGTCAAACACTTACGAAGTATAGATGCAACAAATGCTGCACAAGCCGCACTACCGCATGAAGCAGTAATACCTGTTCCTCTTTCCCAAACTCTTAAGTTTATTTCTCCAGATTTTTCTATTTGTGCAATACTAACATTTGTTTTCTGAGGAAATAATTCGTGATTTTCTAGCTTTGGTCCTAAATTCTGCAATGGTATTTCGCTTATGTTATCAACAAAAAAAACTATGTGAGGATTACCAATATTTACTGCAACTGGCTCTTTTAGCATTTCAATCTCTATGGGTAAGTGAAGAGTGTTGCACTCAGTAGATAAGGGAATTTCATACCATTTTAGCAAAGGTTTACCCATGTTAACCTTTATGGATTTATCACCTACTTTAAAACATTCTAAGATACGATTATTTACCAACTCAATAGTGATATATTCAGCACCTTTTTCTGACATTATCAAATACCCAACACAGCGTGCCGCGTTTCCGCACATTTCAACTTTTCTACCATCAGCATTATAGATATGCATAAAGCAATCGGCTAAACTGGAGTTTGTTATCACTATAACTTGATCGTAACTATCTTGGTTAGCAATTTTTTTATAGTTCCAATTTAAATCATCTGTTGAACGTGAGTCTATGATAACGAAGTTGTTACCAGTTCCGTGCATCTTTACAAAAGGAATTTTATCCGTTAAGTTGCTCATCATTATAGTAAAAATTATATAAGTGAAAATTTTTCTTCTAATTACAGCTGTTTTGTATTCTATAGTTTTCTGTAATGTGAGTGCTAAGTCAATACCGGAGAATAGCAAAATGCTCTTTTGGCAAACTGGAGTTAGAAAGGGAGCAAATGTTTTCAATAGAAAAGTTGATAGTGACTTAATCAAAGCAGCAAAGGAATACAAAATCGGTTTTATTCGTCTTGCTCCTGACAAATTTGAAACTACGCAACGTGACTTCCTCTTAGGCAATGCAGACAATTATCCGGGCCTGATTTCCAAAGACCTGAAAGTTCTTAAAGATGTTTTAGATGCTTTTCATCAACAAAAAATACCAGTAATATTAACGATGCTTAGCTTACCTGGATCTAGATGGAAGCAAAATAATAACGATAAAGATGATTTACGTTTATGGTCAGATCAAGCTTTTCAAAAACAAGCAGCAAAATTTTGGCAAGATCTTGCGAAAGAGCTTAAAGATCATCCTGCTATTGTTGGATATAATATCTTAAATGAACCACATCCAGAAAGACTTTATAATAACACAAATTCGGCTATTTATAATGTAGAGCAAAGCAAAGTTCAAAAGAATCTATTTGGCTTTTATAGCAGCGTGGTGAACAGTATCCGCCAAGTTGACTCAGAGACCCCAATAATACTTGATAGCAGCAGTTATGCTGACTCTAATACTTTTGATAAATTCAAACCAGTTGGTGATTCTAATACTCTTTATTCTTTTCACATGTATGAGCCTTTTGCTTATACAAACTTAAAATTAAACCAGGGTAACTTTTCCTACCCTGGGCATATTCAATCTTTTGATGCGAAAAAAGTAGAGTACTGGAATAAGGGTAAGTTAAGATCATACATAGAACCCGTAAAAATTTTCCAAGAGAGATATAATATACCAGATTATAAGATCCTTGCTGGAGAGTTTGGCGGGCATCGCTGTTCAAAAGGATTAGAGCACTATTTTCAAGATCTTACTTCTATTTTTAATGAATATAATTGGCACTTTGCTGTTTATGGCTTTCGAGAAGATACGTTGGATAGCATGGACTATGAACTTGGAAGTAAGAAATTACCAGGGAAAGATTGGCAAGCAATTGAAGAGGATAGGATGAAAAAGTATTACTTACCAGATAATCCAATTTTTAAGATATTAAGAGAAGAATGGTCAAGTCAGCTCGCTGGCCATCCGTCATAAAAGAATATTTCTTTTATTGATCTTCTTTGTTTTTCTTTGACTTCAGCACCCTCTTTTTCGTAACCAACTGCTATCACTGACATTACATTAAAATCATCAGGTATATTGAATCTCTCAACTATTTTATTTCTATTAAATCCACCCATTTGATGAGCCATTAAGTTCATAGCTGCAGCCTGCAGCATAAGTGCATAATTTGCTGCACCAGTATCATGCTTAGCCCAAAAATTTCCCCCTTTGTCTGGCTTTCGGAAGTTTTTAGCACTTAAAGATATGATTAACACTTGTGCATCTTTTGCCCACTTTTGATTAGATTCATCAAGACAATCGAGCAATTTTTTCCATGCGCTTTGATTGTTCTGTTTGTTGCATATTACATATCTCCAAGGTTCATCACCAAAACATGAGGGAGTCAGCCTTACAGCTTCTATTAAAATATCCATTTCTTTCTGAGATATTGCTCTTGTAGGATCGTATAAACGTCCGCTGTGTCTTTCTTTCATCAACGATAATAGATCTTGTTTACTTGTCATTTCACTTTTAATAGCGCATAAATAATTTATTGTAGCACAATATAAGCAAAATTTAAATTGCAAAACCTATAGACATACATTAAATCTAATAAGTTATTTTTATTGGAAAGGTATGTTTATAACACAATCTAGCAGTAGATCAACACTGGCTGAAATACTGTCTTGCGTTTTACTTTTATTCTTGATGGCTCAAATAAACGTACCATTGCAGCCTGTACCCATCACATTGCAAACTTTGGGGGTAATGCTTATTGGGCTTAAATTTAACTGCAGAACAGCATTCTATTCTGTACTTACATATCTATCACTTGGTGCAGCAGGATTGCCTATTCTTGCAAGTTTTTCTGGTGGTTATCACATTTTTCTAGGGCCAACAGGTGGATATTTAATTGGCTGTTCAGCTGCTGTTATGGTAATGAGCAAAGTAAATGAATTACTGAACTCTAAGTATAAATCATTTGTGTGTAATTCTTTAAGTTGTCTGGCTGGTACAGTTGTAATCTTTATTTGTGGTGTTAGTTGGCTTGCTGTTTACTTGGGTCTGGAACAAGCAATAATGGTAGGTGTTTTACCATTTATCCTTCCTGGTTTGGTAAAAATTTTTCTACTTGTGGCAGTTTTGCAATATTTGAAAAAATGATAAAATTCCGCCCTCATCATTTCATGTGCACCCTCGCGTTTCGGGGATATGGGTATTCTCAGGGTTTTGTAGAAAATTATAAAAAGATAGCAAGTAAAGTAATTAGCACTCAAATCGAAGTAGTCGGCAATCTTGATAGTATCTGTAGTGCCTGCCCAAATCAGACAAAACAAGGTGAGTGCACTACACAAGCTAAAGTTTTAGAGCTAGATAGAAGGCATATGGAAATTTTAGGAATAAAAATTGGAGAGACTTTAACCTGGAATGAAGCAGTAAAAAGAATTAGAGAGAAAATGTCTTTAGAAAAATTCGACTACGCATGTGAGGGGTGTAATTGGCAGAAATATGGAATGTGCAGAAGCGCTCTTTTGAACTCATTCTAAATAGTGTCTGCCAATTAATAATATCTTTATTATTATATTAGATAAGTAATTTAGCATTTATGAATTTGTAATGTGTTGCGTATAGTTCAAAGAAATAAGATTTACTGGTTACGCGCTGCAACTAATCCCACAACACTAGGACCTATGTTTATCTGCATGTTAATTTGCGTTGTGATTTTATGTAGGTCTTCTATTACCTATGCTAGCAAAAATTTAGAGATACAAAAGGCCTTCGATAATGTTGTCAAGCATATAAAAGCTGATAAAAAATATAAAGATCTTGATGTGATTGAGAGAAAAAGTGACAAATTTAATATCAAAATTTCGCAGAATTCTGGCAAGAATCTTGATATATACTCTATTTTAAAAAAAGCAAAAGACTCCTTTGAATCAGGAGATAATGAGACAGCTACTTCTCTCCTTAATCAGATTATCGCAAAATTTCCTTATCATGAAAGTGCTTTAATTGGACTAGGGAATATCTATTACGCTAATAAAGAAATTAAAAAGGCTATAGAGATTTACACAAAACTGTTAAAAGAATACTCTAATAACCCCTATATATTTAAAAATTTTCTGACGATAATCTCACAATATGATCCTGATTTGGCATTAAGTGAAATGTTGAAATTGTATGATATACACAAAAATTACGCCCCTTTATCAGCAAATTTGGGTTTGACCTATATGAAAAAAGGAGACTACGTAAAAGCTAGAGAGTATATGACAGAGGCAATTTCTCTAGATCAAAACAATATTTTTTATATCTATAATTTAGCTGTTATTTTAGATAAACTCTCAGATTTTAAAAATGCTACAGCATTTTATTTAAAGTTGTTGAACATGTCAAAAAATGCAAGTGAAAGAATACCTTTATATAAGGTAGCAGCAAGACTAAAATTTATACAACTCCATAGTGCGCACCCAGCAATTTCATAAGAGCTACTTTCATAGCTATTTTTGTTTACAATAACAACATTGAACTATAGAATTATATCTAGAGGGGCAATTAGCTCAGCTGGTAGAGCATCTCGTTTACACCGAGGAGGTCGGCAGTTCAAGTCTGTCATTGCCCATTTGTCTAACTAAATGTTAATATCTTCAATCAAAGTATAGAAAATGCAAGACAATATAGTACCAGTTTCGATAGTAAAAGAGCTAGAAGATTCTTATCTCTCCTACGCAATGAGTGTAATCATAAGCCGAGCTATACCTGACGTGCGAGATGGATTTAAACCTGTACATAGGCGTATATTATATGCAATGTCAAGAGCTGGGTTCGATGCAGGTAAGCCATATAAAAAGGCAGCTCGTATAGTTGGAGATGTAATGGGAAAATATCACCCACATGGTGATGCAGCTATTTACGATTCCTTGGTCAGGATGGCTCAAGATTTTTCTCTTCTTTTACCACTTATTGATGGGCAAGGTAACTTTGGTTCGATAGATGGAGATCCGCCAGCTTCAATGCGATATACAGAAGCAAGGCTCCACAGGGTGTCGCATTTTTTACTGAATGATATTGATGAAGATACAGTTGATTTTAGGGCAAACTACGACGGAAATGAAACGGAGCCTGTCGTATTGCCGGCAGAATTTCCTAATCTGTTGGTAAACGGTGGAAGTGGTGTTGCAGTTGGTATGGCAACCAATATTCCTTCTCATAATCTTGGTGAGATAATTGATGCTTGCATGTTATATATAGATAACCCTGAAGTTACTCTAGATGAGTTGCTTGAAGTAATACCAGGGCCGGATTTTCCAACGGGAGGAATAATTCTTGGCAGATCTGGAATAAGATCAGCGTTTGCTAAAGGCCGAGGTTCAATTGTCGTTCAGGGTAAAACTCATATAGAAAATCTGCCACAAGATAGACAAGCAATAGTTATTGATGAAATACCTTACCAAGTAAATAAAGTAAAATTAATTGAGAAAATAGGCGAGCTCGCAAAAGAAAAAAGAATTGAGGGCATAACAGAGATTAGGGATGAGTCTGATAAGTCTGGTATTAGAGTAGTAATTGATCTCAAAAAAAACACTGAAGCAGATTTTATATTGAATCAAATACTAGGACTTACTCCTCTGAGAAGTAGCTTTAGTGTTAATACTTTAGTTCTGAACAACAACAGGCCTGCTTTGATGTCATTGAAAGAAATCATAGCTGCTTTTATTGACTTTAGAAAAGAAGTACTAATCAGGAGAACAGAGTTTCGTCTAAAAAAGACGAGAGAAAAAGCTCATATATACATAGGGCTCTACATTGCGGTCCTCAGCATAGATGAAGTGATAAAAATCATCCGTGGTGCAAAAGATCCTGAAGAAGCAAGCAGAGAGCTTTTAAACAAGGAATGGAAAACCTCAGCTGAAATAAACACGATTATTGAATTAATCTCAGACAGTATGAGCTTTTTGAAAGATGGAGTGTATAGATTAACTGAGCTGCAAACAAAAGCTATTCTTGATATGAAATTGCAACGCTTAACAGGCCTTGAAAAAAGCAAATTAGAAAATGAGTTAAATTCAATGCTTAGCCTGATAAAAGAATATATCGCTTTTCTTGGCTCAGAAGAGAAATTGATGCAAGAAATAAAAAACAATTTACAAGAAATAAAGAATAGATTTGCCGTACCTCGAAGAACTTCAATAGAAGAATCAGACATGGACATTGAAGCTGAAGATCTAATTCCACAAGAAGATATGGTAGTGACCGTAACTATGAATGGTTACATCAAACGTGTGAAGCTCTCTCACTATAGAACCCAGCATCGTGGTGGAAAAGGAAAGCTAGGACAGGGATTAAAAGAGGAGGACGTAATCACAAAATTATTTGTTGGAAATACTCATACTAGCCTTTTATTCTTTTCTAATATCGGTCGAGTTTACAGATTAAAAGTTTACAAACTGCCTCTTGCAGAGCCAACTGCACGTGGAAGAGCGCTTGTTAATATATTCCCGCTTAGCGATGGTGAAACTATAACTAACATCATGCCGCTTCCAAGTGAGAATGACGAAAATCAAAATATAGTTTTTGCTACTGCTCATGGGAACATAAGGCGTAACTCCTTAGCGGATTTTCACTATATTCCAAGCAATGGAAAAATAGCAATAAAGCTCGATGAAGGGGATAAATTAGTGTCAGTTAAAGTATGTAGCGAAATTGATCACGTTCTACTTTCAACAACGCTTGGAAAAAGCATTAGATTTGTTGTAAGCGATGTGCGTCAATTTAAGAGTCGCAATTCAGATGGAGTAAGAGGTATCAAACTTGCAAAAAATGACAGCGTGATATCCACGACCATACTAAACGGCATAGGTATTGCAACAGAAACAAAAGAACTTTACTTAAGAGTTCCGCTTGCAAAAAGGATGGAAGCTGCAACCAATAACTCAATTGATTCTAAATCAGAAAAAACTTTGAATGATTTAGGAATAAAGAACGAATTATTCTCAAAACTCGCACTTAATGAGGAATTCATATTAACTATTACTGAAAATGGCTTTGGTAAAAGAACTTCTGCATATGAATATAGGGTAACAGGTAGAGGTGGTGTTGGTATTACAAATATCCTTACTACTAGTAGAAATGGCAATGTTGTTGCTAGTTTTCCAGTTGAGCAGGATGACAACATAATGCTTATTACAGATAAAGGAAAGTTAATTCGCATTTCGGTTAATGAAATTAGAATTGCAGGACGCAGCACTCAGGGAGTTACTCTGTTTAAAACAGAAAATAAAGAAAAGGTGGTATCGGTAGCAAAAATTGAAGATCCTAGCTCCACTGAAGAGAATATGCCTGAGGTTGAAAGTGCTACTTCTTCTTAATTATGTAGCAAAGGCTAAGCAAACAGTGCAAATTTCTATTGATTAATCTATAATATTTAAATTAAAATATATGTCTATGTTCAAGTAGAGATTGATGGATAAGAAGTTAACTAAAAATAAAAAATCATTGACGAATGAGAAGAATAAAAAAACATCTCTTGTTAAAGATTTTGCCAAAAATAAGAGTAGAAGAGATTTTATCACATTAACTACGTGTGCCATGGCAGGTATAGGAGCTGCAAGCGGTTTTTGGCCATTGGTTAAGTCTATGAATCCTTCTGCTGAGGTTTTAGCAATGTCTACGGTTGAGGTTAATCTATCTGACATTCAAGAAGGACAAGGAAAAAAAGTAAAATGGCAAGGTAAGCCAGTATTTATCCGCAAGCGCACAAAACAAGAGATTGAGGCTGCAAGAGCCATAAATGCAGAAAATTTGAGAGATCCTGAATCAGATGAAAAAAGAGTATACAAAGGGAAAGATGAATGGTTAATTATGATTGGAATATGCACTCATCTTGGATGTGTACCAGTTGATCACGCTACAAAAGACGGCAACGGTTGGTTCTGCCCTTGTCACGGTTCATATTATGACACATCAGGCCGAGTAATTGGCGGTCCTGCACCAAAAAACATGGCTATACCTGACTACTTTTTTCCAAGTGAAAATATTGTAGTAATTGGCAAGAAGGCTTAACGGATTTTCATAATTAAAGTAACGAAAGTATATTGTATTTTAAGAAGCACACTGGTTTCATGGGCAAAGCTCTTGAGGTCTATCAAGCTAATTTTATACTATGCACATATTCGGGTGATAATTAAGAAACTTGCCTGCCAAATCTTCAGAGTTGACAGCTAAATTTAAAACTTGTTCCTTTGCGTCAGAAAAATTCTGACTAACTTGCTTAAAGTTATTTTCTAACTCTTCGAGGATGGAGCTGAAATTAAAAAAACTTTTCTGCATTTTATCAAGATTTTGAGTTATATAGCTTAATACATAAAGATAGAGACAAGAGGGGAAGAGATATGGTAAAGCAAGAAAAAGCTGAAAGTGAGGTTCTGGTTAGAAGTGTTAAACGACCTAAAAGAGAGAGAGGAATAGAGGATATTCTGATTGCATGTGTTAAAAAGTTTTCCTGCAGCTATAAATAGCTAAAGCAGAAATGTATTGTACATCAGATAAGAAATTCACTGAAGTAGCAAAAACTTTCATGAATGATTAAAAAAAATATATCGTGCTTCAAGTAAAGAAATCGCTGAAAATTATTTGCTTGAGCTGATGGGTAAAAAATATCCTTTGGTCATAAAATCGTGGCAAAACAATTGGAAAAATTTGTCTAGTATTCAGGGCCAGTTAGGCGGCTCCACTAATTCTATCGAGGAAGAAAATTTGCTAAAACCAAAGGTTCATTTACCAGCTTGTACAAGTTGGTATATTGTGCTATAAAAAGACAGAGCAAAAATGGACTACAGCTTTGCCTTTTAACTATCTCTCAGCTCAATATTTTCTTTCCTAATAGATTAAAAATTGAGTTGAACTAAAAATCCGGTTTGAACACTCCCAAAAAGTAGCGTGCCACCCTTTCGATAGTAATTTTCACATCAAAATGCTCTTCAAATGTATCAATTCATTTCTTTCCCTTCTTCACTCACTCGTTCAGAACTTGGATTCTTCACTTCAGGACTTGGCTTCATTTGTTTAACTTTCTCATTAACTTTTTCTCTTACCTTCTCTATGTCATTATCACCAATGGCCATAATTGCAGGTTGAAATTCACTCATAAAACCTACAAGTTTCTCCCTATCTTCCTCATGAGTACTGATGCCCTTTTCCAGAAGTTTGTTCATATTCTGTTTTGAAAATTCTTTAATTTCTCTATCCTTTACTAACTCTTGTATAGCAGATCGCTGCCCTTCATTTTGAAGCATTTCTATTATTTGTACTTTATTCTTAAGGATTGTTCTTTCTTCGTCATTAGCTTTAAGAACCTGTTTTCTCAAATTGCTTATTAACTTTCCAAAATTATTCTCTCTTGCTTGAATTGTAGGGAATTTATCGATAAAATCTTTCACAAAACTTTTCACTGCTTTCCCTACTGCAATCGCACCTTCTTTTATCTCACCTCTATGCTGATATATAGCATAACCGATAGCAGCTATAGCAACTAGTGCTACAAACCCTACGAATGCTGCTACACCAACAATTAATGCACCGGTCACTCCTCCTACTGTTAATAAACCTGCTAGTGCACCTGTTAGTGTTGTCACTGCTGCTCCACTTATCAATCCTTGAGCTAACAGTTGATTGCCTAAAGTTTCAAGCTCTTTCTCCATGCCTTTTACTTTATTTACTTGTTCAAGAAGTGTTTTTAATTGATTATCGTCTTTCTCAAGATGCTCCTTTACAATATCTATTGTGCTCTTCAAAAGATCTGGATTTTGCATCAGCAATTGAAACACATGTTTGATGGTTGATTCATTAAAAATTTCACCGCTTTTTACAAATTCATTTGCTTGTAATAGAGTCTTGAATGCTTGCAACAAATCTTTTTTTCCACTAATATATCTTACTACATCTTCAATTAACACATCCAAATTGGTTGGATGTGTTGTACCACCTTGTACCATATTTAACTCGCATCAATTATAAATATGCCTAATTATATATACTAATTATTAATTATATTATAATTAACATAAAATAATTACTCCTTTCCAAATATGGAATTTGTATTACAATACCTAGATTATATGAAATCAAGGTATTTTATGGGTGAGAAAAAATTAAGAGCCGCTGTGGTTTTATCAGGATGCGGCCACCTCGACGGCACAGAAGTGAGAGAAGCGGTCTTAACTCTGCTTGTGCTTGATCAGCAGGAAGTTGAAGTCACATGTTTTGCTCCTAACATTGATATTACACAAGTTATGAATCACAAAACAAAAGAAGCAGTAAAAGAAAAAAGGAATGTACTTGTAGAAGCAGCAAGAGTTGCAAGAGGTGAGATAAATGATTTAAGAGAAGCTAAAGCTGAAAATTTTGACATGCTAGTCGTACCTGGTGGATATGGAGTTGCAAAAAATTTATCTGACTTGGCTGAAAATAAAACAGTAATGCCTGAGTTTGAAAGATTAGTCTCAGAGTTCTTTGTTGCAAAAAAGCCAATAGGAACTATATGTATATCTCCAGCCATTATTGTTTTAATTTTAAGTAGCAAGATAGGTAAAGAAGAAAGTAAGATTAAGGTAACTATAGGAGACGACAAAGACCAGTTGATAGAGAAGCTCGGCGGCGAACATATAACATGCGATACAAAGCTATCAATAGAAGACGAAAAGCATAATATATTTTCCTGCTCTGCTTATATGCGTAGTGATGAAAGTACACACTCTGTATATCAAGGAATAAAACACATGATTGACAGTATGGTGAAAAAAATTAATAAAAAAACCAAACAACCATTTCTCTAAAGTGTAGTTTCTTATACAATTAATTATGTTATACTTTCAGTTGCATTATTGTTGTAGCCAAAGTAATCTGTAATTGCTTATTAACGCTAAGCTATATTTAGTATGTAAGTTTAGTTCTTTTTTTTATAGATATAAATATGTCAGACCTTTTTTATATTGAAAGTGAGTGTTGTGTAGATGGTCAGTGTGATACTTATGCAGGAGAAGTGAGTATTAATGATGTCATGTTGGGCAAGTTTAGTCTAAATTCATACAGTGGGAAAAAAGCTATAATAAATCTAGACATCGCTACATTCGATATCCATATTGCCATGGATGACCAAAATGGAAGGACAATAACAAGAGACCTCAAGGGTCCTGAATTTGTAATTAAAGATGACGGTTCCTGGTATATTAATAAGAATCTTGGTAATGATAAATTTGAAATTATAGTAAAGCAGTCATGATATGAAACATAGTGAGCGGAGCTTACTTTTTAGCAATGTTTGCATACTTACTTAAAAAATGGAGATTATCTTAGCTGAACCACGCGGTTTCTGTGCAGGGGTTAAAAGAGCTGTAGACATATTAGCAATCACTTTAGAGAAATACAAAAATGAACGCCAAGTTTATGTACTACACGAAATCGTTCATAATAAGTATATAGTAGAGGACTTCAAGAAACAAGGAGTGGTTTTTGTAAGCAGCATAGAAGACATTAAAGACAATAGAGGGATATTGATCTTTAGCGCACATGGAGTGTCGAAAAGTATAGAGGATGAGGCAAAAAGAAAGGGTGTTCAAGTGATTGATGCAACATGTCCATTAGTTAGCAAAGTACATAAAGAGGCAAAAAGGTATGAGGATAGTGGTAAAGAATTAATTCTAATTGGACATGAAAATCATCCAGAAGTTAAAGGAATTATGGGAAGAGTAAGTAATCCTATATCTCTAGTGCAAACTATGCAAGACGTATACAATTTACAAATCAAAGATCCAGATAATTTATCTTATGTAACACAAACCACGTTAAGTATTGACGATACCAAAGAAATTATTGCTACACTGAAGCTCAGATTTCCAAGCATTACAGGCCCCGACTTAAAAGATATATGCTATGCAACACAAAATAGGCAGAACGCTGTTAAAAAATTGGCTAAAATTACAGACGTAGTGTTAATTGTAGGAAGCAAAAACAGTTCAAATTCAAACCGTTTATTAGACCTGTGTATTTCCAGAGGAAAAAGAGCCTATTTGATTGATAATTATAAATGTATGAACAAAAATTGGTTGCAGGGCGCAGAAAAAATAGGAATTACTGCAGGTGCTTCTGCTCCTGATATATTAGTTGATGAGCTAGTAAATTACTTAAAAATAAATATGAATACAAAAGTTTCAGTCATGCCAGATGGATTCACTGAAAATGTTCAGTTCAAGTATACTAAATGGTAATGTGCAACAACGTGCGTCAAATCAAGTCTTTAGCTCAATTCAATTTTCAGTCTGTTGGAGAATAAAATATCAAGCTGAGATATAATTAATCCTCGTTTGTCAGGTTAAGTTGTGTCTAGCACAAATATAAAAAACCTTCATCATACAAAAGGGTTAATATTACTACTAATTTTATCAAAAACTTATAATATAAGTAATATTGTCATCTAATGTTTAATGAATTTCAATAAATTACCTTTTTAATTCTAGATGAGTATACACTTTGTTAATATGTTTGGGTCAAAACCCAAAAGTAAGTTTATGCTTTCTATAGGAAAAGAAGGCACAATGTTACTATATTTTAAAAATGATACTTTAAATAAAAGATATTTTGCTAAGGACAAAAATAATAAAGTTGTTTCTGATTTAATTTCATGTCTCTCATCAGATAAAAAAGCACCCTTATATCTGGTTCTCAATCACACTGATCAGAACTATTTGCTACAGTCTATCCCAAGAGTAAATAGGATTAGTGCTTATCTATCAGCAAAAACAAAAGTAGAGCATTTTGCTCATAATAACGATATAAATTCTATTCTCTTGGTCGAAAAGCCGAATAAATTTAATCAAAACTGGTGGTATCTATTTGTTTCATCAAAAGCAAATCATTTAATAGAATATTGGTTGGACGTGTTTGTTGAAATAGGCTCTAACTTTAAAGGAATATTAATGTTTCCTATAGAACTAGTCAGTATAGCAAAAAAGATTCTACACAAAGATCCTAGTAACTGGAAAATTATAGTTGCTGCAACTAAAACAGGTGGCTATAGACAAGTGGTTCTTAAAGAGAACAAAATGATATTTACACGTTTAATACCATTTACTGATGATAATTTACCAGGAATCATTGCTGGTGAAATATATCAAGAAGTGAAAAATACAATTCAATCTTTAACTAAGTTTGGATTTGAAAAAAATGACCCTATCGACCTTTGCATCATAGTATCAGAAGCTATTAAATCTAGTTTATCAGTTATAAATTTTTCAGAGAATAGTGTGAACATATTGACTCCATATGAGCTAGGTAAACTATTGGTAGCAGAATTAGCTATAAGCGAAAAAGATAGCTTTTGTGATACCATAATTTTGTTCCATAGCTTTAAGAATAAGCCAACAGATGTTTTTAATACAAAAGAAACTAAAGAATTTTATCTATTCAATTACCTTTATTTAAACTCTCCTCGGATTTTTCTATACCTCCTTTTGACTTTAATTGTAATTAACACCTTTTGTTTGCGGAATTTGTATTCGAATTTTAATATTGCTGATAATTTATCTGCAAAGCGGAGTGCTTTAAATAACAAACTAATAAAACTTAGCCAAAGCTATAATGTAAAAAAGATAGATGAAGTTTACGATTTTATTAATATCAATAATATTTTATCAAAAATAGAGTACTCTCCTCTCACACAAGTTAAGTATGTAGAAAAGCTAAAAGTACCAGATGTAGAGCTTCAATTATTTGAGTGGAATTATAATGAGGCAAAAAGTTATATTACCACAACTTTAAGGTTTAATTTTCAATCTGGTAAAGACATTTCTTATCAATATGAGAAACTACAGAAAAATTTAAACGATAATTTCCGTACTCATGATATTAGTATTTCTAGCTTACCTACTACTAAAGAGAAAAATCTATCTATTGATGTTGAAATAGGAGAGGCAATGTAGATTGATGACTATCTCTCAACTAAAAAGAAAAGCTACAATTCAGTGCATATATTACTTATTGTTATCTATTGTATTAATAGGGTTATCAACGTGTTTTATTATCTATAACAAAAAGGTTTATAATAAAAATCAAACTGCAGCTGAGGAAATACGCTCTATTAATTTACAGATCATTGAAATTCAAAATAAAGAAGTCGTTCTAAATAAAAACCTAGATTTATGGAAAAGAATTTCTTCTTCAAACTTACATAGTAGCAGATACATTACAAATTTAAATTTTGAGCTTAACAAGCTATATAAAAAACACTACATGTTAGAACCTGAAATATCAATTTCTATACCTGAAGAAGCTGAACTCCACAATAAAAGTGAACATACAAAAGTAATAAGAAGTGAAGTGGTTCTAAGTTTAAGCTCAATTAGCGATAAGCATATTTTTTTATTTCTACAGTCTATTCCAAATCTTCCTGGTTATGTTATGATCAGATCTCTTACCTTGAATAAGCAGAGAAATATAGATGCTAAAGTTATAAACCAGATTTTAAGTGGTAATATGATAGAGATAGTGAGAGCTAGTATAGTTTTTGATTGGTATACCATATTAAGTAGATGAATATAAAGTTGTTTTTTATTTTTACGCTGCTATTTTTTAATTTTAGTGCATATTGCAATTGCGAAGATCTTGTAGAAAATATAGGGATTTGTAAAAAATATTCTTGCCAACAGCATATTAGTAATGAAGATTTTATTGAGCATAAAATATTAGGGTTAAATAGTGAAAATTTATGTGTATATATAGAAAGACAAGGCAATGATGAAATGGTCTGTCATCATTCTAATGATGGAATGATTATAGAAAAGAAGTACTTAAAAAGTATTTTAAAAGTTGGAAATCAAGAAATAAATGACTTCATTGATATAGCAAATTTGCGTGCGAAGGAGTGTTTTTTTATCAACAATTATTATATAGATCGAGACGATATAATAAAAGAGGCAGCAGAGAGTACTTTATCGCAATATGGTAGCATAAAAAGCATTTTTTTTGATGAAGAGCAGGTTAATAGAATAGTTAGTGAGATGGAAAAGTTTAACTTACAGTCTTCAGGAGTTACAGAGGAAGAAAATTTCAATTGTAAAGTAGTCAGTTTAGATTCAATTTTATACTTTTCCCCCGATACATGGAAAATATGGGTAAATGGAAAGTTGTTTATAAATACTAAGGATTTAAAAGTGCACTCAGTAACTGAAAATTATGTAACTTTTTCATGGGCTGTAAACCAAAAGATAACAAAAGAACGGATAAGCAATTCTAAAAATGTACATTTTGGACATGGAGGTATTATGTTTACGCTTTATCCAGAACAAAAATTTGATTTAGATAGTTTATCTATTAAATAATCTAATACATCTGCGCTTGTAGCTCAGTTGGATAGAGCGTTGCCCTCCGGAGGCAAAGGTCGTGGGTTCGAATCCCTCCAAGCGCGTTTTTAATTAAATTTGACAATAATACTCTCACGTAAGATAATAAAGGGATTTATTTTAAAGCATAATTATGTCTAGTGGTACTATAAATAAAGTCATATTAGTTGGTAATTTAGGAAAAGATCCTGAAATTAGGACTACACAAAATGGAAAAGAGATGGCAAGTTTTTCGATAGCCACATCTGAAAGTTGGACTGACAAATTTTCTGGTACGCGCTCTGAAAAGACAGAATGGCATAATATTGTAATTTTTAGTGAAGGATTAGTAAAAATTGTTAAGGATTTTGCGCGCAAAGGTAGTAAAGTTTACGTTGAAGGTTCTCTGAGAACTAGAAAATGGACTGACCAAAATGGTAGCGAAAGGCATACGACAGAGGTGGTGCTGTATAACTTTAATAGTGCCCTTACCCTTTTAGATTCACGAAACAGTATGTCAAACTCTGATTACAAGCCAAGTGAATACAAACAAAATGAAACAGAACAAAAAGATAAACACGGAAGTTTTGACAACGATATAAAAGACGAACTAATCGATGATGAAATACCATTTTAATAACTTCAATTGAAATCTACATTTTTATGGACTGCTTGTGTTACTCCTTTTAATTGCAGTGGAGATAGTATAGATTACCAAAGCTTGCAGCGTTTACTAACAATGCAAGCTGAAGCTGAAAATGGTGTAGTGTTGCTAGGTAGCACAGGTGAAAGCTTATCACTTACTGATTCTGAAAAGCGCACATTAGTTGAATTTGTATGTGAGCTAAAATTAAATACGAAAATTATAATTGGTGTACCAGGAGTGAATCTATATCAGACTCTTGAATGGCTTGATTTTTGCAAGGGTATGCCTATTCATGGCTATCTAATGACAACTCCCATTTATGCAAAGCCTGGAATCATGGGGCAAACTTTATGGTTTGAAAAGCTGCTTGAAAAAGCACATGTGCCAGCCATGCTTTACAATATTCCATCAAGAGCAGGAGTGAGTCTTCACGCTGAAACTGTACGCAACTTATCCAGCCACGAAAAATTTTGGGCTATCAAAGATTCAAGTGGCACCGTTGATACTTTAACTCAGTATAAGAAAGTTGCACCAAATATTGAGGTGTTTTGTGGGGACGATAATATGATATTTGATATGGCTGCTAAGGGTGCGGCTGGTCTGGTTTCTGTTGCTGCCAATGTTTGGCCAAGTGTAGTACATGAATATGTTAAGCAATGCATGAGCGGCAAGAACCCTCAAGCAGACAGTTGGCAACAAGCTTGCAAAGCTCTATTTACTGCCAGCAATCCAATACCTACTAAAGCACTTTTGCATGACATTGGGCTCATAGAACACAAAACTGTCCGCCTACCACTCAGCACAGAAGATTTGCCTTCTATTGAAACATTGAGGCAAGCTAATAAAATGATTCTTGGATGGGAAAATCAACTAGCTATGCAGGATTAGGAATTAAGCTGATAATTCAATTATACTTAACACAAAAAAATGGGCTAAATCCTCTTCAAAAACTTCTATCTATCGTCTCTTAAAATACTCTCCTGCACACATCCCCATCAACAATTTTCACATCACTATCAACTGAGCTACCTGGCTGTTTATTTCCTTCTGGAAAAAAGCACTCAATTGCTTTATCAATTAAGAAACTTAAAGAAATATAAGGAATCATACTCACTACAAAAGTTAAAGCACCTATAGCTGCTGGTGATGTAAAACCAAGAGCAACTAGTCCTGCTCCAACTCCAAAAGAAACACCAATACTACTGATAGTATGTGCATAATTTTTAATTTTATATTCAGCGCTGTTGCTATATTCTCTCAAAATTTGTTCATGTTCTTTGGACATGCCTTCTTGTATATCGTTGAGATTTGTAGTTTTTGAGAAAAAACAAGCCTTGATTAAGCCTACTAATGACATTGCAGAACCAATGATTCCACCTGCAATGAGAGGTGGCAAGTTAACATAACTTAGAGCTAAACCTGCAAGAGACCCGGTAACAGCTGCCATTCCTAGTATTAGTGGTACTGCTACTACTCTTATTAATATTACTAATCCTAGTTCCAGTTTTGATTCAATTTTCTTTTCTAGGTTACTTTTTGCTTGCATTGCCTCTTTTAACTGTTCTCTTGTATAGCTCATAGTATGTACTCTTACTTAAAATTAATAATATAATACTAGCATTTTTAGTTTATATAGTCAATGTATTAAGTAATTTTAATTGACTTTCAGCACACTTTAGCCTTATATGTATGGTCCCAGAGTGTAATGGTATATAAAATATGAGAACAAAATGCCATTAAAGGAGAACTTATGATTACTGGATATATCAGAACAACAGAGACAATTCATAAAGCAATGTAAACTTTCTAAGTACTATAACCTCAACTCTAAAACTATTGTAAAACAGAAAAAAGCATTCATTTAAAAGAAAAATAACAGCTCCATATACTATTGAAGTTATAATACTTAAATGTTAGATGTGACATCAAATCTAATTTGAAATATAACTTATTTACTCAGCTTCTTTTGAAACTACTGTGAACATAATATCTATAGATAAAACATCGCATTACCACGCCACTAACGAGTAGCAGAATGACAAGTTTTTCAAACTAGTCCGGTAAAATCTCAGTCAGTTCAGCTATATGCTTTTAACTTTCCCAAAAAGAGAATTAACCATATGAAATTCTTGTTGATATGACTTAATGAATAATTATTTTAGGTTACTAAGTTATTTAAGAAACTTTGATAATATTTAGCCCACTTACTTTTCTATTTTCCATGTCACGATGAGCCTCTATTATTTCATCAAATTTATATTTTTTATTAATTCGTACAATTAAAAGTTTTTTTCTTATCATTTCAAAAATTTCCATTGCAGTAAGCACTAACGTAAGTCTATTGTGCTTGTAGTGATATATCGAAGTTCCAGCTGCAAATAACGAACGCGAACTAAGTAAAGAGAAATTAATAGGAGCATTACCTGATATCTGCCCATAGGAAACATATATGCCAAACTTACCTAAAGATTCAAAAGAGAGCTTGCTTGTAGCGTAACCTATAGGGTCATACACCGCACCTACTCCTCTATTTTTCGTAATCTCCATGATTTTAGAAACGAAGTCTTTATCATTGTAGTTTATTGCGTATGTGCAGCCACTTTGTAAAGCTATCTTCATTTTTTCGTCAGAGCTTATAGAACCTATCACTACACCTTTTTTATCCTTTGCCCATTGGCATATTATTTGCCCCAAACCACCATTAGCTCCATGAACTAGTACAAAAGCACCAGGCCTGATTCTATAAGATTGATTAACTAAATAGTGAGCTGTCATACCTTTAAACAATACTGCAGCAGCAACTTCATCAGGTATATCATTCGGAATTTTTATCAAATATTTCTGGTGTACAATGCGCTTTTCACAATATGCCCCTGGAGGAGCTGTGCAATATCCAACTCTATCTCCAACCTTAAGTCCATCACTAATTTTTTTACCAAGCTTTTCAACAACTCCTACTGCCTCTACTCCAAGTACTGATGGCAGATCTTTAATTTTGCGTGTACCTTTTCTGTATTCTAAATCATAACGATTTAAGCCGATAGTTGTATGACGTATTAAGACTTCCTCATCTTTTGGCTCACCTATGCTCTTATCTACAAATTCTAATACTTCTGGCCCCCCAGTTTTTTTAATTTGTATAGCTCTAACCATGATAAATGTAAGACAAAAACTTTAATTATGTTATCTAGCAATTAATATTTTGCAAAATGTTATTTAGAGTTTATACACTACATAAGCGTATTGTTAATAGTTTTGAGGCACAAATTATGACAAACAGAGAAACTTGGCTTTATGGTGTTTTATTCAATGTGTTGTGTGAAGTGGATGAAGATGACGATTTAGATACCAATAATAAAAATAAAAGAAAGGTTAAAATGTAAAATGCAAAAATCAGATAAAAAAGGAGACTATTGTAAATATTTATATACTTCTTGGGAAAAAAAGGATTTGATATTAATCACAGATTTGACTTGAAAGATTATGATGGCTTTCCAATAGATAGTCTTTTTTCCATCGCCATTAACTATAAACCGTACACTTTAACAAATCTAGCGCAAGTTTTAATAAAAGCAGGGGCTAACGTACAAAATGAGAAAGGATATTTACATGCCTGCGCTTTGGCTCGTTCTCCAGAAGTGTTAAAGGCTCTCATAAAAGCGGGAGTGAATGATAGCCCAGATGAAAACTACAATGGAAACACTGCTTTAGAGTGTGTTGCTGAATTATATTGTAAGGATAAGTCAATTGAACGCAAAAATTGCTGTGAGATTCTAATTAAGCATACATTAGAAAAAAATCCCAACATAGAAATACCAGATTCTATAAAAAATAATAAGGAGTTGGCTCAATGTTGGAATGCTTGTGAAGCAAATAATGAAGGATGGGAATTAGCAACAACGAACACTGAAACACAAGTAGTCAGTGTGCAAAAAGCAAATAAGAGCTCCTGCTCAATTCAATAGACCTGTTGCATAACTATTATTTTAATCACAATAGGAAAAGGTTTGTTATTTAAGCTTAAAAAACGTATACGATAGTGTTATTTCACTTAAATCTTTTGTACTATTGTCACGCATTATCTCAGGATCTATGTAAAAGGACACTGGCATAGCTGCTTTTTGTTTTGGCTGCAAAATTTGTTCTTCAAAGCAGAAGCATGCAACTTTATTGAAATACTTACCTGCTTTAAAAGGTGTGACATTATACACTGCCATTCCAAGCGAAGGCTGATCAGATAAATTTTCTGCATAATAAAACACTAAACTTTGTTGCCCTATATTCGTATCAATGTAGTTAGTTTCTGATTTAAAATTCCAAGGCAGACCGGACATTACATCAGCATTGAAGTAAATCCTGATTTTTTGGTCAGTTGCATTTATTGTTGTATTAGTTGCTTTTCTCGTTGTGCCACCATATCCAGTAGCTTTGCAAAAGATGCTATACAATGGCACCGAAGCATACGCAAGACACAGCATCAATACCACTAAAGATATTAGAAAGAAAGCTATAGAACCCTTACTATCCCTCCTTACAAAGGGGAACACCTAATCCCTATTATTAAATAAGTTAAGTAACCTAAGTAAATTGAGGAATATGTTAATAAAGTCAAAATAAAGGTTAGTTGCACCAAGTACTGCCAGCTTAGTAGTTGCAACCTCTGAGCCATCATTATACCTATAATAAACATCTTTAATTCTCTGAGCATCGTATGCGGTCATTAAAGTAAATACTATCACTGATACAAATGATATTGCAAAATAGAGAGGACTGCTTCCAAGAAACAGATTAACTATAGATGCAATGATTAACCCCCAGATTCCCATAATCAAAAAAGAACCCATGCTGGTAAGATCTTTTTTTGTAGTATTACCATATAAAGCCATAGAACCAAACATGATCGATGTAATGAAAAATGCTCTCGCTATATTTTCTGCAGTATAAATTATAAAAATATGAGATAAAGAAATTCCCATTAAAACTGAGAATAGAAAAAATACAGTAAGTGTTGACTGAGCACTTAGGTGTTGAAGCCTAAAAGACATATAAAACACCAATGCAACTGGGGATAGCATTACCACAAGCGATAGAACAGGATTGGAATAAATCACCTGGAAAAGACCAGAAAACACTGTTAAAAACGCAACAAGCCCTGTAACACCTAAAGCTAAAGCCATATAATTGTATACTTTAGTTAGGTAACTCCTGAGTCCAGCACTATAATAAACGCCCTGAGAGCGAATATCCTGTTCGTTTTTCATATAAGACATATGTAACTCCTTATTATCTCTTAATGATATATTATAATACAATACAGCGTTTTTATCAAGTATAAAATGACATACTACAATTGAATGGTGTGGTATGCAATTAGAGAATTTCTTCCATAACTATAAGCAAATCGGTTTTCAGCAGCATTTAACTATTATAACAACCTCTGGCAATAGAAATTACTTTCACCATTCCCTCTATCATGATTTAAGGGGAATGGTGAAAGTAGTTTTTGCATTTACTAAAGCATTCTTCTTATAGATACTATACCAACAATCCACTATTTTTTCTATGTCTCGCGGTTTAACCTCCGGACCTATACTGATTCTAATTGAACATTCTGCTTGCTCTTTTGTTGCTCCCATTGCAAGCAAAACATGAGAAGGCCCAACTTTTCCAGAAGAACATGCAGAACCATTGCTGACTGCAATATTATTTAAGTCAAAGCACATGAGCTGCAGATCATTCTTCACTCTCGGCATATAAATGAAACTTGTATTTGGCAATCTTTTAGAATTTCTGCCAAAGATCTTGATATCACTGACAAGACTTAATAACCCATACTCCAATTGATCACGCAGCTTCTCTACTTCATCCATCTTTGATAGAAGATCTGGAATGTTTTGCAATGCAGCAGAAAGACCTACTATTGCAATAATGTTTTCTGTACCACCACGCAATCCTTTTTCTTGCCCACCACCTATTATAGTAGGTTCTATTACAAGCTTTTTGTCAAAAATTAAAACTCCACTACCTGCTATACCACCAAATTTGTGAGCAGATAAAGTAAGTAAATCCACTCCTAAATCTTCCATATTTAATTCGATTTTCCCAACACTTTGAGCAGCGTCAGTGTGACAGATTGCCCCGAATTTATGTGCCATTTTAGCTATTTCCTTAACAGGCTGGATAACTCCAGTTTCGTTATTAGCCATCATCACTGAAATTATTACTTTATTCCCTTCAAGTTCGCTTAGAATTTTTTCTAGCTCTAAAAAGTCAACAATACCCTCTTGATTAACGGGTATTATATGTGGATTATATGCAGAATTAAGAATTGAAGGATGCTCTGTAGCTGAAATTACATGCAGATAGCCTTTCATTCCTCTCATGACGAGGTTATTTGCTTCAGTTGCACCAGACGTAAAAACTATTTCTTTATCATCTGGAATGCTAAGAGCATCACGTACGTTATCTCTTACCTCTTTAAGAATCTTCCTCGCTTCTTGTCCTCTTTTATGCAGCGATGATGGATTTAGTGTTTGTTTCGACAAAATCTCAAGTATACTTTTTTTTACATTTTTACTCACTGGAGCAGTTGCATTATAATCAGCATACACGCAACTACTTTCTTCCAGAGAGAATAAACTCACAGGCTTATTTGTCACTTACCATCAACCAATTATGTATGTTAACTTTAACACGATAAAAATTTATTGCAAAAACAGGGAAATTAATACATAATTAATAAACAATTTACATTATCAACACCTGTCAAAACAGGTTTTTATTAGGAGTTATCATGGTAGAAGTCTTTTTAAATAATTCAACAAAAAAGATAGAAGGTAGATACCATCAAAGCAAAGATACCAATGCACCAGTTGTGCTAATTTTACATCATCACCCTCAATATGGTGGTAGTATGGATAGTAAGATTATACATACTATATATGAATCTTTTATCGATAATAACTTTTCTGCATTGACAATTAATTTTCGTGGTGTCGGAAAATCTACCGGAACTTTTGATAAGGGTATAGGAGAATTAACTGATGCTGCAGTAGCTATTGATTGGCTTCAGGAGCATAACTCTAACAATGTTCCAATTTGGATAGTTGGTTTTTCTTTTGGAGCATGGGTAGCTATGCAATTGACAATGCGCCGTCCAGAGATAGTAAGTTTTGTTGCCCTTTCTCTTCCAGCAACTAAGTACGATTTCTCTTTTCTCTCTCCTTGCCCAGTTCCTGGACTTATAATACAAAGTAATAATGATACAATTTCAGAAGAAAGCGATGTAACAGAATTAGCACAAAGGTTAATAAATTCGGTAAAAAATAACCATATGGAATACCATATAGTAGACGATACTAACCACTTTTTAAGGGATAAAGAAAAGGAAGTAGCTCAAATTATAGATAATTATATAAAACTACGCTTAAACAGTGCAGTCACTTCCTCCAAAAAAGTTAAAAAAGAGATAAGAGTAAAAGAATATGCCTAACTTTACAAATGAGAGAAATGAACGTATTAATATAAATAAAAAAAGTCTTGTTATGTTTAGGCAATTATTATTTCTCGTTTTAGCGATGTTTATGCTTTCAGGATGCTTCCTAAGTAAACAGCGTAAGTTAAAGAGTCCGTGTATAAAAAGCAATGAAAGTATTTCGTGCGAATTATACTCCGTTAATGATCATTGGTTAAATAAGTACAAGTTATAGGTAGCTTTGTATTGTATTGCTTCTTCCATTTACAACTTTACTAATGATCGGTTTTTTAACTGAAAAATGTGATCTGCTTTTTCTGCAAGGATATAGTTGTGTGTTACTATAAGCATAGAGCTGTTATTTTCCTTTACATATGAATGTAACAGCAAAAATACATTCAAAGAATTTGTTGGGTCTAAATTTCCCGTTGGCTCATCTGCAAGTAAAAGCTTTGGAGAGTTTACAATGCTTCTTGCAATTGCAACCCTCTGCCTTTCTCCACCAGAAATTTCAGATACCATACTACTTGCTTTATTTTCCAGACCAAATTTTTCCAATATTGCTTGCGATTTTTTTTTTGCTTCAGCTTTGCTTTTTCCTGCAATGAGCTGAGGAAGCATAACGTTTTCCAACACTGATAACTCTTGTAATAAATAGTGAAATTGATAAACAAAGCTAAGAAAATTTCTTCTTACATGAGTTTTATGCTTATTACTGGCTTGTGTGCAATTTATTCCATCTATCGTCACTATACCTAAATTTGGCTCATCCAATAGACCTGCAATTTGCAATATAGTTGTTTTTCCTGATCCTGAACTGCCGATCAATGCAACTACTTGCCCTCTTGTAATCTTCAGGTTGATATCTTTTACAATGGCAGGACTTTTTTTGAAGCTCTTACTCACAGAAGCTAGCTCTAGTGCTACATCACTGTCCATATTATAAAAAGATCCAGGAGGGAGAATTAGACCGAGAAACTGTTACCACAACCACATCGAGACTTAGCGAGAGCATTCTTGATTTGAAAACCAGAACCACTTAGATCTTCAGTATAATCTATAGTTGAGTTATTTAAAAATTTCGCTGAACAATTATCAACCATTAATACAGGGTTTCCATTCTCATCATTAATTACTATATCTTTACCTTTTTCACTAAAACTGGAGTGGCTTCTATAATCCTCGCTATCTTCGTCATCGTCAAAATCATCGTCTTCATCATCGTCAAAATCGTCATCCAAAGACATCTTCTTATTTATTTGATCCATAAGAAAATTATACTTGAAGCCAGAGCATCCACCACCTGAAACTGCAACCCGCAAAATAGAACTCTCATCTCCTTCCTGTTCTACAAGGGAGTGGATTTTCCTTAATGCATTGTCAGTTAAGCTAATATTGTAATCTGTTGACATAACAACCACCGTTCATTATTGATAACTTATTATAGTAGAAATTTTACATGTCAAACAATAATTTTCTATTAAGTTACGCGTGCTTTCCAAATAAAACAAAAGGAAGAAAATTTAAAGAGCCAGAAGATGAAAATCGCAGCTGCTTTCAGCGTGATAGGGACCGAATTATTCACTCTAATGCGTTTAGGAAACTAGGATACAAAACACAAGTTTTTATCAATTATGAGCATGATTACTATCGTACTCGGCTAACTCATAGCCTTGAAGTTGCACAAATTGCAAGATCCATCGCACGCAGGCTCAGATTAGATGAGGACATCACTGAATGCATAGCGCTTGCACATGACCTTGGTCATCCTCCATTTGGTCACACAGGTGAGAATGCTCTAGTTCAAATTGATAACGAGAAGTATAAGTTTGATCATAACGTTCAAGCTATAAGGATTTTAACTTATCTTGAACAAAAACATGCTGACTTTAATGGCATGAATCTAAGTTGGGAAGTGATTGAAGGTGTTGCAAAACATAACGGTCCCTTGCTTGGTCAAAACGCGGAGTCTTCTACAAATAATCAGCTGTTATTAAAATATAATGAAAAATATGATCTAAAACTTGAGGAATTTTCAAGCATTGAAGCACAAGTTGCTTCAATTGCCGATGATATTGCTTACAGTGTTCACGATCTTGATGATGCACTCAGGGCAAATTTAGTAACCATCGAAGATTTGCTCGATGTTCCTTTAATTGGCAAAATGTTCAAAGAAGTAAAAAGCGAATATTCAGAATTGGCCCAAAGTAAACTCATACATGAATCACTGAGTAAAACTATAGGGATTATGATAAATGATGTCGTTTTTCAGACTGAAAAAAATATTAAAGACTACAAAATAAAAAGCGTAGAAGATGTAAGAGGTCTAAATACAATGCTAGTCACATTTTCACCAGAAGTTGCAAATGCCACAAAAGAGATGAAAAAATTTAACATGGAAAAAATATACAGAAGCTATAAATTGAATAGAACAATGAACAAAGCAAAACGTATAGTACAGGAGCTTTTTCAATGCTTTTATGAAAACCCAGGGTTATTACCTATAGAGTGGAACAAGCTTGCTTGTGAATCTCAGCGTTCAGTAATAATATGTGATTATATCTCAGGTATGACAGATAGATTTGCCATACATGAGCACAGAAGAATTTTTGATACCTCATACGAAATGACTTCTTTCTAATGACCGATGATTATTTCATGTCGATCGCATTAAAACTTGCAGAAAAAAGTCTTGGAAGTGTTGCACCAAATCCCGCTGTTGGATGTATCATTGTAAAAAACGGTATGGTGATCGGTGAAGGCTACACAGGAATCGGTGGACGTCCACATGCAGAAGTAGTTGCTTTGCAAAATGCTAAAGATTTAACTCATGGTGCAACTATGTACGTCACTCTTGAACCATGCTGCCACTTTGGAGTTACAGAACCTTGCACTACAGAAATCATAAAATCAGGAATAAGAAAGGTAGTGATTGCAGCAATTGACCCAGATAATAGAGTTTTAGGCAGAGGCATAAAAGCCTTAGTAGATGGAGGAATTGAAGTTGAGCAAGGGATTATGCAAAAAGAGGCAGAAGTATTGAATGTCGGTTTTTTCACCACTAAAGAATTTCATAGACCATTTATAGCTTGCAAAATCGCAACAACTCTTGATGGAAAAATCGCAACATTTACAGGCGATAGCAAATGGATAACAAGTGAAAATACGAGAAATTGGGTATATGAGCTCAGAGCAAAATATGATGCAATTATGATTGGCAGCAATACCCTTGTTAGTGACGATCCACTCTTAACTTGCAGATTACCAAGACTCAAAGACAGGTCGCCAATAAGGCTAATTATCGATAGCCAAGGGAGATTGAAGGAAGAGCATAATATTGCAAAAACTGCAGACAAAGTAATAACTTGGGTAATCACAAATAAGGAAGTAGAGAGAAAAATAAAAGACATTAATTATTTGATAGTTAATACACCTCCTGTCATCCCAGTGTCCAGACCAGAAAACTTCAAGCAATTGCATAATGAAAACTGGTCACGCGCTGGAATGACATCGGAACCTGATGTTATTGGCAAAGTCTGCTTAAAGGACATGGCATCAAAACTTGTTTCAGAAATTGGTATAACAAGGTTATTAGTTGAAGGTGGAGGAATATTAATTACAGAGCTACTGAAGTATAATTTAATCGACAGGCTGATAATCTGCCGTAGTGGTAAAATTTTAGGTAACGATGCAACTCCTTTTGTAGGGAATTTAGGAATTCAATCCATCAACAACTGTTACCAATTTAAAAAAGTAGAGATAATAGAGTTCAGTGAGGATGTGGTTGAGTTGTGGGATAGAGTATAGTAGTTTTATATTCTTGAAAGAAAGAGGTAGAAGTCTCTACCTCTTTACCATTTAGTTTACTTGAAATTTTTTACCTTTAAATGCTTGAACAACTTCAGAATCTTCCAATGAACTCTTAAGTAGTTCATTAAATTTACTTGAATCCACTTTTTCAACCAATTCAGTTTTAGTAGCTAAATCTTTAATTTTTTCTTCAAATTCTGTTTTAGCTGCTTCAGCTTTATTAGCTGCTGCTTCAGCACTTACTTTAGCTTCACTTATTTCTTCATTCTTATGCATTTGCTGATATGAAGCATAAGCTGCTGCGGCAAAATATACAGCGGCAATAAATAGAACTGCAATTCCAGCAGGGCTAGCAATAAGCGCTAAAGACGTAGGTCCAGCAATTACTTTAGTAGCAATCAATAATGTTGTTATTGCTGCTGCTAAAGATGCAGTTGCAACTGTACTTTCAATACTCATTTTTGTTATGGGTGCTATATTTTTCAATTTCCATATAGTAGGCATAATAACTTCCTCCTTAATTAAGGTTTATAAAAAGTTAATTGTATATTAACAATGCACACTAGTCAAGCATTTATATTAACAACTTAATATTTTATCTACTTTCTAAATTGTTACTAATTATGTAAGATTGATACATGGTAAATGGCTGGCTGAATCTTGATAAACCAACAGGAATGAGTTCTGCACAAGCTGTAACTCAAATTAAAAGGATTTTTGGAATAAAAAAAGCTGGTCATCTGGGAACACTTGATCCTTTGGCTTCAGGTATATTACCGATCGCTCTTGGTGAAGCAACAAAAACTATACCGTATTTATCTTGTAACTTAAAGGCATACAATTTCACAATCAAATGGGGAAAGCAAACAACTACGGACGATTTAGATGGTGATATTATTAGAACTAGCACTATAAAACCTCAGTATAATCAAATAAATTGTGCAATTAAGGATTTTATTGGGGAGATAATACAGACTCCTCCTCAATTTTCAGCAGTAAAAATTAAGGGAGCAAGAGCATATAAGTTGGCAAGAAGTGGGCAAAGGGTGAATATAAAGCCTCGACAAGTCAAAATACATGAACTGAAATTGATCTCTGTTGATACCACAAACAATAGTGCTGATTTTTCTATGACGTGTGCTAGCGGTGTATATGTGAGATCAATTGCTCGGGATCTTGGAGTAACATTAAATTGCTTTGGACACATTACAAAACTAAGAAGAAGTATGGTAGGTGATTTTAGAGAAACTGAATCAGCGACAATTGAACGGCTTATTGAAAAAAATACAACAGTCCATCCTTTGGTGTCATTCCAGCGCGTGACGCTGGAATCTAGAAAAAAAGAAGAAGAGTGGATCCCAGTGTCAAGCATTGGGATGACAGAAGATGATGTAGTGATAGGAAGTAATACAAAAAGTTTCATCATCCCCATTGAATCGGCTTTAAAATCGATGTTCAAAGTTGAAATTTCCCTAGAGGAAGCGAAGAAAATCAGAAAAGGTCAAGGAATTATATTAAATAACTTGCGTGGTTTAAAGAATTATGATATTTTTTGTACGATAGTGGGTAATGTACCTATTGCAATTTGCAGTTTTACTCATGGTTATGTGAAGCCTATTCGTGTTTTTAATATTTTGAAATGAGGTTTAGATGTCAATAACATCCCAAAAGAAAAAAAGTTTGATTAGTACATATGCAATTAAAGAAGATGATACAGGTTCATCTTTTGTACAGTGTGCAATTTTAACCGAGAGAATCAGTAATTTAACTGAGCATTTTAAAACGCATAAGCATGACCATAATTCTAAGCGCGGTTTACTTATATTGATAGGTAGAAGGCGCAAGCACTTAAATTATATAAAACGTAAATTTGGTAATGAAGCCTATCAAGAGTTAATAGAGAAGTTAGGCATTAGAAAATAATCGAGGAATTTTGTATGTTTGAAATTATAAAAAAGTCTATAGATTGGGAGGGACGTACCTTATCTTTAGAAACTGGGAAAATAGCACGTCAAGCTGATGGTTCAGTAGTTGTAAATTATGGAGATACTTCTATCTTAGTCACTGTTGTACGAAAAAAGAAGGAAGAAAGTGTTGATTTTCTCCCTTTAAATGTGCAGTTTATTGCAAAAAGTTATGCCATGGGTAAGATTCCTGGTGGTTTTTTTAAAAGAGAAGGAAAACCATCTGATAGAGAAACTTTAATTTCAAGAGTAATAGACAGAAGTATAAGGCCGTTATTTCCTGAAGGTTTTCATGATGAAATTAGTGTAGTATGTAATCTATTAACTTACGATACAGTCAATTCTCCTGAAGTACCAGCATTGATAGGCACCGTCGCAGCTCTTGCAATTTCTGGTGTTCCTTTCCACTTTACTATAGCTGGAGTTATGGTCGGTTGTGATGAAAATAACAATTATATACTCAATCCTTCCGTTCAAGAGATGAAAGCAAGCAACTTGGATCTGTTTTTGTCTGGTGATGAAAATTCGATCTTAATGGTCGAATCAGAAGTCAAAGAGCTCTCTGAAGAGAATGTTCTTGACGCAATAAAATTTGGTCATGAACATCTTCAACCTGTTATTAAGCTTATAAAAGAATTTGCTGATACAGTAGGCAATAAACCTGAAAGCTTTGCCCCTATTGATATATCAGATATAACTCAAGAACTTGAAAAATATCGCAAAGACTTTGAAGAAGCATATTCAAAAACAGTAAAACAAGAGCGAGTTCAAGCTCTAGAAGTAGTCAGGAATAATATATTGAATACTCTCAAAGAGTCTGGAAAAGACGAAAAGTTAATTACTTATGCAGTAAAAAGCTTTGAAAGATCTTTAGTGCGTGAAATGATTAGAAAGAAAAGTGTGAGGATAGACAGCCGTAAGTATGATGAAATACGCCAGATAGAAATTGAGGCTGACATTCTACCCAAGACTCACGGTTCTGCGCTATTTACAAGGGGTACCACTCAGGCACTAGTTGTTACTGCTCTTGGTACTACACAAGATGAGCAAATTGTGGATGACATTGAAGGGGATAGACGTGAACATTTTATGTTGCATTATAATTTTCCTCCATTTGCTGTTGGAGAGGCTTCTGCTATACGCGCACCAGGAAGGAGAGAAATTGGTCATGGTAAACTTGCTTGGAAAGCAATTCATCCTGTTTTACCTGATAAATCTGAATTTCCTTATACAATAAGGGTAGTATCTGAGATTATGGAATCTGATGGTTCTTCTTCTATGGCAACAGTTTGTGGAACTTCCATTGCATTAATGGATACAGGTGTGCCAATAAAGGCTCCCGTTGCGGGAATTGCTATGGGTCTCATCAAAGACAAAAATGAACATATAATACTTTCTGATATACTGGGCGATGAAGACTATCTTGGTGATATGGATTTCAAAGTAGCAGGAACTAGCGGAGGGATTACAGCACTGCAGATGGATATGAAAATTCCTGGTATAAGCTTTGAAATTGTTGAAAAATCTTTAGAACAAGCAAAAGCCGGAAGATTACATATCTTAGAAAAAATGAATGCAGTAATTTCAGAACATCGTAAGGATATAAAAGATCATGTACCAAGAGTGTTATCGTTTTATATAGATAAAGATAAAATTTCTGCAGCTATTGGTGCTAAAGGAAAAAATATACGCAGTGTATGTGAAAGAAGTAATGCAAAAATTGAAATAGGGGATGACGGTAAAGTTTCTGTTTTTGCCATTAGTAGTACTGAAGCTGAAGCTGCAAAGAATATGATGATTGATTCAATAACAGAACTAGAACAAGGTTCTATAATTGATGCTAAGGTTGTAAATATAGAGAAGTCTATTGTAGAGCTTGAGCTTCCTAATGGAAGGAAAGGAAAAATGCATATAAGCGAAGTAGCTAATCAACATGTAGAGTCTATTGAGGACATACTTAAACAGGGTGATACCTTCAAAGCTTTGGTAATTGATTTTGAAAAAGGTGGGTGCCCAAAATTGTCAAGACGTCGTGTTGATCAAGAAACAGGTGAATTTTTTGAAGGTAAACTTTACAATGAAGAAAGGAGAGATGGTTTAAATAATAGGGATAATTATTATAACAACTCGTTTAATAAAAAACCTGGAGATAATTATCATAGTAATAGACCTACTCGTCCTCGTTCTGGTTTTAGTAATAGAAGCAGACCAAAATTTGGTAATAATGACTCATCATCAGGTTTCTATTGAGGTTGAACTTACTTTCTATTATCTCAGTGTCGAAGCACTGGGATAATAGGAATTTTTAAAACTGACAAGATAACAAAAATGGTTTGTGTTATCTGTAGGGTTATAACGAAAGATTTTTAAGATCGTTTATAGTCTTTTTCATGTCTTCAGCTTTAAATATTGCTGATCCAGCAACTAATATATTTGCACCTGCTTTTATTATATCAGCTGCGTTAGAAAAGTTAACTCCACCATCTACTGAAACTTGTGTTTTAAGATTACGGTCCTGTATCATTTTCCTCACGGTAGATATCTTACTCAACTGCGAATGAATAAACTCCTGTCCTCCAAATCCAGGATTGACTGTCATAATTAGCACAATATCTAGCTCATCTATTATATACTCAAGCACGCTTGGAGAAGTTGAAGGAACAATTGAAACTCCAACTTGTATTATTTTTTTTGTATTGTTTTTATATGATTTTATCTTTCTTACTAGCCTCTCAAGATGTATCTCTGCTTCTGCATGTATGGTGATAATATCAGCACCAGCATTTATAAAACTTTCAATATGGTCACCAGGAGATTTAATCATTAAGTGCACATCAAAAGGAAGGTTGCTATATTTACGTATCGCAGAGATAACATTCGGACCTATTGTAATATTTGGAACAAAATTTCCATCCATAACGTCTATGTGTATATAATCTACATTCAAGTCGCTAATTCTTTTTACTTCCTCTCCTAATTTTGCAAAGTCTGCTGAAAGTATAGAAGGTGCAATTTTAATACCCATAGACTACTTTTTACCAAAAATAAAAAAAGTAACTTATTTTTTAAACTCTGTCATCCCAATACTATATTAATCTCATTTAGAAATTTTTGTATCCGTCCAGATGCATGTGCCTTTATTTTTCTCTGCCCATGCATCTGGTCATTGTAATACTCATTAGACTTCTTTCTTCGCCTTTTCTAAATATTCCAACACAGTTTCATGTAGCGCAGTCCAAGACATTTTCTTTTCCATATTCGGTATAAATTTTTGTTTCCAAGTGTCCTTAAATTCTTGAAACCACTGCTTCTCAAAGTTTTGGAAATCAGATAAAACTTCTGACCTAAACCCATTAATTAAATTCGAGACTTCTATAGCCTTTTCAGGGCTTATAGACTTAAAAGACAATATTTCATTCTTTAAAACATCTAGCTTCTCAAATGAATTAAGCTTAAATGGAATATAAAGCGAGGATCTTATATTATACCTTAGATAAGAGTCGTAATATAGCTTAATCTTGTACATGAGCGTAGCAAATGCACTAGAAGAAATATTATTTTCATATTCTGCAAGAGAAGATAATAAACGCTTGTAATCCTCTTCATTCAAAAATGGTAGCTTTAAGCTTAATTTAGTTTTATCACTTAAAGATAAGAATTCACTAAAAATAAGATTACTATACTTAACTAAAAATTCAGGCAAAATATCTTCTTGTTCTAATTTTAGAGGCAAGTCTTTTCTAATCTCTTTCGGCAAGTGATGCATGGAAAACTGATTGATAACCCACGCAAAATTTTCATCAAACTCATTTGAGTAATTAGCATTATTGTCAGGAAAAACCATATTACCTTCCCTATCATTCCAAGGCAGTATTTTATAAAAAAAACCGTTTAACCTTTTTTTTAATTTCAAAATATTTTCACTCTTATCGCCTACCTTATACAAAACCTCATTTACTTTTTGTTCTGCGTCTTGAGGACTGATTCTATCACCTATATGCAATCCGATACTACTTTTCTCTAATAATTCCCAATCAAATAACTTATGTGGATCAGGCTTACGCATTGCGTAACCTTCAATTGCTGAGTTGTACACTATAGTACCTATCTCAGCGTGACTAAATATCATATCTTTTCTAATCTTAAAGCGCTTCATTAGGTACAAAAGCAGATCTTTGACAGATTTCATTTGCTCTTCTGGAAAAGGCTCAAGCCCTGTGTTTACAATCTCTATACCTATAGAATAATCATTCAGTTTTCGTAGCTCTTCAACCACATTATCTACTTGAACTTTCGCATAACTTATACCAGCATGCCATGCTCGTTTTTCAAGTGGAACCATCAGAGTAATGCTACCATCTCTATCAACAATAAGCTGTACTGATATCCCTGAAGAATTTAATGCGCATTTTGTGCTTTTTAATGTTGGAGATTCGGTATGATGCACTACCACCATCAACACTTTTTTGCTTTCTCTATCATCATAATTTGAACTTGGTGCAGGATCTAAAAATATTGGATTCTTTAATGATGTTTTCAAATCTTGAAAATCGTTCTCGATATCAATTAAGCAAGGTTGCTGTCCATATACAAGAGGCGCTACAAGCAGTAACAGAAATAAAACAGACAAACATTTTTTTACTATAAGTCTCATGCAGCTTTACAAATTGCCCACAATATAACTAAATTAACATAATACGCATAAAATGTTTACTTTTTTTCAGCTAATCAAGGCTTGCTACAGCTACAATTAGTACTTTTATCATTACATTTTGGTGTTAAGTCAGGATAGAACGTAAGTATAGCGTCATTCTTTCTCACAAACACTGATTGATAATTGGCATCTTCCATTTTATACAGACACATTCCATCTTTTCCCAATTCCTTAAACGCCTTAGTTGCAGAAACTAAAATATCATCAGCATGAAGGTTATGTGCATACCCATTTGGGCACTTAACTTTTACTTCTCCACCCTTACCTAAGTATTTCATTCCAAACGTGTAAACAGGTGGCTTAATATCTAATTTATTGCACAGAGATTTATTACCCCAAATTGCACCCGCCCACTTATTTTCTTGAGCCTCAACATATCTACCTACAAAATGCATACCACCTAGCCCCAATCTATCTGGTTCACCACAAAAAATATGCCCAAACCCTATAGTTTCTTTTTCAGTTCCGCTATTTGTAAACCAAATCTTAGTCAATTCATCTTTAAACAACCCCAAGTCTGCACTAGGTGTAATCACCTGATGATCAAGCTTATCGTATATCCTTTTCACCACTTCTTGATGCTGCGGACAATCAAGCAAAATTCTGAAATCTTCTTCATCAGGCTGTGTTCCCCAATCTCCACAAACCCTTAACACTCCTCTATCAAAATCAGTCAACTCTGGAAGTGGTGGAATATAGTCTGGATCTGAAGAATCTGTTTTGAAAAACGGCTCAAAGCCAATTTGTGAATTTGCATCATTGAGATAATGCTCCTTAATGTAAAAAACAAATCCTATTACTGGTATTATTAAGCACAAGATTAACTTAGCTATTTTCGACATAATCATATTCATAAAGAAGCTAGGGTATAAGCAACAACTTAAAAAAGTTTTAATCTAATGTTGATCGCAGTCCTGGCATCTCATCACCACTTAGCCAACTTAAAAACGCTCCCCCACCAGTTGAAATATATGTAAAATCTTTATCGGCAAGACCTGCAGTATTTATTGCAGATAGACTATCTCCTCCTCCTATTACACTGGTTAATTTTCCTTCGTGTGTCAAATCACTTACTACTCTCATCACCTCTACTGTACCATTTGCAAAAGCTGAATGTTCAAAAACACCAATAGGTCCGTTCCACAGCAGAGTTTTACTGCTTGCTATTATACCGCTTATTGTGCTTAAAGTTTGAGGTCCGATATCTAAAATTATATCACCGTCCAAAATGGATTCAATTTTTCTTAAAACGCCAGTGCTATAATCAGAATTTACTGCAACCAAAACGTCTTCTGGCACAACTATTTTGCAATTGTTTTTATTTGCCGTCTCAACAATATCGTGCAGAAGATCATCAACGCCATTTTGAAAAAAAGACTTGCCTATATTAACTTTATTAAATAACAAAAAATTATTAGCAATTGCGCCGCCCAGAATAAGGTAATCAACCTTTTCTGCTAGCTTTATAAGCATTTTTATTTTAGTTGATATTTTAGCTCCACCAACTATCGCAGTAATAGGTTTAGCGTCAAACGATATAGCTTGCTCAAGATACTTTAGCTCATCTTGCAAGCAAAATCCTGCATAAGAAGGTAAAAATTCCGTAATGCGTGAAATAGAAGCGTGAGCTCTGTGAGAGCAAGAAAACGCATCATTTATATATATATCTGCTAGAGATGCTAATTGTTTAGCAAAATTTGAATCATTCTGCTCTTCTTCTTTATAAAACCTCAGATTCTCTAGTAATATTATATCTCCTCCATCCATCGCATTTATTGCTCTTTGTACTCTCTCACCAATACAATCATCAATAAATTTCACTTCTTTGCTTAGCAGCCGCGATAAAGTTTCAACTACGTTTTTTAGCGATAAGTTACTGTCTTTGGCTTTTGGACGCCCAAAATGTGAGATAACAATAACTTTTGCACCCACATTTGCCAAATACTGAATGGTAGGTAGCGCTCTCAAAATACGAGTGGCATCACAAATTCTTCCATTTTTTATAGGAACATTGAAGTCAACCCTGAGCAGAACATTTTTATTGTGAAAATCACAACTCTCTATGCTAGGTACATTTATCATAAAATTAAAGAGCTATAAAATCACTATACAATAGTTTAATCCAAAGTAAAGGAAGGAAATTCCAATGCTAAATAAATTAATAAATAGGAAAATTACTACAAATACTTTCAACTTTATTTTTCACTGCTTTTTCAACATCAGGGCTATTTCCATCAATTAATCCCTGAATTATTTCATTTATCAGATCAGCTATCTCTTTAAAATCTTTTTTCTCAAGTCCGCGTGTTGTCTCAGCAGCGGTACCAAAACGGAGCCCTGAAGTAATGGTTGGTTTTTCCGTGTCAAATGGCACGGAGTTTTTATTGCAGGTAATGCCAGCTCTTTCAAGGCTATTCACAACGTCTTTTCCAGTCAATTTCCGTGATCTTAAATCAACTAGCACTATATGAGAGTCAGTGCCACCGGTTATAATGTTCAGCCCATGCCCTTGCAGCGCTTGAGCTAACACTTTCGCATTTTCCACAACTTTTTTACTATAAGTTTTAAACTCTGGCGCTAATGCTTCCTTAAATGCAACAGCTTTTGCAGCTATCACATGCATAAGTGGCCCACCTTGCAATCCTGGAAAAACTGCAGACTGAATTTTTTTATGTAACGCTTCATCATTTGTCATTACCACTCCACCACGAGGACCACGTAGAGTCTTGTGAGTTGTAGAAGTTATAATATGCGCATATTCAGCAGGTGATGAGTAACAACCTGCAGCAATAAGCCCTGAATAGTGAGCAATATCTGCAAGCAGATATGCACCAACTTTATTCGCAATTTCACGAAAGCGCTCGAAATCTATTTTTCTTGGATAAGCAGAAGCACCAGCAATGATTAGCTTCGGTTTATGCTCTAGCGCTAGCCTTTCCACCTCATCCATATCAAGCAGGTAAGTGTCTCTATTAACTGTATACTGGATCGACTTAAACCACTTACCAGAAAGGTTTGGTGCTGCACCATGAGTTAAATGTCCACCACAATTCAGTGACAATCCAAGTATTGTATCACCCGGAGTAAGTAGTGAAGCAAACACTGCTTGATTTGCCTGAGAACCAGAGTGAGGTTGAACATTTGCAAATTTAACATTAAACAGCTTACAAAGCCTTTCTATAGCCAGATTTTCAACTTCATCTACATACTCACAGCCACAGTAATATCTTTTACCAGGATAACCTTCTGCATATTTATTAGTCAGAAAAGAACCCTGTGCTTCCATCACTGCTTTACTTGCAAAATTCTCCGATGCAATCAATTGCAACTGCGATCTTTGACGCTGCAGTTCCTTCTCTATAGAGAGATAAACTTCATTATCACAAGACTTTAAATTATTTTCAGAGTTACAAATCCTTTCTGAAGCAATTGTCATAAGACCTTTTCCTTAACCACATAAATCCAAAAACAGCCAAAAGCAAACATACAGGAATAATTGATATTGCTTTTACTAGTAACTCAGTACCATACACAGGATTTCCTTGTATTACCGTTCCATTCCAACATAAGTCTATTATTTTTGCAATTCCAGTATGAAAAAAATAGCCAAAAACCATAACTATCATGTTTGATACAGCTGTGGCTAAGCCTACCAAGTTATTGTTTACATAACTTATTGCCTTGTAAATAGTAATTACCTGATACCCAGATGCAAAGCCGATAACAAGAAGTGTAGGTAATGCAATATATAAACCGCCAAATTGTGTAAAAAGCAAGAGGAAGCTAGCGATCATTGCAAAAGAACACGCAATAATCACCTCGTAATGTTTGTCTGGATACTTCTCCAGTAAATAAGCGAGAAAGAATGATCCAGCTCCCATACCTATAAACATGAGAGAGGAAAGTGAAGATGCCAAATCTCCGGTCATTTGATATGCTTCACATAAGAACGCTTTTGCCCAACCATCAGCAAAACCTTCTAGTGGCCCAACCATCAAGCCCCCAAAAAAGCTGATTAGAATGATATGTTTATTGAAAAGTACAGTTTTTAAATCTTGAAGTATGTTGTCATTTCTACTCTCCTCTATGTTAGAATTTGGCGTTATTAAGAATAAAAGTAGGGCGAGCAAGCAACCAAACGCTGAGAAAGTGTATATAACATAATTCCAACCAAATTTATTGAGCAAGAAGTCTAGAGGTAATCCACCATAAATAGCTCCCAGTAACCCTATTATTATAGATAAGCTAGCCATCCTTGCTGATTTTTCTTGTGAAAAATACATGCTTGCAACTTTGAAAAGCCCAATTGCTGAAGCAGATGACCCAACTCCAACAATCATTCTACCAAGTATTGAGTAATACCACTGATCAAAGCATATTAGCGGCAATGTTCCAGCAAATGTTAAGACAATACACGCAGGTAAAACAAACTTTGGCCCAAATCTATCAAGGGCAAGACCAACAGGTATGTGAGCAAGCGTATAGCCTATATAATATAGCCCACCAAATTGACCAACATCTGTAATACTTATGTTAAATTTTGTTATTAATTCAGGCGCGATTATATTTGGAATTACACGCAATATATACTGGTATGCATAAAATAGTGATGCTAGCAACCATATGAAAAAGTTTCTCTGCAATCCTAATATTACCTAAAAAACAGAATTATAGGTATTTTATCAGCAAGGAGCAACACTTTTGTAAATAGCTACTCTAATCCGAGTATCTTTCTTAAAAGAGACCTTTTAGCATATCTATAACTGGTTCATGGATAAGGTATATGAAAAAAATTATACCACAGATGATAAGGATTTTTATAATTTTACCCTTGTTCATCTTAAGCTTTATTTTTTTTACTATAAGTTTTAGTTTTGTTACAAAATTCATTTTACTTACGCTTTTATTTCGTGATACCGATTATACTTTAAATAATATAATTTTTAATGAAATTCAGTATCAGAAACGCTGTAGTTAACTAAATATTAACCTTTTTGTGTGTAAAATATAATATAAAAGCAAGGTGAGTGAATGAACATAGGTACAATAGACAATACGCTACAAAACTACATAACAAAATACATTGAACAAACATTTGCCGCACACACAGGCAATAGATACGACAAGTTATACAGGGAACTTTTAAGTAGCACAGAAGAAATAATAAAACTTACTGTAAACGAAGCAAAACAATATGATAAAAGCCTAGAAGAACTACATAACAATTCAATATTTCACGATAAGAAATTTATTCAAGCTGTTGCTAAACACCAGATATTAGAATTTCTGAATACTCATCCAAAGAAGAAAGAAATCGTTGCAGAATTTAAAAATGAACATCATATCAACGAAAGCGATTTAAAAATTTTAAAGGAAGGAAAAGATTTAATGAATAAAATAAACGATATTAACTTAATTCAACAAAATGAGAAAAATGAAACATTGAACATCAGAAAGGTACTTGCTAAATCAATAGGAATGCCCTCTTCAAGAACCGAAAAATCCAAGGCAACTTTAGTAGAAAGTCCTGAGATGGTAAAATAGACGTACTTAACTTTTCCTAATTGGAAAATACTTTTAATCCTATAATACCCAGCACTACCAAAGCAAGGGAAAATAAACGCCCAAAATTTACTGGGTCATTAAAAAACATTATTCCTATTATCGCTGCACCTATAGAGCCTATACCAGTCCAAACTGCATAAGATGTTCCAAGGGGGATAGACTTCATTGCTAACGATAGCCAGTAAAGACTTACAGAACCGCTAACTAAAATAATTACTACAGGTATAACACGAGTAAAGCCATTGCTATATTTCAGTGCTGTGGTCCATATTATTTCAACCAAACCAGCTAATAGCAAATATACCCACGCCATAAATCAACTCTATCTTACTGAAATATTATACATAAGAATATTAAAAAGTTAACTTAGCATTTCACATGCTTTAATAATACTATTACATCCAATTTCTAATTGTTCCTGAGAGGTTGCATAAGAAATTCTGATAAAATTTTTCAGACCAAACGCAATTCCTGGAACAACAGCAACTAAATGGTCTTCCAACAAATATTCAGCAAAATCAAGATCACTATTTATTACTTTACCACTTTTCGTGCTCTTACCCAATAAACCTTCACATGCGACAAACAAATAGAATGCACCTTGTGGAATAGATGCTGACAATCCTGAAGCAGAATTTAGCTTTTTTACTACAAAATCTCTACGATCCTTAAAGATTTTTGTTCTTTCTTTCAAAAAACTATGATCACCGTTTAACGCTTCAACTGCTGCTGCTTGTGCTATCGAGTTTGGGTTAGAAGTACTTTGAGACTGCAGTGTAGAAATAGCTTTTATCACATCACTCCTGCCTGCAATATAGCCTATTCTCCAGCCCGTCATTGCATAGGCTTTTGATACTCCATTGACCACAAAAACTCTATCATAAAGTTTTGGCTCAACCTGAGCAATGGTAAAAAACTTTTCGTCGTATACTATGTGCTCATAAATATCATCTGTAACAACATTCACATGTGGATGTTTAAGCAATACTTGCGCTATGCTTTTCAATTCATCATATGTATAGACAATTCCTGCTGGATTATTTGGTGAGTTGAGAATTAACCACTTAGTTTTCTCAGTTATATTGCTTTCCAGTAACTCCGGTATCAGCTTAAAGTTTTGTTTGCACTCTACAACAACTGGCAGTCCGCCAAAAAGACTTACCATATCAACATATGAAACCCAATAAGGAGCTGGTATTATAGCTTCATCCCCAGGGTTAATTGTTGCCATGAACAAATTGAATAACACCTGCTTAGCACCAGCACCAACACAGATTTGGCTAAGTGTGTATTCTAGAATGTTATCCCTTTTTAACTTATTGATTATCGCCTCTTTAAGCTCACGCGTTCCATCAACAGCAGTATATTTAGTTTTGCCTTCATTTATCGATTGAATAGCTGCCTTTTTTATATGATCTGGAGTGTCAAAATCCGGCTCTCCCGCAGCTAAAACGCAAATTTTCTTTCCTTCGCTTTTTAATCTGTTTGCCTTATCGGTCACAGCGATTGTAGGCGATGGTTTTATCAGAGACATCCTCTTTGCAAGGTCTGACATAATCTCACTAAAGTTAAATAAAAATGATAAACTCTACACAACAAAAAAGCTAGAAGTTTTATTATTTTACATAAAGGTTGGTATTTTTGTACTCTTAAATATATTAACTATAGATATTAAAAAGCTTAATAAATTTAAAAAGGCAAATAAATCCCCGTATAGCGAGTTTTGACCCTATAATAATGTAAATTGGCATTGTAATAATGTGCTAACGCTTAAAATAAGCGCGATTTGGCTGAATGTAGAAAAAATAAAAAAGACATGCAGCCGCTATAATTTTATGTAATTTGCCAATAAATATTTGAGTTTTTTTACTGAATTTTGTTATTGAGCCCAAAAATAAGGATAAATACTCTTACTGATATGGTAGGAAAAGTGGGAAGGTTTGTCAAGTAAGGTTTTCATTCCACCCTCATAAAGGCTTTTCATACAAGAGTTTTAGTAGTTTCTTACCAGGTCCACTAATGCAGCAATATTTTCAACCGGAGTATCAGGAAGCACTCCATGTCCGAGATTAAATATAAAAGGTAACCCTCTAAAACAATCTATTATACGCTTTGCTTCTTCAATTGCTTCTGACTTATTGTAGGCCAAAAGACTAGGATTAAGGTTCCCTTGCAGAGGAATTTTTAGATTTTCTTTCGCCCATTCTATTGGAACATTATAATCTATACTTACTGCAGATATACCTGTTTGCTCGCAGTAATCTGTATAAAGATTTTCAGCAGAGCGCGGAAAACCTATTATAGGAAAATCAGGAAACTTATTCTTTATTGCTGAAACAATTTTCTTTGTTGGCTTGATTACATACCTTTCAAACAGTTCTCCCTGCAATATACCAGCATTGCTGTCAAATAACTGAATAATATCTGCTCCAAACTCTATCTGTTTGATTAGATAAATAATTGTCGCTTCTGTTATTTTTTTAATTACTTCTTCTAGTTCTAGGGAACAGAAATGTAATACTTTAGAAAAAGTTTTACTACTACCACCCTCTATGATGTAGGAAGCTACCGTCCACGGCCCTCCAGCAAAGCCTATAAGGGACTTTTCCTCTGATAATTGGCTTCTTACTTTCCTGATGGCATTTAAGATTGGAAAGGTTTTAGTTTCAAATTCTTGTGAATTTTTTAACTCCTCAGAGCTTTTCACAGGTTTTATTATTGGACCCACACCGCGAACAAAATTCACATCACAACCTAAAACGTCAGCTATTATTAAAATGTCTGAAAAAATTATGGCTGCGTCCATATCAAATCTTTTTATTGGCTGTAGCGTCAGCTCTACCACTAAATCTATGCTATAGCATATCTCCATGAAATTACTCGTTTTTTCTACGGCTTTGCGATACTCAGGAAGAGATCTACCAGCCTGGCGCATTAACCAAATAGGTACTTTTTCATTTGGCTTATTCTGCTTAATAATTCTTACTATCGTTGGTTTGTTGCTTTCCAATCTATTTTATCTACTTTTTTCTATACTAAAGTATAGTAGTAATAATAGTTCTATCAATAAATTGTTATTAACTTAAAATTCAGTAAAAATTAGTGTTACTTAACTTGTGGATAAATATGTTAATAACTTCTATATACTATTGATTTTGCCTTATAATTTATGTGTATAAGTAAGATATTTGTAATGTTAGTAATTTTCTTTTACGTAAAATACTTTACTATCATGTATTGTTACACAATTATGTATATGTCGTTGAGAAAGTTGTTGATCAATTGTTAGTATTTTATATTAACAAATAATTCACAAATTAATTTGACATTATTCACATGCTTATTAAACATTTAATAACAGTTTTCTTGATAGATCTGATCTAAAGACATTTTCACCATTAAAGGGAATAAATTGAATAAGAAAAGAACCTTAGTAGAAAAAATAGTATACAGAACTTTTCTCTTCCTCTTCAATAAAACTTCTGTGTTAAAAAAGTGTGCGACTGAGGCATTAATGGGTGATCTGTCAGATCTTGACATACTTAATAGTCTATTAAAATTCCGTGATTGTAGTATCATGGATATAATGACTCCACGTAAGGAAATATGCTCAGTAGACATTAAATCAAGTAAGGATGAGTTAATAAAGAAGGTGAAAAAAACTTGCTACACTAAAATACCAATTTATATAAATGACTTTGACAACGTAACAGGCTTTTTTTACGTAAAAGATGTTATTTTCAATAGGAATGAAAATTTTAACCTGGAAGATATTAAACAAAATATACTGTTTGTTCCAGCTTCGATGAAAACAACAGATCTTTTTGTTATGATGAAATCTTCTAAATTATATTTAGCTATTGTGTTGGATGAACATGGTGGAACTGATGGTTTAATTTCAATGACTGATCTTATAGAAGAATTAATACCAAACATTGATAACGGGAATGAGGTAAATTCAGAATACACCATTACTGAATTATCTCAAAGTAAGTTTGAAATGTCAGCAAGGACCCTTATAAAGGATATAGAAGAAAGTCTAAAAATAGAGTTGCGTGACTCTGAAGAAGATTACGCCACACTTAGTGGTTTGATTCTTTCAATTGCTGGTAAAATACCTTCTGTGGATGAAGTCATAAGTTATAAAAATGGTATAAAGTTTATCATCAAGGATGCAAATGAACGATATATTAACAAAATAATACTAGACTTAAGTGATTACAAAAATTAAATTTAATTTTTTGGTAATAAGGTACTTTACCTTGAAAGTGAGAGATTGCAGTAGCCAGATGTGCAACTTAAATAGGCGCTTAAAAGGTTCCTTAATATGCAAAAATTTGTAGTTCTATACATTACTGTTTGATAATTAAAGGTAGGAATAGTTTTATTGGTACAAAGTTATAAAACTTAGTTATTTAAGTATTTTTAGCAATCTGTAACTTTCAAAGAGAAATTAACTACAGATTTTATGTCTAAGTTACTCCACAAAATTTTTCCTTTCCTTATCCAAGATTCAAATTTATAGTATCGATTCCTTTTTATGAAATATGAAGCCACCTCAAGTTATAGTTAAGCCTATATTCAGTGAATTACTTTCACAAGTGCAATTGATTTTAGTGTTATACTGTTCTAACAGTAAAGAAGTCATATAGATAATAATGTCTTTTGTATCCAAACGAATATCATTTTTTTTTGTTAATTTGCTCACTAATAATGTACTTATTGATTTATGTTCATTTACTACTTTTATAGTGAGTAGTGTTTTATCTTCTGTTTTAGTCAGTAAAATAGACACTAATTCAATTTGTGCCACTGCACTGATTATAGTTATCACCATATTGGAAATTATCTTATTTATTTTTTCAATTAAGTTTTCTGTAGGACATTCACTTACTCTCCACTGAAGCTTTACTTTTTTTTTAATAAATAATTTTCTATATTGGATTTAGTCTTAACAAAGCTGCAATTATCTGATGAATGAGAATACGCTTGCTTCATAACTTTATATTTATATATTAAATCATCGGAGCTTTCTTTAAGCAATGACAATGCTTCGTTTTGCATATTAGGGTTGTTTTCTTCAAGCTCTTCCAATCCACCCACTATTCCTTGCATAGAACTAGCAAAATCATGAAGAATTCGTCCTGATAGGCACTCTGTTATTAACATTATGTTTTTATTCATTGGATAAAAGTATAAATGATTTAAGTTAACCCTATATTGGTAGGCATGTAGTAGTCAATTTAAGAGAAAGTTTCGTTGCGCTTTTTGTGTCAAAGCATTAATGTAGTATTAATAATTATAAGATTTATGAAGGCGTTATGAATACTTATGCTAAATCTGGAATAGACCTTAAACTATATAATGAACTAATAAAAAAAGTTAAACCTATTATTGAAAAGACTAAAGGAGAAGAAGTAATTAGTGAAGTAGGATCATTTTCTGCATTGTTTGACTTTTCTTCGCTGAGTAAGAAATACGACCATCCAGTACTTGTTTCCTCAACTGATGGAGTGGGCACAAAACTATTAATAGCTCAAGAGGTGAATAAGCATGATACTATAGGTATAGACTTAGTTGCAATGTGTGTAAATGATTTACTTGCACAAGGAGCAACACCTTTATTTTTCCTTGATTACTTTGCAACAGGCGTTTTAAACAAAAACGTTTTATTGTCTGTAATCCAGGGCATTGCAGAAGGGTGCAAGGAATCTAAAATAGCATTAGTTGGTGGAGAAACTGCAGAAATGCCTGGAATGTATGGTAACAATCACTATGACCTTGCAGGGTTTGTGGTTGGTGTTGTTGATCGAAAGCAAATTCTTCCAAATTGTAGTATAATGAAAGCAGGTGACTGTGTAGTTGGTTTAGAATCAAATGGAATTCACTCAAATGGATTTTCTTTGGTGCGCCATATTTTTAAAAGCTTAGGTATAAATTATAATGATATATCTCCATGGAATAATAAATCTTGGGGTGAAATATTACTTAAGCCAACAAAGATATATGTTGATTCTTTGTTGCCTATTATGCCAAAGGTAAAAGGCATTGCGCATATAACAGGTGGCGGGTTAATAGACAATATTCCAAGAATTCTCTCAGGAAATTTATTTGTAGACATAAATATTAATTCTTGGAAATGGCCAGATATATTTTTATGGCTGAAAGAAGAAGGCAAAATAGAAAAGAGAGAAATGTTAAAAACATTTAATTGTGGCATAGGTATAGTACTGATTGTAGATCCCGATAATATGAAGGATGTGGAAAGCCATTTCCAAAAACGTGGAGAAAAAATTGAGATTATTGGAAAACTTGATGAGGCATGTGACTCTCCACTTGATAGAGTAGTATTTAGTTAGTCTAACTTTACTGACAGTCTTTTTGCAACTTCTGAGTATGCTTCCTTTAAGTTTCCTAGATTTAAACGGAAAACATCTTTGTCTAGCTTTTTATGCGTATTTTTATCCCATAGCCTACAATTATCAGGGCTGATTTCATCGGCTAAAATGATTTTAGTGCTGTTGTTTATCAATTTGCCAAATTCTAACTTGAGATCAACTAAATATATATTTGCATTTGAAAATAGGTCGACTAAGATTTTGTTGACCTTTAAAGTTGTAGTTTTAACTTCTTCCATTTCTTTATGGGATAACCAACCAAAATATAGTATGTGATTTTCATTCACCATTGGGTCGGCTAGGTCATCATTTTTGTAAAAAAACTCGATTATAGGAGATGTAAGTGTCTCACCTTCTTTGATATTAAAACGTTTGCAAAAGCTGCCAGCTGCAATGTTTCTAACCACTATCTCAAGAGGTATTATCTTGAGTTTTTTGACTAGCTGTTCTCTTTCGTTTAGAGTGTTTATAAAGTGCGTGCTAATTCCTGCTTCTTCAAGCTTTTCCATGATAAAAGCACTAACATGATTATTAATTATTCCTTTGCCCTCAATAATTTCATATTTTTCCTTGTTGAACGCTGTAACATCATCTTTAAAGTACTGTATAACAGTTGATGAGTCTTCAGTTTCAATAATGACTTTGGCTTTACCTTCGTATATCGTTTTATTCAGTGACATATTTAATTTAACTATGTATCATATCAATTTACTGTTCTTAGAGTATAGCCTCAAATAACTTAAAATAAACCTTAATGGCGTTCAATGTTACAATATTAACCATATTTCCAGAAATGTTCCCCGGATTTTTGAACTATTCTCTTGCTGGAAGAGCGTTGGAAAAAAAAATATGGAATCTTGAAATAGTAAATATTCGTTCTTTTGCTAAAGATAAACATTCAACTATAGATGATGTTCCATATGGAGGTGGAGCAGGGATGGTTATGCGCCCAGATGTGATTGGTAATGCAGTTGATAATGTGCTTTCTGCTCATAAAAATACTAGATTTATTTATATGACTCCATCTGGTACAAAATTTAATCAGAGAATTGCAAAGGAGTTAACAGAAATTCCTCATGTAACAATATTGTGTGGTCGATTTGAAGGTGTTGACCAAAGAGTAATTGATGTGTATACTCCTTATGAGTTAAGTATTGGAGATTATATACTTTCGGGAGGTGAGCCAGCTGCGATGGTGGTTCTTGATGCATGTATTAGGCTTCTTCCAGGTGTAGTAAATAATTTCGATAGCGTTGCTGAAGAAAGTTTTAGTTATAGTGGCGGTATGCTTGAATATCCTCAATATACTAGGCCTGAGCAGTGGAGTAGGTATAAAGTTCCTGAGGTTCTGTTGTCTGGCAATCACAGAAAAATAAGTGATTGGAAAAGGGAACAGTCATATGTTAGAACAAAGGAACGTCGACCTGAATTGTTGAATGGAGATGATAAATGACAAACTTGCTTGAAAAATTTAACGAACAACAAATACAAAGATTAGCCAAAGAGATGCCAGCTTTTTGTCCTGGCGATGATTTGAAGGTCACTTTTAAGGTAGTTGATAGTACGGGTGAGCGTATACAGATATTTGAGGGCGTATGTATATCAAAAAGAAATCGTGGACTACACTCTTCTTTTTCAGTTAGAAAGGTAAGTCATGGAGAAAGTATAGTATCACAATTTTTTGTTTACTCTCCTGCATTAATTTCAGTACAAGTGATGAGAAAGGGAAAGGTCCGTAGAGCAAAATTATATTATCTGTGCAAGCTATTTGGGAAAGCTGCAAGAATCAAAGAACGTACTACTTATGTTAAAAAAAAATCTAAGTAGATAAAATAGGGAGTGATGTCAATTGTATCATCTCAAAACTCTCTCTTATTATCCCAGTGTGTGACGCACAACTGTACGTTTTCCTCCCGCTGTGGTGTCATCCCAATGTTTGACACTGGGATCCAGATTCTCCTTTTGGTTTGTGCTTTCATGAGAAATATAAAAATTACTTGCAGGCAAAGCCTGCAAGATCTCAGTGTCAAGCACTGGAAAAAGGGGAAAGTTTTTTCAAATCCTCATATAAAGAAAAGTAAATGAGTATAAAGAAAAACTTTCTTAAGTTACTTCAATCTAAGCGCGTACATGCTCGTGTAAAAAGAAAAAATAAAAAGAACAACATTTTATGCTTTTGCTCTTTTACAGCACTGATTGTCTCAATTGGGTGTCCTATATGTATATTACTAAGTATATTAGTTAACTCTTACAGTGCTTTAACGGTAACGAAAATTTTATTGCCAGTTGAAATAAATGCTGATCTTATTTTAACTAATAATCCTGGTGATTTACGATATAAGTCCATTAGACTACTCAATAACTCTTTACATAAAGTGTTTGAAGGAATTGACTTTAAAGACAGTGACGAAATTTTAAGTCGTAATTCTTACAAAGAACTAGAGAAATTTTTTCGTAAGAAAGTAAAAGATAGTGGTGAATATGAGATTTGGTTTACCGCATCGAGTGTGATCAATTCACTATATAAAAATAAATGTTTGAATGATCATTATGCTAAATTACTTGATTGGTTAAAAGAGAAGGGAAGAGTAAGAAAATTTTTTAATAAGTCTCTGTTTCTTAAGTCTGATTCTCGTGAGCCTGAGAATGCAGGTATTTTAGGGGCATTTATCGGTTCATTAATGACAATTATAGTATGCTTAGCATTGGCATTGCCAATAGGAATTATGTCAGGTATCTGTCTTTATGAATTTATGCCTAGAAATAGGCTAATAACCAGTATTGTAGAAATTAGCATGAATAACCTTGCTGCAGTGCCTTCGATAATATTTGGTGTGGTAGGACTGACTCTCTACTTGGGCATATTTGGTTTACCCCGTTCTTCACCGCTTGTTGGCGGGATGACTCTTTCATTTATGATGCTGCCTAATATTATTATTGCGACAAAAAATGCCTTTACAAATGTTCCTATTGCAATAAAAGATGCAGCTTTTGCTCTTGGAGCGCCTCACATCAAGGTGATATTGGATCACTCTTTACCAATTGCGTTGCCACGGATAATACATGGTGCAGTGCTTGCAATTGCAAGGATTTTAGGCGAATCTTCCCCTTTACTTATGATAGGCATGGTAGCATTTATTGCTGATACACCTACATCCTTCTTCGATCCGGCAACTGTTTTACCTGTACAAATATACATATGGTCAAGTAGTCCTGAAATTGCATTTATTGAGCTTGCTGCCATTGCAATTATAGCTTTATTGTTAATGCTATTTGCTTTGAATTTAATAGCAAATTTTGTAAAAAGAAAGTTCGAGTTTTTTGATTCATGAAAATTACAATCCTATCTGGTTATGGCTTAAATTGCGAAAAAGAAACTGCATTTGCATTTATGGAATGCAGCAGAAAGCTTGGTATTAATAATATTGAAGTAAAAATCGTTCACATTAATGATATTATAGATAATCCAAGTGAACTGAAATTAAGCAATATACTTGCAATTCCAGGAGGTTTTTCCTATGGTGATGATACTGGTGCTGGTAATGCATTTGCTTTGCGTATAAAAAACAACTTGTTAGACGAATTTCAAAATTTCTTATCTCAGGATAAGCTTATTATAGGGATGTGCAATGGTTGCCAGATATTAGTAAAATTAGTTCCAGAATTCTCTAATCTAGCTTTAACCTCTAATGATATAGGTAATTACCAATGTCGTTGGATTAGAGTGAGAGTTAATCCGCAGAGTAGTTCTGTTTGGCTACGGGGCCTGAGTGAGCTATATCTTCCTGTTGCTCATGGAGAAGGCAGGTTTTTTATGGATCAAGATATTTTAAATCAATTGATTGAAAATAATTCTGTTGCACTGCGTTACGTTGATGAAAATGGTGACTATGCAAATTTACAATTTCCTTACAATCCAAACGGATCTATATACGACCTGGCAGCTTTGTCAGACAAAAGTGGTAGAGTTTTAGCTTTAATGCCTCACCCAGAGAGAGGAATATTTTTTACTCAGCAGGACAACTGGCCTCTTGAAAAAGAAAAATGTAAACGTTCAGGAGTGGCTATGCCAAAATATGGTGATGGAATGCTCATATTTGAGAATGCACTAAAATATTTTGCGTAAGTATTACAATACGTTACATACAACAAGTTTTTAAGCCATAAAAAGTTACTTTCCTTGTTATGACAATAAATCCTTATTTTTGACCTGCGTGGGTTCAATGACAAAATTCATTCAGAGTATTTATCGGCGAAATTGTAGCGGTTTTTTAAATTTTTCTACATTCAGCCAAAACGTGTTTGTGAGCACATTAAATTATTAAAACTCACTACCAAGGGGTTCTTTTGCCTTTTTTCCATTTGGTAAATTTCTTGATATTTATAGCTAAAAAATACCTGATTCAGAAATTTTAATAAGCTAGTGAATACAGCAAGCGTAAAAAAAATTCAATGGATAAATACACTTGCTTGAGTATTCATTATTCTGATATAGTATGCTCTTGTATATATAGAGAGGGTAAACATGTTCAGTATAGATCAATGGCTTTTAGATGAGAGTATTCCATTACATACAGCTGCTTTTCGCGGTGAAATAAGCAAAGTTAGGTCATTACTTAATGCAAAAATTGATATCAATATCAAGGATAGAGCTGAATTTACAGCCTTACATAAAGCTGCTTATTCAGGGCAGTTAGACGTAGTAAAGTTACTAATAAGTAAAGGGGCTGATGTTCATGCAAGAACTATTGAAGGCAGTACACCTTTACACTCTGCTATTATGAGTGAAAACAAAACTACAGTAACGCTATAGTAGAGGAGTTGATTAAAGCAGGAGCTGATCCTGACATAAAAGACTATACTGATGGTAAAATACCTTTACATATTGCTGCTCAAAATGGACTTGTAGAAGTTGTAAAGGTGTTACTTGATACTTAAAAAATTGAGGTTGATGCTAAAGACAATACATTTGGTACAACAGCTCTACAAATAGCCGCACAGAATGGACATACTGAAGTAGTTGAATTATTAATTAATACAAGAAAGGTTGATGTTAACACAGCAAACAAAGATAATTTCACACCCTTGTATTTAGCTGCTCTTTATGGACATAAAGCAGTAGTTAAGTTGCTTCTTAGTAACGGCGCTAAAGTCAATGACTGTAGCACTGATAGGGATCCCTTGAGTGTAGCTGTTAACAATGGCCATAAAGAGATAGTTGAGTTATTACTTAGTGCAGAAGGAGTGAATGTCAACATTGGCAATAGGTTTGGTAATACACCTTTACATGTAGCAGCTATAAACTTACTATTACCCATAAATCTAAAAATGGAGAAAAAGCTGCTATTTTACTAATTCAACTTTCTATTATAAATAGATCTATGGTCTAAAAATGGAATATATGATGAAAAGAACTATAAATACCTCAACTGGCGAATGGGCAGAAAGTGAATTTGGAATTGTTAATTTTGGTGATATAAGATTAAGTAAAAGGCTTCTAAAAATAGTTAATAGTTTTGCTGAATCGCCTGAGCGTTCAATAAATCAAGCTTGTGAAGATTGGCATCAAAGTAAAGCAGCTTATAGATTTTTCCAAAACGATGCCATTTCTGAAAGAAAAATATTAGACAGTCATATAATTAAAACTGTTGAAAGAGCTAAAGAATACTCAACTATCTTAGCTATCCAGGATACGAGTTATATTTCATATAAAAATCATAAAAAGACCGAAGGATTAGGGATTATAGCAGCAAGATTAACATCTAAAACAACTAATTTTAAAACCCATGGATTAGTGATGCATACAACGTTTGCAGTTACAACAGAAGGACTACCTATAGGATTATTGGATCAAAAAATTAGTACTAGACCTTCCTTAACTGAAGACCTAAAGGAGTTGAAAAGAAGAAGCCATAATACTGCTCTTCCCATAGAAGAGAAAGAAAGCATACGGTGGATAGCATCACTTAAAGACTCTACTAAACATCCTGGATTAAAGGATGTTAAGGTAGTTACCGTTTGTGATAGAGAAGCAGATATTTATGATTTATTTGAAGTTGCTTCCACTAATCAATCTCTTTTTGTAGTAAGAGGAAATCAAAACAGAACAGTAAACAAGAAGTCGACTTATTCTGAAAAAGGTGGTGAAAGATTGTGGGATTTGATGAATCGCATGTCTTGTCAAGGAGAAATTCAAGTGAGTATTCCTGCTCGCGATAAAAAACCTCAAAGAACAACAGTTTTAGAAGTAAAGTTTAGTAACTTTGTGATGAATGCATCAAAAAACAACGCTAGACGTAAAACCCAAAAACTTCCTAATTTAAATTTAAATGCTGTCTATGTTATAGAAAGATATCCCCCATTTGGCGAAGAGCCCATAAACTGGATTTTGTTAACAAATATAAATATTAATAATTTTGAAGAAGCAGTAGAAAAAATACAATGGTATTGCTTAAGATGGAGAATAGAGGTTTTTCATAAAATTTTGAAATCCGGTCTTAAAGTTGAAGAATGTAGGCTCCAAACAGCAGATAGATTGATCCGCTTTCTTACAATTATGAGTATAATTGCATGGAGAATATTTTTTATTACATTGGTAGCTAGAACAAATCCGAATCTTTCTTGCACTGTCATACTGACTGATGACGAATGGAAGGTTTTATATACCAAAATGCTTAAGACAAAAAACTATCCTGAGACTCCACCACCTATAAGAGAAATTGTGAGGTGGGTGGCCAAGTTAGGAGGGTTTTTAGCTCGCAAAAATGACTTAGAACCAGGTCCTATAGCCTTGTGGAAGGGATGGAAACGTCTCTTTGATTTAGCAGAAGGATGGAGACTTGCTCATGAATTCTATACTTGTGGGTAATAGTAAGAGCTATAAAAGGCCATGAAGAAATAGCAAGATTATTGCTAAAAAAAGGTGCTGATGCTAATATTAAAAACCATTCAGGAGATACTCCTTTACAAGCAACTGCTAAGAGCAATAAAAATAGTGGCTAGTATAATGATAGCCCAAATCTACAAGCATTCCAGACATTCCTTGGGTTAACTGATCCGGATGCATTACGTTCATTTCAGCAATTTCTTGGGCAAAGAAAAGTTATGGAGCTTTTGGTAAAACATATGAAAGACACCAGACCTAGCTCATCAGTAGATGAAGTTGACTTATCAAAAATTAATATATCCGGACCTAGCAAGTGATGTATATTAGTTAAGAGAGAGGCACTTACACAGTAGAGCTTTCCATACGTATCTGTTCAAGCAGAGTGGAAAAATAAGATAGACGAGAAAAGACAATTATAGGAATGAATAGTGTCATGAAAGTAGATGATACTAAAAAGGCTACTTGAATAACAAACTAGAAAGGAATGGGTGTAATGCCAGTGCCCAGACACTGGCATCCAGTTAAATTTACGGAGTATAATGGGTTCCAGGTCAACTACTTGAATGCAACGTCTTGATACATGATCAGAATTCCTAGATCCCAGTGTCAAGCACTGGGATGACATTATGGAAACTGAGATGACAAAAAAGGAAGCACTGGTTTCATATGCATCTGAACAGATGCTATTTTTTACAATTAAGGATATAACTGCTCTATTTTCCAATTGCTTTTCTCAACAAGAGTATATCTAAATCTAGTGTGTTTCCTATATTCACCTTCTTGCCAAAATTCAATTACCTTTGGGATTACGCAAAATCCCACCCAAAAGTCAGGACGAGAAACTTGTGTATTGTGGAATTCTTTCTCCTTCAATTTTATAGCTTGCTCAAAATCTTGCCAATTTTTCAGAACACTCGATTGTTTTGAGCACCACGCGCTAATTTGACTATCGCGTGCTCGAGAAGAGAAATATTCGTCAGCCTTTTTGCCGCTTAGAAGCCTAACTTCTCCTTCAATTCGTACTTGTCTAGAAAATTCTGTCCAATGAAATACGAGTGCAGCTTTGGGGTTCTCAGTCAATTCTTTTCCTTTTCTACTGTTTACGTTAGTAAAGAACACAAAACCTTCCTTACTATATTCCTTTAGTAATACCACTCTTGCAGATGGAACGCAGTCTTTGCTACACGTTGCTAGCGTCATTGCAGTTGACTCTTTACACGGAAAATTAAGTACTTCTTGATACCACTTTGAAAACAAATCAAAAGGATCTTTTTCAGGTAAGAGTGTCATATGCAAAAATAAAATTTAATTCTGACATGCATTGCAAAAATAAGTGCTACGACCATTTTGTCGTATAAGTGTTATGATATTGTTGCAGATTCTGCAAGGTTTTTGCACTTTACCATATACGTAAAAGTTATTTTGAAAGTATCCAGCAGATCCAGATGGCTGTGCATAATCTTTCAGTGTTGAACCACCAGCAGCAATTGCATCACTCAGAGTATTTTTTATTTCGATAGCAAGTTTTTCGCACTCTATATATGTTAAATCTTGTGCTAGCCTAAGTGGTGATATGCGAGCTCTAAATAAGCTCTCAGAAGCATATATGTTACCTACGCCAACTATTAGCTTATTATTCATTAATACTGATTTGATATTTGCTTTTCTGTTCTTTAGCAACTTCTGTAAATAATGTCCGTCAAATTCATCTGTGAGGGGTTCTATTCCTAGGTTATTAAAAAAATTTAGTTCTTGCTCTCTGTTTAAAACAATCACTAATCCAAACCTTCTTGGGTCATTAAAGATTACCGAAGTGTTGTCAGAAAATAAGAATATCACATGATCATGTTTGTTCTGTGCTTGATTGTCTTCAGCATATATAAGCTTTCCGCTCATGCCAAGGTGTATGATTACAGCCATACTAGCATCTATATTCGAGATTATATATTTACCTCTACGCTTGATATCATTTATAACTTTGCCCTTTAGCAAATCATCAATATTCTTCGTTATTGGTACACGCAAATTCCAATTATTGACTGTAACATTACTTATTTTCTTATTTTTGATTTTATCAAATAAGAAGTTAGAGATTACTTCCACTTCTGGGAGTTCCGGCATCTTGTCTACTCTGTTGCTGTTTTTTTCTTTTTAGAATATTTTGCTTTAAAGCTTTTGCCAATCTTTTTCTCTCTTCTTCTTTTTCCTTATTTTTTTTCATGTTATTCATTATCATAATACGTGAACTTGCCGTTGTAGCTCAGGTGGTAGAGTACGTCATTGGTAATGACGAGGTCCCAAGTTCGAGTCTTGGTAACGGCACACTGAATTGTACTCATGTTGTTGTATGTATTCAACGTTTATGATTGTGAGACATTGAAGCTGCCTGTATCTATTATAAAGTAATTAGTGAGGTCTAAAATAGGAAAACAAATGGTAGAAAATGTAATTGTAGATTTATCGCACTGGAAGCAGGATATAGATTTTAAGTTAGCGAAAGAAGATGGAATATTAGCCCTAAAAGACAGGAAAAACGACTTATTGGATAAGTATAGCCCTTCCCATAATACAAAGACAACTTTTGTATATCTTTGTTAGTAGTTAGTATCTTACTTATATACTCTCACTTGAAGTCTTTTTCACAATTACTGATGAGTATCTTTACTTAAAATCAACTACAAAGTTAAAAGAACAAGGTTATAGAGGTTTTCTATATTCTTATCAATAGCGCTGTTACTACAGTAATAACACTAAGAATAACTATAAGTTTCTTTGAATGATAGTTGAATTTTGATAAAAATTTTGAGGCTATAAAAACCGTAGGTACCAGTTGGTTTTTATTAGCTAAAGTAAAGGTCAAGTATCTGGAATTCTGAACATAAAATCCCCCTGTGAAAAAAAAGATTAGAAAAAAATGCAGTGCACATACGACAGAAATTAAGTATGTGTGTATACACTGAAGAGGATACGCTACATTTTTTTATGAGTTTAATAAAAAAGTCTGCAGACAAAGATAAATTTTTGAGCTCTAAAAGTATCTCTAATTGTCATTATAATCAGACTTAAAATATGCGGAAGTAATTTTTAGCTAAAATAAGAATACATTGTAGAAAAAAGAACCCAAAAGTTAGCGTTATTGGTAATCCAACTTGGTGTAACGGCACTGTAGACCTTACAATAAAGACTGAGAGGAAAGTTACAAAGGAAGATTATCATGCTTCTTCCATATTCTTTCTACTTTCTTGTTTTTAAGTAGTTCTAGTGCTTTGTGAAGGTGATACCTTGTTTTACTTGGCACTATTATATCATCAATATATCCATGCGATGCAGCAAAAAATGGATTAGCAAATTTCTCTTTATATTCTTTGATTAACGTTTGCTGGTCTTTTTCATGCCTAAATATAATTTCAACTGCACTTTCAGGGCCCATTACAGCTATCTCAGCGGTTGGCCAAGCATAATTTATATCACCTTTTAAATGTTTTGAGTTCATAACAATATATGCACCACCATACGCTTTTCTAGTGATAAGGCTAATTTTCGGCACGGTCGCTTCAGCGTAAGCGTAAAGCAGTTTCGCTCCGTGTTGTATTATATTATTGTATTCTTGATTCGTGCCAGGTAAAAACCCCGGAACATCAATAAGTGTGATGATGGGAATGTTAAATGCGTCACAAAATCTTACAAATCTCGCAGCTTTTCTTGAAGAGTCAATATCTAAGCATCCTGCAAGGTGCATAGGTTGATTTGCAACAACACCAATAGTATTTCCTCCAATTCTGCCAAAGCCAATTATGATGTTACGAGCAAAATCGGGTTTTAGTTCAAAAAATTTCCTTTCATCACACACCTTTTCAATGAGTTCATATATATCATAAGGAGTGTTAGGATTGGTAGGAACTAGAGTGTTCAAAGATTCATCAACATCATCGATTAAGTCACAGGTTGGTACAGGCTTTGACAATTCTTGATTATTGGCTGGCAAAAAGGTAAGGAATTCACGCATTTTCAGTAGCATTTCAACATCATTATTGAACGCAAAATCTGCTACTCCTGTTTTGCTTGTATGAATTTTTGCTCCACCGAGATCTTCGTGGCTTACGTTCTCGTATGTAACTTTTTTCACTACATCTGGTCCGGTTATAAACATGTATGAGCTATTTTTTACCATGAAAGTAAAGTCAGTTAGCGCTGGAGAGTAAACTGCACCGCCAGCACACGGGCCCATGATTAGAGAGATTTGTGGTATAACGCCTGATGCATTTACATTCCTTTGAAAAATTTCTCCATAACCAGCAAGGGAATTTACTCCTTCTTGAATTCTGGCTCCACCAGAATCGTTTAGTCCGATAATTGGAACCCTGGCATTAATTGCCATATCCATAATTTTGCATATTTTTTTTGCATGTGATGCGCCAAGCGATCCGCCAAAGACAGTGAAATCCTGAGAATAAACAAAAACTTTTCTGCCATAAATAGTACCATGGCCAATTACAACTCCATCACCTAAAAAATCAGCATTTTGCATGCCAAAATCAGTTGCGTGATGTTTTACAAACTTATCATATTCTTGAAATGAATTTTCATCGAGCAATATACTCAGCCTTTCTCTAGCAGTTAATTTCCCTTTTTCATGTTGCTTGTTAACTCTATCAGGACCTCCTCCTTTTTCAGCTTCTAATGTTTTGATCTTTAGAGTTTCTAGTATTTCAGAGTCTTGCATGTAGTAAAATAACTTTCAAATTGGTTGCAAACTTTATTGAGCTTACAAATCCTATTGATTATACACATACACCGTTACTGCATGCAACGGTGTATGTGTACGATAATTAATGCGCTAGCAATTTCTATTTAATATTTTGAGAATGCTGAGACTCACTAACATTCTGTGCACTTGCATTTGTTACACCTGTTGATGGATTGATTGTTATAACTTCTTTTTCAATTCCTTGTAAGTTTGAAGCCAATGAGACCAATTTTGCTAGAGTCATGTCATTATATTTATCCATCTTCTTATTCTCATAATAGCCAATTTTTATTTTTACAGCTTTGTTTTCCTCGAAGTCCTCAGGACTTATATTATCACTTAAATCAGTACAAAATACGTTACCATTTCCACTAATATTTAAAGCAATACTGCAATCTCTATCACCCACTTTCCAGTTAAATTTAATTATACAAGACTCATTTAGTATTTGATAAAGCCTTACACCATCATCACTTTGTGAAACACGCACCAACCTTTTATCTTCTGGAGATACCAATGTAAAAGCTCCAATTTTTAGATTACTATCCTTTAAGGCTTTACCAGGAAATGAGTTATCAAATTTTAACTCACCTCTGCCTTCTTTTAACGATACCCATGCAGTAAATGATTTATCTTCTTTTCCTCTCAACCTCACATCTACAGAATCATTACCTGTATATTCAGCAATTCCTTTTCGAATTACACTCAGAAGTTTCTTAGTTTCTTCATCATTGTCACTCAAAAAAAGCTCCTTATTTGCATGTGACCGGGATGGATCATTGAGATTCTCCAATGCTTTAGCTAAAGTTATATAGTTATATATACGTGTCCTGTTGTTATAAGGTGTCCCTAATTTATAATTTTGAGAAGTTAATTGAGCAACTTGATCGAAATTCATTATTAAAGTTTCATTTGCATTATGCATAGCGCCTCCAATTTTACATAATAAACTTAAGGTAAAATATCCTAGTTTTAGGATAAGTATATAATCTATCAAGTCAATAGTTAAATTAAAAAATTTTGATTATAATTTACTATGTATAAAACACGCTCTTAAACTATGCTGAAAATAGTCATAATAGGCCTTCCAAATGCAGGCAAGTCAACTCTATTTAATAGGCTAGTAAGAAGAAAAGCAGCGGTGGTTAGTGACATTCCAGGAGTAACGAGAGATAGGCGTGAAGGAATTGGAAGAATTAGTGATTTAGAGTTTAAAGTTATAGATACAGGAGGATGGAATGACCAAACCAGTTTTTCACTACAAGTTATTGAACAAATAGAGTTTTCTTTATTAAGCGCAGATGTAATTTTTTTCCTTGTTGATGCAAAAGTGCAAAATGAGCAGAACAAAGAGTTTGCAAAGTGGCTGAAGAGAAAAACGAACAAACCTGTAATACTAATAGCAAACAAATGCGAAAGTCATAAATCGGAAAATGTTGATTATTTGCAGTTCTTCAACTTCATAGGTCCGGTGTATATCTCAGCCGAACATAATCTTGGTATGATTGATCTTTATGATGTATTAGCTGGTGTTATTGAAGATTTTAACAAAAAAACTGAGCTGCCTGAAAGTGAGTCCATTAGACTGAGGATTGCAATCATCGGTCGCCCAAACGTTGGAAAATCAACTTTTTTAAACAGTTTACTTGCAGAAAATAGACTAATAGTAAGCTCAAAACCTGGTACCACGCGTGACTCTGTGGATATTTCATACGACCATAATGGGAAATTAATCACTCTCATCGATACTGCGGGAATCCGCAGAAAGGCAAATGTTGTTGATAACTTAGAATCAAGATTTGTTGAAAAAAGTATAGAGTCAATAAAGCGCTCTCATGTAGTGATTTTAATGCTAGATTCCTTGCTTGGCGTTGAGCAGCAGGATTTATCAATTGCTGAAGCTGCAATTAAAGGGGGGAAGGGAATTATCATTGTTTTAAATAAGTGGGATTTAATAGGTAAGGATGACAGAAGTAAGTTAATAAAATTTGTCAAACAACAGGAAGTGACTCGGTTATTTTTGGAAGTGCCAACTGTAACAATTTCTGCATTGAAAGGTATGCGCTGTGGTGATGTGATAGATAAGTGTCTTGAAGTGAGTGAATCCTTAAACAAGAAGATCAGCACTGCAAAACTGAATAATTGGCTAATAGATGCTGTGGAAAAACATTCTCACCCACTTATAAAAGGTAGAGCAATTAAAATGAAGTATATTGCTCAAATTGGCACCAAACCTCCAGCTTTTTCTTTGGTATGCAACGTCCCGGAAAGTGTTGATGAGAGTTATAAACGTTATTTGACTAATGGTCTTAGAAAAAACTTCTTTGCTCACGGCGTACCAGTCAGATTACTTTTGAAAAAGAACAAAAATCCCTATGTAAAGTAGGTAATCTTATTTAAGTAATATTTTTAATAAATAACATTACTTAAATAAGTAGTTGATAAATTAATATTATATAGCAAAATATTAACTTATTTAGTACTTTTGCTATGAATTATAAAGGACAAGATTTAAGGCCTGGATTTCCACATACTTTCACAGTTGAAACACCTTTAGTATTTCAGTGGCTTCCAAGGCGATATGGATATCCGATCCCAGAAAAATATTTGGAGAGATTGAGCGAATGGGCAAAAAGAGAAGATACGCGTGTAGTGAAGTTAGTAATAAATGGATCTGGTTTTACTCCTACGCAACGTAAAGAGTTGGAGAATAAAATATCAAACAGAGAGTTTAACCCAAACAAAAACATAGAGCTTATAGACTTTAATGAGCTGGATTTAGGAGAGTATGAATTTAGCTTTCACTTACAACCAGAGAAGAAAACAGAACTATCTAAATGTCCTCTATATACTGTATCTCAATATTTTAGAGATCTATACTCTATTCCAGAAAGTAAAAGATTATCTTTTGGTGTTGAGATAGACAGTATGCGTATATTTATGTTGTTAGCACTGAAGTCTCCTATGATCTATTTTGATTTTGATATTTTACCTAAGGGGGACAAAAAACTTGGTGAGATTCAGGCTAGCCAGGGCTTTTTGGTTGCTGAAAATGACAAGACAGGCCACGACTATGACGGTATACCAAATATTGAGAATGCTATAATTGCTGTAAGTGATGCTGGTAGAGTAAAGGTTACGGAATTTTATAATGAGATAAAGCATAGATTTCAAAAGTATTATCCTACGCTCCGATCATCACCGCATCACATTTATACACTAATAGAAAATATTGTATATAACAGTCCTATTAATGAGGTTCTTCCTACTTTTGATTACACAAGTCTTAGCGAACATCTTAATAGATTACAAGAAGAGAAAAGATTGCTTATAAAAGAAACATTTGGGTTTAAAACTAATGGAGGAGAGGTTGATATTCAATATGACAATAGCTGGATGAAAAACAAGGATGAATTGTATACTAAAGAAGAAATTGCAAAAATAGATAGTGACACTAGAGTTGTAACTAGCATGCAAATCAAATCAGTATCCAGTTGTGAGAATATGTATAGAGGTTAAAAGTAGTAGAGTAACACATAGTAAGTGGGTTACATGAAACGTTGTCAAACAAGAGTTGACTCTTCACAGATATTGTAGTAATTCATTAACTATGTCAGATGTAAATAACAGTTCCATAATTTTTCTCTTATCAAGCGCTGTCGCTTTAATTTTTGCATATGTGCTAGAGTATTTTTTCAATATGCTACCGTGCAAGTTATGTATATACGAGCGAGTAGTTTACTATGCTGCAGGGCTACTTGCAGTTGCGTACATGTTCAAAGACAACAAAATCCTAATCTATGCGATGTTTTGCAGCTATCTCATTGGTGCAATAATATCTTTTTATCATGTAGGTCTTGAGCTTCACCTGTTTCATGATGTTTTAGGCTGTACAGAGCAAGCAAGTGGTAACGTTAGCATAGAAGAGCTAAGGAATAATCTATTAAACCCTAACTACTCTCCATCTTGTGGCAGACCTCATTATATTTTTGGTGTTTCGTTAGCAACATGGAACTTAATTTACCTTATAGTAGCTCTATTCTTATCAGGTAAAATGTATTGTAGAGAAAGAAATAAGGTACAACAGTAACTGACTCTGTACTTGTGCGTTACTTGGTGCCGCCTATTCTCCGTAATTTAAAAATTTGGCAAATCATACCCACTGATTCTTGAACAGCTGTACGAACATTATGGTTCAGCATGCCAGTGCCCTCTTTCTTGTTATCCGAGTAGCTGATACTGGGATTCAGTTTGTCCATAGTCTCACCAAAAACGTTGTGTTTTAGCATAATTTTGTGCTCAATATGCTTATTTGTAGTAAAGATTCCAGCATCAAGTGCTGGCCTGAAATTTTAGCTATAAATATTAAGAAATTTACTAAATAAAAAAAGACAAAAGAAACCCCGTATAGCGAGTTTTGACCCTATAATAATTTAAATTGGCGTTGTAATAATGTGCTAGCGCTTATTTTAAGTGCGATTTGGCTGAATGTAGAAAAAATAAAAAAGACATGCAGCTGCTATAATTTTATGTAATTTGCCAATAGATATCTGAGTTTTTTACTGAATTTTGTCGTTGAGACTGCGCGGATCAAAAACAAGGATAAATACTCTTATTGATATAAGAAGAAAAGTGGGAAGGTTTGTCAAGCCGCTTCTATGCACCTGAGCATTGATCATACGGGTTCCATCTGTTATATATAGTTTTTTGTATACGAAGAAAACTGATGAATGAGTATGATATTACAGTTATAGGTAGCGGTCCTGGTGGTTATATAGCAGCAATTAGAGCGGCGCAGCTTGGACTTAAAACTGCAATTGTTGAAAAGGAGGAAAATTTGGGTGGTATATGCTTAAATTGGGGATGTATACCAACAAAATCGCTACTTAGAGCATCTGAAATTTATAGATTAATAAGAAGATCAGAAGAATTTGGCATAAAAGTAAAGGATGCAAGTTTTGATATACAATCAATGGTGAAATATTCAAGGAACGTTGTTGGCAAGCTATCAAGTGGTGTTGAGTATTTGATGAAAAAAAATAACATCAAAGTCCATCAAGGCTTCGGTAAACTTGCAGGTAATCGTACTATAAAAATTCTTAATGACAAAAAGGAGGAGGAAATTTCTTCCAAGCATATCATTTTAGCAACAGGTGTAAGGGCAAGAAATCTTCCTGGAATCGAAGTAGATGGAGATTTAATATGGAATGCGCAGCACGCTATGACTCCAAAGAAGTTACCAAAATCTCTACTAATCATAGGTTCTGGTGCGATAGGAATAGAGTTTGCAAGTTTTTATAGTACTTTGGGAGTTGATGTAACAATTATAGAAGTAAAAGACACTATTTTGCCGCTGGAAGATAAAGACATTTCAAATTTAGTACAAGAGATATTTACAAAACAAGGAATAAAAATATATACGAGCAATAGTGTAAAAACTTTCACTAAAAATAAAGACTCTGTTCAAGTGCAGCTAAGCGGTGGTGAGAATAGAGAATTTGATAGAGTAATTGTTGCAGTTGGCGTGCAAGCAAACACTGAAAATATAGGTTTAGAAAATACAAAAATTAAGTTGAGTCCTTCTGGTTTCATTGAAACGAATGAGTGGTATGAAACAAGTGAATCAAGTGTGTATGCAATAGGTGATGTAGCTGGTCCCCCATGTTTAGCGCATAAAGCAAGTCATGAAGCTGTAATCTGTGTTGAGAAAATTGCCGGTAAAAATGCTCATAAGTTAAAAAAAGAGTGCATACCAAATTGCACTTACTCTCATCCGCAAGTAGCAAGCGTTGGCCTTACTGAGGAACAGGCAATAAAAAGTGGATACGATATAAAAGTAGGAAAATTTCACTCCAACTTTAATGGTAAATCTATTGCACTAAGTGAAACTGAAGGTTTAGTGAAAACAATTATAGACAAAAAAACAGGCGAACTTCTTGGAGCTCACATGATAGGAGCGGAAGTAACAGAGTTAATTAGCAATTTCGCTCTTGCAAAGCAACTAGAGGGAACAGACTGCGACATAAAATCTACGATTTTTCCTCATCCAACTATTTCGGAAATTATACACGAATCAGTACTTGCTGCAGATGATGAGTCGTTAAATAGTTAAGCTAACGATCCATTGTTTTAGAGCTACAATTATCCTGATTAGGCGATTCAATTCTAATAGATTGATTACCAATATCAGATTTTTCTAACTTTTCTTTTAACCCTTCAGCTGCTTCTTTCACTTCAAGCTTTTTTTCCTGATTAAGATCCTCTGGGCTTTTTCTTTTACTGTTTAAACCTTGTTGTCTATCAATATTTTTATTGAGTTGTTCTTGCTGAGGTAGATCAACAACTGAGTTAAAAAGAGCTTTTATTATGTTTTTTAATAAACCTCCGCTTCTGCTTTGCTCTTGAGGCTTATTTTTTACGTTAGATTCTTTTTTACTGTCACTACTTTTAGGCATTTTTAACTCAACTATCATAAAGCTTGATAAAATTTTACATGCAGATTATTAAAAAATAATTAACAATCTATTATCAAATTACTACTCACAGATGACTATTATTCTAGCAACAGGCGGTACAGGTGGACACATTTTTCCAGCTATAACCTTAGCAAAAGCACTAAAGGCACAAGAACACAATTGTATATTATTCACTGATCAAAAAACCATCAATGTAGAAAATTATATTTTACCATTGTGCAAGCCAAGTGGCAACAAATTGAAGTTTCTCTTTTTGTTAATGTATAGTTGTGTATTAGCACTGTATCAAACGAGAAAATTAAAACCAAAGCTAATCATTGGTTTTGGTAGCTACGCTTCTTTTCCAACTCTTCTTGCAGCAAAGATTCTTTCTATACCTATAGTTTTACATGAACAAAACACAGTTTTAGGGAGGGTAAATAGATTCTTTTTCAAGAGTGCAAAATTAATTGCAACTAGCTTTCCAGAGACTAAGTATGCAGAAGGTAGTAAATGCGTTTTTACAGGAAATTTTGTCGATATAGAAGCACAAGGCTATTCTAGAGCTGAAACAGTTTTAAACGTGTTAATAATAGCAGGCAGTCAGGGTGCAAATTTTTTTGATGATGTAGTGAGCAGCGTAATTTGTGATCTACCTGTTGAAGTAAAAGAGAGGATTAGAGTAACGCAGCAATGTACGAAGAAAAATATAAACAAGGTCAAGAGTCTATACAAAAGTGAAGGAATTGATTGTGAGTTAAGTGAGTTTTTCGATGATATGGAAAATAAACTGGCCAATGCTCATTTGGTAATTAGCAGAGCGGGGGCAACTTCAATAGCAGAGATTACTCTTGCTGAGCGTCCTGCTGTATATATTCCTTATCCTCACTCAAAAGATAACCATCAATTTTATAATGCAAAACATATTGAAGATTCGGGAGCAGCTGTAATGGTTGAGCAAAATAGTAACGCGAAAAAGAATCTAGGAGAGTTGCTAGTTGATTTATTGCAAAATTGTCAAAAATTGCGTGATATGGCTAATAATACTAAGAAAACAAGAATAAGGAATGGAGTTACTGAATTTATTAAGGCAATAGCTCAAGAACTTAGTTGACGAATTGCTTTTTCTTCAAATGCATCCCATAGTTCTTTTTCTAGTGATTTACTATACAACTTATTGATATAAACTACTCCTGTAGGCGAAGTTGTGTTAATTTCAAGAAGGAAGTCATCTATAATATCAATACCAACAAATATTAGCCCTCTTTTCTTTAGCTCAGGACCGATTTTATTACATATTTCAGTGTCTCTATCATTCATTTCAATAGATTCAAAACTTGCTCCAAGCCTCATATTTGTTCTGATTTCTCCGCTAGACTTTGGAACTCGCTTCATTACTCCTATTGGCTTTCCATCCAGTAGCAGTATTCTTTTATCTGTATTTATCTTTTTACAAAATGCTTGTGCAATTACAGGACATTCATATTTTGCAATCATGAGATCGACTACCACTTGAATGCTATTTTGGTCTTGTATTCTTATTACGTCATTTCCTCCATAGCTATATAGTGGTTTCAAGATGATATCCTGATAGTCGTGACAAAAATTTCTAATCATCGATATATTTTCAGTGATCAAAGTTGGAGGAATTAGCTCTGGAAATAGTGAAGTAATTAATTTTTCAGGACAGTTTCTTATTTCTGTTGGATTATTTATTACTAACGTAGTAGTCTTTTCTAAGATATAGGTTGTTGTAATGTACCGCATATCAAAAGGTGGGTCCTGCCTGATAAGTATGATATCCATTTCATTCAAATCTATAGTTACATCTTCTTTAGAAGTAAAACCAAAATCATCAACGCTGACTTTCTGAGCAAGAGCAATTGACTGATTTAACTTGAGTGCTAGATTATTAGGAACATAGACAAAAATTTCGTGCTTTCTCCTCTGCGCTTCTTTTATTAATGCAAATGTAGTATCAGTTTCAAAATTTATATTTTCATCCATTTGAAAAGCTACTTTCATTTATCCTCCCTTCCTATTACAATATACTATAGTACCATAAAAGTGTTAATAATGGAGCAAAGTATGGAATTAACAGTAGGAAATAATGCACCTGATTTTAGTTTGCCAACAGATTCTGGCGAAATTTTATCGCTGAGTGAATTTTTTGATAAAAAAAATGTAGTCCTTTATTTTTATCCTAAAGACGATACTCCGGGCTGCACAATGGAGGCAAAAGGCTTTAGAGACAATATAGAAAATTTTTCTTCTCTTGACACAGTGATAATTGGTGTATCAAAAGATAGCGTTAAGTGCCACGCTAACTTCAAAGCAAAATATTCTCTGCCATTTTCTTTAGTTTCTGATGAAAATGCTGAAATGTTGGAAAAGTATGGTGTTTGGGTAGAGAAAAGTATGTTTGGCAAAAAGTATATGGGAGTAGAGCGTACTACTTTTTTAATAGATAAAAAAGGTAAAGTAGTAAAGATTTGGAAAAATGTAAAAGTGAGTGGACATGTTGATGAGGTTTTAGAGGAAGTAAGCAGAATATAAATTAAAGAATGGCTACCCATTGCTATATAAAAAAATTGAAATTACATAATTTCCGTAGTCATTCAAATTTCGAACTGGATTTAGACGATAGATCGGTTGTAATAACTGGTCAAAATGGTATTGGTAAAACTAATATACTTGAAGCAATCTCATTGCTTGCTAAAAGCAACGGAATGAAAAAAGCAAAAATCAGTGAGATGCAAAATAGACTCAGCAATGAAGATTGGGTAGTGTACTATGATTTTTTTAATGGCGCAGAGCTTAGATCAATTGGTATAGGAAAGAATTTTAATAAGAAATTAATACAAATTGATGGGAAAACGCAGTCAAACTACTCATCTTTGTATAGAATATCTAATGTAATATGGCTAATTCCACAAATGGACTATATTCTTCTTAATTCTCCAAGCGACAGGTTAAAGTTTTTAGACCGTATAGTTTCACTATTTGAAGAAAATTACACCTATTGCTACATGCAATATAGAAAAGCTAAACATGAGCGAAGTAAATTGCTTAGAGAGAATATTTTGGACGAAAGTTGGCTCTCTAGTCTTGAAACCGTAATGGCTACCAATGCAATTAATATTTTACGTATGCGATCATCTGTTTTAAAGATATTACAAGACACAATTGATAACCATTCTTGTGAGTTTTTTCCAAAGGCAAGTTTGAAATTTAGCAGTCAGCTAACTTTGAACGATACTGCAGAATATTTTCAGAATCGTCTAAAGGAAAACAGAGAAAAAGACTCATTAACTGGTAGAGTAACCTTTTCTGTACATAATGATAATTTTTGGGTTTTTTGCCAAAAAGGGGACATGCCAATAAATCTTTGTTCTACTGGAGAGCAAAAGCTATTACTGCTTTCTATCATCTTATCTAGTGTAAAAGCAAGGTGTATTCATTACAATAAAGCACCTCTTCTTCTGCTTGACGATATAATGTCGCATCTGGATAAAGATTACAGAAAGGTGTTAATGGAGGAGGTGTTAAGCATTCAATGTCAAACTTGGATAACCGATGTAAATCAAGATAATTTCAATAACTATCTTTGCTCTTTCAAGTTTTTTGAATTATCAAGTAAATAAATTTCAAGCGTGCTGTCATACATCAAGCTCATATTCGGTATGTAAATCTCTAATTAAAGCCTCAGCGTGTTTTTTTTGAACAACTATACTGATCTTGATTTCGGACATTGTGACAGCAAGTATTTCTATCTTTTTTTCGCTTAAAACCTTGAGTGTGCGGTACATCACTTCAGTGTTAGACATAACACCAATACCAATTATTGAAATTTTAGCTATATTATTGTTTACGACATAATTTTCATTTTTGTTCAATAACTTTTTCATTAAATCAACATCAAATTTAGAAATCAAAAAGCTTGACCCATGTATCATGTCAACTTTAACGTTTGCTCCTGCTATATCTCTTAAAGTATCCAGAGTATTTGCAAAGTTAGTAAAAGTTGCAAGAGCTTCGTGAGTGCTATAAGTTATTCCAGTAATTAAGTATCTTTCCAGTACATCTTTTTCGTGTAGTACTGTAGTGCCTTCTACTTCCTCAAAAGTGGATAACACCTGCACCTTAATATTATGCTTCATTGCAAGTTGTACTGAACGATTATGCAATATTTTAGCACCAGATGACGACATCTCCAATATTTCATTGTAAGAGATAGATTTAAGCTTGCGTGCCCTTGGAACAATTTTTGGGTCTGCTGTATATATTCCGTCAATATCAGTAAAAATTTCACAAGTCCTAATACCAAAGACTACAGCAAAGGCAATTGCTGAGATATCAGATCCTCCTCTACCAAAAGTAGTGATTCTATCATCGTGTATACCCTGAAAACCAGCAATGATTGCAGCAGTATAACCCTCAGCAAAAGATCTTTTTACATGGTCAATTTTTATCTTTTTTATTTTAGACTCAGAATAAAAATTATCCGTTACAATTGGTAACTGCCAGGCGAGCCATGATTTAGCATTAACTCCGATAGATTGAAGAGTGATAGCTAATAATGCGCAAGAGATCTGTTCTCCTGCTGAAAGGAGAACATCATACTCTGATAACTCTTGTCTACAATTTAAATTTGAAATTTGCCTAGCTTGAAAAGCCATTTGGTCAGTGAATCCTGCAGCAGCAGATACAACAGCGATTACATTACAACCTTTCTCAATATCATTTTTTATCAGGTTTGCAACTCGATTTAAGTCAGTTAGTGAAGTCCCACCAAATTTTTTTATGATTATTTTGTTCATAGTTACAATAAGGTCAATTTTTCACCTTTCTAGAGAGTACAGTTGTTTAATTAAATGTGTTTTTTCTGGTCACTAATTAAAGTGATATAGGGCTATTCATCTTTATCATTACCAAGTTCTTTTAACATACTGTAGTTGCCTTTTCTAAATTTACCTTTTAAAGATGTAACTCCACTTTCGCTAATTCCACTTAAACTTAATGCTGCTCCACCTAGCTGCAATCCAATTTCAGATGTTTCGGGAATAATTTTACTAGCCCCTAGATCTTTATAAACCTCCACATTATTCAAATCTGGCAAACGTATTATAATATTTACATGCGGAAAATTTGCTGCAACTAGAGAAACTATTTTCTTTATAGTAACTTCGTTCTTTATCGAAACCACAAGAGCTTGAGCTCTTTCTATTCCTACTGATTTTAAAATTTCATATCTTGTAGCATCTCCAAGATATATAGGAAAACTGTCATTTTTTCCTTCTTTTACTATTTTTGATTGAATATCTACAATAACATAACTTAAATGCTCTGCAGTAAGCATTTTTGTTACCATATATCCCACTCTACCAAACCCAGCAACTATTACGTGATTATAAAGGTCTTGTGTGTCTGTTTCGATTGCTTCATCGTCTAGTATTATTTTTTCAGTGCTAAATGAATTTGCTATCCAGTCTCCAATTCCCGATAAAAGAGGAGTAAAAGCCATAGTTACTGTAGTTACCATCATAAGCACTTGAGCGATTTCACTTGATAGTACATCTAATTCATCTGCTAAACGGAATAAAATAAATGCAAATTCACCGCCTTGTGCAAGCAGTAATCCAGCTTGTATTGCAGGTGCACTTCTAAATCCAAAAAATCTACACAATGTATATATAATGGATGTCTTTAAAACGATAAGGATAATTGATAATAAAGTAACGAGTGGTAACTTATTGAGTAAAAGGTCAATATCAATAGACATGCCAACAGTCATAAAGAATAAACCAAGAAATAAGTCTTTAAATGGCAATACTGCATGTTCTACCGAATTCCTGTGTTCTGTTTCTGCAACTAGTAACCCAGCAACAAATGCGCCTAATGCCATTGATAAATGAAATTGTTCAGTAATAAATGCTGATCCTAATATTATCAGAAGTGTTGTTGATATAAAGATTTCATTACTCTCCATTTTGGCAATAACCGAAAACAATGGCCTCAGTAATAACCTACCAGTTACAAATATCAACACCAATGCAATAGCTGCTTGCACTAATGAGCCTGCCAACGAGCTTATTAAGCTGTGTTCAGAATTGCCAGTAAGCAGGGGCACTAGTACTATTAGAGGTACCACTGCAAAGTCCTGCATTAGTAGCACTGCTATTGACAATCTGCCAACTTGGCTTGCTTGAGAGCCCTTTTCTTGCAGAACCTGCAACACTATTGCTGTTGAAGATAGTGCAAGCCCACCACCAATAACTGCTGCCATGTTTATGCTCACTCCAAAGGCGAGAGCAATGCACCATATTGCTATCATAGTAACTATAACTTGGAGAGAACCAAACCCAAACACATGCCTACGCATGGCAATGAGGCGTTCAAATGTCAATTCGAGACCTATAATAAACAACAGGAAAACTACTCCAAATTCTGCGAAGTTATCCATTACTTCAGCTGAATTTATCAGATTAAACCCATGAGAACCAATCAACGCACCTGCAACAAAGTAACCAAGCACTGGACTAATATTCATTTTCCAAAACGCTATGACTATAAACACAGCAGCAGAGAGTAAAATTATAATATCAAACAAATGCTGAGAGCCGCTGTGCATAATATTCAACCTGTAGAATTAGACCATTTTATTGAACAACCAATGCTTGATTTTTGGTCAACTGGAGGATTGCTAGTTTCTGCAATAAATTTCATGGCTTGAAATAAATCACTACTTCCTGCTTCGTAATTTTGAACTTTCTCTTTTTTTGTGTTGTTAAAACGCCCGCGATAGCAGAGGGCTAGTTTGGAATTAAAGCCAAAAAAATCAGGGGTACAAACAGCACCATACTCTTTAGCTACTTCTTGGTTATTGTCAATCAAATATGGAAATGTAAACTTATTTTCCTTGGCAAAATTAATCATGTTTTCAAAGGAGTCTTCTGGGTACTCATTTACATCATTTGGCATGATTGCAACGGTGTTTACCTGATAATCTTTTTTTAACAAATTAACATCGCTTACTAGATTGCTAATAATTGATTGAACGTAAGGACAGTGATTGCATATAAACATTACAATGAAACCATTTTCCCCATAGCAGTCACTTAATGTATAATATTTGTTATCCACTCCCAGGAGATTGAAATTCTTTGCAGTAAAGTCTAAATTTATCTTAGGAGTGTCTAGCGTAACCATAGCTCATAGAGAATTGTATACCATAATTTATGATCTTATTGCTTAAATGTCAAATGGTTTCTATGTAAACTGTTTGCATTTAGCATTGTAATTATAAAATTTATGTTCATAACCTTTGAAGGAATAGATGGTTCTGGTAAAACAACACAGTCTGAGTTACTTGCAAATTATTTCAAGCAAATTCACGGTGAAAATAATGTCGTATTGACTAGAGAACCAGGTGGTACTGATTTTGCAGAAAAAATAAGAGGATTACTACTTAAGGATAATATTGATCCTATTTCTGAACTCTTGCTGCTTATCTCGATGAGGCACGAACATATGAAAAAATTAATATTGCCAGCTCTTTTAGAAGGGAAAATAGTGATTTGTGATCGGTTTATTGACTCAACTGTTGCGTATCAAGGGTATGGACTAGGTGTTGACTTAAGTCTAATAAGAGACTTACACAAATTAGTGGAAATTAAATATCCAGATATCACATTTATTTTAGATATTGATGTTCAAGTTGGACTCAGCAGAGCAAAAGACAAAAATAAATATGAAGAGATGAACGTTAATTTTTATAATAAAGTTCGAGAAGGATTTCAAGAAATAGCTAAAAAAGAACCCAAAAGGTGCAGTGTTATTACTAAAATTGAAACAAAAAGTGATAATCACGTACAAAATGAAATTATTGATATTGCAAAAACTTAGCTACACGCATTGAACTTTTGCTAGTTTAAACAGTTACCATACCAGCCTGTAGCAAAAAGTTGTCAATTTTAGGTGACGTTATTTCATACGAAAGACTCTCTTTTTGATTAGCTAAAAAACTTTGTATTTCATTTTTAGGTTTTTCACTTATTGTTCTATATATTCTTGCGCGATTAATTAGCTCATTTCTACTATTCTTATTGCTTACTTCAGTTATGGTAAAAAATTGATCAAAGTGACTTAAAAGATCCTCATTCTTTATTAAAGATGCAATATCATCAATGTCTTTTACGTATAAAGCAAGTTTGTGCGCTTTGATACGATCCTCAAAACAAAGATTAATCAGTATTACAAAACTTATTTTTTGTGATATCTCTTGTTTTTGCTAGCAAAGATTCGATCTCGTCTTGGCAACGCACTCTCTTAACTGACTCAGCAGGTTCAACCATACCTAGAACATTTTCTACTACAGATTTTTTCTCACAACCAAAAAGAAACGTATAATATCCCATAGACAGAGTCAAGAGAAGGAATATAGCTGGAAGCAAGAATGGAGCAAGTACATTTTGCGATCCAGGAAAGATAAACCAGATAGCAGTTGCTTCTGACACAGCTAAAAATAATCCTGACATAACGAGTTTTATTTTTCTTCTGTATCCGTTATCAATAACTGTATTTACGCCAATAAAAGCTACATCAACCATTGCTCACACCTCACTAAAAGTAATATTAGCTTAATTATAGCATTGTTGTGATAAAAAATCAATATTATGAATATCTTCATTAATTTATAAAATTATCTAACCAAATAGAAAAAAGGCAAAAGAAGTCCCGAGTAGCGAGTTTTAATAATTTAAATTGATAATGTGCTAACAAGTGCGATTTGGCTAAATATAGAAAAAATTAAAAGACATGCAGCCGCTATAATTTCGTCAATAAATACCCTGAGTTTTTTATTGAATGTTGCGATTGAGCCTACAGGTCAAAAACAAGCTTTGAGTCAGAAATACCCTTGCTATTATAATAAGAGAAATCGCGATGTTTGTACAATTGAAAGATGGTTGCGGGAGTAGGATTTGAACCTACGACCTTCAGGTTATGAGCCTGACGAGCTACCGAGCTGCTCCATCCCGCGTCGTTGCTTATTTATTATTATATGCGTAATAATAATAAATAAAAGAATAAAATCACACTATTACATATATTTATATATCTATTAACTTTTCTTAACATGATAGTAAATTATATACATAACAATCTGTGCAATGAAAAATATAACTTGATACTTTGGGTTCCTATTTTTCAGTGTATAGGGATCTTAACCTATTTTTCCCTAAGTTTTGAACCAAGCTATATATCTATTTTTCTCTTGCTTTCACCTATACTAATTCTGATTGCAATATTATACAGGAAATACGCAATATTATGCATTTCTTTAATTGCAGTGCTCATAGGATTTACAGCCAGCAAATTCAGAACAGATTCAGTTAATACTCACATTCTTGATAAGGAAAGGTATGTGAAAGATATTGTTGCTACAGTGAAGGATATTAATAACAAGGGCTCCTATGAGCAATTTTTGCTTTATGAAATAAAAAACACGAAGTTCAAGCTGGATAACATCAGAATATCAGTTAGAACCAAAGCGGAAGAAGGCATTAAAATAGGGGATCAAGTAAAATTATCAGCAAAACTCTTTCCTCCAAAAATTGCGCCTTCGGAATATGCATATGATTTTGCAAGAATAGCATATTATCAGAAAATAAGTGCAACAGGCTTTGCAACAAGCAAAATAGTCCTGTACAAAAAGGCTGAAGCAAGAAAATTTCAAGAGTATATAGAATCTTTCCGTCAATATATCTATGAAAACCTACAGCAAAATACCAAAAAGCCACACGCGGACATAATCTCTGCATTATTAATTGGCAAAAAAGACGGGATAGATCAAAAAACTATGAATGCGATACGAGATTCAGGTATAGCACATTTATTCGCTATATCTGGTTTACATTTATCGTTTGTTGCTGGTCTATTTTTTATAGTATTCCGTAATTTATTTGCAATATCTGAAACTTTGACTCTTAAATATAACACTAAAAAAATATCTGCATTCTTTACTATCTTGCCAACTACCTTTTATTTGTTGATTACCGGTATGCAAATTTCTGCTCAGCGTGCCTACATCATGGTGATCTTGGTACTTATTGCAATAATCATAGAAAGGAAATATCGAGGATTAATAGCAATTGCGTTTGCTGCTTCGGTGATACTCATAGTGGAGCCAGAAGCAATCTTAAAGCCAGGTTTTCAAATGTCATTTTCTGCTGTTTTGGCACTAGTTGCCAGCTATCAGATCAATGCTAATAAGTTATTCAAAATAAAAATAATAAAATATTTTGTGTCGATAATGATCAGCTCAGTCATAGCAAGTTTAGCAACTGTTCCGTACACAATATACAATTTTAACTATTTTTCAATCAGTGGCATTATCACAAATTTGATTGCTATACCAATAGTTACACTCATTATTATTCCACTTGGAATAATCTATGTTTTATTGATTCCTTTAGGTACTCAGTGGATTATAACGCCTCTCATGGAACCTTACTATTACCCATAAATCTAAAAATGGAGAAAAAGCTGCTATTTTACTAATTCAACTTTCTATTATAAATAGATCTATGGTCTAAAAATGGAATATATGATGAAAAGAACTATAAATACCTCAACTGGCGAATGGGCAGAAAGTGAATTTGGAATTGTTAATTTTGGTGATATAAGATTAAGTAAAAGGCTTCTAAAAATAGTTAATAGTTTTGCTGAATCGCCTGAGCGTTCAATAAATCAAGCTTGTGAAGATTGGCATCAAAGTAAAGCAGCTTATAGATTTTTCCAAAACGATGCCATTTCTGAAAGAAAAATATTAGACAGTCATATAATTAAAACTGTTGAAAGAGCTAAAGAATACTCAACTATCTTAGCTATCCAGGATACGAGTTATATTTCATATAAAAATCATAAAAAGACCGAAGGATTAGGGATTATAGCAGCAAGATTAACATCTAAAACAACTAATTTTAAAACCCATGGATTAGTGATGCATACAACGTTTGCAGTTACAACAGAAGGACTACCTATAGGATTATTGGATCAAAAAATTAGTACTAGACCTTCCTTAACTGAAGACCTAAAGGAGTTGAAAAGAAGAAGCCATAATACTGCTCTTCCCATAGAAGAGAAAGAAAGCATACGGTGGATAGCATCACTTAAAGACTCTACTAAACATCCTGGATTAAAGGATGTTAAGGTAGTTACCGTTTGTGATAGAGAAGCAGATATTTATGATTTATTTGAAGTTGCTTCCACTAATCAATCTCTTTTTGTAGTAAGAGGAAATCAAAACAGAACAGTAAACAAGAAGTCGACTTATTCTGAAAAAGGTGGTGAAAGATTGTGGGATTTGATGAATCGCATGTCTTGTCAAGGAGAAATTCAAGTGAGTATTCCTGCTCGCGATAAAAAACCTCAAAGAACAACAGTTTTAGAAGTAAAGTTTAGTAACTTTGTGATGAATGCATCAAAAAACAACGCTAGACGTAAAACCCAAAAACTTCCTAATTTAAATTTAAATGCTGTCTATGTTATAGAAAGATATCCCCCATTTGGCGAAGAGCCCATAAACTGGATTTTGTTAACAAATATAAATATTAATAATTTTGAAGAAGCAGTAGAAAAAATACAATGGTATTGCTTAAGATGGAGAATAGAGGTTTTTCATAAAATTTTGAAATCCGGTCTTAAAGTTGAAGAATGTAGGCTCCAAACAGCAGATAGATTGATCCGCTTTCTTACAATTATGAGTATAATTGCATGGAGAATATTTTTTATTACATTGGTAGCTAGAACAAATCCGAATCTTTCTTGCACTGTCATACTGACTGATGACGAATGGAAGGTTTTATATACCAAAATGCTTAAGACAAAAAACTATCCTGAGACTCCACCACCTATAAGAGAAATTGTGAGGTGGGTGGCCAAGTTAGGAGGGTTTTTAGCTCGCAAAAATGACTTAGAACCAGGTCCTATAGCCTTGTGGAAGGGATGGAAACGTCTCTTTGATTTAGCAGAAGGATGGAGACTTGCTCATGAATTCTATACTTGTGGGTAATAGTAAGTCATGGAACGCCCAATTGACAGCGTTTTATATATAACAAACGCAATTGCCAGTCTTCAGTATTTGGTTATTCCTATTCGCACTTTTCCTGCCTCATTAATTATTATAATAACGCTTGGGCTATTATGGTTATGCTTGTGGGAAAGGAATTGGCGTTTCTTTGGAATTTTCTTTATTGTGCTAGGTATTTTCTCTAGCGCTATGTATACAACTCCTGACATTCTAGTCAGTGCTGATAATCTTGCTGTAAAAGAAGATGACAATCTACTATATTCCCTTACTAGAAAAAACAGAAATTTTGTTGTCAAAACGTGGGCAAAGCAAAACGGGCAGAATCAAATTGTGAATCATACTAAATTCAGTAATTCAAACAAAAGGCTAAAATGTAATGATTATGACTGTACATATAATAAAGGAAATAATAAGTCAGTGTTGCTAGCTCATAAAAGAGAAGATATTTTAGAAAATTGTAACAATGTCGATCTAGTAATTCAATTAAGCAAGTTTAACTATCCAGCTTGCAATACTAAAATCATCAAATACTCTGACTTAGAGGCATATGGCACACACTCTGTTTGGCTAGCAAATAGTGGCATAAAGGTTAGCAAAGTCCGTTCTAATCGTCCTTGGCATAAGCCAAAAACTTGTTTTTAAAGTATCATTTATATATAATTACTTAATTAGGATGCAAGGAAATTTATGCCTTTAGATACAACAAATCCTTTCAATGTTAAAGTAGATCATAATTTTGCCAAAATAGATGATGCTATTGGTTTTTTTCCTAGGTTATGGCGTGCAACAAAGAAATATTCTGTAAGTAACACTCTACCCATAGCGATTGTAAATATTTGGCTTCAATTTTCTTTGGCTTATGTAGCTGCAATAATAATAACCCATAATGATCTAAGGTTTATTACAGATATTTTTAACCCAACATTCATGCCAATTTACACTTTGGTTTCTATTATTCTTTTAACAACTTTTGTAGCCTCTTCTGCTATGAGATATATGCATAAGCAGGAGATAAAAGAAGGAGAAAAGTTGATAGAGGAATTAATAAATAATAAAATTAGAGGTGGCAAAGACAACGAGATAAGTGAAATTGCTGAAAATGCTTTAAAAATAGAGATAAAACCAAATTTAAGTCTTATAGGTCGCAAAAAAGCAAACTTTTCAATAATTTTGCCAATTTCTGAAAATCAAAAAAAAATATTAGATGATCAAAGACAAGAGAATAAAAATAAGGCAATTTTTCTTACCATACCATATGTAATTAGTGCTGTAATTATAGTTGGTGCGTTAATACAAAATAGATTTAGTTTTGCCAATGTTCAAGGTTTAGAATGGGCCATAGTTGCACTGTCTAGTACCATTGCTATCGCTGGAATATGTGTAATATTCGGCAAGCTAAAAAACAATGAGATAAACAATAATTATAATATTGTTAAAAAGTTTAACAATTTGGATATTCTCTTTCCATGCAGAAAAGGTGGTGTTGTATCGGTAATGGAAAAAAAGACAAAAGATGAGGAAGAAAATGATTCTATATCTCGATTGATAAAATTACTCGATAAGCACTTAGGTGAAGTTACAGATCTACTTGATAATAGTCTTCTAAAACCCGCAAATGATGAAATTCAAAAAACGCTTGCTCATCTACGAAGAGTCAGAGAAGACATCAAAGAAGATTTGGATGAGTTGCACAAGGAAATCTCGCCCATTTTAAGTGAAGCTAAAGGACTGGTAGAAAGAGCAAATTCACTAGATATCGAAGGTGCTTTTTTCAATCTACAAAATGCTATCAAGATAGTGGAAGATAAGGTAGAAAGCTTAAAGTTAGGAAGATTTGGTGTACCCTATTTGGATACAACGCAATCTGGTCGAAATGGACATGAAAGTGGCAATAATCAGACGGGAGGTGATAGCAATCAACTCTTTGGCATGTTAAAAAAATTTAAAGAAGAAGTAGGTGAGTTGAAAAAAGCATTTGAAGAGTTAAAGAAATCTCTAGAAGAAATAAAAAATAAACAAACAAACGAACCTAATAGTAGTGAAGGCAGTATTACTGTTACTCCTCTTGAAAAACAGCGAGATGAAGAGAGAAAAGCAATAGAAAAACATAGATTATTAAAATCAAAAAAAAGGATGAAAGAGCTGGAGAAAGAAAATATAAAATTGGAAAAAGAATTATCTGAACAAGAAAAAACAGATAAGTGGAAAGAAAAAATTAACGGTAAAGCAAGTGAATTTCTCTATTACCTGTTGGAATTTATTAAGTTGAAGATCAGCAATGATGCGGGAGAAGATCTAAGTGAAGCAACATTAAGAAACTTTGATAATAAGGTAATAATCCACTGGAAAGATGGCTCTCAAATGACTTTTAATATCCAGAAACAAGATGGGCTTCAAGCTCAACCTAACACAAAAGTTGATTTTGTGGATCCAGATGTTTATGCAGCATTTGAAGTAGCATGTTCAGGACTTTGAATATTAATAGTGAAGAGAAAAAATTAAGATTAGATACTTATGTAGCTAAAAAATGCAACATATCACGCAGTAAAGCACAAAGATTGATACAAGATGAGCGGGTAACATTATTTGGCACGCCGATAATTAATAATGACCACATAGTAAAACCAGGTGAAGAGTATATAGTACATCTCGTTCAACCTGACATATCCACATCAATTGAACCTAACTATAATATAAAGCTTGATATCATCTACGAAGATGGGGACATTATAATTCTGAGTAAACAAAGTAGATTAACAGTACACCCAGGTGCTGGAACAAACAATGATACACTCCTGAATGCAGTGATCGCTCACCTTGGCAAAATTCCATATATAAATACAAGACCAGGAATTGTTCACAGGCTTGATAAAGATACTAGTGGACTTATGGTAATTGCAAAAAATGAACAATCCCACAGCTTCTTGTCTGAACTGCTATCAAATCGTAAAATAAAACGGGAATACTTAGCAGTAATTTGGGGAGCATTACCTAATCTGCAAGGAACAGTAAAAACCCATATTGCTCCAAAACGCAGTAATAAAGAAATGATGTGTGTCACAAAAACAGCAGGTAAATTAGCAATCACTCATTATTCAGTGAAGAAAATTATAGGGCAAGCAAGCCTGGTTAAATGTACTTTAGAGACAGGCAGAACACACCAAATTCGAGTACACATGAGCCACATAGGACATTCTGTAGTTGGTGATCAAGTTTACGGAAAAAATAGTAGTAAAAGTGAAAAACATGCTAAAAACTCTGACTTTATCCGTAATTTCAATAGACAGGCACTACATGCTCACACGCTAGGCTTATATCATCCAAAAAGTAAAGAATATATGGAATTTGTTTCTGATTTACCACAAGACATGCAAGTCTTAATCGGTGAATTTGAAAATATATCTTAACAACATTCATATCAATATTATCATCCATGTTATCAGGAAGTTGGGGATGTTCAAAAAAGTGTGTCAAACCGAGAAGTAAAATATAATTGAGATAAAAATGGAGGTTTGACATGAGTCAAAGAATAGCAGATAGAACTACTGGTTTGGTAGATTATAAAGAATTAGAAACAAATATCTTGTCGTCTATACGAGAAGGTAGACCATTAATGGGAAAAGATGGTGCATTAACGCCATTTGTAAAAAGGCTACTTGAAGCAAGCTTGGAGGGTGAAATAGAACATCATTTATCTACTGAAAGCGAAGAAAACAATCGTAGAAACGGAAGGAATGGAAAAACTTTGAAAACAAGTGCAGGTTCATTTGAACTATTGACACCAAGAGACAGAGAGGGAAGTTTTGAACCACAGATAGTGAAAAAAAGGCAAACAAGCCTACATCCAGAACTTGAAACAAAGGTCTTGAACATGTTTGCAAGTGGTGTGGGATACAGAGATATAGCATCATATGTGGAAGAAATTTATGACCATAAAATATCTGCAGCAGAGATATCTGGAATTACAGATAAATTACTACCTATAATCAATGAATGGCGTAGCCGTCCACTGCAATCAGTGTATCCAATAGTATTTATGGATGGGATGTTTTTTAAGGTAAAAGAAGACGGTCGCTGTGTAAGTAAGTGCATGTATAACATATTAGGAATAGACCAAAATGGCAGAAAAGAAGTACTGGGTTTTTACTTAGCAGAAAGCGAGGGAGCTAGCTTCTGGTTAGGCGTATTAAATGACTTGAAAGAGAGAGGAATAGAAGACATTTTGATAGCTTGTGTCGATGGCCTAAAAAGCTTTCCTGCAGCTATAAATAGCGTATTTCCTAATGTGGAAGTACAGCTATGTGTAGTGCATCAAATACGGAACTCTCTGAAATACGTATCAAGCAAAGATGTAAAAGTTTTCATGAATGATTTAAAAAAAATATACCGCGCTACAAGTAAAGAAATTGCAGAAAATTATTTGCTTGAGCTGGAGGAAAAATGGGGCGAAAAGTATCCATTAGTTGTAAAATCTTGGCAGAACAATTGGGAAAGTTTATCTGGTTACTTCAAGTATTCAGGTCCTGTTAGAAGGCTAATTTATACCACTAATCTCATCGAGGGGCTACACAGGCAAATTAGGAAATTTACCAAGACCAAAGGCGCATTCACCAGCATAAATGCCTTGTACAAGCTGGTATATTGTGCTATAAGAAAGGTGGAAGAGAAATGGACGATGCCTGTACATGATTGGGCATTATCTATATCTCAACTCGATATTTTTTTCCCTAGTAGATTAAAGATTGAGTTGAATTAAAAATTCGGTTTGACACACTTTTTTGAACATCCTCAGGAAGTTAATTAATGAAAGAAAAACTGCTGCACTACCTAGATCTTTCACCTTTTTTGAAAGTATGTGTTGTTCACTAGAAATACGCTCAATTGTCGTTTCAAAAGCAGTGTTAATAATTTCTACAATTAACACCAAAAATAGGCTACTTACCATTACTGCACGTTCTAAATTACTTACATCTAAAACAAACAAAGTTGAAACACATATTATAAAAAGCAGTAACTCCTGTCTGAACGCAACTTCTGATACAAAAGCTGATTTTATTCCTTCACAGGAGTATTGAATTGCTTTTATTAGACGAGTAATGCTTTTCTTCATTATCAATTTTGGAAACTCAATGAATTACACTTATTGCACTCAAGTAAAAAATGCATGAAAACACCTTTCAGTCGTGATCACTTACAAAGATTTTTAAGTTAAAGTCTAGCATATTGTTTGAATCAAGAAAATTAGTACAAAGCCTTTCAACAAACGCTCAAGGCAGTTATATATTGATACTGACACAAAAATCCTTTAATTAAATTTCTCTTACCTTAGCTGGGAATATTCAAAAAAGCATAAGCATCAAGTTAAGAGATTGCGAGCAAATTTAGGGAAGTTAAAGTAGATACTCTAGTTTTTCTGTACTTGTCTTTTAATGAAAATCATGACCAAGTTATTGTAATCTTTTTAAGAAAAATTTTCAAACTATTAACTCTATTCTTTAGTGCTAAAAATAACTCTCTAATCCGCCTTTTTAGCTCAATAAATGCCTTTGTTAAACTGAGTTCTGTATTCTTTTTTAATTTTGTACAACTCATGAAATATGAGAATTGCACATAATTTAGCATATAATTCACACAATACTCTGTGTGGCTTCCCTTTTAAGTCTTATGTAGCTCTTGTATAGTTTAAAAACAACTCAATTTGCCACCTTACTCTGTAATACTTGCTCAGCACTAATTTTATCCTCTGGAATATTAGTTTTGACCAGTTCAACAATTTCTGATTCCTTTTGGAAGATCATGTGATTTTGCCAATTTATTAGCTTTTCTTCTTCTGGCTAGAGACTGCTCTTCAGTTAATTTATGACATATCATTCTTACTCTAATCTTTGCTTCTTTTCCCAACAACACCTTCATTTCTAAAAATAGCTTGTCTCCTAAACATTCCAATAATTCCATTTTTTGATTTGTTTCTATAGCATATACATTGGTATCAACGACTTATAAAATAAGCTCCCGTTCCATTGATCTGTTTAAAAGAACTTGAACCAAGGTCAGATATTAGCAACTTCTCCCTATAACCTTCTTACTCCCTCCGTTATGTTAAGTTGATCCAATGTCTGATTTAGGTAATCAAAAACTAATTTTAACTTTATTCCACACTTAGTGTTACTCTCATAACCTTTATATAGATTTTCCATGCTGTTAGGCAAAGCTACTATCCAATGTTTTAAATTGCTGCAAGATTCTACAATCAATTTGCAGGGTATTTTAAATAAAGCCATTGTACATTCTTTTCATAAATTCTACTGCTTCTTTAGTAAACCTGAAATCTAAACCCTGTTTCGTTATTATCACAGATTCTTCATTTAATAATTGGCACATTGTATCTATGATTCAGTTTGTAACCCCTATATTACCCAAAATTATAGCTTTTATGAATCATCAATTACTCAATTTTCTTTTCCTTTTCTGTTTCAATTATTTGCCATTTCATTGAAAAATTTGTTGAGGTAATTTGATAAGCAAGTTATTTTATTCATCATTAGTTCTCTCACTAAAATATATCCGAGAGAATTTTATATCTTCTTATCCTATCTTCTTCATACCTTTATTTCCTTAACTTGACCCTTATGCTTTTTTGAATGTTCCCGAATTGTGGTGGTTGCCATCCTTCTCCACATATGTCGTCATTACCAAACGTTCAATTTTTAATTTATCTAAAAGAGGGTAAACTCCAGTATTTTAGACATAATAGGAGGTTACCCATTGAATAAGAATGTAACAGAATTATTCTGTTTTGTAGATGATTATTGTAAAATGATAGACAAAAATTTTGCAGGTAGATTATTATCCAATGGTAAAAAACCTACAATAGTGCCAGAAATAACGCATTCCGAAATTATAACAATAATTTTGTTATATCAGCAATCTAAACTTTAAATCATTTTACATACGTTACTTACAGTTGCTGCATAAGTCAGACTTTTCCAGACTACCTTCTTATGATAGATTTATTGCGCTAAAACCTCGAGTTTTATGGTATTTAGCAATAAAGATCACCTATTGAATTCTATGATATTATTTTTTGTGAGATTATTATACACGTTATGGCAAGAAAGGCAGAGAGATTTGTTAAGTAGTTTTTGCATCTATATGAGCTACTTGAATAATGGTTACAATGTTTGTACAGTTGTACACCATGAGCTTAGCCCTTATCTACATATTCAGTTCCACCAACAGTTATTGCATCGACCTTGAGTGTTGGCTGACCAACTCCAACAGGCACATTTTGTCCGTCTTTTGAGCACGTACCAACACCAGGATCTAACTTTAGATCATTACCAATCATTGATACTTTTTTCAACACTGTCGGACCGTCACCAATGAGTGTTGCTCCTTTAACTGGCTGTGTAATTTTACCATTTTCTATTAGGTAAGCTTCTGAAGATGAGAAAACAAATTTTCCTGATGTTATATCAACTTGTCCACCACCAAAATTTACTGCATATAGGCCTCTTTTTACACTGGATATTATTTCTTCTGGTGCATATTTTCCTGCCAACATATAGGTGTTTGTCATGCGTGGCATAGTAACTTCTTTGTAACTTTCTCTTCTACCATTACCAGTTGGATTTACACCCATAAGTTTAGCGTTCATATGATCTTGCATATATCCTTTTAGAATTCCATCTTCTATAAGCACATTATAGCCAGGTAAAGTACCCTCATCGTCTATGCTAATAGAACCACGCAAATTAGGTAGAGTTCCATTATCAACTACAGTAATGTTACTGGCTGCCACCTGTTTACCCATAGAATTTGAAAATGCCGAGATTCCTTTACGGTTAAAATCACCCTCAAGTCCATGACCTACAGCTTCATGCAATAATATCCCTGGCCAACCTGAACCTAAAACAACTGTCATCTCTCCAGCCGGAGCTGGAATTGCCTCAAGATTTACTAGCGCTTGCTCTAACGCTTGGTTTGCAACTTCTTTCCACTTCTTCTCAGAAACAAATTTATTATAAGATTCTCTTCCACCATGCCCTGCAGAACCTTTCTCCGCTCGGCCATTTTTTTCTACGATGACTAGTACATTAAAACGTACCAAAGGCCTAATATCGCTTAACCTGTGATCATCTTTTATTATTTGTACAACTTGCCACTCTCCATTTAGAGTTATTTTTACCTGCTTCACGCAATTATTCTTCGACCTTACATACTCATTAACCTCATTAAGTAGTTTAATCTTTGAGCTCAGGTCCATTTCATTTATGGGATTAATCGTTGAATACAGGCTTTTTGCCTCCTCATTTAAGTTTACTGAATTTGTTTTGCTTAAAGATGCTGAACTTTTTACCATGGAAGCAGCTTTACTAATTTCTTTTTCGCTAATCTCAGAAGAGCAAACAAAAGACGTACTATCTTCACAAAAAGACCTTAGACCAAATCCTCTTCTGGTATTCAAATCCATATGTTTTAATATATTATCATCAAAAATTAGGGATTCTGATTGGCAAAACTCTAAAAATAGCTCACCACCATCACTATTGCTCAAAGCGTTGTTGACTATTTTATATACATTATTAATATTAACATTGTTCTGAGCAAAAAATATTCGATCTAGATTTGGCATTACTTTTGAGCTAAAAACTATTTGAGTATATTATTTTATTTTAACATAGTAAATCACAAAAAGCCCGGGTGGTGGAATTGGTAGACGCGCTAGCTTCAGGTGCTAGTAACTTTTTAAGTTGTGGAAGTTCAAGTCTTCTCTCGGGCACTCTATATTAATTTTTGAGTTAATTAATGCTATAATATAACATATTTACTATACTTAAGTTTATGAGTTGCGACAAAGAGAGGCTTGTTTACAGAAAGAAAATAAGAACTTATTCAAAACGCTTAGTTACTGCACTATCTATTGCTTCTTTGAGTGGGTACATAGCAGCATTAGCCCTAAATATTTCTTCCTTAAGCTTGTATTTTACTATTGTCAGCACTATGCTAAGTGCATTTTCGCTTGCTTTAAATATATGGTCATTAACTGATCATTTTAGGCAGTGTGGCCTTAATAAGCAACTCGATACCTCTTGGCAAGAGAAATTAATGAAGATCTGCCTCGACATTGCATCTAACGTTTCATTTTTAATAGGAGGAATTACATCTATATTACCTCTTGAATTTCCTATTATCCCCTTTATTTCCGTTGCTTTTTTTATTCTAGGTTGTACCTTTATGGCAACTAATTTCATTCGAACTATGATTAGTCAGCCGCAAATAGATGAAACTAAAACCTCAAAGTTAGTGAACATTCAATCTGCAATAGCTGCCTAATTATTACATGTTAATAAGTTAGCTTATTTAACTTGACAAATTACGCCATCCCCCTTACTATGATAGCAAGAGTATTTATCCTTGTTTTTAATCTCCGCGGATTTAACAGCAAAATTCAGTAAAAAACTCAGATATTTATTGGCAAATTACATAAAAATTATAGCGGCTGCATGTCTTTTTTATTTTTTCTACATTCAGCCAAAATGCGCTTTAAATAAGCGTTAGCACATTATTACAATGCCAATTTGCATTATTATAGGGTCAAAACTCACTACTGGGGGATTCTTTTGCCTTTTTTTTGCTTGGTAAATTTCTTAATATTTGTAGCTAAAGTAATTTAAAAGAGCCAGCGTGGGACACACAACCGCACTAACATTTATTTTTGAAGGTACTATTTATATAGTAGATGGTCACTGGAATCCAGCTTTTTCATAATCATCAAAACATTGATTACTTTTATACTCGTAAATTTAACTAGATCCCATTGTCTAGCACTGGGATGACAGCATCATAAAGGAATCAATGTCAGATACTTGAATAACATCACTATAAAGTAGATTCCTGTGCTGAAATAGAGGCTACTTAAGTGACAAGATAGATAGAACTGGCATGAATCGGATTTGAGTTACTTCAAATGACCAATGAAAACTGTAACCCTAAACATTATTATGCACTAAATGATAATTTTCATACACTTGTCATGGCAGTCGTGAAAGAAATAATTCATACAATAAGCATGAATGAAAGAATTGACATAATTTAGAATTTTATATATTATAAAGTATTAATAGTTAGTTAATTTATGAGGTGGAGACATGGGCTATAAGCTAAGAAAAAGAGAATATGATTATAATGAAAGTTTATTTAAAGAGATAGGTATTCAAGTACAAGAAGTAGAAGGTCGTAACTTCTTAGAAATATCTAATATAATAGCAAAAAATTATAGAAGGTTATCAATAAAGTGTCACCCAGATAAACCAGGAGGTAGCGATGAAAAAATACAGGCCCTTAACAGAAATAAAGCAGCACTTTTGCAATATATTAAACCACTAAGTGAGACGAATAAGGGATTAATAATTCCTGGAGAAATGCGAAGGTGTGTACAATTGATTCAGCAACGTCAGAATGATAAGCATACAAAGTATTATGTTGTTTTTAGTTTAGTAGGATTCCTACTGTACATCTCGTCATTAGTGTCGTATATTTACTTGGGGTGTAAGCTATATAAGGCTGCTAATTTTACTGATACACCTGGCATTTTGTTTAGTGCGAGCCTAATAACATTTGTTACAACTTTTTTCTTATCTGTTTATTTGATATCTTCTTTATTTAAAAAAGCTATGGATTTGCAAAATCCTCAACGGGAACAAAGTGAAAATTTAGATCAAGAAGAGCTAAAAGATGAAATGTTCAAAAGTAAAGCATTTAAATATTTCATTTTTACTTCCCAATGTTCGAGTTATCTCTCTCCTATTTTATTAATAGCAGGTTTGGTGTTACAGTATCAATCTAGTTGCGTAGACAGTAAAATACTCATTGGATTTGCTACAGTACTAGGTTGTAGTTTATTACTACACTTAGCAAATGAAATCTACGAGAGAAAAGTTGTAAATCTTGTAAAAACTGAAGGAATAGGTGATGAACAAAATGTACCTATAGGAGCATTAACCGAAAAGCCAAGCAGCATTGTAAATCCTGATGGTGCTTTTAACGTCTCGGCTCATCAAGTAGGTTGATTATTCTCCATACTCAAATCTCTGGCTAAAAATAACGAGCCACAGATTAGTATGGTTTTGACGTTTTGAATAGAGGCTTTCAGTATGTGATTTGATATTGCATCGCCGATTGATTCACATTCGATAGCATTTACTCCTATATTATTAGCTCCTTCTCTAATTAAATCTGTACTTGTTGCTTTAGGTTCAGATTTAACACAAATGGCGCATAGTAGTTTGATATATGGCTTTAAGTGCTCTAAGAACTCTGCCACATTTCTATTGCGAGTGACACCAAAGATCATATAAACACCTTCAACAAAGTTGTCTTTTATCCACCTAGCTAACACTCTGGCACCATCATTGTTGTGTGCACCATCTAGAAATAATTGCCAATCTTTTGGTAATAAAGAAATCAAATTACCTTCTTTTATAGACTCTAGCCGCGCAGGCCAATAAGTGCTCTGTAAACCTGAAGCAATGTCCTCTTCTCCAATATTAAATCCATACTTCCCACTCAAAATGCTACATGCTGCAATTGCGTTTCCTGCATTGATTATTTGGTGATCACCCTTCAGAGATGGCAAAGGAAATTCTATTGATTGAATAGTCGATTGAAAGACCATTCTGTTATTCTGTTTTTCGCAATTCCATTCAAGTCCTCCTCTATACAGAGGAGATTTCTTATTTATTGCATGATGTTCTAATGTGTTCGTTATAGATTTTTCTTGTGGTGCTATTACGCAAGAAACATTAGGTTTCATTATTCCAGCCTTTTCACCTGCTATGGTTTCTACGGTAGGACCAAGATATTCTGTATGGTCAAGTGCAATGGAAGTGATGATCGTTAGGATCGGATTATCTATAACATTTGTTGCATCAAGCCTTCCACCCATACCCACCTCAACTAAAGTAATATCCGCTTTATGACGAGCAAAAGCTAAGAAAGCTGCAATTGTTGTGGCCTCAAATAGAGTGATAGGTTGTTCCGCAACTACTATACGGCATTCTTCCAGTGAGTTGTGTAATTCACTATCATCGACATCAGTGCCTGCAACAACTATTCTCTCATTAAAATTCACTAAATGTGGAGAGGTGTACGTATGAACTTTATACCCTGCTGCTTGCATTATATATCTTATAAACGATAGCGTTGATCCTTTGCCATTAGTGCCAGCTATGTGAATTATTGGCGGTATTTTTTTCTCGGGATTACCCAATTTATTTAGAAAGCTTTTTATGCGATCAAGAGAAAAATCCTTTGGCCTACTGCCAATCGGCTTAGGCCAATGAGGCATGTATATCATAAATTATTGTTACGTTTTAATTCATCTATTACACTTGCCATGCCGTGCGTGTCGATTTTTTCACTAAATTGAGAACGTTGATTAATAGCAATACTTATTCCACTCATTACAACATCGTTTATTAAGAAAGAACTGTCACTTTTAGTAACCTTAAAGTCAATATTTGTAAATTCCTCATCACCATAAGAAAATCTTGTTCCTATCAGACAAGTTTCATCGTCAACTGCTTTTGTACTCATTATGATCATTTCACTATTATTTATGTATTTATACAAAATTTTAGCGCACAAACGCGCGAGATATACTTCATATTCTTTTAGAAACTCTTCTTTTTCTTTCTGAGTAGATAAATTCCAATATTTCCCTATTACAAATCGAGATATTTCTTTGAGGTTAACATTATTCTGAATGATCTTCCGAAGCTTTTCGTGTATATGTTCTGAATTTTTTCTATTCCCTTTCATAGACGTATTATCTACTTGCTGCTTCATGGCAAGCACAAAAGTTCTGTGACCTATACAACTCGCGTAAGCACTTGAGGATATTAAAATAAAAATGGTTAAGAGCTTAATAACATTCATAAGATATATTTATTAGCTATGATACTTAAAATGCAAAATTTAACAAAGGCAAAATAATAGTCGCTAGCTCTAACATACCTATAGACATACTCTATATAAATAATCTATAATTAATAGGGGTCTGTGCTATACGTTATGAGTTAAGTTAAATTTCCCGAGCGATAATTTCTGATCAAGGGGATTGCCTCTGTTAATTTCATTGAAATTAGTATGTGATACCCACCTTAACTTTAGGTCTCAGGAATCTACTAAGACTGACGGTAGATATGGATCCCATTTTTATTATTCAGGTTTATGTTACACCAATATAAAGAACAAGGTGTTTTTTTCTGTTCATCTCGTGAGATATTTCAAGTTGTAATTGACGTTGAGAAGTATCCTAATTTTGTTCCTTGGTGCAAAGCTGTTCATATAAAAGAAAAAACTGATAGCCAAATGACTGTGGATCTCCTTGCAGCTTTTCATGGCATTAAAGGAAGTTACACATCAGAAGTGACCTCCCTTGCTCCAAATGGAATAAGTGAAAGTTGGATAAAAGCTGTTTCCTCAAATGGAATATTTAAACATTTATACAACGAATGGAAATTCACTCCTATGAGCAAAAATAAAACTATGGTAGAGTTCTATATAGAGTTTGAGTTTAAATCCAATTTGTTTTCTACTTTATTAAACTCGGTGTATAAATATGCACAAAATAAAATAATTACTGCATTCAAAGACAGACTAGAAAGCCTTGCTGAGTAAAAGTTATCTTGACATCATTTATATAAATGCATAAATTTTTTAATAAGTTCAGTATTTCCATTGTAATGATTTTTAGATTATTATTCTTACTTATTTTTATAAGTGTTAGTTCTTATGCAGCTATTGAACAAAACTTACCCAACACTCAAAAAACTGATGAAATAACACCAAAAGAACTACTGTCGCTATTGCCTGATGATAAATTATTAGGAGACCGAAAAGCACCAATTTTAATGATAGAATACGCCTCGCTCACTTGTTATCACTGTTCTCTTTTTCATAAGAAAGTTTTTCCTAAAATCAAAGAGAAGTACATAGATACAGGTAAGATGTTATACATATTCCGTCATTTTCCTCTAGATTACAGAGGATTAAAAGCTGCAATGCTAAGTTATTGTTATGAAAAAGAAGAAGACTATTTTAATTTTAACAAAGCTGTGTTTAATGCAATAGAATCGTGGAACTACTCTAATTTTAGTGATTTAACTATACTACAAAAAATTGCTGCACTAAGCAATTTGAAGCAAGATGTATTTAACCAATGCATTAATGATAAAAAGATGATGGACAAAATTATAAATGATAAATCACTTGCAATTAATAAGCTTGATATCACAGCTACTCCTGTATTCATTATCAAGCTTAACGATGACAAATCATACGTAGAGAATGGTAAAGTCAAACATGAAGGATATAGAGAGCTGGAGTACTTCACTAATGTAATAGATGAGTTATATGGAAAAGCTATAGTGAAGTAATAACACTGTAGCTTACCATATAAAAACCCTATGCTGAATCATTACTTTTTGATACTGTTTGTTGCTTTTTACGCTCAAACTCTCTTTTTTTACTGTGCCAAGCATAATAATACATAGCAATTTTATTCTCTATTAATACTATCGTTCCATCATAAAATTGGACCATATCCATAACTTTTTTCTGAGCTTCGTTAAAGCGTTCTTTGTACTTCTCGCGATAAGCTGGATTGTTCAGTAATTTCACTCCTTCATTATTATTAGACTTCTTGCTTAACGTTTCAACTTCGTTAGCAATGTTATAAGACATATAACCCCCTCTAATTGATTATAAAAATTACATTTTAAGAGAGATGTAAATAAACGATCCCTTAATTCTAGTATAACAATTGGTTATTATACTAGTTAATCATAGTAAAATATATAATAATCTTTGTCACTTAAAATTTTACTTTATAAAATAACAACTTAAAATAAAAAATTTTATTATTCTTAACTCTATTGTTATATTTATAAATCTTATATAGATTAAACCTCCTTAGTTTATATTATAAAACTCAATGCGTCATAACTTTAGCAGAAAATCGTTGTACATAAGAAGCTTATTTGCAAAAGAGTATAAAAAAATAGAAGAACATTGTACTCTTGATAAGAAACAACGTATTCAAATCACTCCTGAAGAAGGAAAATTATTAAATTTATTTATCAAAATCCATAAAGTTAAAAGCATAGTTGAAATTGGCACGTTATATGGTTATTCGTCAATTTGTATGGTAAAAGCTTTACCGAAAGATGGTCATATATATACAATAGAAAATAATCCTCAACACTCAAGAATAGCAAAAAAAAATTTTAGTGCTTTTAATCTAAGTGATAAAATTACTCTAATAGAAGGTGATGCACTGGAAAAAATTAATGAATTATCAGCAAAGGCACCATTTGACATGATATTCATCGATGCTGACAAAAGTAGTTATCCTAAGTATTTAGATTGGGCGGAGTCATACATTAAACAAGACGGGCTAATCGTTGCAGATAACACTCTATTATTTGATACAGTATTTTTAGAATCTCCTCCAAAAGAAGTATCAGAAAAGTCATGGCATGCTATGAGAGAGTTTAACGATAGATTGTCAGATGAAAAAAAATATTTCTCCATATTGATTCCTACTGACGAAGGAATGACTGTAGCTTTAAAACTAACGCAAGTTAAAAATCAAGGTCAGCGTAATGTCTAGGGGGAGTTAAGCCAAAAACTCTCTCTAATAATATTTCGCGAAAACAAGGCCTTGATTTAACAATGGAGTACCATTCTTTTAAAATCTTACTTTTTTCCCATGGGAAACTATTTACGTAGTCTATTATAGAAATATGTGATGCTAAAGTAATATCGGCTAAAGTGAACTTATCGGTTGCAAGCCAAACGTTCTTGTTAATTAAGTGTTCGATGTATTCCATATGGCAAGGCAGGTTATGCTGAGCTGCATGAAGAAATCTAGAGTCAGGGCTGCGGTTAGTAATTACTTTTTCATTCATAATATACTTAGTAACTTCATTGTAAAATTTGCTATCGAACCAATTGATTAAAGCGCGTATTTTAGACTTAATAATAGTTGATGAACCAAGTAATTTGACGTCACTATTGTAAGTCTCTTCTATATATTCACAAATGGCATTACTATCCGCTATTACAAAGTTATTATCTATTAATACTGGTACTTGTCCGATTGGATTGATCTCCATGAATTCATTCCGCTTTTCCCATGGATTTTCATATACCAAATCACAACTCAGCTTTTTTTCCTTGAGAAGAGCTCTAACTTTTCGTGAAAACGGACAAAGAGGAAAATGATATAAAATCATAATATTCCTCTTTTGTTGTCCCAGTACCTGTAGGTTGTCATGCACTGGGATGACATAAATAAACGATGAAATGGCATAAATAAACATTGGAGTGACAATCTTATAATAACTTGCATAACAACTAACTTTTTGTTTATTTGAAAGTAACAGTGTACGAAATTTAACATATCAAGCTATCGAGTTGATATAGAATATACCTTGCTAAATAAAAAAAAAAGTATAACCTTTTATAAGGTATGCAGGCAAAAATTCTGTAACTTGGTCAGGTCAGAAATGAAGCAACCATATCAGAATCTTTTTGGGTTGCATACCTATTTGTACTATTTGTTTTATTCTAGGCTATGAACATAGCATTAAAATATCGTCCTAGTAGCTTTAAAGATTTAGTAGGTCAAGATATATTGGTGCGTATATTAAAAAACGCTTTTACTCTTAACAAAATTCCACAATCTATACTGCTTTCTGGCAGTAGTGGGATTGGTAAAACTACCACTGCAAGAATAATAGCTTTGTGTTTGAACTGTTCATTGGGGCCAACTTTTGAACCTTGTGGATTATGTGCAAATTGTCTGGCGATAAAAAATTCAAGTCATCCAGATGTAGTTGAAATCGATGCGGCAAGTCACACTAGCGTTGAGGACGTTAGAGTGATCTTAGGAGATATTTGTTATTTACCCATAAGTTCTAAATTCAAAGTTTACATTATAGATGAAGTACACATGTTATCTAGCAGTGCATTTAATGCATTACTTAAAACTCTAGAAGAACCACCATCTAGCGTAAAGTTTATTCTGGCAACTACAGAAATAAAAAAGATACCAATAACTATTATTGCACGTTGTCAAAGGTTTGACTTACATAACATTCCTGCAGCTAAGATAGTGGAACGTTTAAATGATATTGCACAAAAAGAAAATTATTTTCTTGAAAAAGAAGCATCGGAATTAATTGCTCACCACTGCAATCATTCAATGCGTAACGCTTTATTTTTGATGAATCAAGCAGTGCTATATAGCAAAGATGGTACAATATCCACTCAAAGTGTTACAGACATACTTGGTCTAGTAGATAGAAACGTTATATTTGACCTACTGGAAGCAGTATTAGATAGTGATTTACAGAAGGCTTTGTCAGTATTCGACAATGTGGTAAAAACAGCAAATCCGCTCAATATTTTTGAAGATCTGCTGCAAACAATTCAGTTAATATGCCGTTTTTTAATTACAAAAGAGATTGATACAGAATATGAGAAGAGCAGAGTAAAAGATTTGAGTGCAAAGAAGTCTTTAATATTTTTTTCGAGATTGTGGAAGGTGTTGCTTAAGGGTATTCAAGATATAAAGGTTTCAACATGCAATGAGGTTGCTGCTGAAATGATGTTAATTAGCCTTTGTTATCTTTCTGATCTCCCTTCTCCGGAACAGGTGATTAAGAAAGTTCTTTCGCAGAGTATACAGAAGGGAAATACGCATAATATAGGAAATAAACAGCAACAAAATTATGATTTTGACAAAGTTTTGCAATTATTAAGGCAGGGTAACCAAATTTATCTTTACAAACAACTGTGTAGTAATCTACAGTTAATAGATTGTAAACTTGGGTATTTAAAATTAAAAGCTGTATCTAATTTGAATAGCAATTTTTGTAATGATTTGAAAAATTACTTAAATCAAGCTACTAATCAGGAGTGGGTTATTATAGTTGATACGAGTTATATGAATAGGGAAGTGAGTAATTTAAATTATGCACCTGTAGTTAAGGATATATTAAATACGTTTAAAGGTGCAAAGGTAGTTAATATAGAAAATAAGGAGTAGGTTGTGGATTTCAGTCAAATAATGAAGCAAGCGCAAGAAATGCAAAAAAAGCTTGCGGAAGCCCAAGAAAAATATATTGGAAAAGAGTTTCAAGGTATTTCTGGTGGTGGCAAAGTTTCTGTATTAGTGGAAGTTATAAAAATAGGTGGCTATAAAGCTAAAAAGGTAAACATAGACTTAGAGCTTATGAGAAATGAAGAAAAAGACATAGTAGAAGATTTAGTGACAGCAGCGTTTAATGATGCCATTAAAAAAGCAGAAGAAGATATGGCAAATGCAACCTCTGATCTTGCAGGTATGATGGGGTTACCACCTGGATTTAAACTTCCTTTTTAAATTTACTACTGAAGTTTGCCTTAATGCAGTAACTAAGTGTTTTCCTTTTATACTAGTACTCCCATGAAGTACATTCATATTACTGCATGAATATGCAGCAATTCACAATGATGAATGCAGATCAGAAGATAAAAAGACATTAGTGAAATAGGTGTCAGAAGATCAAGAGTAAAAAAAGTAGAGTAACTCTATTTATTAATTAATAAAATCTTTGTATTTTCCTAAAAGTTAGTTAAGATAAAGAAGGTTTTGTGTTATTAAGTTAGCACTTGACTTAACTTTAGTTATTATTTAGACTGCTAGAGTGGAATTTTAATTTTTTTAACGAGGGCAATTATGCATTATAAAAAGTTTTTTTCGGCAGCTGCTTTAGTGACGTTGCTAAGCCTATCAAACTCTGCTTTTTCATCAGATCCTATTGGTCCAATAAGTGATGAAGAAACTAGCTACTACGTTCGTTTACAATACAACGGTGAAATTTTACCTTTTTATACAAAAGTTGATGGTATTACAAATGCAACAGGTAAAGAAAAGGATAGTCCCTTAACAAGATCTTTTATAGCTGGTGGTGGTGCATTTGGTTATAAAATGGATGACATTAGAGTTGATGTTGAAGGGCTTTACTCAAAATTGGCTAAAGATACAGATGTAGTAAATACTTCTGAAACAAATGTTGCAGACAGTTTAACAGCATTTTCAGGATTGGTTAACGTTTATTACGATATAGCGATTGAAGATATGCCTATCACTCCATACGTTGGTGTTGGTATTGGTGCAGCATATATCAGCAATCCTTCAAAAGCTGATGTAGTTAAAGATCAAAAAGGATTTGGTTTTGCTTATCAAGCAAAAGCTGGTGTTAGCTATGATGTAACTCCAGAAATCAAACTCTTTGCTGGAGCTCGTTACTTCGGTTCTTATGGTGCTAGTTTTGATAAGGCAGCTAAGGATGATACTGGTATCAAAAATGTTGTTTACAGCACTGTTGGTGCAGAGGCTGGAGTAGCGTTTAATTTCTAGTCTATCTTTGTCTTATTCTCCCAGTGGGTTTTTCTTGTCATTCAAGTAGCATGACACTGGGATCTAGAAAAAAGAAATGTGAATTCCAGTGTTTGAGCACTGGAATAACACATTATTTATCTAATGTAGTTTTTATCGTTACACGCTGGCAATTTTAATTCTACATTTAGGTAGCTGTTGTTAAGATCTCAACTAGATATAAAGTTATGCTTTTTTAATTAAAGCTTGAATTTTTCACTGAAAATCAATATATTATATGTACAGAGTTTTAATTTAAGTTATTATGTTGACCCCAGTAGCAAATTTATGTGTTAATAGTAGCACTAATCTCATGCAATATATTGCTGAAGTGCGAAAATTTCCTATGCTTTCCCATGAAGAGGAAGTGCGATTAGCAAAAAATTGGCAAGAGTACCAAGATATTTCTTCTGCTCACAGGTTGATTACTAGCCATTTGAATTTGGTAGTAAAAATTGCAATGAAATTTAAGAATTACGGTCTATTGTTGATGGACCTGGTCATGGAAGGAAATATGGGGTTAATGCATGCAGTGAAAAAGTTCAATCCTGACTTGGGATTTCGTTTTTCAACTTATGCAGTATGGTGGATTGAAGCTTCAATGAAAGACTTTATATTAAAATCTTGGTCACTTGTAAAAATAGGTACAACGCAAGCACAAAGGAGATTGTTTTTTAGTTTACGTAAAATAAAAAAAAGAATTTTACAATACACAAACAGAGAAACTTTGAGTAAAGAAGAAATAAAAGCAATATCAAATGAGCTTTCTGTATCTGAAGAAGATGTTGTACAGATGAGCTATCGTCTGGCTTGTAAGGATCAGTCGTTAAATAATTGTATAAAAATAGGTGATGACTCTAAAAAGGAGTTACAAGATATGATTCCGTGTAATTTAGTTGGTCAAGAAGTAGCTTACCAGAATCGTGAAGAAAAGGCATTAAAAGAAACAATTTTAAGCAATGCGCTGGCAAGTCTTAATGAAAGATCAAGAGACATTTTCATTAGCAGATATTTATCTGAAAGCACTCAGACTTTGGATGAGCTTAGCAAAAAATATTGTGTTTCAAGAGAAAGAATAAGACAGTTGGCTGAGCAGGCGATGAGTAAGGTAAAACAATATATAAAATCAGAGAGTTTGAAACTTGGTTTACATGCGTAGTCTTTTTATATTTCTAATATTTTTTTCAATAGGTACTCTTGCATCGGTTAGTAACGTACAACTGAACGAAAAATATAAAGATTGGCTTGTGTATACTGCATTGGAAGATGGTGAAAAAGTGTGTTACATTGTATCTCATCCTAAGAAAAAAAGTGAACATTATACAGCCGACCGCAAGCCGTATGTAATGGTCAGTTACGTTGATAAAAAAGCAGATGAGGTGAGCGTCACTTCTGGCTTTCAGTATAATAATGAGCCTGTAGTTCTCAATATTGATAAAAAAATTAAATATCAATTGCCAATAATACAAGGAAGTTTTGCGTGGACAGATGATACAAAAATGGACCAAGATTTGATTCTAAAAATGAAGCAGGGATTATCAATGGTAGTTAATGGAAAAGTAAAAACAGCAAATGTTGATGATACTTATTCCTTGCTTGGCTTTCAAAAAGCATATCAAAAAATGCATTACTTATGCCATACAAAGTAAATCATTGATCACTAAAGTATAAGATAGGCTGTTTTGTCTCTCAGACAAAAATATGGATATCACTTTACATAGAATATGAATATCATTTAAAATATATTTTTGAGAATTAATATGTCAAAAATTGTAGATATAGGAATCAAAGAACAAAGTTCTGTGTGTGAACAAATGCGTTTTAGTGTAAGTCGTGCAAGCCTTTTAAATACGCTATCCAGGGTAAGTGGAGTGGTTGAAAGGCGCAACGCGATAGATGTTTTAGCGTGTATAAATATCAAAGCACAATATGGTAGCATAAAATTGAAGGCTACTGATCTTGATATTTCAGTATTTGCCTCACTTGTTGCAGATGTATCAACAGAAGGAGAAGTGAAAATCTCAGCACATACTTTACATGACATAGTGAAGAAGTTGCCAACTGATTTGGATGTCCATTTCGAAATGAATAATCAAGGAAAATTATTGATATCCTGTGGAAATGCAAATTTTTCTTTACCAAATGTAGTGTCAAATAACTTTCCTGTCCTTGAAGAAGGTGATCATCAATATGATTTCACTCTACTAAGTGCAGATTTGGTAGACTTATTGACTAAAACAAAGTTTGCTGTGTCGCTAGATGATACAAGGTATAATTTAAATGGGATATATCTGCATACAGATGAGCAGTTTTTGTATTGTGTTGCAACCGACGGTCATCGTTTATCATGTATAAAGAGGCCTAAATCTGAAGATATCAACGGAGAATTTGGGGTGATCATTCCACGTAAAACTATCATGGAACTGTTGAAAGTATTGGGTGATTGTAATGAGATAAATATAAAACTTTCAGATAGAAAAATCAAATTTACATGTGGTGAGTATATTCTAATATCAAAATTGATAGATGGGACTTTTCCAGATTACAAAGCCGTTATTCCAATGTCTCAAGATAAACAAATGATTGTTGAGAGTAGCAAACTTGCTAGTGTTATAGACCGAGTTTCTGTTGTTGTGTCCGATAAAATAAAATCAATTAAATTTTCATTGCAAGAGAATTTATTAACTCTACATTCAAATTCCCAAGAGTGCAGTGATGCGACTGAGTCTATAGAGGTGGATTACGATGGAGCTCTTATGGAAGTAGGATTTAATTCTCGTTATTTGCTTGATGCTTTATCTTGTATAAAAAACAAATGTAAAGTCAGCTTATCAGATGGTAATAGCGCTACAATTATCACTGATGAAGATGATCCAAGTGCACTATATATAGTAATGCCAATGAGGACTTAAGCTAGTAATCTATCTTTACTAAGTATAAGCCGTGAGACGGCGCAGTGACCCCAGCGGCGTTTCTTTTACATTGACTTAATATGTTTAGCATTTCTTGTGGATTAGTTCTATTTTTTCCAAATTCAACTAAAGTACCAACAATAATCCTCACCTGGTTATGTAAAAAGGAAATCGCAGATATTTTGATGTATATGTGACTTCCGTCTTGTACTATATCAATATCATCGATTGTTCTGACCGGATTTGTAGCTTGACAGTCTTTTGAGCGGAAACTTGAAAGATTATGTTTTCCAAGCAGATATTTAGCAGCTCCACGCATGACATTTACGTCAAGTGGGTTAAGTACCCGCCACACATAACCAGTTTCGAGAGCTGCAGGGGCATAGCGATTAATTATTCTGTATTCATAGTGTCTTTTTTTTGCTGAGAATCGTGCATGAAACGCATCATCTACAATTTCTGCATCGAGTACGACTATAGGAATCGATTTTAAATGATAATTTGTTGCGTCTCTCACCCTATAGAGCTCAAATTTTCTTTCCATATCAAAGTGAGCAACTTGTCCTAAAGCATGAACCCCTGCATCAGTTCTGCCACCACAATGCAAAGAGACTCTCTCGCCACTGAAATTAAATATAGCGTTTTCTATGGTTTCCTGAATTGAGTTAGCAGAGTGTTGTTGCTTTTGCCAGCCAGAGAAACCACTACCATTGTATTCTATCGTTATTTTGTATCGCACTACAAAGTCTATCTATCTAATTTTAGGTAACTAACGTTCTTCGTTATTAAAAAACCCTTGGCAGATTGGTTGCGTTCAATTACCATGAAGACTATACAAGTTAATAAATGATCCATGGCACATAATCCAGAAGAAAGAAATAATGATAAGCAAAAAGCACTAGATAATGCAATAAGTCAAATTGAAAAAGCATTCGGTAAAGGTGCAATAATGAAGCTGAAGCAAAATCCTGTAGAAAAAATAGACACAATATCTACAGGGTCGATTGCACTTGATTCAGCTCTGGGTGTTGGGGGATTGCCAAAAGGACGTATAATTGAGATATTTGGCCCTGAGAGTTCTGGTAAAACTACTCTTGCTTTGCATGTAATTGCTGAAGCACAGAAAAAAGGAGGATTATGTGCATTTATCGATGCGGAGCACGCACTGGATGTTATATATGCTCGTAAACTTGGAGTAAACACCGATGATTTGGTGATTTCACAACCAGACACTGGGGAACAAGCGTTACATATCGTTGAGTATTTAGTATGTTCTGGTGCAGTTGATGTGATAGTCATTGACTCTGTTGCAGCATTAACTCCAAGAGCTGAAATTGAAGGAGATATGGGCGACCAGCACATGGGACTACAAGCAAGACTTCTAAGTCATGGGCTACGAAAGCTCACCTCTGCAGTTTCAAAAGCAAACTGTATATTGATATTTATTAACCAAATTCGTATGAAAATAGGAGTAGTATATGGAAATCCTGAAACTACCACCGGTGGGAATGCGTTAAAATTCTATACTTCTATAAGACTTGATATAAGAAAAATTGGTGCGATAAAGGATAAGGAGAATATTACGGGTAATGAAACGAGAGTTAAAGTTGTAAAAAATAAAGTTGCTCCTCCGTTTAGAGAGGCAAAATTTGATATAATGTACAATGAAGGCATATCAAAACTTGGAGAAATAATAGATATAGGAGCAAAACTTGGTGTACTTGAAAAGGCAGGTGCTTATTATTCATATAACAATACACGTCTTGGACAAGGAAGAGAAAATGTAAAAAGCTACCTCAAGGCAAACAAAGAAATTGCAAATGAAATAGAAACAAAAATCAGAGATTTATTTAAAAATCACGATGATTCTATTGCAATAGAAGAGGAACGCGAACAACTTCTAGAAGAATCAGTGTTCTAATCTAGAGTATCTGTTCAGCAGAGTAGCAAAATAAAATAGGCAAAAACATAGGAACAAATGGTGTCGTGAAAGTAGATGATACTAAAGAGGCTATTTGAATGACAAACTAGAAAGAAATAGGTGTCATGCCAGTGCCTAGACACTGGCATCCAGTTAAATTTACAGAGCATAATGGTTTCCAGTGTCAATTACTTGAATGACAGCGTTTTGATACATGATCAGAATTCCTAGATCCCAGTGTCAGCTACTCGAATGATATTATGGAAGCTGCAACGACAAGAAGAAGGACTGGTTTTATATATTTACACATTCCCTCTTAGCTTACACGATCCTCATTTTGAAATAAGTAATAATTTATTATAGTCTTGATATTTAAACGTTTTGTATCTGCTGTAATGATTTCACTTCCAATTTGCTATTCTTTACATATTGAATTGCAAGCGCTAACGCTTTACTCCCAGAAGCTGTGGTGCTATAAGCTATATTTTGCAAAATAGCAGTTCTCCTGATATCTTTGCTGTCTGAGACTGACTTTACACCTTTTGAGGTATTGATCACTAGATTTATTTTTCCATCTTTGAGCATATCAACTATGTGGGGTCTGCCTTCTCTCACTTTATTTACAGCTTTTGCAGCAATGCCGTTATTGTTCAGATACGAAGCTGTGCCTTTGGTGGCATATATTTCAAAACTCAGTTCTTTCAACATTCGTGCAACAGGCAATATATACTCTTTATCATCATCTTTTACTGAAACCAGAGCTGTTCCTTCTGTTGGTAACTTGTATCCTGCAGCCATGTGCGTTTTTGCAAGTGCAGCTTCAAATGATGAGTCAATTCCCATCACTTCTCCTGTTGATTTCATTTCAGGACCAAGTAGAGTATCAATTCCCGAAAAACGCGTGAATGGAAAAACAGCAGCTTTAACTGCAAAATGATTGAAAGGCTTGTTTTCCTGATTCAAATTTTTACCCAAAATAACCTGAGTGGCAAGCTTTGCAACAGGAATGTTGATTACCTTGGAAATGAAAGGAACTGTACGGCTAGCCCTTAAATTCACTTCAAGTATGTATACATCACTCTCTTGAACAGCAAACTGAATGTTTATCAGACCTTTCACTTTTAATGCTAATGCTATTCTTTCAGTTTGGAGCTCGATCTCTTTTATTACTTCGTCACTCAATGTATTTGTCGGTATTGAGCATGTTGAATCGCCAGAGTGGATACCAGCTTCTTCAATGTGCTCCATGACCGCTGCAATGAAAACTTTTTTCCCATCACATACAGCATCAACGTCAACCTCAACTGCATTGACTAAAAATTTATCAAGAAGCAGCGATCCGTGTTCAAAAATTTTGGTTTGATTCAAGACATACTCCTTAAAGCTCTGAGTATCGTGTCTAATCGACATAGACTGACCGCCGAGGACATATGATGGCCTGACTACTAGTGGAAACCCCACCTTTTCTGCGTTGGTTAACGCTTCTTCTACTGAATGGCAGATAGAATTTTCAGGTTGTTTTAAATTAAGTTGCAAAGCAAGATTTTTAAATCTCATGCGATCTTCTGCAAGGTCAATAGAATCAAACGAAGTTCCCAGAATTTTGAAACCTCTCTCGTTAAGCACTTTGGCTAACTTTAAAGGCGTTTGCCCGCCGATTTGAACTATTACACCAACCAGTGTGCCATTTTCTTGCTCTTTGCTTAGTATTTCAAGCACATCCTCTGCAATCAGTGGGGCGAAATATAAACGATCAGCGGTATCGTAGTCAGTTGAGACGGTTTCTGGATTACAGTTAATCATTATTGTTTCATATCCCATTTCTTTGGCGGCAGAAGCTGCATGTACGCATGCATAATCAAACTCAATACCCTGACCAATGCGGTTTGGACCACTTCCTAAAATGACAACCTTTTCCCGGTCAGAAACATCTGCTTCGCATTCTGTCCTATTTATAATTTCTCCCTCATAACAGCCATACATATAAGCAGTGCTCGATTCAAATTCAGCTGCACAGGTATCTACACGCTTATAAACTGGATTAACATCAAATTTTTTCCTTATTGCTTCAATTTGTTCTACTTTCTTATTGCTTAATTTTGCCAATCTTGCATCTGAAAATCCCATTTTTTTCAGCTCTAACATTTCATATGCAGTTCCAGGAAGGCCATTTTCCTTGATTTTTTGTTCAGCTAATATAATTTGCTGTATATTCTGCAAAAACCATAAGTCATATCCTGTAATCGAATTTATTTCTTCTATGCTAATTCCGTGGCGCATTGCGTCAGCAGCAATCAGCAATCTGTTTGGCAGCAATTTTGCTAATTGAGATCTGATGTGATCAATATCAGTATTTTCAGGAAATACTTCATCAAGTCCTGTAAGATCAGTTTCAAGTGAACGAAAAGCTTTCTGCAGTGACTCATTAAAAGTGCGGCCGATCGACATTACTTCCCCCACTGATTTCATGGAAGTTGATAGTTCACAATTCGTCCCCTTAAATTTCTCAAACTCAAATCGAGGAATTTTAGTGACGATATAATCAATCACTGATTCGAATGCCGCTGGTATTATTGGAGCGCAGTCGTTACGTATTTCATCGAGCGAATAGCCAATAGCCAGTTTAGTTACAACTTTTGCAATAGGATAGCCTGTTGCTTTCGAAGCAAGTGCAGAAGAGCGAGAAACCCTTGGATTCATTTCAATTACAACGAGGCTTCCATCTTCTTTAGGATTCACTGCAAACTGCACATTTGCACCACCGGCGCTAACATCAATTTCCCTCAGCACTGCTATAGATGCATTTCTCATTTGTTGATATTCAGCATCACGCAGAGTCAAAGCAGGAGCAACTGTGATACTATCTCCGGTGTGCACTCCCATTGGATCAACATTTTCTATTGAACACACTATTATACAGTTATCCTTGCAGTCACGGATAACTTCCATTTCATATTCCTTCCAGCCGATAATTGATTCATCTATCTGAACTTCATTTATTGGTGAAATTTTGAGAGCACTTTCTGCGATATTGAAAAACTCCTCTTTATTGTATGCTATGCCACTACCTGCGCCACCAAGAGTGAATGATGAACGGATGATAGCTGGTAATCCAATGTAATCCAAAGCCTTTTTTATTTGTTCTTGATTTTTTATAATGATACTTTTGGGGTATTTTAGCCCTATTTTATCCATAGATTGGCGAAATAATTCTCTATCTTCCGCTTTTTTTATTGCTTCTCTATTTACTCCTATTAATTCGACGTTGTATTTGTCTAACACTCCATCATCTGCAAGTTTTATTGCACAATTAAGTGCTGTTTGCCCTCCCATTGTTGGTAATATTGCGTCTGGCCTCTCCTTAATTATAATTTTCTCTATGATTTCAGGTAGCACCGGCTCAATATAAGTTGCATCAGAGAATTCAGGATCTGTCATTATAGTTGCAGGGTTGGAGTTAACCAAAATGACTTTATAACCTTCACTTTTTAATACTTTACAGCTTTGCGTTCCGGAATAATCAAACTCGCATGCCTGACCTATAACTATTGGGCCTGCTCCTATTACTAATATAGATTCTATATCTGTGCGTTTTGGCATAATTACAATAACAGTTTCTATTCAAAGTAATGTTACCAGTCTTTCCTGTATATGTGAATTTTTATTGAGTTCAGACTAAGAACTATAGGTAATTAAAAAGTGTACAAACTTATTCAAGAGATTTACTTAATGGCAAGATTTGTCCTGATATACTGCAGTCATCAGAAGCCAACTCTACGAATTTATTTGTTAACTTCTCAGGCGATACTAATTCAGATATATCTTTCCCCGAAAATGCTTGCTTATACATTTCACTATCGATAGGCCCTTCCGAATACACGGCATTTATGCATAAGTTCGTATGCTTTGTCTCAGATGCATATATCTTCACCATTGCTTCTAGTGCAGTTTTACTTGCAGCATACGGCATCCAATATGGATAAGAGGAAGGAGAAAGTGTTATCTCTGAGGTCATGAATATCGCTCTTCCAGCATTAGACTTTTTTAGTATTGGACCCAAATTTTTTAGCAAGTACCAACTGGCAGTAAAATTTGTATTCATTACGTTCTGTAGATCTTCAAGCTCACAATCATGAACAGAGCTCAACTTACCTAAAATTTCAGTGCATGTAATCAGTATATCAAGTGTTCCAGATTCTGATAATTTTGGGCTTTCTATCATATTTGCCAGTTTTTCTACGTTTTCAAAGTCTAAAAGATCAAGCTGAATTAGTTTCACAGAGCCTTCTTTAAGCTCTTCAATTTCATTATATAGTGGCTTGAGATTATCAAGAGATCTGGAAATCAGAATTACACATGCACCTTCTTTTACAAATCTTTTTGCAACAGAAGAGCCTATTCCACCTGAAGCTCCGGTAATTAAAGCTATTTTACCTTCTAACTTACCCATTTCTTTCTCTTTAGCAAGATTTATTGAAATATTTTAGCTGAAAATTAAATTTTGCTCCATATATAAAAATCAAACTTAACACATAAAAAAATAGTAACGATACTACCACACCACCTAAACTTCCATATATCAAATTCAGTTGGTCAAAGGAAGCTTTTAAGTACTGCTTGAAAGCTGAAGCAGAGATCGTCCAAAGAATAACAGCCAAACAAGATCCGGGGAATACGTCTGATAAGCTTTGTTTTATGTTTGGCAATGTAAAATACATCCAAGATACTATAGTAAAAAGTACAAACTCGATAAGTAAATATCTAGTATAACTTAGCCCTTGGTAAGAAAAATCAATTAACATTGGCACTAATGTAAAAAATACTATAGTCAGAGTTGTAACAAGCGTAATTACTAAAAATTGTAATATACTGAGCACCCTTCTCCATATATAAGGCGATGAAACTGGAACTTTATAGGCCTTATTGAGTATCGTTCTAAATCCTTCAATTGTCGATGAGGCAGTCCAAACAGCGCCTACAATTGCTAAGGTTAATAAGCTTTGCGGAGGGCCTGATATTATCTCCCTAATACGTGGCATCAAAGATGATAAAATATCCTGTGGCATGTTATCAATAATAAATGCCCAGCCGACATTGTATTGATCTAAGAAATTTGCGAACGTTGATGCCATGGCTATTAAAACAATAAGAAAAGGAAATATTGATAACAGGATTAAAAATGATAGATACCCTGCGTGCTCCACTCCATCATTATAAATTGTGTCAATTAAAGCACGATAAAGGCAATAAACGATACTATAAAATTGCTGTAGCACTTGTAATATAAATAAACTAAGAAAAGTATTCTAAATGAAATAAAGCATACTTTTAAGCAAAAAATCCTCACCATTTACTTAAATTTAATCAAAATGATAGATAATCCAGCGTTAAATACGGAGGCATAATGAAAAACTTTCTTCTACTTGTAGCTTTAATTCTTTCCTTTGCGTTTGATGTACATGCTGATGAAACATCAGCAGTGATATGTAAAATAGTGGACTATACTCAAGGTATAGGTGGGCCAATGATCACGGTAGTGATAATAGGTGCAGCATTGCTTGCAATATTTGGCAGAATGCCATGGCCAGCACTCTTTGCACTCGGCGCATTCACTGCTGTGTTTTTTGGTGCACCCAAAATTGTAAACGTGATAGCACCAGGTGTAGCAGGAGCTTGCATGAGTTGTCCTAGTGGTCAGGAAATGTACGGTAGTACATGTGTTGCAAAATGTCCTCAAGGTAAACGACGTGATGGAAACGGGAGTTGTGTTTAGTGATTTGAGACAGTAGAGTAAAAATAGTGCTTTCTTTTAAGCACTATTTTTACATTATAACATAAATCTTTGTTGAGATTCTCTTCACTTGAAAGTGGCTAAAATGGCCACTTTCAGTATCTATAATTACCTAATAAATTCTCTTTCTGTAACCATATCAGTTAAAGTTTGGATCCAGTATTACGCGCTGCCTTTGTGTTTGCATAACTGCACGAACTTGTGATTAAGGGCAATTTTCGCCATGAGGGGTGTTATTCGAGTAGCCCCTTTCCTGTCATTCCAGTAACTGACACTGGGATCCAGCCTTTACTTACCAACAAAAACTTAGCATAACTTTCATGCTCAAAAAATCCCTGGATTCCAACATCAAGTGCTGGAATGATACCGTCATACCTGTTGGAGTATGGATGTAACCTTACCCACACTCCTGTCATCCCAGTACCTTTACTTTTCATTCAAGTAGCTGACACTGATTCCTTTATGATGTTGTCATCCGAGTAGCTGACACTGAGATCCAATTTGCTCACAAGCAAACTAGCATAGAAAGTGGTACAACGTTTTCGATGAGATTGCAGAAAGGCTGGATTCCAGCATCAAGTGCTGGAATGACATCTCTATAGGACTCCTCACTAATCCAAAATATTAAAAAATTTACCAGGCGAAAAAAAGGCAAAAGAATCCCCGTATAGCGAGTTTTGACCCTATAATAATGTAAATTGGCGTTGTAATAATGTGATAACGCTTAAAATAAGCGCGTTTTGGCTGAATGTAGAAAAAATAAAAAAGACATGCAGCCACTATAATTTTTGTGTAATTTGCCAATAAATATCTGAGTTTTTTTACTGAATTTTGTGATTGAGCCTGCAGGTCAAAAATAAGGATAAATACTCTTGGTGCCATAGTAAAGGGAATGACGAAATTTGTAAAGTAGTTTTTACTCAAATGACGCCCAGGCAAAAACTATATGGTTATGCAAAAAATCTATTTTTAAAATTGTTAATATAACATAGAAAAAACCTCACCTTCATTAATAATAGATTATTTACCAATTGGGTAGTCACCAGTGAAGCAAGCATCACAATATTGCGGTGTAGCGTTGTTACGTTTTTCTTCTTTAACAGCCCTGTATAGTCCATCAATACTCAAGAAGGCTAGGCTATCCACTCCTATAACTTCCTTAATTTCCTCTACAGATTTATTTGCAGCAATTAAATCTTTGCACTCTGGCGTATCTATTCCATAAAAACAAGAATGCTTAATTGGTGGGCTTGAAATTTTGAGGTGAATTTCTTTTACTCCTGCATCCTTTAACATAACTATTATATTTGTTAATGTACTACCACGCACTATACTATCATCTATTAAAATTATGTTTTTGCCTTTCAAAGTGTGCTTATTAGCATTGAATTTTAATTTTATTCTAACTTTACGTACTTCAGCGGTGGGTTGTATAAAAGTTCTTCCTATGTAATGATTACGAATTATCCCCAGTTCCATAGGTAATCCTGAATGCTTTGCATATCCAATAGCTGTAGGTATTCCAGAATCAGGTATTGGTACAACCATATCTACATTGTTTTTTGGTGGGCTCTCTTCTGCAAGTATTCTTCCTATTTCTTTTCTTATATCATATATGGACCTCTTCTCCATTATGCTGTCTGGTCTCGAGAAGTAAACGTATTCAAAAATACAAAAACTTGATTTTTGCTGTGGGAAAGGAAACATTGAGGCTAGCTTACTATCCGAACTGATGGTAACTAATTCGCCTGGTTCTATTTCTCTAATAAACTCTGCATTTATTATATCAAGAGCACAAGTTTCAGATGCAAGAACGTAAGAACCGTTTAACTTTCCTAAAACAAGAGGCCTGATTCCAGATGGATCACGTACTCCAATAACTACTTCTTGATTGATTGCCACAAAAGAATAAGCACCTTGTATTTGCTTTAATGCATATATAAAACTCTCTAAAAAGCTATCTTTTTCACTGCTTGCTGTCAGATGCACTACTACTTCTGTATCAATATCTGACTGAAAAACGCACTCTTGTTTAATTAATTGTTCGCGTATCGGAGAAATATTAATTAAATTACCATTATGTGCTATGGCAAAATCCCCAAATTTGCCACTTTTGCCAAACATGGGTTGCACTCCAAATTTACTACCACTTGTTGAGTATCGAACATGACCTATTGCACAATCCCCAGGTAAGGATTTCTTTATTTCATCTATATCATCAAATACACTGCTCACTTGGCCTTGAAAGTGATAAGAGTGCAGCTTATCGTTGTTACTGGTTACTACGCCAAAAGACTCTTGACCTCTATGCTGCAAAGCGTGGAGAGCAAGTATAGAGTTAAAAGCAGCACTTTGGTTGTAACTTATGCCAAATACCCCACACTCCTCATGTACTTCATCAAGCATGAAAAATATTAAATAAAGCCTGATTGTACTTTAGTAGAGGCAAAGTACAAGAATTTTATTTGTTAATCCCTTTCAAATTTGAAGCTTGCTACGGTAGTTTTGATGTATACCAGAAAGTAGGTTATACGCAATTAACCAATTTTGAGATTTTCGACAATTTTTTAGCACTGAAGAAAAAAAATATTTTTATTGACTTATCTATGTATTGAAGTAATCACTAAAAAGCTTTAGTGATTATGGTATATAATATGCCTGAGCAAGTAGGTAAACAAGGTGAAAGTAATCTTATTTTAGAGGCTGAACAGTTCTCTAACAGGTTCTTCAATAGTCAACAGAGTAGTTCATCAAATCCAAAATTACCGACTATAAGTCGTAAAGATAGGCATATCGATTTAACCAAGAAAAGGTACGCAAAAAACAAAAATGTTACAGAATATCTAAGGAGTTATGAATTTATTAAAAGAGCAGAGGAATTGTCAATAATTTATCTTTTTGAGCGAGACCCATCTTCTACGAAATTGCAAATACCATTGACTACAGATGAACAAATTCTAGTTAAAAAATTTTGTGATGAGATGATAAAGAGTATAACAGAACACGATGAGCAAGAAAGCGTTTTAAAGTACATGGAACGCATAATAGAGGGTTATTTAAATCAAGGAATAAGATTAAACTCATATTACGGTAAGGATAATAAGACTGTAACAAATTTTATATTTGAAAAAATGGAAGAATTAATTAATCGCTTTCATGCAAATCCACACAATTCAACTACAAAAAATATCATACAAAAGATCACTCGTAATTTAGTGTTAAAAGGTGGGGTAGAAAAAGGATTATCTTTTTATAGCGATATTGAAGGCGGGTACTATGACTCTAATTATTTAAATGATCTTAACGAACAATGTAAGAGTAAGAAAAAAATGCTAGAGAGTATAGCATATGAAGGTATTGTGAAAAAAGATAATAAGCAAATTGATGAATATGACCTCGAAGTAGAAGTAGATAATAAATATTTTTACATTCAATATCCACAAGGTAGTATTATTGAAATTGCAAAAATTTTAAATAATGAAAAAGCTAAGGATTTAGAAGTTGGCATATTTCAGATTGAGGAAAGTATAGTAAAAGTTGAAATTACAGAAGATGGAAAAAGAAATTACACAGATATCTTAAAAGGTGGTATTGAAATATTTTTTACTACTAAACTGGGAGAAATTAGTATTTATCTACGGAAGGATGGCAACAAAATGGTAGTAGAAATTGATGAGGAAAGCAAAATAAGGTTTAGCAAATTAGAAAACAAATCAAGCTTTGGAGGGAATTGTCTTATACAGGGGAAAAGTGTTTTGGAAGTTATGGACAAGAGTTTTGAGAATGTTCCTGCGGAGTCAACTCAGACTATTAAGAATGTTCCATCTACTAGTCTTATGCAAACATGTTCGCAGCAACAAGAAACCTCAGGCAAGGAGTTAAATTAATGTATTTTTTAGAACAAGAAATTAATTATAAATATTTATATGCATTAAATTAGAGCAAAGGATATGAGACAACAATTAGCACAAGAACTAAAGGTAAATGTGATTGTCAAAATGGTAATTGATTAAATCAACTTGGATAAGTAAATAGCAGCTTTACAGCTTGTTTTTATGAATGAAGATAAAACGTTGTAGCCAAGTGCACTTTCAGCACAGTGCTGAATTGCAATATCTCTGTGTTCTAGCTCTTCATCGCGAAATTTACTTATAGTTTCTCTTAATTCCCCATCTTCTAAATGTAAGACTTGCTCTTTGTAGTGCTCTCCGATCACTTCTTCAACTGCAGCAGTGCAAGCCATAGCGGCTTTTTTATCCATCATGGCAGTTACAACACCAAGTGACACCCCTAAAGCACGCCAAACTGGCAACAAAACAGTAGGACGAACTCTTTGCTCCTTGATTTTCTCATTAAAATAGTGGAAATGTTTTTTTTCCTGCTCCTCCATTTCAATTATTTTGTCAATTATGGAAGATTTTTTAAGAATAAATTTTTGACCAGAATAAATGCAAATGGCTCCATATTCGCCAGCATGATTTACTCTAATTGCTTGTTCCAAAAAATTCCCTTTCAATTTTTTTATATTGTTTTCCAATGCTTACTCCATTTATTTCTGCATCAGTACTACTATAAACCAACATATTGTAGAGTAAATAAAATTCCATGCGTACATTGCACCAACATTGTGATTACAGGAACTCAAGTAGCTATAGCAACGGCAAGAGTTACTTGACGAACTCCGCCATTCTCCTTAAAATAAGGGTGAAAATATATTATTTATCTTCAGTCTGTGCAGATAAAACGACAAAAAGCTCAATATACTTGATGTTTAATTTTTTGCACTATGTGCACTCTATGTCTTTATAAAACTTTTACCCACATAAGCTAAAATGCGTTTATCAAAGCATTTAACACAATGAAAAACGCCAATTAAAAAATAGGTAGTAGCTGATAGATTTTCTTTTGCCTTTTTCTCTGTTTAGTAAATTTTTCAATATTTAATGCAATTAGCCGGTACTAAGATGATAACGAGTAGTAAGCTAAACATCTGTGTGGTTATTGGTATTATCAAGATATTCCCTAATCTTCTTCAAATCTTCCCAAGCTAAGCGTTTTTGCGCTGGTTGACGAAGTAGATAGGCTGGATGAAATATAGCGGCTGTAGTAATTGAATGAGATAAATATTGGTTAGTATAAGTATGAAATCTGCCACGCAAGTTCGATATAGTCTTTGTGTTATCAAGAAGGCTATAACATGCAATTCCTCCGACAAAAATCAGAATTTGCGGTAAAACAAGAGCAATGTGCTTCTCAACAAATGGTCTGCACATATCAAGTTCTAGATCAGTTGGTTTTCTATTACCTGGTGGACGCCAAAACACCGCGTTGCTTATATACACCTTAGTGCGGTCCAGACTAATTGCACCGAGCATCTTATCGAGCAGTATTCCGCTTGCACCACAAAATGGTATGCCTTTCAGGTCTTCATTTGCTCCTGGTGCTTCACCAATAAGCATGATTTTTGCATTCGGATTACCATCAGAAAAAACAGTATTAGTTGCAGTTTTTTTTATTTCACAACCCTCAAATGACTTAACTGCACTTCTTAGTTCATCTACACTACTACATTGACTTGCAAGCTTCCTTGCTTCAATGATCCAGTCACTTGGGAACATAGTTTGTTGTTCTTTTTTCTGCTCGATGACAGAAGACTGTGCAGCTCTCTCATTTTTCATTTTTTTTTTCTCTTCACTTTCAGTTAGCGTGCAATCAACTCCCACTTCATGATAGAACTTCAACAATTCTAGATCTTCATTGCTCATAGTGCCTCTTAACCTTTTGTGCTTTTTTCATAGCCAAATCATACTTCAACCTAGATAAATGTCTAATGTATAATATACCATTTAAGTGATCCAATTCATGCTGAATACACCTTGCAAGCCAACCACTAGCTTTTAGCGTCTGTTCTTCGTTATTTAAGTTTTTATATTTTACAGTTAAATATTTTGGACGCTTGATTTCATGGCTTTGCTCTGGAATTGAAAGACATCCTTCACTCATAATGACTTGTTCATCAGATAATTCCTTAATTTCAGGGTTAATCATACAAAACTTGCCAACTGAGTCATACCCTGCTAGCTCATCTCCAGCCTTTTCTGGCCGAACGTCCATGACAAAAATTCTCTTCAGCACTCCAACTTGTACTGCAGCAAGACCAAGACCTTCTGCATCGTACATAGTTTCGAACATGTCGTTTACTAATTCTTTAATTTTATCGGTTATATCTGTTACTTCACTGGCGCGTGTAGTTAATCTTTCGTCAGGGGCAATTACAATTGGTAACTTAGACATAAAAATTGTAATTCTGTGTTTTATTTTTCTTTTTGTCTAGGTATATTAAAATGTTGCTACATTTATGATAGAAATATAAATTCATTCAGGGAAGCTACAATTTAAATGGAATCGCATCATAAGGTCAACTAATGTACTCTGTAGTAATAACAAAACCAAAGCAGAATGTTTTTGCTGTTTTAGACGTAGGTACAACAAAAATTATCTGCCTAATCGTTAAGATCAATAGCAATTTTAGCTATAAAATAATAGGAACGGGTTATAAAAGTGCAGAAGGTATAAGTGGCGGATCAATAACTGACGCAAAGCATGCAAGTTACTCTATTTCATCAACTGTAGGTTTAGCTGAACAAGTATCAGAAGAGACTATAGACCAGATATATGTGAATGTAGCCGGATGTGGAATCTCATCTTTTTACGTACATAACGAAATAATTGCAGCTAATCACGAAATTTCAGAACGAGACATAAAACGTGTAGTCTTTCAGACATTTGAGAAATATATCGAAGAAAATGTCATCATTCACAATATACCACTGAAATATCACTTAGATGATATGACTGACATAAAGGAAGTCAGTGGATTATATGGAAAAAGATTATCTGCTGATGTTAATGTTGTCACTGCTTCGCGTCCAGCGCTTACCAATATCGAAAATTGTATAACTAATAATAGTGGGATAAGTATGGCTGGTTGTGTTGCTTCTGCATATTCTGCAGGCCTTGCCTGTCTAAGTAAAGATGAAAAAGAGCTAGGAACTGCTGTTGTTGACATAGGAGGTGGATGCACTGCAATTGGAATTTTTAAGAGAGGAAAACTTGTGTACACAAGCAGCATTCCAATTGGTGGCATTCACATTACCCGAGATATAGCTTATGGACTATGCACAAGTATAGAGCATGCTGAACGCATAAAAATACTATACGGTAGCACTATTGTAACTTCAATAGATGAGAATGAATGTATTGCAGTGCAAAGTAATGAAAGCGATGAACCAACTCAAGTGTTTAAGTCTGAACTTGTTAACATCATAAGACCAAGGATTGAGGAAATACTTGAGCTGATAAGAGAACAATTTCAAGAACAGAAAGATCCAATTAATAAAGTAGTGATCACAGGTGGAACCAGTCAACTCACAAGCATGAAAGAAATTGCAAGCTATATATTCAATAAACAAGTCCGTATCGGATGCCCTGAATCTTGTAGCGGTCTTGATGGCGAATACGACAAAAATCCTGTATTTTCTGCTGCTTTAGGCTCTATAAAGCTAATAGTTGATACCTTTTATAGAAATAATTCTGGAATGCTTGGTCACGATGGTAAAATAAGTAAGTTATACCATTGGGTTAAATCAAAAGTCACAGTCTAGATTTTTGTCTTTATCTCTTGATATACAAATGGCTTGATCTAGGAGCTTATTTTTATAGTATTATTACACTGATGTATCCGTAAGAGAAGCAGAAAATTACAATAAAAACATAAGAAACATGAACATAACTATACATTCACAAGAAGATTTTGACTTTATGCGTAAAGCTGGCAGGTTTGCAGCTGAAACCCTTGATTTCATTGCACCATACGTCAAGGTAGGTGTAACAACTAATGAGTTAAATGATCTATGTCATAAATTTATAACCGATGCAGGTGCAAGTCCAGCACCACTGAACTATAAGGGATATCCAAAATCAATTTGCACTTCAAAAAATGCTGTTGTATGTCATGGTATTCCTGATGATAAACCTCTTAAAGATGGAGATATTTTAAATATTGACGTTACAGTGATTTTAAATGGCTGGTATGGTGACACAAGTCGCATGTTTTGGGCTGGTAGACCCTCAATAAAAGCAAAGCGTTTGTGTGATGCAACTTATGGTGCACTGATGGAAGCAATAAAGCAAGTTAAGCCCGGTAATAAATTAAATGCAATAGGTTTTGCCATAGAAAAATATATTAGAGATTTTGGATATTCTATCGTACGCAATTATTGTGGACATGGCATAGGAAAGGTTTTTCATGCTCCACCAAATGTTGTACATTTTTATGATGAAGGTGAGGATCTTATCTTAAAAGAAGGCATGTTTTTTACGGTAGAACCAATGATCAATGCTGGAAAACATGAAACTCTGCTCAGCAAGCTAGATGGCTGGACAGTGACAACACGTGATCTTTCACTTTCTGCACAGTTTGAGCATACGCTTGGAGTCACAAAAGATGGAGTTGAAATATTTACACTATCACCTAAAAACTGGCATTTTCCACCTTATGATTAGATTTTTTAAACACTTGGTTTTTGAAAAAATCTAACTCTTAACTTGTGATATAGCAACTAACCCAATTAGTGCACAGAAAATCATGTAAAAACTTGCTAAAGTTCCTTGTCCTGTAACTTTGATAATAGTTGTGCATATAAATGGTGCAAGACCACCAAAAAATCCCGAAGCTATATTTCTTGATAAACCAAATCCACTGTATCGTACCTTTATTGGGAATAATTCACATATAAACGCGCTAACAGGACCAAGAGAAGCAGCTATTGGGATTATAAAAAGAACGTGCGCCATTATGGTGAGCAAATTATTACCACTTAGTATCATTGAAAAAACTGGATAACTTACTACTATAAAAGTCACAAATGCAAATTTCATGACTCTTTCTCTCCCTACCTTATCAGAAAGTATTGCAAATAGTATAGTCAATCCTCCAAGTGCAACCTGATTCAATATTTCTACTGCGTGATTAAAGTGAGTGTGAGTGTTTATTGTTGATGCAAGTAGATTAAAAAACACTAAATATATGTAAAGAGATGCATTCTCAACTATGTCAATTCCAATTGATATTAGAAAAGGTTTTTTATAGCCATTTAACAGTTCTTTTAACGGTAATTCATGTGGCTTTTCCTGCTTTTTATATTCTGGGCTTTCATCGAGTATATATCTCATATATATACTAATTAATCCTATTACAAAACTGAAAATAAAAGGCAATCTCCATCCCCAAGATTCAAAATCGGATACTTTTTTGCATATAAGCACCACTATAAGACTTAATATTGAGCCAAGAATTGCGCTCAATACTTCAATACTGCCAAAGAATCCTCTTTTATTTTTAGGAGCATGCTCTATTAAAAATGGGGCATTTCCTGCCTCTCCTCCAAGAGATATACCCTGCAATAATCTTAAACATACCACCAGTATTGATGCGAGTACCCCAATGTTCTGATAGCCTGGAACAAATGCAATAAGTACGGTTGATAGAGTCATCAATATGATAGAGAGAAATAGAGCAATCCTTCTTCCATATTTATCTCCAATGTGGCCAAATATAGCAGCACCAATTGGTCTTATTAAGAAACCCACTGCAAACACTCCAAAAGCTTTAAGTATGCTGACTAATTTGTCGTCTGATGGAAAAAACACATCTCCGATTATGCTTATTAGATGGCTGAAAAGCATGTGATCATACCACAACAAAGTGTTACAAATTAAACTTGATAGTATTACTTTTGTTATTTGTTGCACAAAATCTTCCGTAATTTGTTTGATATTATAGTAATATTACTTACTTTTTCAAACGTGAATTATGTAAATGTTATATTAATAATATTATCTTATTAAATTTTTATATCGTTGATTATATTTAAATATCCTTATACTATATCTATATATTTCCATATATTTTTTGGCGAGTTTAATTTAAGTGCACAAAGTCTCTTGATATGACACATACTCCAGTTTTGTTAAAAGAGATGCTATTTCAATTAGCACCACACAGTGGTGGTATATATGTGGATGCCACGTTTGGAGCTGGAGGATATAGCAAAGCAATATTGGAATCCGCTGATTGCAAAGTGTATGCAATTGATAGGGATGAAACAGTTACCAAATTTTATGATGATCTGAACGTTAAATACCCTGATAGAATAAATCTATTTATTGAGAAATTTAGTAATATTAAAAATTTATTAGATAGTAATAATATTAAAGGCATCAATGGAATAGTTTTCGACGTTGGAGTTTCATCTATGCAGCTTGATAATGGAGATAGAGGATTCTCATTTCTACGTGATGGTCTACTTAACATGAGCATGGATAACTATTCTCATGTTAATGCTTCGACGTTTGTTAACGCTTTACGTGAAGAAGAGATTGCAAACACTATATATAATTACGGGGGTGAGCGTCATTCTCGTAAAATCGCAAGAGCGATAGTAAATGCGCGGAAGAAGAAAATTATCAAAACTACATTTGAACTTGCAGATATTGTACGTTCTGTAGTGTTTCGTGGGAAAAGCAAGATTGACCCTGCAACTAGAACATTTCAGGCGATCAGAATATGGGTAAACGATGAGCTAGGAGAGCTTGAAAAGGGTATTAAAGCTGCATCTGAGATTTTAAGTGAAAACGGCAAATTAATTGTAGTTACCTTTCATTCTCTAGAAGATCGTATAGTTAAAACCCTTTTTAAAGATTTGTGTGAACCAGGGCCTACCAAGACATTCTCCCTTTTAAACAAAAAAGTGATGAAAGCAAGTGCGGAAGAGATAAATGCAAATCCGCGTGCGCGTTCAGCAAAATTAAGAGCTATACAGAGGTTGTCATGAGAACCTTCTGTATTATTTCAATAACTATGTTTTTATTATAGGGTTATTTAAGGTAAAATTACATGTCCACTCACTAAATAAATAGCTAACACAAATAAAACGTGAAATTAATTTAGTGCAAAGCAACATAAAAGTTCTTCAAGCAGAATGAAGTTATTTGAGTAATCCAAAAGGGGCTTGTAAAGCTTATGGAGAAATATATAAAAAATAACTCTTTGATACTAGCTAGCCAGGTTCAACTCTCTAAATAGCCGCAGTGCGTTAGCACAATTTAAAACCTAGAGTAACAATTAGAACCTATCTTGAAAGGGAAACTTGAAATATTAACGTAAAAAATTGCTTCCATATATTTTAAATCTGATTATAATTACAGTTAGAGATATTTTAAGAGCTCAAAATCTATCTTTGTCTGCAGACTTTTCAGTCAAATTTTTAATCAAAAAGCGTAGCGTATCTTCTTCAGAGCATGTAAGTGTGCTTAATTTCTGTCATATGTGCGCTGCACTTTTTTCTAATCTTTTTTACACAGGAGGATTTTATGTCCAGAATTCCAGATACTTGACCTTTACTTTAGCTAAAAACCAATAGGCGCCTATGGCTAATTAAAATAAAAATTTTTCTAATATATAGAAGAATTACAAAATCACTGTTACTGAAAACGGGGCAAGAAAGCTGCTAATGTCAAAGAATTTTAGGTAAACATTGTTTGCTTGACGTATGAGCGTGCTCTCCTTACTTCAAGAACTCTTTAATATATGCTTAACCACTTAAGTCCTTTCAAGATATGTTCTTAAATTTAGGCTTTTAGATAAACACACTACGATAAAACTTACTTTGATACGAAATTATTCGCATAAGATTTTGGCAGTCTTTTAACATCTTTTGGCATTTCAATTGTGTACTTTGTGTTGTGTTTCTTTGCGTAAGATACTGCTTTTTCAAGAGAATCAAACTTTAGTACAATCTGTTTTTTGGGGTCTTTTGAACCAATCCATCCCATCAAAGGTTCAATGTAGTAAGAACAAGTCTCAATTTTTAGGTACCAGAATTTTGTATTACCTAGACCAGATTGTGTTGCAGTTTTTGTTGGCTTATAAATCTTAAAAACTAATTTATCGTCAGTACTCATAGCTCTTACTAAGTGATCTTAAGTATATATCTAAATAAATTTTTTCACAAAAAATTACTGTGAAAGAATGAAGTTTGAAATAAATATTTTTATGTTATATTATTAAATTATATAAAAAGGATTAGCTGAATAGGAGTAATCGATGGCACAGCAAGAAATGGTAACAATTAATGCAGAATTACGTGACGTAAAAAAAAAGAAAGCAATTCAAGCTCTGAGGGAAAAAGGAAGTATACCTGCAGTTATATATGGTAAAGGGCATGATAACGTAAATTTGACATTGTCTGCAAAGGAATTTACTAAACAATATAAATCAGGTGCTCTTTCTGCACATTTAATAGAACTAGATATTTCAGGGAAAAAAGAATATGCTCTTGTTCGTGATATTCAATGGCATGTAGTAAAGGATACTGTGCAACATGTTGATTTTCAGTTTGTTGATAAAGGTAGTGAAATTAAAATAGATATACCTTTATCATTCATCAATGAAAGTAAATCACCAGGAATCAAATTAGGTGGAGTGCTTAATGTTTTGTGTCGTTCTATTACTGTCAAATGCTCTCCTGAGAAAATACCTCAAGTCATAGAAATTGATTTGTCTGGCAAAATGATTGGTCAGTCTGTACATATCAATGATGTAAAATTGCCAGAAGGTGTTAAATTTGTAGCTCATGAGGAAGAAAATTTTACCATTGTGACAATTTCTGCTGCTGATAGTGATGTTGAAGAGTCTCAAACAAAAACAGAGGAGTAGTGCATTTAATAGCTGGGCTTGGTAATCCTGGTAGTAAATATGAATTAACTCACCATAATATTGGCTTCATAGTTATTGACGCAATTTGCAAGTATTGGAATTTTCAGTCATTTTCTAAGAAAGCTGATTACTTGATAACCTCAGGCATAATTAACAATAATAAAGTTATGCTAATAAAGCCTTCTTCATTTATGAATAATTCAGGTATTCCTATTGCAAAAATAAAAAATTTTTACAAATTATCGCTAGACAATATTGTTGTCATACATGATGATGCTGACTTAAAATTTGGAAGAATAAAAGTAAAAAAAGGTGGTAGCTCTGCTGGACACAATGGACTTAAGTCTATAGATAGCTTTATTGGTAACGATTATTGGCGTTTAAGATTTGGAGTAGGCAGGCCCGAAGGTCAGAAAAGCTTAGCAGATTATGTATTATCAAAATTTGAAAATTTTGATAATGTTATCCTCTTAGTGGAAAAAATAGCAAAAAATATACACCTAATGCTACAAGGAGATATCGCAGCTTTTATCAACTCGGTTGAGAGTGAAACTTTAGTATAGCAAACGAATACTGCCCAATACAAGCATCTATAGCTAACTGAAGTAAGATTTGCCCGAGCACTGAAAGACAAAATCAATAGCCGAATTAATATTGGCTTGGCAGCACTTTTCTTATGACATGCTTAATGGCAAACCAGAACTTCTCAATCGGATTTAAATCTGGCGAGTATGGAGGCAAGAACAAAATTTTACACCCAATATTTGCTATCAAATTTTTCGTCCTTGCAGATTTATGAAAGCTTGCTTTATCGAGAACAATAGTCTGTTCAGGTTTTAATATAGGAACAAGTATATTTTCTACATAAGCATCAAAAATCTCGCTGTTGCAGTAGCCTTCAGGAAGCTTTAACTTTTCCTTCATTTAGTGCTCCAATTATTCTTACCCTCTTTCTTTTAAACCCTGGACAAATAACCTCTTACCTTTTTGAGATCACCCATATTCATAAAATCTGTTATCTTCTACTCCAGACTCATCTATGAATATCAAGTTTTCTTTTTCTATTCCTTCTATTTTTTTATGAACTCCTTGGGTTTCTCTTCATTCCTTTCCTGATAAAGAAAAGTTTTTTTTATATGTATAGCTTACTTTTTTAAGATAATTGTAGACTGTATCTTTGCACATGTTGCCAAATTTTTCAATTATTTTTTCAACCGTAATATCTCGGTTTTCATTCAGAAATTTGACAAAGCTATCTCAGTCTTTAATTTTATGACTATGTCCCTTTTGATAGTCTGAAGACGGTTTTATACTTCCTCTTTCTTCTCTTCTTTTCCTCCACTAGTATATAGTTTTCTATCAATTTTTAACATCTTGCTTACTTCTTCCACAAGACCTACTGGGAAACAGTATGGAACTAAATTCAGCGTGAGTTAGGTCAATAGCAGGATCAATTAAAACTTGTGTTTGAGATTTACCAGATCAGCAATTATGTTAAATCTCATGTTGTATTTCTTCTGAAAATTGCGATAGGTATGTGACATGATTTTAAAAACCTTAATTTCATGAATTTTATGCTCCACTCTCATTCTAAATGATGTCAGCTTTCGATTGTGCTCTTTTTGATCATCGGCAGCGATTTTTTTCGATACCTTTTATATGGAATTACAACGTTACTCTGCAATTTTTGCCACCCCTGACACCCAGAATCAACATACTTGATATTCTCTTTTGACAACATTTTTTCCTGTTTTCGTATCTTAAAATCATGAATTCGACCTCTGTGTGACTTTGACACTGATAGAATTTGCCCATCTTCTTTTATAACAATTTCTGTTTTTATTGTATTTACTCTTTTCTTTCCGGAATAAGACAATTTTCTTTTCTTCCTATCTTTTGATCGTTGTATTGGTTGTTCTGTAACATCTGCTAATATTTTCAAAATTCTTTCTGGCGTCATAGTTCTATCCTTTTTTATTGAGACTTTCTTAGCCAAAAGTGGTTCCATTTTCTTGAGTAATCGGTAGGTGCTTGAGTTATGAAAGTTGAATAGTTAGCTCAAGAATCGGTGCGTTATGTAAGTTCGATAATATAGAATTATACAGAGTATTTTGTCTTCCAATACAGGCAGTCTTGACGTTCTTCCATGGCATTTCTTCTGTTCTTGAACTTTTTCCCACTCTGGGCGCATTTTTTCTACAACCTTTTCGAATTCTTCTATTGTCATTTTTTCTCGTCTACCACTTTTAAAACTCGTTCCCTCAGGTCCTCACTATATGGCTTTGGCATCATTCTACCTTCATTAAAGCAGTATTATACCTTTTTACCCCACCCTTTGAGAAAATCTTACTTCGGTTAGCTATAGACTAAACAACAAGTCGCTATTAAAATTTGAAAAGACAATTAAGGATGTTGGAGGAAGATCAAAGCGAAATTCAAAGGTTGTGTTGGAGGTAAAAGAGAAGTACCACTTAGTTCAAAAATAGGACAATTAATTGGTGTAGTTTCATCCATAATTGTAGGTGCTTTCATTTGTATAATGGTTGGTATGGTCATTGCTGGTTTATGTATTGAGATGTGTATAATCACCACTTCAGAACCGCTTCTTCTCATCATGGGTGCTACTGCTGTTATAGGAGCCATTGTAGCAAGAACTGCTCCTTTATTAAAGCTAATAGAGATGTTTAAAGGTCAAGCTTTCTCCTAGTAGCGGTCTGGAAAGCTCTAATACTGAACATACTTATTTAAATAGGCAAAGAGTTATTTAGAAAAAAATTGGAGAAATGTTCAAGGAAGTTCATTGGTAAAATGCAGAGGTTTAATTATAGCTTTGTAGTTTAGATTCTGGTTAAAGATTTTTATTTTAGCAGTTAAATCAAAGTCAGATCTAATTAGAGAGAGGATCTTCTTATCTCTTCTTTACCTTCATTTTCATTTCTAACAATTTTTTTTCCACTTAATATGTCTTTTATTTCATCTCCTGTTAAAGTTTCAAACTCCAGTAGATTTTCAGCAATGAGCTCCAAGTCTTTCCTACGCTTGGTTAAAATGTCTTTTGCTTTTTCATAGCAAGAAAATACGACTTTCTTTACTTCCTCATCTATAAGTCTTAACGTATCTTCAGAAATTGTCTCAGAATCATGTGTGATTTGTTCGCGATTATGATAGATCGGACCTATTTTGTCGCTCATTCCCCATTTTGTCACCATAGCACGTGATAAATCTGATGCTAGTTTTATATCTGAAGATGCGCCGCTTGTGACTTTATCATAGCCAAAAATTAGCTCTTCTGCCACACGTCCACCCATTGCAACAGTTATATCTGCTAGCATCTTTTCTCTTGTGAGGGACACTCTATCTGTTTCTGGTAGTCTCATAACTAAACCAAGTGCTCTACCACGTGGAATAATTGTTGCTTTGTGTATAGGATCAGAAGCAGGCATATTAACTGCAACTACTGCATGACCAGCTTCATGGTAAGCAGTAAGCTTTTTTTCTTCTTCTGTAATGACTAAGGACCTTCTTTCCATGCCCATCATCACTTTATCACGTGCATACTCAAAATCATCCATGGTAACAATTTTCTTATTTCTTCTTGCAGCAATAAGCGCAGACTCATTCACTAAATTTGCTAGATCAGCCCCTGAAAAACCTGGCGTTCCCCTCGCAACTGTTTTTACGTTTACATCTGGTGCTATCGATATTTTCTTTATATGCGTATTTAATATTCTCTCACGCCCATTTATATCAGGTAAAGAAATAGTAATCTGTCGGTCAAAACGACCAGGTCTAAGTAGTGCTGGATCTAGGACGTCTGGACGGTTAGTTGCAGCAACTATTATCACACCTTCATTAGACTCGAAACCATCCATCTCAACCAGTAACTGGTTTAATGTTTGTTCCCTTTCGTCGTTACCGCCACCAAGACCGATGCCGCGATGCCTACCCACCGCATCTATTTCGTCTATGAAAATTATACAAGGAGCATTTTTCTTGCCTTGATCAAACATATCCCGGACACGGCTTGCACCAACACCGACAAACATTTCAACGAAATCAGATCCAGAAATACTAAAAAACGGTACATTAGCTTCACCTGCAATTGCACGAGCAAGTAGAGTTTTACCAGTTCCAGGGGAACCAATTAAAAGACATCCTTTTGGTATCTTCCCACCTAACACTTGAAATTTTTGCCTTTGTTTAAGAAAATCAACAATTTCAACCAACTCTTCTTTTGCTTCATCAATCCCAGCAACATCATCAAATGTCACTTTTTTTCCAGTAGTCATAAGCCTAGCTTTTGATTTGCCAAAGCTTATAGTTCTATTACCTCCTGCTTGCGTTTGTTTAAAAAGGAAAAGCAATAAACCGATAAAGATAAGCGTCGGAACCCATTGAATAAGTAATCCACCAATTATACCTATTGCAGAATCTCCAATTGAAAAGGAGAACTTCACTTTCCTATCATGCAAACTTTTTATTAAGTCACTATATATAACACCACTTGAGTTAAAGGCTGACCCATCCCTAAACTTTCCTTCGATGCTTTGGTTTCTTATTGTAACATTTTCTATATCATTATCTTCTAGTCTAGTTAAAAATTCTGAAAAAGGTATGGTTGTTTTACTCTTACCTATACTTCCGCTAAATTGAATATAAGCAACTGAAATAAGAATAATAATCACTAACCAGATCAATAAGCCTTCTAAAAATTTTTTCATTTACATTTCTAACTAAACACTAATCAAGCTTACCAAATTTTGTTTTATCGTGCTATTAATAATCATCGAACCTTATCATCACAGTATTTTTCCGTTATAATTTACATCAGGATAAGCAATCACCTTTCCATTTTTTTCACTGTTGGAAAAGAGTAGTAAACTTTAGAAAAATAATTACAAATTTAAAAAATCTTGTCCCACTCATTCTAACCCTTAATTAAATATTAGTTAACTTTAGCAAATTTTCCTTTATTATACTAGCGATAAAATATTTAATCTCGCCATCACTAGTGCTCTTACTATTATGTTTCATACATGGATAAGCAAACATCTTTCCATCTTTTAGGACTACAGGTAAAGAGTAAAAAACTTCAGGGCAGCAGTTGTAATCTTTTAGAAATTCAGGAATTTTTTGTGTTTTCTTTAGCGGAGCAATAGTTACTGAACACTTCTGATTGCTAAGTATTGTACAGCCAAATCTATTGTCCCATGTAATGGGTTCGCACATAGGCAAATTTACAGTAATTTCTTGTATCTTTGACGATTCTCTAATTATTAAGATATTTTCTCCATATTTTCTTATTTTGCACCCAGAAAGTGTACAGTTAACATTACTACCCTTTTGCAATATTTTATTAAATATTACGACAAGGCTGTTGTACCTTGGTTTATAATGTTTGCTGGCAATTGCCATTATAGAGTAAAGAAGAAGCCTCAAGGCTATTTCCTCTGGCAATTGATAAAATTCACTTAGTTTAATTTCAATATAACCAAAATCATGAACATTAACACAATCATCAAATGCAAGGCGTGTGTAGTGCATCAACGCTTTTGCAGCTCTTTTCATATGAAGGGCTGTGAGGCATATTCGCTCTGTTAGAACATCTTGATTATCACTTGCTTTAAGCAAGTTACGGTATAGAGTTCGCCTGTATTTTAAGTCATAATTGCTTCTATCTTCGATCCATCTTAACTGATGAAGCTTAGCATACCTTTCTATTTCACTACGACTAAAATTTAACAACGGCCTAAATATATAAACACCATTTAAGAAAGATTTGTAATCCATTGATGATAATCCATCTACTCCACTACCCCGCTCTAATCTCAACAAGAACGTTTCTGCTTGATCATTTTTGTGGTGAGCAACAAATAAATATTTAACATTATTATTTTTACACCATTTTGTTAATAAGTTATACCGTGCTTTTCGTGCCTGCAACTGAATATTGCCTTTAATATTTTGCTTCTCCCAATTTAATATGAACGATTCCTTTGCTCCAAGTTCTTTTGCATAACTTATAACAAAATCAGCTTCTTTTTGAGACTCTGAACGTAACCCATGATTTACTGTTAATGCTATAGGAAGTGAAAGCTTGTTTTTTTTTGCCCAGTTAGTCATTAAATGCAGTAAGACTATACTATCTACACCACCTGATACTGCAACTGCGATTTGGTTATGGAAAGCAAAACTATTAGCTATATTTTGAAATAATAACTCTAATTTCATTATGTTTCTTGATGGCCAGATAGTCTCTACGTCATACAGCGACTTATTTGTGGTATATATAGATCCTGCTAACAAGCAGCGGAATTGCTCTCTTTTGTCATCCCAGTGCTTGACACTGGGATCCAGGTTTTAATGCAAGAAACTACTTCTTTATTCCAGAAAATGAAAATTCCACTCTACGATTTTTAGCATGCTCTTTTTCATATTTGGAATTTCTAGAATCATCTTTTACATTAACCAAAGGCTCAGTTTCACCTTTAGAAGCAGTTTTTATTCTATTTTCTAGATAAGGTGTACAGCTGACCATAAATTTTTTAGCTGCATCTGCTCGTCTAGCTCCTAGTGCAAGATTATACTCGTGAGAACCACGATTGTCAGTATGACCAGTTAAAGTGACCTTTGCGTCAGGATTATTTTGTAACACTTCCATCACGTCAAGTAATGCATCTGCACTCACTTCACCGATACTAGATTCATCATAACCAAAGAAAACTCTTTTATCACCTATCTGCTTAACAACAGCATTCATTTTATTTGTCGTATTTACTCCTTTTTTAGGGCAAGAACTTACACCAGTAAGCAGTAAACAAAAACAACACATTATAATCAGTCTACTCCACATCACTAAACCTCCATAAATTTAAAATATAGTGCGTAATTTTAATTTTAGTACTAATAATCCCTCTATACTAGAATAGAGTCAAGGGAAATAAAATACTAAATGTTTTCTTTACAATCTTATAATTAATTTTCTGATAAGATGTTCAATTCTTAGCAATAAAATACAATAAAAGAATAAAAATACAATTTTTTATTGTACTTTAAGCAAATATACTTTTAACTTTATTATTAATCTATTACGATATTAAGCAGATGTTTCAAAGCAATGAATAAAAATGAGATCTTATAAGTTTTTAGAGGAAGTATTACATAAGGTAAGGAATATCGAAAACACACTAAAACTACTAAGCAAAAGCCAATTGAATGTAGAGGACAAAGTTGAACAAATGTGTCTTCTAGAGGAAATCAGACATGAAATTATCTCTCATGATGCAATAAAGGAATCATTAGCGAATGCTCTTAGGAATAAAAAGAGTGCTAATATTCAGCAGCTAAAGTTAATAGAGGGGATACACAAAAGCAGCAGCGCTATTCCTGTTGATTTAGTAAAATCTTTGTCCAAAGCTAAGATTGAATGCCAAAACTTATGGAGGCTAACTAATTCTGAAATTAGTAACTTAGAAAAGCTGAAAGAATGCTTTACTAACCTAATTAAGCTTACTCGTGAAGCAGCTTCTATAAAATCGCAGCAATTAAAGCGCTCAAACTATGAGTCATTGCTTGCTGACTATGACTCTAATATCACAGAAAAGAACATAAAGGAAATATTTCCTAAGCTAGGTAAATTTTTTAGTGAAAATGTAGAGAAAGTAACTCAAAAGCAGAAGAAGGATAAGGTTACTAATATACAAAAAGTTACGGTTCAGAGACAGATTGAACTTGGTTCCTTATTCTTACAGCAAATGAGTGTTACACCAAATGAGATTTCCATTTCTTATTACGATCCTATTGATTATGATGAATCTGACCTTTGTTATGGTTTATTTTTACTTTTACGGCATACTGGTTATGCAATTCATCAAAAATGTTTAGCGCAAAATTCTATAAAGAGCTCAATTACGAAACATATTATGTATGAAACTCAAGGGTTATTCATGGAAAGGATCATTGGAACATCCAGAGAATTTATTGAGTTCATTCAACCACACATAAAGGAGAAACTTTCTACAAAAGGCAAAATTAATAGTAGTGTTGAAAATTTGTATTTGATTTTCAATAAAGTAAATCTTTCATCTTTTTTGAAGAATGCGGATGAATTTAGTTTATTGGCTCACATTATGCTAAGAACTAAATTAGAACAAGATTTAATAAATGGTACGTTAGAAGTTAAAGATCTACACGATAAATGGTTGGAAGGTATGAAGCATTACAAGATTTCAGTAAAAGCTAAAAATGAGCTAGACACTTATTTTCAAGATGAGTATTGGATAAGTGGTGTTATAGGCTACTTTCCTATTAAAGTCATAGCGTTAATCGCTGCTGTGCAGTTTTTTTCTTTTATTAAGAAAAATCATTACGAATTTTTAGATTCTATAGTAAAAGGAGATTTCAGTTTACTTATCGATTGGTTCTCTAAAAATGTATATAGTGCAAATTATGGTTTTTTGGAACAGCTAAAAAAGGTAACAGGTGGGGATTTAGATATTGAGTGCTACACTAGTTACTTATCTGAAAAGTATAATTTGTCTCAATAAATGGTTTTCTTGAGTTGTGTATGAGTTTTGTTCAGAATTTAATCAGAAATTTTTTTACTTTCAAAGGTTTATTTGCTAGCGATATTGCTATAGATCTTGGTACTGCAAATACTTTAGTTTATCAGAAAAGTCAGGGGATAGTGCTTGATGAACCCTCAGTTGTAGCAAGAGTAAAAGAAAAAGGAAGTTACGTTCCTTATGCTTTTGGCAAAAAAGCTAAGATGATGCTCGGAAAAACACCTGGAGAAATAGAAGCGATAAGGCCCTTGAAAGACGGAGTTATTGCTGATTTTAAAAGCGCGGAAGAAATGTTAAAATATTTCATACGCAGCGCAAACACAAGATTCACTATTAATAAGCCTAGTATTATCATATGTGTTCCATCTGGATCTACCCCAGTTGAAAGGCGTGCTATACAAGATGCAGCAGAAAGTGCTGGTGCAAATGAAGTATTCTTAATTGAAGAACCAATGGCTGCAGCAATTGGGGCTGGACTTCCAGTTACCGAACCTGAAGGTTCTATGATTGTTGACATAGGAGGTGGTACAACTGAAGTTGCAATTATTTCTTTAGGTGGAATTGTTTATTCACGTTCTGCCAGAGTAGGTGGTGATATTATGGATGAGGCAATAAAGTCATACATTCGTGAAAATCATAAGTTATTGATTGGCGAAACAACTGCTGAAAAAATTAAGAAAAACGTCGGTTCAGCCAGTCTGCCAGTTGAAAACAACAAAGAGGGAATGATAATTAAAGGCAGGGATTTAGTGAGTGGTATGCCAAAAGAAATGCTTTTATCAGAATATCAAGTTGCAGAGAGCTTAATAGAGCCTGTACATCAGATAATTTCTGCTATTAGAACTGCACTGGAGAGTACTCCACCCGAACTTTCTTCTGATATAGTTGATAGAGGAATAATTTTATCTGGTGGAGGTGGGTTATTGCGCAACTTGAGTAAAGTTATTAGTGAAACAACAAAATTACCAGTTCGTGTTGCAGATGATCCACTTTGTTGTGTTGCCCTGGGTAGCGGAAAAGTACTTGAAAACATGGACTATTTTGGCCATGTTTTATTCAAGCAAGATTAAATTGTTTTTGAAGGCAGTTTATCGAATTGTTTTGATGGAATTATGTAATATAAATGAGATCCCAGTGTCACGCACCAAGTAATTTAAAGGCAACTTCCAGCAGGAAGGGGTGTCATCCCAGCGCTTGACACTGGAACTTGACTACAAATAAGTATGCTGTTTCGATGAAATTGTGTAATAGAAACTGGATTCCAGTGCTTGACACCAAGTTTGTGTTTATAAATTATATGCTAAAAGAATTTGAAATTGAACCTTTATTAAAAGATAAAGCTCCGCATCAAACTAAGGCTATTGTTGCAATGTCCGGGGGAGTTGATAGCTCCGTTGCTGCAGCACTGCTGTATAATCTTGGGTACGAAGTGATAGGTGTGACTCTTCAGCTATATGGCACTGATGGCAATGCTAATGCAAGAAAAGGTGCATGCTGCGCTGGACAAGATATTTATGACGCCAAACGCGTAGCTGAAAGTGTTGGCTTTCCTCATTATATTTTAAATTACGAAGAAACATTTAAAAAGGAAGTAATAGAAGATTTTGCGAATACTTACATGCGTGGGGAAACCCCCATACCATGTGTAAGATGTAACCAAACAGTAAAATTCCGTGATCTATTGCAAGTCACAAAAAATCTTGGTGCGGATGTGCTTGTAACAGGACATTACGTAAGAAGATTAGAAGAAAATGGTGAGGTAAAGTTGTGCAGAAGTATTGATAAAAGTAAAGATCAAAGTTATTTTTTGTTTGCTACAACTGAGGAGCAGTTAAAGCTTTTGCGATTTCCACTAGGTGGGTTTTATAAAAGTGATATAAGAAAATTAGCAAAGTATTTTGGCTTACAAATTTCTGAAAAGCCAGACAGCCAAGATATATGCTTTGTTTCTCAAAGCTATACTAAGACAATAGCTAAATTAGCTCCACAATCTGTACAGAAAGGTAAAATAGTAGATATTCATGGAAAAGTGTTAGGTGAACACAGTGGCATAGTAAATTTTACAGTAGGGCAAAGAAAAGGCCTCTGCATTGCACACAGTGAGCCTCTTTATGTAGTAAGAATTAATACAGAAAATAATGAGGTTATAGTAGGTCCGATCAATGCGCTAATGCAAAAAAAGATATTGGTCAAAGAGTTAAATTGGCTAGAGCAACCAAAAGAAGGGATGGAAGTCACTGTGAAGCTCAGGTCATCACATGCAGGAAGCTTAGCAACAATACATTCAACTGACGAAAAAAACAAAGCCTGTGTAATTTTAAACGACGATTACTTTGGCATCAGTCCAGGTCAAGCCTGTGTAGCGTATAAAGATGAGCAAGTAATTGGCGGTGGATGGATATGCTCTTAACTAAAGGGCTTAATTCTTTGATACAGAGTGTAAACGTACAATAATATTTATAGCTATTTTGCCATGTATCCCTTATACTATAAAGTAGAACATTATAGGTTTTAGCAATGGTTAAGGAAGTTGAAGAACTAATAAAAATTGTTGGTAAAGGCAATTTATTAGAGGCCTTGTTTATTTTTTTAGGCAATTTTCAACATGCTAACTTAACTGGTAAAATAGACCATAGAAACCATATTGGTTTGTCTTCATTCGTTAGAAAAAAAGAGGAATCATTAGATAAATATTTTAACTTACAATTTAGTCTACAAGGGTTGTTCTTAATTTATACTCAAGCTTATAAAATTTTAAGCGGAAGTAATAATCTGAGCACTCAAGATATCATAGATGAAATATATAAAGTTATTAAGGAGTCTGAGTTAGGTAAAGACATACACGAAATAGTAGATGGAAGAAAATTAGATTTACTTAACGTTTTGGCAAATCCAAAGAGAGAATCAATATTTAAAACAGCAGAAGATTTTGAAAATAAGGTGCTTATTGATGTTAGAAGGTTGTTAAGTGAAGAAAATGCATTAAACGAATATGATAGAGAATTTACCTTAAATAAATGCATTATTAACTTCTATTATTCTATTCACAACATAAAAGTAGATAAAGATATAGCATTGTTCTTTTCTTTAGGTAGTCATTATAAAAAACTTTCGTCATCTAACAAAACAGTAAAAAGAGAAGTATTAGAGATATGTGAAGATCCATTAATAGAGGGCTATATAGTGCTCTTAGCTAGCTCACTACACAAGATCGAGCTATCAAGTAGAGATAAATATACAGTCGACTATGAGAATGTGGATTGGCAAGAGAAGAAACAATCGAAACTGAATGGATTAATATATCCTATAAATAAAAAAAACACCCTAGAGCGATTGTTAAACAACCAAAATAGTGATGAATTTGAACAATTAGTAACAAGCTCTGAGAATATACACTACTTAGTGCCACAAAAAGAAAAAGATCGTAAAAACACGTCCTATAAATTAGCTTTAGGTATGTTTATATTGTCTATTGGATTATATACTGCTGATTATTTCTTTATGGAGCAAAAATTATTCAACTCAATAACAAATATTTTGCCACAAAGTAATCTCATCAATTTCATAGTTGCTGCAGTACTTACTATCGTAATAGTATATGCTTTATTTCAACTACTAAAATCACCTCAAGAACCGCCACATTCAGCAGTCAATGGTGCAATTATTAATGATCTTACAAATGGTCCTACACAGTCCAGGCGTTCATGAATCTCTACTTATAAATGATAAATGTAGCACTCTTAAAGTGTATGCTATATAATATCTTCTCTTGAATAACGAGGTAATCCATGGATTTAAGTAAAATAACGATAAGTTCAGATGAAATAAATGTAGTAATTGAAATAAGTGCAAATGCTCATCCCATAAAGTATGAGTTTAATAAAGAGCTTGGTTTATTAAAAGTTGATAGATTTTTGTCCACCTCAATGACTTATCCTTGCAATTATGGGTTTATACCAAATACCTGCGCAGGTGATGGTGACCCTGCGGATGTTTTGGTGCTAACTCAATTTCCTTTAGCGTCTGGAGTTTTGATATCAGTGCGTCCAGTAGGTGCATTACTTACCAAAGACGAGAAAGGAGAGGATGAAAAAATATTAGCCGTACCTATCTCTAGTGTTGATAGCTATTATGACAATATAAACAACTATTCTGACCTACCTAAAAGCTTACTAGATAAAATAGCTCATTTCTTTTCTCATTATAAAGATTTAGAAAAGGGAAAAACGGTGACAGTTGGAGAATGGGCTGATGTAGAAGAAGCAAAAAAAATCATTGAAAAAAGTAGAAATTAGTTTGCGTTGATTTAGCCTTAAATTACAGTTATTCGGAAAAATATTGTTGTTTTTAATGGGTAAATATTGGTATCCGTTCAGGATAGCGGTAAGGTAGTATAACCATAGAGTAAAAGTGAGTTTACAACAAATGGTGTCATCCCAGTGCTTGACACTGGGATCCAGTCCTTTCGCACAAAAAACGTTGTAAAGTAACTTAGTTGGATCCCAGTGTCAGCTACTCTGATGACAAGAAAGGGAGTACAGGTTTCAATATTTGCATGCATCTGAACAGATACAAATATTGCAATTAAAAGCATTAGACAGGCAGTAAAGGTCTTGATATTATAGTAATAATTTGGAAGGGTGGCCGAGCGGCTGAAGGCGGCGGTTTGCTAAACCGTTATACGATTGAAAAGTCGTATCGAGGGTTCGAATCCCTCTCCTTCCGTATATTATTGTTTAGGTATTCATTACAGTAATTTTACCCTCTTTTTAAATTATTAAAAAGTTAGCTAGCGTTTATTCAGTATTTATTATAGAATTAGTTATTAGCTAAATAATTTTATATGCATAAAATACTAATTTTGATATTAATAATGCTGCCGCTTAGGTTACTTGCAACTGAGATTGAAATTGTTGCAGATGTAAATGGTGAGCCAATTTCAAATTTAGATATCGAAAGACGTATAAACTTCATAAATTCATTGCTTGGCACTCAGAAGATTAATCAAAAAGAGGTAAAATCTCAAATTCTAAGACAGTTAATAGACGAAATTATCATTGTCAGCGAAGCACAGAAGATGAATATAGAATTGAGTAACGAGGAGTTAAATAATGCTGTCACGTTATTCTTAACTCAAAGTTTAAAACTTAAGGCTGATGAAGTTGATCAATACGTAAAAAAGCATAATATAGATCTCAATACCCTAAAAAAACAAGTAAAGTGTCAGCTACTGTGGAACAAGATTATTGAAGTAGGAGTTGTACCGCTTATTAATATCAGCGATCAAGAAGTGGATGATGCAAGAAAGCAAAAAGAGAAGTCTGATTACCTTATTACGTTTCAGGAGTTCATAATTCCCGATCAGAAGATAGCTGAAGACTTAGTAAAAAAATTACGTACCAGTAATAATCCAGAATCTTCAATAAAGATGCGCAAAGCAACAGTTAATTTAAGTCAGCTAAAAGGTACTCTCAAGGACGTTTTGGAAAGATTAGAAATCAGTGATGTAGCAGGTCCGATTAGTTTAAGCGAAGGTTACTCTGTTATAAAAGTCATAGATAAGGTACAGCTCGACCATACACTGCTGGAAAGTATTTTAAAAGTAAAACAAGTTATGGTTAAAGCTTCAGAAAATTTACTCTCTAATTTTAAGGAGCAAAAGGTCAGTTGTCTAAATGTTGACAAATTAGCAGACGATTTCAAGTTGCCAAGCGTAAAAGAATTTAAAGTAAAAATGCGAGATTTAAATCCTGATTTACAGATTTTATTTAGCAAAACAAGTACGAATGAAATAGTAGAATTAAGAGAAAATAGTACTGCAAAATTGATGATGTTATGTGATATCAAAAATAATGCAATGGATATAGAAGCAATCAAACAGGAAATGTATCAACAAAAGATTATGATACAAAGCAACCTGTTATTGGATAATATGCGTAAAAATGCAGCTGTTAGTTATCGATTTAATTGAAGCTAGAGAATATTTTTCGTTTTTTACTCTGTAAAAAGTTTATGAAGAATATAATGCTGATTGGCGGCGGGGTTGGAAATGCAGTGTTATTTTCGATAGGCAAAGCTTGTCTTGAAAACAATCATAAGGTTTTATATTTCGCTGGCTATAAGAAATTAAGTGATGTATTTAAACGAGCACTGATAGAACGTGCATCAAACGTGACAGTTTGGGCATGTGAAGAAAGATTGATAGAAACAAGCAGAGAACAGGATAAATCCTTTCATGGTAATATAGTTGATGCAATAATCTCATATCAGCAAGGAAAGTTAGGTAAAATTACTATTAGTTTAAACACTATAGATAAAATCATCACTATTGGTTCTGATAAAATGATGAAAGCTATAAATGAAGCTAGAAAAACAATTTTAAAACCATACCTAAAACCAAATCACGTAGCAATATCATCTGTTAACTCTCCTATGCAGTGCATGATGAAAGAAATCTGCGCTCAATGTATTCAGCAACACATAAATAAGGAAACAGGAGAAATAAGTTTTGTTTATAGTTGCAGTAATCAAGACCAGGATATGGAGCTTGTTGACTTTGATTTTTTAAGTGAGCGCTTGAAGCAAAATAGTTTACAAGAAAAGCTCACTGCAAAATGGATAGAACATGTTCAAAGACACTAAACAGCACAAAGAGGAACTAAGGAAGCAATATAGAACCATAAGAAAAGATATTGATGAAAGTTATTCTAATTATGCAGCAAATTCTCTTATTAATCTTTTTAGTCAAAACTTAAGTTGCGTTAAAGGTAAAACAATAGCAGCGTACATTCCAACAGACGGAGAAATTAATGTTGTGCCTTTGATGCATCATTTACTCGATTTAGATTATAAAGTAGCAATTCCTAATAAAAATAAGTTATTAAAATTTGAGGAATGGAATAAAGCAGATGAAGATATAATTCCCGACACAATCATTACCCCTATTGTTGCTTTTGATGATCATTTTAATAGATTAGGTTTTGGAAGTGGTTGGTATGATACAATGATAAAAAAATTACGGCCGCTTAGAAAAATATTTATAGGTGTAGCCTATGAGAAGCAATATTGTAAAAATTTACCTGTGGAAAAACACGATCAAAAATTGGATATTATAATTACTGAGATGTGTGTTAGATTGAAAATGGAAAAGTAGGGATCTATTCGGGAACGTTTAAAAAAGGATAGGCATCAAGTTAAGGAAATAAAGGTATGAAGAAGATAGGATAAGAAGATATAAAATTCTCTCGGATATATTTTAGTGAGAGAACTAATGATGAATAAAATAACTTGCTTATCAAATTACCTCAACAAATTTTTTAATGAAATGGCAAATAATTGAAACAGAAAAGGAAGAGAAAATTGAGTAATTGATGATTCATAAAAGCTATAATTTTGGGTAATATAGGGGTTACAAACTGCAGCATAGATACAATGTGTCGATTATTAAATGAAGAATCTGTGATAATAACGAAACAGGGTTTAGATTTCAGGTTTACTAAAGAAGCAGTAGAATTTATGAAAAGAATGTACAATGGCTTTATTTTAAAATACCTGCAAATTGATTGTAGAATCTTGCAGCAATTTAAAAGCATTGGATAGTAGCTTTGCCTAAGAACCTGTTAAGAATCTTGGAGAGATGAGGTAAAATAGGCATAGATTTAAGAAAGAGGTATATCTATGCAAAACAAGTGATATAAGTCGAAAGCAATTTGAAAAAATCAGAGCAATTTTAGAAAATAGTAGAAAAAGAACAAAACCAAGAAAACTTGACTTATATCATGTGTTTTATGGAGTGCTATACGTCCTAAAAAGTGGCTGCCAGTAGACCAAAGAACTTTCCAAGGTATATATTACTATTTTCAAGCTTGGAATAAAAAGAATGGAGAGGAATCAAGTTTACTAGTTAAAAAAAATTAGTTGGAGAGCAACAATGGTCGAAAAGAGAAAACCAGTTTCTGTATAATTGATGCCCAAAGTGTTAAAAATACAGATACCGCTGAAAGTAAAGGCTATGATGCTGGTAAAAAGATTTCAGGCATAAAACGCCATATTGCAGTTGATACGCAGGGTTTACCACATGCAATTTATGTAACAACAGCAGACACAACTGATCGCAGCAGTGCTATGAAAATGGTTGAAAGTGCGCAAGAAAATCTCTCTGAGGTCAAAAATGTACTTGTTGATGCAGGTTACACCGGAGAAAAATTTGCAACTCAAATAAAAGATATTATCGGTGCAACTGTTGAGGTTATAAAGCGCAGTGAGTTATATTCTTTTGTTGTGCTTCCAAAGAGATGGGTTGTCGAACGCTCTTTCGCTTGGTTAGAAAAATGTAGACGATTGTGGAAAAATTGTGAGCGTAAACTTAATACTAGCCTACAGATGATTGTTCTCTCCTTCGTTTCTCTCCTAATTACGAAGATTTTAAACAGGTTCTTATAGCGCTTTAGTCCCACCTATAGTAGTAAGATTATCTACTTATTATTGTATGGGAATTTACCAATTATTAAGATAATCAGTGTAGTAAAAACATATTCTAATAGTATGGAAAAATAAAATGATACCTGAACAATCTATAAAAAATGGCGTTATAAATTTACATAATTTTCGTAACAACACAATAGGTGAGCTTATCGATTGTTTAAAAACAAGAGACGATATCAAAGAATTTGCTTTTGAAGATGATGATACTGATCATAGTATACAATCTATACAATCTATACAATATAGAAAAGGTAGAAATATTAGTAATAATATGAAACTTAGGTGTATAGGTGTAGGAATTGGTTTAGTTGCTGGTCTAGTTGCAGGATGTTGTTTAGGGCAAGAAACTTTAGCTCTTATTGGCGGTTCTGGTGTAGTGTTGATTGCATTTGCTATAGTTGGTGCATTGCTTGGAGCTGGAGCGGGCTATGTCGTAGGTAAATGCCTTGACAAAATTAAGGTTACAAATATGCAAGGAGAAAGAAGTTGTTAAAGGTTCGTGTTATATTCTGAATTTCTTTCAATACTTAAAGATTTACAATCAGAGCAAACTACCTGGCCACGTGGAACTGATTTCAGCTCATCAGTTGAAACTTTACTTGAGCAGAATATGCATTTTATTTTATCACTTGGGGCGAGTGAGTGATCAACAGCAATTCTATCATCAAAAACAAAACACTCGCCCTCCCAACTACCACTTTTGTTGTGAGTTTTTTCAAGGTAGGAAAGAATACCGCCTTTAAGGTGGTAAACATCGTTAAATCCAAGGCTTTTCATATATGCTGTAGATTTCTCGCATCTGATTCCACCAGTGCAGTACATAGCCACTTTCAGATCTTTACTCTCAGAGAAAGACTCTGCCCACTGAGGAAAATCTCGAAAACGCTGAGTATGTGGATTGATTGCATTTTTAAACTTGCCTAGTTTTACTTCGTAATCATTTCGTGTGTCTATCACTAAAACATCAGGTTGAGAGATAAAATCATCCCAATAATCTGGATCAATGTACTGACCTCTAACGGAAGTATCGAGATTACTTACACCAAGATTCACAATTTCTCTTTTTAATCTCACTTTCATCTTACTAAATGGTTGATATTCTGCTGCACTCTCTTTCCATGTAAGGTCCCTTAGTCTATAATCAGAACGTAGAAAATCGAATATTTTATCAATCGCGTTTCTTTCACCAGATACGGTTGCATTAATACCCTCTTCTGCAAGGAGTATAGTACCCTTTAATTCGACATTGTCGCATGCAACTTTTATTTCATCTTTCATGTCATAATAATTAGAGAGTTTTACAAAATGATAGAAAGTTGCAATGACAAAACTCATAATTAATTAGTTTATCGATTTAAAACATAATATATAAAATTATGAAGATATTCAATAGGACGGCTGTTAATTACTGGATATCTTTAGTTTTTGCATATAACATTTTAATATCAAATATAGATTCAAGTTAATGTTTCTGAGAGTATTTAAAAATATATTCTTGTTTTTAGTAAGTGTATTATTTGTCTGCCCTATACTATCGTTAATATCGATTCTATTTACAGAATCAGCAAACTCTGGATGGGTAATTAGTAGACTTTTTCCTGAATATATACTCAATACGTTGATTTTGATGGTAGGAGTAGGGTTAATATCCTTTATATTTGGAGTAATTCCAGCTTGGCTTACTACATTTTTTTCGTTTCCCGGAAGTAGAATTTTTGAGATTGCCTTATTCTTTCCGATATCAATTCCTGGATATATAGTATCGTTTGTTTATGTAAATACGCTAGAGTTTTCAGGTCCGATTCAGAGCTTGTTAAGAGATACTTTTCAATTGGGCAAAGGTGACTATTGGTTTCCCGAGATCAAATCCCTAGGTGGTGGAATATTAGTAATGGGATTTAGTCTATATCCATACGTTTATATGTTGGTCCGCTCAAGTCTAAAGAGCGTTAGTAACTCAGTCACTATTGCATCAACACTTGGGTTCTCCTCATTACAGAGTCTGTTTTCTGTCATCATACCCTCCATACGTCCATCAATTATAGCTGGGTTATCCTTGGTACTAATGGAAGTAATTACAGATTTCGGCACACCACAGTTTCTTGCTATCGATACTTTCACGACAGGAATATACCGTACTTGGTTTTTATTGCATGACAAATATTCAACTACTGTTTTGGCAGTTGCAGAACTGATTTTCGTTGCAACACTAATAGTTATCGAGAAAAAACTACAAAAAAGAGAAATATCTTACTCTTCAATCAATACTAATGCAGATTATCACAATAAACGTAGTATAAACGGTTCTATATCGTTGATCTTTTCTTATCTTATGTGTTTATTGCCGATATTAATAGGCTTTATTTTACCAATGATTCCACTTATATATTGGAGCATAGAGAAAGGCTTTTTCATATACGAAGCAAGATTTTACAATATAATAACAAACAGTATTAGTTTATCATTTATTACCGCGCTAATCTCGATCAGCATTGCAATAATTATTGGATATACAGCACGTAAAAATAAGGTAATAAGCAATATAGCACGTCTCATTTCTCTTGGATATGCAATTCCAAATGCAATTATTGCAATTAGCATAATAATGTTTTTAAGCAGAATATCCTCTTTAATTACTCAATATATTGTGGAAATTAGCTTGGTAGGAACTATTGGTGCATTAGTTTACTCATATTTATTTCGTTTTTTTGCTATATCTTTCAAGGCGATAGAGTCGGGACTCAAAAAAACACCAAATGAAATTGAATGGACTGCATATACTATGGGTCATGGGCCTATTTCCACGTGCCTGAATATTCATATTCCCCTTATCAAGAAAAGCATACTATCGGGATTTCTGCTCGTGTTTATGGATACGGTAAAAGAACTCACGGCAACACTAATTATCAGACCATTTAATTTTGAAACTATATCAACTAGAATATATGAACTTGTAAGCGACGAGCGTTATAGAGAAGCTGCCCCATTTTCGTTAATGATAGTTATTATAGGTTTAACCTCTACAATAATCTTATTCACACTTGATGATAAGAATCAAAAATAAACTATTTTGCATCTGTTCAGCAGAGTAACAAAATAAGATAGACGAAAAAAGACAACTATAGAAGCAAATGGTCAGTGCTTTCGTGTTTATCAACTTAGTTGGATCTCAGTATCAGCTACTCGGATGACATTATGGAAGCTCAAATGACAAAACAAGAAGCACTGGTTTCAGATGCACTTAAACAAATACACTATCTTGATGATCAATGAGGTCTAGTGTTAACGTATGGACTATCTAAGGAAAAGGGTGGTACCATAACATCAAAGGTTTTTATGCTCTCTTCGTTCAGAAATTCATATTTACCCTGCATTATTCCTGATGGTGTATTTAAGTATGTTCCACTTGTATATTTGAATACCTCTCCAGATTTTATTACAGGTTGTTCTCCAATAACACCAACTCCGGCAATTTCATTTATTTTCCCCTTATGATCTATTATTTGCCAATAGCGACTTAATAATTGAATGGTTGATGAGCTTTTGTTTTTTATCTTAACATTATACATCCATACGTAACAATTTTCATAAGGAATGGATTGCTCTTCAATGTAAATTGGCAAAACTGTAACTTCAACAGAATTAGTAATAAGTGTGTATTTCATGGTCATCGTAAAGTGTTCATGATAAAAGTTTAACACACTTCAATTATACACTTTTTTCATAGATTTTTCAAGCATATTATCGTACTCTAACTAGGAAATATTAATCTACATGATGAACAAAACAGATCCACTGGATAAAAAAGTGATAGGAATAATAGGAAGTGGGCAATTAGGTAAAATGACTGCTATCGCTGCAATAAAACTTGGGCACAAAACGCATATTTTTGCCAGTACTAAAAACGATCCAGCTTGTTCTGTTGCTGATGATTTAACAATAGCAGACTTCTGTGATAAGAGGGCACTTGAATCTTTTGCACAGAGTGTGGATTTAGTCACTATTGAGTCTGAAAATATTCCATGTAGTGCAATTGATATTGTGTCGCAGCATACAGATTTTTATCCAGGTAAAAAGGCGTTACACATTTCGCAAAATAGGCTGAGAGAGAAAGATTTTATTAGAGATTTAAGCATAAAAACTGCTGATTACAAAAGTATACAAAATTATAATCAGCTACTAGAAAGTAGTGAAACTTTTAGCTATCCAGTGAGGCTAAAAACAACAGAAATGGGTTATGATGGAAAAGGACAATATGTGATTGAAAATGATTCTGAACTGAAGCAATTTGCTTCTTTCGATTGGAATAAAGAGTACATTCTTGAAGCAAGTGTTGATTTACTGAAAGAGGTTTCAATAGTCGTTGCAAGAGATAAAAACGGTAAAGTAGCTTTTTTTCCTATAGCAGAGAATCACCACGTTGACGGAATACTTAATACTTCAATAGCACCAGCTAAAATAGATAATAAATTAGCCCAAGAGGTACAAAAAACTGCAGAGAAAATAGCAACTGCGCTTGATGTAGTAGGAATTCTAGCTATTGAATTTTTCATCACTCAAAATCATGAATTACTAGTTAATGAACTGGCCCCAAGACCCCACAATTCTTGCCACTGGAGCTTGGATGCATGCAACGTTAGTCAATTCGAGCAGCTAGTTAGGATAATATGCGGGTTATCTATGCAGGAAGTAGTATTACGCTTTCCTTGCATGACAAAAAATATAATAGGTAATGATATATATAATTCTCACAAATATTTGAGCAACGAAAAAGCTAGTTTAACCATATATGGGAAAAAAGAGGTTAGGGACAAGCGTAAAATGGGACATGTCAATATAGATTTAAGTTATTGAGCTATAAATGCTCTTTGATCAAGATCTCCAAGATCTGCACTATATTTAGTGCTGCACCTTTGCGTAGATTGTCAGCTACTATCCACATATTTAATCCGTGTTTAACGGTATCGTCTTGTCTAATACGCGATATGTATACGGCATCCTCTTGCACAACATCAATCTGAGTCATATATCCACCATCTTCGCGCTTATCTTGTACTAAAACTCCATCGTCTTCACTGAGCATTTCACGAGCTTCTTCTTCAGTTATATGCTGATCAAATTCTACATTTACTGCTATAGCATGACCAACAAGAACAGGTACTCGGACACAAGTTGCAGTTACTTTTATATCCTCTTCTAAAATTTTTTTTGCCTCCTCTTGCATTTTCCACTCCTCTTTTGTAGAACCATCTTCCATGAACTCTCCTATATGAGGAATGCAATTAAATGCTATTTGCTTAGGAAATATTTCAGGTTTTTTAGCTTCATTCATAAAGATTTTTTTTGTCTGATTGTAAAGCTCATCCATTGCTGCTTTACCTACACCAGAAGTTGATTGATAAGTTGAAGCAACGATTCTCTTTATTTTTGCTTTTTGGTGTAATAAATGTAATGCCAGCAACATTTGTATTGTAGTACAATTTGGATTAGATATTATGTTATGGTTTTTATACTCCGTAATTTTATCTTTGTTGATCTCTGGAATAACTAGTGGCACGCCTTCTTTCATCCTAAAATGAGAGGTATTATCTACGACAATACATCCAGCTTCAGTTGCAATCGGTACGTATCTCTCGGAAACATGAGACCCAGCACAGAAAATTGCTATATTAATTCCAACAAAATCGTAGTTCTCAAGGTCTAAGACAGTTAATTCTTCATCGCCGAAACTTACCTTTTTTCCCTCTGATTTTTTTGATGCAAAAGCAACAACAGAATCTATTGAAATTTTTCCTTCGTCTTGAAACTCGGCAAGCGCGCTTAATACCTCACGCCCTACTCTTCCTGTTGCTCCAATAACTGCAATCTTACATCCCATATAAATAAACCTTTGATTTTAAAGCTATATTATATTTTTACTGATAAAATTTACAATTACTTTAATATTTTTACCTTGCAATTAACCATAATTTAGTTATAATTATAAGATACTAGTAATATTGCATGGTAGAATGAAATGAGTAAAAAACATGATGACACTAAGGTCAAATCTGTAGTATCTGCATTTCAAAAGCCTGAAAAAGTCAATAGATTAGAGATTCAAGATGTTCTTTCGAAAAAAAGCAAGCCAGCGATAAATTTTGATGATAAAAAGTATGGTGTAAAAATTCCTAAGACAGATCAGTATCTATCAAATAAAAAGCAAGAACCTTTCAGACTAAAGGATTTTTTAAGTTCAATACCAATAATAGGAAGATTTTTAGTGAAAATTTTCACGCCTGAAAAAGAAGAGTATAAAAAACTGCAATCGCAAATAGGTCTTTCTAATAAAGCAAAAAATGAGATCTACATAGATAATAAACGCACAGAAGAAGTAGGTAGCAAACTTGAGAATGGTAATATTGAACAAGTAGATAAAGAGAAAAAAAATCTTGGCCCATAAATATTAACCATTTAAAGTGTATCTCTCACTACTGAATTTGTTGCACAGAAGTTTTGCAGTACCAAAATAAATAAATGGGTATGCCACTTGCAGTGAACAGGCTCGAAATCAGCAGAGTACCTACAGGGGTTTCTAATATCACCCAACAACAAAAGGTTGTTGCTATGCTACCAATTAAAAGCTTATAACAACTCCTCTCCTGTATAATAACCTTTAGAAAGGCAAAACAGCACGCAAGATAAACGAACAAAAATGAAATTACAGAAAAGTCAATAATCGACGTAATCTGCTGGGCAAAATTGTTGTTTGAAGTGAGAATTAGTAAAATTGCAGTTCCAATTGAACTAACTGTTATTCCCCAAAAAGGAGAGCCATGCTTGTTCCTTTTAGCAAAGAATTTTGGCATTAGTCTATCTTCTGCAAGACCAAAAGCAACTTGTCCACTAGATAAAACCCAAGCGTTTAGACTGCCAACACAAAAAATGAATGCAACTATAGAAACAATTAAATGCCAATTACCAGAAAACATAATTTTTATCGCATCAACATATGGTGCTCTTGAACTTGCTAAATTGTTGCCATTGATCAATCCCATAATTGCAAAATTGTTGATAAAATATATAACAGCAACACAAACTGTGCCAAGCACCACAGCTTTTGGTATAGTTTTAGCTGGATTATCAACTGACCCTGCAGGTGCTGTTGCCAATTCAAGTCCAATAAAACACCATAAAGTAAGGAGTGTAGAGCGGGCAAGAATTTGCGATGTTGTAAGACTTAATATTTCTTCACTTATGATAAAATTATTTCTATCGAAAAAAAACAACGCTGCTACAGGTATTGCAAGCAATACAGCAACCTTCACAACCGTGAGCAGAAACTCAACGTGCCCTGCAGTAGCTATTCCCCTTAAATTTATTAATGTAATGATTGTAAATAACAACAGCTCTAAAAATAAACGCATACTTTTGATATCTTCATGGAAAAATGGTGTAAGATAGCCAACACCCACAACTATTAAAGCTGTTGTACTAACCCATGAGATTACCCAATATGTCCAACCAACAAAGAACGCTGCGGTAGAACCAAAAGTATGTTTCACATAAACGTGAGGACCTCCTGTTTCTGGAAACTTTGCACATAGCGTAGCAAAAACTAGCGCAAGAGACACAGCACCAGCTCCTGATATCATCCAACTTATAAGGCTATAAGCGCCATATGGAGCAAGGCTAATTGGAAGCATAAAAACCCCAGAGCCGATCTGACTACTAATGACTAAAGCAAAAACAGCCCAAAAACCTATTTTATTTGACACAATACCTCTTAATTCTATTAATGTAAGCCAGTAGTATAGCTTAAGAATTTTAGCAAATAAAAAATTTAAGTTAAGTTTTTAGTTTATGATACCAAAGTAGATAAATAAGTGTTCCGCTTAAAGGGAATAGACTTGATATTAACAATGTTTTTATAGAAGTCTCGTATATTACCCAACAGCAAAAAGATACAGCCACACCTCCAATTAAAAATTTGCAGTAGCTTTTGTCTTGTATATTAACTTTGAGAAAAGCAAGGCTACATGCTAAGTAGATAAACAAAAATGACACCACAGAGATATCAATTATTGAAGTTACTTGCTCAGCAAAACTTTTGTTTGACGTTAGGATAAGTAAAACTAACACCCCCAAAGTACTGAGTATTATTCCCCATAATGGAGCATCATGCTTATTTTTTTTGCCAAAAAATTGCGGCATTAACTTGTCTTTTGCAAGGCCTAAGGTGACCTGTCCATCAGCTAAAAACCAAGCATTTAAATTACTTACAGAAACGATAAAGGCAACAACAGAAACAATTAAATGCCAATTACCTGGAAGCATAATTTTTATCGCATCAACATATGGTGCTTTTGAACTAGCTAGTTCATTACCACTTATCAATCCCATAATTGAAAGACTATTGATGAAATATATCACAGCAACACAGACTGTTCCAAGCACTATAGCCCTTGGTATTGTTTTAGAGGGATTATTGACAGATCCTGCAGGTGCCGTTGCTGATTCAAGTCCAATAAAACACCATAGAGTAAGGAGTGTAGAGCGCGCAAGGACTTGAGACATCGTAAAGTTTGATACTTCCTCACTTACAACAAAATTATTTCTATCAAAGAAAAATAATCCTGCTATGGGTATTGCAAGAAGTGCGATAATTTTAACAATGGTCAGAAGAAGCTCAACATGCCCAGCAGTAGTTACCCCTCTTAAGTTTATTAGCATGATAGCTAAAATTAATGTTATTTCTAAAAGCAAACGTATATCTTGTATATCATTATGAAAAAGCGGGGCTAAATAACCGATACTTGCAATTGTCACAGCTGTTGAGCTTACCCACGAGCTTACCCAATATGTCCAGCCAACAAAAAAAGCTGCTGTAGAGCCAAAGGCATGTTTCACATAAATATGAGGACCACCCGTTTCTGGAAATTTTGCGCAGAGTGAAGCAAAAACTAAAGCAAGAGATATAGCACCAAATCCTGATATAACCCAGCTTATGAGGCTATAAGCGCCGTATGGTGCAAGGCTGATTGGGAGCATAAAAATTCCAGAGCCAATTTGGCTACTAATCACCAAGGCAAAAATAGCAAAAAAGCCTATTTTATTTGACACGACAATGTTTAATTTTTATCTGAATAATTAACAATATAGTTGAAGCTCAGAAATTTCAATTGGTCTTTACAAAATTTGCATTTTTTTAATTTAAGCATATAATAAAAAGTATATTAATAGATTATTAAGAGGCGGGGTATGAATCCAAGGTTAAAAGATTTTTTGATTATTTGTGGGGGTATTTTATTGTTTGTTTCCGCTATTGGAGCAATTTTTTTATTTGAATATTTATTTGATATCTTTATTAATGCGCTTTATGCATTCCTTCTTGCCAAAACTTCAAGTGAAGTATTAGCATTTTTTGGAACACTTGCAATTTTTTTAGCTGTTGGCGTTTCATGCTACGGACTGCATAAGCTCTGTTCTATTTTTACAGAAAAAATTACAAGCAGCTATCAGTCTTTCAAAAATGAAAATAGTGATGATAACATTTTTTCTGAAGTATATAATGATCCAACAGTAGGGTTAAAAGATAAGATTTTATTTTTTTCTATATACTCAATATACTACATTCAATTACCATTTTTGTATTGTGCATCAAAGATATCAGAACTTAGTAGAATGTTATCAGAGAGTAGAGCGCTCGGTCTTAGAATATGTTTAGTGCTTATCAATACTATATTATTGATCCCTGTAGCGCTTCTTGAGTTAATAAAGTATCCATTAATAAAGCTCTTCTCGCCTCTGGGTTTAAGTGTAAAGCAAATGAGCTTTTTGTTTAATGTAAGTGATGTAGGTACTGGTAATCAGAATGTTCATACTAGAAGTTTTGAGCAAAGTGTTATTGAGTGTGCCAAAAAATTAAAGGAAGAATATGGGACTCCGTCAAATGAGCTGGATGAAGAGTTTAAAAACTATATAGGCGGTTTGACAAATCAGCAGAAAGAACTGATAGCGCCTTATTTGAAGGTAGATAATTATAGAGAAGGAGAATGGGTAAGGTGGGTAGATTCCAAAACCGGACTGACATTAACACAGGCCATAAATCTAGTTTTAATTGCAGCAACAAAGCAAAATGCAGATGTAGAGCTGTTGAAATCCATATTGCTGGTTCGTTTTGAGGAAAGTAATCGCCAATGTGGTCCTGGAATGCTTAATCGTATCATTTATGCATTAAGTGGCCTTGAAGCAGAAAATAATTTTGCAGCTCAACTAGAGCCTCAGATAATAGGAGAATTGGCCGGTAATGCTACTAAAAGATTTCTTGAGAGATCTGTAGATAAGCACTACTTTAAAATAAAAATTTTAAAAGAAAATTTTGATGACTTATATTCGCTAGGTTCTGAAGTGGATTTGAGCAATGCAAATGATGAAGTAAAGGATGGAATTTCTCATATGAGAAGTGCTATAAAAGAATTTGTATTTAAAGAGTTATATGTGAAGTTTTATAATGACTATGGAGAACATATTCGTAGAGGACAGATAAAACAAAAGCTAAGGGAATTAATAACAGGTGAAGTCGTAGATGCAGCAATATATGGTAAGATAGATGAAGTAGCAATACCTGCAGAACCATCCACTTGCCTTGAAAGAGTGAAAGCATTTTTGGGAAATATAGCAAGGTTTTCTGCTGCTTAGCACGCCTCTAGAGTTTACTAAACTTTGATTGTGAGTTAGGTGTGAAGCTAAAAATTGGTATTTACGATTAACTCACAGCAAACTAAACGATGGCAACCTGGTCACCCTCTAATTTTTCCTTATTGATTCGTAGCAGGTTCTTTGCTATGGTTATGAAAAGAAACCTCATCAGTATACTTTGATAGGTGAGTATTATATATGATAATATTGATAACAAATGATGATGGTTTTGAGAGTGAAGGAATAAGATTACTTAAAGAAATTGCACACAATTTTGCATCGGAAGTATGGATAGTAGCACCAGATACTGATAGGAGTGGAGCTGCAAGGTCTCTTGACTATCCAGTAAAGCAATTTATTAAAATAAGTCAACATAGTGAAAGGGAGTTTAGTGTGTCTGGTACTCCCGCAGATTGTGTCATTATCGCGTTAAATAAAATTATGAATAAAAAACCAGACTTAATATTATCTGGAGTAAATATTGGATCAAATGTCGGCGATGATATTTGTTATTCAGGCACAATCGGTGCTGCAATGGAAGGTGCTGCAAGATCTATACCTTCTATTGCGCTGAGCCAAGTTTATCATGATAAAATAGACTGGAACAATACAAAGATTTTTGCACCAAAGGTTATTGCCAAGCTAATGAAAGTTGGTTGGCCTAAAGATATAGTGATGAGTATAAATTTTCCTGCTACAAAAAAAGTGAAAGGGGTCGAATTTGCTGAACAAGGTGAATATAACATTGATGGTGATTTAACTTTTACTGAAAACTTAAATGGTTCTTTGAGCTTAAATTGGTCTCGGGAACACTCAGGCAGTGGTAGTGTAGATAAAATAAAAGGAGGTTTTATTACTATTACACCGATAAAATTAGATTTTACAGATTATGATATATTAAATGCTATGAAAAATTCTTGTGCAGAGGAATTTTCTTCTATAGCTAACACTCCTATTGCTTCTGATTAGATATTTTCTACGGTTTTATCGCGAGCAATCATTTTTTCTTCACCCGTGTCCATATTTTTAATTTTTAAAGTTTTACTGCTTAGCTCTTCATCACCAAAGATTAATACAACTTTTGCATTTGCTTGATTTGCTTTTTTCATTCGGGTTTTTAGAGTTCCACTATATTCGTAAATCACATATAAACCATTTCTGCGTAATTCACTTGCAAGTGTTAGAGCATGTTCTTCAGCTTCTCCACCGATTGGAATTATATAAATAGGCCTCTCTTTTTTTTCAGCATAGTTGATTAATTCCATTATACGCTCAATCCCCCCTGCAAATCCTATTGCTGGAGTGTGTTTTCCACCTACTGAAGATACTAGATTATCGTATCTTCCACCGGCAAAAACTGCTCCTTGTGCACCTAAATCTTCTGTGACAAATTCAAATACTGTGTGACAATAATAGTCTAGACCTCGAACTAATTTGCTATTTACAGTGTAAGGTATGCCAAGAGCTTGCAGTCCATTTAACACCTGGTCAAAGAAATATGAAGATTCTTTTGTATAATAATCACTGATTTTTGGTGCGTCAGAGATTATTTCTTTATCTGTCTTATCCTTAGAGTCTAATATTCTGAGTGGGTTTTTAATCAATCTATTTTGACTATCTTCTGATAGGTCATTTTGAAACTTTTTTAAATACGATATCAAAGCTTCTCTATACTTACTTGTTGTTTCACTATCACCCAAAGAGTTGATTTCCAGTCTTACATTCTCATTGATGCCAAATTCAGTGAGTAAATGCTGAGCAAGTGATATCAATTCAATATCAGCTTTTGGATTTTCTATGCCAAAAACTTCAAAATTTATCTGATGAAATTGCCTTTGTCGTCCCTTTTGTGGTCTCTCATAACGAAATGCAGGTCCTGTTGAGAATAATTTTATCGGTGTTTGCAGTTTTTTTTCAATGAGTAGCCTGACAATTGCTGCAGTGAATTCAGGACGTAAAGTTATGCTCTTTCCCCCTTTATCATTGAAGCTATACATCTCTTTAGTGATGATATCTGAGCTATCACCTAAGGTTTTTGTAAAAACCTCCGTATACTCAAATATCGGAGTTTGAGCAGGCAAAAAGCCGTATAAACTTGAGATTCTGTTTGCTATTTGCTCTATATATTTAAATTTATACCATTCATCAAACAAAAGATCTTTCGTTCCTCTAACTGTTTGACTAGTCATAGCATAGTCTCTATACCTGAAACTTCTGGTATGTGATAGCTTAGCATATTCTGCACTCCTTGTTTTAAGGTAATTGCAGCACTTGGGCACCCAGAGCAAGCTCCTTGCAGTTCAACGTAAACTATTCCGTCTTTATAGCCACGGAACTTTATATCACCACCATCTTGAGCAACTGCAGGTTTAATATAACTTTCCATCAATTCTTTTATTCTATTTACAATTTCTATATCATTTTCATTAAAGAATTCTTCCTCTAGCATTTTATTATCACTTACTCCTTCTTTATCAAATGCTTTTCCACCAGAAGTAAAGTGATCCATAATTGTAGTTAAAATTTCCACCTTTACTATATCCCAATTCATTCTATCTGATTTTGTTACTGAAATAAAATCATGACCAAAAAATACTCTTACAACATGTTCTATTTGAAAAAGATTTACTGCTAGTTTAGAGTTCTTTATTTCATCTGCATTTGAAAAATCAGCTGTTTCTCCTTCGCTCAGAATTTCAAAACCAGGAAGAAATTTCAGCGTGTTTGGGTTTGGTGTTTCTTCAATCTGGATAAACATGTTATTTACCATGACAATTATAATTGTTACTATTTAATCATAAAATGATAAAAAAATATACATGTCATTCATCTTCTTCCTTTTTTTGATATTTACAATAATCACGTTTGTTTTACCTAGCGTTGTTGTATTTTTTCTCTTTTTGGCAAAGAGAAATAACATAAGTTTTATGATGAACTCTATATTAAGTAAGTTTTTGAACGAATTTAACAGTAGTAAAAGTTACACCAAAAATTACACTGGTGATAATATGTCCAAAGATGAAGCATTAAAAATACTGGGGCTGAATTCCGAGGCAAGCCAAAATGAAATCAATAAGGCATACCAAAATTTAATGAAACTGGTCCATCCAGACAAGGGAGGATCGGAATATTTTGCACAAAAATTAAACGCAGCACGTGATAAGTTGCTGAAGACCTAATTTTTAACCATTGTTTTCTCTGTAAATTTTATTTGTACATATTAAGTTGCATGATATAAAGCCGGAAACATTATTCTTTAGGAGGTATTTGATGAAAAAACTTGAGAGATTGAGAAAGAATTTATTTGCGGCTATAGATGAGCTTAATATTAAGAAAGTTAAAAGATATGTTAAAAAGGCAAGATATATAAATAAAGAAAAAGAGATTATTAATGGTAAAAAAGATGGTATGGCACCTATACATCTTGCTGTTTATAAAGGTAGCTTAGAGATAGTGCGGTTTTTGCTTAAAAATAATGCTAATATTAATGCTGTTAGTGATGGATGTCTTGTTCCTTACTCGTACGTTACTGCCATGAATAGCAAAACAGAAATAAAAGAAATGATATATCATTGTACTAGTAGTACCAATTCCCAAGTAATGCAAGGTTTTACAGCTTTACACTTAGCCTTTTTTTATTGTCGATTAGATATAGCTAATTTTCTGCTCAATAATAAAGCTATTGATCTTAATATTAGCAGTGCAAATGGCAAAATAGCATTTGAGGTTATTCCAGGTTATGAAAGTCTTTGCAGTGATGGCTGTGACATAAAAAAAATATTCTTAGCTGTGTTAAGATTTCATAAAAATAATTGTACAGAACTATTACTTTCTGCTAGAATAAATACTAAGTTAAAATTAGAAGCTGGTGATACCACAGATGCAGCAAGTAGCACGGCGAGTCTTTCATTATCCCCTACCAAAGCAATTAAGATGGAATTGGAAGTTAGTAACACCACAGACTTGGCAAGTAGAACAGTGAATTCTTCCTTCACTCTTATCAGAGAAAATTTTGAAGAAGTTAGCAGCACTGCAAGCAATGCAGTAAAACCTTCTTCTTTTATTAATAGTATATTTAGTTGGATGGGAACTTCAACAACTGCTGCACTCAGTAGCTTATTTCAGAGTGCCCCTGCTTTACCTTCTGCACAGCAATCTGTTGACCACTTAGATGGTAGCCCTATTGGTTCTTCACAAGTTGATTTTAATGGAACAGCTCTACTAACTGATGTAATTGTTAGAAAGTTAACAGGAAAAAAGTATTCAAAGCCACTAGAAGATTCCCTTCTCACAATACAAGAAATTAGAGAAAGAAAGCTTAACACTATAGAAAAAAACTTCGAGACGGCACTTAGTAAGTGTGAAAAACTTTATCAATGTCCTGAAAGTTCATTAAGCAATTTAACGATATCTAAAGGTATGCATCAAAAGTCCCTTTAAAATAAGCACTCGAGTTCGAGTGCTTATATTTAAAAACTTATCCCTTATTTCCTTTTCTAAAGCAGATTGCTTCTTATTAAGAGCAAAAAAATTTAAATAAGGAAGCTCAGCATGTCTTGTACGAAAGTTAAAGTGATAGATTGCTGAAGACCTAATTTTTAACTATTGAAATTTTTTCTGTAAATTTCACTTGTATATATCAAATTGTGTGATACAAAATCGGGAACGTTGTCTTTTAGGACTTACTATTACCCACAAGTATAGAATTCATGAGCAAGTCTCCATCCTTCTGCTAAATCAAAGAGACGTTTCCATCCCTTCCACAAGGCTATAGGACCTGGTTCTAAGTCATTTTTGCGAGCTAAAAACCCTCCTAACTTGGCCACCCACCTCACAATTTCTCTTATAGGTGGTGGAGTCTCAGGATAGTTTTTTGTCTTAAGCATTTTGGTATATAAAACCTTCCATTCGTCATCAGTCAGTATGACAGTGCAAGAAAGATTCGGATTTGTTCTAGCTACCAATGTAATAAAAAATATTCTCCATGCAATTATACTCATAATTGTAAGAAAGCGGATCAATCTATCTGCTGTTTGGAGCCTACATTCTTCAACTTTAAGACCGGATTTCAAAATTTTATGAAAAACCTCTATTCTCCATCTTAAGCAATACCATTGTATTTTTTCTACTGCTTCTTCAAAATTATTAATATTTATATTTGTTAACAAAATCCAGTTTATGGGCTCTTCGCCAAATGGGGGATATCTTTCTATAACATAGACAGCATTTAAATTTAAATTAGGAAGTTTTTGGGTTTTACGTCTAGCGTTGTTTTTTGATGCATTCATCACAAAGTTACTAAACTTTACTTCTAAAACTGTTGTTCTTTGAGGTTTTTTATCGCGAGCAGGAATACTCACTTGAATTTCTCCTTGACAAGACATGCGATTCATCAAATCCCACAATCTTTCACCACCTTTTTCAGAATAAGTCGACTTCTTGTTTACTGTTCTGTTTTGATTTCCTCTTACTACAAAAAGAGATTGATTAGTGGAAGCAACTTCAAATAAATCATAAATATCTGCTTCTCTATCACAAACGGTAACTACCTTAACATCCTTTAATCCAGGATGTTTAGTAGAGTCTTTAAGTGATGCTATCCACCGTATGCTTTCTTTCTCTTCTATGGGAAGAGCAGTATTATGGCTTCTTCTTTTCAACTCCTTTAGGTCTTCAGTTAAGGAAGGTCTAGTACTAATTTTTTGATCCAATAATCCTATAGGTAGTCCTTCTGTTGTAACTGCAAACGTTGTATGCATCACTAATCCATGGGTTTTAAAATTAGTTGTTTTAGATGTTAATCTTGCTGCTATAATCCCTAATCCTTCGGTCTTTTTATGATTTTTATATGAAATATAACTCGTATCCTGGATAGCTAAGATAGTTGAGTATTCTTTAGCTCTTTCAACAGTTTTAATTATATGACTGTCTAATATTTTTCTTTCAGAAATGGCATCGTTTTGGAAAAATCTATAAGCTGCTTTACTTTGATGCCAATCTTCACAAGCTTGATTTATTGAACGCTCAGGCGATTCAGCAAAACTATTAACTATTTTTAGAAGCCTTTTACTTAATCTTATATCACCAAAATTAACAATTCCAAATTCACTTTCTGCCCATTCGCCAGTTGAGGTATTTATAGTTCTTTTCATCATATATTCCATTTTTAGACCATAGATCTATTTATAATAGAAAGTTGAATTAGTAAAATAGCAGCTTTTTCTCCATTTTTAGATTTATGGGTAATAGTAAGCTTTTAGGAGGTATGTGATGAAAGAGATGCAAGAACGGATAAAAACTGAGAACTTTATAAATGAGTTATTTATTGCCATAAAAGAGCATAGTCTTCTAAAAGCTAACATATGTATCAGAAGTGCAGTGAACATGAATTTAAAAAGTAGGGTTTTTATTGGTGAAAAATACGGTATGAAACCTATAAGTTTTGCTGTGAAAGAAAATAGCTTCAAGATATTGAGGTTTTTGGTTAATAACGGCGCCAATGTTAATGCTGCTAGTAGTGAAAATTTGAGAGTTGCATTGCACATCGCTGCTGAATATGGCAGAGAAGATGCAGGACAGCTTCTACTTAGTCGTTATGCTCAGATCAATTTGCAAGATATAACGGGTAAGGTGCCTTTGCACTTAGCGTCTTTCCATTGCCAAGTGGCAATGGTGGAATTTCTTATCAAACATGATGCTAATATTTATATAAGAGATGCGGGTGGTAGAATACCACTAGATGTTGTTGGAGATGATCCAAAATCTATATGTACTAGCAATACAAGGCAAAAAATAATATCTACATTAAAATGTGCTGATAAAGAAGTTAATTGTCAGACATTAGCTTCTAGAGCAAATCCTAAGGTAATAGAAGCTAGGAATTACTTTAGCTATCATGATAATAGTACAAATGCGTTAAGCGGCGCAGTAAAACCTTCTTCTTTTATTAATAATATATTTAGTTGGGTAACCACTGCCACACTCAGCAGCTTATTCAGCAGTGCTCCTGCTTTACCTTCTGCACAGCAATCTGTTGATCACTTGGCTGGTAGCACAATTAGTTCTTCACAAGTTGATTGTAATGGAATAATTCTACTAACTGCTGCAGCAATAAGTAAGTTCACAGGAAAAAAATATTCAAGGCCACTGGACAATTCACTTCTCACAATAGAAGAAATTAGAGAAAGAAAGCTTAACACTATAGAAAAAAACTTCGAGACGGCACTTAGTAAGTGTGAAAAACTTTATCAATGTCCTGAAAGTTCATTAAGCAATTTAACGATATCTAAAGGTATGCATCAAAAGTCCCTTTAAAATAAGCACTCGAGTTCGAGTGCTTATTTTCGTATAATCCTCTTTAAGTTAAAGCTCTTATATGTTGGGAATAAGCTGCTACGAAATTTAAGTAAATTAAGGAGGCTTATGGTATTTTGTACAAAAACTAAATGTAGCACGTGATGAAATAACAATCTCTTACGTTGTAAATTTTTTTTAATTTTACATATAAATTTTACTAGCATATGCCCAAATTATGTGGTATAAAGGTAAAAATTTTATACTTTAGGGGGGAGTTATGGTTACAAAAACAGAAGTTGAAAAATGGAGAGATGGGCTACGTTCTGCAGTAAAGGAACGTGATTTTCAAAAAGCTGAGGAGTATATTAGAGAAGGAAAGAAACATACTACTAACGTTATTAACTCTAAAGATAGAAATGGTAACTCACCCTTATCGATTGCTGTTAGTAAACAAGATTTAGAAATGATGGGTTTTTTAATTGAGAATGGCGCAGATGTTAATATTGAGGACTTTTTTCGTGTGCCTCCTATATACTATGCTGTTACAAAGGGCACCACAGAAATGATAGAGCTTCTAATCGATAAAAAGGCTAGCATTAGTGGTTATTTTTCATATGCTGGTGAAAAACGCACTCTTGTAGGCTGGGCTATAGATGAAAATAGTCCGAAAAAAGTTGAGGTCCTGCTTAAGCATGGTGCTAGTCCAAATAGCAAATTTGACTTTTACGACGATTCACAAGATTCGTGTCTACATGCTGCTATCCGAAGAGATTACAAAAAAATAGTTGAACTTCTCGTTAAATATAAAGCTGATGTCAATGTTCAAAACGAACGGGGGGGAAACACCTATATATTTGGCTATTAGTTCAAAACGTCCAAAAATAATTAAGCTGTTATATGATAATGGTGCCGACATTGATAATGTTAAGAATATAAGGAACGAGACACCATCAGATTATGTTAAGTTATTTTATTCCGGCAAAACGATAAAAGAAATTGCTGCAGAAGCAGAGAGTGCCAATGTAAACTCAGAAGATATTACTCCTGCACCAAGTAGTGCAGTAAGACCTTCTTCTTTTATTAATAGTGTATTTAGTTGGATGGGAACTTCAACAACTGCTGCACTCAGTAGCTTATTTCAGAGTTCCCCTGCTTTACCTTCTGCACAGCAATCTGTTGCACATTTGACTGGAAGCCCAATTGATTTTTCGCAAGTTGATTTTAATGGAACAGCTCTGCTAGCTGACGTGGTAATCAGAAAGTTTATCGGGAGGAAATATTCAAGACCATTGGATGATTCACTTTTGACATTGGAGCAAATTAGAGAAAGAAAGGTTAGTGCTATAGAAAGGGATATCAAGATGGTAATTAGTGAGTTTGAAAAACTTGATCAATGTCCTCGAAGTTTATTAAGCAATTCAACAATATCTAAAGGTGTATGTCATCAAAAATCCCTCTAAATCAGTTAAAACAAGCACTCAAGTCTGAGTGCTTGTTTTCGTGAAATCTATTATTTAAATTAAACTTTTTATTGTGCGTTGTAGGTAAGTTGTTACAATAAAATGAGTTAAGATGAAAAAACTTTAAGTTATGGAAGATGATAGCAAGAAAGAAATAACAGAAGAAAAAGGTATATTAGGTTGGATAGAGTATAGACTGCCTATATTTTCTTTTCTAAAACATACTGCTTCTTATCAAGTACCAAAAAATTTAAATTATGCTTGGAATTTTGGTTCTTTGGCTGGTATAGCACTAATTTTGCAGATAATAACAGGTATATTTCTTGCCATGCACTACACTCCGCATGTTGATCATGCATTTAATAGTGTGGAGCGTATAATGCGTGACGTAAGTTATGGGTGGCTGATACGTTACACTCATGCTGTTGGGGCGTCACTCTTCTTTATGGTGGTCTATGTTCATATCATGCGTGGATTATATTACGGATCTTATAAGAGGCCGCGAGAAATGGTGTGGTTTATTGGCATATTTATATTTTTTGCAATGATGGCAACTGCCTTTATGGGATATGTTCTTCCATGGGGACAAATGAGCTTTTGGGGTGCAACAGTTATAACTCAATTATTTTCAGCCATACCTTTAATTGGCGATAAAGTAGTTATATGGTTGTGGGGTAGTTTTTCCGTTGATAACCCAACACTTAATCGTTTTTTTGCCCTTCATTATCTTCTGCCCTTCATTATTATTGCTTTAGCTATGTTGCATGTTGTTGCTCTGCATAGATTTGGCTCTAATAACCCAAGTGGAATAGAAGTAAGATCAGGTAAGGACACTATTCCTTTTTACCCTTATTATATAGCAAAGGACTGCATAACTTTTGGTTTATTTTTTATAATTTTGTTTGGATTTGTTTTTTATGCCCCTAATTATCTTGGGCATCCTGATAATTATATAGAAGCTGATCCTATGGTAACTCCAGTACACATAGTACCAGAGTGGTATTTCCTACCTTTTTATGCGATGTTGCGCTCAATTCCAAATAAGCTTATTGGTGTACTTACCATGTTTGGATCTATTTTAGTTTGGTTTCTTTTGCCTTGGCTTGATAAATCAAAGGTTAAAAGTGGTGCTTATCGCCCATTATTTAAGAAATTTTTTTGGATTTTTGCAATAAATTTTGCATTTCTTGCTTGGCTTGGAGGGCAGGAAGTTAAAGAGCCTTACATTACCTTAAGTAGGCTCTCAACTCTTTATTATTTTTCATATTTTGTGATAATTTTACCTTTACTTAGTAAGTATGAGAAACCAAAAAAATTACCAAAAACAATAAGCGATTCCGTGCCGGAGATGAAGTGATGCTATTGGTTAAAGTTGCTGTGTTTTGTGTATTATTTTTCGCTAATTCTCTATCTGCAGAGGAGTTTAAACCTTTACCAAATAAGAAAATTGACTGGAGTTTTAATGGAATCACCGGATCTTTCGATAGAGAGTCAATTCAGCGTGGCTATAAAGTATACAAGGAAGTCTGTGCTGCTTGCCATTCAATGAATAGAATAGCGTTTCGTAACTTGCAAGATGTTGGTTTTTCCGAAGAGGATGTAAAACAAATTGCAGCCTCTTACCAAGTTAAAGATGGTCCGAATGATCTAGGTGAAATGTTTGATAGGCCTGGAACACCTTCAGATTACTTTATTGCACCTTTTGATACAAAGGAAGCAGCTGCAGCAAGCAACAATGGTGCAGTTCCACCAGATTTATCACTAATTGTTAAAGCAAGGCACGATGGTGCAAACTATGTCTATTCACTTTTGACAGGCTATCAAAACGGTGAACATGATGAGAACGGTTTATATTTTAATCCATATTTTTCAACAGGTAGGTTAGCTATGGCCCCACCTCTTTCTGAAGGAATGGTAGAATATGATGGTGCAAGACAAGCCACAGTTGAAAATATGTCATATGACGTGGTAAATTTTTTACAATGGGCAGCGGAGCCAGAACTGGAGCGCCGACATAAACTTGGGCTAAAAATAGTGACATATTTTATAATTTTGACGGTGTTTTTTGTATTAACCAACAACAGGATTTGGAGCAGGCTCTATAAAAAGAAAAAATAGAGTTTTTTATGTTCATTCTTTTATACCTTATTTACACTAGCAAATGTATTATATAATAACAAATACATTATGAAAATATAAAGGCATGGAATTTCAAATAGTTACACATTTCCAGCCAGCTGGAGATCAACCACAGGCAATAGATAGTTTAGTTGAAGGGCTAAATAACAACAAAAGAGATCAGGTTTTGCTTGGAGTTACTGGCTCTGGAAAAACTTTTACTATGGCAAATGTTATCGCAAGAACAAATAGGCCTGCACTAATTATGGCGCATAATAAAACTTTAGCGGCGCAGCTTTATGAGGAGATGAGAGGATTTTTCCCCCACAATGCTGTTGGATACTTCATTTCTTATTATGATTATTATCAGCCTGAGGCTTATTCGCCACAAACAGACACTTATATTGAAAAAGACTCTTTAATAAATGAAAGAATTGATATGCTACGTTATTCTGCTGTATGCTCTCTTTTGGAGCGTAGGGACACAATTGTAGTTGCCAGTGTTTCTTGTATATATGGTCTTGGTTCGCCTGAGAGCTATCTCAGCATGGCCTTAACTTTAAGTGCTGGAGATAAGATTAATGTTAATGATTTCCTGAATAATTTGGCTAATCTTCAATATAAGCGTTCTGATGTCAGATTTGAGCGAGGATATTTCAGAGTGCGCGGCGATATTATTGATATATTTCCTGCCTATTATGAAAATAAAGCTTGGCGTTTATCATTGTTTGGTGATGAAATAGAGGAAATTTCTGAGATTGATGCCATGAACGGCAATATTATCAGACGCATAGATAAAGTCACCATTTTTCCAAATAGCTATTACACTACATCACGTGAAACTCTATTGCAGGCGATCCAGATGATCAAAAAAGAACTGCATGAACGCTTGGATTATTACTATTCACAGAACAAAATCGTCGAAGCAAAGCGACTTGAGCAGCGTACTAATTTTGATATTGAAATGATGATGGCAACGGGAGTGTGTAAAGGTATTGAAAATTATTCGCGCTATCTTTACGGAATGAAAGCTGGGGATCCACCGCCTACATTGTTTGAGTATTTACCTAAAGATGTAATTTTATTTGTTGATGAAAGCCATGTAACCGTTCCCCAGATAGGTGCAATGTATAGTGGTAATGAAGCACGTAAAAAGAAGTTGATAGATTATGGTTTTAGGCTCCCTTCTGCTTTCGATAACCGTCCATTAAAGTTTGAAGAATGGGAGGCAATACGGCCCCAGACCATTTACATTTCGGCTACTCCAGGAAAATATGAGTTAGAAAAGACTAACCACGCATTTATAGAGCAAGTTATCCGCCCAACAGGACTGACAGATCCCATCTGCACCATAAAACCAACAGAGAGTCAGGTTGATGATGTGATTCATGAGGCACAAGTGACGATAAAAAAAGGGTTTTGTATTCTAATTACCACATTGACAAAAAAAATGGCTGAAAAGCTAGCTGAGCATATGAGTGAGCTCAGTATGAAAGTAACTTACCTACATTCAGATATTGGTGCACTGGAAAGAATTGAAATTATATGCAAATTAAGATCTAAAGAAATAGATGTTCTTGTTGGCGTGAACTTGTTGCGGGAAGGTCTTGATATTCCCGAGTGTGGGCTGGTTGCAATTTTAGATGCTGACAAAGAAGGGTTTTTACGATCAGAGACTTCGCTCATTCAAACGATAGGTCGTGCTGCACGCAATGTTGAAGGCAGAGTAATTTTATATGCAGACAAAATTACTAATTCTATGGATCGTGCACTGAAAGAAACTAAAAGGAGAAGAAAGAAACAGACAGAGCATAATACACTGAATAATATTGTACCAAAAACTATAATAAAGCCTATATCAAATACTTTACAGGAAAAAGTGGTAGTTGAGAATTTTAGTAAGAATGATCTAAACAGTTTGAAAAAGCAAATGTTGAAGCATGCTGAAAATTTAGAGTTTGAAGAGGCGGCAAAAATAAAAGGTATTATTGAAAGGTTTAATAATAGATCCACTGCATAATTAGAAAAAAGATGAATAATTAATAGCTAAACTGACTTTGATTTATCAACAATTTGAAAAAACATCATCTAAGTGGCAGAAAAATGAGCCAGTTCATGATAATTTCAAATTTTCACCTTTTATCTTATAGGTAATGATTGTTGAACTTATTTCTTTCTTGAGATTATGTACAGACTCTAACAAATTAAATCTCACAACAAATTTGTTGTTTCATAGCTTTTATATCATACTATAATTGCAACTGTTTTAACAATAATCAGAGCCTAAAAGAGGTTTATTATCAATGGACTATTTATAAAAAATCTTATGGAAAATAAAGCTTGGTTCATTTGGCTAATTAGTAACTTGATTGTTGTATTCAGCAATATGCAGATAATCTACACCTTTATAAGCGTGAATCTTGAAAAAGAACTTGGGCTCACAATCGCGCAAGTTGCACTAGCTAATTCAGCATATACTTGGACTTTTGCTATCTCACAATTTTTTAGTGGGGCAATGTTTAATGTTCTTTCCAGCAAAAAAATTTATTTTTTCTCATTGTCAATCATGCTCTTTGGTTTTTTTGTCCTTATCAAGAGTGACAATTTTGCCCATTTAATTTTATCTCAATTTTTGATCGCAATTGGAGCATCGTTTGGTTTTATTGGCGCTGCTCATGTAAGTAGCACATATTTTCCCCTTACTCAATTTGGACTGATGTTCTCACTAGTGCAGACAATTTCAAGTCTTTCTGCTTTGATGATTCAAATGTGCTTCTCTAGCTTGCTTGCCGAAGGTGCAGATTGGAAAAATCTTATTGTATGCGTAATATTATTTGGCGTATCGATATTTGTACTTATGTTTTTTTATCCGAAAGGACTTTCAAAAAAAAATTTGGGGGAATACACAATAAAAAGCTCTATAAAAACAGTAATATGTTCTATACTAACGGTGCTAAAATTAAGAGATATCTGGATAACTTCAATAGTGGGTGCTATCACTTTTGGAACATTTTTAGCGCTTAATATGCTGTGGGCACCAAGGTTACTAAGCAACTTAGAACTAAATACAATGGAGTTAGGTGTGGCAACTGCAATATTGTGGCTTGGTCTTGCAGTTGGTGCTCCAATTGCAGATTTAATCTCAAATCTATTTAAAAATAGAAGGCACGTAATCTCTGCTTTTGCCATATTGCAAGGTATTTCAGTTATTATTTTACTATACGGCAATTTAACAGTTCATATTATATACTTTTGTATGTTAATGTTTGGTTTTTTTGCAGGCGGACATATGCTTAATTTTACTGTTGGCAGTGAGATTGTTGAGCAGAAGTATATTAGCACATCATCATCCATTATCAATGGATTTATGTTTGTTATGAGTGGAATTTTAGTGTCAATTTTAGCACTTTTTTCAGATCATCAAATGGCGCTTTTCACAATATTTGCAATGTTAACATTTGCTAGTATTTTTAATTATGCTACAAAAGAAACATACTATAAAAATAAAGTAGCTGAATCTTGAGTCGACTGTTATATTATATTAACATACTATAATAAATTATGACAACAAAAGACACAACAGTAACTAAGGCAACAATAGCTGAATGTATAAACCAGAAAATTGGATTATCGAAAGAAGACTCTATTGCAATAATAGATGATATATTGGATGAGATAAAAACGAGCTTAGCAAAGGATGGGATAGTAAAAATATCTTCATTTGGAACATTTTTGGTTAAAAACAAGAAAGAAAGACCAGGAAATATACCAAAGACATCGGAAAGGGTAGTAATTAAAGCGAGAAAATCAATTTCTTTTAGACCTTCAAAAATGATGAAGAAATTAATAAACAACCGATGAATAAGGAAAAATTATTTTACACAATTGGAGAAGTAGCTGAAGAACTACATTTGGAGCAGCATGTTTTAAGATTCTGGGAAAGTCAATTTCATCAAATTAAACCCATAAAACGTAAGGGAAGAAGACTATATGATCACAAGTGTATAGAGGCAATAAAGAAAATAAAATATATGCTATATGATAGAGGATATACAATAAAAGGAGTACAAAAGGAATGTGGCAACGATGTAAAAATTGATCATGATTCAAGGAATTTATTGCAAGAGCTTACTGATTTAAGAGAATATTTGACTGATAAAATAAATGAAGAAAGTAATAAATAGACGAAAAATACTATAAAGTTTTGTGAAAGTTGATCTATCTAGAGATAAGTTTATGTGTCGTATAGCCTTGTTCTTTATATTATCAGCAATACTGATAAGCTGTGGCCTGCAAAAACCTGCACCTGTACTACTTAAAGGCGAAGAATTTTATGGAAAAAGAGACCTAGAGTACACAAGGGAGTATCATTTGATTAAAGAAAATGTTGATTCCTCGCTGCAAAAAGAAAGTAGAAAAGCCTTCGTAGATAAGGTATATAACAATAATGCACAAAGCATGTGTAAATTTGTAATACCGGTTAAAGGTGCAGTTACCTCTTCTGATAAAATATGTCAAGATGGCATAAAAATTACTGCTCAAGGTGGAACAAAGGTTATTGCTTCTGCACCTGGCAAAGTGATATACGTAGGCAAAGGCCTGAGGTGGTACGGAAATTTAATTATAGTGGAACATAAAGATAATTACATGACTATGTACTCCTACTTAAAAAACATACAAGTTGAAATTGGTGATAAAGTAAAACAAGGTCAAGTAATTGGATCTGCAGGTAAATCAAGCACACAAGATAAAGATCCGCAGATGTGTTTCACAATAAGGCATAATGGTCAAGCAGTCGATCCTTTAGTACATATAAACTGTGATTGAATTTATGAAATATGATTTTAAAAACGTTGAAAAATTCTACCAAAATAAGTGGGATTTTTCTGTAAGCAAAGATAGTAAAAAGAAGAAATGTTACGTGTTGGAAATGTTTCCATATCCATCTGGTAAGATTCATATGGGGCACCTGCGTAACTATGCAATAGGAGATGTTATAGCACGTTACAAGAGAGCTCGTGGATTTGAGGTTTTGCACCCAATTGGCTGGGATGCGTTTGGATTACCAGCTGAAAATGCAGCAAGGGACAATAACATTAACCCTGCAGCATGGACAAAAGATAATATAGATAATATGCGCGCGCAGCTAAAATCTATAGGTCTTTCATACAATTGGGATCGTGAGCTCTCCACATGTGAGGCTGATTATTACAAACACGAACAGAAATTTTTTCTGGATTTTTTAAAGCATGGTCTTGCCTATCGAAAAGAGTCGTGGGTTAATTGGGATCCAGTGGACCAAACAGTGCTTGCAAATGAGCAAGTGGTTGATGGAAAAGGATGGCGATCAGGTGCAGTTGTTGAAAAACGTAAGTTATCTCAGTGGTTTTTAAAGATTACTGATTTTGCTGAAGATTTACTTCATTGCTCGCAAAATTTAAAAAATTGGCCAGAGAAAGTGAAAACAATGCAAGAGCGTTGGATAGGAAAATCTGAAGGGGTAACTATAGAGTTTGAAATAGTCGGCTCGAATAAGAAATTAAAGGTTTTTACAGTTTGTCCTCATGCTTTATTTGGAGCTTCTTTTCTTGCAATAGCATCAGAGCATCCTATTGTGCGAGATCTTAAGGACGAAGACATACAAGGCTTTATCGACAGTGTGAAGGCAAAGGGGGAGAATGATGAAAAAATCGGGATTTACACAAGATTAAATGTCAAACATCCATTTCTTGATAAAGAATTGCCACTGTACATAGCGAATTTTGTGTTGATGGAGTATGGAGAAGGTGCGATTTTTGGTTGCCCTGCACATGATCAGCGTGATTTTGAATTTGCACAGAAGTATGGTTTACCGATTATTCCTCTAGTTTGTGAAGAGAGCACAAAGACCACAGAGATCTTAAAAGAACCGTACTGCGGTGATGGAGTGATGTTCAATTCTGAATTCTTAAACGGACTAATGATTAATGAGGCAAAGGAAGTAATCATTAAAAAGCTTGAAGAAAAAGGAATAAGCAAAAAAACAGTAAACTACCGTTTGCATGATTGGGGAATTTCAAGGCAACGTTATTGGGGATGTCCTATACCTGTTATATATTGTAAAGATTGTGGAATTGTTCCAGTTCCAGAAAAAGACCTCCCTGTTGTTCTACCAACGGATGTAGAATTTACAAGTGGTGGTAATCCCCTGGATAAGCACCCAACCTGGAAATTTGTTGATTGTCCAAAGTGCGGAAAGCAAGCAGAACGTGAAACTGATACATTTGACACTTTTTTTGAATCTTCTTGGTATTTTGCTGCATTTTGCAGTGAAAATAAATCGATTAATAAAGATACTTGTAATCGTTTTATGCCTGTTGATTATTACATAGGTGGAATAGAACATGCAATTCTACATTTGCTTTACTCAAGGTTTTTCTGCCGTGCTTTAACTAAATGTGGCTATTTTGACGTTAAAGAGCCTTTCTCTACTTTAATCACTCAAGGAATGGTCTGCCATATAACTTATAAAGATGAGAATGGCAAATGGCTCTTTCCCGAAGAAGCAAAAGAGTTGATTGCGAAGGGTACTAAGATCCAAGTTGGAAAAGTCGAAAAGATGAGCAAGTCGAAAAAGAACACAGTTGACCCAAACTTTATCATAGAAAAATACGGTGCTGATACTGCTCGTTTGTTTGTATTATCTGACACTCCTCCGGAAAAAGATATGGAATGGTCTGATGATGGAGTGGAAGGTTGTTTTCGCTACATAAATAAATTGTGGCGTATGGTAGTGCAACTTAGGCCCGTAAACATACACTATGATAATGAAAACATTGTAGGTAAACTCCTAGAGTACAGAAAAAAAATCCATAAACTATTGCAAGGACTTACAGATGACTTGGAAAACTGCAGATTAAACTGTGTGGTAGCAAAGTTTCGTGAAATGACAAATTTAATAGCTGAAATAGACGTAAAAACTGGAAAATCTCTTATTGATGAAGGTATATGCATACTAATCAGAGTAATTGAGCCATTCATGCCACACCTGGCTGAAAATTTATGGCAAGAAATAGGAGGCGAAGGTATGCTATATCTAAAGCCTTGGCCAAAAGCTGATGAATCACTACTAATTGATAATATGGTGACTGTAGCAGTGCAGATCAATGGAAAGTTACGTGCGACCATTGAAGTGGCAACTGATTTACCTCAAGAAAAATTGAAGAAAATAGCAACAGATTCTGTATCTAACAAAATCGATCAAAGCAAAATTCGCACTATATATGCTGTACCAAATAAGATAGTAAACATAGTTATATAAAAATTTTGAGTAGCATGTCGCTAATTTCGTAGGTATACTTTTTTTGATATGAGGTTATATCTTTTTTAATATAAAGGATATATACTTGTGCATTATATATTTTTTTGTATGGGTAGTTATATGAAAATAAAAGGATTGTGTGTTTTAGCTGTTTTGCTCACTTCATCTCTAGCAGGTGCAGCTAGTAATAAAGTAGCTAGTAATAGTGCAAAAGAGCAGTATTACGCAGGTTTAAACTTTGGTGGTGGATGGGGTGCTGGATTAAAAATAAAACCTGGCTTAGTTTTTGGTTATAATTATGATAAAAGCTCTAAGTTTGAACTTGAGATTCTCACCGACGTAAGTGATATGTTTGGAGGTAAAGTTGTAGATGCAGATGGAAAACCAACACAAGAAGATAAAGTAAAGAAAATGGGAGCTAGTTTATTAGCAAATTACCGTTATTATCCTGACGTTGACATTGATCCTGTGAAACTATATGTCAGTGGAGGTTTAGGAGGACATCTACAAGTATATCCTTTTGAGATTGTTGGCACTGAAACACTAGATAAAATACTGGGTGCTATTTCGTACAAACTGAAGGTTGGTGTTGATTATGAAATTGCTCCACAGATAGTTGGTACAGCTGCTTTAACCGTAGGCGGGCAACTGAGTGGTGTAAAAACAGTGGCAGTACCGGATATGATGCTGGAAGTAGGAGTACGCTATAATTTTTAATGCTGGATAACATTGAGTACATTTTTAATGTTTAGGTGTAACCACAAGCAATGCTCAAAACTTGCTGCTAGCATGTTTGAACACTTATTCCAGTCTGTTTTAAGGAAGTAATGTGTATGAATTATATGAGAACGATGAAAGTGTTCGCTGTGTTGATTGCTTTAGCAAGTACAGCTAGTAATGGTACAAGTGAGTTAGAGGATCAGTACAAAGATCGGTATGAAGACCAGTACAAAGATCATTATGAAGATCAATACGAAGATCGATATGAAGACCAGTACGAAGATCATTACTATGTAGGTTTAAACTTTGGGACTCGATGGGGTGAAAGCTTTAAATTGAACCCTAACGTTGTCTTTGGTTATCATCATAACAAAAATTCTAAGTTTGAACTTGAGGTTCTTGCTGACATAAGTGATATAACTGATAAAGCAAAAAGAAAAGTAGGAGCTAGTTTATTGGCAAATTACCTTTACTATCCTGATCTTGAAATTGATCCTATTAAATTATATGCTAGTATAGGAATAGGTGGATATATTCGAATATTACCATCTTTTGGTCTTGGTAATGCAGATACATCTCAAAATGAAACACTAGATAAAATACTGAGTGCTATTTCCTATAAAGTAAAGTTAGGTGTTGATTGTGAAATTATTCCGCAGATAGTTGGCACAGTTGCTATTGCTGCAAGTGGTCAATTAAGTGGCTTTAAACCACCGATGAAAAAACCAGATGCAATCATAGAAATAGGTATACGTTATAATTTTTAAGCTATGAACACTTTGAATCCTTATACACAGTTGTATGCTCGGTGCTATATATGTGCTATTTGCAAAGGTATTCTGTTTATGCTAACATTAAGCTAAACCTTAAGCAATAAAATCAGAAGGATCAACTTCCCGCTGTAAGCAAGCAGCAACTACAGTGTTTATCATAAGAAATGCTATTGTCATCGGGCCAACTCCACCAGGCACTGGAGTAATAGCTTTGACTTTTTCTTTTACTCCCTCAAAGTCAACATCACCCACAAGCTTACTTTGACTTCCTATGTTAATGCTATTTATGCCAACATCAATCACTATTGCACCTTTTTTTATCCAATCTGGTTGAACAAAATTTGGCTTTCCAACTGCTGCAACTACTATATCCGCCTTAGAGCAATAATCAGCTAAATCCCTACTTTGTGAATGCAAGATGGTAACAGTGCAATTTTCTTGCAACAATAGGTGAAACATTGGCTTACCCACAATATTTGATCTGCCAATGATTACCGCATTTTTACCGGACAGATTATTTTCAACTGACTTAATTAAATACAAAGAACCTTTGGGAGTACAAGGTATCAGACAATTTTTTTCACCTTTAACTAACCTGCCAACATTTTCATCATGAAAGCCATCTACATCTTTTTCAACACTTACTGTATTAATTATTCTGCTTGCACTGATGTGCTTTGGTAAAGGTAACTGCACTAAAATTCCATGCACAGATGAATCTTCATTTAATGTATTAACTTTTTCAATCAATTCGTCTTCTGAGATACTATCAGGCAAAACAATAGTTTCAGAACTTATGCCTATTGATTCTGCTTTTTTTTGTTTATTACGAACATAGACCTGACTTGCTGGATTGCTACCTACGAGGATTACTTTTAAGCAAGGAAAAACATTATACTCTTTCTTTAAAATATCAATTTTTTTTGATAGCTCCTCACAGAGATCATTTGCTATTTTTTTACCGTTAATAATAATTGACATTTCCTTGCCACTCCTTGAAATCAGGTAATGCAATATCAAATAAATTCAATGCTTTACCAACAGAATGATTTACAATATCATCCAAAGATTTTGGTTTAATGTAAAAAGCAGGCATCGACGGAGCAATAATTGCTCCCATCTCCGTTAGTTTTAACATATTTCGGAGATGTCCAAGATGTAGTGGAGATTCTCGCACCATAAGAACTAATTTTCTTCTTTCTTTTAGAGTTACATCTGCAGCCCTTGTTAATAGATTGGAGGTTACTCCCGATGCTATTTCAGACATTGTTTTCATAGAACATGGAGCAATAACCATCCCTGAGGTTTTAAATGAGCCGCTTGCTATTTTTTCTCCTATTTTTTCTTCAGAATAGTAAAAGTCTGCAAGTGATGTAATATCTTCAAGTTTTTCTTTAATCTCATGAGCTATAGTTATTTTTCCAGCACTGCTGATCACTAAATGAGTTTCATGATTGGTATTTTTTAGTGCCTCTAGAATCCGTACACCGTAAATAGAACCAGATGCTCCACTTATTCCAATTACAATCCTACTATTCACCTTCGTAATTCATTCCCAATGCACGTTTGTAGGTATCAAGTAATATTTCCTGTTCCTCCCTGTCATCATCATCCATCTTTCTTAGCCTAATAATCTGTTTCATCACTTTTATATCCCAACCTTCATCTGCAGCTTTTGCATATACATCACGAATGTGATCTTGCACATCCCTCTTTTCTTGTTCAAGTTTTTCGATTCTCTCTATATAGCTCTTCAAATCTTCAGCCGTTATTTTTACTGTATCTTCCATAGAACCCAACTAATTAATTGCTACTACAGTATTATCAGTTTTTACTTGTACTTCAATCATAGTAATAATATTTTTATCTTTTTTTAAAATCTTAAAGTAAAAACCGTACATGGAAAACTCTTCATTTTCTTCAGGAATGCGCTCTATTTCGTTTACAATCATACCTGCTAGAGTTGTAGCTTCTTCATCAGGAAGATCCCAATGTAACTGTCTATTAATATCCCTAATAGTAGATTTTCCTTCTATGTGATACATATTATCGGATATCTTTTTTATAAAATTCTCTGTGATCAAATCATGTTCATCTGAAATTTCTCCAACTATTTCTTCCAGTATGTCCTCAAGAGTAACAATTCCCTGAAGGGCTCCGTACTCATCAATAACAAATGCAAGGTGTTTCCTATTTTTACGAAAGTTGTGAAGTTGCACACTAAGCGGTGTACTTTCTGGTATAAACCAAGGCTTTGACATAACTTGGGTAATATCTATTTTATCACCCTTTTCACGTAAGGCATTTATTAGATTTTTTACGTGAACCACTCCGACAACGTTATCTGGTTCTTTTTGCCATAAAGGTACCCTACTATGACTACTAGTCAAAATCTCTTTTATTAACTCTTCTTTGTTTCGATCTATATCAAGAGAAAATAAGTTTCTCCTGTGGGTAATAATTTGCGATATCTCCGTCTCAGCCAAATCAAGTATACTACTTAGCATATCTAAATCCTGTTGTAACATAGTTCCTTCACTGCGATGAAGAGTAATCATATTACGCATTGCATCTGCTGCAGATATTACCTCCCTATTCTTATGAAGCCCACATAACTTCAGAATGAGATTGACAATAAACTGAATGCCTAATGTCAATGGAGAAAGAATCTTGACAAAAAACAGCATAAAATAAGTAGAAAGTAATGTAAATTTTTCAGGATTTTGCATGGCGTAAGTTTTTGGTAACACCTCGCAAAACAGCAAAATACAAAACGTCATCATAGCTGTTGAGAAAAAGATGCCCTCACTTTCAAAGAAATTTATAAATATTGCTGTAAATAAAGCGGAACAAGTAATGTTAATAATTGTATTGCACAGTAGTATTGTTCCTATTGTTAATTCTTTTGTATTCAATAAGCGGTCTATTATCTTAGCTCTTTTATTTCCATCTAGCTTTAGTTTATTAACTCGGGAGCGGCTAATTGAAGTTAATCCTATTTCTGCTCCTGAAAACAAAAACGATAAAATCAATAAGAAAAAAATTGCTGATAATACTGAAATCAATAACCAATCCATTAAAGTATGATGTTATTGCGATATAGAAACAGAGTTGATTTTATATGTTGTAAGAAGCATTTGCAAGTCTATATATCTTTAATATAAAAAAATAAATCATGAAATATATCACACACTGCATTCACATGCATATTCTCAACAACAAGTGGAGGAGTTATTCTTATTACTCTATTATTTAAAATTTTAGTCATTATTAAGCCTTTGTCAAGAGATTGTTTAACAATTTTATCAGCCAAAGGTAATCTAAGCTCTATCCCTATCAATAAACCCTCCCCACGAACTTCTGAAACGATCTTCGGAAATTCTTCAGTCAAAGGCAACAACTTTTCTTTTAGATATTTACTGACCTTCTTAACATGGTCAAAAAAGCCTTCCTTTAGCATTACATCGAGTACTGCATTACCAACAGTCATGGCAAGTGGATTACCTCCATAAGTTGACCCATGAGTTCCTGGAGTGATTGCTTCTGCTATATAATCTTTTACTAAACATGCAGCCAGAGGAAATCCATTACCCATAGCCTTCGCACAAGTGAGCATATCAGGTTCAACTCCTATATTTTGATAGTAAAATAGAGAGCCAATCCTTCCATATCCGCATTGCACTTCATCAAAGCATAAAATTATTCCTTGAGCTTTTGTTATCTCTCTTACTTTTTTAAGATACTCTACGTCCAATGGATGTACTCCGCTTTCACTTTGTATGGGCTCTAAAAATATGGCAGCTGTTTCGCTATTGATTTTCTTTTCTAATGCTTCAATGTTATTTCTTGGAACTTTATCAAAACCAGAAAGGAGCGGAGCAAAGCCTTCGCGTGATTTTTCATTTCCTCCAGCAGAAATTGCAGCAATACTGCGGCCATGAAAACCTCCTTCAATTGTAATAATTCGATTGCGCTTTTCTTGTCCATTTAAGTAAAAATAACGGCGAATAAATTTAATTGCAGCTTCTGTTGCTTCAAGTCCACTTGAGCAGAAAAAAACTTTATCGGCAAAGGTAAGTTCTGTTAAACGCTGAGCAAGCCTTTCCTGCTGAGGAATAGTAAAAATATTAGAGCAGTGCCACAATGAATCCAGTTGTTCCTTCAGTTTATCTGTAATGTATGGATGACAATGCCCTAGAGAGGTTGTAGAAATTCCTGCAGCAAAATCTAAATATTTTTTACCATCCTTATCGAAGAGATATACTCCTTCTCCTCTAACTATAGAAGCTTCAGATCTATTATAAGCATTAACAACATGACCCATTTAAATATTATCTATACTATGTATTAGAAAGCTTTTCCTTCATAACTAAAAATCGAGCTAATATTTCACAGCTCAACATAAAATTCAGAAAGTTTAATTATGTATAGAAAAGTAAAACTACACCAATTCACACTCAGCAAAAAAGAAAGCTATTTCCCTACGAGCATTCTCTAGACTATCAGAACCATGCACTCTATTTTCACTAATATCATTAGCAAAATCACCCCTAATTGTACCTTTATCTGCCTGTTTTGGATCTGTAGCACCCATGATTTGTCTGTATTTACTGACTGCATTTTCACCAATGAAAACTTGAACTATCACAGACCCAGAAGTCATAAATTCCACCAACTCTTCAAAAAAAGGCCTATCCTTATGAATTTCATAAAACAGCTCTGCTTGTTTTTTTGTCAGCAGCATCATTCTTTGTGCTATAATTTTTAGTCCAGATTTTTCAATGTAAGAATTTATACTGCCTGTAATATTATTTTTTACTGCATCAGGTTTTAATATCGAAAGTGTTCTCTCAATTGCCATATCATTCCCTTATATTAAGATCGTATATTTATAGATTTATTTTATTATAAACTTTAATTTGATAAAAGCAATTTTTCACTTATAGTTAAGAATAAACCATCAAGGAGGTGTTTTATGGGGTGTTGTAATAAAAAAAACAACAAACCAGTCGATCCTAATGTTAAACAATCAATTGAAACTACACTTACTGCTAAAGAATGGGTTAATCAATTCAAGTCATCAATTTTTTGTGGGACAAAAGGATTTTTAACTTTTAATTTGGCATTTTTGAGTTATTTAGAGTATAGCTTACACAATAATACAAAATTAAAAGAAGGTGCCGCTTTTGGGATGAAAAGGAACGTTGTTCCATTTGGTGAAATGATTGCCATACCGCTGTTTTTTTGCTTTGTATTACCAGCTATGGTAGGCAACATAAGCCTTATCGAGTGCGCACTTATATGTGCTGCACTGATGGTTGCAACATGTTTTGTTGTGAGAACCTTTTACTTGCGTGAAAAGTTATTGAAAAAAATGACTAATAATGAAAATTATACCGAGGAACAAATAGAGCAGGAATTTAAGAAAGACACTATAAAATTTCCTATCTTTGATAAAAACAGACAGCATATTGAATATAATTCTCCTAATCCAGGACAACTAATGAATGAAAGTCCTCCCTCTCTTTTTGTTAAGGTTTTACTTTTCCCCCTTACGATTTTTCTGAAGGCTCTACAAAGCTGCATAATGATATCTTTGGCTGCTGTTGAACTTCTTGAAGCAGTGCCAAGTTTTTGTGTTGATGTGGTTTTCGATAGAGGCTTTGCATCTACACAGAGTAACATGAAGAGATCTGCTCATCTATTGTATGCCAGTGTAAGAAATTTAGTGCCTGTAACTAAACTTGATGAGTGTGTAGCTGATTTTATAGGCAAACCTGAAGAAAGGTGCTGTCAGTGAAGAAGGCAGTAATCTTATTTAACCTAGGCGGACCTGATTCACTAAGTGCGGTCCGTCCTTTCTTATTTAATCTTTTTTACGATAAAAGAATAATAAATCTACCAAATCCTTTTCGCTTCCTTTTAGCAAAGTTTATCTCCAAAAGGCGAGAAAGTACTGCACAAGAAATATACGAGCACATTGGAGGTAAATCGCCAATCTTGGAGAATACGAAAGCACAAGCTGATGCTTTAGAACTAAAATTAAATGAAAATGGAAACCATGTATATAAGATATTCATCTGCATGCGTTATTGGCATCCATTTGCTGATGAAGTTGTTAAAAGCGTAAAGCAATTCGACCCTGACGAAATCATTCTGTTACCACTATATCCGCAATATTCAACCACCACAACTCTATCATCCATCGAGAATTGGCAAAAAAATGCCAAACTGGAATGTAACACAAAAACAATTCACCATTATTATGACAATGAAGACTTTATTGAAGCTCATGTTAATCTGACGTCTAAATATTATAAATTAGCTAGCAAAATCGGTAAGCCAAGAGTCCTATTCTCGGCTCATAGCTTACCTCTTAGTATCATTAAAAAAGGCGACCCTTACGCTTCACAGATAGAAAAAACAGTAAAATTAATAGTAAAAAAATTGAATATTGAAGATCTTGATTGGGGAATATGTTATCAGAGTAAGGTTGGCCCTGTAAAATGGTTGGAGCCTAGCACTGAAAGTGAGCTATCACGCGCGAAAGACGATAATATACCTGTAGTTTTATCACCTATATCTTTTGTTTCTGAGCATTCTGAAACACTGGTTGAACTTGATATAGAGTATAAAGCAATTATCAAAGACGGATATTACTTTCGCGTACCAACTCTCAGTACTGATCTCTTATTTATCAAGTGCTTGGCCGATTTATGTTTAGATCACTCTCAAAGTACTGATTTATAGCACTTTTCTTTTTAGATTTTTATAGTATAATATTAAAAAGTTATTATTTTATTATCTACTTATGCCAAAAGGTAAGCCAAATACATTTATAGAAAGTATACATGATGTTCACAATCATGATATTAGAAAGATGTATTGTATTGCAGTAGGTTTAACAGGCATATTGTGTAAAATTTCATTGCAATTCTGTTGCGAGTTTATTGATAACAACAGATCCAATATTTGTACTATATTAGATATTTCTAAGTTCATAAAACTACCAACATCAATAATATTTGCTCTTCATTTTGGTCTCAATTTAGCTGGATATAAATCTAAGAAACCTGCGAATGGTGAAGAGGAAAATAAACCTGAAAAACCAATACAGGTTGTAGGTAACTCAGCGTACTTGGCAAGCTGTATCATAGGAATATTGATGCAGGCAAAAATCATTCATTTCTTAGCTAGAAACAACAAGGATGTAATAAGTTATATTAGCTTAACATCAGCAGTTCTATTTCTATTTTCAGAATTCGTAAGCTGTTATTATAAGTGCGAAGAATATAAGGAAGTGCATAAAAAATATCAAGAAGCATGTAAAAAATACAAAAAGGGTGATGACGAACTTACGAAATGTGAAGCTGAGCTTGCTAAATGCAAGAAGAATGTTATGTTTAGCACATTCACTTTGTCATTGGGCTTGTTAAGCTTCATATTAAAAAGAATGGAAATTGCAACTATACCGATAGACTTGGGTGGTGGCATAATCTATAATTTCAACTTAACTGTTACGGTTAGTTTGATACTAAGTATAGCATATCTAGTATCAAACATCGATAAGTTTGTCAATCAACCTAATAATGGTACTGATCCTTCTACTGGACTTGATGACGCTCACCATATTCAGCATAATGGCAGCATTGTAGAAATTAATTATTCGAGATGAAAAGACTTAATTTCTACTGCCAATGCTAGCACTGCTAATTTGCTAACAATATTCCAAAGTGGCAAAGTTTTATTTTCTTGGCTGATATCATAAAATTCACAGTCAGTGGAATTCAAGCTAGAATATACATCTTTCCTGCTATTACATCGGTATAAGTAACATGTTGGAGTATCTCCTATATAGTATATTAGCGGTTCTGCAGAACTACTTTTAAATATGTCAATAGTTGGTACACCTTCTTGTATAATAACACTATTGATTGCTATTCCTTCTTTTATCTTTTTCATTTTATGACGCTTTTTTTTATTGAGATTTAATATTTCCTTTCCACTTGTTGCTGTTATAATGCCCATTCCATATGTGCCATTGCTTGCTTTGATAAAAACGTAAGGTTGTGTTTTTATTTCATATTCCTCATATTTTTTTTGCACTAGAGATAATATTTGGTCAACTTTAGTCGCTACTGCTCCTAGTGATGAATCATCATTAAAGTCAACTCCATTACAGCTTTCTGTAAGCACAGAAATAAGCCATGGATCCATTTTAAATTCGCCACAAAATTCGGACACTAATTTTTGATAGATTTCAAAATATTGAAATTTCTGCCTACTGTGCCAGCCATATAATGGACTTGGCACTATCTCTTGTTTTACGTTTTCTAGTGTGTCTGGAATGTGGCTAGTCATATCACGGTTCAGTATAATAACATCAGGCACAAATCCTGAAGTTGTCTTCAGCAAAGAGTTTTCTTTCACAACAGTTTCATACTGTTCTATTAAATTGTACGTTTCATTATGAAAGAGGCCAATTCTAGTTTCAAAACCTGCGAGTTGCAGTACTTTCTCTATAACAAATACGTTTTCTATATACATTTTATTTCGTGTGTAATTCTCCGGTATTATAAGAGTCTTTTTATATTGTTTTGTTTCAAAATAACTTTTTATTAGTTTTGCTGCTGTTGCTCTTGATGTCTCACTTAGATTGTTGAAACCTGCAGGAAATAAATTAGCGTCTACTGGAGCAATTTTGCAGCCTGAATTCCTAAGATCTATGGAGCTATAAAATGGTAATGTAAAACCATTAAATTTTGTTTTGAACCAATTATTTATATCTTTTTCCAGATTTGGATGAATTATGTTTTGCATCTACACTTTAAATGTTATAAGAAAAGTACTATATTATAAGTTATAATCTTAATATAATATAACGAATTAAAATAACAAAAAAATGATTCATCATGACAGCAGTAAAATGTATGGTACTACTATACTGTCAATTAGAAGAGACAAAAATGTAGTAGTAATAGGTGATGGGCAAGTCTCGCTAGGCCATACCGTTATAAAATCTGGAGCAAAAAAAGTTAGGCGTCTTTCTGGTGATTCCGTAATTGCCGGTTTTGCTGGAGCAACAGCTGATGCATTTACTCTCTTCGAAAGGCTAGAATCTAAACTTGATAAGCACCCAGGACAGTTAATGAGGGCATGTGTTGAACTTGCAAAAGACTGGAGAATGGATAAATATCTAAGAAAATTAGAAGCTATGATGATCGTGGCAGACAAGTCCATTTCATTGGTCATTACAGGAACGGGTGATGTTCTTGAACCTGAAGATGGCATTGCAGCCATTGGCTCTGGAGGAAATTTTGCTTTATCTGCAGCAAAAGCTTTGATTGACGTTGAAGGAATATCAATAGAGGAGATTGCAAAAAAGGCTATGAAGATAGCTGCCGATATATGTGTTTATACAAACCATAATCTAATTATTGAAAAAATAAAGGAGTAATATGTCAAGAACTTTGTGTACCAATTCTTCTGGTCAATCTGTAGTAGGTCAATTTGATAATAATGATGACTGTAATGAGAAAAATAGCCTCTATGAAAATGAAGGTACAGGAAGTACCAGCATTCAAAGCTCACAAGCTTTATTAGATGATCTACCACCACAGAAGATAGTTAAAGAATTAGACAGATTTATAATTGGGCAGAATGATGCAAAGCGCGCTGTTGCTATTGCACTCAGAAATCGTTGGCGTCGAAATAAAGTCCCACTTCCACTACGTGAAGAGATTATACCTAAGAATATACTCATGATAGGCCATACAGGAGTTGGCAAAACTGAAATAGCTCGACGTTTAGCAAAGCTTGCTGGTGCACCTTTTATAAAAGTTGAAGCAACGAAATTTACCGAAATAGGATATGTTGGACGTGATGTTGACTCGATAATACGTGATCTAGTTGACGCAGCAATAGTTTTAGTTAAGGAAAAAGCACGTAAAGCCTTAACTAAAAAAGCTTTAGGTTTGGCTGAAAAGATAATAGTCAACTCCATGGTTGGTGAAGATGCAACCGAGGAAAGCAAAAAAGTTTTCAGAGAAAGAGTGAGAAATAAGGAATTTGAAGATGGAGAAGTTTCTATTAACGTCAGGGAGAGCAAGGGTATGCTACCCACTTTTGATATACCTGGTATGCCAGGTGGGCAAATTGGCGTGATGAACGTAACAGAAATAGTGGGTAAGATGTTTAATGGGAGCAAAAAAACAAAAACTATTACAGTTAAAGTGAAAGAAGCACGTGAAATATTGATTAACGAAGAAAGCGAAAGGTTAATGGATGAAGACAAGATAATCAAAGAAGCGATTGATCTTGTTAGCAATGAAGGCATAGTGTTTTTAGATGAAATAGATAAAATTGCAGCACGTACAGAAATAAAAGGTGAAGTCAACAGAGAAGGAGTGCAGCGCGATCTGTTACCATTACTTGAGGGAACAACTGTTTCAACTAAGTATGGCCCCGTAAAAACAGACTATATATTATTTATTGCATCTGGTGCTTTTCATTTATCTAAGCCATCTGATCTTTTACCAGAATTACAGGGTAGATTGCCAATTAGAGTGGAACTTAAGGCGCTTACTCAAGAGGATCTAATAAAAATATTAAAGGAACCAGAATCTAGTTTGTTAAAACAGTATATAGCTTTAATGAAAACGGAAAATGTAACACTTGAGTTTACTGATGATGGTATAGAGACTATAGCTGAAATAGCATTTACAGTTAATAGAGAAGTGGAAAATATAGGTGCAAGAAGACTTCATACTGTCATGGAGAAGCTTTTGGATGAAATAAGTTTTATCGCTTCTGAAAAAAATAGTGAAAAATTTGTTATAGATAGCAAATATGTAAAAGATAAACTAGAGTCAATTTCAAAGCAGCTTGATTTATCTAAATTTATACTTTAGAGGAAGCCTACTTTAAGTAATATAGAGCATTCAAGAGGTTTTATTTTTTCTTACTTCGTAATTCTTTAAGCTATTTTTCAATAGTAGAATTCAAGCTTAAATCAATTATTACAATATCAAAATCTATGTCTTTTGTTAATACATCAGTTAAAAGGTCAGGTGGAGAAAGAACTGTTCTTTTATTACCAGCTCTCATTCCCACAACTCCAAGTTCTATAGCAAGTGGTGTTTTCTTGTCACCAACCTTAAACTGCACTATTTGATCTTTGATTATATACTCACCATTATGTCTCTTTATGCTATATTGAACTGATATCTCATCGCCACATTTTACTCGCTTTCCAGTTTTGTTAATTAAGTCATTAAAAATCATTAGGTTACTTACTGAATCAGGATATTTATCTTTTACTTCAATCAGTTTGATGTAATAAGAGTTAAAACTCATTTTGTTGTCATCAGCGGCAATAGTAACTACACGCTCTCCACCTTCTTTCATACCTATTACCCCTAAACTCACTTCTTTTAAGTAATCCTGACCTATTTTCAAATTGACATCAGTCGGAAGTAGCGTTGCTAGGTTGTTGGAGACTTTGTACATTTGTAGCAGAACTTCTTGGCCACAGAAAACTTTACTGCCACTGCCTTCAGTAATTTCATAAAAGTTTATCATCTCTTCTTCTTTTTGCTGTGTTATTTCTTCTAAATATTCTGCTAACCCATGCTTTTCAATATAACGATCAAGAGCTGATTCAAGTATCGGCCTGACCAAATAACTTGCTATCATCTGTGTCAAACCACCATGTGTAGCATTTATTTCGTAAAGCTTTTCCCTTTTCTCTGGTTTATCTTTGTTTATATAAACAATCGTAATTATAAAAGCAGAAGCTAAAGTGAGAATCATTACTACAGAGATAAACATTTGTAATATAATTTTTCTAACCATCTTTTTTTACTTGATTCAATAAATCACATAAGTCATTAGTATTACCTGAAAGCGTACTTAAATTATCTGAGGCCTGTTTAAAGAGACTATCTATATAGTTTTCCATTTCATTTTTGCCAAGCACGGACATTAAATTGTTTGTTTTATCTTGCCCATAATCTTCGATATCATCCTTGGCTTGAAAAATAAGCCCTAGATTTATTCCATAGTTATATAATGCTTCCCGCTCCTTGTCTGTAGCGCCTCCTATTATAGCCCCTATTTCACATGAAGCTGCAAATAGTTTTGCAGTTTTCATCAAATGAATTTCTTTTATTTTGTCAAAATCTGCACCTATATCTAAAATCTGCCCTCCCACCATTCCCTTCATTCCTATTGCTTGAGAGAGCACTTTTATGATCTCACAATTTAACAAAGATAATACCTCAAAAGCCAAAGTAAGTAATGCATCTCCGGCCAGTACTGCTGTTGCTTCACCAAATTTTTTGTGGCAGCTTGGCTGGCCTCTGCGGGTGTCACTGTTATCCATACATGGCAGATCATCGTGAATGAGGGAGTAAGCATGAATAAATTCAATTGCTGCTGCTGCTGTTATTGCTTTTTCAACCTTTATGTTGAATATCGACGAAGATGCTATAACTAAAAAAGAACGTATATGTTTTGCAGGAGCAAGAAGCACATAACGCATAGCTGATATAAGTTTATTCTCGCTATTTTCAGGTAAGAGCTTATTCACTTCTACAACAAGCAAATTTTTTGTTGTTTCGTCTAGCATTTTTAAATTTATTAACTATCGAGTGCTAAGAGATAGGAAGTTTTTAATAGTTTATATAATCATAAAAGCTATTGCAAACATCAAAATTTCTTATAACATCAGAGAATAAGTTATTTTTTAGTAAGAAATGAGCGAATTAGCAAAAAGCACTAGGGAAGATATAGAAGAAAAAGTAAAGAAGATTATACTAGAGCACATCAGTAAGGATGTAGAGAAATTTGGTAACTCTTCAAAGCTTTCAGATCATGGCACAGATAGTTTAGATGCAGTTGAAATAATCATGGCAGCTGAAGAAGAATTTGGTATAGAGATTCCTGATGAAGATGCGCAAAAAATGGAAACTATGGAACAGATAGTTGAATATGTAGTAAACAAAGCAAACAATTGATGTTGAATGAGCAGAAGAGTAGTAGTTACCGGTATTGGCTTAATTACTCCATTAGCAGCAGATGTTGATAACACCTGGTCAAAGCTGATAGAAGGAAAATCTGGCATAAAGGCAATCAGTACAGACAGATTTGATTCTTCTGACCTTACTTGCAGGGTTGCAGGGCAAGTTCCAACGCAATCTGACGATATTGAGAATTACTTCAATCCGCTAGATTATATTTCTGAGAAAGATCTAAAAAGAACAGATCGCTTTATTCACTACGGCTTTGCAGCTGCTGTTCAGGCAGTAGAAGATTCACTAATTTTGGAAAATAAAAATATTAATAAAGAGCGAATAGGTGTAGCTATTGGTTCTGGTATAGGTGGTCTTCCGTCAATTCAGGAAAATGTAATTACCATGCAGGAGAAGGGGCCTAGACGTGTTAGCCCATTTTTTGTTCCTGCAAGTCTAATAAATTTGATATCTGGTCATATTTCTATTAAATACGAATTTATAGGTCCAAATGACTCAGCGGTAACTGCATGTGCAACAGGTGCGCATGCGATTATAAACTCAGCAAGAGCTATAAAACTCGGTGAAGCTGACATTATGATTGCAGGCGGAGCAGAAAGTGCGTTATGCAGAGTTGGAATTGCAGGTTTTGCATCGATGAAGGCGCTATCAACTAAATTCAATGATAATCCTGAAGAGGCCTCAAGGCCATGGGACGAAGAACGCGATGGATTTGTCATGGGCGAAGGGGCAGGTATATTAGTTCTGGAAGAATATGAACATGCAAAAAAAAGGGAAGCAAAAATATATGCAGAACTCACTGGATATGGACTCACAGGAGATGCGCACCACATCACAGCACCACATCCAGAAGGAAGAGGCGCACTTAAGGCAATGGAACTTGCTTTAAGGAGTGCACAAGTAAGCCCAAGTCAAATTGGGTATATCAATGCACATGGAACTTCAACAACACTTGGGGATAAAGTTGAAGTAATAGCAATGAAGCAGTTATTCGGTGACTATGCCTATAAAATACCTGTTTCCTCGACTAAATCTTCTATAGGACATTTACTTGGTGCCGCAGGAAGTGTTGAAGCAATATTTAGTATCCTTGCATTAAACAATGGAATTGTTCCACCAACTTTAAACCTACACAAACCTTCAGAAGGGTGTGATTTAAATTTTGTACCACTTAAAGCTCAAGAGCATAAAATTCAATATGCGCTTTCTAATTCATTTGGTTTTGGTGGTACCAACGCGTCTCTCATCTTTGGAAAGGTGTAGTTAATTATGCTATTTTGAATCGACTACGAAAATGTTATTCAAGTAGCTGAAACTGGAATCCAGTTAAATTGGTCAGCATAAAAGTAATGTTGAAATATAACATTTTGATGATGATGAAGAAATGGATCCCAGTGTCAGCTACTCGAATGACAGAAGAAGAAAAAGCAAAACTTTGCCTTTTACCGCTAACCTATTATACTTACTTGATAAGTTCTATCGCTTGATTAAATGCATAAAATATTAGTAAGAAGTAACCATAAGTCTTTGATTGGAAAAATCAAGATTAATGGTTCAAAGAATGCCGTCTTACCAATAATGGCGGCAAGCTTGTTTAGTAATTCTTCAATAACTTTGCATAACGTACCTGATTTAATTGACGTTCATTTGATGTCTAAGCTGCTTAAGAGTCTTGGTGCAGAAGTAAATTTTATATGCAATAAAGACTATAAAGCAAATCACACTTTGGAAATTGACTGTAGCAATATCAATAACTATTTAATATCACATGAAATTGCAAGCAGACTGCGAGCATCTTTTTTAATGCTAGGTCCAATGCTCAGCAGATTTGGTAAAGTTTCAACAGTATTTCCTGGTGGATGTAATATTGGAAAACGTCCTGTTGACATTCATATTAAGGCACTTGAAGCAATGGGAGCTAAAATTGAAATTGATAGCTGTAATATAACTGCAACAACAAAGGGGAAATTGCAAGGCAAAGAAATAACATTTGAAAAAGTGAGTGTTGGTGCAACAGAAAATATAATAATGGCAGCAACACTTGCAGAGGGAGTAACAATAATAAACAATGCCGCAACGGAGCCGGAAGTTCTTGATTTAATAGAGTTTCTGAAGAGTATGGGTGCCAATATTGAAGTTAATAACACAAAAATCACAATAGAAGGTGTTGAAGCATTAAATGGGTGTGAGCATAAAATAATACCAGATCGCATAGAGGCCGGTACTTATGCTTTGGCTGCTGTCATTACCGGCGGCGAGCTAAAGTTAGAAGGAGTAAACTTGTCTGATATGGAATGTATTGCAAATGAATTGAAGACTATAGGAGCCGGAGTTGAGTTATGTGACGATGGTATTATTATTTCTAGAAAAAATGGCTCTATTAAATCTACTCACGTTACAACAAATCCATATCCCGACTTTCCCAGCGATATGCAACCACAACTAATGTCTGCTATATGCATTGCAGATGGAATATCAATCATTAAAGAGAACGTTTTTGAAAGTAGATTTGCACATGCAAATGAGCTAAGAAAATTAGGTGCTAATATCAGCATCGAAAAAAATAAAGCTACTATAAGTGGAATAAAGAGCTTATCTGGAGCTAATCTATATGCTAATGACTTAAGATCAACGGCAGCTTTGGTGCTTGCTTCTTTGTTGGCTAAAGGAGAAACTACAATAAATAACTCACATCATTTATGGAGAGGATATGAGGCCATGGATGAAAAACTCAATTCATGTGGGGCTGATATCTCTGTTTCATCTTGAGAATATATTATGAATGAGACAACTAAGCGAACTACAGTAAAAGAGATAGATGAAATTCTATACGAAGAACATAAGGTGTTAGATCATGGATTTGTTCGAGTGATTGATTATATGGGCTCTGATAGCGCCATAGTTCAAGCTGCTCGCGTTTCTTATGGAAAAGGAACGAAACAGATAAATCAAGATGAAGCGCTTATAAAATATTTGATGAGAAATCATCATACAACTCCATTTGAAATGTGTGAAATTAAGTTTCACGTGAAACTTCCAATTTTTATTGCAAGACAGTGGATAAGACATAGAACTGCAAATGTGAATGAATATTCCGGAAGGTATTCGATACTTGATAATGAATTTTATATACCAGAACAGGTTGCAAAACAATCTGATAATAATAAACAAGGCAGCGGTGAAGCTTTTGACTCAAGTACTTCAAAAGAAATAATAGATTCTCTAACAAAGGACTCTAATTTAGTATATTCTCATTATGAGAAATTTATTGAGCAGGGCCTTGCAAGAGAAATTGCCCGAACTAATCTAACACTTAATTACTATACCCAATTTTATTGGAAAATAGATTTACACAACCTTTTTCACTTTTTAAGGCTTAGAGCTGATAAGCACGCCCAATATGAAATTAGAGTCTATGCAGAAATTATGTTGGACATAGTGAAGAAATGGGTTCCGCTGGCCTATAATGCTTTTGTTGAATATTCCCTAAAATCAGCCTGCATTTCAAAAAATGGTCTTGAAATAATTCGCAAGCTAATTAAAGGAGAAAATATTACTAGAGAAGAAAGTGGCATTGGTAAAAGAGAATGGGATGAGCTGATGTCTATACTTTGTAAATAACCAAAAAGATCAAGTTATGTCCGTTCACAGACTTGCAGGTGTGAGCAACAATTTATTCATACCTTTATCAACTAATATATCAATTATTTTTGAATTTGTTCTTTCTGTTGTTTCATAAAGCTTTTCGGCTTTCTTTAACATTAGTGTTGCATTTCTAAGCATAATATAAACTTGGCAATAATCTGCAAAATTTTCAATATACATATCATATGAATAACGGTTTACAGCAAGTTCCATTACCCTACAAACTTCCTCTAATGTAAAATTGGCAGCTCCTGTATCAGGACAAAAGCCAACCACTCCTTTATTAGAGTCAAAAAATATGTATTTATCATTCTCTGCTTTATACACCAACATAGAATGTCCAGCACCCTTGACATCTGCTCTATTATAAGTAAAACAAAAAGAACTAAATTCTAAGTAGCATCCTATTTCCACATTATTTAAGACATGTTTGATTTGTTCTTGGTTAGTATCTATCCATACTTTTGTTGAAAATAAATCATCATATGACTGCTCATATATTGTCTCATCAGAATAAAATGGATCTCCTTCTCGCTTTTTAATGCTCTGAACATCAAGAATAGGTAAGAATTGCGATAAAAACTGCATCATCAATAACTTAATCGTTTGTTCTTTTTTTCCATCAATATAATTCATAAAATCTTGTTCAGATATAATATTATCAGACTCGAGGAATTGAACAAAATCTTGCCTGTTCTCTAATTTTAGAAAAGTAATAAAGTAATTTAGTGAGTGACATAACCCTCTTTCGAGAGAAAAACCTAAAATTTCTTCAAATCTATCTTTTAATTGTACAATTTTAGATATACTATCTGACATAAAAGTATTCAAATTAAATTGAATAGCTTTTTCACTTTCAAATAATTTATTATATTGTTCTTCAGCGGATAAATCTGGTGCTTTATATACATATCTAGCATTTTCTCTACGTATACCTTCTATATCTTCAACGATACCGCGTTCTATATTTTTACTGATAGCAATTTCGTGATTCCTTATATTAGTAAATAGGTTTAAAAATTCTACAATTTGCTGCTTTGAAAGTGTTTTTTCAATTTCTCCATCTTTAGTTTTAGAAAATACTCTAATTTTAGCGTTTTTCTTGTCAGTATAGACTTTTAATACAATAGATTCAGCAATGCGATTAACATATTTTGGCATATTAATTATTAAGATGTTAACTATATATCTTAATAATAGTATAACCCACGCCACCTGTCAATTAATAAATTAATATTATTTGTTATATAAAAAAGTAAATTGCATAGTAGATTCCAGTGCTTGACACTGGAATCTAGGAATTTTGATTCTAAATTGGGTATTGGTCTTAAATTAAAATAAACGTTTGTGATGAGATTATATGAACACTGGATCCCAGTGTCGGAGCACTGGGATGACAGGAGAAGATTTCATTCCTTATATCAATTAATTCTCATCCACCTTTTATGTTACATAAACTCATCACTTTTATAGAACATCTCATTAAAATCATTCAAAATTCCAAAATCTTGATTTTTAATAAATAGATGCCCATCTGCAATATAGGACTCAGCAAGAGTAAATGGTTCATCATGATGCTGTGATGCTGGCCTAACAATTTCATTGTACAAAACCATTACTTGCTCATAATTGTATCCACTACCATCATGATATTTACCACGTATAGTGTCATAAAAATTTCTTACATCATCATACGTAACTTGCAGTTCTACCTTATATTTCCCTATTTCAACAGCCTCACCCACTTTTATTTTTAAAGGATGTTGTTTCACATTATCTATAACAATTGTTTCCTCTTGCTTCTCTTCGTCTCCTCTTATCGATCTTTTACTCCTTTCTTCACTTGCAGTTGGCATTTGGTCTATATCGTTAGATTCTTCTTCTTGCATAGTAATTTTTTTGAGATAGCTAAGCATATCCTTTCCAGCTTTTTCCCACGTTGCAGCCTCTTTTGAAAGCTCACGATAATAAGAATCATTATCGCCTTTGCTATCTATTACATCTCTTTCTAGCCCTTTCCCTTCTGCCCATAACTCAGCATGTTCAATAAGTGTCCTGCCATCTTTGCCTACAACGTCAACGTCAGCTTTGTTTTTTATTAGATATTCTATTGTATCTAACTTTCCATGCCTCACTGCATGAACTAAAGGTGTCCAACCATCATTATCCTGAGCATTAATATTCGCACCTTTTTCAACTAACTGCTCTATCATCTTCTTATTCCCAAGATCAACAGCAAGATGCAAAGGTGTTAAGCCGTAGCTATCCTGAATATCAATATCCGCATTGTGCTCTATGAGATATTTAACTACTTCCATATTTTTCATGTGCATGGCAAAATGTAGTGGAGATTTACCAGAGCCAATATCACGGGTATCAACATCTATACCATGATCTATTAAGTATTTAGCAATTTCCGTATGTTTTAGCTCAATTGCATAGTGCAACAGTGTTTGAGCTGACGTGTTCTTGATACCAAGATCTGCGCCATACTCAATTAAACTCTTAACTATTTCCGCATTCCCTAGCTTAATAGCAGCAAGTAACGGAAAAGTATAATAACTTTTACTATTAGGATCTGCGTTATGATCTAATAGATACTTCACTATTTCTGTATTACCTGAATAAATAGCACTGTATAATGGCGTTTTGGAATAAGCATCTTGAATATTAGTATTTGCACCACGATCTATTAAGTATTTAGCTATCTCTATATTTCCAGACTCAATAGCATAGTGTAAAGGTGTCTTATAATACACATATTTAGTATTAGTTTTCTGATAATAATTGTCATGAACATTAAGATTTGCTCCATGATCAATAAGATATTTTGCTACTTCCGTATTTCCTGACTGAATGGCATAATGTAGTGGCGTTTGTCCATTATGGTCTCTTGTATCAATATATGAATTGTGTTTTAGTAGCGTTGCTACTTTGCTTAAATCTTCCAATGAAGCAGCAGAATGTAAACTCGTCGCACCTGTTACCTTATTTATCTCGTTTACTTTTCCTATAGTGTTTCCTACATTATTGTCGTCAATATTCACCTTTAAGAAAGGCTGTTTATTATACTGCATCACCTTTGTTGTAACAGCTTTTCCTTGTTCGTCTGCACTCGCTTTTTTTATATTGTCTTCTCTACTAATACTTTCTATCTTGTTTTTATCACCACTAACATGATGTGCTGAACTGTAACCATATATACCCCTGCCTTCACTTTGTTGGCTTGTTGAACTTTCAACACTGTTAGATTCAACAACATTATATTCCATATGTTGTTCACCACTCAGCTCAGCTTTGACCCACTGTTTAAATTCCTGAGTATAACCTTTTAGCTCAGTCAAAAAATCCTCAAATAATTTATTACCTTGAGATCTATCTGCACGATGTGTAGAAAGGCCCTTGAGCAAATTATCAATCATATCTGGGTGTTTATCTTCAAGAAATTTGATCACTTGTTCAGCATCCGAATGATAATGTTCCCCTTTATTACTCCAAATATTATTGCGCAATATTTCATCTGGTTTGAGATCTTTATTTCTTATTGCAATCAAGGCCTCTTTATCTCCGTGGTCATTGACATGCCGACCATCTTCTAAACTTGCCATATAGTTAGCAACCCCTTCATGCATGGCCTTAGATAAGACATCACCTGTACCATAATAGGAATTAATGATAGTTAAGGCGTGCCCCAATTCGTGTTTTAAAGTTTTACACGAGTCATCAAATTGGTCTTGTAGATAAAAATAAACATGAACTTCTGAGCCACGCCCTTGAACTGTTAAGCCAGAAGCGCCTTTATAGTTAACGTTCAACTCCTTAAGATAATTTTCGTAGTCACTCTTTGTATTAAATACGAAAACATTAACTTTATTTGGTATGTTGTGCCAAGGCTGAGAATTATTAATGCCAAATGCTGAATCAAAATCTTTTATAGTACTCTCGATGGCATTTTTTACACTACTCAATTTGCTCTGAGTTAATTCCTCATCATCATATTTTATATTTATTTGAAGCTTGTGTTCGCCAAAAGTCATAACTTCACTATCTGGCACAAGATCTGCCACAATTTTATCGCCACTTTTTACATCCATCCACTGCTTAAATTCTTTTTCAACTTCTGAGTTATTCAAAAGATGCTTGAATTTTGATATCGCTTCTACTCTATTGAAGGACATCTCAGTAAGCAATTGCTTTATGAATTGAGGATGTTTTTCTTGTAGGAATGTCACTAAGCAATCTGATATTCTATAGTCGTTAGACATACTTGCTATTTTATATGGTGTATCATGCCCAGATTCATGCATTTTATTGTATGCTTCTTTTGTATAATGCATATCGCGAGTGCTTTCTTTTTTAGCTGCATCATAGCTCCACATGAAAAGCTTCATACCGGTACGTAAAACTTCAGGTACTGTCTCCATATTACCGGTAGAGTACTCAAGAAATGCATCGCTCATTTTTTCCATTAAAATTTTAGATTTTGCACAAAGTAAGCCATTTACATCTCCAACAATAAAAGTCTTTGCTATCGTGCCGTCAGCTTCGTGTGCTCTTACTGTTCCACCACCCCATAATTCTCTATGGTCTTTACCACCTGAAAGTTCCTTGATGTGAGCTTTGTAATCATCGTAATTTTTCAGCACATAAAGCTGCAATTTTACTGGACCAGAATGAACGCTTTTTTGTGAATAGAAATTATCAGACCAGGCTCCGTAAGCATCTTTTACAGTTTGTTTTATATACTCAGGGGTATAACTAGCTAATCCCCCATATTTTACTTCTATTGTAAGCTGATCGTTTATTACTATACTTTCTTTATTTGGAAATAATTTTTTAATCAAAGTTTGTGATTTATAATATTCAGAATTTGTTTTAAATTTCATATCCACCTCTTAAAAATTTTCACTATAAATAAGTCTTGAGAAAAATGCGTTAACTGTAGATTCAGCCTTTACCTTGTTTTTGCACAACTGCTGAGATAGTTGATCATCGCTGAAAAGCCGATTCTTAGTATTGAGATATTTAGCATAGCTTCTAGAATTAAATTCAGGGATTGAGTAGAAACCGCTTTCAAGTTCAAGATAAGAGCTGCTATTCAGAACAAAAAATAAATCGCTCTGGTCAAGCAGTATGTCATAACCAGAGCTCGTACAATGTAAGTATTCATTGCTTTCATACTCTGCTATGTAGTATTTACTTGCATCAAGATCACCATTAAGCTGTAAAATTGCTGCTGAACGTCCATTCCCAATACTATGGCCTTTTATTACTTTAAGTACTTTAATCTCATCATTTTCTATGAGTTCTCTTAACTTTTCATTCTTTTGATTTAATTCTTCCTCTGCCTTTCTTCTGTCTTCTTCTAATTTTGTTTCTTTTTCAACAAGCTCATTTTGTATTTGCAAAAACATATCTTGAACGGTTAAGCCATTTAGAAAGTAATCCAATACAATTGACACAAACGGCTGCAATTCACCATTATCTTCAAAGCTCTTTTCCTGCTTTTTGTCATATTGAGTGGGGTTATAGATTGCATACATAGGATAAAAACCATAATTCACCTCGTCGAATGATAACTCTATCGAAAATCCGCTCTGATCAAGTGGAAGTTTAGTAGCTAAATATCTACCATTATTATCTCTGACATATAGCTCATCTCTACCATAGTGCCCAAAATATTTATTGTAATAAATGTAAAAATTTTCAGGATTAAGATTAAAGTAATCATCTAAATTGTTAAGTTTATCGAGCTTTTCACATAGAAGACTCTTGCTCTTATCTGTAAGTTTGATGCGTGTAGAGAAGTAACACCGATCTATTCGGTCACCTTTTTCTATTTCAAAGTCTAGGACTATTTTATCGCTAAACATACAGAATTTCCTCACATTTCTAATATTTATGATTATAAATTGTGTACTATGAAAAAAGCATTAAGGCTTCTCTATGTATCTAAAAACAGCGCTAACTTATGACAAAAACAGTTGACGTATTACTACCGCTTCCAATTGATCAGTTATTTTCATATGCAATTGAGAAAGATACTGAAACTTCAATTGGAGATTACGTAGTGGTACCATTTGGCAGAAAGCGTTTGATTGGAATAGTTTGGAAATATAGCGGCAAGAGTGATCGAGAATTAAAATGCATTGAACAAAAGATCGAGTTACCGAGTATCAGACCAAAACTGATCGAATTTGCAGAGTGGGTTGCGCAGTATAATGTAATACCTATCGGTATGCTTGCCAAAGTAATAATGGGAGGAGTATTAAAGGTAAATCAGATAGATAAGTTAGTTTTCACTAAGCAAAAGCAGGAAATAAGTGAAATAGATTGCCAATTAAGCCCTGAGCAGCAAGCAGCTCGCAATAAGATAATAAGTAATTTGAATGAGTATTCAGTGACTTTGCTTGACGGTGAAACCGGGTCTGGAAAAACGGAAGTTTATCTCTCTGTGATTGCACAGTTAATTAAGAATTATAGTATTTACGAACATTGTCTACCAAAAAGGTGTCACTCCATCCTATGGTGTCATTCCGGTGCCCCCTTCTTTTGTCATCCCAGTGCCCCGACACTGGGATCCAGTAAAATTGATTGTAAACAGCACACTATACAACATTTTCAATCAAAAAACTGGATTCCAGTGTCAACTACTTGCATGACACCATTTGCTATGCAATTTACTTTCAAAAATAAACGTTATGTCATTCCAGCGTTCAATACACAACTAGACGAATGTTACAATATAAGAGTAATTTTTACCAAAAAGCCAGTGCCCCGACACTGGAACTTAATTTCAAATCAGTACACTAAGCATTTGTACGATAAAGACTGGATTCCAGTGTCAAGCACTGGAATGACATCATCTACTACTAAAACTACCTGCAAATGTTCAAACACCAAAAGGTTACACACTGGAATGACAACAGAAGGAGGTAATGCACAAGTCCTTATCCTTCTGCCAGAAATTGTCCTAACTTCACAATTGGTAAATCGCGTTCGCAGTCAGACATCTGGAAATATAGCTGAGTGGCATTCAGGACTTACTCCAAAAGCTCGCCGAAATAATTGGCTCAGTATCGCAAATGGAAGTGCGCAGATAATTATTGGGGCACGGTCAGCGCTTTTTTTGCCTTATAAAAACCTAAAATTAATTATCGTCGATGAAGAGCATGACTCATCCTTTAAACAAGAACAGGGGATTATATATAATGCTCGAGATATGGCCATTATCTTAGCCAAACTCGAAAATATTCCGATTATTTTGTCATCCGCCACTCCGCTACTTGAAACAATTTATCATGTTAAAAAAGGGAATTACAATCATGTAAAATTGACTAAACGATTCGGTGGTGCAGAGTTGCCACAAATAAAAGTAGTAAATAATAAGCAATGGATTTCCAATGAACTTTTCGAAGGAATAAAACAAACCATAGAGAAAAAACAGCAAGTTATGCTCTTTCTAAACCGCCGGGGGTATGCGCAACTTGCAGTTTGTAAAAAATGTGGATATAAAATTTCCTGCTCAAATTGCACTGTATGGCTTACTTACCACAAGAAAAAGAACGTCCTTTTGTGTCACCATTGTTCTTATCAATCAAAACTTCCAGAAAAATGCTCTAATTGTCAAAGCGAAAAGTCATTGTTCCTTTATGGTGTGGGAATTGAAAGGTTAGTTGAAGAAATAGTGAAATTAATACCAAATGCAAAAACTGCGATTACCAGCAGCGATCAGAAGTCGCTTGGTAGCGTCATTGACTCAGTGCTCAAGGAAGAGGTGAATATTATAATCGGTACACAAGTGATTGCCAAAGGGCATAATTTCCCTAAGTTAACTTTGGTTGGAGTGATAAATGCAGATTTAGGCCTTGAAAATTCTGACCTTAGGGCAGCAGAAAAGACGTATCAATTATTGCATCAAGTTGCGGGTAGATCTGGAAGGTTCAACGAAAAAGGAACGGTAATAGTGCAAACCAATAATCCTGAAAGTTTGATAATAAAAGCATTGCAGCAGCAAAAAAGGGATTTGTTTTATGAAATTGAACTTGAGTCAAGACGCAAAGCTAAAATGCCACCATTTAGTAGATTAATAGCGCTTATAGTTTGCGGTAAGGATCAATTTGCCACGCAGAAAGCAGCAAGTGAGATAACAAGCTTTTTACATAATCAATATTCAACTACCTTTCAGCACTTGACGCTGAAAGAATTTGAAATTTTTGGCCCATCACCAGCAGCAATAAATTTCTTAAATAATAAATATCGTTATAGAGTGTTACTGAAAATACACAATAACCATAATCTATTCATAAAGAAAAAGCTGAAACATTGGATTAAAAATAACTATAACTTAAGTTCAAACATTGCAGTAACAATAGATGTTGATCCCGTGAGTTTTTTTTAACAAAATTACGGAATTTATTTGACATTCACAGAATTAATGTATTAACTTTTTAATTAAAAATCTGACTTTTATTAGAATTTATTATATTATTATTATAATTATAATAGGTAGATAATATAACTTTACTTAAAATCATCTGTAGGAAAGGGATAAAGCATAACGAAAAAATTAGAGAATTGCAGGAATTCCTTAATAAAAATATCGAAATACCTATTGACAAGGAGTTATTTAAATCAGCTTTATTTACAAAGGATATTGTAGATATAAGAAAAGAGATGGTGTATCTTATTTTGCAACACTGCATTGTATACGATAGTACAAGGTCTAAGAAAGAAGAGATATTGTCATTTAAAAACGTGATGAAGATTTTAGATGAAGCAGTGAATAAATTTGTTACTCCTCAGTATTTCTACAGATTGATCAATTTTCGAGATCAAAGTGGAAATACATTATTACACCAAGCTGTTATAAACAATAATACTGATGCAATAGAAGCCCTTTTGAAATATGGTGCAAGCCCTTTGATAAAGAATAAAGAAGAGAAAATCCCATTAGATTTAGATCAAGAAGAAAAAACAAGAGAAGCACTCATTAAATCTATGAAAGACCAAGCTCAATCGAAAAAAGAAAGTGCTAGATGTAATAGTTTGATTGGCATTATACCTGGCGTTTTTCTTGGCATTGGACTCGGTGTTGGTGGTGCTTTAGTCCCTTCAATGACTATTATATTATGCGCACTCGCAGTATCTGCTCTTGTTGCTGGAATAGCAGTTGGAGTGGCTATATATTTCCTAAGTCAAGACTATAAACAGGCTAAATCAATAGAAGAAGCTGTTAATCCTCAACTCTCTTCTGTCGAGCATGAAAAGACTGCAGATAATAAAGCAGTACTAGGATAACTGTGAGTTTCTTTTAACTATCCATTTGAAATCTGTTTGAGAAAACGTAGCTATAAAAACCGCAGGTACCAGTTGGTTTTTATTAGCTAAATTAAAGGTCAAGTATCTGGAATTCTGGACATAAGATCCCTCTGTGAAAAAAAGATTAGAAAAAAATGCAGTGCACATACGACAGAGATTAAGTATGTGTACCCACATACGCTGAAGAGGATACGCTACATTTTTAATGAATTTGATTAAAAAGTCTGCAGACGAAGATAGATTTTTGAGCTCAATAAATATCTCTAATTGTGATTATAATTGGATTCAAAACACGCGGAAGTAATTTTTTAGCTATAAAATCTTCTAAAAATTTAACACAAAAGTTAGTGTCATAAATATTTTTATCAAAAACTATTTAAAAAAAATTTAAATAGAGTTGAAAAATTTTAAAGATGAGATACCCTGCCTGGAATGCAACTTCTGTAAAAAAAGAAATATGAAAGGTGAAATAAACGCTGCAGCAAATTTTCAATCAGAAGACTTTGTATCTAAAAATACGGATTTTGATTGTTTAGCTAACCCTATAAGTGCTTCGAATGCAAAGCTAGAGAATAGTGTTAAAGCTAAAGATAAAAAGAATGAGGCGCCTTTTTTCAGTAGAAGAGGCAGCTCGCATGTTTTAGAACTTTTTTCTAATGAAAATGTTGAGATTCACATTCAAGATAAAATGCCTTGTGCCGCTCGGAGTGAATCAGGTATAGCTGGAATATTTAGAGGTATAGCTGGGTTGTTTAAAGGTAGGAATAGTATGAACGTAACCCTTTATCAATCTAAAGTGCAACGTAGCTCTGCAATTGATTACAGTACTACAGAAAGTATAGGGTCACGGCTACTAAATATCTGTAAAGGAGAAGAAGATATCTCTTTTGATCAAGAGATTAATTTTTTATATAAAGAGGGTTGTTTGTATGATGCCTTATTGTTGCAAGAGGAGAAAAATCAGGACACACCTTTACATTTGGCTATTAAAAAAAACCATGCTGATTTTGTAAAAAAGCTTTTGTGTATTCTTAAGGAGCCATACCGTGCGAATGAGTTTTACAAGCACAAATATTTTCAACATAAGGAAGAGAATGAAAAGCCGCTTTTCAAAGTTATTAATACTAAGAACAAAGACGGAAAAGATGCAATTACTCTGACTATTGAAGGTAATAATTCAGAATGCATTTCAGCTCTTTTTAACTACTTAACTGATAAAAATATTAACAGAAGAAAAGATGTTGAAAGTGAGTACACACCTCTACACGAAGCTGTGCTTCTTAACAAAAATGAAGCAATCAAAGAGCTTCTCAAATCAAAGGATATAGATACTGAACTCATAGATAAGGAATCTTACAAAGCATATAATTATACTAATAACAAAGAGGCTATAGAATTGTTTATTGAGCACTATAGTAATAAAATTAGTAAGTTACGTATAAAATTAGAAGATAATAATAAAAAACTAGCACGAATTAAGTGCGTCCTAAACAAAACAAAACTTACTTGTGTATGCTTAGCAGCCTTCGGCTCTTGTTTTAGAATGTATAGAAATTCCCATGACATAATAAATGAAGAAGTGAGTGAAGATATGTTATATTATTCTCTTGCATTGCTTGCCAACACTACAGGTCTAATATTATTTTTTAATTATTTGATCGATACAATACTTTCCAAGTATGAAGAAAAAAATTCTAGTTTGAATAAAGAGTCAGACAGTTATGTAGAAGAAAGAAATATGTTGAAAAATAAATTGCGTCATTTTCAAAAAAGAAATACTAGAACAAATACTCAAATGTCTGAGATAATTTCAGTTACACCTGAGTCAGACTTAAGTTACAGTAGATTGTGATTACATTACTTTTTTTAAGACAACTTCTGAGAAAAGTGGAAAAATTTTTCTATAGCTAAGCAAGATAAAGACTTACTACTTTCTTTACGAAAGGTTTGATGTTATCATTTTTGAGCTATCTTGAATTTACTGAATGAACATTAATATAAGGAATTTAGTTCATGCTTTTTCTAAATTGCCAAGTTTAGGTCCATCATCATCACGAAGATTAGTTATACATTTGCTCCAAAATAAAGAGAAAGTCATGCTACCGCTTGCATCTTTGATTAGAGAGCTAGCGGATCTTATAATAGAGTGCAAAATTTGTGGAAACCTAGATACTAAATCGCCGTGTTCTATTTGTACTAACCCAAAGCGTGACACCAAGTTAATGTGTGTAGTAGAAGAATTGGGTGATCTATGGGCATTTGAAAAAGGGAATATATATTCAGGTATGTATCATGTTTTGGGTGGAAGGCTATCAGCAATAAATGGCATAGGTCCAAAAGAACTGAATCTTGATAACATTCCCAAAAGAGTTACAGAATTTAAAATTGAAGAGGTCATTATTGCAATCAATCCGACATTAGAAGGCCAAGTTACTGCGCAATATATAATTGAATTGCTAAAGAATTCGAATGTAAAAATATCGCGCCTTGCTTGTGGTATACCGATCGGTGGAGAAATTGACTACCTAGATGAGGGAACGCTGAGAATAGCACTTACTTCAAGACAAGAGTATGAGTTAAATATAAAGTAGGGCATGTGCTTAAAAAAACTTATATCGCTAATAACATTAAAAAAAAAAGAAGAGGAGCAATTGCCTAAGGTAATAACTTGGGAGAATGATTGCTTGGGTTACAAACAAGTTGCAAGTAGATTTAGTAATATAATTAAGACAATTGATCAGTCTTTTTCGATCGTATCCTTAGAAGGATATAATGAGTGGGGTAAGACATTTTTTTTGAAAGAATGGGTAAAGGATCTAGAGCAGCAAAATGAAATTGCAGCTTATTACAGCGCATGGGATATTAGTGCGCTAGATCAACCATTGCCTTCTTTTTTGCATTTCCTGTTTGAGGATCTATTCGCATCATACAAAGTAAAAAGGAGTGTTATACAGCAGTTCAAAAACATAAACCAAGAACTATTTTCTCTCAATACATTAGGAAAGCTAATCAGTAAATCTCCACTTGCTATGCTTTCAGTATTTCTCGATGCTGCAAAAGAGGCTGATAAGAAAGACATTGGTTTTGTCTTGGGTGAGTTAAATCTTCTCCAAAGGAGAAAAGAGAACATTAGAGATTTTAAAATACAACTAGCAGATGTGGTTAATAAAATCAGGAAAGACAAAAACATTTATATAATGGTGGATGATCTTGATATATGCCGCCCTAAATTCATTGTTGATTTTTTAGAATCCATAAAGTATATGCTCGATGTGGAAGGACTGGTTTTCATTATCTCTGTTAGTCAAGATAAAAGTAACGTGCAAAGAGCAATCAGCACAATACTTGGACCAAATTTTAGCCTAAAATCTTTTACTGATCTCTCTTTGCATTTGCCAAAACAGCCAACAGAGCAGTTTATAAGAAAACTGTTTGAAAGTTCTGAATTACCGAAAAAATCAAAGAGTTTAATAATAGATAGCTTTATATTTTACGCAGAAAGCTTCTCATTATCATTAAAAGCAATACAGTACTGCGTAAAGAAAATAAAGCTATGTTATGTGAAAGTTGATCCGAATTTATTTACATTTTTAGTAATACTACAGTTAGTAAACACTGATTTGTATGAAGAATTATATTCATCACCTCAGACAGCACTGGAGAAGATTGATAGCGCTTTGATTCTAAACGGTCAGGAAGAATGGGAAAAGCTTAAAACTTCTCTTGAGACTACTTTTAAAGAAAAAGAATCAAAGACTAACAAATCTTTGAAGCAAATAAGAGATATTATATTTTAAGAATAAAGAGAATAGCACCTTCTTCTTAGTTTATATGGCAGATTGGTTGTACTTTTAGCGTTGGAACCATAAGCTGGCTCACATAAATTTTAGCATACATGACCTTGAAAGATCGCGGTGCAATACTTAAATTATTAGAATAGTAGGCTAATAATGGAGCTCAAAATGCACGATGTACAAGAAATTGAAAATTTAAAATTTGACGCTGAAGTAGGCAAAGTACTAAATATAGTAATTCATTCACTTTATACCAATAAGGATATTTTCTTGCGTGAGTTAATATCAAATGCATCAGATGCATGTGATAAATTGCGCTATGAATCACAATTAAACGCTGATTTATTAGATTCAAGTGATGAGTTGAAGATTACTATTAGCTCCAGTAAAGATAAAAATGAGCTGTATATAACCGACAATGGAATTGGCATGAACAGGCAAGATTTAATAGATAATCTTGGCACGATTGCAAGTTCTGGTACGCAAAAATTCTTGAATGCAATTAAGAATAATAAAGATTCGAGCCAAGCTGTAGAGCTGATTGGAAAGTTTGGTGTTGGTTTTTATTCAAGCTTCATGGTTGCTTCAGAAGTTATAGTAGAATCAAGGAAAGCCGGAGAAGAAGAGTCTTGGGTGTGGAAATCTAAAGGAGATGGAGAGTATTCAATCAGCAAATTAGATGGTCAAATCTCTCGTGGCACAAAAATTACGCTCATCATGCGTCCTGAAGAAAGCGAATTTTTAGACAAATTCCGTATTGAAAACATTGTTACTACTTACTCTGACCACATAAATTTTCCCGTTGAGTTTGTAAATGAAGAGGGAAAAAGTGAAAAATTAAACAGCAAAGCTGCAATTTGGACTAAGCCAAAAAATGATGTTACTCAAGAAGAACATAATGATTTTTTTCGCGGTGTTGCGCATGTCGGCGGTGAGCCTTGGATGATACTACATAATAAAAATGAAGGAGCAATAGAATATACAAACTTGCTTTATGTTCCTTCTATTAAGCCTTATGATTTGTTTCATCCAGATAGACGCTGCTCTGTAAAGTTATATGTCAATAAAGTATTTATTACTGAAGATAATGTACAAATTATACCACAATACCTGCGTTTCTTGAAAGGTGTGGTTGATTCACCAGATTTGCCTCTCAACATCAGCAGAGAAACACTGCAGAATAATCGCGTTGTTGAGCAGATTAGGAAATCCCTAACTAAACGCGTGGTATCAGAGCTCGGCAAAAAAGCAAAAGATAATTTAGAGGAATACACAAAATTCTGGGGCAATTTTGGTGCGGTGTTAAAAGAGGGTCTTTGCGAAGCTATGCCAACTGATGAAAGAGAAGCGTTGCTTTCCATTTGCAGATTTCATAGCACCAGTGATGATAAGCTAGTTAGTATTGATGATTATATAAGCAGAATGAAGCCTGAACAGGAACATATCTACTATCTCACAGGAAATAGTCTCGATTCAGTAAAAAACAGTCCACAACTTGAAGGATTCGTCAGCAAAGGATTGGAAGTGCTTCTATTTGTTGATCCAGTTGATGATTTCTGGACTAGCGTGATTCATGAATATAAAGATCAAAAATTTAAATCTGTAACTCGCGCTGATGTTGATTTAGAAAAATTCTCTTCAGAAGAAGGTAAGAAAGATGAAGAAAATAAATCAGATGAAAACAAAAGCGAAGAAAACACGGATTCTATACTTGAATACTTCACTAAGGTTCTTGGAAGCTTAGTAAAAAGTGTAAAGATCTCTAAGAAATTGACCGACAGTCCTGTGTGTTTAGCAGTTGATGAAGGAACTATGGATCTTCGCATGGAGCGTTTTTTACGTGAACAGAAGCAGCTAAATTACCGCACGCCAAAAGTACTTGAAATTAACATTAAGCATCCTTTGATAAGAAACATAATGGAATCTCACGCTGAAAATGGTGAAAACCCAACACTTGGAGATATGATTTACTTATTGTTCTATCAAGCTTGTATAGTGGAAGGCGAAGAGATGGAAGACGTAAGTCTGTTTGCTAAAAGACTCAATAATTTGCTTGGCAAAATTTCTGTTTAATGCTATAATTAACTTAGCTAATAGTTAGGGGGTAAAACATGGGTGATTGGAATTTATCTGCTGGGCTTATGTCACCAGCAGTAGATACTGCAGAAAAAGAAAAGGAACGTCGTCATTCCAGAGATTCAGGTAATGAAAGTCAAGAAGAAGTTAGCGTTGATAATTCTGACACTGAAGATACGCCTTCTAATGGAGCAAATACGTTAAAGTTTCAGCTAACACAATCTCTGCTAAGTCAAGTCAAGGCAAGTGAGAATAATGGGGATGCAAATTCTGGCAAGCAAGCTTACAAAGACCTACCCAGGATGGATTTTGTAATTAATGGTCAAGTTATAGACAAGAATTTCGTTAGCCAGCTTCGTGATAAATGTAATCAAAATGACCAACGCCAAATCGCAAAACATGTTTTTACAAAAATGTTTGAACATGCTAAAGCAGAAATTCCAAATGATAATCTATTAGAAGAATTAATTAATAGTTGCAATCAGGCTGGTTATGATGGCTCTTTGTTAATGCAGCTCTCTCCTATATTTTTGGGACACGATTTGCAATTGCCTGATGCTAATGATAGACATATAGAGATTGTCTGTAGTGATCAGGATTCTTTAAATATTAAATATTGTCCAAATATGCCTGTTAAGCAACTGGATAAAGAAATATGCAGGGTTGATGCTATTTTAGAGTTCACGCTTAAATCTCAAGATGGTAAAGTAGAGTATGAAGACGGCAAGGTAACGCTTACCATTCCTGAGAAATTAAAGAATTACAAAGTTGATGGCAAAAGTTTGTTAGATGATATAAAGATGCATTTTGAAGATGTTGATAACGCAATTATTGAGTCTCTTCTTGAAAATATTGATGAAGGTCAGAATTCATTTGTTGTAGATTTGTCAACACAGGTGAATTCAGATTCATTTGATATTATTCCTGAGGATACAGTTTTTGATCTGGGCCATATTCCAGAATTAGTAAAAAAAGCAGTGGATGATAAGGATGTTAATGCCTTGGCTGATCACATAGGCTTTTTTCAAGATCATGTTACTCATGTATCATCTAAGGAAGGTTTGCCAGTAGTAGAGAAAACATTAGAAATAGTAAGTGGTTTTACCAAGGAGCAAAGCAAGCCATGGAGATGTTATCCTACTGTACCTATTGCAAGTCATATATATTCTGTCAAGCAGCAGTATTATGATGGTTACATTTCTCAAGAAGGTTATGAAAAGCTTAAAAAGATGGAGGAGACTTTGTGCAAGATCAAGTCTGATCTAATAAAAAGAAGTAGCAATGATCCCAATGAAGAATCTCCTGTTAAAAATGCTCAAGACACTTCGGCTATACTAAATGAGACTCCAACCTCAAGCCAAGCAGTGAATCAAGAAGATAATAATCAATTAAGTACTAAAGAATCCAAAAGTACTGACAATCAACAACTACAAAGCGGTATTGTTGATGAAGGAGAAAATATTATGGATAATAAAAAGGCTTCAAAAGAAGCTATAAGTAATAATTATAGGAGGGGTAAAATGCATAGTAGTGATCAAAATATAAAAACCGTAGGGGAAATGTTGTTTGATGCTATCTCTAGTTTTGATTGTAAAAAAGTAAGGTCTTTAGTAGAGCAGGCAAAGCAAGAGGGCAATAATGTAGAACCTATCATGAATGAAGCTTTTAAGAAAGCTAATGAGACGAGAGTTAAGCAACAAAGTACAGCATCTAGAAAAAAGCTCAAAAAAATTAAAGAGTTTCTTAAAAAAGAACTCGATAATATTGCCATATTATCAATGAGCAATGATGTAGAAACTACTGTAAGTAGACAAGAAGTTCCTGTGGTGGAATCTGAAGGAAGTGAATCAGATTCACTATCACTGAGTTCTGAGAAGGATGATTTTTCTAAACTTGAAGGTGATAAAAGTGATTGCTCTGCCGGAACTTCCTCAGACTCTAATAGTAATTCTCCATTTGAAAAAATTAGTGAAGAAGGTCATGAAACAAGAATATCTGTAATTGACACAGTGGAAGCTGAAGCAACAGCTAATGGTACTGTTTCTAGTAATTCTGTTCCTTGTACTTTCAGAGTAGAATTAACAAGTGATGATGAAGATGAATTTCTTTCGATTGAATTTGAAGATGTTAATAATGATATTAACGTCAATCAACCTACTGAGCATGTAGAACAAGTTGCTAACGGAAATGGACAGCCAAAAACAGAATTGCCAAGAATTAATGAGCAAAGCAGCAAAAGTGGCCTCAAAAAAAATTCACAAAACACAAAAAAGTATGTCGTAGCTGCTTCTGCGCTTGCAATAACTGGTATTGCCTTAGGAGTAGCTGTTGCAGTTTACTTAGAGATGTTAGCAATAGGAGTAGCAGTTGCAGCTTGTTGTCTTATTGCAGCTACAATTACGTACTGCTATAGGCCTAAAAGCTTAGTTGAGGATAATGAGGTTAAAAAGGTTGATGATACACAAAAAAGTACACCTTGTTGTGGCTGATAATGAATAAATATAGTAGTCTATCATTTAATAATTTATTATAATTATATTGATTGTTAATAGATAAAAACTTGGTAGACTACGAAGAAATATTCTTAAATAAAATCAAAGATATAAAAGAAGAAGGGCGCTATCGTGAATTTACGCATTTTGCGTCATTACCTGGCAAACTTCCCTATATTATGGATTATGAAAGAAATAGAGAGGTTATTGTCTGGTGCAGTAATAATTATCTGGGAATGTCACAAAACGATAGTGTCATTGCTGCTATTCAAAATTCATCTGTTGGTGCTGGAGGAACAAGAAATATATCAGGTACAACAAAGGAAGTTGTTGAGCTCGAGAAGTCTTTGGCTGACTTGCATCAAAAAGAAGCTGCTTTAACTTTTGCTTGTGGCTATCTTGCCAACCAAACTACACTTAGTACTTTATCGTCTGTTATTCCGGGTGTGGTAATTTTTTCAGATGAGAAAAATCACTCTTCAATGATAGAAGGTATAAAGTCAGGCAAAAGACCGAAGCACATATTTAGGCATAATGACACTGATCACTTAGAGCAATTGCTAAGATCTATAGATATAAAAACACCGAAAATAATAGCGCTTGAATCTGTATACTCAATGGATGGTGATGTAGCACCGCTTGAAGCGATATGTGATCTAGCAGATCAGTATAATGCAATTACCTATTTGGATGAGGTACACGCAGTTGGCATGTATGGACCGCGCGGCGGTGGAATTGCAGAAAGAGAAGGTTTGATGGATAGAATAACTGTTATTCAAGGTACATTATCAAAGGCTTTTGGAGTGATGGGTGGATATATAGCGTCTTCAAAGAGCTTGGTGGATGTAATAAGAAGTTCAGCCCCAGGATTTATTTTTACTACTGCTATGTCACCCGTTTTAGCAGCAGCAGCAAAGGCAAGCGTTGAACACCTAAAGTCGAGCAATATTGAAAGGGAAAAGCAAAAGCAGTCTGTTGAAAAGGTAAAAGACTCACTGAGAAATGCAGGAGTGAATTTTATGCAAACAGAAACTCATATAATTCCAATCATAATTGGCGATCCTGAGTTGTCCAAAAAAGCATCAAAATTGTTATTTGATGAGTATGGAATATATGTACAACATATAAATTACCCAACAGTTTCCAAGGGGACTGAGCGCTTCCGTATTACTCCTACGCCTTACCATACAAATGAAATGATAGAGCATTTAACAAAATCTCTTGTAAAAGTTTTTGAGAAATTGTCTGTTTGTGTCTGTTGTTGAGTTTAAAGTTGCCAAGAATAAGGTATCTATTTAAAAGCATGGTTAATGTACAAAATCAGTGCTTTATTTCTTATCATGAAAGTAGCTGACACTGGGATCCAACTAAGTTGGTAAACACTTTACAACGTTTTTTGTGCAAAAGGACTAGATGCCATTGTCACACACTGACTATTTGTTCCTATAGTTGTCTTTTCTCGTCTATCTTATTTTGCCACCCTGCTGCAATGAGGGGTAGGTAAGACCATTTATTATTTTCACTACGTGACTTTTGCTCTTTTGAATGAACTTTAGTTTATATCTCCAGCAATGACAAGCGCGTTATCTTCCCTTAATCTCCCACCGCTTTCTTGCAGAAAAAGCCTACCGAGTGAAGTTTTATATTTATTAATTCCAGAGTAAATTATTCCATTGTATCTTCCGGCAGCAAGATATGCAAAACCTAGTACCGTTGAGCCAAGGGAGCGTAGATTATTATTGTCAAGTGGTAATTTATTTAACAAATTACCACTTATGTCTATTATTCCCCCTTCACGAGCTTTCATCCGCATTTTTACATGGCGAGATTTGAAATCTTCAAGAAAAGCTCCTTTCTTTTCCTCTGCCCAGAAAGTTTCTCTAAGGGCTGGAGCATCAATCACAGCTGCTACAACTCTGTTTTTATGAATGAGACAAACTGATACTGCAAAATAAACCATACAACTAAAAAGGTTTTCCTTGCCTTCTATAGGCATAATAAACCAAGTATAACCGCCGTCTTTTAGATCTTGGCCCACATCGTCTTCAAAAATAAAGTCATAGTTCTGGTTGTAGTTTTTCAAGCAATCGTATATAAGTTGCTTGGATTTTGAATAAGTTTTATTGATAAAGTCTGCTGACTTAACGCTTGAAATTTGCAATTCATTAAAATCACGTATAAGCTGCTTGGAGGCACTACGTACAGAATCAAGCATCACATTGATTCGTGGTGATGAAATGGCCATTTACTCTTTTACTCTTTCGTAATAGCTGTTATCAGGAGTATGTAATACAATTTTATCCCCTTCTTTTATAAATTGAGGCACGTTAACACGTATTCCGTTTTCCAAAATTGCAGGCTTATAAGAAGCAGTAACAGTCTGACCTTTGATAACAGACTCTGTCTCTTTTACAGTTAGTGTAACGTGATCAGGCACATGTGCAGAAATTATTTTATCTTGATAAGTTACTACTTTAATTTTCATATTATCTTGCAAATAAGCCTTCTTTTCCCCTAATAAGTCTAAATTTATAACAATCTGCTCGTAACTACTTGGATGCATAAGATTTACGATATTCCCTTCAGTAAAGAGATAAACATATTCCTCTTCATCTAAAATTGCCCTTCTGATTGTTGCATCAGAGCGAAACCTCTCATAGTACTTTGCTCCTGTTTGGATATTTTTCATTTCAGCTTGTATATATGCACCACCTTTACCAGGTTGAGTATGCATAATACTTACAACCAAAAACAATCCACCGTTATGTTCTAGTACCTGACCTGGCCTGATATCATTAGCCCTTTCTGCCATAATTACACTTTTAATTTGGTCTGGTTATTATAAATAACTTTATACAAATATCAAAATTTTTATTGGCCAATGAATTCTGGCATGTTGATTACTATATACCTTTCCTTCATGTTGATGTATGGAAATACTTCTTTAGTAAAAGATAACATAATGTTTTTTTTTGTGCTGATAACCAAAATTTCTAATATATCCCCTGAGCCGAAATTATTCACAGACTTCACATAGCCATATAATTCATTACTCTCTAGTCTTACTTCCATATTCACAAGATCATCTTGGTAAAATTCATCCTCATCATTTAACTGTGGTAGCTTATCTCTTTCTATATATAACTTTTTATTTCTTAAAAGCTCTGCTTCATTACGGGAATTCACACCGCTAATTGTTGCTATTACTAAATTATTACTGACAACAGACACCAAGCTTATTTTATAATTTTCACTTCCGATTATTAGTTCACCATATAGGAAAATATTTTCGGGCTTTTCAGTAAAGGTTTTTATTTTGACAGCTCCTTTGATTCCATGAGGAGAAGTAATTATTCCGAGGCATATATTCATATTAATATGATAGTTGAAATCAGCTTTTTGTCCATAGAATTGACAATTTACTGAATTAACATACAATTAATATTGTGATAATTATAGTGGGTAATGTATGAGTTCTATCAGTAATCAAGAAAAGCAAAGTATTATAAGTAGCTTAGAAAAAATCAACTGCAAGCTAAAAGGTGAATCTATAAAACTTGATGATACAAAGGAATCTATAATAGTAGCACGTCGTAAACCTGTTGTTGAAGGGGTATTAGAACATCTACGCAACCCTTGCACTACTAACTGTAATGTTATGGTAGATGCAGAAACTGGATTTGGTAAGACTTACGACATTGGAATACTGAGTTATGTACTAGCCCAAGCAGGGTTTCATCATCTGGTTGCAGTACCAAGTAGTGACCTAGTGAATCAAGCTAAAAAAATGATGAGTAGTGCATTTACTGTAAACATTAGGACACCTAAAACTGCTGAGGAAATTAAAAATGCACTGAAGGCAACTAAACCTACAACAATTATAGTGACACATGACCTGTTATTACAGCAAGAAAATGATCGTAAATTTAAAGACCAAAATACCAAATTGTGGATTAGTGTTGATGAAGCAGACAGTATTAACAAGCAGCAGGATTTTGAGAACATGTGCAAGCTTGATGAGGAGTATCCTACGACTTACCTCACTGCAACACCAAAGAGAAGGATTTTAAATAGATGCGGAAAAGTTATCAGCCCGACAAGATTGAGTAGACGTTGTATTGCAAACGCCATCGAAACAGCAAGTGTTATTGCAAAAACCAATAGGAGAACAAATTTCACTCTAGCATTTGTAGTGAATATTGCTGTTACTATAATACCTATGATTACATTATTTCCTGTTATAAATAGTAATGTTGCTGCTGTAATTGGTCTAACTTCAGATTATTGGCTGTATTCTGCTTTGATTGGAAACTTATATTATACAATTTCTATGTTTATATTTGGTATAGTAATGTTGCCAATTTGGTGGGTACTAACTAAAGCAACTGGTGTAGAGTCAAAAGAACTGCTTTCTAGATTTCTTGCTAACGTGCGTAGCTTATTTACTAGAGAAAAATCGAGCCCAGCTCATGAATATGTTGAAGAGAGCGAAGAAGTTTTTAATTACAATAAGCTTGTTGATACCGATGATTTATTAACTTCTATAAGATGGAATGTGCAAAGCCCAATTGGAGAAAGTGCTCTGCTTTTAGCTGATGATGTAAATAGTATAGTTAATCTTAACTTTGCGTTGCAGGGTAGAGATAATTTAGTATATGAAGGTAGTACACGTTATGAAGTGTATAATAAATTTCAGCCTGAAGGGATATCTTATCAAGACTATAGGCTCAAGTTACGCGAAGCGAACTTTATAAGCTGCGTTAAAAAGCAACATCCTAGTCTGACAGAAGAGCAGATATCTGAATTAAAAGAAAAGGTGGATTTCAGTAGTACTGCTGAATATCTAAAATATAGAGTAATGCATTCAATGATCGATCTTACTCTCTCATATTTAATGAAGTGTGATAATATTACTTTAGATAAAAAAAGAAGAGAAGGTTTGAGTGGATTGATAGAAGATGTTAAAAAGAATGTTAGCACCACTAATGATAACAATATTATAAGCTACCTAGAGAAAAAAGGCTTTAGTGAGCAATTTGCTAGAAACAAGCTCTTACCGCAAATCAAGTTAGTAATTAAAGCATTGCGTCGAGGTGATAATGAGCAATGCAGGTTAATAGTTGATAATTGGCGCTTAAGCAAAGAGCTCCATGACCTCATGGAAAGAGAGGAAGGTATACTACATAGTCTCATTGATTTCTGCAAACAAAATAAATGTATCTTTGCAGGAATTGGGAAAAATGATCTTGGTATTGGAGAAAATAGACCCTTTTCAGCGATAATACGTAATCAAATAGGTAAGTATCGAACTATTTATTGTGATTATGAAAAAAGAGATTTTGATGCATTAGCTAAATATGCGTTAACAACGGTTATAGATGGATCGAAAGGTCGTGGATTTGATAGTGAATATAATCATGTTGCATCAATATTTGCAGATTCGGTTAGTCAGTTCAATAATCCATCTGAAGCCCTACAGAATCTTGGAAGAAATAGAGAGCATAATGAGAGCAGACAATCATGGTTTTTCGCTGCTGCAGGTGAAAAAGTTGAGCTATTTGTGAATAAGATCTTAGCAAATTTTAAAAACGAACCACAGAAATTTTGTCAGAAAGTTTTGTTTCCAGCTACTAATAAATACAATAAGTTGCTAAAAAATAGAATGGGAGAAGAACTTGGAAGAAAAATAGAAATCTATATTAGTAAAAATATTGATGCATTAGGAAATATTGATGATTCAGCTCTGAAGAAGTTTTCTAGTGATTTGATAAAAGAAACGTATGAAAAAGTTCATGATATAAATGATTTTGATGTCAAAAAGACAGAACAAGATTTACATAGGATTTTAAAAAGTACAGAGACATACCTTCGTTCATATGAGAACAGAATTAAAAACAACGGTAAATTATCTTGCACACGCTCAGCTTTATTTTCTGTGGGGAGTGCTATAACAAAGGTAATGTATTATCTATGGGCAGGGTTTGACTATTTAGTCTTTTTGGCTAAAGCGTACAATATAGATAAATCTGGAGATACCAGTGCAAGAGCGTATGTACACATAATCAGAAACTGTCAATGTGAAAGTAGTGTGAAGGCGCAAAATGTATTGGTTCATGCATTAGAAATTGCCAAAGAACATGACAGTAGTTTCAAAAGAAATAGTTTGTACGAAGACAATGAGGATAGATGTAAAGAAAAAATCATCTCATATTTTCAATCCAAGCAATATATACGTGCATTAGATAGAACAATTGCTCAAATTGAAAATAAACACTTGGTAACAATTTTGAAAGCTGTAGGCTACGAAGATGATGCTAATAAAATGGCACAAGAAATCAAAGATTTTTTATGTGATTTAAAGAATTTAAATTGTGTAGGCTTGAGAGAAAAATATTATCAAGGCAACTTATATCAAGAAAGCAAATTATACAAAATCAATAATCAAGTTAGTACGATAATTGATGAAATTGTAAGGTGTCATAAGTGGCATCATGGAATAGAGGACTTAGAGCTAAAATTAAAAAATGGCCACAGTATTTTTGAAGTAAGAGTCAATAATGATTTTTCTAAGTTACGTGAGAAAAACTTTAGCAAACGCTCTAAAAACAGGACATATCTAGGTAGAGCGATGCTATTTATTGGGTTTATAGGTTCAATGGAGCTTATAGGTAGAATGTCATCAGGCCATGCTATGCCATTGCCTTTACTTTGCGGTTTTATAATATTTGGACCGCTAGCATTTTTGTGTGGTGCATTGTTATATGAAATAACAACCTATTTAGTGAGAGGAGCATTTTTTACTTTTGGAGTGCCAGTTGTGTTAGGGGAGCTATTTAAATTCATTGTTAAAAACAGTTTAATGCAGAAATTATTAGATGTGGCATTATCGTTTGGTAACTCGGCTTTTTTCAATATTCCGAAAGACATCGTGCAATCGTTTATATTTGAGGATATAACAAAATTTGACTCACTAAGTGATATAAATGAGCTTACACTGATAAGAGAACAGGAAAAGGCAAAGTGTACAAATGAAGTAGCTGATAAAGTTGTAGCTACTGCTTTATCTGCAATTTTGATACAGCCAACAACTAGTGAGCAGGAAGGTTTAGTTTTTAACTAGAACTTTTCAGATAAATATTGAGTGAGGATTTCAATGCCTTCATCAATCTCTTTTTCAGTGATAATGAGTGGAGGCAAGATTCTTACAACGTTATCTGATGTTACTCCAACAGTGAGTAAACCACGGTGACTTAGCTCTTCTGCAAATTTTTGGTTATTCATTTTTACTTTTATTCCTAGCATCAACCCTTCTCCTCTCACTTCTTCTATCATTGGAAACTTGCTTGCTAAGTCCTCTAGTTTGTTTTTTAAAGACTTACCTCTAACTTCAACATTTTCTAAGAAGCCAGGGCTGAGCAATTCATCCAATACAGCATTACCTACTGAAGTTGCAAGTGGATTACCACCAAAAGTAGAACCATGCATACCGACCGCCATATACTTAGCAACCTTTTCAGTTGCAAGACAAGCCCCTAGAGGGAAACCTCCTCCTATTCCTTTTGCAAGAGCACATATGTCAGGCTTAATTCCTATGTGTTCATATGCAAATAACTTTCCTGTCCTGCCAGCACCGCACTGAACGCAATCAAAAAATAGCAGTATGTCGTTTTCGTTACATAGTTCTCTTAGCTCTTTCATGAAGACTTCACTCATTACTTTAATACCACCTTGTCCCTGTATTGGTTCTATTAATATAACACCTATGCCATTAGAAATTGCTTTCTTTACACTCTCAATATTGGGCTCTATGTTATCACACCAGTCAATATAAGGATTCAGTAATTCAGAAAATTTCTGTCTATCGTTTGTTGCACAAGTTAAAAATGTCCTTCCATGAAATGCACCATGAAATGTTAGAATTCTATAGCGATTTTTATTACCTTTTCCATTTTGATAGGCCCTAGCGATTTTAAGTCCACATTCCACTGCTTCTGATCCAGAATTTGCAAAAAATACAGTATTAGCAAAGCTGTTGTTTATTAAATTTTCTGCAAATTTGTTGGTAGTAGATATATTATAGGTATTTGATATATGCCATAGTTTTTCTCCTTGTAATTTTAGGACATCAGTTAATCGTGGGTTGGCATGGCCTAAACTGCTAACAGCTATTCCAGAGTGAAAATCTATATAGCGCTTATTATCGATATCATACAAGTAAATACCTTTGCCATAAGAAAATTTTATATTAATAGGAGAGTAAACTGGCAAAACAGGAGAAGTTGTCATAAAAGTATGATATGCTAATTTTTAATTAATACCATAAAAGCCGTTATTTCACAATGAGAAGAATATGTATAAATTAAGTAAATTAATATTTACTAAACTAAAAAAAAACAGATATACCAAAATTATCACACTATTCTTATTAATTTTTGTGATTTTGTTTAGCGCGATATACCGCAATTATTCATTAAGAAATAATTTTCTTTCTTTTTACCGTGATTCGAATGCAAACTTAAAAAGCCTACTGGAAAATGGTATAATAAAAAAGTACAATTACTTACTAATAGAAAAGCATCATGTTAAATATAACACCTTTGACTATATAAACCAGCTAGTAAAATTACGTGCTGAATTATTACAATCAGTCAGCGAAGTAAAGAACTTGAGCTTAATACTGTATGATCAAAATGCCAGAGTAATTTTCAGTAATTTTAATACTCAAGGTCATGATTATGAGCAGTTACTTACAAACGATGAATTTGATAAGTTGCTAAGCAATCAGGAAATATTTTACGCTACAGGAAATACATTAACTTCTGCTTTCCCTATATTTCATGAAGATGACATTAAGCCTTCATTTTTTTTGAAGATCATTCAAAGCTATAATGACTCTTATATTATGGTATATAGTCTATTTTCAATATTCATGGGCTTATTACTGATTATCTTAATACTAATAATGCTTTATTTGCACTTTTCCAATACCCAAATGCTAGCTAAGCAACATAAAACTAATATTGAATTACAAAGGGTTAAAGAGGCATTAGAGCAAGAAAATGCAAATAAGATAAAGTTTTTTGCAAGTGTTACACATGAGTTGCGTACACCTCTTAACGCTATTATTGGATTTGCAAAGTTGATCAAAAATGAAACTTTAGGTTCTGTAGATCACTCTCAATACAAGGAATATATAGACGATATATATAATGCAGGTACGCATTTACTTGCTTTAATTAATGATGTGCTCGATTTTTCTAAAGCTGAATCAAGTAGTTTAACAGTAGAGAAAGTGAAGTTTAATCTGAATAAGATAATAGATTCGTGTTTAAACATGCTATCACCTAAACTAAAAGAAACAGGAATTAGTTTAAAGAAAGAGATAACTAATAAACAATTATTAGTTATCGCAGATCCCAAAAGAATGAAGCAAGTTATAATAAATTTGTTATCAAATGCAATCAAGTTTACTCCTAAAGATGGTTTAATAAGAATGGTTATTAAAGAGAATATAGAAAAAAATTTATTAACTATTGAGTTTCATGATAATGGAATAGGGATAATGCAGCAGGATATATATAAAGTTATGTCTGTTTTTGGCCAAGCAGATTCGGGGTATAGAAACGAAGGTACGGGCATCGGATTGCCGCTAAGCAAGAAATTAGTAGAGTTAATGGGTGGGACTTTCAGCATTAAAAGTGAAGCAAAGCTTGGTACTACGATAACATTGAACTTCTTTTATGAAGAACAAACATGTGAAGATCTGATTGATTTTTAGTAGAATATATTTGATATTGCACTTTTATATCACATTTTCAACTTACAACATTCCTAAGTCATACTGACGTGATACCTCTTGGCTACTAATAAGTAGCGGAATGTCAGTGAATTTAAACTACTTTAGCTATACTTACTGAAAACACTTTATAATTCTTGAGCATAAAGAAAATTCCTTTAATAATGAAGCATGCTAATCAGGAACTTAATAAAACAAGCAACTCAAGTAGGAAATAGTGAAAACGTAATACAATATGTCAAATATCTCTATCAATTTGAGAAGTTTAGAAATACATTAAACCTCACTTTGTCACTAATAAAGCAAAACAGACTCTCGTTTGAAATATATCAAGAAGGATTAGTGGATATGGAAGAGGGAGTGTGTAAGACAATTCGTTCTTCTGGTTTAAATAAGTATGTTATTGTGCTAAGAAGGTCAAATCCTTACATCATAGTACATGAACTTTCACATATGGTTGAAAATGAACTGAACTTAAGCTTAGAGCAAGAATTTCTCTATAAAGTTTATCAGGATATTGAGCAGAACTTAAAGCAGTCAAATATTCTGGTACAAAAAATTATTGGTCAAATTATATTTAAGGAGATACAAGTTTACCAAACTCCAAAATCACGTGCGTCTGAGTTATTCGCACGCTATTTTGAGCTGTTTGCTTGGGCTCAGGAAGTTTATCCTAAAGATAAAGAATATCTAATTCGCACTCAAGATTTAAACAGAGTATTTCTTGCTACTAACCAATGGAAAAAGAGCTACCTGGATCTACAAATAATGGAGAGAATAGATAAAGAAGTAAAGGAATATAGCGATAAAACTGCTTTTAAAGATATAAACAAAGTACAAAGCAGTTGGACTAATAAATTTTCTCCTGGAAGCAAAAAAATTGGTTCTATATTTGAAGATGATAATTAGCTCAGCAGAACAAAGTTCACTTCTTCAACATTTCAAGTTATAGTTCTCGCAATTTAAAGAGTTCAAATATATATGAAAACCATTTTAGCGATTGAAACAAGTTGCGATGAAACTGCAGTTGCGATTGTAAATAGTGATAAGCAAGTGCTTGCTAACGAAATTCTTTCTCAGGTAGAGCACAAAAAGTGCGGTGGAGTGATTCCTGAAATAGCATCACGTGCTCATATGAAGCATTTAAGTGGTTTAATAAAAAGTGCTATGGAAAAATCTAACCTTAACTTTTGTGATCTAGATGCAATTGCAGCAACATCAGGACCAGGACTCATAGGTGGATTAATAATTGGTACAATGATGGCTAAAGCAATTGCACACGTAACACAAAAACCGTTTATTGCAGTTAATCACTTAGAAGCACATGCGTTAGTTGTTAGGCTACTATATGAGGTTGAATTTCCGTTTTTAGTCCTGCTGATATCAGGTGGTCACTGCCAATTTTTAATTGCACAGGATGTAGGTAAATACATCAAACTTGGAGAAACGCTTGATGACTCATTAGGAGAAGCATTTGACAAAGTCGCTAAAACGCTGGGTCTAAGCTATCCGGGAGGTCCATTAATTGAAGAGTTAGCTAAAAAAGGTGATGGTATGAGATTTAAGCTGCCAAGAGCAATGATAAAACGTTCTGGATGTGACCTTTCATTTTCTGGAATTAAAACAGCGGTAAAAAACTTAGCACGAGAATTTGTAATGAGTGAACAGGATGTGTGTGATATGTGTGCTTCGTTTCAAGAGTGTATTAGCGACATATTACTCGATAGAGTCAGAAATGCTATTGGTATCGCTGTATCTTTAAATATTAAAATCAATGATTTTGTAATTACTGGTGGAGTTGCAGCAAATAATTTCCTGAAAGAGAGATTAAAAAAGCACATAGACTTGAACGTGCTTTCTCCTCCAAGCAATTTATGTACAGACAATGCAGTGATGGTTGGATGGACAGGAATTGAAAGGTTACAGAGAAGCTATGTAGACTCTCTTGACTTTGCACCAAGGCCAAAGTGGGAATTAGAAAAATATTACTAGCACAAAAAATTATCTACTATATAATGCGGCCGCTGGTGAATTTTGTAGGCTTAAAAATTACAGTGGAAAGCCTTATTCACTACCAACATTACTATTTATGAGGTACAGTATGTTCAAAAATACAGTTACTAGTGTTTTCAAAGCTAAATCTAGTACAAGCGCAAAGACACTCAGTTCAGGTTTATTTGTTGCGGGAAACGTTGTTATGGCCAGAGCAATTAGTGAGATAGACCTCTCTTCATTACAAGGCAATTCAGAAGATAAAGTCAATAAGCAAGACCTAATAATCATATATGATTATATTAATAAAGTAACTCAAGAAGAAAACTATAATATATGTACTAATAATCTTGATTGTATAAAAAGCAGGATTTTAGCAGAAAATATAAGTGATTCATTAGCTGAAAAATTTCGTCAAGATGGATGGAATATAATAAGTAATGATGGTTCTTCGCTATTAACAGTGGCTATTGAAAGAATTAGGAAAGAACAAAAGAAAAATAGGAATTATGATATTCATGTTGAAATAGCTGTATCTCTAATTCTTAGTATGGGCAGAGAATTGATTATAAAATTGGAGAATTTTGCAGATAGTAATGATAAAACACTTCTACATTATTTAGCTGAGTCGGGTAAAGAAGATATTTTATGTTTTGTGATAGAAAATTCTAATTTTGACATTAAAGAAGCAGTAAGGAATAAAGATAGAGATGGTAAAACACCACTACACTATGCGGCTAAATCTGGCAATAAAGAATGCTTGAAAATTCTCATAGAAAATGAAGCAGATTTTAGTTGCACTACCAATAATAAAACCGAGTTACACTATGCTGCCAGAAGCGGAAGTCCTAACCTCCTAGAATATTTAAAAGAAATATTGACAGCAAAAGGAATTTTTGATAGGGAGAAAATTAAAACAGATAAATATGGAAATAACGCATTACACTATGCTGTGCAATCTGGAAATGCTGAGTGCATAAAATTCTTCATTGATAATCAAGTACAATTTTTAAAAAATAAATATAATGAGAATCCTTTTCATAAGATTGTAGGTAACTCAGAAACTCAAGAAAATGCCATAAATTTTCTTATAGAGCATCTAAAATTTTTAGGTAGACGAAAAAGTGAAATTAATCAAGAAAATGTAGATGGTAACACCCCATTGCATATAGCTGCAAAACATGGAAATAACCAGCTAATGAAATTGTTTACTCAATCAGGTGCAAAAATTGTTCAGAATAAACAAGGTAACACCCCCTTACATATTGCTATTATACATGGTAATTCATATTGTATAGACCTATTTTATGAAAATATAGGAAATAGCATACTTCAATCCAAAGGTGATTATGGAAGAGATCTTGTACATTTAGCTGCAATGTACGGGAAGTATGATTGTCTAACATCTTTACTCAAGAAATTTCCTGATTACGATTTAAGCACAGAAACACACAAAGGAAATATGGCCCTACACTTAGCTCTATCGAGTAATACAGAAACAGAACTAAGAAAAAAATGTGTGAGTCTATTAATAGACAGAAGCATGCAAGTAAATAAGAGTAATAATGAAGGAAACACCCCTTTACATTTTGCTGCCCAACTTGATTTATCGTTTTTAAGCATGATAGAAAAAAAGTTGGAAGAGAAGAAATTTGACGTTTATCAAGAGGTTTTGCGTGAGAATAGCAACGGTGACACCGTCTTTCATATGGCAGCACGTGTTGGTAATAAATCATGCCTTGAGCACCTTTTTAAAAAAGAGAGAGTGGGAGAAATATTAAGTAAGAAAAATAAGGATGGACAAACTTTACTACACTTATCTATCCTCAGTGGAAGAGTAGAATGCGTTAAGTATTTGGTAAAAAAAAGCCCAAAGGGTATTTTTTTAGAACAAAATACACAAAAAAAGTTGTTATTTGCAGCTATTTTGAGCGGCAATAAGGAATGTCTTGAATTTGTGTCAAAAGAACTTGTAGGTAAAAAGGTGGCTGCTAGCATCAAAGTGTTATATGATGAAAATGACAATACACCGTTACACATGGCTGCTCTTGCCAACGACATAGAATTCTCTCAGTATGTTATTGAAAGTATTGCTAAGTCAACTATTAGGAACACAGTACCACTTTTTAACACAAACAGTCAAGGGCTTATACCTCTACATTTAGCTGCCATGAGCCTTAATGCTGAGTTAATAGAATATTTTATGAAAGATAATCATTACCCCTATAATAAGAAAATGTTAAATGTTGTATCTAAATCTGGAAGAACAGCATTACACTATCTTGTAATGAGTGATAATGATTTTGAAAAAACTATAAATGAGGATTTTAAGCAAGGTCAATTTTTGAAAAAGTTAGTTTTAGAAAAGCGTAAACAAAATGAGCACTTAAGGGAAAAAGCTATTAAAGCCTTATTCTACCTAACAATCAGCACCGGAGAGAAAACTTTAAATGAAAAGATAAATTTTGATATAAAGGATAATGCAAAAAAAACAGCTTTAGATTATGCTTTTAAACATGGTGACACAAATATCTTGAGGTTATTTTTAGATTTCTTTTATGAAATAAGGGAAAACAAAAAAAGGAAATATGATAAACTTAACATGGAAGATCAAGAAAGAAGCAAAAAGCTTCTAGACTACTATAATCTGGCCATGTCAATATCAAGTGTGATTATTTCTGTTTGCATTAAGTATAATAATGCAGAATCTGAAAAGGAAGAAATTCCTACCTGGATTTCCATTGCATTTTCTTCGATATCATTTTTACTTATCTTATACAACTTAGTGATTGGCCTTCAAAAAGAACCTGTTAAACGTAAGATAGAAAACTATACTGAAAAAATGAACAGAATTGAAGAGGCTACAGGAAAGTTAGCTAAGACAAAAGTAGGGGATCATGATTTGGAGGAATACAACTCAATATTGGAACTATTAATAAAGAATGCAGAAGATATTTCACGATTGGAAAATGAACTTTACAAGTTTACGCATGAAACTAGATTAGAGAGTAAAGACAAACTCAATATTTCTCCTCAGAAAATGAGTAGGGGTGGTAGTGCACTACTATGTTCGAATAAGTCTTTAGAAGGTAGAAAAAGTTCACCTGTTTTGAATGATTTAACAGCAAAACTTAGTCTGTGTTCAAGACGCAACAGTAGAGTACAAAATACAATGGACAAGTTAGATAATCCATCATGTGTAATTACTATAAATGAGAATTCAGAAATTAAACCAAAAGCTCCGAAAAACAAATTCAAGAATGTTGCAACTAAGCTAAAAATAGGCAATATCTTTAGTAAGAAAAAAGAAGATCTTATCGCTTCATCAAGCTTATCAGAAGGTGCTAATCACGAGAATATTACAAAAATGAATGAAGAAAACTGTGGGTTGATAAAACGATTTGGTGATACCAATGGGTATTCAATATTTTCGACTCCTTTTAATCCAAGCAGTTCAACCTCAAGAGAAGAGTGTGGTAACAATCATAGTGCAGCGCGTCATGTGAGTTATGGTAATGCAAATAATCCTGTGAGTGATAAGGAAGTTAGTAAATCTCCATCTCTAATACTTTCTAACTTTGAGGAGGGGATTACTGTTGACTGTTTTAAATTCGAAAGATATAGACCAAGGGTATATTCAAGTCCATCTTGTGTGAGAAAAAGAGCAATTACAGCTAGATCATTGGAATATGTAATACTTCCTGATCATATAGAAAGAGGAAAATAGATGCAGATTGTAGTCACTGACTCTGATAGCATCAACTTTCAGAGGAGTGATAGTAAGCATTCTACTAAACTGTCATTGAGTAGTAGATAAGAAAAACGTAGAACAATTGGCAAGGCTATCGTATAAGGTTATAGTAGAGAAGAAATTAGATAGCCTTGCTATGAAAAAGTTTATATTCGCATATCATTAATATTTTATTACATTAATGATATGGTAAGGCAATAACTGTTAATACTTTTGAAATAAAAACTATATATGGTACATATAATTAAATAAAAGGAAGATTGTGGAAATCACTCCGTCAATAAAAAAGGAATTAAAGCAAAGTATACTATATACTTGTCTAGAGAAGTGCAAGAGTGCGTTTTGGTTCATTTTCTGGTTTAGCTCAGGGATTAATGCGTTAATGTTATTCTTGCCACTTTATACTTCTCAGGTACTTGATCGAGTGATATCGAGCGAGAGTGTGTCAACACTAGTTATGCTGACGATTATTACTTTATCTGCGTTTGCATGTTCTGCAATGCTTGAAACTTGTCGATATTTAGCTATGGCTAAAATTGGTGATTGGATTGATAAAACTGCAACACCAGATCTAATAGTAAGGTCAATCAGGTTAACATCAGTACAAAGCTCAACTTCAAGTGGTGAAGCAATACGAGATCTTGGAGTAATAAAAAATTTCATTACAGGAAATGGTATATTTTCACTGTTCGATACTCCATGGTCGCTAATTTACCTTGTTGTGATCTTTATGATACATACCTCTACAGGGTTTATAGCTATTGCCGGGATCATTATATTAGTTTCAATGGCAGTATGGAATGAACTTGCCACTAAGCGTATATTGCGAGAAACCAATGAAGAAACTATACGTAATATTAATGCTATAGATGTTGCAACAAGAAATGCAGAGGTGGTTGAGGCTATGGGTATGTCAGAATTTATAGTTTCTGATTGGTGTAAACGGAATGATCAAAATCGTGCAATGCAAGTCACAGCACAGAATCGTTCTAATGTAATTACTGGTATTACTAAATTTTTACGTTCAACTCTCCAAATTTCAGTAATTGGAACAGGTGCATTACTTGCAATCACAGCTCACAAAACTGCCGGTAGCATTATTGCTGCCTCGATTTTGATGGGTAGAGTATTGGCTCCATTTGATGCAGCAGTTCATACTTGGAAATTTTTAAATCAAGCCAAGATGTCATATGGCAGGCTGCAAAGACTCATCCTAACATCCCCAAAAAGAGAGCAAACTATGGCTCTACCAGAGCCTGAAGGGAAGTTGGAATTTGATAGGGTATTTTTTACTCCTTATGGGAGCAATAAGCCAACAGTAAAAGGAATCTCATTTGTAATAGAACCAGGGGATGTTGTTGGTGTTATTGGTGCAAGTGCTTCTGGTAAGTCGACCATTGCAAAACTAACCGTTGGTGTTTGGAAACCCATATCAGGTGTAGTCAGACTAGATGGCGCTGATGTATATACTTGGAATCGAGAGAACTTTGGTAATTATGTTGGTTACTTACCTCAAGATATTGAGTTATTTAACACGAGCGTTAAAGCTAATATTGCCCGCATGAGACCAGATCCAAATCCTGAAGAAATAATCAAAGCAGCAAAAATTGCAGGAATACATGAATTAATACTGAGCTTACCAAATGGGTATGATACAACAATAGGAGGACCTGGAGGAGTAATACTCTCTGGTGGCCAAAAACAGCTTCTTGGACTTGCAAGGGCTTTCTATGGTAATACTAAGCTTTTAGTTCTTGATGAACCGAATGCTAACTTAGACAGTAATGGAGAGGCGCGCTTGATTAATGCAATCAATGTTGCAAGAGAGCAAAATACTACCACTGTTATCATCACTCATAAGCTACAGCTACTATCTGTAGTCAATACAGTGATCGTCATGTCAGATGGGGTTATTTATGCTATGGGACCAAAAGATGAGATTTTGAGTAGATTAGTTGCTCCATCACCAGATGCCACAGAAGATAAACGTTCTTCAGCAAGTGGTTAAGAAAGAGAGAAGTTGTCACACTTCTCTTTCTCTTATAGAGTACTATATGCACAGTTTATAAAATCTTAAGCAATTGTTATTCGAAAAATCCAATAATGATTAGCCACGGAACCTATTTGCTAATTCTCTCACATTAACCTTAGACATTTCTGATGTAGGCTCTTGTGTATATGAGACATCAGATTTAACGCCTTTTTTGTCATGACCTTTAGTAATAGAACATACTACAGTATCAGCCTTTACATGCTTAACACTTGGATCTGATTGAAACCCATGCTTTCTTTCCATTTGTGCTTCAAGCTTACTGCTATCATGTGTAACCCTACACCTTTCTAGATTACGGTCACGTTTGTCAGGAGCTACATATCCATCTATATCATTACATAAGAACGGGCGCACTTTGAACCTGTCTGAACTAACACCATTTTCAACACTTGCAGAATTATGAGCTTTTCTATTATTGCGCATTTTATCTACAGCTTCCTTTATTTTTTCTTTTGATGGTTTTGGCAGCAGTGCTGGCTTATATGCACATGCTGGTAGTTCTGGAAATGAGTCTTCCTGAGACAGCAAATGACTTTGGTTTCTCTTACTATCTGATTCTTCAATATTCTTTATTGATGTCTTGAAAGAGTTTTCGTTTTTCTTTTTTAGATCTAACTCATTTAATCCGCTTCCAACATTATTTTTTCTTGTTGTAGTGTGAATAACACCTGGAAGTTTCACTTCATACTTAAATTTTTTATCAATGGTATCCATTGACTCATTAGACGAGGAATCTATTTGAAACCTATCGTTTGAAATTTTTGATTTTGCAGCATCAAAAAATATACTACGTTTTTCTATCTTTTTATCAGTCATATTTTACCTCTAAACCTATCAATTAATAAAAGTATAAATTAAGAGGTATTAATTTTATTATAATAATAAAGGCTCAAGAAGCATCACCGTAGGGTTTTCTATATAGTACTTAAAGGCATTTAAAAATTTTGCTCCGAGTGCTCCATCAACTGCTCTGTGGTCAACAGAGAGAGTAACTGTCATTATCTCTGCTATCTCTATTTTTTCACCTATGACAACCGGCTGTTTTTTAGATTCACCAACAGCCATAATGCAAGATTGCGGTGGATTGATTATAGCGCTGAAAGTTTTTATACCAAACATGCCTAAGTTGGAGATAGTAAATCCTCCTCCTTGAAATTCTTCAGGCTTTAGTTTTCCAGATCTTGCCCTACTTACTAAATCTTTCACTTCTTTTGATATAGATAAAACACTTTTTTCATCAGCATTTTTTACTATAGGAGTAATCAGTCCATCCTCAAGCGCTACAGCAATTGAGATATCTATATTTGAGTATCTTACTATTTTAGTATCTACCCACGATGAGTTTATATCAGGAAATTTTTTCATGCTGAAAGCCACAGCTTTTATAATTAAGTCATTAATTGTTACTTTATTGTTTTCATTTGCTGAATTAACCTCATTTTTGAGCGATATTAGCTTATCAACGTGGCAGTCTACAGTTAAATAAAAGTGTGGAATATTTTGCTTAGATTCAACTAGGCGCTGCGCTATCACTTGGCGCATATTGCTTACTTCAACTGTTATATTTTCCTCAAATCTCTCATAGCTTTTAGTTTGATCTAAAAATTCTAATACATCAGCTTTGATGACACGACCATATGGACCTGTACCTTTTAATCGCTTTATATCAATACCTTCATTTTGAGCTATTTTTTTAGCTAAGGGGCTTACTTTTATTCTATTTTCTATTGCTCTATCCTCTTTTTTAGATCCCAGTGTCACACACTGGGATGACATTGAAGAGCTAGATGAAATCGAAGGGTTGGATGATACTGAAAAATCGGCTTCAACCTCCTTCTCAACCTTGGTATTGATGGCAGAAGCTAAATCAAGTGTGCTTTTATCTTCCCCTTCCTCTAACATTAGAGCTATCAGTTGATTTACAGGCACGCCACTTGTTCCTTCCGACACTAAAATTTTTGCCAAAACTCCTTCATCGACAGATTCAAACTCCATTATGGCTTTATCAGTCTCAATTTCAGCGATTACATCACCTATTTCAACTTTATCTTGTTCTTTTTTACACCACTTTACAATTTTTCCTCCAGTTTTACTCATTGTTGGGGAAAGAGCAGGCATTAATATTTCTATAGGCATTTATTCTGCATTAAAAGATCTATTCAATTTTTAATTTACTCTTCACCCTATGTCAATCTAATCGTAAATTATGATACTTATATCATCCTAGTATGTGATGCTGGAATCTTGGTTGATTACTGTTATCCTACTATTTCTATTGCTTAGTCCTAGACAGAGTACAAATAGTAAGATCATCATGGAAATAGACGAGTCTGTTATAATGGAAATAGAAAAATGTAGTGCTTACTATCCTCTCAGAAACATAAAGCTTGAGTACAGAAAAAATTTATATGAGGAGCTGGTTAAATTGATAAAAGATCAGAATTAACAGTAGTTTCCGAATCTTCTGTAGCAGGTTCTTCATGTGAAGCAGAGGATACACTAACTTCTTTATCCTCTGTCCTCTGTATAGAATTACCACAAAAACTCCTTAACATCTCCTCAGCAGATGAATTTAGAATCTGTATAATAGATTTTTCACTTTGTTCTTTCAGCGATTGATCCATTTTAGAAATCAACTCGGAAAATTCACTACCTTCTTTTCTAGCTTCACTTTCTATCTTATTTTTTATGCTTTCTATATTACTTTGGTTAATTTCTTCTTTCGTTATGTTAAACGAATTAGCAATACCTTGATACTTAATCTCACAATCGCCACAGCCAATTATACACAGAGCGATGGAGTTAGATATTTCATTTGCAGCCCAATTGTATATAGTGTAAGTCAAGTAATTGTCATGATATTTAATATCAAGCTGTTGTTCTATAAACCCAGAAATTTTCTTTTTTAAAGACATAACCCACCCTCCTTATCTTACTATACCTTCCAATTAAAGTACAACAGTTGTACTTTAATAACAACCCATGTATATTTTGTTTTAATTAACTATAAAAGCAAGAAGCTTTTATCCCTTGTAAACAACGATGCAAACTAGAACGAGTCAAATATGGAATTGTTGCTTGTAAAGCATATAGGCAATCCTCTAGAGGAAGAAGCGGAAATGCAACAATTATAGCCTCTTCCTCTTTGGTTAAAACTTTGGCTGTTTTGGTCCCATATTCACATCTTTAATGAATGAACGTTTTTTCCATTTGACAATAGTTTTTGGATTAAGATTATAGCATTGAGAAAGTTTTGCTATGCTCTCTTGACTATTTTGTATTGTCTTACGTACTGCCTCTGGTGTTCTGGCGCACCCGTGTAACCATAACTCCTCCTTTGATGGTATTTTTTCTCACATTCTATCATACCATCACACTCTGGGACCATACATCTAGCTACCGTATCCAGTAATTCTTGATCCTCAATTTTTTCGCATTTACCTACAAACCGTAAAACTGGCTCATTTTCATATTCTGTTAGTCCAAGAGCTTTAATGTTAACTGATAATGTCTTTGCTATCTTATATAATATTTCAATTGGAATGTCTGTATATCCTCGTTCATAGTCGTGTATTTCTTTAGGTGTTGAACCGATTTTATTTGCCAAGTTCTCCTGAGTATATTTCCGTATTAATCTCTGCTCTTTTATCCTTTTCCACCCCAGTTGAGGATTAGAAGTCAGTGAAAAAGCCGGGAAAATAGGGTAAACTCCGGAAACATATTATCAAAAAATAGAGAGGTTACCCATGAATAAAAATGTAACAGAATTATTTTGCTTTGTAGACGATTTTTGCAAGGCTATAAACAAAAATTTCGCAGAAAAACTCCTGCCAAACAGTAAAAAACCTACCAGAACGCCAGGGATTACGCATTCTGAAATTCTTACTATAATTTTACTTTATCAACAATCTAGATGTGAGGACTTTAAATCTTTCTATACATATTATTTGAAAGCACTACATGGATCTGAGTTTCAAAATTTGCCAACATATAGTAGATTTATTAGGCTAAAAGGTATTTAGTGCTCTTGTTAAAGTGGCTTTGTGAGCAGTCAAAAATGACCGGAATTTCGTACATAGATGCAACTTCTATCGCTGTTTGCCATCCAAAAAGAATCTCAAGAAACAAAGTTTTCAAAGGATTGGCAAAGCTTGGAAAGACTACATATGGCTGGTTTTTGGGTTTTAAATTGCATATGGTAATTAATGAAAAAGGTGAAATTCAAGGAGTTACAATGACTAAAGGTAACGTTGACGACAGAAAACCAGTACCAAAATTAACTGAAAAACTGACTGGTCTTTTGTTTGGTGATAAGGGCTATATAAAGAAAGAGCTCTTTGCAAAACTCTTCGATAGAGGAATAAAACTCGTTACCAAAGTAAAAAAAGGTATGAAAAATACATTAATGCTTCTTGAAGAAAAGATTTTTTTAAGAAAAAGGTCGATTATTGAAACAGTTTTTGGTTACCTCAAAAACAGACTTGATCTTGAGCATTCAAGACACAGGTCTCCAATAAATTTCTTGGTGCACATCTTTTCCACATTAGTTTCATATTCTATGAAGCCTAAAAAGCCCTCTATTTCTACATTTTACTGTATTGATTAATCCGCAACTGGGGTTAGAATAATATAGCTTAATTGTTAACTATATCTGTGAGAAAATTAAGAATTATGTATTTTTTTTATATTTTATATAGGATTATTAATATTCACTTTAGTTTCAGAAACATACTGCAAATTAGAGTCATAAAAATCTTTAATGTTCATTTTTCCAAAAACGCAAAAAAAGTACCTACCTTTGTGAAAACAAGCCTATAAAAATATGTTGTAAAAATGGAAGCTTAAAATCATTGCAACAAAGTTAGGCAAATTGGTTCATATGTAAATTTAGTGAAAGTAAGCCAATATAGCTGATTTTATCGTACAGTAAAATTATTATAAAGAAAAGTTGGTATGGTACACATGGTAGACCATCCCATCCCAAGAAAAACACTTCTCACTGTCCTTGGTTTTGGTTGTTACAAATGGTTATGATACTTAAGTTATTAGTAAAATACACTACTAAGTTAGTAACAATTCATTTGATAGTAACAAAGAAAAATTGAGGTAGCGTAGAGGAAATAAAATTTAAAGATAGAATAAAGCTCTCCTACAAGCTTAGCTCAAAAGCTTAAATAAAATAACCTGAAGACACAATATCTATGAAAGCTATTTGCATTGCTGATTTTATTTACTAAGATGTAATGAAATATAATATGACCTTAAGTTTATATAAAATAAATAGAGAATTTTATGGTAAAAGCAATAGGTTATCTCAGGACAGATTCACAAGCAGTTAAGTTAGATAGGGAAGAAAAATCTTTTCAATTTAAAAATAGAATAAGACGTCAATATAACCCTAATGATATTAACATTGCCAAATTGTTTCTTGCGATACGTGAGCATAGAACGGATAATCCTCAGCTAAATAAGATTAGTGAAATTGAAGGATTACTTACTCAAGTACAAAATATTAATGATATTGATCTCAATGATAGTAATAATACACTTCTACATGTTGCTGTAAGTAAAGATCATCAAGATATTATCGAACTTCTTTTGAATGTGTCTGGTATAGACCAAAACATTAAAAATAAGGATGGTAAAACTCCACTTGATATTGCCAAGCAATCAAACAAGGAAAAGATTATTCAGATTTTAGAAGAACATTTAAAAAAATTTTCTGATCAAGTAAAAAGACTTTCTGCACAGGAGGAGGAAGTACATGAAAAGCTAAGAAAGTTTGTTAAAGATTTTGTATTTATTTATGAACGCTCTTTATCAGAATATTATGAAAGACTAGAAAGTCAAAAAGGAAAGCCAGGTAAATGGGCTGATTTTGCTAATAAAGTAATGTATATAGGAAAAGGTGGAACAGAACAAGGAGAAGCGGAATCAAAAGTAATTCCTCTTATTGGAATTAACATTCTTCGAGCAACAATATCCAGCATTGGCATTAAGCATAATAGAGCAGAGCTTAAAAAGCTGATAGATCAGTTGTATATCTTTAAAACGAATCCGATCAAAGTTAGGGAAGAGTTAGTAAAATCTGGTATCGAAATCTTTCAAAGCTTTGAGAGCCAATTTGTGCAAGTAACAGCAGATGGGAGTTGGCAGAGAGCAATGACAAAATTAGCAGAAGATGCTGTAAGCAGAGTGATTGATTACTATAGAGAAAATACCGAAGAAGAGTTTCAGGCTAACTCAATTACTAAGGGTATTATTTTGGGAAAGTCAAAAAAATATAAACAAACTTTCACTAATTTTCCTCATATTAAGCCAGGACACACGTTAGAAAGTAAAAATTCATGGAATACGGCAGAATTATTTGATAAAGCGGGATTAGTAACGATAAAGCGTGATGGTAGTGCTGATAAATACTACGAAAGAATAGACGGAAAGAGTGATACTAGCAAATATGGCTATCGTCTTCTTTTTAAATGGGAAGTAGAAAAGAAGATAAAAAAATTCACAATAGAATACATTGAAGAAAATCCTCCTAGAGAAGAGTATAGGTATGTTTTAAAGTCAGATGGGAAAACAAATGAAGGATGGGAAGATGAATTATTGAATGAGATTAATAAGCAAGATTCGAAGTTAGTCGAAGAGAGGTTGCTAAGCAATTTCAAAGAAGAAATGGAGCAAGAAGCTGAAAAAAACTTCAATGAATTAGAGGATTATATAGCTAAGAATTTTGATGAGCTATCAAGTTATGTAGAAGGTAATCAAAATGAGATTAAGAGAGTCTTTAGTGAGTTAATTAGTCAACATCGACAAGCTAGTCAAAAGATAGAAGATTCTATTAAAGAGGGAAGGAAAGAAAGTAAAGAAAGCTTCGAGAAAGTAGGTAAAAAGCTTGATGAAATACATAGTCTAATTGTAGCAGGACAACAAGTAAGGGAACCTGTTTGGTTTGATGTTAAAAAGCCAGTAAATTTATTTACTGGGAGAGAAGAAGAGTTGATTGATCTACATAACAAGATACAACGTAGTTCAGAAAAGGTAACAGTAATATCACAAATAACCTCAATTAGCGGTTTAGGGGGAATAGGAAAAACTGAGATAGCTAAACAGTATATTCAAGATTATAGCAAAGATTATTATAACGATGTTATATGGATTAATGCTGAGAGTGAGGTAACTCTTGTTGAATCATTTACTCGATTAGCAAAGAATAAGCTAAAAATTGATACAAGAGATACAGATGGAAAAGAAAAGGATATACAAGCTATTGTAGAAGAGGTTTACAAATTTTTCAGTGATAGCAAGAGCTTATTCATTTTTGATGATGCCGAAAAAAGTAATTATTTGAATAAATTTTTACCACTGCATGATTTATTACCGGATGGTAATAGACCATATATTTTAATTACTTCTCGTAATCGAGAGTGGGAAAGAGGAATAGAAGTTATTAATCTAAACGAATTAAAGTCAGAAGAAGCAATAGAATTTGTAAAAAAGGGCTTGAGTATAGAAGATGAATCTCAAAATGAAAAGATAAAAGCTTTAGTAGAAAAGTTACAACACTTTCCTTTAGCTATACAGCAAGCGATATCATATATTGAAGATCAAAGATTCAAAGGAAAATTTGATATAGATGATTATCTAAAGGAATATGAAAAGAAGACAAAAGACTTGCTTGATTCCAAAGTATTCAGGGGAATTGATAATGACTATGCCAAAACAACTTTTACAACTTGGAAGATTACAATCGATAAAATAGCAAGTGATATAGAGAATGGAGAATTAGCTTTAAGGATTCTTAATATTATATCTTATCTTGCACCTGAGAAGATTAGTAGAGAAGTATTTAAAGGTTTGACAGGGAGTAATGAAGAGGAATTAAGATCTGCTGTTCGTTTACTTATAAAATATTCTATGGTGAATGGTGAACAAAAGCAAAGTGTGTTGAGTACTCATACATTAGTTCAGGAAGTGACGAGAATAGGGTTAGAAGAAGAGGGTAAAAGCGAAGAAGTTATGGAAGAGACTTTCGCGCTACTCAGAGCAAGTTTTCCTTATGGTAGTAATAAATTAGAAGACTCTTTAAAGAAACGAGAATTATTACCGCACTTAGAGGCATTTTTATCACATATAGATAATTGGTTAAAAAAGAACCCTGAAGATAAACAAAAAATGGAAAAGGGTTACCTTGAGAGGTTGTTGATATGGATGAGTGATGGGTATTTTAGCTTAGGTAATCCTAAAAGACAAAAAGAATTACTAGAAAGGGCATTGCCTATTTTAGAGAAACATTATGGAGAAGAGCATTTTGAAGTAGCTAAAAGACTAGTAAATCTAAGCACCAGTTATGTAGCTTTAGGTGATTACCAAAATGCAAAAGATTTGCTAGAAAGAGCTTTAAAAATTGGAAAGCAACGTTATGAAGAAGAGCATTTTCAATTAGCTAGAATACTAGTAAATCTGAGTATAAATTATCGAGCTTTAGGTGATTACCAAAGTGCAAAAGATCTGCTGGAGAGAGCTTTTCCTACTTTAGAGAAGCATTATGGGGAGAATCATCCTTTACTAGCTCAAGTACTAGTAAACCTGAGTATTACCTATGGATCTTTAGGTGATTATGAAGGAGCGAAAAAGTTAATAGAAAGAGTATTATCTATTTTAGGTGGCAGTTATGGAGAAGAGCACTTTGAGTCAGCTAAAATATTAATAAATCTTAGTATTTCTTATGAAGGTTTAGGTGATTATCAGACAGCAAAAGAGTTACTAGAAAGGGCGCTGCCTATTTTAGAAAATTATTATGGAGAAAATCATTTTCAGGTAGCTATAGCTCGAGCAAGACAGGGTATCAATTACATGGCTTTAGGTGATTATGGAAGAGCAGAAAAGTTGCTAGAAAAGGCTTTGCCTATTTTAGAGGATCATTACGGAGCAGATCATTTTGAAGTAGCTAAAGCGTTAGTAAAGCTGAGTGTTGTCTATAGAGATTCCGTTGATTATCAAGGGGCAAAAGAGTTGCTAGAGAGAGCTTTACCCATTTTAGAGAAGTACTATGGAGAAGATCATTTTGAAATAGGAATGATTTTAGAAAGTTTAGGTACTGATTGTCTAGCTTTAGGTGATTATGAAGAAGCAAAAGAGTTGCTAGGGAGGGCTTTATCTATTTTAGAGAAAAATTATGCAAGAGATCATGTTGAAGCAGCTAAAATATTAGTAAATCTTAGTGTCGCCTGTGTAGAGTTAGGTGATTATGAAGAAGCAAAAAGGTTGCTAGAAAGGGCATTACCTATTTTAGAGAATCATTATGGAGAAGATCATTTTGAAGTAGCTATAGCCTTAGAAGATTTAGCTGTTGCGTATCTAGCTTCAGGTGATGTTCAGAGAGCAAAAGAGTTGTTAGAAAGGGCTTCTGCAATATATCAAAGAGGTAAAGTTGAAGAATGTTTGCTGAGTATAAGTCCAGTAATAAGGAAAAGAGAAGTAAAGATTGGGGAATGTAAACTGTCTTGGAAAGATGTAGATGAATTTAATACAGAAGAGGATGCAAAAAGAGATTTTAGTAAAATTAAAATAGATAGTGAAAAGTTTCTTCATTACATAAAAGATTTACCGGAAGATAAGTATTTTCAGCTAATTGAGCTAGCGGATAAAGTTGAAGTTACGGGTAGGTTTTGCGACTTAATCAATAAACTCACCAGTAATCAGAAGGTTATGAATCATTTAAATAGAGTAAAGAAAATCTCTAGCATAACTATGCATGGAATGATGGCTAAAAATGTTTTAGCTGACTTTTTAAACGGAGATTATCGAGGTGTAGCGATTAATGTAGGTTTGATAGAAGGTGGTCAAGGATTTGCTAAAGTTGCTGAAGTTGCATCTCGTAAAGGGTTAAATTTACTCTCAGAAGGAAAGGCATTACTTGGTAGGTCTTTAAGGGTTGCATCACCTTTTCTTGCTCGAGGTACTTCTGCGTTTGTTATTTATGATCTAGTAAATCAGGTAAAAGCATTTACAAATGGTACTGAAGAAGCACTAGTTGGCATAATAGGAGATAGTATTTATCTTGGAGTGGATAGCGCAGAGATTGGTATAGAAGTTGCTGAAGGTTTTGAAGTATTAGAAGGAGTGTCAAGTGTTACTGGACCAATTGGAGCAGGAATTGGAGCTGTAGTATTTGTTGGTACTGATATTTATACGGCAGTAAAGAGAGTAGATAAGATTGATCAACTTATTCACCTAACTAGAGGAGAAAATTTTATTGAAGGGTTACGTTCATTTATAGGTATGCAACCTGAAGGATATATAGAAGAGTTAATGGAGGAAAAACAACTTTATAACCAGTTGGTTAAGCAAGGATTTGAGTATTTAAAGAAGCATAATGATATTCAAAGTTATGTATTCCCTACTAGTCAATCATTTCTAGGTTCTTGTCGTACAGTACCATACCAAGTGCTTCAGTGTGGTGGTGCTGGATTTGGAGAATTATGTATGAGAAGAATTAATGTTACATTGTATAAAGAAGAATGCACAACTAAACTTCGAATGGATTTAGACAGTAAAGTACTGCTTGATAGAAAAAGAACCGATATAAAATGGAGTAGAGCAAGGCCGGATAATCCAAGTGGTGGAAAATTGTTTTGTTTCTCGCAGGGAAATGACGAACCTGCTCCAAGTTATGGATCATATTTATGTGAAAATGCGGTTGGTTTGTCTAATAATAAGAAAGAAGAACATACTCTAATTAATTTAGGAGAAGGTGAAGATTATGCAAAAGGATTTAAGGATAGCCCGAACATATTTGTAGTGAATGATGGTTCTAAAGAATATTATGGAGGAAATAAGAATGATATATTTGTTTTACAGGGAGATCTTATAGAAGGATTCTTGTATGGAGAAGATGGAATAGATACCTTAGATCTGACTGAATTTGCTCAAGAAGCTGTAAATGTGAATGTTTATTTAAATGGAAACACTGGTACTATTGTATATAAACACCATGGGTATCATGCTTTCAAAATTGATTCATTGGAAAGAGTGCTTGGTAGAAAAGCCAAGTCAGAACGTATATTTAGTACATGCTATACAAAATTTTTAGATGGACAAGGTGGCGCTAAAAATGATTCGGATATTATAACAATAAACAATAACGACTGTACTCATAAGACGCAAATAATAGTAAGACCTAATACAGTAGTATACAATCAAGCATTAGAAGGAAGCTTTGATTATCTAGTACCATTGAATTGTAGTGGAAGTGCTGAGCTTAGTTTTATTTATGAACCTGAAAGGTTTAATGTAACCAATACATTTTGGTTTGCATATGAGCCAGCTGATATAAAAAGTATCGATGTGAAATATATAAATGTTTTCAATAGAACTAAACATGAGGTAAAATTCAATTTTATTGAGTCAGATAAAGAGTTTAATGTAACGATCTTCTATTCAGAAAATCCTTCTTACAGATTAGAAAATAATGGTGAAATAAGAATAGGTAATAAAGATAATTTGTATATGCTACAAAGTAGTAATGAATCTGCTGAAGAAATTATCAAGAACTATTTACCTATAGCAAATAGACTAAATAAAATGTCATTCTTTATACAATCACTTTTAAGTAATGAGACAGTGGTAATAGGAAGTGGAAATCATGAAGTAATACATAATAATCCAGCATATAAGAGTCATTTAGTAGGTAATGGCGGTGAAAATGTGTATGTAATTGATTCTGAGATTGATAACGTTCCAGAGGTTGTTATTCATGACATTGATGAAGAGAATTCAATAGATACGATTGATTTAAGAAGTGTAGTAAAAAAAGCAAAAGACAATTTTGAATTACAAGTAATTAAATTTGAAAATGATTTGTTATTAAGAGCAACAGTAGAAAAGCAAAAAGATGAATATTTTACTGTGAGATTAAAAGATGGAGTAGAGAGGTATAATAAGACTCATGTGATAGTAGAAAATGCTCCTATGATAATCAACTTTGATAATAATCAGTGGAGTTTAAAACCACAACCTTTAATGTTTGAAAAGGATAAAGAAATTATTGTGGTAATGGGTCAAGATGTAGAAAAAGGTACTGAGCTTGTTACACCTAGAAAAGGAGGAAATTATACATTTGTTCGCAGTAATAGTAACGATCTAATGATAACGAATGCTTTTGACTCGACTATTACTAGAGATGATCTTTGCAGTATTACACTTAATAAATTCTATACAACACCTAAGATGAAAACGTTATCAATAAAATTTGCTGATAAAGAAATAGTGTTAAAGGATTATGATAAGGAAATAAGTACGGCAAGAGATGTGGATGTTGTGAGAAAAGAATATGAAGATCAAGTATATAATGATGTTTTCACAGAAGTTATGTTATCTGACCAGCCTCATAGACATAGGCATGAACATAGCAGGCAGCACATTAGAAATCGTAGAATGGTGAGTAGTAGTACAAGACCATCTTCGTGGATAAATGATTTATTTGGTTGGGTAAAGAACTCTATAGGTAGGTTTAGAATTGCTCTGCCTGAGATCTCAGCAAATTATTCTAATACAGCTGGTACTAGCCAATTTAGCAGTAAAGTTTGTATCAGTAACAATATTGGTTTAGGATTTTTCTTACTACAAAGTTTCCTAGATAAAAAATATCCTCTGCCTAAGTTTTGTTCTGCTACTCATGAAGAAGTTCTGGCTGATACACTTAATATAATGGAAGAATTTAAAAAGACACTTAAAAAAACAGCTAAACAATCTGGTGTATCAGTGAAAGGTTTTGACTTTTTTAAAGTGTATTCAGATATAGAAGGTCATGTAAGGAACGAAAGATATTCTAAAATGCCAAGTACATTATATTCAGTCGTAGAAGAAGCTTATCCGAAAAATGAGAAGTTTCTGAGTATTTTTAAAGGTAATATTGAAAAAATGTTTGATGAGCAGCAGATAGTGAATAGTAAATCTCAACCTCACGACATTGTTGATAATAAACCTAGAAGCTATTTAAATAATACAACAGTGGACAAACAGCTACAAGGGTCATATTATGCTATTTCTTTCTAAAGTTGTTTAATTTCATCTACCGAAAGGCCAGTGATTTCAGCGATAACATCAATAGAGACATCGGCCTTGAGTGAGTTTTTGGCTACTTCGATTTTACCTTTTAGTAAGGTTTGTATATATTAGCGAGAAAATTAGTCAAGAAGAAGCGAAAATAGAAGTAGCAAAGAATCTAGTGAAAGAAGGAGTTTCAGTTGATATTATTTCCAAAGTGACTCGCTTATCTATTTACGAATATGATGATATAGAGAAAGAAATTTGTACTGATTCTATACTCTACAAAGTGGGGAAAAACCCCAGTTGCGGATTAATCAATACAGTAAAATGTAGAAATAGAGGGCTTTTTAGGCTTCATAGAATATGAAACTAATGTGGAAAAGATGTGCACCAAGAAATTTATTGGAGACCTGTGTCTTGAATGCTCAAGATCAAGTCTGTTTTTGAGGTAACCAAAAACTGTTTCAATAATCGACCTTTTTCTTAAAAAAATCTTTTCTTCAAGAAGCATTAATGTATTTTTCATACCTTTTTTTACTTTGGTAACGAGTTTTATTCCTCTATCGAAGAGTTTTGCAAAGAGCTCTTTCTTTATATAGCCCTTATCACCAAACAAAAGACCAGTCAGTTTTTCAGTTAATTTTGGTACTGGTTTTCTGTCGTCAACGTTACCTTTAGTCATTGTAACTCCTTGAATTTCACCTTTTTCATTAATTACCATATGCAATTTAAAACCCAAAAACCAGCCATATGTAGTCTTTCCAAGCTTTGCCAATCCTTTGAAAACTTTGTTTCTTGAGATTCTTTTTGGATGGCAAACAGCGATAGAAGTTGCATCTATGTACGAAATTCCGGTCATTTTTGACTGCTCACAAAGCCACTTTAACAAGAGCACTAAATACCTTTTAGCCTAATAAATCTACTATATGTTGGCAAATTTTGAAACTCAGATCCATGTAGTGCTTTCAAATAATATGTATAGAAAGATTTAAAGTCCTCACATCTAGATTGTTGATAAAGTAAAATTATAGTAAGAATTTCAGAATGCGTAATCCCTGGCGTTCTGGTAGGTTTTTTACTGTTTGGCAGGAGTTTTTCTGCGAAATTTTTGTTTATAGCCTTGCAAAAATCGTCTACAAAGCAAAATAATTCTGTTACATTTTTATTCATGGGTAACCTCTCTATTTTTTGATAATATGTTTCCGGAGTTTACCCTATTTTCCCGGCTTTTTCACTGACTTCTAATCCCCAACTGGGGTTTCTAATAAAAAAGTTATGACTTTATGGTGGAAAAAGATATTAGCTGTAGAAAGTGATCCTAGACTTTTAATTGATATAGATAAACAAGCTAACTTAAAGAAAATGTTAGTTCTTTCTTTAAGGGAAGCTATAAATAAACCAGATGTTTCAATTGTTACAAACCTATACGAACATTTTACACAAAAACCTACTAGAAATAGGCGCGAGTACCCTGATTCACAATTCTCAATTATTCGGGAAATATATAAAAATGCCTTTATACTTGTAAGCAATGATATTGCCAAGCTCAATGAAAAAAATCTTAATCAGATCATTAGTAGAAAAGTAGGGCAGATCGAAACAATTTTGGCTATAGTCTCATTAATTGATAATAAACGACTGATAAAAAAAATGTTGAACTTAGTTGAAAAGAATATAAAAAACAATCCGGAAGGGCAGCAAGTTCTTTTAAAGAGTTTAGTTAATATACTAACATACTCGATAAAAAATGAGTGTTTTCAGACTATTGAGTATATATGTCACAGACGATTCTCTCAAACTTTTTGTCCTGTTATTCGAGGAACATATATAAAAGCATTTGCAGATAGTAAAGTAGTAGAAGAGCTAGAAAATAAAATAGAAAAACAAGAAAAATCTGCTAAATATGAGTGGTGGATGGAGTTGAAAAAATATCTTGATTTCAATCAAAAGCTAAATGCTTTACAAGAATTAAAAGAAATAGTAAATAAGTTTATTGAAGCTTCTGATTATCATAATAAGCTGTGCCAAGATGAAAATTATCCAGCTCTTTCTTATTATAATACAGAAATAGACTTGGAAAGGTTAGAGCAAATAACACGTAAGTTTATTAACGATTCTGGTCACATATCAGAAAAGGAGGTATTAAAGCAAAAAAAGCTTCAAATACCTTTACCAGGGGAAAAGCAATTGGTAAAAAATTTGAGAAAATTAGAAAAAAGAATATCTACTTTCATTCAATCTGTTTATGAAAAAACTGCACATGATGAGCAATATCCAGGCTTTGTTCAGTCCCCTAAAAAGAAAGACTTTATGATACTAGCACAAATAATACATGAGTTGTTTCTTGAGAAAGATGATTTCGAATTTGTAGATAAGGAAGAATTACCTAGTCCATATTTAGAAAAAGTTAAAGAGAAATCATATATTAGAGGGGTGCTTAGCTATTTAACTGGCTTTGTTGCATAACTGTTTATAAAGAGCAGGGAGTGTTCAATTGTATTAAATAAGAGTCTGATATTAGTTTTCAATTCTTCTATCAGTTAATTCATTCCCGTCAGATTAAGTTGTGTTTAGCACAATTTGTTCCACTGTTCTTCATCTAAAATTTCCACACCCAATTCCATTGCTTTTTTATATTTTGAACCCGGATCTTCTCCTGCAATTAAATAGTCAGTTTTAGTAGAAAGGCTTGAACTGATCTTTGCCCCTAAAACTTTAGCTCTTACTTTTGCCTCCCCTCTGCTCATAGCACGTAGCTTACCAGTAAACACTATAATTTTGTTATTCAAAAAAGAATCGCTAGAGTTGGAGCTCACGGGAAGAATTTGCAGATATGCAGTAAGATCATTTAACATTTTAATGTTACGTTCCTGAGAAAAAAACGATTTTAAAGATTCAGCTACTTTTTCTCCTATACCATCTATACCTACCAACTCAACATCATTTGATGACATCGAATTATACCAGTTATCATAAGATACATAATAATTTGCGAGCAATTCTGCTGCAACTTGGCCGATAAATCTGATACCCAAAGAAAATATGAACCTATCTAGAGAGATTACTCTTCTGCTTTGTATAGCACTTAATAGATTAGCTATTGACTTCTCGCCCCAACCATGATGCTCTTTTAAGGAAAACTCTTTTAATCTTTCCTCTAAAATAAAAATGTCTGGAATTTGTCTTATTAGTTCCAGGTCATAAAAAAACTTTATTTGTTTTTCACCAAGGCCAACAATGTCAAATGCATCTTTTGACACAAAATGTTTTAGTTTTTCTACTATTTGAGCCTTGCAATTAAATTCTTTAGGACATCTTACTGCAACTCCTTCAATCTGCACTTTACTACCACATTCAGGACATATGTCAGGAAACACAAATTCAGGCATATTTGCATGACGAGAACCTTCATCTACTTTGACAATTTGAGGAATTACATCCCCAGCCCTTTTAATTGTTACAACATCTCCCTCTCTTATATCTTTACGTTTTATCTCATCTTGGTTATGTAGACTTGCTCTGCTAACTAATACTCCACCAATATTGACTGGTACTAAATCTGCAACTGGAGTTAAAACCCCCGTTCTACCCACCTGTATAAATATTTTATTTAACTTTGTCTTTGCATAAACCGCAGAAAATTTATATGCAAGCGCTGAGCGTGGCGCTTTGTGTGTACTTCCCAGACGACTTTGTAGCACCAAATCATTCACTTTATAGACTATCCCATCGATATCATAATCCAAGTTATAACGATAATCATAGATCTCGTTATAGAACTTTAGCATTCCATTCAAACTACTTGTTAAGAAGCGATGCTCATTTACATAAAAGCCAAGTTCCTCAAGTCTATCTAGTACCTCACTTTGACTTTTCTCTATTCCACCAATTAAAGAATAAGCAAAATATCTAAGAGGCCTTTTTGCTGTAATGTTCGCATTCAATTGCTTTAAAGAACCAGCAGCTGCATTTCGAGGATTAGCGAATTCATTATTTTCATTTAACTTTAAAAAGTTGCTGTTACTGATATATATTTCACCCCTTACTTCTAGTCTTCCTTGCACATCTTGTAAAAACTTAGGAAAGCCTTTTATTGTTGCAACATTGTGAGTTACATCCTCTCCTACAAAACCGTCACCTCGAGTTGCAGCTTTAACAAATTTCCCATCTTCATAAATTGCAGAAAATGACAATCCATCAATTTTTGGCTCACATAATATCTCTATTTCATCTGCAATTAAAAATCTCTTTATTTTAGACAAAAATTTTTCTACACCTTGTTCATCATAAGCATTCTCAAGAGAAAGCATAGGTTCTTGATGTTCCACCTTAGAAAATCTCTCATCAGGCGGAGCACCAACACTATCTTGTGTTGCATAAGCTTCTGGCTCTATTGCAGCTAACTTTTTTTTCAGTTCATCATATTCAGCATCACTTATCTCTGGCTTACTTTTTTGATAATATAAGATATTATGATAATTAATTTGATTTTGCAGTTTTTCTCTCATCTTTTCCAAGTCAGTCATGATACCAATATAATGCTCTTTGCCGTCAAGTCATGAATTTTTTCAAAAGGTACTATAAATTTATACTACTGCCCTGAAAAGCAATACTAATATTAATATAATTTTTGTACTTGTATATTAATGTTAGTATAGTTTTTAAATTAAGGAGTACATTATGAAAGAATACAATTACAAAAATTTGGCTGACGAATCAAACTTCGGCTCTCAAGTGTATCGTGCAGGAATGTTTGATAAAATTCTTGGTATAAGCAAAACAGCAAAAGAAGCTGCGAATCAAGTAATATCTAAAATGGGTAACGATTTAAAACTAGAAGCTAGAAAAGCAGCTCAAGATGAAGTAAAAAAAATAGAAGGAAAAATGCTAACTTTAGCTGAAGAAAAAGCTAACAAAATAGCTAGCGAAAAAGCTAATCAAATAGAAAAAAAATATCGACTTCAATTGATAAGACAGTAAAGTCAGTAGAAGCAAACGCTGAAAAAGCAGCAAAAAATGCAGCTGAAAAAGCAGTGAAAAAAGTAGGACCAGAAGTTGCAGATTTGCTAAAGCCAGAATTCAACCACTATGGATTAAAATCCAAAGATTGAGAGAGAGCATAGAATGCTAACTTTCGACTTGAAAGTCACCAAATTTATCTTCTTTTTTAGAGTGATTTTCAATATAATTTTTTATCATTTCGTCAGTTACATTTCCGCTAGTCCTGACAAACTAGCCTACTGCCCACAACCCAATATCTCTTTTTTAGCTCTGGAAAGTTTTGCTGGATTTTTCTGGAACTTTTTCCTTTTATTAACTGCACTAACTTACTAATACTTAAGTATGGGGGTACAGAAACGTATACGTGTACATGACTTGACGCAACTCTACCTCTGATAATTTCTACTTGATTATTTGCACATACTTCTTGTACAACTTCTTTAGCTTTCTGTCCAATATCTCCAACTAGTACTGGATATCGATATTTTGTTATCCACACTATGTGATATATATACAGAGTGACTGCTTTTTCTATAATATTCCACATTCTTTCAGATTTTTCACCTTAAAATTATATTCTTAAAAGGATGGACTTCAAGTCCAGGGTTTTTCTCCCAAATTTGGGACAATAAAAACTCAGGTAGAAGAAGCAGTAAAAAAATACACTGAAGAAAAAATTGAAAGTCTTATCAAACCTGAAATCACAAGCAAAATAGGTGATTTCCTCACTGAACAAAGTGAAAAATCAAGCAAATTTCTAGAATATGAAATGAATAAGTTAATCGAAAATGCACATAGGGATTTGGATACAAGAATAGACAAGATTGAATGCGAACTTATAGAAGCAAAATCTGAGGTTTTAAAGACTGCTGCAAATAGTTTGAATGAGAGTGCAGACTTATTGTTTTCTGCTGCACGAGATGAAACATGTGAAAACCAAGATTTAGTGTATTTTTAATCATGAAAGGGGTTTTATGGGCAAAATTTCAAAAACCCATAAAACCCTTAGCTAAACCAAGAGAAAATATACTATATAGAATTACTTTGTTAAATATTCTCTACTTCCAGGTTTCATTATAGGTAATTGTTTTAATTCACTTGGCAGTTCTTTCTCGCTATAGTTTTGAATGTTTAGTTCAATCAAAGATATAACAGAAAAAGGTAGTTTTGTCTCACTACTTCTCTTTATCAAAGAAGCTTCAGCAACAACTTTACCTCCCTTCTCTTCTCCACATTTTACTGCTTCAAGTGAAGATTTACCTGTGGTAATCACATCTTCAATTAGTAAGATTTTCTCACCTTGTTTAATCTCAAATCCACGGCGTAATTCAAATTTACCATTAACACGTTCGCAAAATATTGTTCGGATTCCAAGCTGTCTACCAATCTCATAACCCACGATTATTCCACCAATCGCAGGAGATAGTATTAAATCTATGGGTTCAATAAGCTCTTTTCTTATTTTATTCGCCAATAGCTCACAAACGTTCATTGCTCTGCTTGGATTTTCAAAAATTTTAGCGCATTGTATGTAAGTGTTGCTGTGCAGCCCTGACGAGAGTACAAAATGTCCGTGCAAAATCGCACCAACCTCTTCAAATTCTTTTATTATTGTATTATCTAATATCATTCTTGAGTTTGAAATTCTTTATTAATTATCTGCGTTATACAGATATCAGACCACACATTTATTGCAGTTTCAAACATATCAATGATTGTATAAATAGGCAAAATCAATCCCATAATGTACAAAGGAACATTCATTGATACCAAATAACTAGTTGCCATAAAATAGCACCCCATCGGCACTCCAGCGTTACCAATTGCAGCTCCTGTAGCTAAAAAAATCCATATGAACATCTCACTTAAGGAAAATGTGTGCCCATTCATCTCTGCAACAAACATCACTGTAATCAAAATAAATGCAGCACACGCATTCATATTGATAGTTGTACATATTGGTAGAATAAAAGATGACAATTTCTTTGGCACTTTTAGCTGATTTTGCACACAGTCTATGGTTGTAGGCAGCGTTGCACTAGATGATTTAGAAAAAAACGCAAGTGTAAGTGCTGGCATAACACCTTTCATCGTTTGAATTGGTGATATACCTTTATACCACATGAGTAGTGGCAAAATCACAAATGCTTGCACGAAATTTGCAGACATTATGCAAGCAAAATACCAAAAAAGACTATGGAATTCGCTGCCACCTTTTAACTCGTATAAAAAACATGTGATAAAAGACCATACAGCAAGAGGAATAAACTTTAACAACCCTTGAGCAATTTTAAGAAGTGTATCAAACAGTGCAGAGAATATTTGGTGTAATATATCCTGTTTTTCTTTTGAGAGCGAAATAATAGCTCCACCCATCAAAAAAGCAATCAATATGCTGCCAATAACGTTATTTTCAAGAAAAACTTGCACAAAATTTGATGGAATGAGTGATTTTAAGTATGAGAAGTAATTGTGGTTGCTGTCACTCACACTTTCTATTGTGTTACTTATGAAATTTTTTCTTACTGGGTCTATGAATAAATAGAAAGATAACGCAACAAATGCAGCTACAATTGTTGTAAACAGCGTGTAAAACAGCGTCTTCTTAAGTAATACTTTAATTTCAATTGAGTCTTTAAGCCCTGAAATTGTGGACACTATAGATAGAAAAACTAAAGGTAAGCTAATCAATTTCAACAGACTGATGAATATATCGCTAAATAGCTTTGCTATTTCAAATATTACTTCATTGTTTAAATAGTAAGCAATTATCGCAAACAGTATAGAAAAGAGTATTGCAAGTTTGCGCATTGAAAATAAAACCTCAAAATGATATTATACAATAATTTTTGAAATTAGGTTAAGATAACTTTACAGGTTAAGTAAAGATGAGTAACATTTTATTATTAATTAAGTGTTAAGGAGGGGTATGGATAAAAAAACTAAAGAAGAGTTAATCCTTGTTGGAATATTAATGGGAATGAATATTTCAATAGGAGTGCTTGTAGGTCTTGGTCCAAGTTTCGCAATTTTATCACCTTCCATTATAGGTGGAATTGTTGCTGCTGTTTCTACAATATTATCTATCGCATACCTTACATATTGTGATTATAAGGAAGATAAAGTAAATCGAGAATGCATTTTCCCTATATTTTGTATGGGCGTTACTAGCACTGCAATCGGGATTGGTCTTGGTGCAGCTATAGGTGCTATTTTTCCTGGTGTAATGTTAAATACAGGATCAGCAGTTTTGATGGGTGCGACAATAGGAATTATTGCCCCAATTACAGGCCTTATTGTTGGAAATATGATTGTAGAACCTATGATTAAGAAAATAAATCACTACATTATAGAGCCGGTAATTGAAAAAATAAAAGAATGCTTTTCTTCAAAGGAAGCATAAATTATCCTCGCAAAATAGTGTACCTTGGACTTAAATTGAAGTGTACTCAATTGAAATAGGTCATATTAGAGAAGGTTAGAAGTTACCTACCCAAAACCCTTATCTCCCACTCAAGTTCAATGTTAAATTTATCTTTTACTGCATCTTTTACTCTGTTGCCAAGGTTTTCTAAGTCAAGTGCAGTTGCATTATTGTAATTGAGTAGAAAATTACAATGTTTCTTAGAAATTTTAGCTACACCATTATCTAATCCTCGGCAGCCAGATTCATCAATCAGTTTCCATGCCTTGCAGCCTATTGGATTTTTGAATATACAACCAGCAGTTTTTCCTCTTACTGGTTGACTTTTATTTTTTTTATCAATAACTTCTTTCAATCTTTGCAATATAAGCTCATACTCTGAACTTACTCCTTTAAATTCAGCTTCAATAAAAATCCACCTGCCTTTTAGACTATGTCCACGATAAAAATATCCCATTTCTTCGCTGGAGAATTCATATAAATTTCCATCTTCTAGATTCACTGCCCTTATAAATTTTACAACACTCGCAATATCACTACCATATGCACCTGCATTCATTTCTATTCCACCGCCAACTGTTCCTGGAATTCCAGCAAGAAACTCAAGCCCACTAATTTGCTGTTCCCCTGCAAAGTAGGCAAGGTTACTAAGCAGTGCAGCACCACCTGCAACTATGGAGCTATTATCTTTACATTTAATATACGCAAATTCCTTACCTAATTTCACCGTTATTCCTCGAATGCCACTATCTTGCACTATTATGTTGGATGTTGCACCGATAACGCTAATTGGTAACTCCGCATCTTTTATCAAGCACATTAGATCTTCAATGTCACGTGGCTTAAATAGTACATCAGCTTGGCCACCAACATTTAACCAAGTCATTTTAGACATTGAAACATTATAACGGTAGATTCCACATACTTTAGGTAAGCTTATAAGCATTTTGATTTTAACTCTAATCCTGCATCCATACCCATTTTTTCTGCATCTTCTACAAACGAAGTGCGTTCAGTAAAGTATATAACTCTCTCGCCCGCTAACATACAATAAAGATGTAGCATGTTTTCACTCACATATTCTGCTAAAGCTGCAAGCGGTGTAAAGCATGAACCATTTACTGTCTTCATGAAACTGCGCTCTGATTTTGCCCTTATAAAAGACATATTATTATTAATTTTCTCTAAAAGATCGATAACTTTTATATCATTCTTTCGGCATTGAATGCAAATTGTCCCCTGCCCTACTGCGCTTAACATGACTTTTGGTGGCAATACCTCTGTAATTAAGTGATATTTTTTTAATCTTATCAGCCCTGCTTCAGCTAAAATCATTCCATCAAAATTCTGATTTTGCAGTCTAGTTGTCACATTTCCACGCAGTGGCACTACATTTAAGTCTGGCCTGAGATTTAACAGCTGAACTTTTCTTCTTATTGAAGAAGTTGCAATTGTAGCCTGCTGTGGCAAAGTTTTTAGGCTCTTATATTTATGAGAAATAAATACATCACATGGACTTAGCCTCTCTAAAACACAAGGAATTGTTAAGTCCTTCGAGAAAAACGCAGGTACATCTTTTAGCGAATGAACCGCCATATCTATATTATTTTTGAGTAATTCAGCCTCAATCTCCCTGAGGAACAGTCCTTTACCTCCTATTTCAGCAAGGGTTACATTAGCATATTTATCACCAGAAGTTTTGATTTTAATGATCTCAACGGATAGATTAGGAAAAGACTCTAATAATCTTTGTTTTGCTTCCAAAGCTTGGATGAGCGCAAGGTCGCTTCCTCTCGTACCTATTTTAACTAGCATATATCCTTCATATTATATGTCTATATTCTATGCCCATTTTTTATTATCTCCAATTTAGTTATTGAACATTTTACAATTAGCCCTTAGTATCACGAACATTTAGTAATCTAGGAGTATGTATGTTTGATATTTTAAAAGATTCTAATGGCAGATTTAATAAAAAGAATATTTTACCTCTTGTATGTACTACTGTCGCTATTATTCTAACAGCATTAAGTGCAGTAGTAGCAATTCCCAGATTTTCCTCTCATCCTTCTCTATCTAGTCCTCTCGGTTGGAAAGATCCAAGTTATAGTGAATTTCTTGCTATTCACATACCAGCTACCATAGTTACTTTCTCAATACTTGGTTTATGCATTTACCTTCCGATTGATAGCATTAGAAAAAATAAACAAATAGAGAATCTTAAAGCTACCTCTGAACCTCATTCATGGATTTATAATGATATTTTAGAAAAACAAACGCAGACCATCAATTATAGATCAGGGCTTTAGGCGGTCCTAATCTTTTAGGTGCTTGTGATTAGCAACTATTCGGTCTACAATGCACTAATATAGTTTAAATTTATGCCAAACAAGATAATAGTTAAATCTCTTTCAGTGTTACTAATTTTTTTGCTGTCCTTATATATAATACTGCCAAATTTTATTGATAATAAGTTCTTTACCTCAAAAAAGAGAATAAATTTAGGGCTTGACCTGAAAGGTGGATCATCTATACTCCTGAATGTAGACTTAGATTTTTACTTCAAAGAGAAACTAAGCATGCTAACCGATGAAATAAAAGAAGGTCTGTTAACACAAAATAGCATAAAAAACGATAAACAAGTAGTTGTAACTTTAAGTAATATGGATGATTACAAAAAAGTTTCGATGTTAATTCATAAAATAAACCCAAACTTAGAGCTGAATAGAAAAGATACTTCAATTTTTATTTCATATAAACCGCATTATAAGAATTCATTAATCAATGAAGTAGTTTCAGAGTCAATAATTAATGTTCAAAGACGCCTAGATAAGCTTGGTACAAAGGAAGTAAGTGTACAAAAACAAGGGCAAAATAAGATATTAGTCCAAGTTCCTGGAGTAGAAGACACTCAGCAGATAAAATCTCTGCTTGGCAAAACAGCCAAGCTGGCTTTCCATTTGGCAAACACTAACATAACCAAGTTGCAAGATATGGACCATGAAACTACGGTTATGCTCAAGGATTCTTTGGGTAATTCCTATCCGATATTCCGCAAAACTGAAATAGGCGGTGATTCATTAGTTAACGCATCAGTTAGATTTGGCAATTTAGGTAAACCAACAGTACATTTCAAATTCGACAGCATAGCAAGCAAAAAATTTGCAAAAATTACTAAAGAAAATGTAGGAAAGCCTTTTGCAATTGTTTTAGATAACACAGTCTTAACTGTACCAACAATACGTGAACCTATTCTAAATGGAGAGGGAGAAATTAGCGGTAATTTCACTGAAAAACAAGCGAGTGAACTTGCAATACTTTTAAAATCAGGTGCACTACCCGCACCACTTAAAATAATTGAAGAAAAAAACATTGGTCCAAGTCTTGGAGAAGAGTCAATAAAAGCAGGAGAAATTGCAGCAATAATCTCTATCATAGCCGTTGGTTTATCTATAATCATTACTTACGGCAAATTAGGCTTGTTAGCGTCTGTTGCACTCATTTTTAATGTAATCTCTATACTACTCATTCTTACCTTACTTGAAGCAACTCTTACTCTCCCTGGAATTGCTGGAATTGCACTAACTGTTGGCATGTCGGTGGATGCAAATGTTTTGATATTTGAACGCATCCGCGAAGAAATAAGAGCAGGAAAAAGAACAGCTCGTGCCATTGAAGAAGGATTTAAAAACGCAATAAAAACAATTCTTGATTCAAACCTCACTACACTAATTGCTTCAGGAATAATGTTCATTATTGGTAGCGGAGCAATTAGAGGATTTTCTATCACTTTATCGATAGGAGTTTTATGCTCGATGTTTTCTGCAATTATAGTCACAAAACTTCTGATAGAATTGTTCATGAACCCAAAAAAGCTAGTACTTTAGTATCTGTTCAGCAGAGTAACAAAATAAGATAGACGATAAAAGACAACTAAATGGTTGTCATGCAAGTAGCTATCAGTCTTTTCTTCGTCAAAACATTGTAACGTGTTTACCAACTTAGTTGGATCCCAGTTTCACCCTAGTGACCAAACACTGGAATGGCTTTGTTGCATCACTACCTATGAAAGGCTAACTATACAAACAACGTATTGAAAATCTTATTTTTTGCAATCAATCTGATCAAATTTAAGAATAGTAATTTATTGTTTGTATTAGTAAATTTAATTCTACTTAAAATAGCTAAAGCATTGAAATTCCTGAATTTTATCTAGGTGCTGTGAGAAAATAAAGTAAAGAAAAAGTAGGAGAAATAAGAAAAAAGAGACCGTGAATAATATAGAGAAACTCCCAATGGAATATTACATAGAAAAAAGAAAATGGGAACAAACTTTTGAATTCTTAAAGGGAGTCAAAGGAATACACAGCAAAAATGAGAAGAAGTTGAGAATATTTATGGAAGCGGTTTGCGGAGTGGCTGTCAGTGGCGTCTTTTGCCAGAAATTTACAGCAATTAGAGGAGTATACATAGGAGGTTTAAAAAGTGGTGTGAAAAGGAAGTTTTGGCAAAATATATGCAACAAAATCCAGATTTAGAAGTTGCGGTAATCGATGGAACGATAGTTCGAGCTCATGCTTGCTCTGCCTGATACAAAAAGGATTCCAAAGCTGTTAGGAAGGAATAAAGCTACTAAAATTCATGCACTTGTTGATGCATTGAGAAATCCTTTAAATTTATCTGGCCAGAGGAATACAAGCTGAAGCATTAATGAAAAATATCTATAACTCCACTATAGTGGCTGATACAAGGATATATGCTTTTGTTTGAGAGCAAAGGATGTGAAGTTGTGATTTCACTGAAAAGGAATCGAAAAGTGCAGAGATTTTATGATAAGAATATTTATAAAGAACGGGAATGTTTTTTCAGTAAAATCAAAAATTCTAGGCGTATTTTTTCCAGGTTTGATAAGACTGCTGAAGTTTTTATTGGTTTTCTCAATTTTGTTGATATGGCTTGCATAAATTTTTGTTCACAGAGCCTACAAAATTGATGCAATCTTTCTCCTCAGCACATTTATAATTCATATTGCCTGAGTTATCGATGAGAATGTTTAAAAATGTTATTCCCTCGATATAAGAAGTCCATATTTTGGCTCTTGAGAATGTTATTTATTGTCTTGTTGACTTCAATGCTGATTATTCAATTGATTTGCTGACATCTTGAGTGAGAAGAAACAGATATGTTTATGGTCGTTTAGCAGCTTTGCGGCCTGCAGAGCTATGTATAGTGCTATTGAGGTTTTACTAATTGAAGTGCGTGCTGCAAGCACGGAGAGCTCTCCTTCTTTGAAGCCACCTGTTATTCTATCAAGCTCTTTTGTCATTTCTTCGATGTCACTCGTATTGCTGAGTAGTTTATTGATATAGTTTTTGTAGTCTTTGAGATAATCAAATATTAGTTTCATCGACCCTGAGTCCTCCTTCCTCTTCACCTTAAACCGGAGGCTCCTCAAACTCAAGATCTTGTTTCGTCGCCTCTCCCAATGAGTTATATATATAACTCATAGTGGGGTGTACCAAAAAAATGAGTTATTTTTGAGCTGAGCAAAGCCACCTAAGGTGGATAGCAAGGAGGGCTGTATAATATAATATTTATAATTTACTTACTTAACGAAACAGAGTTTATTGAAAAACATAGTTCTTAAGTACCTTCAAAGCTTTCTCGTAAATGGTATCCCTATGTCCTATTGTAACACTTCATGTTTTGTGGTGTCTGCACAGTACATGATACAATAATCGCCAACTCTTAGTCTTCTGAACCCTTTAAAGCTATGATATAAAGGCTCACCAAGATTCACTGGATTGACTGTAAGCCGCTCATTTATTGCATCTACAGCTCTTGACCGTACTTTTTTTGGAAGACTTGGAAGATCTTTTTCAAGAACACTGTCTAGGAAGATAATAGTGTATTCCAATCCACGTCCTCACTTTTAGTTTTTTTTCATTTTCAATATCATATTGATCAGCAACCACAGATAATAAAAAATCTTCCATTTCACTATCTATTGCTTCTTTTAGTAGTTTTTCTGCTAATGCTTGAGCAGGTTGCTTAAGTAAGTTCAGATAATTCAGCAAGATGCTGTAAAGTTTCTTTACTGAAAGCTAAATTAGCGTTTGCCATAAGTTTTACCACTGTATAATTATACAATATTTTCATGAAATTTTCAATAAAGAATTGTATTGACATATTATGGTAGGTTAAGTATATAGCAGTTTGCTGATGCTCGTGAGAAATGACACATACTAAGTATAGTATTGCAAGATATTGTTAGGAATAGGGAAGGTATGCTGGCTACTGGATTGTATTTCTATTACTCTTCGTCATCAAAAATCAAGAAGGCTCTGCAACTTGATAACTCTATTCTTTTATTGACGTAGATGACTCTGAAAAATTGCGAAGCTGAAGTGCTAATGCTATATCCCTTAAAGAACAAAACCTATGTTACACTAGAAATAATGTGCGGAAAAGGGGGGATTCGAACCCCCGACATATTTTCATATGTGCACGCTTTCCAAGCGTGTGCTTTAGACCGCTCAGCCACCTTTCCATACTTATTCATAATATTAAAAATTATGCTGCTAAACAACTGGTATATATGGTTCGCCACGGAAATTCACAGTATTGTTAAACTTGTTTTTGCACGTTAAAAACGCTTTATCACAACCTGCAAGTATCGAATATTTATCTCCGGTAGAAATTTGATATGGAGGAGAAGCAAATAATGTAACTACTTTATTTTTGTATTCTTTAACTACAACTTCAAATGTTGCTGAACTAAACACTCCGTGCTTATAATATCCATCGCTTTCGATTAAATTAGTGTCTTCAAATCTTCTTTCATCTATCACTTTAGTAATTGTGCTCATTCTACTAAACTTTTTAGCATCAGCTTTACATCTATCATCGCAAAATTGTGCCCTGCATACAGGAGAATATAGCTCTGTTATGCTTCTCTCAAGCTTTGTCGCAAGACCTCTAATTTCAGCGATAAACCTCCCACTATTTAATGTTACTTTACCAAAAGTTCCTGCATGCAAATTCATAATTCCCTGACTCAAATCTTTATAATTCACAAGAAATATTTCAATATTTGCAAAGTCATAACTTTCTGATAAAACATCTTTTTCTTTAATATCAGCACTATTTAATATTCCTTCAATTTCTAGATTATCAGTTCTCAAATCGCTATTTAATATTATACTGCTGGCTATAAAACTGCTTGAAGATTTATAGAGTATATTATTGAGATTTAAATCTTCATCATAGTCAGTAAATCCCATTACTTCTCCACCTACAGTTGTTAATTTCCAGCAAGTAGCGATGGTAAGTAATTCTCCAGCTAAATGACTTTTTAATTTGGTTTGCATAGTTGCCTCCTGCTTGATTGAATTTGAAAGTAGCAATAGAATAAAGCTATTTATCTAAGTAGCTAATAAGGTGCGGGTGTCATTAAAGTAGCTGACACTGATTCTTTATGATGGTCATACCAGCACTCGATGCATAACTGTACGAACATTGTAGGCAATTTGCGTAGTAAGTGGTGTCATCCAAGTAGCTGACACTGGGATGACATTACTTGTTATGTGAATTAAAATAAATGTTTATAGATACTAAACAGAGAAAACACACACCACATTCAAGCTGTGGTGTGTATTATTAAATAACTAGAAAGAAAACTTCACACCAGTGAGGAGAAGAACTCCTTTGTTAGAAGGTATCTTATCGTTATTTTTATCTTCCAGTGCACCTTTTTCATCAGTTGTAAAGTAGTGAAGAGCTGCATAAGGAACAAATTTGCTTTTATTGCAAGAAGATAGATCATACTGAACACCAAGTGCAACGTCATGAAGCATATCTTTATCGCTCATTCTGCTACCAAAGTATGTCAAGCTTGTGTAGATATTATCATATTGATAACCAGCACCTGCAGTCCAATACATAGTGTCTTTACCGCTCCCATCAAACTGAGCTTTCAGCCCTATTACTCTTTTATCAGTATCAGGAAGAGATTTATATTCATCAGGGTTAGTACCAGTACCTTTTATCAGCGTTTTAATACTCTTAGGTTGCCCTGACTTGCCCAAGTATGCAAAAGAGGCAGCAAATTTTACACTTTGATCTTCATCAATCTTATAATCAGCGCTTGCACCTAAATTAACACCCATCAAATTATTGTACTCTATGAATTCCTTATAAAGATGCTTATCTTTACTTGGCTCTTTTGCCAAGCCAAACTCACCAACTACGGAAGTTTTAACTTTTATATTATGTTTACTAAAGTCATATTCATATGATGCACCAGCGCTTACTATGTGCTCATAGTCTGGCCCAACATGTCTTATATCAGTCTCATCTTTCACAATAGATAAACTATTATCATAGCGAGGTGAGTAGCTAAGACCAAATCTTGCACCCATATAATTTGGTGAGTAGTAAGCAGCTCTAAACGGCAATGTGGTCATAACCTCTTTGTTATACTTTCCTGCCATACGGAAGGAGAGTTTTTCGCTCTCACTCGAGAAGCTTTCAGTGTAAAGACGTGGTGTTACGTAAAATGGGAAGTTTGCAGCACTTCCTTCTAAGTTTACTTTTCTGAACCAGTCGCTATCTGCAGCTCCATCAACAGTTGCAATTCTTGTTGCATCAAGTCTCATCAGAGACTCAGGACCAAACTGATAGCCAAGTTTCAGATCACCATATTGTGAATTTAAGAATACATGCGCACTTCTACCTCTTGCAGCATTCACGCCTTGTGAAGCTCCTTTACCTTCAGTAACTGGAACATGAAATTGTACATCGGCACCATAACGAAGACCAATATCCTCATTTTTATTTTCAGCTCTTAAGTGCAATATTGCATCTGAAATCATGCCCATGTTTTCACTGTAATCACCAATATTCCCTATCCCTTTAGGAAATATTGGATTTGCTCCTTTTATACTATCTTCAGTATTGTTAAAATAATCTGTAGACTTACCTGGCATAACATTATAATGCTTATAGCCACTTAGTCCATAGTTACCATAACCTTGAGAATCAACAACACCACCGAAAGTTATTCTTAAACCATCCCCTTGATTGGTATTGATAATATCAACCCCACCAACTGAAACAACAGGATTTGCCTTCTCTATATCCTTACTGACAACTTTTATATTCTCTTTAACCTTGATTTTCTTAGCTTTAGCGCTTTTGGTTTTTGCTTTTTCTACATTAGAATTTTTAACTTTCAGGGCTTTCGCTTTTGAATCTTCTATAAGTTTTGCCTTTTTTTCATTTGCTAGCCTAATTTCTTCTTTTTTCTTTTGTTCAGCTGCTAATTTTAGTTCTTCTTTCTTCTTCTTTTGCTCAGCTGCTAATTTTAACTCCTCTTTTTTCTTCTGCTCAGCTGCTAATCTTAGTTCTTCTTTTTTCTTAAGCTCCTCGGCTTTTTTTCTTGGATCAGCATTACATATCCTGTCCATTTTTTCTTTTAGTTTCTTATTTGACGTCTTCATCACTTCCATCTTTCCAGAAGTTTTGATTGACTCGTTACTCTCTTGCTTTTTTATTTCCTTCATACTCTCGTCAGAAAAGTCAGCAGCAAAGCCACTGAAAGAACATAAAGTCAATAGAGAAGCTAGAGCAGTTCTAGTATAAATAGATTTTTTCATGAAGTGCCCCTAAAAAATTTTAAAATCATAACATAAATAGTATAAAGGTGTTGAAAATCCAACTTAAAGCAACCTTATAGCGAAAATAAAAGTAAAATGCAATACTTTAAAAGCAACTTTCTTAATACGCTCAACGTGTATATTAACCAAAATTTAGTACAGAGGTTTGCTTGTTAGTGTATTATAACTCTATACTTATTCTATGGAAGTAAAATTTACTCAAAGTAAAAGCATAAAAAGATTAAATTATTAATATAAATTATTGACAATAATATTAATTTGTATTATAGTTGGTAGATTATTGTTTTATTTTTGACAGATTGGGATACTTATGGATTTTAGTTTTTTACGCAATTGGTTTAGCACTACAGGTGCTGCTACAGGCTCAGAGCCAGGTAATACTGAACAGCCAGACTCTATCTCAGTAGATGATGGCAAATACGAGATGAAAGAATATGACGATGAATTTGAGATCATTGAAGATTATGAATTTATAAATCGTGCTGATCCAAATGAGCCATGTTCTTTACCTTCTGACTATAAAATAGATGAAAGTATTGTAAAAATTGCAGGATTTGATAGAGAGAAATTATTAGAAATGGGTAATTTCTGTAATATAAGCTATGGCGAGGATGATGATAAATTAAGTAAAAAAAGATGTAATAACCTAGCTCAAGGAGTATACAAAACTGAATTTGAAACTGCAGAAGATTTTGAAATTATTCCATCTACTGAAAAAATGTATAAAACTAGAGCTGAACTTATCAGCGAAGGTTATGAAATCATTCCATTTAGTAATAGTTTTGAGGAAGATGCTGGTCATGTTTTCATAAAAGGCAAAGAAATAACGGTAGCTTACCACGGTACTCGTGGCTTCAATGATGGAATCACTGATGCAAATGTACTTTTTACTACTTCAGAATTTTTACCAGAAGGTGGAAGAATTCATCGTGGTTTTTATAATTCATTTACGGATTCATGGTCTAATCTTTATGGCATTTTGAAATCTTATGCTGAAAAACAAGAATCAGAAATCAAAGATTTTAAAATCAATCTCACAGGTCACAGTATGGGAGGAGCTATTGCTAAGATAGCTGCTTTATGCCTCAATAAAACAGAAGGAGCTGAAGATGTTCATGTTGCAACTTTTGGTGATCCACGAGTTTTTGATCTTACTGCTAGTGAATTTTATAATGATGTTCTTCAAGAAAAAACCATTAGAGTAACTCAACATAGACAAGACCCAGTACCAGCGGTATCACCTGGTATTTGTGGTTATGCTCATGTAGGTGCACAATTGAGAATATCAGTACCTGAAGGATATTTTGTTCATCAAATGGATGGTTATCATGAAGCCATTAAAATAATGGATGAGAATGACTTCCAATCAAACAATAACGTTTCTCTCTTTTATTACCCTTCGAGAATATTAAGTCGAATTAACTGTGCAGTTTTAGGTAATGCTCAATATTATGCTGCTAATTTAGGTGATTATATTTTTGGTGGACAAAATTTTTTCGAGAAAGTAAAAAAGGAATACCAAGATAAAAACTTAGAAAATTTGTCTAAGCTTGAACAAACAGAAGTTAAGCAGATGGCATATCAGAATGCCTTTTCTACTACAAGGAGTTTATAAATATTATTATGGGGCAATTATTAGATTGCTCCATAATATCTATTCATTTAAATTCAATATAAAAATTTCCACCGCAAGTTATCTCCCACTCTTCTTTAAACTTTTTTAGATGTTCTTTTTTTTCGCATTCCAAAAGCAGTTCTTCTATGCTCTTATTATAGCTTTCTGTAGTAATTCTTCCTTGATGATGCATGAACTTCAAGTAAATCAAATAGGTGTTAATCACATCTGTTTCGCAATAATCGCGAATCTCTTGTATTTTTCCACTATCGTATAAATCCATAACTTGTGATCCATCAACTCCAATCTTACCGGGAAGATTAAATGCTGCGCAAACTTCGTTCATCTTCATTCTTGCAGAAGCTCCAAAATCAGAGAGAGATTCAAGCAAATCACAATGCCAATCACTACTGTACCTCTGATTGTAACTATTCCACTTATCGCCAGCTTTGTGAAAATATTCTGCTTGAATGCCATGAACCATAGCACGGTACTTCAGTACCGGTATATCAAAAGTGCGTCCATTGAACGAAACTAGTCTTGGCTTTTTCTCTGATATGTAGTTAAAAAATCCCTTTACTAGCTCTTTTTCATTGGAGTTTAATGTGCCTCCAGATCTTATTTCTTGTAGTGTGAACATTTCATAACCGCTCTGGCGTGTTATATTACAAAGTAAAAAACTAATGACTACAACAAGGTGGAAGGGCTGACGCAGAAAAGAGTTTTGCCCGTTTGTTATTTCAAGATGATATTTTGTTAATGCGTTCCTCTTTTCTTCTACACTGCTATCATCACTAATATTTAGTAAATTCTTGCAGGAATTTACATCTGGTATAGTTTCAATATCAAATACCAACAAAGAATTAAGCATTACTTATATATTCCTCAGGGCGATCAGTCCAAGGTCGCACTTTTACGAACAAAAAGAGATGAACTTTACACTCAAATAACTTTTCCAATTCTGTACGCGCCTCGATATTAATTTTTTTTATGCTACTGCCGTCTTTTCCTAGCACTATTTTCTTATGATTATCTTTCAATACAAATATGATCTGTTTTATGACTAAACTCTTATCTTTTTTTTCCTCAAATTGTTCAGTTATAACAGCTGTAGAGTATGGCAATTCTTCACGTAGGTTCAAGAATAACTTCTCTCTTGTAATTTCTGCTGATAAAAAATCAGCTGAGGAATCGGTTACTTGATCTTTTTCATAGAACCAAGGGCTTATCGGTGCAATTTCAGATAAGTAATTCATCAAATTAGAAAGTCCATCATTCTTCAGTGCCGATATCGTAAAAATTTTTTCAAACTTATAAAGCAAATTTAGGTGCTCATGTGCCATCTTGAGCTCTGATTTCTTTACTAAATCAGTTTTATTGATAACCAAAATGCATCTGCCTTTTGTGCGCTCCAATCGTGCAAATATCGTTTTTATTCTTTCTATATTTTTTAGGTAATTGTTTACATCAACAAGCAACAAAGTAATGTCACTATCCTTAACTGCTCCCCATGCAGATTTGACTAAAGCTTTTTCAAGATTTGTTTCTGCTGAAAACACTCCTGGAGAGTCAGTAAAAACAATTTGCGCATTGTTGCATATAGCAACACCCCTTACCTGCGTCCTTGTTGTCTGCACTTTAGGGGTGACAATTGCAATTTTCTTGCCTACGATGCTGTTAATTAGCGTTGACTTTCCAGCATTTGGCAAACCAGCTATCGTTACAAATAAGCATTTTTCTTCTTTCACAAAGGAAATTATAAAGAAAACTAAATGTTAACGTCAATTGATTATTTTGCAGGTAGATTACACTCTTCCTCTTTTGAAGAAAAACGCTCAACTATAGGTGATATAATATACTCATTCACTTTTTTAGCTATTGGTTCAATAATACAAAATGTTACAAATAACCCTGCAATTACTGCTATGGGCGCTATTATTGCACCTGCTAAAGCTGCCGATCCCATTCCAAGCATTGCACCAGGGAAAACAGCAGTTGCAGCTGCAGCAAGACCAACTCCAATTGCAGCACTTGCAGGTGTAATAATACTCCCAAAAACAAAGTTATCTTTATCATCTTTTTCAATAGAATCTTTTTTGTAAATTGGTATAGTATATGTCCCGCAAGCAGAGCTGTAATCAATGCTGGAGCTATAGAACCAACAATCCCACCCATCACCAATGGTGATAAAGCTGTAAAACTGAGTCCCAAACCTGTAAGTGCTCCTATTGTTGCAACTGTACCTAAGGAAATTAACATATCTTTAGTATCATCTTTCATATAACCCCCATAATTAATTTTCTAAAAAGCTTTTAACTACTTTTAGTATAGCTAGATTAGTTGAACCGGGGAAGCAATTTTTTTACGTTAAAAGAAGAGCGGGAGAAGGGGTTCGAACCCTCGACCTCAACCTTGGCAAGGTTGCGCTCTACCAACTGAGCCACTCCCGCAATGAAAATTTACTTATTCTTATTATAGATGCATATCATAATTTGTAAACCCTACATACATGAAAATCATGAGAGCCAATTTTCTATGATCTTTTCGTATACTTAAAACTCATTTTTGATTATTGTATGTGTCATAAAACATATTAAATTTATGAGAATATTTATATATAAAGACGACCTGCCAGCCAGTGCAATACCGAATGATATAAAATCTATAGCTGTTGATACAGAGGCAATGGGGCTGCTGCATAGCAGAGATAGATTATGCCTTGTACAGCTTTCTTTTGATGATGGCAACGCTCATTTGATTCAATTCAAAAACGATTATACAGCTCCAAATTTGAGAAAAATATTAGAGGATAAAAATATAACCAAAATATTTCACTTTGCGCGGTTTGATGTAAGTATAATACATTATTATTTAAAAACCTGGGCACTGCCTTGCTATTGCACGAAAATAGCCTCACGTTTAGTTCGCACTTATACAGATAGTCATAGCTTAAAAGAGTTGTGCTTAGAACTACTTGATATAAAACTAAACAAGCAACAGCAATCTTCTGATTGGGGAAATGAAAATTTAACAGACAAGCAAAAAAGTTATGCTGCATCTGATGTTTTATATCTCCATAGAATAAAGGAAAAGCTAGATTTAATGCTGGAACGTGAAAATAGAAAAGAATTAGCCGAAAAGTGCTTTGAATTTCTTTCCACTCGTATTGAGCTAGACTTAATGGGTTGGGGAAATGTAGATATTTTTAACCATCAGGTTTTATGCAAAACACTTTGAGTTTGCAAGAATTTAGTTGATTAGCTACTAATTGGTACGCTATATTTTATAAAAATTTAGGTATTTTATGAGTGATGATATTAAAGCGGTAAATGATCAAAATTTCGAATCTGAAGTTGCTAACCACAAAGGATTTGTGCTGGTAGATTTTTGGGCAGAATGGTGTGGACCATGCAAAACTCTGATGCCACGTATCGAGCAGTTAGCCAAGGATAGAAAAGGCAAGATCAAGATCTGCAAATTTGACATAGATGAACAAACTGAAGTGCCAAGTAAGTATGGAGTTCAATCTATACCTACTTTAATCATATTTCAAGATGGTAAGGAAATTGCACGCAAAATTGGCGCAATAAGTGATTTGCAAAGTTGGGTTGATAGTGAAATAAGCGAGTAGACAAATTTCCTTTTGTGTGTATTATAAGTGTTAATAAAAGGGATTGTAGCTCAGTCGGTTAGAGCAGTTCGCTCATAACGAATTGGTCGTAGGTTCGAGTCCTACCAATCCCACCACTATTAATAAAATGTATCTGTTCAGCAAAATAGCAAGATAAGGTAGACAGGTAAGAAAACTAAATGGGTGTCATTCCAGCGTGTGATCAGATTTTCTTATTGGATCTCAGCTGTCTGATTATGAAACAAATCTATTGTCAAAAAAATTACTTCCGCATATTTTCAATCTAATTATAATTGCGGTTAGAGATATTTTTAGAGCTCAAATTTGTCTGCAGACTTTCAATTAACTTTTCAATAAAAAACGTAGCGTATCTTTTTCAGTGTATGTAGGTGCACACACATACTTAATTTCTGTCGTATGTGCGCTACCAAATCTTTTTATACAGGAGGATTTTATGTCCAGAATTCCAGATACTTGACCTTTACTTTAGCTAATAAAAATCAATGGGCGCCTATGGTTTTTATAAAGAAAGTGTAGGAAATAACCAAAAACTATTTCCAGACATAAATTTGCTATGCATACCTAAAAAGTAATGATATTAGCATAATGTTCATATTTGCATGCTAATATGAACATTATTTAAATTGAAGAATATTATGGAACAACAAGCATCACACAAAGAGAAAGGGATTAATTTTAGACAGAATCAATGTAAGCAGAAATGCTATAGCAACAAAGAAAAAAGGACAGACCCTGACTGCCTAAACAAATGCCTTGATAAGTACAGTTCTGAAGTTTTTAAACCTTACTCACAAATTAGTGAGAAATTAGAAGCTAGTGAAAACAATTTCTATGATGAAAGTAAAAGCACAAAATTACCACTTATGGCAGATATTTTAGATGTAGTGCCTTTTTAATCACAAAAGGAGCACTTATTTCAATATTTGCGGGGATATTAGCTTTTTAGATATACTCTGACTTATTGAATAATTCTTTAAATTGGTAAAATACTGTTTCTTTTCCTCTATTTCTTTTTCACTATTCTTTTCAAATATCACTTCTGTTTTTATCTCTTGATTGAGCGAGCCCTTCTTTTCAAAATAATCATCTGTGAATTCTAAAAAGAGTGAAATTAGCTCAGGAAGAGTGTATTTGTGTTCACTTGATGAGCACAATTCTGTAATTGGAGAAAAGTGAATATCATCTGCCTTAATAGGTAGTAACGATAGAAACTTATTCCAGCATTTTCTCATTACTCCAACTTCAGGTTCAAGATTTTTTATTTTAGCTAAATTAGTATGCTTCATGAAAAACTCTTTGTATTGCTCAAAACCTTCAAAAGTTTCTTTTTTTTGATAGTTTTTTTTCCTATGACTTTTTTCTATATCAGAAATTTTAGTACCTATATTTGCCTGCTTACTAATAAAGCCATCGTTCTCTAGATTAAAACAAATTGTGTATGGAGTAATATCGTTTACTATTGTATGTGGCTTAAAGTGCCAACCAAAGCATTTGAGTATGAATTTTATTATAGGAGGAAATAGCCATTTAGGTTTTGATATGTGTAGTAATTTCACTACAAGTTTTTTGAATGAGCTAAAGGATTTATTGATAATGCATCTTAAATGAATATTGTCATCTTTTTTAAACTTTTTATAAACCTCCGCAGCTATTGGTCCTCCAGCACAGCTTCCATACAGTACTATATTGTCTGGGTGAATGCCTTGCTTTAGAAGATCTGAAATGACTGCAATTCCTGCATTTACTCGATTTCGACCGTTTAAAGAATGACCTTTGCTTTTTCCAGAACCAGGAAAATTAATAAGGTGAACATCCATACCTGCTTCAGCTGCCCAATTCCATTCACTTTTGTCTTCATCTGGCTCTTTTTCAAAAGTATATGTAAGCCCTGGAAAGTAAACTATATGCTTTTTCTTTCTGCTATCTGCACTGCTCTTCGAGTTTGACATCACTATCTTTTGAATTCGCATTCCATTTTGAACTTCTACGAACTCTTCCCTAATTTTTATTGTATTTTCTTCTGTTACTTTCATTTTGCGTTTTTCACTATATTGATTTAATAATACATGAAATTTTAGAAAAAATCAATTTTTACTAAAAAATTAACCAATAACGCATCTATCTTTGTATTTATTGGAATTAAAGTAGTAGTGAGAAATGCCTCTTGACATTTGATAAACCTAAACGTAGCCTAAAACAATTTACTGTTTATTTATGACATTTGTTCAATCACTTAATAATCAATTAGATAGTTTACACTTATTAAAACACCCGTTTTACGAGTCATGGAATGAAGGTAGCTTAAGCCTGCAGGCTCTGCAAACCTACGCTAAGGAATATTATCACCATGTTGCTGCTTTTCCTCGTTATATCAGCGGTATACATTCCTTGTGTACGAATTTGAAAATGCGGCAAGTTTTACTTGGTAATTTAATAGAGGAAGAACAAGGCGACGATAATCACCCAGAATTATGGCAGCGTTTTGCTGAAGGACTGGGAGTAGCACGTTCAGAACTTTGTGAAAATGCACAAATTAAGGAGACACGAGAATTAGTTGATGGTTATTTTAACATTGTAAAATCAGATTTTGCAGCAGGTCTTGGAGCTCTGTACGCTTATGAACGTCAAACTCCAGAGGTTTCTAAGTCTAAAATTGAAGGTCTGAAAAAACACTATTCAATAAATGATGAGCGTTCTCTCAAATTTTTTACCGTTCATATGGAAGCTGATGAGTGGCATTCTGAAGAATGTGCAAACCTTATTGCAGATTTAAACGAAGAAGAACAAGAGAAAGTTATGCAAGGCGCTGAAAAAGGAGCAAAACTCTTATGGGGTTTTCTTGATGGCATGATGAATGTTGATGTTTGTCATTAATTATAAGTAGATACTAAATTCAGTGGTAGCATGTAATCTTCTTATATCTGATTTACGGCTTTGGGTTCATTTGGGATGTAGTGCAGAAGAGAAGTCTTCTCCCCAATTGGTGAGTATTGACGTTGATTTCACTTTTAAATCTCCTCCTTCAGGGATTACAACTGATCAACTTAAAGATACTATCTGCTATTTGGAAGTAGTGCAAAGTATTCAATCTCTTGTTCAGGGCAAGCAATTTAATTTAATCGAGCATTTAACTCATGAGATATACAGAGCCATTAATAACCTTTTGCTGCGAAAGAAGCATATTATTTCTTCTGTCAGGGTGACTACTCACAAAATCGCACCACCAGTTCCTGGTGTGCATGGGGGCGTTTTTTTTACTTACTGTAATGAATTGCAAGAATGATCTATATTTCTATTGGATCAAATATAGGGAATCGCCTTTCCCATTTACAAAGAGCTACTGAGTTACTAAAGAAGCGCTATTTAAAAGACTTAAAGTCTTCGATCATTCTAGAAACTAAGGCTATTTTACCAAATGATGCTCCACCTGATTGGAACAAGCCATTTCTCAACATGATTGTCTATGGAAGTTATTCTTCTTCTCCTGAGGAGCTACTAAAAGGCTTAAAACAAATCGAATGTGATATTGGTCGTCCACAAGTCTACGAAAAATGGGCACCTCGTGTTATTGATTTAGATATTTTGTTATGGGATGATCTAACGCTTGATATACCTGACCTTAAAATTCCTCACCCAGAATTAGTAAATAGACCATTTTTGCTCCACTTGATGGCAATGGTTAACAAAACCTTTGCTTTCAATGTTCAAGACTGTTTTTCAAAGAGTTTTACGCTTTCACCAAAGCTTATGGGTATCGTCAATATTACCCCTGATTCATTTTCAGATGGTGGTCTTTATTATGATGCGAATCGAGCAACCAAGCAGGCATTGCAGCTGGTATCAGATGGTGCAAGCATAGTTGATCTTGGAGCTCAATCAACAAGGCCTGGAGCTTCAATAAAGACGCCAGAGGAAGAGTATGCACGTCTAAAACCAGTACTTGATAATCTTAGCGACTATATGAAAAATGGTGATATTGAAGTCAGCATTGATAGTTTTTGGCCAGACGTTATTTTAAACGTTTTGAAGCACTACAATATTGCCTGGGTAAATGATCAGAAGGGAGATCTGAGTAGTAATACCTTAAAAGAAGTTGCTAGCAGTGGGTGTAGTGTCGTTATTATGCATTCACTTTCGATACCACCACATAAGGACAATATTATTCCACATGACACTGACCCAATTGATATCATAAATAATTGGGCAGAGAAGAGCATTAACAAACTACTAGGACTGGGTTTTGATGAAAATTCAATAATTATTGACCCTGGTATTGGTTTTGGCAAATCTATGTATCAGAATATTCAGATTTTACGCAGTATAGAAACTTTACAAAATTTTGGCTGCAAGGTTTTAGTTGGCCATTCCAGAAAGTCATTTATTTCCTCTTTTTCCATAGAATCTCCCTCTAATAGAGATTTAGAAACAATTGCTACATCTGCTATACTGCAAAATAAGGTTGATTTCCTTAGAGTGCATAATGTACGCGACCACATGAGATTTTTTGTAGCCCAAGCTGTCTTAAAAGGATGAAGATTATTGGAATTATGGCTGTTGACCCTAATGGGGTAATTGGAATAAATAATGATTTGCCCTGGCGTTATCCAAGTGAGTTTAAACATTTTTGTCAAGTGACCGACAAACAAATTATTGTGATGGGAAGAAAGACATTTGAAACCGTGCCTCAAAGCATACTAAAGAATCGTACACCTATTGTTTTCTCCCGTAACAAGTGTTTTAATAGAGGTCCAAAATGTACTGTTGTCTCTTCCATGCAAGAATTTCTGTCAATTCAAAGTAGTTCTCAAGTCTTTGTGATTGGTGGGGCACAAATAGCACACCTTTTTTTAGAGCATAACCTAATCTCAGAATTTATTATAACTGAAATTCACAAGCCCTATAAGGGTGATACATACCTCAATTTAGCATTTTTTGATGGATGGAATAAAACTATTCTTACCAAGACAGAAGATTATACTATATACAAACTATTGAAGTAATTATCGTATTGAAAGGATTAGATTTCTTGCATAACTGGAATTTAAAAGTTGGTGTCATGAAAGTAGCTGACACTGGTTCCTTTTTGGTGGTGTCATTCCAGCATCAAGTGCTGGAATGACAGGGGAGAACTACTAAATGACATCTTCAATTTCTGTACAGCTACATCGCAAGAAAGGAAGCACTCCTTTCACATTAGCAAATTCCCTGAGCAGATACATACAATTTAATACGTAATGAAGTGTGACCTTAGCCAAAAAAGCAGCAGAAAAGTTAACGCGTTCTAGACGTAACTTTACTAAGTACCATTTCTCTTAATTCTTCAGTCAGTGTGACACTATCCAAAACACTGTTATGAGGATCATCTCCATATATAAACAGATTATCACGAATCTTAATCGGATTACCATTTAATAATCGATCATCTCTTATTGCATTTGCCAACTGTGCAGGAAGTGGTATTAATTTGTCTCTTGCGTGATTAATAATTACTATTAGCGTTTTTTCATTTTGTGACTTTTGCAAATTATCTGCTATATCAAAGTCTAAATCGAAGGCTTTTAGTATTCTTTTTAGTAGGAATGAAGGCAGTATACTCAAAATTTTCGTTTGAGGCATTGGAAAATGCTCTATTGCTGTATGAAAAGAACTAAAAGTGCTAGTGAAGACAATTCCTCCAAGTTTAACATCTCTATTCGCAAAATGCTTTAACACTTCCGATGCAACTGCTTCTCCAAAAGAATGACCGAAAAGTATAATATTTTCGGGTTTCACACCTTGATTTATTAGTTGATTAATTTTCTCTATTGAAGACTTGAATAAGTTTTGATTCTTATTTAGAAACGGAATCATGAGTAGCAATATAGATAAAAAAACACAAGCTAAAGCTGCTAAGACTGCCAATCCAACTGTTCTAGCTGTTATTGGATTAGTAAGCAGTATGACAGTAGGTGGCAATATTGATGCTAGTAAGCATACGAAGCTGGTTAAGGCATAAGTTATATAATTTTGAAATGCAGCCGGGTATTTGTGTGCATGAGTGTGAAAATTAGGTATATCATGGTGGTGCATGAGCTCAGATTGCATATCTTTACAGAATGTAGTTGCATTTTTATAATTATCCCCTAATCCATGAAAGAATATAAGATGTATTTCTTTTTCTTGAGTACTGTGCATTGCCCCTCCTATAAGATATTACCAACCATATACTATTTTTAAAATTTCGCCAAGTTTTCTTTATGTTAACTAGCGAAACGGCAATCTTAAAATGCTTGCAAGACCTACTTACATCAAGTTGCATGAGTTTTTTTGTATCCGTTCATCAGAGTAGTAAAATAAGGAAAAGAGAAAAGACGACTAGAGGAATAAATGATGTCATGAAAGTAGCTGACACTGGTTCCTTTATGGTGGTGTCATTCCAGCATCAAGTGCTGGAATGACAGGGGAGAACTACTAAATGACATCTTCAATTTCTGTACAGCTACATCGCAAGAAAGGAAGCACTGGCTTTCACATTAGCAAATTCCCTGAACAGATGCATACAATTTAATGCGTAATGAAATGTGACCTTAGCCAAAAAAAAGCAGCAGAAAATGTTCTAGCTGTTGCTCTCCTAGATCATAAGATCTACTTATATCAAGGTGCATTTTGTACATTCTCTCTGTTTTTCTTGCTTAGGATCTTTTAAACTAGAAAAAGGCAGCTTACTCCAAAACTTATTGTCTTTATGTGCTCCCCATTCTCTAAGAGTTTTAGCCATTTCACAATATTTAAATCTCTCAGCTACCTCCAATGGCGTTCTTCCAGAGTAGCCTTTATAATTCAGATCTGCTCCACTTTCTTTGCAAAACTCAGCAATTTTGATATCACGTTTAGCAACAGAGCACAGGAGAAATTCTCCGTATGTTTCCTTAATATAGTACCCTTTGTTTTGCACAAAATCCTCTACTGTTTTTGCTAAATTTTCTTTGCTTAAACCTTTCTCAAAGCACCTAGAGAGTGTACCGTAATAAAAATCTTCTATTTTGTCACGATAATCTAGCGTTATTAAATTAGAAAGAGATTTACCACAATACTGATCAGTGTCTCCACGTGCACCCCATTTTTCAAGAGTTTCAACCATTTGATTTTTCCATTTTCTCTAGCAAGCCAGAGTGATGTTCTTCCATCATCACTTACATAATCAAGGTTCGCTCCGCGATTTTTACAAAATTCAGCAACTTGAATATCACCTTGAGTGACAGCAATAATCAATAAGCAGTTATATACTTCTTTAGATTTCCATTTATTGCTACTTATAAGATTATCTATTATTCTCTCTGCGCTTTCTCTATCACCCTGTTTAATGTATGAAAATATATTCTGCCAATATAATCTCATTCCTGAATCTATATTTTTTTTCCTGACCATTATTCATAATGCCTCCTAAGCTAGTTGCAACTCTTTCCAGCGCAAAGAGCTGCTTTATTAGCTACTTTGTATACTCACCAAATTCCATTGTCAAATAAATATCTGTGCGCAAATTGCTACAATGTTCGTACAGCTGTGTGTCAAGCGCTGTAGAAGTCTCTCCTATTTTCTCTTGATGAATAAATCTAAGTAGAGTATAGTAAAAATGCATTTATGTAGCGATTAATGAGCAACTTAGTTTTAGTCTATATAACTTTTTCAAACCTGAAAGAGGCTAAGACTATTTCTGAAGAATTGTTAAACGAGAAGTTAATTGTATGTGTAAATATATTTCCCGAAGTAAATTCTCTGTATTTATGGGAAGGTAAAATTAATAGTAATTGTGAAATAGTGGCAATTATGAAGAGCAGGAATGATCAGACTGATAAGATTGTAGAAAAAATCGAGGCAATGCATTCTTATGATCAACCAGCCGTTGTGATAATACCCATAGGAAAAGCGAATAAATCTTTTACTAATTCGGTTAATAATGTTATTGATATAAACAATATTGGGGTGTAGCCAAGTGGTAAGGCAGCGGTTTTTGATACCGCCACGCGAAGGTTCGAATCCTTCCACCCCAGCTTTATTAAAGTGTGCGTGAAATGATATCACTTTTTTATAAATTAAGGTTATTTAATTATATACTGGGCAGCTTGAAAGATATAGTTGTCAAGCTATTTCTTTTCACTCTGTATCTTTATACATCGAGCATTATGCTCATGTTTCTCACCAGTGGCTTTTGGTATGCTGTAGAGTTTAGCTCTTTCAAAAATGCATTTTACCATTTGTATCAATATTTAAAATGGTATTATGAAAATAGAGATGATTTGGGTTATGGAGTTTCTATTAGAATATTAGTAGCGTTTCTTACTCCGCATTTTCTCTACAAATTATTTTCTGGCACAGGCTGGAAGTCTTTTTTCAAGGAGAAGATAGTTCAGATACTCAGCACAAGAAGAAAAATGAGTAATAAACCAAATGGCAGTAGTTATGGTTATAGTAATAAGAACAGTTACGGTAACAATAATCTTCAAGAGGCAGAACGGAAAGTGAATATGATAAAGCAGCTATTAATCCAAGATATAGATGAAGCTATAGAAAAAAGATTAAATGATATTTTTCTTGGTGAGAGGGGTAAACCTCATTAAAAGGGCTTTATCTTTTTTAGAATTGGCTGTATTTTGTTTTTTACGTATAATGGATCGCAATCAGCCAGTATACATGTTTCAACAAAATCTTGACTGAAGTCTGATAGCCAGGAAATTGCTTTACGTTTCTCTACCAAGCTTTCTGTTTTTTTACAGTTACTTGCTGCATCAATCATTGCCTGTGATATCACTGATTGCCACAGTATGCAGTACCTTTGTATATCATCTAAAGTGCTATTTGCTTCGTGATGGTGAAAAAATTCTTTGAAATTGAAGTTATTTGACATTACGTACCTCTTTAAGTTGAAAATTAGAATTTGAAGTAGTGCGAAAGTTGTCTGCTGCAATGAGTAGCCTTTATGACAGTCAGACCGGGTTTTATGTGAGCTATAAATGTTTAAGAAATTATATCTGTTCAGATCTATGTGAAACCAGTGCTTCTTTTCTTGTTATCCGAGCTGGGATCCAGGTTGACAAAAGCGCTTTACAACGTTTTGTATACAAAAGCCAGTGTTGCATGACACTATTTGTTCTTACACCCTTTTTGTCTATCTTATTTTGTCACTCTGCTGAACAGATAATTTTCGCCAATAAGCTTTCTACTGAATTTTTGTTATTAAGCTCGCACAGATCAAAGACAAGTTTTGAGTCAAAAATACCCTTAATATTATAATAAGGGGTTGGTAAAATGTGTCTAGTAAGTTTCTTCTCTATGCAACTGCACCTCAAGCTAATAATGGAGCATCAGGCGTATTACCAATTACATTGATTTGGTTTAATATTTTATTAGTGGGGTAAAAATAATTTTTTATAAACTCCTTATATATAGCTGTTAATTTATGTATATCGTCTATTGATACGCATTCATTTACCTGATGTGCGGTTTTGTTGATCATACCAAATTCAATTACTGGACAAATATCCTTAATAAACGCAGCATCAGATGTGCCACCATTTGTACTCAGCACAGCATCAATACCGGTAATTTTATTTATCGCATCAAGCATAATATCAGTATTTCTATCAGGAATAGAGAGAAAAACGTCCCTGCTGCTCTGCATAGACAGTTTATAATCGTTAGTCACATTGGTGCATATTGCATCAATCATCTTATATAAAACGTCTGGTGTTTGTGTATTGTTATATCGAACATTAAAACCTGCTGCTATTGAACTAGGTATTAGATTATTAGTATTATTTCCAACGTCGATAGTAGTAATTTCGCAATGTGAAGGCTGAAAGTATTTATTACCAGTATCAAAAGTGGTATCTTTTATCTTACTTAGTATCGATACCATTTTATATATTGGATTATCTGCTAGATCTGGGTAGGCAACGTGCCCTTGTTTACCATGGCAAATCAATTTAAATGTTGCAGAACCTCTTCTACCTATTTTTATGGTATCACCTAATTTCTCACTACTCGTTGGTTCTCCAACTATACAAAAATCTATCTTTTTTTGCTTGCTTTTCATCCATTCCAAAATGGCCTTTGTTCCATGTTCTTCCGTGCTTTCTTCAGCGCTGGTAATCAATGCACTGATTGAACCGCTGAATCGAAACTTACCTGCAACTGAATCTACGATAGCAGCAATAAATGCAGCTACTCCGCCTTTCATATCAGCTGCTCCTCTTCCGTATAGCATTCCATCTCTAACTTCTGGCTTAAATGGATCAGATATCCAATCTTTTAACTCACCTGGTGGTACAACATCAACATGTCCAGCAAAACACAAGTTTGGTACTCCATTTATATATTTCGCATAAAGATTTTTAACTTTATCACCAAACTCTAAAATCTCACATTCAAAACCACTTTTCTTGAGAATGGCTGCTATATGCTCTATTGCCCCATCGTCTTTTGGTGTTATACTTTTAAAAGAAATTAATTTCTTAGTTAGTTCTACAGGGTCAATCTTCATATCAATCTTGAAATACTAACATTACCGTATTGTAAACATTCTATGCGATATTTAAAACAAATATTACAGCACACAGAACAAGTTCTTATAAGGGAAGTAACAGTACTTGCTGATAATATCTATGAAATATGTAGACAATACGGAAATGACATTTTTCTGATTGCAGATGAAAATACAGCAAAACTTTTAAACAAAAACATACTTAATAAAGTTTCTCATTTAATTATTCCAGCCACACCTGTCATTCCAGTGCGTGACTATGATGGATCGCAGTGTCACGCTACTTGGATGACACCAAATAGACTGAACAGAGCTGCTTCTCTCCAAGCTGTAAACCTAGTTAGAAATAAAGCAAAAGATAGTGACTTAATGGTTGCATTTGGCAGTGGCACTGTTAATGATATCTGTAAGTACGCAAGCTATTTAGAAGGCAAAGACTACATATCCTTTCCAACAGCTGCTTCCATGAATGGATATAGCTCTGCAAACGCTTCAATATTAGTTGATGGATATAAAAAATCGTTCGGAGCACATCTTCCAAAGGCAATATACATTGATACCGATATAATTGCCAACGCACCACTACGCCTCACATTAAGTGGATTTGCAGATTTCATCTGCCGTTCAACAGTACAAGCCGATTGGCTATTATCTAATCTATTACTTGGCACAGAATATAATGAACTCCCCTTTAAACTTGTTCGCAATCTGGAGGAAATTTTGCTCAGAGAACACTTGGCACTTGCTAAAAAAGATAAAAGAGTAGTTTTATTACTTATGGAAGCCTTATTGATTTCAGGACTTGGAATGGTGATGTCAAAAGGCAGCTACTCTGCAAGCCAAGGAGAACATATGATAGCTCATGCAATGGAGACGGTAACGAAAGATTATTCCTCCTCGTTACATGGCGAAAAAATTGCTGTTACGACGATTACTATGGCTAACTTACAAGAGGAGATATTGTCAATACAAAACCCGATTACCAAACCGATCACTTTAGATGTAAAACATATAACTCAGTGCCTTGGTAATACCGAATTTATAAAAATTCTAAAGCAGAAGCAAATTATGCAGCAAAAAATTCAAGAGATTATTTGCAAAGAATGGAGTAATATTTCTAGTTTAATTAAGCAAAATTTACTATCTGCAAAACACCTGCAGAAAGTATTTGAAGATCTATCAATTCCATACTTACCGGAGCATCTTAATTGGAACAAAGAGCAATATTGCAAGGTAGTCAATCTTACATTTGCAACAAGAGATAGATTCACCTTTCTTGACCTAGCTGGTTGTATAGAAAAAAGTTAGATTTTGTATATTCGTTCAGTAGGGTAGCAAAATAAGATAGACAAAAACACAGTAACAAATGGTGTCATTCAAGTAGCTATCCAGCCTTTCTTAACAACAAAAATTTAGCATGACTTTTGTGCTCAAGAAACTTCTGGATTCCAGCATCAAGTGCTGGAATGACATGGTGAAATATTATTCAAGTAGCCTCTGTCCCAGTGCCTATTCGGTGTCATTCAAGTCAACTCTTTTCTTGTCATCCCAGTGCCTAGACACTGGGATCCAGAAAACTTCACTTTAAATGAGTGCATGAGATTGTCTTTATATAGATGCCAGTGTCAGCTACTCGGATGAAATTCATTTAGTTGTCTTTTCTCATCTACCTTACCACTTTCTTGAACGGATACCATTAGCCATTCCCCTGAATAGATACAACAAATGTTGTATCTTTATCACTTCACATACATTATTCCATATACTATATGAACAACTGAAAAAAAACTTCAGTTAATTGACAATGAATCACGTTATTTTGTCAAATGCGCTGCTACCGCCAAACCATAGCTTAGCTTGAGTGGCTGAGGAGGGATTTGAACCCCCGACCAAGAGATTATGATCCTCCTGCTCTACCACTGAGCTACTCAGCCTCATTAAAAACCTTGCTATATATATGATCTATATGTTTCGTATAATACTTCAAATCAAACAAAGATTCAAGTTTTTTAGAGTTAATAACTTCAAGTAAGAATTTATCTTGTTTCAGTTCGGCCAGAAAATCACTATTGTTTTGTTTCACTTTCATTGCATTGCTCTGAACAATTTTATACGCCTCTTCCCTCGTCAAACCACTATTTACCAACTCGAGTAATACTCGTTGTGAAAAAACCAAGCCTTTTGAAGAATTTAAGTTCTTTTCAATATTTTCCTTATTGATCACCAATTTATCTATCAAATCTGTTAATCGTACTAAAGCAAAATCCATTGCTATGCAAGCATCAGGAGCAATGCACCTTTCCACAGACGAGTGCGATATATCTCGTTCGTGCCATAGTGCAACATTTTCTAATGCAGGAAAAACATAGCTGCGTATTAAGCGCGAGAGCCCAGTCAAATTCTCACTTAAAATAGGATTACACTTATGCGGCATAGCAGAACTTCCCTTCTGCCCAGTGGAAAAATATTCAGAGATTTCGCCGACTTCAGTTCTTTGCAAATGACGAATCTCAATTGCAATATTTTCTATTGAGCTTGCAATTACTCCCAAAATTGAAAAGAACATGGCATGTCTATCACGAGGAATGACTTGAGACGATATGGTTTCAGGTATGAGTCCCATTTCTTTCGCTACATACTCTTCAACAAATGGATTAATATTTGCAAAATTACCTACTGCACCTGATATTTTACAAATTGAGATCTCTTTTTGCGCGCTAATTAATCTCTGATAATTGCGTTTAAATTCAGCATAAAATCTAGCAAATTTTAACCCAAGAGTTATTGGTTCTGCATGCATTCCATGACTGCGCCCAACACAAACAATATCTTTATAGTCCTCAGCTTTTTTTTTCAATACTATAAGTAAATTTTTTAGATTCTTGAGTAAAATATCACATGACTCTTTCAACTGCACTGCAAGGCATGTATCTAAAACATCAGAACTTGTCATTCCGTAATGGAGATAACGAACATCAACTCCCGCTTTTTCAGCAATATATGTCAAAAAAGCTATAACATCATGTTTTACAATGGATTCAATTTCGTTAATACGCTCAATATCAAATTCAATAGCACCAGAGAGCTTTTCAGCAACATCATTTGGAATAACTTTTAATTTTGCTTGAGCTTCACATGCTAATTTTTCTATTTTGAGCCATATGTTGAACTTATTTTTTTCTTCCCAAATGGAAGAGATTTCTTTGCGGCTATAGCGTGGGATCATTAGATGATCCCTGTCTTATCTTTGAACATGCTAGATCCCAGTGTGTAACACTGGGACGACAGAAAAAAAGTGCACTGGAATGACAGGAGTAGTTGAAATATTTTCTTCACTGCTATTCGTTATTTGTATCTTCTTGTTGCTCAGATTTCTGATTTTGCAACTTTACTTGCCTCAATTCATGTGCATCTTTCTCAGATCTGACAACGTATATAGTAATTGGCACTATCACTTTACTATGTAATTCTATATTCACTTGATACTCGCCCAAATTTTTGATACTTATTCCACCAAAAGATAAACTATGATGACTTATCTCATATCCTTCTTGTAATAAAGTTTTTGCAACTTCACGTATTGTTACAGAACCAAAAATCTTTCCATCCTCTGAAGCCTGCTTTATTAATATAATAAACTTATCATGCAATGATGATGCAAGCACTTTTGCTGAATTTAATTTCTTGATATTTTCTTCTTCCAATAACAAACGCTGTTCCTCTAGCTTTATTAAATTTTCCTTAGTAGCTTTCATCGCCTTTTTTTGTGGAAAAAGAAAATTACGTGCATAACCTGGTTTAACTTTGACAACTTCACCAAGCTTACCTAAAGTTGTTATATTTTCCTTTAAAATTATTAACATAAATTACCTAACTTTTTTAGTACAGTAAGGAGCAAGAGCTAAAAAGCGTGCTCTTATAATTGCTAAGCGCAACTTTCTTTGTTTTCTTGCACACACACCTGTTAACCTTCTAGGTAATATTCTACCATAGTCAGAGGTGAATTTGGATAATAAATCTATATTCTTATAGTCTATGTCCTCATCTTTAGATGCAGCAAGAGGACAGACCTTAGGACGCCTAAAGCCAGTTCTGTTATTTACAGATACGTAAGAATTATTAAAACTATTTCGTCTTTTCATCATTATGCACTTTTCTCCTCAATTTGTTTATCCATCATGTAAGATTTACCTTTAAAAAACTCATTAACCCGTACAGACAAGTGGCGAATAATATTCTCATTCAGTTTTACTCTACGCTCAAATTCATCCATAATGCTTGAAGTAAAACTTATACACATCATACAGTAATGACCACTTTTCATCTTATTTATTGGGTATGCAAAATCCAATAGACCCCAATATTCATATTTTATCAATCCTGAAGCTTCAATATTTTTCAAAAGCACTTCCAGAGTTTTACTCAATTGATTTGAGTCTACTATTTTAAAACTTTTTAAAACCTCTTGAAGGGGCTTTATTAGATGTTGTGAAACATTTTCCTTAAAAGCATTTGCTACATTATAGATAAATGCACTTTTAGTGTTAGCTCCTGGAAGGTCCATAAAATTTTGTTTTATTCCCGTATCACTTAGTTCATTTTTCAATTCTTTATCGATTCTTGACTTTATTTCTTTTAAATTTGAAAAATCTTCTTCCAATTCAACCCATAAAATTTTTGTCAGAGTTTCCAAAAAATCAGAGTAAACAATCAGACTTTTTTTAATGCTTTCAGTGCTTGCCTCTAGCTCTTGTTTTGTAGCTGTGCTATGGTCTCTTTCTATAAGACCTTTAACCTCCTGAGAAATAACATCTGCTTTAATATTTTTCAACAAAATAGCCAATTCCTGGACCATTTCTTCTACTTCTTGCTGCAATAAGTTCGGTTGTGCTATAAAAGTAAATTCATAGAGATTCACTATATCTTCCTTTAATATCAATTAAACACTTTAATTATATAAAACTTTTTTATATAAGCAAGTTATTTGTATTAATTTCTACGCCTTGAATCCAACTTAAGTGAGATATTTCATAAATAGTTTGGGGAGTGATTGAATATGCACCTGGCAACAAGATGCTGACTTTATGTTTTTCAAGAAGAAGCTCAAGCATTATTTTGGTTTTGCCTCCATTTTTCAACACTAAATTCAATTCCTCAGCAACTTTTTGCGAGTCTGCACATACAGCAGTTAAAACTAATCCTTTCATTAGAGAAGTAACCTTTTCTGTAAATTCAGATATGTCCTTTCCTGATAGTCTCGTTGTGTTTTCTGAAATTTCAAGATCAATTATCACAAATGCTCCAGGTGAAAATAGATTCCTTTTTTCTTCTATTATTTCATTATTGTAGAATGCTATTTCAGAAACATTGTGGGGATCAGAAAGTGTTAGGATAACAAATCTTCCACGTTCTGAGGTTCTCATACGCACATTTAATATTACACCAGCAGTTTTTATCGTCTTACTCTCTCCGATAAACCCAATATTTAATTTTTTCAAAAGAGTTTTAAATTTTTTAAGCGGATGATTAGTTAAATAAAACCCTAGTGAAAACAACTCATGCTCTAATTTTTCCTCTTCATTAAAATCTTCCACATTCTCGAGTTTTGGCTTGAGGACATCAAGATTGCCAAATAAAACAGCTTGATTTGACTGCCTATTTTTATTTGCAAAGTAAATCAATGTGTCTATTGACTCATATAACTGCTTTCTATTTTTGTGCACACTATCGAATGTTCCAGATTTAATTAAACTTTCTAATGCCCTTTTATTTATTATATGTCCTGAATTTTGAATAAATTCCCATATGTCCTTATAAGGTGCGTTTACTATCCCTTCTGCTATAGCAAAACCAACATTACGCAAAGCAGCAATGCCATAGCGTATATGTTCACCCTCTATTGAAAATTCAGCCTTAGATTTGTTTACATCCGGTGGAAGGATAGCAACTCCACTAAACTTTGCAGCATGATAAAATAAGTTTAGCTTGTCTCTATCATCGATATTCAGATTCATCAAGGCCGTAAAAAATTCTAATGGGTAGTTAGCCTTAAGGCAAGCTGTTTGGTAAGATATAATCGCATATGCTGCAGCGTGGGATTTATTAAATCCATAACCAGCAAATTTTGCAACAAGATCAAAAATATAACTTGCCCTATCGTAATCAACACCGTTTTTTGTTGCTCCTTGAACAAAAAGTTCACGTTGTTTATCCATCTCTTCCTTAATTTTCTTACCCATGGCACGTCTGAGTAAATCTGCTTCTGCTAAGCTATATCCAGAGAGAATACGCGCTATTTCCATCACCTGCTCCTGGTAGATTATTACCCCAAATGTTTCTTTTAACACTCCTTCAAGTAACGGATGAATATAATCTGGCTTTTCAAGGCCATGCTTTCTTGCAATATAAGTTGGAATGTTATCCATAGGCCCTGGGCGATAAAGAGAAATTAAAGCGATGATATCTTCAATGCAGTCTGGCTTTAGTTTGATTAAAGCTTCTCTCATTCCCGAACTTTCAAGCTGAAACACTCCGATTGAATCACCTCTTGAGAGCATTTCATAGGTTCTTTGATCAATCAAAGAAACCGAGGAAATATCAAATTTTTTTTCATCACGATTAATTAAACGACATACATGATCTATTAGTGTTAGCGTACCAAGTCCAAGAAAATCAAATTTTATTAACCCAGCTTTCTCTACATATTTCATGCTGTATTGAGTGATTGGCAGAGCCGAATTTGGATCATAATAGACGGGAACAAAATTTTCTAATTTTTGATCGCATATTACAATTCCAGCAGCATGAGTTGAAACGTGACGATATATTCCTTCGAGCTTTAGAGATATATCAAGAAGTTTGGCAATTACTTCATCACTATCCCTTTCTTTCTGAAGATTTTGATCAAACTCTATCGCTTGCGATAAAGTTACAGGATTTACTGGATTAAATGGAACCATTTTAGATATTTTATCCACTTGAGAGTAAGGCATTTGCAATACTCTACCAACATCACGCAATACTGCCCTTGCTTGCAATTTTCCAAAAGTGATTATTTGAGCAACATAACCGTACTTTTTCTGAACATAATCAATAACCAGGTCCCTTTTCTCTTGGCAGAAATCGATATCAAAGTCAGGCATTGATATACGATCAGGGTTTAAAAATCTTTCAAAGATCAGACCAAATTTTATTGGATCAAGATCTGTAATCTGCAAGCTCCAAGCAACAATTGATCCAGCACCAGAACCTCTTCCCGGTCCAACTGGAATGCCATTTGCTTTGCTCCAACGAATAAAATCAGAAACTATCAAAAAGTAGCCAGCGTAGTTCATCGAAGTTATTACGCTTAGTTCGTAATTCAGCCGATCGTAGTATTGTTTAAGGTTTATGTCTGTTTCATTTGCAATGCGGAATTCTAATCCTGCAACTGCCTGCTCCCTCAGTTCTTCATTCTCAGTTTTATTTTCTCGACAAGGAAATTTAGGCAAGATAGGCTGCCTGCTTCTTGGCATGTAAGAGCACCGCTTAGCTATCACTAAAGTGTTATAAATTGCTTCGGGAATGTCGCTGAACAGTTCCTCCATTTCTTCCAAAGATTTGAAGTAATGCTCGGTAGTTAACTTCTTTCTGTTATTCTCCAGGGCATAACTGCCCTCCGATATGCACGTTAATATATCATAAGCTTCATAATCAGATCTATTTGAAAAAAACACATCATTCGTTGCCACTAGTGGTATATTGCGCTGATAAGCAAAATCTATTAAAGCTTCTTCAAGCTCTAGCTCTTTATTCAGCCCATGACGCTGCAATTCAACATATAAATGACCATCGAATGCTGAAAGCAGTTTTTCAACCGTTTCTTTGTCTTGCTCCAATAACAGTTGAGCCAAACATCCACCAGTTAAGGCGATTAGACCTGTATTAAAACTTAATAGCTCATCAAAATCAACGTAGGGAATATCGCTGCTATTTTTGCGCTTTTTAAAAGACTCACTCACCAAGGTGACTAAATTAGTGTAGCCTTGTTCATTTTTTGCAAGTAGCAATATTGGTAAATTTTGTTCTGAATGTTTAACTATAATATTGCATCCTACTATTAGCTGTATTCCCTTATTTGCTGCATATTCTGCAAATTCAAGTGAGCCAAATAAGTTGCCTGAATCAGTAACTGCAACTGCCGGCATTTTGTTCTGCAAACAAAGACCAATCAGCTCCTCAATTTTAACCGAACTCTCAAGCAGAGAATAAACGCTATGAACACGTAAGTGTATGAACATAAAAAATTTTAGATTAGCAATAGTTAAGGATAACATTAATTTACTTATAAGGATATGCAATAGAGTCAACTTGACAAACCTCATCAATCTTCTTATCATGACAATAAGAGTGTTTATCCTTGTTTTTAATCTCTGCAGATTTAACAACAAAATTCAGTAAAAAACTCAGGTATATATTGGCAGATTACATAAAATTATAGCGGCTGCATGTCTTTTTTATTTTTTCTACATTCAGCCAAAACGCGCTTTAAATAAGCGTTAGCACATTATTACAATGCCGATTTACATTATTATAGGGTTAAAACTCACTACTGGGGGATTCTTTTGCCTTTTTTTTGCTTGGTAAATTTCTTAATATTTTTGATTGGTTAGGAGTTCTATAGAGATGTCATTTCAGTGCTTCTTATTACCTGTTCTGGATCCCAGTGTCAGCTACTTGGATGACACTGAAGGGGTTACTCGAATGACAAGAATAAGGAGTACTGGGATGACAAGAAAGCACTGGTTTCATATGCACCTGATAAAAAAGATGATGTCATGCAAGTAGCTGACACTGGCATCCAGTTTTTTTGTGCAATTCCGTCAAAAAAAGCGCTTTCGTGTTTACCAACTTAGTTAGATTCCAGTGTCAAGCTACTCGGATGACACCAAAGAGGCTACTCGAATGACAAGAAAGAGGGCTACTCGGATGACAACGAAAGTGCTGGAATGAAAGGAGTGTTAGATAAAGCTACTTGTATAACTGTTGCACATCCATAAACTCCTTCTCGTCTTGAACGCTAATGGTAGCGTGAGTGTTGAAAGGTAAAGGGTTATTTATATGTCCATGGCCTACTCCTTTCATTGTAAATACTGGAAAGTTGACACTTTTTGCAAACCTTTCTTTTACAATTTCGACAAGATTATCATTATAACAGTTAATAAAGTCTCCAAAGATTACTGCATCTACTCCATCAAAAATATGAGCTTGTTTTAGGTGATCTAGACTGCGCTCAATTGAATATGGATAAACTTTTATGTCTTCTAAAAATAGAATTTTGTTTTTTGCGTTTATTTGCCAAGCAGTTCCTATGCTATTTTCAACCAAAGTCATATTACCACCGATGATTTTAGACTCTAATTTGCCATTTTTTAGTCTAATGCCATTGTCGATCATTTTTAGGTTATCAAATCTGATAGAGTTGTGTTGGTTAAGAATTAATTCTTTTAATTTTTCAACAGAGCTTTCAGCAACAGAGTTATTTACTATCATTTCCAACATGGTACCGTGAAGAGTTTGCCAGTCATATTTAACTTGCAGATAAATATGTAAAGCAGTGATATCACTATAGCCTATAAGAATTTTTTTGTTTTGAGCAATTCTTTCTTTTTTATCATTGGGCAGCTTTTCTAGGTAAGGAATTAATCGAGAAGCCCCTTCTCCTCCTCTGATACACCAAATTATTTTGCTATCATCAGTGAGCGCATTAACCAAATCATTCGCTCTAAACTCATCAGAGTTAGAATAAAATGGGTTGTCATTACTGTATATTTTCTCCGAAATGTGAGGATTAAAATCCAAAGTTTTTACGTATTCCCTTATAGTAGGCAGATCTGATTCTTTTCCTTTCGAAGAAGGAGCAATAATATCAACTTGATTTGCAGGACTAGTGAGTAAAAGGCATAGAAAATAAAGAATAAAGGAATACATTAAAATATCTTATGAAACTCTTGCTTTAATATATCATCTAATTCGCAAAGAGAAACTTTTACTCCTAGTTTTTCCATTGATGTAACGCCGTAATCTTTTAGTCCACAAGGAATAATACCCTTATAGTGGGAAAAGTTTGGAGAGACATTAAGTGCTATGCCATGATAAGTTACCCATTTTCTCAAGCGAATGCCAAAAGCTGCTATTTTTTCTTCTACTCCGTTGTTGTTCACCCAAATGCCTATTCTATCTTCCTTAAATTCCCCAAGTATATTAAAGTATTTTAAAACATTTATGATCCAATTACTTAGGTCTCTGATATATAGTTTTATGTCACATTTGTTTCTTTTTTTGAGGTTTAGCATTAAGTATATAATGCGCTGCCCTGGTCCGTGATATGTATATTTACCACCCCTACCTGTTTTATATATAGGAAATAATTTTTCAATAATGTCATCATCTGTTGCACCGATTCCTGCAGTATAAAGTGGAGGGTGCTGGAGCAGCCATACTAACTCATCAGATAAATTATTGTGAATTTGTTGAATTTTTGCTTCCATGAATTTTATAGCATGGTTATAATCAACAAGTTGGTTATATATTAGCCATTCCGTCATGTTCAATTTCTTTTATTAAGCTTTATATTACTCAATAAGCACCTTGGCTTTCAAGCAAGTTTAGGTTATTGGTGAGCTTTCCACGCAAAAGTAAAAGTCGTGTAAACTTTATAACGAGAAAAGGGAAGCATTTGCCACTGTCCGGTGATAATGAAAGACTTGACATATATTACTGAATTCAGTAATATATTAATAAATAATTAATATCTGTATTAAATTAAAATATTTTAGTTAATTTTATAGGAGAATTTTATGTTAGGTACAACACAAGAAAGTCAAAATGAATTAGGTAAGTTCAGTCAAGAACAATGGGATCAATTTGTAGAAAAATTGACTAAAAAGGAAAAAGACGCTTTAGAAGCAGCAAAAAAAGAATCTAAGAAAAGTAAAAAGTAGAATATAGAAATTCTGAAAAAACATTTTCACGATAGAACACTGCAACCTCTTAGTGAGTTCAAGAAAGTAGGAGAGAAAGAAGCAGGCTGCAGCTCAGGATTTCAAGCAGAGCACGAGTATAGCGACAATGAAGGTGATAGGCTACCTTTCATGGTTAAGTCTGTTCTAAATCATACGCTTACAAAAGAGGAAGAACAGTCTAAGTTAGCACAATTCAAAGAATCTTTTTACAAAGGATCAAGAAAAGCTACAAAATTGCAAAATCCTTATTTGCCGGATTTTATAATAAACAGTCTTATTGATTTATTATGGCTGCAGGTAGAAAGCAGTATATGTTATGACGACTTAAATATTGCTGATTTTATCAGGGAATACGTTGCTGGTGATTTATATAAGCTGTTTTTATATGACAGAGCTCCAATTGTTAAATTGGTAACAAATGCCGATTTGCCAAGAGAAAGATTTATAAAGTCCGACACACAAAAAGGAAAAGGCTATAAGCCAGGGGAATACGACTTAGAACGAGATGGAAAGGAACGTGAAGGATATGTGAAAAGAAAACACATTTTCAAAGATCAATTTAAAGAGCACATTGAGCAAGAGAAATACCAGGATAAGCTTCATCTGAGATCAAAGTTTTTGAGTAAGTTTACAACATTAATGGATCTTAAGAAAAAAGGTGAAAATTACCAAGATGCAAAAGGTTTTGAAAAAATACTGGCTGCTCAAATATTGCTTGGAGAATCTGATATTGTGAACCCAGAAAATTTTGGTGTAATAGAAAAAGAGTATGAGAATGCAGAAGGTAAAAAAGTAAAAGAAAAACTCTGGGCAAAAATTGATCATGGTAGGTCATTCTATTTTAGCTTTAGTAACACCAAAGATTATTTACAAAACTTTTTTAATTTTCTGCTACAACTGAGAAGCTTTGGCATAAAAATAGATCTAGAAAAGCTATCAAAAGAGTTGGAAGATTTCATTGACTGCTATGATAAGAACAAAGAAAAATTTGAAGCTTTAATAGATAAAAAGGCAAGCAGTTTAAATCATGTATTAAATTCTAATATGCAGTTTAACCTGAGGTATATTGATGGATCTAGATTTCATGTTGGGAATTTTAAGTTCATGAATGGGGAGTTTAAAGACCAGGAAAAGATGGTGTCTGGTTTGTTTTTCCTATGCAAGATGCTTCTTATGACTCTCCAAGTACTAGTTTAAGTGATTACTTTAAGCAAAACTTAGAGACTCAAGTTAAAATGGCAAGAAATCTTACTGGTGCATTGAAAGATCTTGCTGAACCGTGGAAAAACTTAGGTAGAGCTGGTAAGATTTATAGCTACATAACCAAACCCTCATTCTGTCTATTTGTTCCAACGTTAATAGCAGCTATATTTACAAGTGGAACCTTAGGCACAGCTTTTACTGTAGCTGCAATGATTACAGGAATGTGCATGCTTGTTGGAATAGTGACAAACATTTGTCTTAATGTTTATGCAATGAGTAGCTGCAATAGCAAAATTAACAACCCAAAAATTGAGGGATTTCAAGGAGAGCTTCAGCTTTGTTAACAGCTTTTCTGGTTTCTTTAACGATGGTGTAGTTGAAGTAGTGCATGTTTGTCATCCGAGTAGCTGACACTGGGATCCAGCTTTTCATACAATCTAGTCAAAGGTGTTCGTTCTGGTATAAAACAGCTATGCTCACCAGTTAAGTGCGCTATCTACAATTAAATTCTTGGATCCCAGTGTCAAGCACTGGGATGACAGGGGAAGAAGGCACTGAGGTTCCAGTTCTGGTAGTACTCACAGCTTTGTCATTCCAGCGCGTGACGCTGGAGTCTATATTTCTTTTGTTCTAGACGCCAGTGTCAAGCACTGGGATGACATCATTCTTGTAACACTAATTGATATAATTCAACTACAATTTCAAATTTTTAACAAAATTTTCAGGAGGCACATATGAATTTTAACATTTTTCAAAGAAAGAAAAGCAGTGAATACTCTGCTTTGCAACTAATGATGGAACCAAGTTGGAGTAGGCGCGATTATGCAAGTTTTGCTGAGGAAGGCTACATAAAAAATGTCATTGCCTTTCGAGCAATTAATATGATCGCAAGTGCTGCATCTTCGGTACCTTTTACTCTCTGCCAGCTTACTGACCAGGGAAAATCACAACTAAAAGCGCATCCATTACTGAAGTTACTTTATTCTCCTAATCCAATGACATCAAAATCGGAATTTATTGAAGGGATTGTGACTTATCGATTAGTTAATGGCAATTCTTATGTATTGATGATTGAGGCGCAGAACAAACCAACAGAGCTTTATCTTCTGCGCCCCGATAGAGTTGAAATTATTCCAGGAAGAAATAACGTTCCTTATGTCTATCGTTATACCGTAAATAACAACAGTTATGACTTTAAAGTTGATAAATTGACTGGGCGTTCAACAGTACTGCATCTTAGAACCTTTAACCCTTTGAATGATTGGTATGGACTTTCACCAATTGAGGCAGCTGCATATAGTATAGATCAGCATAACCAAGCGGGAGCTTGGAATCAGGCAATGCTGCAAAATGGAGCAAGACCAAGTGGTGCAATAGTTGTGAAATCAGAAAAGGATGGAAGCGGTGGAAACTTAAGTCAAGAGCAGTACCAACGCTTAAAAGCGCAGATAAATGATCATTATTCAGGTCCTGTCAACGCTGGGAGACCTATATTGCTTGAAGGAGGCTTAGAGTGGAAGGAGATGAGCTTATCACCAAGGGATATGGATTTTATTGAATCCAAGCATAGCTCAGCTCGCGATATTGCGCTAGCTTTTGGCGTTCCGCCGCAGTTGCTTGGCATACCAGGTGATAATACTTATAGCAATTTGATCGAAGCACGTCTTTCCCTTTGGGAACAGACGATTTTACCAACGCTAGAAAATATTATCTGTCACCTGAATTCTTGGCTAGTGCCCAAGTTTGGTAAAGATTTATGTTTGTCATATGATAAAGACGCGATAGAAATTCTAATGGAAAAAAGACAAAAGATGTGGAAATACGTGGAAAACGCAAGCTTCATGACACTTAATGAAAAAAGAGAAGCTTTTGGCTTGCCACCGTTACCCGGTGGTGATAAATTGGGTTGATATTATTTTTTTACATATTAAATTAACTACAATGAAATTGTGGGGTAAATTATGAATGAAAGGGAACAAAGAGAATTGGATGAACTATTAATGAATTCTTCTAAAGGAGAGAATATACAGCAGATTACGGAGTTGATAGAAGCTGGAGCAAATATTAATGCAGTAACAACTGTGCAAAAGGAGACTCCTTTACATATTGCAGTTAGGTATGTTCATAAGGAAGTAGCAGAGTTGCTGCTTAATAAAGGGGCAAATGTTAATGCAGTAGAAAGGCGAAAGTGGACTCCTTTACATACTGCAGTTAAAAGTGGCAAGGTGGAGGTAGCAGAATTGCTGCTTGATAGAGGAGCAAATGTTAATGCAGTAGATAATATTGATATGACTCCTTTACATTTTGCAGTTAAGTATGTTCAGGAGGAATTAGTAAAGTTGCTGCTTGAGAAAGGGGCAAGTGTTAATGCAGTAGACAAGAAAGGAAGGACCCCTTTATCTATTGTAGCTACTGGTTGTTACCAAGGGTACTGCGATAAACCGATGCTAGTAAGAACTATAATTGTATATGCTGTGTTACATAGTGGTATCACAATGAAACCAGAGTGTATTGTTAACAATAGTGAATTGTCCGAATTTTGGGATTTGTGTAAGAATGAGGTGAGTGGTAGGCTTAGTAACAGCACTATATCTTTATATCAGTTTTTGCGGGAGAATGATAAGAATAAATTAGCAGGGTACTTATTTGACCAAAACTATGATGTAAAAAGATATTTAGAAGAAAAGCAATATGAAAAGGATTTTCCTATATATGCTAATATTATAACAGGCCAACTTCATAAGGCAATGAAAAGAAAGGATTTATTATATAGAAGTGACATAGTTATGAATCATTCTGTTGATTTGAAAGATTTTCCACAAGAAGTGAAAAGTAAAATCACTAATTGCTTAACAAATGAAGAGTTAAGAAATGTTATTAGAGCACCTTTTAGTATTCCAAGTCGGAATTTGGATAATCCAAGTGCTGAACAACTTCAAGCAGCTGCTCAAGCTCATAATTAGAGTAATGTACACAGGCCTATGCTCATTATAAAAGGAGAAAGTTTTACCATTACCCTGATGATAAGTTGAATTGATGTTTATATAGTGCAGATATTTATACTAAGCTGTAAGAAATTAGAGGTATTTTATGTATCAAGAACAAGAAAATTCAGTAAGTAATTCTCGATTTACTCTTCCTCATATAGAATTATCGTTGAGAGCCAAACAAGATACTAATCCAACAGATAATGAAGGTCTTGTCCCTTTACATTATGCTGCTTGCGGAAATCGCTTAGAGCAAGTGAAATTATTGCTTAAAAACGGAGCAAATGTTAATGCAGTGGATAATTATGGTTTTACTCCTTTACATTATGCTGCTTCCCTAAATTGTAAAGAGGAGGTGGAATTATTGCTTAAAAACAGAGCAGATATTGATGTAAAAAATCATTTCGGTGCTACTCCTTTATATTTAGCTGTTCAGGGAGGCCATGAGAATGTGGTAAAATTATTGCTTAAAAACGGAGCAAATATTAATATAACAGATAATTCTAGCAAGACTGTTTTACATTTATCTGTTCTCAAAGGCCACACAGAGATAACAAAGTTATTGCTTGGAGATATGGAGAGTCCAAGTACAAGCTGCAGCGATATAAGCATTGAAGGGTTACAAGTAACTAGTGTTGTATTAAACAAGACTTGATCTGACACTTTAAAAAAGTAAGTTATAAAATAATAAAAGAAAGGAGTGTTAGAAATGAGTACGATACAAACAAAAATACTAAAGCCGAAACTAGGATTGCTAGAGCTAGCAAAACAGCTTGGAAATGTGTCTCAAGCATGCAAGGTTATGGGATATTCAAGGGATACATTTTATAGATTCAAAGAACTATATGAAAATGGAGGAGAAGAAGCGCTGCATGAGATAAGCAAGAAAAAACCACTTATGGCAAACAGAGTCTCTGAAGACATGGAAAGAGCTGTAGTTAATATTGCAACAGAATTTCCTGCATATGGACAACAAAGAGCTGCAAATGAACTGAGAAAAAGGGGCATAATAATCTCTGAAGGTGGAGTGAGATCTGTATGGCTGAGAAATGACCTTGAGACCTTCAAAAAAAGACTGAGGGCTCTTGAGGCAAAAGTTATGCAAGATGGAATAATTCTAACAGAGGAGCAACTTGCGGCTTTAGAAAAAGTTAAAGAACAAAGGGAAGCACATGGTGAAATTGAAACAGAGCATCCAGGTTATTTAGGTTCTCAAGATACTTATTATGTAGGCAACATCAAGGGTATAGGAAGAATCTATCAGCAAACTTTTATTGATACTTATTCGAGAGTGGCTTTTGCTAAGCTTTATACAGATAAAACTGCTATTACCGCTGCTGACTTGCTGAATGATAGAGTAATACCATTTTTTGATGTACAAAGCGTGCCATTATTGCGCATTTTGACCGATAGAGGTACAGAATATTGTGGCAAACCAGAGAATCACGCTTATCAGTTATACTTAGGAATCGAAAATATTGATCACTCAAGAACTAAAGCCAATTCTCCGCAAACTAATGGCATATGCGAGAGATTCCATAAGACTATGCAAGATGAGTGTTACAATATTATTTTTCGCAAGAAAATCTACAATTCTTTGGAAGATCTGCAGATAGATGTTGATCATTGGTTGCGTTCTTATAATGAGACAAGGCCTCATTCAGGCAAATATTGCTATGGCAAAACGCCTACTCAGACTTTTCTTAATAGCAAACACATTGCTTTTCAGAAAAATATTAGTAGCATGAAACAAGAGACTGATATTAGTTTTAACTACCTCAATTCTTCTGTCAGTTAATTCATCCCTGTCAGATTAAGTTGTGTCTAGTACAAGTAAGTCTTATATTAGAGGGTAGATGAAGTTTACTATCTCCTAAATCGTATCTGTTCAGATTCATGTGAAATCAGTCCTTTTTTTCTTGTCATGAAAGTAGCTGACACTGGGATCCAGTTTGACGAAAGCGCTCTACAACGTTTTTTGTGAAAAAGCCAGTGTCAGGCACTGACCATTTGTTGCTACGTTTTTGTCTATCTTATTTTGCCACCCTGCTGAACGGATACCCTAAATAATGTAGCTAAATGAGTTAACTATTTTTCTTGCTAACTAAGGTGTTGTAAATTTGGTCTACATCAAAACTCATCTTAGGGCACCAAATAGGGCCATCTAAGTGTGCCTCGATATAAAGAGGACTATTATGATTTGGTAGTATGAAAAAGAGTCTGAATATAGAAGTTAAGGAGAACTTAGATAAGATTAAATTAGAAGAGATAGAACCTGATGCTTGATCGATACTAAACTGTGAACTAGTTGAACATACACCACTGTTAATACTTACTTTTCCACTAATATTTTCAAAAAGCGTACTGCCATTGTATATATCAACATAAGCAAGCTTGGAAATTTCAGGTTTATTCTTACTGCTTAACAACTTAGTGATGAATGAATTAAAATCCACATTAGTAAATTCTATTTTCTGTGCTTGAAAGTTTACATTTCCTGATAAGTTACTAGCCCAATCATCAAAGCTTGTTCCTTGAGTTTTGATTTCACCACTTAAGCTTATCTTGCCATTTATGTTATTAACTCCTATAACTTCCTTGGTGTCCAAATTTGCAATAGAAAATTTTGTGTGAGTTGAGCCTGCTTTTAGATAACCCTGAAAAAACATTTGTCCATGTTCTAGTATGTAACTTATCTGTTTGATAGTGATAGTGTTGTTTCTTATCACTGTATCCAAGTTAAAATCTTTTAAGACGTTTTGCCCAATTTTAAATTCTGTAGTTTTGATTTGCACGTTTGCATCAAAATCTCCTTTCTCATCTAAAAAATTAAGCTGCTTTGTTGACCATTGAATTTGATTTATTTCATTTCTTGAGTTTCTTTTTACCTCTAATAGTTTTGGTAATTTAAAGATATTTCCATTAAATTTATTACCTGTAAGGTTTACGTCTAATAAAGGCTTAGTGTATTTTTGATCCACTAATATTTTTACACTACCGGTAATGTCGAAATCTTCTCCGAATAACTTTATTTTATCTGCAACTAGCTTGTTCTCTTGTATTTTTAATGAAAAATCCAAATCTTCAATTTTTGTACCATTGAATATAGAATCTTTAACACTAGTTCTTATATTTACATCATATTTAAGATTTTTCAGCCATTGCACTTTGCTGAATAATGAATAATCATATTTATCTATATCAATGTTATGTATGCTAAATTTACTATCGATCATATTGTGTTTTTTTGTGTGATTTACCTTAATTGATCCTTGCCAAGATTCTTTGTTATTTAGCAATCTGATATCTGAAAGAGATAATATTCTAGGTGCTAAATATAGTTTAGAACTTGCTGTAAATTGACTTTTCTCTCTTTCTTGCATCTTGATAGAAGGTAAAATATGTGAAATGAACGACTCACCCTTTATCAATATATCACCATTAAATTCAGACAAGTTGCCATTGTTTGAAACTCTTCCTGATAAGCGAGATATATTATTGGTTCCAGGAAATTGAAGAAGAGTATCAACGTTTATTTCGCCATTAGCAAATTTTAGCGTAGCATGAAATTTGTCCAATATCCTGTTTTGATATTGAATATTTGAAGCTTCCATATTAAAATCCAAGCTCAGGTTCTTTGGCACAACCTCTCTAAAAGATTCTAAAAGACCCTTCATATCTGTTGTTTTGTGTGAGCCGTTTTTTAGGTCGACTTTACTAAAACTAATATTGATATTAGTATGATCACTTTTTCTATCATTTTGTATTATACCAGTGCCTTGCATGCTTTTGGACTCAATTTTTAAATCAGTTGCCGTAAACTCGCTTTCATTGAGATTGATATTGGATGATATCTCAATATTTTCGCTGGGAATTACATAAGAAAGGAAGCTAAGATTAATGATTTTTGCCAAGTCGCTCATAGAATCAGAATTATTATTAATCGTCAATACTAAATTGCCCTTGAGCTCTTCTTGATTTCTATTACCTTTAAATAGCAAATTTGCAAAATTTGAATCAACACTAATGTGTACATTATTTTTTGTGACATTAACCTTTCCAGAAAAATCGTAATTGTTGTCACCAATCTGTACTTCACCAAAAAACTGCTTATTTTTTTTTATAGCAACTTCCTTGATGTTAATAGTATCAGCGTTAAAACTTATTTGGCTATCCTTTATTAATATATCAACTATATTATCATTGGCTTTCGTATTTATAATATTAAGTAAATTTTCTTTGTTGCTTTTCATGCCCAAAAATGAGATTGACTTTGGTTGCAATGAAAATGAAAACAACGATGGCCTTATTTCAATTTTTTTTGCACTAATTAAATCTGATAATTTTTGTTCCTTGTTTTTGTTATATTGTACATATACATTGTGAATAGTAAGTTTTGGAGTAATGAGCGAAACTTCAATTTTTCCTCCAACATGTACTTTAGCATCATACATCTTCTCTAACTCTTTTACGATATATTCTCTGTAGCCACTCCAATCCTTAAAAGTTGCAGCAACGTGCATGAGAATTAATAGAAACAAGATTGATGATATGGCGTATAAAGAAAGTTTCATAATAGACCTCTCATTCCAGCATCCCTTCTCTTCTTGTCATCCCAGTCTGGGATCCAGGAAATTTGATTAGACATTAAGTTAATTAGCAAAAAAGTAGCTATTCTTATGTTAAAACACAGCATTTTTACATGAGAAGCTGGTCTGATGAGCACTGGGTTCCCAGTGGAAATTGCTCTTAAACCACAACACTCATACAGTTGTGTGTGTGACACTGTGATCCAGTGTGACTTAAATAAGGTTTTCCAGATTATATAATCAACAAAATTTCTGGATCCCAGACTGGGATGACAAGAAGAGAAGGGATGCTGGAATGACAGGAATAGGTTATGGGATGAAAGGAGTGGATATTGGAATAGTAGCTGAAATGACATATAGCAATACAAAGGGTGTAATTTATACATATTTCAAATTATTCAAATTTCCTCTAAAAATTAGGTAAAGAGTGCTAGAATAAATAATAACACTCAAAGCTATTAAAGTTACTAAATAAACAATACGAGCTAGCCCTCTATCGAAAAACAACCCTGCTGATAAGTAATTAGAGAGATAAAGAACTATTGACATAACCAATGTTGCAGTGAGAATTTTTACAATATTTAGTAATAATGCTTGGCTAATCTTATACATCTTATTTATTGTTAAATAATTAATCAATAAAATAGAATTTATCCAAGTGGAAATGGAAGTAGCAATAGCAATTCCTATATGTTGGTATTTGTTCATTAATATGAGATTTAGTATTACATTAATTCCAAGGCACGTTAATGAGAACATAGTTGGTATTTTTAGCTTTCCCCTAGCAAAGAATGTGGGTAGCAATACTTTATTTATAATAAATGCGGGTAAAGAAAGAGAAAATGCTACTAATGTAGGAACAGTTTGCTGCACTGCATAATAATCAAATCGGCCGTAAGAAAAAAGCGTAAGTAAAATTATGTCAGGAATAATGATAAAAGCAGCAGTTATTGGCATAATTAATATTAACCCTATATTAAGGGCCTTGTTCTGTATTTTGACTATATTCTCAGTATCATTTATTCGTTTTGAAATCAGAGGAAGAAGTACTGTACCAATTGCAGTGCCAATTACTCCTTGCGGTAGTTGATTTAGTCTATCGGCATAATATATATAAGAAACTGCATTTGGTATAAAACTTGCCATGATTGTGTCAATCCATACACTTATTTGTATTACACAATTGTTGATAATTGCAGGTATCACACGCTTGAAAAACAACTTCACTTCGTTACTTAATTCTAAACTAAAAGAAAAGAAAGCCTTTAATTTGTATGCACTAAATATTATTAAAAGTAGCTGCAAAATCCCTCCAATCAGGACAGCTATAGAAAGGTTATGAGCCGGTGTTTCAATGTAAGGTAAAAACAAACTGATGATTAAACAGAGGTTCAAAATGATTGGTGAAATAGCTGTTGAAGCAAAATGCTGTTTTACTTGCAACATTCCACCAATAAGTGATGCGATTGACACGAAGATTATGTAGGGCATCATAATTTTCGACAAAGTTACAGTAAAGGTAAATTTATTTTGGTCAAATCCAGGAGTGAAGATTTTGATCATGTAAGGGAAGAAGGTTTGTGTGATAAGGCAAAAAATTACTAGAATAATAAACGTAATGGATATTACACTACTTGCGAAATTAAATGCCTTTTTATTATCATATGACTCTGCAGAGTATAATGGTATGAATGAGGTAGTAAATGCTCCCTCTGCAAAAAACGATCGAAATAAATTAGCAAAGCGAAACGAGGAAAAGAATATATCTGCAAGAGAGGTTGCACCAATAACCGTAGCAATCAATACATCTCTTATTAGCCCTAAAATTCTTGAAATAGCTGTAAAAAAACTAAATGTGAAAATACTTTTAAACATATCACGATTTCAATACGATTAACTATAATGCTAAAAGCATAAATGAAAATGTTTATTCGCTAAACTTAAAACTCTATGCAAAAGTAGGTAGCTTAAATAATTAATTGACTATTTATGCTTGTGTGTTAGAAATTTTATACCTTGGCGGGCGTAGCTCAGTTGGTAGAGCGTCAGTTTGTGGTACTGAATGTCGCCAGTTCAATCCTGGTCGCTCGCCCCACTAAAAATTTCCACTTTACATAAATATAAACATTCTCTATTTTTGCAAAGCCATTATTTGCCGGTAGCATTTTTTGTCACTCCAATGTGCTGCTTAGATGGCTGAGAGTGAAGAGAGTAGTTTATGATTCAGAGTAAAATGGCATTTTCTTAATTAGCGAGGGGATTGTATGTATATTTGTTTGTTAACTTATAGTATAGTGTCAGCACTAGGAGTATTAGCTTGGTGGTTAAGTTTTGACACTTCATCACCTTTAGCCATAGGTGGAATTGCTGGTTGTATAGCTCCAGCATTGATTGCGGTTTTTCACGTAGCATGTTTGCTATATAAGTTTTGCAAAAGAGATCCTGTTGGGGAAAAGCATGAAAAAGCAGCAATTCTTTTGAGTATTACTATATCTGCAAGTGCTATAATTGGAGTTACACTTGCTGGAAGCATAGCTGCTATTTTTCCTAATCCAAAAATAGGATTTACATTAATAAGTGGAATGATAGGGCTGATAGCACCGATTTTAGGGCTTTTTGCAACTGTAGCTATAGTGCATTGTGTAGATGAAACACCAATTAAATCTGCAGTAAGTGCAATTTCGATTACAGATTCTACATATGTCAAAATATCTCAGGAAGAAGAAGTGTATGAATGTATTACCTTTCCGGAAGAAGAAGTTAATAAAAGTATCATCTTTCCCAAAGTTGAAAAAGTTTTTTCTGCGAGAGAGACGGCAGTTTGAGCTAAGTTAGTGTGCAATGTTGTAATCTGTAAAATTTGACATCAATCACTGATAGTTGGAATATTATAGAGTAGGAATTACTCAAGAAGATGCATAAGTACGATGTAGTGGTAGTAGGTGGCGGTCATGCCGGGTGTGAAGCAGCTACAGCTGCAGCTCGCCTTGGTGTAAACACACTACTTATAACTCACAAAATTTCAACTATAGGAGAGATGTCTTGTAATCCAGCAATTGGAGGAGTTGCAAAGGGTGTTGTAGTTAGAGAAGTAGACGCCCTTGATGGAATAATGGGGAGAGCTATCGACCGAGCAAGCATACACTCGGTCGTTTTAAATGGCAGCAGAGGCGCAGCGGTATGGGGCCCACGTGCACAGGCAGACCGAAAATTATACAAAAAAGCAATACAGGAAATTATTCTAAATTATAACAACTTGACAGTAAAAGAAGAGTCAGTTGACGATTTTCTTATCGAAAGTGATAGCAATGGAGAATCTTATATAAAAGCTGTAATAACAGACTCAGGTGAACGTATACTGACAAGCAGAGTTGTTTTGACTACAGGGACTTTTTTACGTGGTGTGATTCATATAGGAGAGCAAACAACTCCTTCTGGAAGAATGGGAGATAAACCTGCAATAGAGCTTGCAAATACGCTAAAGAAGTATGATTTTAAACTGGGCAGATTACGTACCGGAACTCCACCGAGGCTTGATCGTGGCACTATAAACTGGTCGGTATTACAAGAACAAGTGGGTGACAATCCACCTACACCATTTTCTTATCTTACAGAGAAAATTAACCAGCCTCAGGTTTCATGTTTTATTACTCATACTAATGAACATACACACAGAGTAATTCGAGAGAATCTTCACAGATCAGCTTCTTCATATTTAGATAACGTTATTGCACCAAGATACTGCCCATCAATTGAAACTAAAGTTAAAAAATTTGCAGAAAAAAATAATCACCAAATATTTCTAGAACCAGAAGGGATTGATGATAACACTATATATCCAAATGGAATTTCAAATTCATTGCCCATCGAAGCGCAGTATGAAATGATAAAGAGTATAAAAGGGCTTGAAAATGCAGAAATATTAAGACCTGGATATGCAGTTGAATACGATTATATCGATCCACGAGAGCTATTTCATACTCTCGAAACTAAGAAAATTAAAGGACTATATTTTGCTGGTCAAATTAATGGTACCACTGGATATGAAGAAGCAGCCGGGCAGGGAATTATTGCCGGAATCAATGCAGCACTCTCTTTATCTCAAAAAAGTTTTGTTCTTCATCGTACAGACTCATATATCGGTGTAATGATAGACGACTTGGTCACTAAGGGAATTGCCGAGCCTTACAGATTATTTACCTCGCGTGCAGAATATAGACTGGCAATCAGGTCAGATAATGCAGATAGAAGATTGACACAAAAAGGTTATGACATTTCCCTTGTATCGCATGAGAGATACTCTGTTTTGCAGGGTAAACTTAAATCCATTAAGCAACTTGAGGAGAAATTAGAGAGCCTAACAATTACTCCTGAGCAGCTCAGGTCCTATGGCATTAAAATATCTTATGATGGAATAAGAAAAACAGCATTAGATTTGCTCGGTTATCCAAATATTGACTGGAATAAATTACAAGAAATATGGCCAGAGTTAAACATGGGTTCCAGTGTCAGCTACTTGCATAACACCAAAGCACCTCTTCCTGTCATCCAAGTAGCTGACACTGGGATCCAGTACTTGAATGATGATAGAATGGATGCAGTTGACACTGAAAAAAATGTAGATTCCAGCGTCATGTGCTGGAATAACACTATAACTGATAGCATAGCCAAGAATGAAATATATGAAGCAGTTGCAATTGAAGCAAAATACAAGCCTTATTTAGTAAGACAAGAAGCAGATATGAAGTTTCTACAAGAGGAAGTTAATACTCAAATTCCAACTAATTTCAACTACTCACAGATTAAAGGCTTGTCAACTGAAGTGATAGAAAAGTTGCAGTCAATAAAGCCAGCAACAATTGGTATTGCGAAGCAAATACAAGGTATCACTCCAGCAGCGATAGTTAGCATATTAGTGTACCTTAGGAATAAGAAAACGAAAATAGCTGCTAATTCTGCGTAACATGTCAAAAATCGAAGAATTTCGCTCTTTTATGCACGAAATAAATGTTGATACATTTATGTTGAATACTAAAGACGAGTATTTAAATGAATATTCAAAAGAGTTAGCAGAGTTATGTGGCTTCACGGGAACAAATGGGCTACTTATCGTTACAAAGAGTAATAAGTGCCCATTTTTTACAGATGGACGCTATATCACACAAGCTCGCAGTCAGCTCGATCAGGGCAGTTTTCGAGTATATAATATACAAGAAGAGGATCCACACAAATGGGTAAAAGCAAACTTAACATTGACTACCTCACTGGGTTACTATCCGCAATATTTTACTATGAAGGACATAAGAAAATATGAAGGCATTTGTAAACTAGTACCATACTTAATTAAAAAAGATAGTAGTCATAAAGCACAAACAATAGTTTCACATGTATCTGGTGAGAGTGGTAAGGATAAATGTGAAAGAGTAGCTAAAAACATAGAGGCTGAAGCAGTGCTTCTGACTGATCCAAATTCAATTTCGTGGTTATTAAATTTAAGAAATGAAAGTTCTGAATATACTCCTTGTATATTGGGTCGTGCTATATTGTATAAAAATGCCAATGTTGATTTATTTATTCAAGATAAAGAACATTCAACTATAGAAGCAAATTTTGATAACCATATAAATGTTTTTGATATTAGTGAGCTAGAAAATTCACTACATAAGTTAAATTTGGTGGTGATAGATCCAAGCACGACTCCAATGAGCATTATGAATGCAATAGATCCCTTGTATAACCATTATTTAAATGAAAAATCAGCTTCGGTGTCATTCCAGTGCTTGACCAGAAATAAAAAAGCATGGATCCCAGTGTCAAGAACTGGGATGACAATAAGTAATGAAAGAGGTCTAATAGAAAATAAGCAGATAATTGAGAAGGAGGATCCTTGTTTGATTCACAAAGCAGTAAAAAATCAAACTGAAATAACTGGAGCTATAAGTGCGCACATCAAAGATGGAGTAGCAGTTATAAATTTTCTATATTGGCTTGAAAACAATATTGACAGTGAAATTACTGAGCTTGAAGCTGAAGAAAAAGTTTTAGAATACAGAAAAGAGCAGAATTTGTTTAAGCAACCGAGTTTTCCAACAATTTCAGCATTCAACGAGAATGGAGCAATCATTCATTACCGTGCAAGCAATAAGACAAATAAAGTCATTCAAGAAGATGGACTGTATTTAATTGACTCTGGTGGTCAGTACCTTGATGGCACAACCGATGTTACAAGAACTATAGCAATTGGTAGTCCAACCAATGAGCAACGAGCTCACTACACAATAGTATTAAAAGCTCACATTGCGATAGCAAGTGCGGTCTTTCCTTCTGGCACTACTGGTGGAGAATTGGACATATTAGCGCGTATACATTTATGGAAATTTGGAATGGATTACATGCACGGTACAGGACATGGAGTAGGAAGTTACCTTTCGGTACACGAAGGACCGCAAGCAATATCAAGAGGAAATAAAGTGGAACTCATTCCAGGCATGATACTTTCTAACGAGCCTGGTTATTATATTCCAGGAAAGTATGGAATAAGAATTGAGAATCTGATGTATATTGAAAGGCGAGAAAACGTCTTTTTAAGCTTTAAACAATTGACCTCTGTTCCTTATGATAAAAAGCTAATAGATATACAAATGCTTACTGAAGATGAAGTTAAATGGATAAATAGCTATCACCAATTTGTTTATAAAAATATAGAAAATGGCATAAAAGATAAGGAATGGTTAAAGAGAGTATGTGAACCTTTAAAATAGTTAATTTGTCATTTAATTAAGTATTAATATAGTTGTTCTTGTATTGTTTTTAATTAAAAACAATATATAATATTAGTTTCAAATAGGTGTAATTATGACAGATAAAGTGCAAGATGATGAATTTATGAAGCAGTACATGGATACTTGCAAAGAGCAAATAGAAAAATTGGCAAGCGACCCTAATTTGCTTCAACAGACCTTAAAGCCATTCATGCAAATGTCTCAGCAACTTATGGCTGGCGGTATGCTAGAAGGAAATATGCCTAGCATGATACCTGATATGGGTGGTATGGATATCAACAAGATGATTGCTCAGATGAAGGAAATGTATGATTACATAAAGAGTAATCACAAAGAGCTCATGAGAAAAGATGTTTCACAAATTCAAGAGCTTGATGATTCCAGCAGAAGATTGAGAGGCTTGATCAAGAAATTGATAGAGAAAGTTGAAGCTAAGTAGTATTTATTCATATCAAAGAGCTATAGCAGTAGTGAGGCTCAAATTTAGTATTACCATAGAGTTAAATATAAACATAAAGGGATGGAGAGATGATTGAACTTAAAAGCCAAGAAATTTGTCCAAATGGAAATAAGAAAAATTTGATTATTTTTTTTCATGGTTGGGGTTCAAGTGGCGATAATTTCGCTCACCTTGCTAAAGTTATGAGCAAATTTTTACCCGATTCATGTTTTGTGGTACCGAATGCTCCATTTGAGAGAGAAATAGGTGATGGTTATCAGTGGTTTAGTTTAGAGGATCGTAGTGAAGAAGCACTATATAATGGGGTGAAAAATGCTGCATCAATTGTAAATCATTTTATTGATACAAAATTAAAGGAGCTTAATTTAAAAGATACTCAGCTTTCTTTAGTTGGATTTTCTCAAGGAGCAATGCTTGCAATACATGTGGCTCTTACCCGGCTTCAGTCTTGTGCATCGGTTGTTGCATATTCTGGTAGGTTTCTTTCACCTTCAAAAATTGCACCGGAGATCAAATCAAAACCCAGCATATGTGTTATTCATGGTGACGCTGATGATGTGGTACCTTTTTCTTCCCTTGATTTAGCGGTTAAAGCTCTGAAAGAAAATGGAGTAAACGCTCAAGGATACCCAATTCATGGATTAGGCCATATTATTAATGAAGAAGGAATAAGGTTAGGGGTTGAGTTTATCAAGAAGAATTTTGGAAATTAATTTCCATGCACTTGTTTTGCTTTGGTTACGGATATGTAGCTAAATTTCTATCGAAAAAATTGCTAAATTTAGGCTGGAAAGTTAACGGTACATCAAGAAATAAAGATATACAACTTTTTGATTATGAAAAGGTTGATCAAGATCTGCTTAAAAGCGTAACACATATTTTAGTTTCTATTCCTCCAGACGGCGATGATGTTATGGAGAGATACGGTCATTGTCTGGAGAATATTAAATGGCTTGGTTATCTGTCTGCAACTAATGTTTATGGTGACCACTGTGGTAATTGGGTGAATGAGGAATCTGAAACAAAGCCTATAGAAATTAGAGGAGAAAAGCGCCTTGAGTCTGAAAAGAAGTGGCTAAGTAGCAAATTGCCTGTACATATTTTTCGTTTGGCTGGGATATATGGTCCTGGTAGAAATGCGCTAATTGACCTGCAGCTTGGCAAAGCAAGAAATGTGAAAAAAATTTTTTCTCGTGTTCATGTTGAAGATATATCGAATATTTTATTTTCTTCCATGCAAAATATAAAGACTTATGAGATATACAATTGTGCAGATGATTTACCTGCTACGCAATCTGAAGTGGTCACGTATGCAGCTGAGCTTCTCAATATTAGCCCTCCAGAGCCAGTTGAGATTTCTTCCGTACCAAATTACGCACGGGGTTTTTATTTAGGGTCAAAAAAAGTAAGCAATACTAAAATTAAAAAAGATCTTGGTGTCTCTCTAGTTTATCCTAATTACAAGGTGGGTTTAAAGAGTTTGTATATATTAGAATAGAGAAAATAGATTGCCAGATGCAAAAAATTTTTCTTGAATGTTCCTTGTTTTGATGTAGTACCACTAGGCATACTATTATATAGAGGTAAATATGTTCAGCACTCAATCGCTCCCGGTTGAAAATATTCTATTACATCAAGCCGCTTATAATGGTAACATAAATGAAGTTAGGTTATTACTTAATGTAAAAACTGATATCAATATCAAGGATAAAAAAGGATTTACAGCCTTGCATTTTGCTGTTTATTCAGGACATTTAGACGTAGTAAAGTTACTAATCAGTAAAGAAGCTAATATTCATGCAAGAACTACTAAAGGCAGTACAGTTTTACACTTTGCTGTTGCAGCTAAAAGCAAAGCTATAGTAGAGGAGTTAATTAAAGCGGGAGCTGATCCCAATATAAAAGACTGTACTGATGGTAAGACACCTTTACATATTGCTGCTCAAAATGGACTTGTAGAAGTTGTAAAGGTGTTACTTAATACTCAAGAAATTGAGATTGATGCTAAAGACAATGAATTTGGTATAACAGCTCTGTACTTAGCCTCTCAGAACGGACATACTGAAATAGTTGAACTATTAATTAGCACAAAAAATGCTGATGTTAACATAGTAGATAAAAAAAATAATGTCACACCCTTGTATCTAGCTGCTCAGAATGGGCATGCAGCAGTAGTTAAGTTGCTTCTTGATAATGGTGCTAAAGTCAATGGCTGTGATACCAGTATGAATCCTTTGTGTGTAGCTATTGATAATGGCCATGACGAGGTAGCTCAATTATTACTTAGTGTAGAAGGGGTGGATGTCAATATTGGCAATCAGCTTGGCAATACACCTCTACATATAGCAGCTATGAAAGGTAATGAAAAAATGGCAAGATTACTGCTAGAAAAAGGTGCTGATCCTAATATTAAAAACCTTTCAGGAGATACTTCCTTACAAGCTGCTGAATACATAAGAAAAATTAGCTGGCATGATAATCCTCCAAATGTACAAGGAGGATTCTTCGTGTTAGTTGGTTCGAATGGAATATATTCATTTCAGCAATTTTATGAGCAAAAAAAAATTATGGAGCTTTTGGTACAACATATAAAGGATAGCAGACCTAGCTCATCAGTAGATGAAATTGACGTATCTGTTCAGCAGAGTAGCAAAATAAGATAGATGAGAAAACTAGTTTGTGACATTGGCGTCCAGTTAAATTTACATGGATTCCAGTGTCAGCTACTCGAATGACATTATGGAAGCTGAGATGACATGGTGGGAACTGAGATACAAGAAGAGAAGCACTCGTTTCACATGCATCTGTCTCAGTGATGTAAATTCAACTTTACCCTATTTGCAACCCTCAAGGTGGGAATGTTCAAAAAAGTGTGTCAAACCGAAAAAAAGTAATAAATTGATATAAAAAAATGGAGGTTTGACAATGAGTCAAAAAGTAGTAAACAGAACTAACGGATTGGTAGATTATAAAGAGTTGGAAACAAATATCCTGTCGTCTATACGAGAAGGAAGACCGTTGACAGGAAAGGAGGGAGCATTAACACCATTTATAAAAAAGCTGCTGGAGGCGAGTCTAGAAGGTGAAATAGAAAACCATTTATTAGCTGAAAGTGAAGAAAATAATCGCAGAAATGGGAGGAATGGAAAGACTTTACGTACAAGTGCAGGTTCATTTGAGCTGTTAACGCCAAGAGATAGAGAAGGAAGTTTTGAACCGCAAATAGTCAAAAAAAGGCAAACAAGCTTACATCCAGAGCTTGAAATGAAGATTTTGAGCACATTTGCCAGTGGTATGAGCTATAGAGATATAGCGTCACACGTTGAGGAAATTTATGATCACAAAATATCGGCAGCAGAGATATCAAGTATTACCGACAAATTACTGCCTATAATCAATGAATGGCGTAGTCGTCCACTGCAATCAGTATACCCGATAGTATTTATGGATGGGATGTTCTTTAAGGTCAAGGAGGATGGACATTGCGTAAGTAAATGTATGTACAATATATTGGGCATAGACCAAAATGGCAGAAAAGAAGTCCTGGGCTTTTATTTGGCTGAAAGTGAAGGAGCTAACTTTTGGTTGGGAGTGCTAAATAACCTCAAAGAAAGAGGAGTAGAAGATATTCTGATTGCATGTGTAGATGGGCTAAAAAGCTTTCCTGCAGCCATCAACAGTGTATTTCCCAGTGCAGAAGTGCAGCTATGTATAGTACACCAAATAAGAAATTCTCTGAAATATGTATCCAGTAAAGATGTAAAAGTTTTCATGAATGATCTGAAAAAAATATATCGTGCTTCAAGTAAAGAAATTGCTGAGAATTATCTGCTTGAGCTGGAAGAAAAATGGGGAGAAAAGTATCCTTTAGTTATAAAATCCTGGCAGAACAATTGGGAAAACTTATCCAGTTATTTTAAGTATTCTGGGCCAGTTAGGAAGCTGATTTACACCACTAATCCAATTGAGGGGTTGCATAGACAAATCAGGAAATTTACTAAAACTAAGGGTTCATTTACTAGTACAAATGCCTTGTACAAACAGGTATATTGTGCTATAAAAAAGGTAGAGCAAAAGTGGATTATGGCTCTCCCTAATTGGGCTTTAACTATGTCTCAACTTGATATTTTCTTTCCAGATAGATTGAAAATTGAGTTGAACTAAAAATGCGGCTTGACACACTTTTTTGAACATTTCCCTCAAGGTCCCTTGACTATAACCCTAGCAATTCTTTTCTAATTTCTTCTTTAATTGTATCAATAATCTTTTGATCAAGTTTATTTATTAAGGAATCATCAATACCTGTGATGTCATCTGGATTTTGTATCATTTTTTCAATAGCATCATCTATTTTTTTTACTCTTCCTTTATTAATTTTCTCAAACATAGGTTTAATCTTCACATAACCAGGAGCACCTTTACTATAAGTCCCTGTGTTTTGATTGATACAACCGCCAGCACCGTATTTTTTATTCACATAGCTTCTACTACATTTTTTTACATTTTCATACCCAATCTTACCATTCCTTATGTATGCTATTTCATTATCCTCTCTAGAGTCTAACTTATCTCCTTTTACAACTTCTTCTTCTAGCTTTAAATTTTGCTCATGAATTATTGTATCTTTGTAATTCTTTCCCCCATAGGTTCTGTATGTACCTCCACCTGCAACAGTAATTAAATCTTTACAAATTGTTTCTAAAAGGTCTCTGCACATTTTTATTAAAGTTGGTCCCCCATCTTTGTTAGATTTATAATCTTCTTGCCCACCACCACCTTCTGTTACTTTTACTTTAATGTAGGGATAATCGGGGTTGATTTTTAGTTTAGCTTTAATGTAATCACCTGGCATTCCTGGTCTATTTTCTGTAGACTGAGCTTTACCATCTATATGACCAGCTTCACCACCTCCCCATGCTTCTATTTCAACGTAATCATACATCGATAAGTCATCTGTGTAGCCATCTCCAAGCTCATAAGACTCTTTATTACTCCTTTCAAACTCCTGCTTCTTATTTCTCAATTGCGTTACTATTATTTCACGCAATCTCTTTTTTAAACCCTCTAAATCGAATCTACACAATTTATCAGCATAAAAGACTTCTGTTCTATTTGCTTTAATCGGTTGATTTTTTAATTGTGTGCACTTTTGTATTTCACCTTTCTCGTTTTTTACTGTTTTACCATCTTTATCCTTGCAATCCACTTCCTCATATCTTAAGTAAAATAGTTTATCATTCTTATCTTCATACTGTGTTGAGCGACTACATACTCCATCAAAGCAGAGACAACCATCATCACCTTGCTTACATTTTTCTTTATGTTCCCCATCTATCAATTTATATACTATCTTGCATGTGTTACAATTTTGTTTTGTGTCTATCTCTTTATCCTCTTTCGTCGTGCAATTATCTCTAGACTTATTTTCAGCAGGAATGGAAATATATCCTTTTTTATTGAATATTATTTCATTCAGTGCATCTTGTGGCTTTGCTAAAACCTCAATTGTTTCGTTACAGGGAAAATAATAAAGCTGATTAGACTCCTTTGAATAAACAGTATTGTATTTATTGTATCTTGCCCCCATTGATTTTAGCGATATTAGCTCACTTCCTTTTTCAAGAACGAATTCCTCCGGTTCTGGCTGCCAACCAGAAAGGCATAACATTTTACTTTTAGGATTTTCTTTATATTTTACTTCTACTTTTGGATATCTTGAGTCATCTAGTTTGCACTTACCATTCTGAAGCTCTTTACATTCTGCTTCGATATCGGGAACACACCCATATTTTTCTAGAACTTCAAATTGCGAATTATTTTTTAATACACCTTCTATTATGTTATCGATATCACTTTTTCTATTACCGCTATTAGTTGTTTTTTCTACTATTGCTGGCTTTACTACTATTAAAGGCAGATGGCCAATGTATGTAGGAGAATTTTTATTAACATAAAAAGTACAGATGCCATTACTGTGAGTTCCACGTGCGTCATAAGTACAAACGTTCTCACTCATCTTCATTTTTACCTCTAGCGTATTTTCATTTACTACCTTTATTTCCTCAGGCTTTGGAGCAGTTGGTGATGGAAAACAACGGGCAGGAAATTGTAATTTTCTTTTTGATTCTTCTTTTTCAGTACCATAATATTCAGCGCAGAGCTGATCTTTCTTTCTATAGGTTTTGAAATAATGGGTAGTATCTTTATCTGGAATAGGATATGTCCAACTTGGAATATTCTTGTGATTTGAAACAGCAGATGGAACATATATCTCCCTTCTTTTCTTCAGCTCACCAATAATGACTCCAACTCTTGGATGAAAGTAATCATTATCTTGGTTTCTTATAGGAACAATTCTAACTTGCGGTGGTGACATTGCAAGTTGTTCACAAAATGGAGGTGGGCCAGGTGCAAGTTGCACAGGGGCACACTTTACTTTTGTTTGATAGCATGTATCACAAGCTTTTTCCATCTCTCCAGGACGAAAAATATTTTCCCCAGAAAATACTCTAGAGCCCCATGAAGAAATTCCTGACATGCAAGCACCCTTTTGGCTACAAGCACATATCTTAGGAGAATTAGCAAATTTTACTTTTTCTTCATCAGTAACACCATCTGCCCATTCCCACTCAAGACCCTGTGTCATCTGTCCATGAATCTTTCCATCATTCAGAATTTTATCCCCTTCCCAATCGATAAAAGCTGCTGCAGAAACTCCAGCTCCTGTACTCTGCGTTCCATATATCTGGCGGCAGGATGTTCCACTGGATAATATATAACAGTTGTCGTTTCCTTCGTAATCGCAGACCTTAATCTTTGGATCGAAGTAACCTTCTGGTCCCTGATTATTTACTGCTGTAACTTTAATAAATTGCAATAATTTTTCGTCAAAGTCTAAATCGCTCCACTTGCCTTTAAAAAAATTTGCAATACCTTTTCCTGCTTTACTTCCTGCAGCTTCAATTTCAGTATTACTTTTTACAAATGTTGGACAATCAGCATATCCTTGGTAAGAAAGACAAAATATCAAGGAGAATATCAATAAAAAATTAAGCTTTACATTTTTCATAGAACACCGGTAACCACTTACTCACTTTTTCGCCTTTTTCCTTCATCGCCTCATACATATACTTTATAGTCTCTTTATTAGCTGAAAGTACATGTATTTCTTTCATATTTTTCAAATCTAGATTTAAAGTTACTAAACCTTTGTATTGCTTGATCAAAAATAAACCTTCCTGTGTTGGTGTTTGCAAAATGACATTCAGTTCCTCTTTCGACAGAGAAAATGCCTTCATGTATAATCTGTTTGCATTGATGTTCGGCATCAGAATCCTGGTATCGACATGCTTATCTAAATATTGAGTAAACTTGCTAGCAAATGCTAGGTTTAAGTTTTCAGTACTTAGAATTACTACAACATTTAACTTTGTCATTCTTTGCATCCAGTTGTCAAACTCTCCCTCTGTAGGAAAAATATTACTTATCTCCCATGCTTCATCTAAAACAAGTATTGCAGGTGAGCCATCACATTTTGCTTCGAAAGAGTATAAGAAATAGTAAAGTATCACGGACATACATTCTTTTTGCTTAGTGAGGTTTGCAGTATTGAGAGATATGATTTTTGTTTCCCAGTCAATGTCTGACTCATCACCATCTTGGAACAAGTAAGCAAATTCACCGTCACCACACCATTTACTTATTTTACCTCCAAGAAGTAAAAGCACTTCAGAAATTTGAGAAATAGAGCGCGATTCTCTTGGTATAGCAAATATAGAATCTACAATTTTTTTTGTCTTTTCTTCTACGTCTACCAAACTTGCATCTGCAACCATCCTTTTGATCAATTCAACAAGCATATTGCGATTAGAAGCACTATCTTCAATGTTCAGTGGGTTAAATTTTAGACTTTTATCTTTATATTTTGGATCAATTATGTAATATTGGCCGCTTACTGCTTTAGTAAATATTATTGATTTTCCAGTATTATCCAATATAACAATCCTAGGGTTAAATTTTCTTGATTCCGAAAGTAAGAAATTGATCAGTGAGGTTCTACCTGAATTTGGAGCTCCAAGTATTGTGGTATGACCATTATTTTTCTTTCCATGAAAGTTAAAAAAGTAAGGACTGCCTTTTTTTGAAAAAAAAACTGTTACTGCTTCTTTCCATCTTCCTCCTTTTAACGTACCTGATGTAAAATCATGCAACATAGCAAAGCTGCAAGCATATTTTTCTAATATATTTTTTGGTTGTGTAACAAAAGCAAAGTTTCCAGGAAGCTGTGCCCAAAAATGATTTTCCATGTGCAGATCAGTTCTAAACATCATCAACCCGATTAACGACATTACAGAGGATAAATCGCTGATATTTTTAGCTAACCTATTCTTATCATCTGCAAAGATTGTAACAATAATTTTCTGTTGACAAAAATCCATAGCAGAAATTTTTTCAAGCTCTATTATTTCATTTATTCCTGAGTTTTGAAGTAAGCTATTGTCCTCACTGATTTGCAGTATATTAATTTGTTTTTTAAATTCTTTTACTGCTTTATTATTACTAGTAAATATTATTATCTCTGTGATGATAAGCTCAGAGTCAAGTTGCAAACACCTATCTATATTTTCTAAGGGGATTTCTCGATATTCCTTTATGCAAAAAATAGAACCAAACTTCTGTTGACCTTCAAACGATGTTTGAAATTTATTGAAACCAAAAGCTACTTTTAAATTTTTAACATGCTGCGATAGATCCCTTTCACATATTGGATAATCTTTGTGCGTTAATGTAATAATGTAATGGAGAAATTCCATCATTTGAGAATATATTTTGCCTTCACTAGACCTAAGGCTCAGTTTTTTAGCTCCAAAAGGTTCTAAATCTTTTTGAATCAGGTCAGTTATTTTTTGTAATTCTTGATGATTTTTTTGTAAAAATAACTTGTGCCTATTCTTTATCCTGCCAAAAAAAAATGCATTATTAATATGTTTGCCAAAATCACTAAGTAACACCACAATGTATAACTCATTTATATACTGTAGTTTACTATCAACTAGTTTATTAAACCACGTTGAGTGTAGCTGATCGGAAAAGTCTGCAGTTTTATTCCACTGTAAGCTCAGTTTATTGCGCTTACGGACAGTGTGAATCCAAACTGTAAAATATAAACTCTGGATATTTTTTGATATACTTTTTCTAATTTCAGTTCTAAGATCACTATAGTTATTAACTGAAGAATAATCTTCTAACTTGATTATTTTTAACAATTCCCCCTGTTTTGTTAGTATAGTTTCTTCATCGTAGTGGCAAGCATAAGGGATAAAATCTAAATTAATACTTTCTAGTAACGCTAAATTGTTCTTTTTTTCAGAATTAGAGCTAGTGGCTGGTACTTTTGGTTGCATACAATATTATGCGTATTCAATAAAAAGATAATAAAGAACCATCTATCTTACTTAATTATTATCTTCTTTTTTCTTATTGGATTGTAACTGTATGTCCTTTGCAAAGTTGAATTTTTCTTTCAGGTAATCTGTTGCCTTTTCTGTGCTTCCAAACATCATGACCAGTACGCCAAACATTATCATGAAAAAAATTAGGCCTCTGAACACTACTGCAAGTATCACTGTAGCTATACATAACCCTATAATTGTCGAAGGATTCATATTTTCCATAGTATCTTTAACTGAAAATGAAGAAATAAGTTCTTTCAACGTTCCTGGTATATTTTTCAATTCATCACTTGCTTTGCTAGAACATGACATGAAGATAAAACTTAACAGAGCTACAATAGCAAAAACCCTACCCAATTGAATATGCATCAGCTAAATACCTTTAAGATACTCCTCAAATGTAACAATTTTTACATCAATAGGCAAGAACCGAATTCACTTGCTCACCATAAGTAACTCATATTTAACTTTTATCACCGTGTTAGCTCTTTATTATCAATAAGAGGACTCACACTAATGGATGTTAATTTACTTGACAGAAAGTTTGAACACAATTCAGCAGCAGCTGCTGTAGCAAACACTGCAGCCACCACAAACAGTCCTGCTCCTACTAATCCTGATGTCATTGCTCCTGCAACAATGCACCCTATTGCTAAGAGAGTAGAACTTGTTACAAGTGCGACGTGAAGATTTTTGTTTTTGATTTTGCTATTATTTTCATAATTATTGGATTGCATTGTATCTTTTACCTTACTGCCTGCCACTGAGATCACACAATGAGGTGATAGCTGAGCTAGCCCTTCTTCAGTCTTCTTATAATATTTAGAAGGGGATCTTCTTCCGCTTGGCCCTTTGGGCCTTGTTTTGTTCGGATGTGCTAATTTTGTTTTTCCTTCATCTTCTAGTTGCAAACTATTATCTTCCTCAGCAGGGTTTAATTTTAAGTGTACACTTTCCTCAGATGAAATGCTTGTTACTGAAGTTAAGCTTCTCCTTCTGCTACTTAATGTCAAGCCAGATGAATTTATTCCACTATCTAAATCACTACTACTACTGAGTTGAGAAGTATTTGCACCGCTTGGCATTTCTACAGCATTTACAGTTATATTAGGCTTTTCGTTTTTTAAATCTTTACTATCAATCGAAAGGTCAGATTGACTAGAGAAACCATTCAATTGTGATTGTGCGATCTCCTTTCTTGCTTGCGATTGTTTTGATGTAAGAATTGTTGAAGCATCATAACGATCTAAACTTCTCAAGGGATTATATATTCCAGGGGTTCCTTTTCCACTTACACCCTTAGCTAAAGAATCGCTTTCTAGAGCATTAACAACCGAATTTTCAGCAATTACAACTTCACTAGGAAAATTTTTTTTCTTAAATAATCCTATAGCATTATCTTGTCTATCTGTTTGATGACTTTTTTGATTTTGAATAGTGCTACTAGAATGATTTTTGTCACTGCTTTTATTAGCAATCTCTGAAATTATTTTTAATATTTTTCCTCTTCTTGTTGGTGACCCTTGTGATTGTTCTATTTCATTGTTAGATACTGAAGGTTCGACCTTTAATTTCATTACTTCTTCTTCCAATACTGGAAGAAAGTTTTTGGTATAATAATTATAATATTCTTCTTGTTTTCTCAATGACTTTTCTAATTCAATTAATACGTTGGGAGCAGCTCCTTTGTTGAACAATTCTATGCATTCTGTGATAGTCCCATCTCCCTTTTTTGGACTTTCATTATTATGTTTTTTTTTTGTGACCTTTTTGTATATATTGGTGAACAGTTTACGATCTTCTTCATTACTCAAAGATTGAATAAGCTCTTCTATTTTATAAGGTAAATCATTACTTCTAGATTTTTTTAAAGTACCTAGCATAACATTCCTCTCATACAAATAAAATGTATGAATACCTCTTTAGCGTTAATTTTACATTAAAACTGGGCAGTTATGCCTTATTGCGGATAATTATAGCAATTTGCTAACTATTTTCTTTGCTGATTACTGATTTTACATTTCAACATAATTGCTTGCCTGTTGAACTAGCATATCTATCACTTCTTTTACAGGCTTTTCTCTATCAACCATGCCAACACTTTGACCGGCCATTAAAGATCCCGTTTCAACATCTCCATCAATTACTGCTCTTCTTAAAGCACCAGCCCAGAACTTTTCTATTTCAAGTTGCCCCTCTTCTTTTGAGATTTCTCCATTTTGATATTTATCAATAATATCTCTTTGATGCTTCATAAAATCGTCACTTGCTTTGTTAGCTATAGCCCTTACTGGAATTACAGGGAAATCAGCACTAATCTGCACAGAAGATACAGCATTACGCGCAGCTGATTTGATGAATACTTCTTTAAAATTTTTGTGAGCGATTGACTCATTCGTGCAGACAAATAATGTACCTATTTGACAGCCAATTGCTCCCATTTCTAGGTAGTTCACTATCATTTCGCCTCTTCCTATTCCACCTGCAACAAACACCGGTGTTTTCTCATTTTTAAAATGAGGTAATATCTCTTGTGCGAGAACAGAAGTGCTAACAGGACCGATATGTCCTCCTGCTTCCATACCTTCTATTATTAACGCATCTACTCCCATTTTTACTAACCTTTTCGCGAGGCTTAATGCTGGTGCAAAACACATAACTTCAATGCCCGCACTCTTGATTTTTTCTATATTAGGCTTCGTTGGTAGTCCACCGGCAAGCACTATATGGCTTACTTTCGTTTCAATGCACACATCTATCAACTCACTCAACTTTGGGTGCATAGTAATTAGATTTACACCAAATGGTTTGTTAGTTAATTTCTGTGTCTCTATGATTTCTTTTTTCAGTAAGTCTGGAAACATTGCACCGCAAGCAATCACGCCAAACCCACCAGCATTTGAGATTGCTGAAACCAAATTTCTCTCTGAAACCCAGCTCATAGCACCACCCATTATGGCAAATTCACTACCAAGAAAATTCGTTCCTTTTTTCCAGAGGCTACTTAACATATAACCTATATCATACGTTTAAAAATATTTTGTTTATCTATGAATGTGTGTTTTAAAGCGCCAAGTATATGTAAGACTATAAAGAGTATCATAAAATATGCAAGAATTGAATGTAGCTGATTAGCTGCACTAGCTAGATCTTCATTATGGTTAATTAATAAAGGGATATGGAAAAAATATTTGATCTCTTTGCTAGAAGCAGAAGACATGACGTAACCAGATAGTGGCATTAGCACCATCAAAGAATACAAGCCAAAGTGTATCATTTTGCTTGCATTGATTATGAATCGAGAAAAATTGGCTGGAAGTGGTGGAACATAAGTAAAGACGCGAAAAAATATACGTACTATAATTAATCCAAGAACGGTGATACCGCAAGCCTTATGAATAGCGTATATGCTGAATTTAATTTCACTGCTAATCGGCAAACTTTTCATGTACAGTCCAGAACCTTACTATTACCCACAAGTATAGAATTCATGAGCAAGTCTCCATCCTTCTGCTAAATCAAAGAGACGTTTCCATCCCTTCCACAAGGCTATAGGACCTGGTTCTAAGTCATTTTTGCGAGCTAAAAACCCTCCTAACTTGGCCACCCACCTCACAATTTCTCTTATAGGTGGTGGAGTCTCAGGATAGTTTTTTGTCTTAAGCATTTTGGTATATAAAACCTTCCATTCGTCATCAGTCAGTATGACAGTGCAAGAAAGATTCGGATTTGTTCTAGCTACCAATGTAATAAAAAATATTCTCCATGCAATTATACTCATAATTGTAAGAAAGCGGATCAATCTATCTGCTGTTTGGAGCCTACATTCTTCAACTTTAAGACCGGATTTCAAAATTTTATGAAAAACCTCTATTCTCCATCTTAAGCAATACCATTGTATTTTTTCTACTGCTTCTTCAAAATTATTAATATTTATATTTGTTAACAAAATCCAGTTTATGGGCTCTTCGCCAAATGGGGGATATCTTTCTATAACATAGACAGCATTTAAATTTAAATTAGGAAGTTTTTGGGTTTTACGTCTAGCGTTGTTTTTTGATGCATTCATCACAAAGTTACTAAACTTTACTTCTAAAACTGTTGTTCTTTGAGGTTTTTTATCGCGAGCAGGAATACTCACTTGAATTTCTCCTTGACAAGACATGCGATTCATCAAATCCCACAATCTTTCACCACCTTTTTCAGAATAAGTCGACTTCTTGTTTACTGTTCTGTTTTGATTTCCTCTTACTACAAAAAGAGATTGATTAGTGGAAGCAACTTCAAATAAATCATAAATATCTGCTTCTCTATCACAAACGGTAACTACCTTAACATCCTTTAATCCAGGATGTTTAGTAGAGTCTTTAAGTGATGCTATCCACCGTATGCTTTCTTTCTCTTCTATGGGAAGAGCAGTATTATGGCTTCTTCTTTTCAACTCCTTTAGGTCTTCAGTTAAGGAAGGTCTAGTACTAATTTTTTGATCCAATAATCCTATAGGTAGTCCTTCTGTTGTAACTGCAAACGTTGTATGCATCACTAATCCATGGGTTTTAAAATTAGTTGTTTTAGATGTTAATCTTGCTGCTATAATCCCTAATCCTTCGGTCTTTTTATGATTTTTATATGAAATATAACTCGTATCCTGGATAGCTAAGATAGTTGAGTATTCTTTAGCTCTTTCAACAGTTTTAATTATATGACTGTCTAATATTTTTCTTTCAGAAATGGCATCGTTTTGGAAAAATCTATAAGCTGCTTTACTTTGATGCCAATCTTCACAAGCTTGATTTATTGAACGCTCAGGCGATTCAGCAAAACTATTAACTATTTTTAGAAGCCTTTTACTTAATCTTATATCACCAAAATTAACAATTCCAAATTCACTTTCTGCCCATTCGCCAGTTGAGGTATTTATAGTTCTTTTCATCATATATTCCATTTTTAGACCATAGATCTATTTATAATAGAAAGTTGAATTAGTAAAATAGCAGCTTTTTCTCCATTTTTAGATTTATGGGTAATAGTAAGGTCCAGAACAAAGCATGCAAATAATAAGAGCAGACATTAACCAATGAATGATTCTTAAACCTAAGTTATATTTATTGTCTTTCATTAATTTTGATTACTCCAAAATAGGACTTGAAAAACTATTTTTTAGTCAAAATTATCTATACATAATTTTGCTACCTTAATCAACACAAGTATAATAATTGTAGTTCAAATAAATACTGTCTATCAGATCATAAGGAGATGGTGAATTTTAAGGAGTTTTTCTATTGTAACGATAGTTGTACTTGTGCAAGAAGCCTATTGACTTTAAGCACATTTTACCCTATACAATTTTAACATCTTAAACTTCCAAACATGCCAGATCTAAAGACAATGATGCTAAACTTTGGCCCTCAGCACCCAGCTGCACATGGGGTGCTACGTCTTGTTTTAGAAATGGATGGTGAAGTGATCGAGAGGGCAGATCCTCATATTGGGCTTTTACATCGTGGTACTGAGAAACTAATAGAGCATAAAACGTATCTTCAGGCTCTTCCTTATTTTGATCGTCTCGATTATGTGTCACCAATGTCACAAGAGCATGCGTATTCGTTATGTGTAGAAAAATTATTGCAGTGCGAAGTTCCGATTAGGGCAAAATATTTGCGTGTTCTATTTTGTGAGCTGACAAGAATACTAAATCATTTACTAAACATCTCTTCCCAAGCGCTTGATGTTGGAGCAATGACTCCTCTTTTATGGCTCTTTGAAGAGAGAGAGAAAATATTGGAATTCTATGAAAGGGCCTCAGGTGCAAGATTTCACGCAGCTTATATAAGACCAGGTGGAGTTGCAGCAGATATTCCAGAAGGTTTAATTGAGGATATTGCAAAGTTTATAGAGCAATTTCCAAAGTATATAGACGATGTTGATGAACTTTTAACGGAAAATAGAATATGGAAGCAACGCACTGTAGGAATCAGTGAAATATCAATAAAACAGGCGCTTGATTGGGGCTTTAGTGGACCAATGCTGCGTGCTGCTGGTCTCGCTTGGGATTTGCGGAAAAGCCAGCCATATGAGATATATGATCAGCTAGATTTTGATATACCAATCGGTCAAAATGGTGACTGTTATGACCGTTATTTAGTAAGAATGGCGGAGATTAGGCAATCTATCAGCTTGGTGAAGCAATGCATAGAGAAGATACCTGAAGGGCCAATAAAAACTGAAGATAGAAAAATCTCTCCACCGCCAAGAGCGGAAATGAAAGAATCTATGGAGGCTCTGATTCACCATTTTAAACTTTATTCAGAAGGATATCACGTGCCAGAAGGAGAGGCTTACGTAGCTGTTGAAGCGCCAAAAGGCGAGTTTGGAGTGTATATAGTTTCAGATGGTACCAATAGACCTTATAGATGCCGCATAAGAGCACCTGGCTTTGCGCATTTACAGGCCTTAGATTTCATGGCAAAAGGACACATGCTTGCTGACATTGCAGCAATTATCGGCTCACTTGATATAGTCTTTGGTGAGATTGATAGATAAAGTATTCGCAATTTCATATTCATTACATATTAACTTTCACCCTCTATATTGCACCTAAATAATTTATGAGAGGCTAATATGAGTTTTTTTATTGATGAAATAAATCTTTTTTCAAGTATAGACCTTTTTAAAGTCAAACCAGACTATCAAGCAAGAGATGATATTGAAACTAAAATAAGCGCAATTCTTCCATCTAAACATACAATTAATGTTGAAGGAAGTGATATTAAAGTAGAGTTATTTCATTCAGATATCACTGATGCACAACTAGAAGAAATTGAAAAAGTTATAAATGACACTTTTAAACTATGTCAGAAATATAAAATTGTTCCAAACAATACAGATTTTAACTTCCGTATGTTTCTGTTTGAAGATAGTAGTCAATACAATAATGTACGTAAAGTATATTTAGGAAGGGAGGAAGATACATCGGACGAGATGGGACTTACTATTAGTAAACTAAGTGAACCATTTGCACTTCCTGATGTGTTAATGAAGTTTCTTCCCTCGTCTGAAATTAACTATCTTACTCTCTCTCATGAGTTTGTACACTGTATGCAAGAGATGACAAAGCATAAAGATTTACCTCCGTTAAAATTGCTGGAAGAGGGTACTGCAATGGGAATTTCATGTGAGCTCTTAGATGAAAATGTATGCAATACTCCATGTCAAAAAGGAATAATGGATGGTATTAAGACAGTCTTTGCTAAAGATATACGTTTTATAAATAATTCCCCATCTGATCTCACGGAAAGTGACAATTATTCAGTTGGGTTAGTAATGTTCAATTTTCTTCAAGATCAGCATCCTGAAATTATCAGCAAAATTTATGAGAATTACTTAACAGGAGGTACTGCTAAACTTACTAATATGTGGCAAAGGTTACACTGCATTGATTCAGAATTTCGATATTGGTTGCTTGGCACTACTGCAAAGAAAATACGTAGTCAAGATAAAATAAACTATGATCTAGAAAAAGAAATACTTCGTGATATTGAAGAGCATTCTTGTACACAAAATCCTGAATTTAAAAATATAGTGGATAAATTTTCTAAAATGTATAGCGGAACTCATGAAACATTAGAGTGGGCAGAACAGATCCTTGAAACTTATTTCATTTAATAGAAAGACTTCTAAAGTTGATGTTACCTTGAGTTAAACTTTATAGATTTACAAAAGGTTAAAGGATAGAAAAAAATGAGCAAAGCTGACAAGCATTTTTTATGTTAGCTCTGCTCATAGTACAAAGAGCTTATCAAAAAAAGCTAAGATAGGTCAACTTTCACTAATTTTTCCTATGAATTCATCGTCCATGATTTTTAGCTTTTACGATGAATACCTTGGACGTTAAGCCGCTTAGTAGAAGGATTTGCTTGTGAGATATGTTAATTACGTGTTAGCACATCTTCTATTAAAAACTGCACAAATTCATTGCCATTCCAGTAATTCATAGAGATTTTACCTAAAATTGATTCAACATTTCCCTGCATGATAGCAGAGCCAAGCTCAGTATTTGCACAGCGAAACGCAATAGCTTTGACCATAACATTATCGTCAGCAATAAAACATTTTATATGGTCAACTCCTACAACTTCCGGCTTTCTTATCTTTGCTCCTTGGATGATAAATCTCGGTTCAGGATTGCCAACACCAAATGGCTCTAAGCGTTGCAATTGATTCCACAGGGATAAGTTTATTGCTTTAGCTGTTACTATGCCATCGGCTTTTATGATTTTGTCATTTGTAGAGTTTGCAAATCTTTCAGTAAAAAAATCATGTAGATCACTTATTTTATCTTCTTCAATCGAAAATCCTGCTGCCATACTGTGACCACCACCTTCAATGATTAGGCTGGTAAATTTTGCAGAAAGAACCGCGGCACCAATATCTACTCCAGAAATTGACCTACAACTTGCTTTTCCTATTCCGTTGTTTAAAGATATCACTATCGTTGGTAGGTGAAACTGCTCCTTTAGTCTTGATGCAATTATACCAATTATTCCCTGGTGCCAATTACCACTTACCATTATAAAATTTACATCTAATAAGGTAAATTTTTCTGCCTGTGTTGTAGCTTCTAAGAGAGCCTCATTTTCTAACACCTTCCTTGCATTATTTAAATCTATTAATTTTAGCGCGATTGAATGCGCCTCTTCTTCATCATCGGTGGAAAGCAATCTTGCACCAAGAGATGCTTCTCCAATTCTTCCTCCGGCATTTATACATGGCCCAATACTAAACCCTAATCGTGAAACACTTGGTTTTTCAAGGGTTCCCAAAGCATCAAACAAAACACGCAAGCCAACGTTTTTCCTTGCTGACATAACTTTTAATCCTTGCAAAACAAATGCTCTATTTAGGCCTATAATTTGCATAACATCGCAAACAGTTCCAAGAGCAACCAAATCCAGTAGATCAAATAAATCTGGTTCTTTTTTGTAGGTAAAAAATCCTTGCTCACGTAAGCTTCTGTTAAGAGCAACAATTAGCAGAAATGACACTCCAACTGCTGCTAAGTTATTATAAGGAGAGCTCTCATCAAGGCGGTTGGGATTAACAACTGCTACAGCGTTTGGTAACTTTTCTGTACCAAGGTGATGATCGACAACTATAATATCAAGTCCAAAGACTTTTGCATCTTCTATCGGTTGATATGCAAGCGTACCACAATCAACAGAAATACATAAATCAATTCCGTTCTTTTTAAGTTGTAATAAAGCATCTGTGTTCAATCCATAGCCCTCATCAACACGATCTGGAATATAGATTATAGAGTGTGTCCCAATCGCTCTTAGGTACCTATTAATCAATGCTGATGACGTTGCGCCATCAACATCATAGTCACCAAATACTGCAATATTTTCATTATTGTTTATTGCTTTTATTATGCGAGAAACAGCTTTATCCATATCAAGGAGGTGAAAGGGATCTGGTAATAGCGATCTGATTAGTGGATGTAAGAAGTCATGTGCATTTTCGATGTTAACACCACGAGCAACTAATATTCTTGCTAATATTTCTGGCAACTCAAATCTCTGTATAAGAGTTAAAATTTCCCTTTGATCTGCTTCTTGTAACTTCCACAGTGCATTTGTTATACTGCGTTTTTCAATATCAAGTAGCATATCCTTTGTAAATAAAACTACTTTACCAGAACTTTTAAGCTTGTTCTATAATTGTATTAGACTTCTGCGTAACCTAAAGAAAGATATAGGAGGGTGTCACCCGAAAGGAATCACATTTATTTTGACAAAGAGCATCTACAAAATCTGATACTTCTTCTTACATAACATGCTCTTTAATTAGTAATATATCTATATTAGTATATAAGTGTGAATATTATATTAGTGTAATTACTTTTTAGGTATGCATGGCAAATTTATGCCTGGAAATGGTTTTTAATTACTCGAACCTTTTCTACCTTTATTTTATATTCTTTAAAGTATTTCTATTTTTTACACTTTTTTATAAAAACAATAGGCGCCTATTGTTTTTTTTAACTTAAAAATAAAAGTTAAGTATCTGGAATTCTAGACATAAAATCCTCCTGAAGATTAGAAAGAAATGCAGCGCACATACAACAGAATTTGAACGTGTGCTGAAGAATACGTTTTTTGTTGAAAAATTGACTGAAAAGTCTGCAGACGAAGATAGATTTTGAGCTCTTAAAATATCTCTGCTGTTATAATAAGGAAAGCGAGAAGGTTTGTCAAGCAATCTTTATTGGCTGTTGTACTAGAATCCAGTTTTTCGTATAATTTGCTAGAATTTGTGTGAAGAATTTTAAATATGAAAGGCCTATACATTAAAACTTACGGCTGTCAGATGAACGTTTATGACTCCATTTTAATGGAGAATATAGTTAAGCCTTTAGGGTTCAACGTTGTTAGTGATGTAGAACAAGCTGATTTGGTGATATTAAATACTTGTCATATTAGAGAAAAGGCAGCAGAAAAGCTTTACTCAGAGCTTGGAAGAATCCATTCATCACAAAAAAATAAGGAAATGACCATAGTGGTGGCTGGATGTGTAGCGCAAGCAGAGGGAGAAGAAGTGTTCAGAAGGGCTCCTTTTGTTGATATTGTTGTTGGTCCGCAGAGTATCGCTGTTTTACCGGAGCTGATAGTCAAAGCAAGCAGAAGTAAAGGTCATGTAATAAATACTGATTTTCCAGAAGTTGCGAAGTTTGATAAATTGCCAGATGAATGCTATGGCAATAGCCAGGGGTCTTCTGCGTTTCTTGCCATACAAGAAGGTTGTGATAAATTTTGTACGTTTTGTGTGGTACCATATACACGCGGGGCTGAGTATTCACGACCAGTAAATGAAATATTCCGTGAAACATTGAAGTTAGTTGCAAATGGGGCAAGGGAAATCAATTTGCTCGGTCAAAATGTTAATGCTTATCATGGGGAGTGCGGAGGAGAAGTGTGGGATTTAGGAAAATTAATTAGTCACATTGCTAAAATTGAAAAGCTAGAAAGAATCCGCTACACAACTTCTCATCCAAGAGATATGCACGAATCTCTCTACTTGGTACATGCGGAGGAATCAAAACTCATGCCGTTTGTTCACCTACCTGTGCAGTCAGGTTCGAATAAAATATTGCATGCAATGAACAGGAAACACACTGCAGAGGAGTATTTGGAAATAATAGACAGATTTCGCAAATTGAAACCTGAAATCGAATTTTCTTCTGATTTTATTGTTGGTTTTCCTGGAGAGACTGAAAAAGATTTTGAGGAAACTATGAAGTTAGTAGAAAAAGTAAAGTACTCTCAGGCTTATAGTTTTAAATATAGCCCAAGGCCAGGAACGCCAGGGGCGGAAAGAAAAGATCAAGTACCAGAAGAGGTTAAAACAGAGCGTCTTCTTTGTTTACAGGAATTAATTAGCAAGCAACAACTTGAATTTAATCAGAGTATGATAGGAAAAACTATTCCTGTTCTATTCAGTGATAAAAAAGGTAAACACCAAAATCAAATTATTGGTAAAAGCCCATACATGCAATCAGTATGCGTTGATGATCCTGACGATAAATACAAAGATAAAATAGTAAATGTAAGGATATTGGAAGCTCGGCAAAATAGTTTGTTGGGATGCGCTGCCTAATTAGAGAAAAGTGCTCCCATCGTCTCATGTAGAAGCACTTTGTGTGTTTTTATAAGTTTATAAGCTATCTAGATTTAATCCTTAAGGGACTACAACTCTCTGTTACGCAATCATATGAGACTTGATATAATAGATTTGCGGGATTTTTTTCTTTTCCCACTGATAGTGTACTTTTTCAACCTTTCCAGAATTATTATATTCATAAGAAAGCGATCTCCAAATAACGCTGCTTTTACTATTATTTTTGTTAGCATCGTGAAATTTCTGATAAGGCCAACTGTTATTGTCTTTATTCATCTTTAACTTAAGTAAATAAGTCTGATTTATTAATATGCTGTATAATAATGTCAATACCTATCAATGTTTATAGAAACAGAGTTTTTGAATTTGTAATTTTCCAGAAAGCTCTATATTCTTTGATTTTATCCAGTTAAAATGAATATGAAGTATTATCCTGATACAAGCAGCAGTCCTGATTTTTCATTGCTAGAAAAGGAAATCATAAAATTTTGGCAGGAAAATAAAATTTTTGAGCAGTCAGTCGAGAAACGTTCCAAGGATCATTGTTTTGTATTTTATGATGGGCCTCCGTTTGCAAATGGACTTCCGCATTACGGACACTTGCTTACTGGTTTTATAAAAGATGCATTTGCAAGATATCAAACTATGCTGCAAAAAAGGGTTGAACGCAGATTTGGTTGGGATTGCCATGGGCTACCGGCTGAGATGGGCGCGGAAAAGGAACTTAGAATATCTGGTAGAACTGAGATAGAGAAATTTGGCATTGAAAAATTCAATAATCATTGCCGTACTTCTGTGATGAAATTTTCATCAGAATGGGAGAAGTATGTAAATAGACAAGCAAGATGGGTAGATTTTCACAATGACTATAAGACTATGGATAAGTCATTCATGGAGTCGGTCATGTGGGCATTTAAGCAGCTTTATGATAAAGGTCTGGTGTATGAATCAATACGCGTTGTTCCCTATAGCTGGGCGTGCGAAACTCCACTCTCTAATTTTGAAACAAGGCTTGATAATGCATATAGAGAAAAAATTAGCAAAGCTGTAACTGTTGCTTTTGAACTTTTAGAAAATCCAAAGCAATTTAAACAAAAATGTAAATTACTTGCTTGGACTACAACGCCTTGGACATTGCCGAGTAACCTTGCACTGGCAATAGGAAAAGATATTGAGTATTGTGCAATGTTAGTAAATGGTGAAGTCTGCATCTTTGCTGAAAGTTATTTAGAGAAATTTGTCAGCCACTGTGAACAAAGCAATATTCAATATGAAAACTGTAATACAAAACTTAAAGCGAGTGATCTTGCAGGTCTTTCCTATAAACCATTGTTTGATTACTTTAAAGATACAAAAAATGCATTCCGTGTTTTCAGTGCTGATTATGTTACAGCAGAAGACGGCACTGGTGTTGTGCACACTGCTCCTGGATTTGGTGAAGAAGATTTTTACCTTTGCCAAAGCCATGATATTCGAGCTGTTTGTCCAATTGATAACGGTGGGAAATTTACTGCAGAAGTTTCAGATTTAACAGGAGTTCATGTTTTTGATGCCAATGATACAGTAATAAAAAAATTAAAAGAGCAGGGGAGTTGGTTTAAGACTGAGCAACATATTCATAATTATCCTCACTGCTGGAGAACTGATACTCCTTTGATCTATCGCACTATGCCTTCTTGGTACGTTGCTGTGACAAAGTTCAAAAGCAGAATGGTAGAGCTAAATAAGAGAGTTAATTGGATGCCAAATCATATAAGAGATGGTCAATTTGGAAAATGGCTTGAAGGAGCACATGACTGGTCTATTTCACGCAATCGATTTTGGGGTACGCCAATTCCTGTGTGGAAATCAGATGATGCAAAATATCCAAGAGTGGATGTATATGGTTCGATAGCAGAACTAGAGCGAGATTTTAATGTTAAAATAGATGACTTGCACAGACCATTTATCGATACTTTGATAAGACCAAATCCTGATGATCCAACAGGAAAATCAGTTATGCGTCGTGTGCCTGATGTGTTTGATTGTTGGTTTGAGTCTGGCTCGATGCCGTTCGCGCAAGTTCACTATCCGTTTGAAAATAAAGAATGGTTCGAGAAAAATTTCCCTGCGGATTTTATCACTGAATATATAGCACAAACAAGAGGATGGTTTTATACGCTTTTTGTGCTTTCCACTGCTTTATTTGATAGTGAGCCATTTAAGAATTGCATATGCCACGGTGTGGTTCTTGATGTGAAAGGTCAGAAATTATCCAAACGTTTGAATAATTATGCAGATCCAATGGAGGTTTTTGACAAATATGGTTCTGATGCGCTGCGTTTTCTTATGCTATCTGGTTCCATTGTTTGCGGTGGTAATTTACTACTCGACAAAGAAGGAAAATCGATACGAGATATTCTGAAGGACGTAATAAAACCTATTTGGAATAGTTATCACTTTTTTACCATGTATGCAAATGCAGATGGAATTAGAGCTGAGGTTTGTAAAGATTATCAGAGTACCATTGATCGCTACATGATTTCCAAATGTTTTGAAGCTGTGGAAAGTATACAAGCTTCTATGAACAACTATAATTCCCAAGAGGCTTGTAAAACCCTGATGAATTTCTTTGAAGTGCTAAATAACTGGTATATTCGTCGCAGTCGCGAGCGTTTTTGGAAAAGTGACTTAGATCAAGATAAAACCGACGCTTATAATGTTCTGTACACAGTTTTTTATTACATGCTTCGAGCTGCAGCTCCTTTGTTGCCACTCATAACAGAGACTATATGGCAAGGGCTTAAGTACAAAGAAACATCTGTTCATTTGGCTGATTTTCCACAATCAGATAGATATGACAGTGAACTCATTGCCAAGATGGATTTGGTAAGAGAGATATGTAACTCTGCATTATCCATCAGAAATACGTTTAACATGCGCATCAGGCAGCCACTTGGCAGTATGACCATTTATCATAGGTCTTCCTGCGATTTCCTTAAAAATGAATATCAAGAGATAATAAGAGATGAGGTGAATGTAAAAGAACTAGAAATAGTAAGTGAGTTGAAAGAAGTTGCGTCACTAGAGCTAAAACTAAATTTTCCGCTACTTGGTAAGAAGGTTGCAGATAAAATCAAGAAACTAGTTCAATATGTCAAAGAAGAAAAGTGGAGACAAATTGAGAATGAGCAAATATTTCTGGGAGATGAAACAGAGAGCTATACTATAGAAAAAGGTGAGTATGAACTATTATTAAAAGCAAATAGTGAATATTCTTCTGTATTTGATAACAATAAAGGGATTGTTGTTCTGACTACTGAGCTCAATGACGAACTAATTCTAGAAGGACTCGCAAGAGATGTTGTGAGGCTTATTCAAGAAACTAGAAAACAAGCTGATTTCCATATATCAGATAGAATAGGAGTAACAATCAAAACAGAAGATGAAAAAATTAAGAAAGCAATAACTACATGGAATAAATATATAAAAGAGCAGACCCTTGCCTTATCTTTGGACACTAATAAAGAGATCGAGGCCGATTTCTATTCTAAGGAATACCAAGGTTTGATAGTTGGTATTAAGTTAATAAAGTTGCAAAATTAGTAATATTTATGCTATACTTAAATTGCTTTAAGTAGGGTGGTGATATGAATCAAGTTGTTGCAGATGGTCATAGAGAAGTTATTGATTTAAATAACAACAGTGATGGTTTAGGTAAAGTAGAATCTATTTTTAATGTTGCTTTGGAAGAGGAAGAAGAGTTTTTTGATGCTATGGAAGATGTTTCTAATGTAGAAGAAGAGAATGATTTAGGTCTTGCTAATTCAGAAGAGGGAGAAGAATTTTTTGATGCTATAAGTCAGCAAGATTGGTTAACTAAACAGGTAGCTGCTTTTAATGTTCCACTCAGTATATTTCATTATAAAGATTACAACTCTGACTTTTTTACTTCCTGGTATAATATATCAAGTAGAATATTTAAAGAGATAAACAGAGCTTGCCCGGAGAAAAAAGTATTAAATTTAGCTCTGTCAGTTTTAATACTTCCTTATATTGCTTTTGTTGCAATGGGGTTAGTCATATACAGTAGATTTAAAGCAGGCAGCAAAACACAAGAAGGTGTAGTGGAAGATAAGGCAAAAAAGAGTGAAACAAGTGTATCGAGAAGATTTGCATACGGTGCTCTTGCTGCAATAGCAATTTTTGTTAATGTGACTGTGCTTGTAGCCTTAATTGTTCCTGCAACAATTGCTTTGGCTACTTTTTATCTTTTAAATAGAGAGTTATCTCACTCTTTAGTTGCTGTTCTTAAAATAAGTATGGGGCGATATTCTAATAAGCACCAAAATATTGAGATATCTTTTCATGAAACGGAGTTTCCTGAACCAAACATTACATGGGATATGGAAATAAAATTTCCACCGCAATTTAAACAACTGCTTAGAGATTTATGTGAAAATGGAAATGATAAATGGTTTAGTGTGAAGCGGGGTTTAGAGCATAATATCATACTGAAATTATCAGCTAGTATCAATTTAAACAATGGTCTTAAGCCCTTGCATAATGAAATTAAGAATGTGATTGCAACTTCAATTCAAGAATTTGCAAAAACTATGGAAGAGCTGGTGAAGCTAGAAAAAGAAGAGATTACACGTGATAAATTGAAGGAATTATTGAACGAATTCAGGTTGAAAGTGGTGAGTAGTATAGGTTCTAAGTTGACAACTCACTTAATAGAAAATGCTTATCAAGTTGCCTTTATACAAGCAATTAAGTTTCAGCAGAATAGACGGGGAGAAGATTTTTCGCTGGAAGATGAGCTAAAAAATACTTTAGTGAAGCAGAAGTTAGAAAGTCAAGGTAAGGAATTACCAAATGAGAAAGAGATGATAATAAAGGATCTAAAAGAAGCAGGAGCAAAAGTGCCAAATGCCCTAGACGATAGTGAGCTTCCTGTATTTAAAGCAGAATGGGAGCGACTTATACAAGAAGGGAAAATAACTAGGAAAACAATAATTGATGTTTATAAGAATACAGATCTTGGAAAAACAGAGGAAGTTCTGAATGATGCTAAAGAAATAATTAAAGATTTAAAAAAACAAGGACAAGTAAGATATACTGGGATACATGAAAAGCTGAAAGCAGTGTATAATGAAGGAAAAAACAACTTAACAAACGATGATTTAAAAAGGAAATTAGAAGGTCTTTTTAAGTTCGAGTATGGTGATCAAGAAGTTGAGCGAAGGCTAGTAAAATCAGTAATGAAAAAAGCAAAGGGTGAGTTAGGCCTATTAGTCATGCTAAGCTTAATAGACCAGTTTCGAGATTTAGAAGAGGAGATAAAAGGTCCTTTGAATGGGGAAAGTTTAGAAGAAGCTTCAGGTAAAGTGAATGATTTTATAGCAAAGATGTATTTAGAAATAACGAAACGTAAAACACAAGATTTGTTTAAAAGTCAAGCAAAGGGTATAGAGAATTCATGTAAGTTATTAGAAAGGGGGGCACCAGATCTAGTAGAAAAGATTAATTCACATCGAGTGAGAATTGAAAAATACTTAAAAAGACCTGAACAACCTATACTATTAAGAAAAATAATAGAAGGGAATAAGGACTTAAATAAGTACTTAGAAGATGAGTGGAATAGAAAAGGAGAAAAGCATCCAAATACGAAATTAATACAGAAGCACTTGAAAAATAACCAAGAAATTCTGAAAGCATTAAAACAGTTAGAATTAGAAGAAAAAGGATTATTGATAAATGAAGAAACAAAAAATGATTATAGAGAAGAACTGGAATCTCGCGAAAAAATAAAGTTTGCAATAATAGAAGATGATTTACTTAAAGCATTCGAGCATGAAATTTTTGATGAAGAAGCAATTAAGAAGTTACTAGAGAGAGCAGAACTTGAGTACTATTTGGCAGAAAAGTGCATAAAAAGTCCTGTGATTAAGACAAAAGACAATATCAAACATTTTTGTCAAGATTTATTGTCTCCTTTAATAAATAGGTTGGTGGAAAATATAGTAAATAATGTACCAAAAAGTGATAAGAGTTCATGGCTGCAGCCTATAAAAGCTATTAGGACAGGCTTGGGATATATTCAAACAGGTCTTGCCGTTGCAATGCGTGGGGATAAGAGCGCAGAAGGAAAAGCGTTGAGTGTGGCACATGATACTCATAAGGAAGTAGAAACATTTCTTCAACATTTTCAATCAAGTTATGAGGAAGTAGGAGTTTTTTTTGGTAATTTATTTTCTGATGATGGAGAAACATTTAAAAATGATGTGTGGCCTCAAATAGAAGAGCATTTGCATGGAATGTGGGATAGATTTTTCAAAGATATTGAATTCAAGATAGGGAATAAATTGGATGAAGTAAACGTGACACACCGGGGATGTTCAAAAAAGTGTGTCAAACCGAGAAGTAAAATATAATTGAGATAAAAATGGAGGTTTGACATGAGTCAAAGAATAGCAGATAGAACTACTGGTTTGGTAGATTATAAAGAATTAGAAACAAATATCTTGTCGTCTATACGAGAAGGTAGACCATTAATGGGAAAAGATGGTGCATTAACGCCATTTGTAAAAAGGCTACTTGAAGCAAGCTTGGAGGGTGAAATAGAACATCATTTATCTACTGAAAGCGAAGAAAACAATCGTAGAAACGGAAGGAATGGAAAAACTTTGAAAACAAGTGCAGGTTCATTTGAACTATTGACACCAAGAGACAGAGAGGGAAGTTTTGAACCACAGATAGTGAAAAAAAGGCAAACAAGCCTACATCCAGAACTTGAAACAAAGGTCTTGAACATGTTTGCAAGTGGTGTGGGATACAGAGATATAGCATCATATGTGGAAGAAATTTATGACCATAAAATATCTGCAGCAGAGATATCTGGAATTACAGATAAATTACTACCTATAATCAATGAATGGCGTAGCCGTCCACTGCAATCAGTGTATCCAATAGTATTTATGGATGGGATGTTTTTTAAGGTAAAAGAAGACGGTCGCTGTGTAAGTAAGTGCATGTATAACATATTAGGAATAGACCAAAATGGCAGAAAAGAAGTACTGGGTTTTTACTTAGCAGAAAGCGAGGGAGCTAGCTTCTGGTTAGGCGTATTAAATGACTTGAAAGAGAGAGGAATAGAAGACATTTTGATAGCTTGTGTCGATGGCCTAAAAAGCTTTCCTGCAGCTATAAATAGCGTATTTCCTAATGTGGAAGTACAGCTATGTGTAGTGCATCAAATACGGAACTCTCTGAAATACGTATCAAGCAAAGATGTAAAAGTTTTCATGAATGATTTAAAAAAAATATACCGCGCTACAAGTAAAGAAATTGCAGAAAATTATTTGCTTGAGCTGGAGGAAAAATGGGGCGAAAAGTATCCATTAGTTGTAAAATCTTGGCAGAACAATTGGGAAAGTTTATCTGGTTACTTCAAGTATTCAGGTCCTGTTAGAAGGCTAATTTATACCACTAATCTCATCGAGGGGCTACACAGGCAAATTAGGAAATTTACCAAGACCAAAGGCGCATTCACCAGCATAAATGCCTTGTACAAGCTGGTATATTGTGCTATAAGAAAGGTGGAAGAGAAATGGACGATGCCTGTACATGATTGGGCATTATCTATATCTCAACTCGATATTTTTTTCCCTAGTAGATTAAAGATTGAGTTGAATTAAAAATTCGGTTTGACACACTTTTTTGAACATCCTCGACACACCAAAATCAGGAAACGGCGATTACGGCTTAATAATGAGCTCTCAAAGTTCCTTCAGTATTTTCACACACTAAGTTGACTATCATATTTGATTCTTTTTGGATTTCCTCTTCAGTTAAAGTGTGAGTTGGAGAGCAGAAAGTAACTGAAAATGCTATAGACATCTTATTCGATTCTATATTGTTTCCATGATATACATCAAATATCAAAACTTCTGTGATGAGCTCTGAGCTTTTTTTCACCATATTGATTATACTGCCTGCTGCTACATCTTTATTTACAATAAATGCAAAGTCGCGTTTTACACTTTGATATTTATAATCGATAAATTTTTTTCTACTTATAGGTAAATTTTCGATATTTTCTAATATCAACTCAAAGCCTACAATTTTTTGTTTGATGTTAAAAAAATCCAATATACTCGGATGCAATTCTCCAAAATAACCAACTATTTTACTTCTAAAAGATAAGGAGCCTGATTTTCCTGGGTGATAATATTCTTTTTCTGCTCTCTCTATTGCTAAATTATCACAATTGACATTAAAAAGTTCCAAAGCTGTTATGAGGTCAGCCTTTGCATCAAAAATATCTACTTTTCTATCAGTGTTATAGTGGTTTTTCGGCGAATTATTTCCTGATCTAATTCCACTTAAAACGTACTTAAACTGAGCCTCACCATTATAAATTGGTCCAATTTCAAAAATTGCGAGATCAGATATCCCGTGAGCAATATTATCTGCAGTGACTTGCAACAAATTTGGTATGACACTTGGCCTCATTATATTGAAGTTATTATTAAATGGATTATCGATAATGAATAACTTATTCAAGTAACCAAACTTTTCAGCTATTGATTCACTCATAAAAGACCAAGTTATCACTTCATGAAATCCTCTGCTTGTCATTAAAATGCGCAAATCATCTTGTGTCTCTTCTTCTACTGTAACGTCTTCTGCTAGTTGCTCTTCCTTTATTTTATCATAGCCGTATATTCTTACTGCCTCTTCAACTAGGTCAGCAGGTATTTTTATGTCTGGTCTCCAGCTTGGTACTTGTATATTCCAATTACCTTCGGTTTTTTTATCGATACTAAACCCTAATTTTGTTAAAATATTGAATACTTCATCAGGTGATGCAGATACACTTCCAAGTTTGTTTACATCTTGATAATCGAAATTTATCTTGGTATCAGCCTTGTTCAGATTGCCAGCAGACACTACACTTGACACTTCTCCGCCACATAAATCCAAAATCATTTTGGCTGCAAGATTGAGTCCATCAAGGGTAAATTCAGGGTCAATTGAACGTGCAAATCTGTAACTTGAGTCTGTGGAGATGCCTAGCTGCCTTGAAGATTTAGTGATAGAGATGGGGTCAAACCAAGCAGACTCTAAAAAGATATCAGTAGTCTCAAGAGTGCATTCACTGTACTTACTGCCCATAATTCCAGCAATTGCATGAACATTTTTATTATCAGAAATAACTCTTATGTCTTTGTTTAATAAGTACTCTTTATCATTTAAACCAATAAATTTTTCTTCGTCATTTGCTTTGCGTACTATGAGCTCTCCTTCTATTTTTTTTGCATCATACGCGTGCATCGGGCGCCCGAAAGATATCATAATGTAATTAGTAATATCAACTATTGCAGAAATGGAGCGCATTCCTATCGATTCCAGACTATCTTTTAGCCATTTTGGACTCTCTTTATTTTTTACATTAGTGATATATGCTCCACTAATAAAACTCTCCCCATCGATGACTTTGACGTTTATTAGTGAGTTCATAGAAGCGGTAAGTTGTGGAATGGTTAAAGTCTTTAACGTTCCAATTCCAGTTGCTGCTAGATCACGTGCTATTCCATAAACACCTAAGCAATCTCCACGGTTTGGAGTGATGTTTATGTCAATTACAGGATCGCAATTGAAAAATTTATCTCCTGTTTTATAATCATCAGAAAGCTCGATTATTCCTTCACTTTCATCTTGAGTCAGCGAAAGCTCAGAGGCAGAGCAGAGCATCCCTTCACTTAGCACTCCTCTTATTTTTGTAGGCTTAATTGTAAAGTTGCTTTCTGGCAATGTGCTACCAAGAGATGCAAGTACAGTCTTCATGCCTTCTTTAACATTTTTTGCTCCGCAGACTATCTGCAGAACTTTACTTCCATCATTTACTCTACATAATTTTAATTTATCAGCATTTGGATGAGGTGCAACTTCTAATACTTCTGCAACAACAAACCCGGCCAATCTGGAATTGTCGATCACATTCTCTACTTCCAACCCTATGTGAGTTAATTTATCAGTAATTTCCTCTAAATTAGCATTGGTTTCTAAGTACTCTAATAACCAAGATAATGTGAACTTCATTTATCTAACAAGAAACAAAAATTCATTGTAATGTAAAATGTGATGTTTTTAAAGTTTGTTGTAATAAGTGGCTTCTATATTGCAAGAAACAACAGAGAAGCCTACTCTTTCTACAAAGAAAGAATTTTCTTTATATCACCTTTGCAGTCCATTTCCATGCAGAGTTGAATGTTCATATTGTGATCATCTATATGGAAATTATAAATGTAAGCATCACCAGTGAAATTTCCTATAACATCATGGCTTTCATTTAGCATTTCACCTGCCATGTGGAAAAGACCAGTGTCTGAGTTAGAAGAATAATCTGTAAACTTGATGTACCCGTTACCACATTCCTGTTCTAAATTTAAAGGTGGATTAGTAAAATCTATTTCGTTCATAATTGCCTCATATTAAAATTAAATTATAGTTAAAATAAGATGTTAAGTCAAGAATTTAGAATAAGATTGGTAGCTGACTATAATTTGCATTTTAATTGTATATTTTGTTAATATGTTAATGCTATAATAATACAGAGCTCCTTATATTAATTCTTGACTTTATTCTATAAAATTTATACTTTATTTACTGCTGCAGTTTAAGTATACAGGGTCAAAATGGCGTTAAATCCGCTAGAACAATTTAAAGTATATACAATAATAGAACTACCAAAATTATTTGGGTATGACATAAACTTTACCAACTCATCTCTTTTTATGATGATCTCGGTGATATTAATGGTACTGTTTTTGCTCCTTGGAATAAGAAAAGGTGCAGTAATACCAGGATATTTGCAAGCTGCAGTTGAATATGTATATGATTTTATTGTTTCAATAATAGAAAGTAACACTGGAAGCAAAGGTTTGGAGCACATTCCTTTGATATTTACAGTATTTATTTTCATTTTATCGTGTAATTTAGTTGGTGTTCTTCCTTATAGTTTCACAGTTACAAGTCATGTGATAGTTACCTTCGCTTTATCAATGGTGGTTTTTACTTATATAACGATTGTTGGGTTTAAAGAAAGAGGAGTAGAATTTTTACGTATATTGCTACCAAAAGGAACTCCTTCGTGGCTTGCACCTATAATCATCATTATTAAATTATTTGCTTATTTAGTAAGACCGATTAGTTTATCAATAAGGCTTGCAGCAAATATGATTGCGGGTCATACAATCATCAAAGTGATAGCAGGATTCGTCGTAAATATGAACATATTTTTTACACCTGCACCTTTTTTGTTTATAATTGCACTAATAGGATTTGAAGTATTTGTTGCAGTTTTGCAAGCTTATATATTTACTATATTAACATGTGTATATTTGTCAGATGCAGTAAAGTAATTGACTTCCTTGCAGAATATTTTACAATTATATTATAAAGAAATAGTTAAAGGTAATATATGGATTTAGTGGCTTTAAAATTTATAGCAATTGGTTTGGCTGTATTTGGAATGCTCGGTGCTGGTTTAGGTATAGCTAATATCTTCTCTGCTATGTTAAATGGGATTGCGAGAAATCCTGAGTCAGAAGGTAAAATGAAAAGTTACGTTTATATTGGTGCTGCCATGGTTGAAATCATGGGGTTGCTTGCGTTTGTACTTGCAATGTTATTAATATTTGCTGCTTAACAGATGCCACAGCTTGATATTTCAACTTTCTCTTCTCAAATTTTTTGGTTTTTAATTTTTTTCTCTTCACTTTTTTTTATAGTGAGTTGTTTGTTTTTACCGAAGTTAGATGAAATAATAAGCATTAGAAGTAAAGAAGTGTTAGATTCATTTAATAGTTCTATTCACCTTTTAAGACTTACAGAAGAGCAAATTGCCAAGTATAATGCAGCTTTAAATCAAGCTAGAGTACGGGCAAAAAAAATCATAGATGATGCATTTGCTCAAGTAGAAGAAATGAGAGCGAATGTTAAGGATATATTGGAAGAGGAAGACAAGAAGATGATTAAACTTGTTGAAGAAAAGGTAGTACAATTTAAATCTAAGTATATTAGTGAATTAAAACAAATGGCTACTAGTATTGCTTTGATTTACTATACTAAGTTAGCTAATTCTGAGATTGAAGAGGAATTTGTTGCTGATTTGGTATCCAAAGAATTTTAGGGTTTTTATGTCTACATTACTAGTTATAAGCCTTGCTTTTTTAGTAGGTTTTATCCTCTCATATAAATTGCTAAGGAAGATAATAAAAAACGCGCTTAACAATAAACGTAACAAAAGCAAGTTTTTAAGTGAAGAAACTGAAAAATTCAGAAAAGATATGTTGGAGTATTACAAAAAATCTTCTGAAAAATACAAAAAATTAGATGCAGAAGTTAACAAAATGATGAATGAAGCACTTGATAAGGCTAATAGTATTATTAAGCATAATAGACAGCAACTCGATCAAACGTTAGATGAAAATTCCCATTCTAATTTGAAGAAAGTTACTGACCAAGTTGAAAAAGCTCTTGGGGATTTACAAGCTAACACAGCGAGTATAGCTGCTGATGCTGTAAAAAAAATAATGCATGAACGTAAAGATGATAAGCGTAGTAGTGAGGTTATATCTTCGTTTTCACGTGACTTGAGCAAAAAGTTGCATTAAGTTTAATGCCTGTACTTCAAACTGATAATGTAGAAAAAATTAAATTTGATTCTAGTTTATGCAAAGAACAAGAGAAACTTTTCTACTATAGGTTTAATATAATTCCTTGGCAAAAATTAAATGATACTACTTTTTTTATGGTTGAAGACATAAGCCAAGATATCAACCTTTGGGTCGAATCTCATTACGGTATTGAATATGTATTGATAAAAGTAGATAGCAAACAGATTTTAAATCTTCTTAACTCACACTTTGGTATTTCAGAATTCGCAAGTAACTACTTATATTATAAGAATCCTAATTTTTCAGCTAAAAGCATTAGGCTCAGTTCAATCTTTTTTTCCTCTTTCTTTGTTATGATTTCGACTTTAACACTGACAAAAAAATATGCATATTTTGCTTTGGTGTTGATATTTATAATCGGATGTTCTAGTTCTTTATTCAAATTTGTAACTAAAATTTTTGGCTTGCGTAAAATTTCTAACCAAAAAGCAGATTATGATAAGATGAATGAACCTATATATACTATTTTATTGCCTGCTTTTAAAGAGAATGCGGTTATAAAGCAATTGATTAAGAGCATTGAAAGTTTGGATTATCCAAAATCAAAATTAGATGTAAAGCTTGTGATAGAGAGCGATGATCAAGAAATGTTGGCAGCTATAGAAAAATGCACTTTACCACAGTATTTTGAAGTAATAAAAGTGCCTCATTCTCTGCCTAAAACAAAAGCTAAGTCATGCAATTATGCTATGAGCTTTGCTAGAGGAAAGTATGTGGTAATATATGATGCAGATGACAAGCCAGATCCGTTGCAGTTAAAAAAAGCACTAATTGAATTTAATAAGGGCGACGAAAAGTTGGCTTGTGTACAGGCGAAATTAAATTACTATAACTTTGGTTGCAATTTTCTTACAAAATTCTTTTCTCTCGAGTATATGAACTGGTTTCAATATTTTTTGCCTGGATTTCAAAAAATGAACATGCCAATACCTTTGGGTGGTAGCAGTAACCATTTTTCAGTGGAAATTTTAAAGAAAGTGCTTTTTTGGGATGCTTACAATGTCACTGAAGACGCTGACCTTGGTTTGAGACTTGCGCAAATGGGATATAAAACCAGGATTATTGATTCAGAAACATTGGAAGAATCACCAACTACTGTGTTTGCTTGGATCAAACAAAGAGCACGCTGGATTAAAGGTTATATGCAAACTTACATTGTTCACTTAAAAAATATAAAATTACTTTTTAAGCACACTGGACTCAAAGGAATTTTGCTATTAAACCTTTTTGTTGGTTCCTCAGCTTTGATGTTTTTTATGACTCCTTTTTTGTTGCTTTCATTGGTGCTGACTCAAATTTTAAATGAATTATTCTTATATTATTTTATAATAGTATACGGTATTAACTTGATTTTTTTGATAATAGCTATCAGACAACAAAAAATGCCTTTTTATTTTTATATAGTATCAATATTTTTTCCCGTCTATAGTCTACTACATAGCGTTGCAGCTTTTCTCGCTTTGTGGGAATTTGTTATTCACCCTCAGCAATGGAATAAAACTCAGCATGGATTATGGAAGCAAAACCTGTAGCTATTTGGCTTTTTCTCTGCTCTCTCATGGTGATTTGCATGGTGGGAATTGGTGGATTTACCAGACTTTCAAAAGCAGGATTGTCAATCACGGAATGGAAACCAATTACCGGAACATTGCCACCGCTGAGTGAACAAGACTGGCTAAAAGAAAAATCAAAATATGAAGCTACACCTGAATATAAAGCATTTAATTATGGTATGAGTATGGAAGAGTTTCGCACCATATACTTAATAGAATATGTGCACAGGTTAATTGCAAGGCTGACAGGTTTAGTTTTTATCTTACCATTTATATACTTTACACTAAAAAAAAGAATACCTAAAAATGCAGTAATAAGGTTATCTACAGCACTATTATTTGGAATTTTACAAGCTTTTGCTGGTTGGTATATGGTAAAAAGCGGTTTGGTATCTAATCCTCATGTTAGTCACTATAAGCTCGCACTTCACTTACTGCTTGCATTGGTTATTTTTGCATTATTGTCGTATCAATTTTTTGATTACCAAGTCAAACCAAGGCAAACTAAACTTAAGGTTAGTACATGTTACATATGGATAATTTTAATCCTAGTGACAGTACAAATAATCTTCGGTGCATTTGTTGCAGGGCTAAATGCTGGTTTAATTTATAATACCTTTCCACTGATGGATGGACAAATTGTTCCGGAAGATTTATTTTACTTACAGCCTGCTTGGCTAAATATCTTTGAAAATAGAGTAACAGTGCAATTCATACACCGGGCATTGGCATTGCTGATATTAGTTCTGACAGCAATACTCACAATAAAAAATGCCAGTGTAAAACCAGTATATATTATGCTACTCTCCGTCATCATTCAGGTAATTTTAGGAGTAGTAACTTTGTTGCTGCATATACCAATGGCCATTGCTATAGCCCATCAAATGTTTTCGTTTATCTTATTCGGGTCAAGTTTATACTGCTTATGTTATTTAAGAAACCAGATCTAATACCAAATCACCAGCATGTATATTTTTTCCTTCTTTAACAGGGATATTTTTTATCACCATTTCTGATTCAGCACATATTATATTTTCCATTTTCATTGCCTCTACAACAAATAGAGGTTGTCCTACCTCTACCTGATCTCCAGCATTGACGTGTAATTTAACCAATAAACCGGATATTGGAGATTTTACAGCGTCTACTGAAATCCCTTCTGTTTTGTTGTTTAGCATTAATTTGCTTAGTTCAGCTACATGAGGTTTCAATACACAACATTTAGCTTTCATACCTGCGTGTCTTATAAAGTATTTGCTGCCTTGCCTTTCTATTTTAAGTGCTATATTGGTATCATCATTAATTGTGATATATAGTAATCTGTAACTTGATTTCCACTTACCCACCACGGAGTATTTATTGTGGTTATATACTGTTGTTAATGTGTTATCTTGATACTTTGCATTTACGGAGTACTCATTGTCATCTATTTTCACTATGAATGCTTCGTCTGTTGACTTACTGTAATACTTTCCCTCATTTTCTAAGTGAACATACAGTGCAGTAAAGATAAATATTTTAATATATTCTTCTGTAATAAGATCGCCTTGAAACCCACCAGGATAATGATTTGGAATGAATCTTGTGTGGAGCTTTGCTGCAATAAAATTTGGATTATGGAAGATGGATTCTAGAAATTCTATATTATTTGTTACTCCTTCTATATAACATTTAGACAATGCTTTTTGCATTCTGCTGATTGCTTCTATTCTATCTTTTCCATAGGTTATAATTTTTGCAATCATTGAGTCGTAGAACATGCTGATTTCTGAACCGCTAGCTACTCCATCATCTATTCTTACATCATCCGGTTTGTCGTAATATTTGATTCTTCCGCTGGAAGGAAAAAATTTCTTTGATGGATCTTCAGCGCAAATTCTGCTTTCTATTGCAGAGCCAATAAGTTTAATATCATTCTGACCAAATCTTAATTTTTCTCCGCAAGAAATTCTGATCATCTCTTCCACTATATCTATTCCAGTGACAAATTCTGTTACTGGATGCTCAACTTGTAATCTCGTATTTACCTCAAGAAAATAGAAGTTTTGGTTCTTATCTACAACAAACTCGACAGTACCTGCTGAAAAATAATCAACTTGCTTTGCCAAAGAAACACATTGAGCATACATTTTTTGTCTTACTTCTTCACTAATAAATGGGCTTGGTGTTTCTTCTATTATTTTCTGGTTATTCCTCTGTACCGAGCACTCTCTCTCCCCAAGACACACTATATTGCCGTATTTATCTGCTATGATTTGTATTTCAATGTGTCTTGGCAGCTCTATATATTTCTCTATAAAAATACTGCCATCTTTAAAACTTTTCTCTGCTTCATTTGTTGCTGATGTAAATGCTAGTTCAATTTCTTTTTTGGAATATACAATTCGCATTCCTTTGCCACCACCACCTGATGCAGCTTTGAGCATAACGGGAAAACCAATCTCTTCAGCAACGATGGCTGCGTGGGCAGCATCTTCGATCTTACCCATATATCCTGGCACTACATTTACTCCAGCTTTTCTTGCCTCTTCTTTTGCCGTTATTTTATTGGCTGTAACTTCTATTGTTTCTGCACTTGGACCAATGAAATCTATGTTATGTTTTTCCAGAGCACGGGGAAAATCTGGATTTTCTGCTAAAAACCCATAGCCAGGATGAACCGCCTCGGCACCTGTTTCAACTGCTACTTCGCATATTTTTTCGATATTTAAGTAACTAAGATAAGCAGGCGAAGGGCCAATGTGCCTTGACTCATCTGCTTGCTTTACATGCACAGAATTTGCATCTGCATCTGAGTACACAGACACACAAGATATGCCCATCTTGTGCGCAGTTTTGATTATTCTGCAGGCAATCTCCCCTCTGTTCGCTACTAAAATCTTACTATACTTCTTTCTTATCATCTTATAAGTATACTTTCTTAAGTTAAGAAAGTAAATTTCTATATTACTACCTGCAAATACTTCACACTGGGGCTAAACCACTATCTAAAAGTTGCATAACATCAGGATCTGTCACTATAGTACTTTCGTTATAGAGGCCATATACTTCATTACATGCCTTAAATAACAGATATGAAGATCCTCCAGAAGCTATTGTTGCTATTGAAGCCAATGCAAGAGATTGAGAAGCCGAAAATAGAAGATACAAAGATACACACATAGCGGTAGCACACACTATAGCTCCTACTATATATAAGCATATATGAAACTTCTTATTACATATAAAGCCACATTTTATATCTGCAATTTGCTTAACTTCTTTCCGCTCTGCAGGGTCCAAGAAATAAAGGGGTGATACTGCCTTCTTCCCTTCATCCTTAATATAGCTTTTATCGAGGAGTGCTTCCTTAATATATTTCTTGTTATTCTTAAATTCCTTTTCTAATCTTTTTACTTTTTCCCAATCTTTAGCTTCTTTTGCTTTCTTGACTTTGCTCTCAGTATCTTTTTCTAAATACTTTATGATCCCCTGTAACGCAGATAATAGAAACCCTTTACTTGCTGCTATATGAAATGGGTTTCCATTTTCATCAATTCTATGCTTAGCTACACAAGCAACTCTTTTCCTGCAAGCTTCAATAAATTTATTTTCATCCTCTTCTTTTACAACTCCTCTTGCAATTTCAAATAAATTATCCATATATACACCTCACTGCATTCACTAATATTAAATTATACAATGCAGTTTGTTAAAAATAAATGTAAATTGATCTTTCAAATTTACTATAGTTCCACGTTGTTGCAAGTACAAATTTTAGTTATCATCGGTTACGTTATCACAATAGACAAATATGCCAGGTATAGTCACTAGATTCGCTCCATCACCAACAGGATTTTTACATATTGGAGGAGCTCGTACTGCGTTATTTAATTGGCTCTATGCAAAGCGTCATGGTGGGGAGTTTTTGCTAAGGATTGAGGATACCGACAGAAAACGTTCAACACAGGAAGCAATTGATGCAATAATAGATGGGTTAAAATGGCTTGGAATAAACTATGATGGAGAAATAATATACCAATCGAGAAGAATAGCTAGACATATTGAAGTTGCAAATCTTTTAGTTGAAAAGGGTAGGGCGTATCATTGTTACTGCCCCGAGAATGAAGTTGCGGAGAAGAAAATAAGAGCAAGGGAAGAAGGAAAAATATATAAGCATAAGTGTACTCATTCAACATCAAATGCAGAGCCTGTTGTTCGCTTCAAAGTGCCAGACTCAGAAGATATTGTTGTTGACGATAAAATATACGGCCAAGTTACAATAAGTAGCGACCAGCTTGATGACATAGTAATCTTGCGCTCTGACAATACTCCAACATATATTTTTGCTGTAGTGGTTGATGACCATGATGCTGGAATAACCGATATTATACGTGGCTCTGATCATCTCACTAATACCTTCAAGCAATTACTAATATACCAAGCTCTTGATTTTGATGTCCCACGCTTTGCACACGTACCGCTTATTCATGGAGAAGACGGGAATAAGTTATCTAAAAGGCATGGTGCAACAAGTGTTTGCGATTATGAAAAGATGGGAATATTGCCACAGGCAATGCGTAATTACTTGCTAAGACTTGGCTGGAGTCATGGCAACGATGAGATTATTAGCGATGAGCAAGCAATAGAGTGGTTTAATTTAGAAAGCATCGGTCGCTCACCTGCACGGCTCGATTTCAAAAAACTGGAGCATTTGAATAACCACTATATTAGTAATATGAGCAATGAAGATATTCTGACTCTAATGCTTAGAGAAAATACTCTAACTGACAAAAAAAAGAGCTATTTACTGCAGGGACTGACAGAGCTGAAAAAAAGAGCAAACTATTTGACCGAATTATTGGACTTAGCAAAATTTTATATTCAAGTTGATTTTAGTGAAGAAGCTCAGCAAATTGTCAAATCTAACCTCAATGTAATTAAGTTACTTGCATCATTTCTTTCGAGTGTAGGTAGTGAAGATTGGAATAAGAATTTTTTATCTTCTCAGATTAAGGAATTTTCAAAATTACATAATATAAAAATGAGCGATATATACCACTCATTACGCGCTCCAATAACTGGAATAATGGATGCGCCTGGAATCATCGATATCATGGTAATTCTTGGTAAAGATGAGTGTATAAAAAGATTGCAAGCAATTTAAATAAAAAATTGCTTGACAGACTCTAGTAGCTTCATTATAGTGGAGAATGAAGATTTTTTAGGATCCAAAATCTATCTTCACCTGCAGGTTTTTTCACCAAATAATCAAATTTCAGCAAAAAATATATAAGTTTATTTTTGCTAGCTCTTTATTCATATAGGAGGGTTTATGTCTAGAATTCCTGATACTTGACTTTTATTTTTAAGTTAAAAAAACAATTGGCGCCTATGGTTTTCACATTAAATCATTTTAAATTGTTAAAGTTAATACGGGCTTTTTTTGCCTTTTTTTTATTGGTATTTTTTTCATATTTTATTATATCATTATACTGTGGTACCATATAGACTTCAGTTTCATGATAAGGGGAGCAGGCTCCGTCTCAGCTATGGAATTAAAAAATGACTATGCATAAGATCTAATGGTGTGTCTAATCTATAGATAATTTTTTGTATTGCTAAGTTAATATTTTACATATCTGTTCAGTAAAGTGGCAAAAAAGACAACTAAATGAGTGTCATGAAAGTAGCTTACACGTAGTTGTAGGAATATTCATTTTTTAAGGTAAATTACACAGCAAATATTGTCATTCAAGTACTGTAATTCCAGCTTCTATAATGTCATGCCAGTGCTCGACACTGGCATCGAGCAAAATTTATCACAAACAAGACAACATTTTCAATTAAAAAATCAGTGTCTGGGTGCTAAGATGACACCTTCATAAGGGAGCCAGCATCAGCTACTTTCATGACACTCATTTAGTTGTCTTTTCTCGTTTACCTTATTTTGCCACTCTGCTGAACAGATATTAAAATAGCAAGCCTCAAGCCTGCTATTACTTACTGATTACTTTACATCAATTTTCTTGATGTGTTTCTCTGATTTAGGTATGGTTACATGCAATACCCCATCTAAAAAGTTGGCAGATACCTTATCTTGCTCTACATTTGTTGGAAGTTGAATAGATCTATAGAAAGAACCATAGTACCTTTCTTTATGGTAAAACTGCTTATCTTTTGATTCATTATTACATGTTTTTTCACCCTTCACTATTAAGTTATCGCCAGATATACTAATGTCTATGCTTTCTTTAGGAATACCTGGTAACTCTAATGATAGGCAATAGCTTTCCTTTGTTTCATAAAAATCACAAACTGGTAGTAGACTACTGCCTCTTTTGGAAAGCTCTGGGTTCCATCCTGTAAAAAAGCTATCAAATATGTCATCAACGGCTCTTTGTAACCCTCTTACACTAAAATTATCACGATTATTGTTTTTATTTAAATGAACTATATTACTCATGTTGTACCTCCTTTTACTAATACATGAACTACATAATCACTCCACTTATTAATTTCAATCCTAAATCTAAAATTTTTTAGATGCGAAAAATTTTCCCCGTTTACTATAACTTGATTATGAGAAAAAATCTTGTTTGGATTAACACGAGTAGTTCTATAAACTAGATTAACTGTAAAAAAGGGCAAGTGTATGCAAATTTATTACTTCTCTTTCCACTTCCACAATCAAACAATTTTGAATGTTTCTTATTTGACTTGCCAATAATGAGAATTGGTATAACTGCTAGCTCCGTCTTTCAGCTATGGCATTAAACAATGACATGCATAAGATCTAATAATATGTATAATTTATAAATAATTTTTGAGGTAAATTGTGAAATTGGGCGTTAATATTGATCACGTTGCAACCCTTCGCAACGCACGTGGAGCTTCTTATCCAGATCCATTAAAAGCAGCAAAAATAGCTATTGATGCTGGAGCAGATTTTATCACCGTACACTTACGAGAAGACAGAAGGCATATCAGAGATGAGGATGTATTCAATCTAAAACAAGACATTAGCACTGAGTTAAATCTTGAAATCGCAGCTACGGAAGAAATGCTCAAAATAGCAAAAGAAGTAAAACCCTATTCGATTTGTATAGTACCAGAAAAAAGAGAAGAATTAACAACCGAAGGTGGCTTGGATATCGTGAATATGCACAGTAAACTTTCTGGTATAATAGAGGAAATGCATAGCTCTGACATAAAAGTCTCACTGTTTATTGATCCAAATATTAATCAACTAAAATATCTTGAGAAGCTAGAAAGAAAGCCTGACATAATAGAAATTCACACAGGGGATTACTGTGATAATCCATCAGAAGAAAAATTAAAACTTATTACTAACTCTGCAGAATACATTAATAAGCTAGGAATAGAATGCCACGCAGGTCATGGCATAAATTATAAACATGCTAAAAGAATAAAAGAGATACCTCACATCTCAGCTCTTAATATAGGCCATTCTTTAATCACCGAGGCTATATTTCATGGCTTACATAGTGTAACTAAAAAGATGAAAATCACAATATCTAAGTAGCTTATACTTTCTCTTTGGTATTTAAAGTACTTGAAAGAGCTTGACTTGCTTTAAACCTTACTCTTTTCTTTTCAGGAACGGTCATAATCTCACCATTTTGAGGATTACGGCATTGTCTTTCCTTACTTATAGCAGTAGAGAATGTCCCTATTCCATGCAAACGTATTTCACCTTTACGATTTAGATCGTCCTTGATTGTTTCCATAAAAATATCATGAATCTTACTCAAACTAGCTTTTGTTATATCTATACCTTGACTAGAGCACTCTTTACTCAGTTGGGTTACTATATCTTCTTTACTCATAAATTACCTTAATATTGAAAAATTACATAAACAGCATATTATGCTAATGCCAATAGTCAACTAAATTCGTCATAAAAAGAGAAAATGTCATAAACCCTTGTAAGAACTTGTATAATATTTACAAAAAAATACCATTATGAAACAATTATCTCTTAGAAAACTGACATTTTTTCCGAGCTTTATGTTGACCATATTTCTTACGCTCAACAACACGTGAATCTCTAGTTAGGAATCCACCCTTACGTAATATAGAGTGTAGATCTTGACTTATACTACTTAGAGCTCTGCTTATTCCATGAGCTAAGGCACCTGCTTGGCCAGATAGTCCTCCACCTTTTACAGTTGCAAACACATCATACCTATCTAACATAGAAGTTACTATGAATGGCGCTTTAATCATTTGACACACTGATTCTCTTTTAAAATAAGAAATTAAATCATCTTTTTTATTAACACTAAATTTTCCACTTCCTGGCTTTATCCATACTCTTGCTACAGATTCTTTCCTTCGACCTGTGGCATATGAACGACCAAGTGAGTCAATCATTGCCTTTTTTGGCTGATCATTATTATTTATTTTCACTTTTTGCTCCATTATTTCTTATTTTTACGATTTAAAGAGGCAAAATCTATTTTTTCAGGTTGCTGTCCTTGATGCTTATGTTCTGAACCAGAATAAACATACAAATTTTCAAACCGCCTACGTGCCATAGGACCATCATCAAGCATTCTTTTTACTGCCATTTTTATCACACGCTCAGGGAATTTGCCATTTAAAATATTATCTGGAGTAGTTTTCTTTAAACCACCAGAATAACCTGTATGCCTATAGTAGATTTTATCTTTAAGTTTCTTTCCGGTAAAATGTACCTTTTCTGCATTAACAATGATTACATTATCACCACAGTCCATATGAGGTGTATATTCAGGTTTATGTTTTCCACGCAATAGCATTGCTACAAATGCTGCAAGCCTTCCTACTACTAATCCTTCTGCATCTATAACAAGCCATTTTTTATCAATTTGTTTCTCTTTTAAGAAAAAAGTTTTCATATATCAATACATAACAGTAGATTATGATATACTAAGTTGCTTGATAATGTCAACAACATTAGTTATTGATTATTAAAGTAATTTATGCTAATAACTTAAATAACATGCTAGAAAGCAAAATGTTTCGATTGATTATTATATTTGTAATTGCTTTTGGTACTATAGGTTGCTGTGCAATCGATTTGGAAGAAGCTATAAGCAAAGCTATCAAAAACAGCTCAAAAATAAAGTCTCAATTTTACCAATATAAGAGCGCTGAAAAGCAGCTTAAGTCTTCTGGATTGGCTGGGTTTTTACCTGACATTAATTTACAATATAATTTCGATAGTAATTTTAATATTATTAACAATCTACAAAACTCTGGAAAACGTCTAACATTAAGTCAAAGAATAATAGATGGTGGCGGCACTTTTGCTACACTCAGCCGATCAAATCACCTTCTTAAAGCAGCAAAAATTAGATTTCAGCAATCTAAGCAAGAAGTTGCACTCAGCGCTGTGAAAGCATATGTTAATGTTTTACAAAAGGTAGAAATATTAAAACTGAGAGAACATAAAGAGCGTGTTTCTTTAGAGCATTTGTCAGCTATGAAAAAACGCTTTTCCCTTGGAGAAGTTACTAATGCTGAAGTTTTATTCGCAAAAGCAAAATTTTCATCTTCTATATCCAAAAGAGTTGATGCTGAAGGTGAGTTGAAGCTGGCTAATATTGCTTACTATCATTTAATTGGTGAAGATGCCGATAATCTTTATGAGACTAATGGTAAACTACCTTCTATACCAGAATTAAATGAATGTTTACAGTTAGCAAAAACCAATAACTTATCCCTAAAAGCAGCAATTTATAAAAAAAGGGCTGCTGGAATGGAAGTGATTGCTGAAACTTCCAAATGGCTTCCTTCTTTGAATCTAAGCGCAAGTAAAAATTTTGGAAAGGACAATATAAAATTAGACACGTTACTAGAGAATGCGAGTGTTGTCTTTACTCTTGATATTCCGATCTTTAAAAGAGGAGTTAATACCTTTGGTGTCAGTAGAGCTAAAATGGATGCAAAACAATCCACTTACGATTATTACGAAGCAGTAAAAAATATAGAACAAGCAGTTATAAATGCTTGGAATAACGTGCTGACAGCAAAAGCTATTATTAAAGCAAGTCAAGAAGCAGAAAAAGCGGCAGCTTTAGCATTAGAAGGAGTTGAGCAAGAAGTAAACTTGCATTTAAAGAGTACAACTGATCTTTTGGATACTGAAGATGAATTATTTAAAGCACGTTCCGATCTAATTCAGGCAAAAAGCAATTATGTAATTAGTGTTTACAACTTGCTTTTTATGATAAATAGTATAAACCTTTAAATTTAATGGTATGAGCGATAATCAATCTGTAAAAGATATACTAGAAGATATAAAAAAAGCTATATCGGGTAAAAATGCAAGTGGTGATAAAGCAGAAGTAATAGAGGATGATGTACTGTGCCTTGAAGAAGAGTACCCAGAAGATATCGAAGAAAAAGAAAATAGCGAAGAAGAGAATAATTGCCAAAGTGAGAAAATGAATAACCAATTTAATAGTTACAACTCAGAAGAGAAAAATTTGTATGATAATATCCAAATGAGTAGTAACAAAGTGAGCTATCAAGAACAAAGTAAAGAGCATTTAGTTTTAAAAGAAAATATGGAGGAAATTAAAACATTGCTTGAAAAGATGCAAAGCGAACTACGGCATAAACAACAAAAAAGAGCGGATCTTACTGTTGAAGAATTAATTGTATCTCTTTTAAAACCTCAGCTTTCAGAGTGGCTGAATAAGTATCTACATGCATTGGTAAAAGAAGTAGTTGAAAAAGAGCTCAAAGATATAATCAATAATAAGTAGGTTATTAGTATAAAGACCAGAGTAAAAACAGCTAGAGGTAGAAAGTTATCTTCAACAAGATGGCTACATCGCCATTTGAATGATCAGTATGTGCAAAAAACCAATAAGGACGGTTATAGATCGCGCTCGGCATATAAGTTAATAGAAATAGACGATAAATTTAAACTACTCCAACAAGGGCAAAAAATTATTGATCTTGGCGCTTTTCCTGGTGGGTGGTCACAAGTTGCATCTAAGAAAGGAGCGAGTGTGATTGCTGTTGACATAAAACCAATAAACGCAATTAGTGGAGTAGAGTGTATACAGTGTGATATTATCAGCGAACTTGAAATTTTAAGAGAAAAATTCAAGGATCACAAATTTGATGTAATTTTATCTGATATGGCACCAGAATCTTGCGGTTTAAAATCGTTAGATCATATCAGAATTATGCTTTTATGCGAAGCAGCGCTCAATTTTGCAAAGCATTTTTTGAATCATGATGGCAAGTTCGTAGTAAAAATTTTTCAAGGAGAATCTGATAAAGATTTCTGCAATGAGCTAAAAAAAATGTTCAAAACAGTAAGATACTTCAAACCAAAGTCAAGTAGATCTGAATCTACAGAAATGTATTTGGTCAGCTTAGGCTTTATTGGTGGCAACTATTCTGTATAGCAGTTACTTACAGAAACGTTGACGAATCTTGGTTCCTTATTCCTTATAAAACTGAAGATTAATAACGCTCGTACAAAAGCCTCTTTTTCTTGTTTATGATACCTAGGTATAATTATTAAATTCTTGACTTTATTACCAAAATATATAATAATTAAAGTATATTCCTATTTTTATAGGAGAGTTTGATATGTATTTAGCATTGTTGAAACAGATATTAAGTATAGTAAATCGTGAAAATGATTTGAATGGTAATAACATAGTTGAAAAAATAAAAGAGCAAATAAAAAAAGAAGCTCATCTACTTATGAAGAATGGAAGGGGGAAAAATTTAATATAAATTATGAATTTAGTAAAAATAATGATTATAACAAAAAAGAATTAACATTATTACATGCAGCATTTATAGATAATCAAGAAAATGTAGTAAAAGCTCTATTAGCAGTAGACGGAATAAATGTTAATTTCCAATATCAATTTAACAGAACCCTTTTACATTTGGCTATTGAAAAAGGTAACGAAAAAATAGTAGAAGCTCTATTAAATAAGGGGGCTGATGTTAATTTGCGAGATAAAAGTGAAAGCACTCCTTTACATTTGGCTATTGAAAAAGGTAACGAAAATATAGTAAACGCTCTATTAGCAGCACAAGGTATAGATGTTAATTTGCGAGATAAAAGTAAAAGCACTCCTTTACATTTGGCTATTGAAAAAGGTAACGAAAATATAGTAAACGCTCTATTAGCAGCACAAGGTATAGATGTTAATTTGCGAGATAAAAGTAAAAGCACTCCTTTACATTTGGCTATTGAAAAAGGTAACGAAAATATAGTAAACGCTCTATTAGCAGCACAAGGTATAGATGTTAATTTGCGAGATAAAAGTGAACAAACTCCTTTATATCTTGCTGCTGAGAAAGGCAAAATTGGGATAGTAGAGGCTATATTAGCTAAGGGGCCTAACGATATTGATTTGCCAGATAAATTGCTTGGACGGACTCCTTTGTACGTTGCTGCTGATAAGAGTCATCACAAGATAGTAAGAGCTCTATTAAAAGCAGGTGCTGATCCTTTAGTAAAAGGTCGTTATAACAAAAATCTAGCAGAAATGGCTACTGAAGACGCGATTATGAGAGGAATAATCTGTGGTGTTTATATATTTATTATTACATCTATTGTAGCTGCTATAGTAGTTACTTCTGCATATTTTATTGGTGTGTCATTATCAGTAGGTGCTATGGCTGGGATAGCTGTGGCTGCTACTGTACTCACAGGACTTGTTGCTGGTGGTATTATATATGAAGTGTATAAGCCTTGTGATGAGTTAAAGGAGGCTATTGCAAAAGCAAAGTCAAGTCCTGGTCAGAAGCTAAATGGAGTTGCTGTACAATCAGAAGTTTCTTCACAGTCAAGTGTAACAGTGTAGTTAAGTAGAAGGAAGAAGTCTCTTCTTCCTTTTCAAGTAGCTGACACTGGTTTCTTACCAAGAAAAACTTAGCATAACTTTTGTGCTCAAAAAAACTTCTGGATTCCAGCATCAAGTGCTGGAATGACATGGTGAAATATTATTAAAGTAGCCTCTGTCCCAGTGTCCATTTGGTGTCATTCAAGTCAGCTCTCTTCTTGTCATCCCAGTACTGGGATTCAGAAAACTGACCAGATTGGTCACGTGCTGGCTCTCTAAAATTACTTTAGTTATAAATATTAAGAAATTTACTGAATAAAAAAAAGACAAAAGAATCCCCGTATAGCGAGTTTTGACCCTATAATAATGTAAATTGGCGTTGTAATAATGTGCTAACGCTTATTTAAAACCCCAGTTGCGGATTAGAAGTCAGTGAAAAAGCCAGGAAAATAGGGTAAACTCCGGAAACATATTATCAAAAAATTGAAAAGCCATTAACAAAACCGCCTTCCTTGGTTCTGATCACTCTTGTACTTCTGCGCCCAACTATTTTCACGTTGGGAAAAACTTGTCTGTAGAATGGAGACTCAAGGACAATGTGCAGTTCGTTCATCTTCTCACGCATTAAATCCCTTTGATGAGTGATGTACATAAATTTTGCTCTGGAATTATTACCAAGGGCAAAAGCTACATGAAAGATGAACCCAAGCGTCGTCTTAGCGCATCTAGGCGGTATGTTCCACCACTGACTGTGCGCTTTTTCAAACACCAAGCGATTAACACTGCTAAACAGCAGCCACAGATAGTTCTTGCTACCATTCTCCCTCTTTAAATTAAGCCGAATGTTAAATACTCGTAGCATGCCTTGAAACGCAAAGAAACCAAAGTCTTTGCGGCATAAATCTAGGTCTTTTTGTCTTGAACTTTCCAACGTTTTTACATATAGTTGCTACCGCATGAGCAGTATATTAGGTTTAGCAACTTTCGAGTTGCTAAACCAAGTTCTTAACTATATCTGCCTAAAACAATCCGAAATATTCTGTTGAAGAAGAGAATTCTTGTTCCACATTATTAAAACTTTCCAGGTCTTTGATCCTACTATCGAATGTTTCTAAATTTTTCTCGATTCGCTTCAGAATGCGTACTAAATTACCTGATGTTACTAGATCATTTTTATCTTCTAGAAATTTAGGTACTATTGGAAGGTATGACATAACATTCTCCTTAAAAAAATTAATACAATTCTAGCATATCAGTATTAATACTGATATAATAGTTAAACTAAATTCCTACCAATACCCTCACCTAACATCTGATTAATAGCTAGCCAGCGATCATTTATCGATTTTCCATAGGAAGTGTAGCCACCACCTAAGTTCTGACCTCTGCGCACCAAGACCATGCAGACTCTGCATTCCCCCTAGAGACGAACTGATAAAGTCATTTAAACCTTTAGAAGCAAGATCAGAGTTTAAACTTGCAACTTTAGAAAGACCATAGCTTGAGCGATCAAGTCCGCTGGCACGCAAGTTGTTACCAAGTGCGGTATTCATTTGATTGCTGACAAACTGCTGATAAGGATTCTCACGGTATTGCGATGCTATTTGATTGATAAATCCTCCGGGGCCACCTTTTCCTAGTCCCCCGAAACTATCGATAAATTTATTATACAAATCCTTTTGTATAACCCCAGTTGGGGATTAGAAGTCAGTGAAAAAGCCGGGAAAATAGGGTAAACTCCGGAAACATATTATCAAAAAATAGAGAGGTTACCCATGAATAAAAATGTAACAGAATTATTTTGCTTTGTAGACGATTTTTGCAAGGCTATAAACAAAAATTTCGCAGAAAAACTCCTGCCAAACAGTAAAAAACCTACCAGAACGCCAGGGATTACGCATTCTGAAATTCTTACTATAATTTTACTTTATCAACAATCTAGATGTGAGGACTTTAAATCTTTCTATACATATTATTTGAAAGCACTACATGGATCTGAGTTTCAAAATTTGCCAACATATAGTAGATTTATTAGGCTAAAAGGTATTTAGTGCTCTTGTTAAAGTGGCTTTGTGAGCAGTCAAAAATGACCGGAATTTCGTACATAGATGCAACTTCTATCGCTGTTTGCCATCCAAAAAGAATCTCAAGAAACAAAGTTTTCAAAGGATTGGCAAAGCTTGGAAAGACTACATATGGCTGGTTTTTGGGTTTTAAATTGCATATGGTAATTAATGAAAAAGGTGAAATTCAAGGAGTTACAATGACTAAAGGTAACGTTGACGACAGAAAACCAGTACCAAAATTAACTGAAAAACTGACTGGTCTTTTGTTTGGTGATAAGGGCTATATAAAGAAAGAGCTCTTTGCAAAACTCTTCGATAGAGGAATAAAACTCGTTACCAAAGTAAAAAAAGGTATGAAAAATACATTAATGCTTCTTGAAGAAAAGATTTTTTTAAGAAAAAGGTCGATTATTGAAACAGTTTTTGGTTACCTCAAAAACAGACTTGATCTTGAGCATTCAAGACACAGGTCTCCAATAAATTTCTTGGTGCACATCTTTTCCACATTAGTTTCATATTCTATGAAGCCTAAAAAGCCCTCTATTTCTACATTTTACTGTATTGATTAATCCGCAACTGGGGTTTTTAAAGCGCGTTTTGGCTGAATGTAGAAAAAATAAAAAAAGCCGCTATAATTTTTGTGTAATTTGCCAATAAATATCTGAGTTTTTTACTGAATTTTGTCGTTGAGCCCAAAAACAAGTATAAATACTCTTATTGATATAACAAGGGAAAGTGGGAAGGTTTGTCAAGTAATAAAACTAGAGAGCTCAAATGGAAGAAGGTAAACTCTAAAGTGTACGTTCAGTAGCACTTTCTATAAGAGAGATTGTATTATCTATCCCATAAAGCTTGATAAAAGATCCCATTCTAGGACCGGTTTTTTGTCCAAGTAATGTTTCATATAAAAACTGAAACCAATCGCGTAAGTTATTGTAATTATGTTTTTTTCCGATGGAGAAAACCTGAGATTGAATCTCTTCAGCAGTGGCTGTAATAGGCAGGGAATGTAGGTTGTTCTTTAAATCTAGTAACGCTTCTTTCTCTTTTTCGTTTGAAGCTTTATACGCTTTTGTTGGCTTGATAAAGTCGTGATAATACCTAACTGCAAAATCCGAAAGCCTATCTAGCATTTTGTTGCTTTCTGGTGTAACGTTTGGTGCATAAGTTGATATAAAACCCCAAAGAATCTCTTTATTTTCAGCATTACAAGCTGCTGCCAGGTTTAAAAGTAACGAAAAATTTATGCCTGAAGTTTCTACGTTTGGAACTTTACCTTGATGGATGTGCCATACAGGACTGTTTACATCCTTTTCTTTACTTTCATTATAGCGCTTAACAAACTCCAAATATTCATCAGTTGATTTTGGTATCACATCAAAATGTAAACGTTTAGCTTTTTTAGGACTCTGAAAGATGTATAACGCTAAACTCTCTGTGGGTGCATAAGTTAGCCACTCCTCAATTGAAATACCATTTCCTTTTGATTTTGATATCTTCTTTCCTTCTTTATCAAGAAATAACTCATAGCAAAACAAAAGCGGTGGCTTTTCTCCAAGTATTTTACATATTTGACTTGAAAGCACAGCAGATGGAGTCAAATCCTTTCCATGAGCTTCGTAATTAACTCCGAATGCAGCCCACCTCATCCCCCAATCAGGTTTCCATTGCAGTTTACATTTTCCTTTAGTCACTGGAACTTCTATTTTTTCCCCGTTTGGGTCTTCATACGTGATTGTTCCTTTATCTGTATTTGTTTCAATTACTGGAACTTGTAAAACTTGGGAAGTTTTTGGGCATATCGGCAAGAATGGACTGTAAGTCTGCTGCCTTTCTTCCCGAAATGATGGAAGCATTACTTCCATCACTTTATCATAATTTTTCAGCAAGAGTAAAAGTTTTTCATCGTAAACGCCAGATTTATAACACTCTGTTGCACTCCTAAATTCGTATTCAAATCCAAACAAATCAAGAAATTTACACAACAACGAATTCATGTGATGACCATAACTCTCATGAGTGCCAAATGGGTCAGGTATCATGGTTAATGGCTTGTTCAGATTCTCTCTTAGCATTTCCTGATTTGGTACATTATCTGGTATTTTTCGCAAACCATCCATATCGTCGGAAACTGCAATGATTTTGGTTTTTATACTAGGAGCTATTTTTTTTAGAGCGTTTGCAATAACTGTGGTACGAAAAACTTCCCCAAAAGTACCAATATGTGGCAAACCTGACGGCCCATATCCAGTCTCAAATGTTATCTCTTTTTTATTAGGGAATTCTTGTAGTATTTTTTCTGCTTCTTGAAATGGCCAGTTTGTCATCGTTAGAGTTAAATTGGTTATCTTACCTAAAGTGCTATTCATTTCAATAGATTTTTAATTAATGATGTAGTATTAGTGTTAGAGCTATTAATTAGAAGATCAAGGGTATGTCCACAGGTAATATACAAACGGATCAATTATTTAAAGGTCTTACAAGACCCGCGATGCTTTTTGGTGTGAGTTATATGTTTGCAATATTAAATGTTCTGATTTGCATGCTAATTTTCATTAATACAAATGATCTTAGAACTTTCTTGATGTTATTTGGGGTACACGGACTTGGTTATATAGCTTCTGCAAAGGAACCGTTGTTTATTGAGTTATTTATGGTAAAGTTGGGAAAATGTTCCAAATGTTTAAATCGGTTTTATCATGGAGCCAATTCTTATGACATTACTTGATGTTATGCAATGTTGAGATTTAGAGCTATTCAATCAAAGAATAAATCTATTCTAAGTAGAGAGGTTCACGCTGCCGAATTTATACCTTATTCTTGCTATTGGAATAGTACAACCTTGATAACAAAGCAGAATTGGTTAGTTAAATTTATAAAATTAAATGGCTTTGCGTTTGAAACGGCCGATGATGAAGACTTGGTGATACAAAATAATATCAGAAATCAGATGCTAAGAAGCATTTCATCTCCAGCATTTAGTTTGTACTTTCATATCATCAGGCGTAAGAAGAATATCTTTTCTGATGAATTTGCAAACCAGAGCTTACCAAATTTTTTTGCTAACCATGTAAATCTAAAATGGAGAGAAAAACACGCAACTAGGCAATCTTTTATTAATGATTTATACATTACGATTATTCGTAGGGCAGACACAAAAGGAGTAGAATTTTTATCACATCTACTGAAAAAATTTGGGCATGTAACTTCAAAACATGCTTGGGAAAGTGATATGCGTGATACCTATGAAGATTTAGAGGAAACGACAAATCGTATAGTAACAAGCCTTAGGAATTATTCGCCTAAAGTCCTTGGAGTAAAAGAAACTCCAAACGGGCTGTTTTGTGAAATAATGGAGTTTCTGTCTAGAATTGTAAATTGTGGCTTTGTTACAAATACGCTTTTTCCACTAAAAACTGAAATATCAAGATACTTACCAGTTCATAGGTTATTTTTTGGCCATAAGATGATACAGGTTGTGACTCATAATGAAAGTAAATATGCTGGAATAGTTAGTATCAAAGAATATGGAAATAATACTTCCGCAGGAATGCTTGATTCTTTTTTACAACTTCCTTATGAATTTATTATCACGCAGTCTTTTCAATTTACAAATAGGCAAATGGCAATTGCGAAAATGCAGATACAGCAAAATCGTATGATACAATCTGCAGATAAAGCTATTTCTCAAATAGCAGAAATTTCTCATGCGCTTGATGATGCAATGAGTGGTAAAATTGCGTTTGGTGAACACCATTTAACTATCTTATGTATAGAAAAAAGCCCTAAATCATTGGACAATGCTTTATCATTGGTTGAATCGGAGCTTTCTAATTGTGGTGTTTATCCTGTTCGTGAGAGGGTTAATCTAGAACCAGCATTTTGGGCGCAAATTCCTGGTAATTTTGATTATATAGTAAGAAAAGGTACAATAAGTAGTCTTAATTTGGCCGGTTTTGCATCTCAACATAATTATCCTACTGGTAAAAAATTCAATAACCACTGGGGAGATGCTGTTACAGTTTTTGATACAACATCTGGCACTCCATTTTTCTTCAACTTTCATATAAGGGATGTTGGACATACTATGATAATTGGGCCAACAGGTGCTGGCAAAACTGTTTTAATGAATTTTTTATGTGCTCAAGCAATGAAATTTTCTCCAAGAATATTCTTTTTTGATAAAGACCGCGGTGCAGAAATTTTTTTAAGAGCACTTGGTGGTATCTATACTATAATAGAACCAAGAACTAAGACAAATTTTAATCCTCTGCAACTTGACGATACTCCTGATAATAAAACATTTTTGATGGAATGGATAAAATCTTTAATTTTAGTGTACAACGATAAATTCACTTCAGAAGATATTGCTAGAATTAATGATGCAATTGAGGGAAATTTTAAATTAAAAAAAGAAGACAGATTTTTGAGAAATCTTGTACCATTTTTAGGACTTGCGGGCCCTGATACTCTAGCTGGAGCAATATCTATGTGGCATGATGATGGCTCTCATGCTGCAATATTTGACAATAAAGAAGATTTGCTAGATTTTTCAAAAGCAAGAGTGTTTGGCTTTGAAATGGCTAGCTTGCTAAAAGATCCTATTGCTCTTGGGCCGGTCTTGATTTATTTGTTTCATAGGATTAGTATATCGCTTGATGGTACTCCATCTATTATTGTTCTTGATGAAGCATGGGCGTTAATAGATAATCCAGTTTTTGCACCTAAGATAAAAGACTGGTTGAAAGTGCTGAGAAAGTTAAATGCTTTTGTGATTTTTGCTACTCAGAGTGTTGAAGATGCAAGTAAAAGTGCTATTAGTGATACACTTGTACAGCAGACAGCAACACAAATTTTTTTGCCAAATCTGAAAGCTACTAGTGTCTATCGAGATGTTTTTATGTTAACTGAACGTGAGTACATACTGATCAAACACACAGATCCAAGTACTAGATTCTTTTTAGTAAAGCAGGGAGTTAATGCTGTAGTAGCTAGAATAGATCTGAAAGATTTGGATGACGTGGTCAACGTGTTATCTGGACGTGCAGAAAGTGTCCTATTGTTACATGATATACTGAAAGAAGTCGGAGATGATCCAAAGATGTGGTTGCCTGTGTTTTATCAAAAGGTGAAAAATGTTTAAAACTAAACTGTCATTACTGTTAGTTGCGATATTTTTGTTAAATATAGATTTTTTGCTCTCATATCCAGTGTTTGCAGATACAGTAAGTGGTACTGACAAAACGGAATTTGTTAGCAGATTTAATTCTACTGGTAGCTTTAGCCGCGCCTCTAATCCTGACTGTAAGGCGTTTGAAACATCTGCAGCAGTTGCTGGGATAGCAATTGCTATTGGTGCAATATTTACTGGTATTGTTTTGATTGTCTCTTCTGCTGGTTTATTTACTGCTCTTGTTATCGTTGGAATGATAGCTGCAATTGTTGGAGTCTGGAAGGCAGTTGGGGGACTTATTGTTTGTCAGCATAGTTTTGTTAGGCATCCAGTTGCATACGATAATGATGGGAGATATAAAAATTTTAAACTAAAAGATACAGGTTATAGTGGTGATACAGATAAAAATTATCGAACAGAAGATGAATATTTTTCTGCATTACAGAAAAGATCAGGAAAAGATGGAAAACAAACAGAGAAAGATATTTTAAACTTTACTGATTGGGATGTTGTGAATGTTGATAGGGAACACTACTACTGGCCAAAAAATGGGGTGCAATATAGTGAATACATAGAAGTATGTCATCGCAATCCTTTAACATTTGGCAATCTTTTCAAGACGAATGACTTTAATTTCAGAGGGGAAGATGGATACATAGACTTTGATATCAGAGAGAAAGATACTGGATATGAAAGTGGGTCATGGTCTCCGAAGGTTGATGGCGATCTAGAATGTAAAGTGCTTAAATCTGGACAGAGCGAAACTATACATGGATCAACGTTCAAAGCAGTGAAAAAAATGGGCAGATTATGTGTGGAATTGGCTGAAGTTAGGGCAGCTGGAACTGCTTGGCCGCAAGGAATTGATATAGGATGCACAGGATTGCCACCTGACCCACTTGCTCCTATGTGTGAAAAATCTGTGATGATATTCAAAAATAAAGATGGTACAGGTGAATATAAGGAAGATCTTAATAATTCTAAAAATAAGGACAAAGATTACAAAACTATTATAAGGGAAAAGAAAGGAGAGGGAAAAATTTTTGTAGGTTATGACAATAAAAGCTGTTTTAGCTCGTATGTCTCTGAAGCTTGCTACAATCAAGCGGGAAGTAAGTCATTATCTCCTATTCCTATAACTTCTATGATAGTGCAATGTATTAAGGAGTCGTTAGATAATTTAGTGGCAGGTATTGATTCAAGTGGTAACTTACTTACAGACAAAAATGGACATGCTAAGGGTAGTTTTTTGTCTGTAGCACAAAAAAGACTGAAGAACACTGTTACTGCTATCTTAATTTTAGCTTTGATATTGTTCTCTATAAAAGTTATGTCTGGTGGAGTGCGTAGTCCGCAAGAAATGTACATGTTGATCATTAAATTCGCTTTAGTGATTTACTTTACGACAGGTAGCACTATGTCTCATTATTACGGGGAATTAACAAAACTTTCGAACGGCTTATCAGAAATAGTGCTTAAAGCTTCATCTGAGAGTAAAAATATATGTAATTATGAGGAAGGTAAAGATTATGAATACGATCGTGCAGGGCAGAAGGTATCCTACAGTTATCTTGCACCTTGGGATAGGCTTGATTGCAGAATTTTATTTTATTTAGGTGCCCCTTTAGATGGAATTGGTGGCAAAATTGGTACTGGAGGTGTTGCAACTTTAGCGGTTTTGCTTGGCGCTGCTCCTGTCTTGTTAGTTGCAGGTTCGGTGATTGGTATTATTTTCGCTGGTGGACAGATCTTAGTAGCTCTTGTCTGTATATTTATGGCCATTTTGATGATGATGGTTATTTTATGGATGTGCTATGTATTTATCTTATCTTTAGTTGCGCTTAGTGTAATTATCATCTTATCGCCTTTATTCATTCCTATGGTTTTGTTTCAACATACTAAAGGATATTTTGATGGTTGGCTAAAAGAGTTAATTACCTACAGTTTATACCCAGTTATCCTCTTTGCATTTCTATCTTTTATGTTCATAGCATGTGATAAAATCTATTTTAAAAATTTAAATTTTAAACCGGACGAGTTATATAAAAATGAACAACCGGACAAGTCATATGAAAAGAAACAAGCAGAAATCTCATATAGCAAGAAAAAACAGTGGTTTAAATTGAAAGATGGGGAATGTGATAAAAATGAAACTACTCTCGCATGTATGATGCAAAATTATAGCTTTAAAAAGAGCAGCATACTTGGTCTATTCGACTTTACATACATGGAGTTTGGCAGCTCTCTAATCGGAGAATTATTAAAATTGTGTTTAGTATTATTCCTCTTTTACCACTTTTTAAACGTTCTTCCTGGCATGGCTGCTGAGCTTGCTGGTAATCACAGAGCAGCACTTGGTTCAGGTAGCACTCCTGCACAAATGGTGAATAAAGCTTTATCTGCTGCCAAAGCTGCTGCTGGAGGTGCTGGTCAAGTTGCTGCTGCGGCTGTAAATAAGGCAAGAGGGGCTATTGGAGGAGGTGGAGATGATAATAAGGGATCGGGATCTTCCTCTAGTGAATCTATAAAATCAGGTGGAGAGTGAGCGCAGGTGAGTAACAGATGTTTGAACATTTGAGCAACCAAAATTTGGTTAAGCTATGCATAAGTTTTGTGATACTCTTTTTATTATCTGGGTGCGGGTGTATTAAGCCAGAAGATTCATCAGGCTTGCGTGAGAAATTGGATATAGTGTCAACAGAGCAGAAATGGGTTGATTCTGGAGTCTATATTTCGGATAAAATAAAAGTAACAGAGATTAATATAGTACCTAATAAGGTTAATTTTTGTTCGCAATATAAAGATTTTGCAATTGAACCTGGAGTAAGAAACGTTACATTACCGTTTGCGCTTAAAGCTGGCGATGCGATAAGCTTTAGTGTTGTTGGAAGTAAAATGTGTAAAAACGATCATGGCACGGTCACCTATAAAAAAATTGACGAGAGTTGCGGTGAAGGGGAAAAGGAGTATTTTTCACATGTTTTAAATCAAGAGAAGTGTCAAGGTGAAATATGTCCTAATAAATATGAAATAGGCAATGCACAATGGTTAAATGGAAAAGAGTACTGGTCTTCAGAATTAGATCAAAGTGAAAGAGAGGAAATTAGAAATGTCATCGACTCTATAAAACAGCAAGGGGAAAATGTAGACTGTAGCAAGCTTTCAGAGAGCAGTGCAAGTAAGATAGATACGCGCATTTTAAATTTACTCTGTGGACGTATATGTAAATTTTCTTTCGGCAGCGGAGAAAAAGGTTGCGTATATATTGAATACAATAGTATAGAAGGTGAGATATTCAATACTTTAAGTTCTAGAGGTGAATCTGTTATTGCTGAAATTATTGATAACGTATTAAAGGAAAAATGGGTAAAAACTGACATTACACTATTACGTGTTCGCATGGATAATGAGGAATTTGAACACATTCCAGGAGGCGGTATATGTATTAACTGTGATCATAAGATAGATCGTAACCATCCAAAACCAGAGTTAACTTTTAGTTTAGGTGATGGTAAGGGCAAGGGTGGTTTCAACATAAGAGTAACAAGAATCCCTAATTTAGAAAAAAGCTTATATATAAGCGTTTCTGACAAATTTCCTGAGCGTGAGCCCGATGAAACTCAGGGAGATATACCTGTAGACATTAGCAAAGTTTATAATACTCAATATATGGAAGGCTTAAAAGAAAAGCTAAAGGACAAGAGTGGCACTATATATTACGGAATAAGAGATCATGGCTGTGATTATAAGAAAAATGAGGGTCAGTTTAGCATTAACCTTACAACTAAAGAGCCACCTGTAAGAACTTTTAGTGCGATATATAATTTTTTTGATGAAAAAGTAAAAACTGCATTTTTCGGTTCTAGCTACAAAGACACTAACGTGATTCACTCTGATACTAGCCCTGTGAAGTCTCTTTATCAAAGTTTTGTAGCATCAAATAGAACAAATACCATCAGATCTACAATAGTGTCGTTATTAGTATTATATATAGTTTTATACACCCTTTATTACTTTTTTGGATTGTCTCATGCTTCTATATATGAGTTTTTAATTATATGTGTAAAGATAGGAGTTATTACCCAATTGCTGAACGATAATAGTTGGAGTTTTTTTTATAACAATGCATTTTCTATTTTTGTTAATGCTCCAAAACAGTTAATAGAAATAGCAAATTTCAGAGGTACAACATCAAATGTTTTTGAATTTCTTGATTTACCGCTCAATAGGTTTTTATCAGCACACTCAGTGTTACTAATAGTATCTCTTATATTCTCCGGTCCTTTGGGTATTGTATCGTTTTGCTTGGTGATTTGGGGTTTGATAACAGTGAGCTTATCGATGTTTAACGCCTTATTTTCTTTTATCACATCTATAGCAATAGTTGCATTATTGCTTTCCTTGGCGCCTCTTTTTATTATTTGCCTTCTATTTGGATATACTAGACAGATGTTTCACAATTGGGTCAAAAATTTAGCAAGATTTGCAATTCATCCGGTAGTGCTTTTAATTTTTATATCATTAATAAGCCAGGTTATGGATTATATTGTGTATTCGGTCTTTAATTTTGAGGTCTGCCCTACATGTATACTTAATCTTAACTTAAAGATTTTTAATCCTTGTATTCTTTATGGTTATGCTTCCAAACATGCACCTAACATCACAGCTATGATAGCTTTTGTGATTTTGGGACATGCTATGAAAGCTTTAGTTGAGGCATCTTCAACAATATCTGATTCGTTGTTTGGTGTTTATGTAGCAAGCGAACCAGGAAGGCAATATCAGCAAAGCTTAATGGGAACAGTAGGTTTAGATGAACAAAGTATCCAAAGAAGAGCAGGTCAGCAATCTGGTACACCAAGTCGAAGACCTCAAATACCACAATCAGCTCAAAGATCAGCACCTAAAATACCGACAAACACAGGAAATCAATGATGAGCAGAAAATCATTATTATTGATACTATGTCTTGTAATTACTGGCTGCACAATGGATTGTGTTGAACCTGGGTTGCAGAGCAGAAATACTAGTGTCAGTATAGATGTTCCAGTTCGTGAAGCTGGCGAAGGAGTTAAAATTCATTGGGTTGATTCTGGTCAAGTAATTAGCAAGGATGAGAAAATCAAATTTACTCTTGGTGGGTCAGTAAATCTTTGTCCTCTTAAAGAAGGGAAAAATCCAAAGAGAGTACTTGTGCCCGCTGTATTTTGTGCTAATGATTTAATACCAAATTACAGTAATAAGTTAACTGATAATACTAGTCTTGATGAACGAGAAATATGTGGGGACATAGGCTTTGGAAATAATGAATTCTATAGCAATAGACGTTATGTAGATACTGGAATTAAAGCAAATCCTGGTGATAAGTTAAGCTTTAGCTTAATTCCCAGAGAGATAACGATTGATTATGACAATCCACAAGGAAGAGGAATCAGTTTTGATGACAATTGTTATAGAACTGAAAGAGGGGATGAGAAAGATAAAGTTACAATAAAAGACATGTTTGGTGGAGGAACATTCTTTTGTGGAGAAATTGGTAAAAGGACTAAAGTAGAATTTCCGTTGCTTAGCAAAGAAAAAATGAAAGTGTTAGTTGGTAACGGCTACACTCCATACGATAATAAAGTACATTTTAATGATAAAAGTCCATGGATGAATGGTGCGTTGTTAGATCTACGACGAACTAAAATAGGACTGAATGAATTATGTAATGGGAAAAGGTGTGATTTTAATGAGCTGAACAAGTACAGTTCTTATGAACTTAATTGTTACTATCAGAATATATGTTACAACGCAAAAGGTATAGGGGAGGATTGCGTCTCTTCTATAAGGTATGAGAAGTATGATGAAAGAAATACATGTGACATGTATTCTCACCTTAAAGGTATTGAGGATGAACTAAAAAAGATTGAAGAAAATAAGAGGGATTCTAAGCAGATTGACATTAATTTAATATCAAATTCTAAATTAAACTTCAAAGAGAACAGAGGAGATATTTCTTGGGCTGAGGCTCTTGTTGCAAAAGTTGGCGATCTTGATAATCAGAATACAGCTAAAGGTATTCAATGTTTTCCAAATGAGAAAGGTGCGGAAGGAGATAATGTATGTTCACAGATTAATTATAAATTTGAAGATTATTCTCTGAGATTAAATCATTACTATACAGTGAATAATAACGTAGTACCTGATAAAAATAGTCTGATGCTTGCTATTGCAGATTATGGTAATTATGGAGCTAATAGGGGAGGGTATTATGTTGAAGTGACTAGATCATGTAACTTCGATAGTGGTAAAAAACTGTATATGCACTTGGGTGATAATCCGCCATTAGATCCATTTGCTATAAAGACTAATGATTTTAAAGAAGTAGAGAGGTTGGATAAAATAAAAGAGGATAATGTAGTCTACTATGCAATAGATGGAAGTCATTTAAAGGGTAAAGAGTCTAAAAAGATATACTTTGGTATTAATGTAGAAAACGTAAAGAAAGATGATATTACGGACAAAGACGGCAAATATTATGAAAATAATAAGTACACAGTAACTTTATTTGTCAAAAGAAAAATTAATGATTTTATTTCATCGAATGTAAACGAGGTATTTAAATTTATAAAAGAAGAAGTAATTGGGGACAGCGTTAAAGATTCATACAAAGGATATGCAAGAGGTCTTCTGCAAGGAGTAAGAGCTTTGCTTATTCTATACGTTATATTTACTGTTATTGGCTATATGCTAGGAACAATACAGCTAAGTAAATTTGACTTTATTGTAAGGATGATGAAGATAGCATTTATAGCTTTTGCCTTTAGCGATAGAAGCTGGGAACTTTTTGGCACAACTTTATCCAGACTTTTTATAGATGGTAGCACTTATTTAGTTGATAGTTTTTCTGGCTATATAGGAGAAGGAGGTAAAAAATTTGCATTCTTAGATTTAACAGCGGGAGTATTATTTACAGGAGAAACATGGCTGAAATTTTTATCTTTAATGCTATCAGGACCTTTTGGCTTTATTGCATTTTTGGCAATACTTTATGCTACTTTTGTGTTTTTAAGATGCATTATTAGTGCTACGTTTAAGTATGTAATATCTACTGTTTTAGTGGCATTTTTATTGTCATTGGCACCTTTATTTATCGTATTTATTCTATTTCAACAAACTAAAACATTATTTGATAATTGGATAAAAACGCTGGCTCATGTTTCATTGCAACCAGTCATTTTATTTTCATCCTTGTCTCTTTTAAATCAGTTAATGTATTCAGTTCTATACAACCTCACAAATTTTTCTGCATGCTATCAATGCTTAATTAGTGTAAATTTTTTATCGTATGATCTGTGTCTTATGAAATCAATATTACCTCTTGGGTATAGTCCTGGTACTAGTGTTGATGTTGCGCTCAGTACTGGAGAAAGGGCTGGTGGGCACTTTTCAGCATTACCTATAGATCTAATCCAGGCATTTATATATCTCATCATTGCTAGTGCAATGGAAGCTTTTGTTTCTATATCAGAAACTATGGCGCAGGCGTTGTTCAGCTCTGGTTTTGGAGTTGCCCAAAGTGTTAGTCATATTTCTAGGAGCGCATCACAAGCTATGCTGTCAACTGTTGGCCTTGATGATAGAACCCAATATATGATACATAACATCAAGCAGGGAATGAGTAAAGATCGTAGCAAAATTGAAGTTAAATTGCCTGATACACCAAAGCAAGCAGATGGGAAAGGGAGTGCTGGCAGAGAAATGAGCAAATCTGAAACACTAAGCCAGCCAGATAAGCAAAAGGATTCTGATAAAACAAAAGGACAAGTCAAGGAAGATTGATGAGATATATGGAGTAACTAATTAAAAAGATATTTGAAGTAAGGTTTTAGAAATTTATTCTGTATTGGAAAAAGTTTAGGTATGCAATCACGCTTAGGCAAATGTTGGTTTAGGTTATTAATTTTGGTAATCTGTGTGCTGTTTACAGGTTGTAGTAAGAATGATATGCCTTTTCCAAGATGTATATCTGCTGATTATTTTGGTCCTGAGCCCATTGCAATTGGTGCTCATTTTCCAATCGGTCATGATGCGTTTTTTCCAGAAGGTGAAAGTGGAGAACCTATTGATCCTGAAACCGGAGAAATCAATTATGGTTTTCATCCTAATCAAGTAGTGAAGTGGAAGGATACCGGCCTTGAAACCAATGGAGATAGTTTAGTAGTACGAGTAAATGGTGCATGGACATCTTGGAGCAATAGTAATAAGAAGGAATCTCAAAATAGTTATAGTTTGGAAAGTTTGGAGCAGTTAAAATATGCAACCAAATTTGAAAGAGGGGAAGGTGACAACAGTCTGCCTGACTTTCACTTAGTTTGTAATGATTATAAACCTAGCATACAAAAATTTTCAAGTAAGCCTAAAGCAAGTTGCACTGTAAAGTGCAAGTGCATTAATGAAGATGATAACAGAGAAAAACGCGGTGCTCCATGTTGGTTTACTAACGGCCATGGTGCTTATCTTTTATTTAAAAGGCCTAGCGATTCTAGTCCTAACGAAAATTTAAAATCCATGCGTAACCCTGAGTCTCCTACTATACATCTAGGTTACAATTCCGTAGCGGAAGATGGAAGTGGGCTTTTTACTTTAGACAGAGATAACACCACATTACAGGACAGGAATTGTAATACGGTGAGGTTAGAAAAAGGATGGAAAATATATGTAAAGATATTAGATAGATATTATCTAGATAATGCAGGTGGCTACTCTTTTGAATTTTTGAGCGGAGTGCAGAAACCAAGTAACTTTGGATTTTTTGATTATGTTTATAACTATCTAAAATGTGTATTATTGATTAACGAAAATTGTAAAAAGCATTTTGATAGCAATGATCCTGCAGCTGCACAAGCGATGTTTCAAAATATAGCTGAAAAAAGTACGAGCTTTCACAATTTTGTTCTTTCCTTGCTTGTTCTATTTATAGTGATTTCATCGCTTCTTTATCTTTTTGGAATAATAAGAGAAACTAAGCATGATATGCTCATCAGAATGATGAAAATCACTCTAGTAATAGTGCTTATATCTCCTGGAAGTTTTAGATTTTTCTATGATCATTTTCTTGTTTTATTTGTCAAAGGTCTTGAACAATTGATAAGCATAATTACTAATTTTGCTCCCAACATGAACACCGGGGGTAATTCAAACGTTGCTCAAGGAAATGAAGCTAAATTGTTTAGCTTCATGGAGGATATGTTTAATAAGTTTTTTGCTTACTCTGTTTGGAAAAAGTTTGCAGCATTTTTACATTATCAAATGTGGGCAAGTCTCCTTATGATACCGGCAATTTTTATAGGGATTGTCTTATATTTCCTGCTGTGTATGTATGCTTACATAATATTCCTTTCTGGTTTTATGGGTATAGCTTTTCTTGTAGCTATAATGCCGCTATTCCTAATCTCTATTTTATTTTCACCACTGAAAAGTCTGTTTGAGGGTTGGATAAAGTTTTGTATTAGTTTCTGTTTGCAGTCAATTATGATATTTACCCTGCTGTCATTACTTGCTGCAATGATAATGAACACCTTTTATAGACAATTAGGTTTTACTGTATGCTATAATAAATGGCTTGAGATAAGGTTATTATGCCTTGGTGATTCTTGTGGCTTTGATAAGCAGTATTTTGGTTGGACTCCAGGGCAAATTTTTGTACCTTACACTATCGGAGAAGCTTCCCCACTGAATGTGGATAAAAGCATAGAAGGTATAGAAAAGATAAGCAGAGAAGGTGGTACAATAAAATTTACTGGCGGTGCTGGGTATATCCCTCTTCCACCGGATTACATTGAAAAAGGGTTTCGTTATATAGATTACCCTTTCTTTAACCCAATTCCTGGTACTAAAGATAATCCAGCAGACCATTATATAGCAGAAAGTGATATAGTAGTTGATGCTGATTGTAGTGAAAAAGATCTAGTGCGTCTAACGAATAGTTTATTACATGCATCAGAAAAGGCTGATATCTTATTATTGATAGATAATATAGATGGTAAGATAAAAAGGCGTTATTGTCAGTCTCAACAGCATGAAGAAGAATGCAGAAATTATGAGAAAATAATAGACGATTACAAAAAGGGTATCATTCAACCAAATTCAAAAAGTGAAATAAAGTCTTTAGTGCAAGGTATAATTACGCAAAGTGTAAGCTGCCAATCAGAGAATTTTTATGATATAAATCAAAACTATCAAGAAAATAGTGATTACCAAAGGGTGCAAGACATACAGAGAGGTTATTTAATCAACGCAGGAGAGATCTTTGTATTGTTCTTGCTTTCGTTTTTGATGTTTTCTTTAAAGGAGTTTGTACAACAGATGGGCTCAAGTATCGCTGGTGGTGGATACAGTGTTTACAATATATCTAGTATGTATTCTAAGCATTCTCCAAGCGCTACTGCACATGGTGACCCAGATGCGTCTTTTGTAAGTCAAATCTTATATTCTGGTAAATCAGTAGTGCAAGATGCTATTGGTGGAAGACTAGAGTCTGTAGGCAGTTGGGTTACTCATTTACCAAATAGATTAGCTGAAGAGGCGGCTAATCAGCTAGGTAAAATACCAAGAGTTGGAGGAGTGCTGAAATATGCTATTGATGTACCGCGTAAGCTTGTAGGTGCTACTATTGAAGCAACAAAATTTGCAATATCACCTAAAAATGACGTTGATAAACTTGATAAAAGTGACGTTGATAAACTTGAGGAAAAAATCTACAGGGCGTTTGGAGTTGATGAAGAAAAAATTGCACACAGAAGAATCGGTGAATATTTAGAATATTATAAACGATATGTAGGATCACATTTGGGCTATACGATAGAAGATGCTATGAAGTTTACTTGGGAACATGGTCTCGACTCTATAGGAATTAACCCTGCTAAAGGAGAAAAGGATGGTTACCAGCATAATCTACTCTATAGAGCAAAAACATATAGACGGGAATTTCTTGAGAAGCTTCATGACTACACTATTGGCCGCAAGAGAGAACCAAAAGAAGATGAATCATCAAAAGAAAATAAGCCTAATCAATCAAATCGAAAATTAGGTACGGAACCAGAAACCCTAAAAAACACTACAGAAGCTATACGTGTCGGAGAAGATAGAGAGCGTCAAGATAATGAAAGGAATGAGAACATAGAGAATGATGAAGAATCGTAATTTCAAAGGGCTAAGTTATTATGGTCTTCAGCAAGACGAAGATGGTAATATCAAGTTAAACGATTACAATGATGTTTTAAATGCGCGCAGAGCGAGGGTAGATTTGTTACTAGATAGCACTAAGCAAGGTGATGTTAGTCTTTCAAAGCTAAATAAAGCTCTGAATGAGAGACTTATAGATGATAAAGGGCTATCGTCAGAATTTGATAAAGAAGACAAAGAAATTGCACAGAAGGAGCTTAAGATGTTCTCTATTTTAGACGATCTTGATAATCTTGCAAACATTGAAAGTGAAGATCTATTAGAGGTTAGTTTGTTACTATCAGATCTTAGTTTTATAGAGAGAAATATTGTGTTGAATGCCGATCAGAGTTCTGATTTAGTAGGATTTAAAAGTCTATTTATAGAAAAAAAAGCATCTGGTGAGGAATATAGTGATGAAGAGTGTCACAATTTCCTCGATAGTATAGAGAAAATCAATACTTTAATTAAGTTAGAGTTAGAAAGTAGAATTGAAGGGATGGGTCATGATGAAAAAAACAACCATGATGATTTACAAGACGAGATTGGTCGTGCAATCAGTATAGAAAATAAATCAAAGAAAAGCGATTGATCTTGCGTTCCTCCACAAGCAACCTTCTTTCTATTAGACTGCTGAAGCTATGTTGACATTAAATGTGTATTATAAATAATTAGTTAACTTCGAACTTGTTTTATATGTTACGTGTTATTGCGGGTAAATATCGTGGAAGAAAAATAACTACAGGCAAGAATTTAGCTGCACGGCCCACTATGAGTATTGTCCGAGAAGCAATATTTAGTATACTTTCTTCAAGAAAACCTATTTATAACCTAAATGTACTTGATTTATTCTGCGGAAGTGGCTCTTTTTCATTTGAAGCACTTTCTCGAGGTGCTAAACATGCATTCATGGTAGATTCAGATTATTACAATTTGCAACTGCCTAAAAAAACAGCAGAAGATTTTGGAATTACGAACGATATCACGCTAATTTGTTGCAATACTAACGGATTACCAAGACCTATTTCAAAGTGCGATATAGTTTTTATGGACCCACCTTATAATAGTAATCTAGTTAACTCAACTTTAGACAGGCTAGCTCACTCAGGCTGGTTAAATGATGATGCATTAATAATTCTAGAGATTAGGAAGAACGAAAATTTTGAGTGCAATAAAAACTTCAGTGTAATTTTGGAGCGTACCTACGGTATTGCAAAAATAATTTTTCTTTCTCTATCAACTTAAACTTGTATAGGTTTTTCATTGACGAGTTTCAGTTCTATTTTCGTCAAGTTTCCGGAGAAATTACTTATTCTGTAGTGCCCTAGATCAAAATTTTTATTAAATTCAGAGTCTATTAAATATTTATGCGCTTCTTCAATAAATTTATTTTCTTTTTCTTCGTAACTGGTGTATTTTGTTATATCATTATTATCCTCACGATAAACTAAATGTTCTTTATGATCAGCATGAATATTTTTGCTCTTACACTCCGTGTCTTGAGGATCGTGTTCAAGTACTATATTCCATCTAAACCATTCAGATGTGTCAGATGTGGATGAATCTGGAAGTTTACCAACGAGTTGTGCTTCCTGTGGAATTACAGTATCGCCTTTCCTGCCAGCAATTAATACAGGGCATTTTGTATTCTCTATAATCTCTCGTGAATTAAATTCCAATCCGCAACGATTAAACCAAAAATTCAAGAATTTTGCAGGAAGCCGTCTCATGAAAAAATTCCCTATCCCATGAGGAAAGTTATTAGTTGCATCCTTAAGTGAGCTATAAGAATTACTATGAATTAATGTTAAATAGATACCTTGTTTTTCAAATCTTTTTAAAACTTCTGCTGCAATTCCTCCTCCAAGAGAGTTAGTATCCAAAATTATATTGTTTGGATGCACACCTTTTACAAGTAACGTGTTTACCATTGCCATTCCAGCTTGAACTAACTTTTCACCGTTTGTTAGAAACTTATATAATGCTACAATTTTCTTTCTTTCCAAGAGGAACTCTACAATATCTTCTACATCTTTATTTTCTCCTAACTCTTGATCGTGAGCTTCTGCATCCACTTCCTTATCGTCACCTACAAGTTCTTTTTTGTAATTCTTTATCCACTCAGGGTTGACTTCATTTTCCAAAAAGTTTTTCATTCTATGTGCAACAAACCTTTTCTTAACAAAGTCAAAAAACATCCATAAGCAAAGTACGACAAAACATATAGCAGCCAAAATTGATAGCACTACTGATGCAAAAGCTAACCCTGTAAGTACCTTTTTTGATTTTTGATTCTGGTATGCCAAGTATAACGATATAATAGAAGCAGTGGATAATATAGCAGAACATAACCATAATGATAATATTATCCTATTGAATTTTCTTTCTTCATCATTCAATTCTTTTTGAAAGAATTCTGGATTAACGATTCTAGAGAAATAAGGATAGTCAAAATAATGCTTAACTAACTTGCTTTCTTGTCCCTTAAGTGGATTTTTACCACGAGCATTAACCTTAATACACCCAAGTACTCCAAAAAAGTTTACCACGTGTTTTGTATTTTCTTCTGGCTTGATATTACCATTGGTGTAATAAATAACTTTCATTTCCTTTTTAATAAACATTAAATATTTTAACATAAAGATTAAAAAAAACAAGATAATCTTAGAATATAAATAACCAGTGTGATGGAAAGCCTATAAGAAGTTTCTTATGATTCCTTTTAAGCGAGTTTTGAATTTTTGAAACGTCATGACATTGTTGATACGCCTGTCAAGAAATGAGAGAGTATCCACAAAATCTTCTGAGTAATCATTGATAAAAAAAAGTATCGTACTTAAGTACACTCCAGCTAATATTGCCCTTTTTGTATAATAATTAAAATCTGTTGATTGATCGTAAATACCGTACCAAATTGTGCTCACAGTTTTGTACAAGAGTTTACTAGAAAAGTATGTATTTTGGGGTAATATGGAGAATGATAAAACATTTTTTAAACACTCTCTGTAATTTGGTAACTTAGCGTAGTTTGAAAGGCGTATTTGAATAGCTAACTTTACCCGCTCTCGCACTTTCATATCTTCTAAATTGGAATTTCTTAGTTCAGCTTCCATTGAGCTATTTAAGTTTTCTGCTATGTACTCCAAAGCACTATATATTCCATTTTGAAATTTACAAAAACTATTGGCTAAGTTAAGGTTCGTGCACGCTTTCAATAAGGTTGCATCACTTATTCCTTCAAATGGAATAACCTTAATCAGCTCATCTACTATTAACTTTTGCTCCATACAACATTATACTAAACACTACATGTAATTGTACCTGAGATTTTCAAACATTCTGCAAAATGCTTCACCGCGTTCTTCAAAATTTTTCCACTGATCAAAAGAAGAACATGCAGGAGAAAGTAATATCGCTACTTCTTCTTTGCTATTTATGGCCTCTTCAAAAGCCAGTTTAAATGCGTTTTCTAGATTATAGCACTTCATATAATCTATTTTGTTCTCCATAATGTTTGCAAAAACTTCAGTTGATTCTCCAATAAGAAAAGCTTTTCTAATCTTGGTGAAATGCTTGCTTAATGATTCTATTCCGCCTTTTTTGCTTTTTCCGCCAACAATCCAATATATGTTTTTATAAGATAAAATTGCCTTTTCGGTCGATTCTGCATTGGTTGCTTTGCTATCGTTGATAAAAAGTACATTATGTATTTTGCCAAGAAATTCATTTCTGTGTCTTAGCCCTGGAAAGGATTTGATTTCATTGACAATAGTGTTGCTATCTACTCCAAGTAACTTACACACGGTGTGCGCAGCTACTATATTTTCTACATTGGATACTAGGTTTACTTTCATATCACTCATTGATAAGTTGTGATTCTCTAGTTTTAGCGAGATCTCCTGAATCTCAGCACTCCTTTTGTCATCCAAGTAGCTGACACTGGGATCCAGATAATTTCGATCTATACCAGTAATCTGTTCACTATAATCAAGCAAATTGTTATCTGCCAATGATATTAGATCTCTTGCACTACCCTCTATCATCTGAGTATTTGGCAATGGTTTTTCTTTTCTGGTCATGCGCTGGAATGACACCAGGGAATATGTTACTGAAATTGGAATTTTGTTCCCAGTGAATTTATTGAATACATCAGCGGTAATTTTGTTATCACATCCTATCACGGCAATCTTGCTACCATTTATCAATTTTAATTTAGTTGCTATGTAGTTATTCATACTTCTATGTCTATCTATGTGGTCTGGTGTGATGTTGAGCAATACAGAAATGTCTACATTAATTTTATTTATTAGCTCCAATTGAAAAGAGGAGAATTCAATTACATAAATTTCTGCGTCTCTTTCTAGATCCAAAATAGGCACACCTAAATTCCCGCCAATAGCTACTTTTTTGCCTGTGGATTTTAATATGTGCCCTATTAATGACGTGGTGGTTGATTTGCCATTTGTTCCAGTGATGCCTACAACCTTCTGGCTTGTAGTTTTAGTTTCAAGAAATAGCTCAATGTCTGATTTTATTTTGCAGTTAAAGTTTCTTGCAAGTTTTACTATCCAATGTGGCTCTGTTGGCACTCCAGGGCTCAAAATTAGTGTGCTTATCTCATGCCAATTATACTCATTGGGATGAGTAAAGTTACACTCTTTATATATCTTTTTTGCATTTGCTATTTGCTCTTTATTATCATCCCATGCGTATATTTTTGCACTGCTTTTTGTTAGGGCATTAATGACGGACAAACCAGTTTTACCAAGGCCGAAAACCGCAACACTTTGATTTTTGTATTTGTTTAGTTGCACTTCTAGATAAATTATGCGAACCATTTTATAAAGATATAATACAAATTATAATGACTTCTTCCATAGTTTTTGGCAGCGCTTAACTTTATTGTCACAACCTTAGCCAACAGAAAATTCCTTGACAGATTTTGCCAACTCCCTTACTCTTACAATAAGAGTATTTATTCTTGTTTTTGATCTGCGCAGATTCAATGACGAAATTCAGTAAAAAACTCAGATATTTATTGGCAAATTACGTAAAATTATAGCGGCTGCATGTCTTTTTATTTTTTCTACATTCAGCCAAATCGCGCTTGTTAGCACATTATCAATTTACATTATTAAAACTCGCTATACGGGGATTCTTTTGTCTTTTTTAAATTAGTTAATGTCTTAATATTTGTAACTAAAAGAGCAGCGCGTGGCTCACAGCTGTACGAACATTGTGATTTGGGCTAAAAAGAGGGTGTCATGCGAGTAGCCCCTTAGGCGTCATCCCAATGCGTGACACTGGAATTCAGAAATTTTTGAGCACAAAAGAGGCCATCTTATGGTAAGTTTTTGTTGGTAAGAAAGACTGGATCCCAGTGTCAAGCACTGGGATGACAAGAAGGAGAGTACCCTGATGATATTCCATCATGTCACTCAAGTAGCTGACACTGGAATCTAGAAAAAAAAGAACCAATATCTGGGAACTGTCATCATAAAGGAACCAACTTGAATGATAAAAGGAAGGAATATCGGAGTAGTGTGCTAGACTTTATACCTCTTGCATTCAAACTCACATAAATCATGAATTGTGCACGCTTCACACAAAGGTTTTTGTGCCTTGCAAATGTATCTACCGTGTAAAACTAGCCAATGATGAGCATAAAGCAGGTATTTTTTTGGAACCACATTTAAAAGAGATTGCTCTGTTTTAAATATATCTTTTTCTTTCACAAGCCCAACTCTATTGCTTACTCTAAAAACATGAGTATCAATTGCCAATGTTGGAATACCAAGCCCTGAATTTAAGAACACATTAGCGCTCTTTCTCCCAACCCCTGGTAAAGATACCAAATCATCGAAATTAGTAGGCACTTTGCTATTGTACCGCTCAATCAATATTTTACTGAGCCCGATTATATTTTTTGCTTTGGAATTATATAAACCAATACTGCTTATGCATTTTCTCAGCTCACTTTGCCCAAGATTCAACATCTTTTCTGGTGTATCAGCGATACTAAATAGCTCCTTTGTAATTTTATTAACACTTATATCGGTCGTCCGCGCTGACAGAACTATTACAACTAATAACGTAAAATGATTGGTATAATTTAGCTCTATTTTTGGCGTAGGATTTGATTGCTTGAATTTTTCAAATATCAGTTCTACTTTTTTTGAGTCCATGCATAGAGCTAAAAGCTTATACTACACTGGTTGCTGTGCAAATTCAATTCCTTTAGGCTTAGATAGTCCTTCGGCATTAACATCAGACATATCAGTTTTTACCTCATCAAAATTCCTCTCAGCAAATTCGCTTGCCACTTCTGCAAAACACTTTCTAACAAGAGGCATAATTATCGGCATTAATAGCCTTCGTGGATCATACCGTCCTAACAGATCAGTCTCCTTTTGCACTCTATCTCTTGGATCCTCTTCTAGTAAATCTTTCATGTGTTTTTCAGTGTATATTTCACAACCTTTTGAAAATGTAGGACTAAATATCTCAGTAGCTAGCAGTGCTAACAATGACAAAGTACCAAATATTGTTACATCAATATAAAAACTGCCAGAAACAAAATCCTTTATCATTAAAGAAGTAAAAAAGATAGGCAAAGGATAGAAAACAAAAAGCTTATAGCATAAGTAAATACAATTTTTTCTATTTACATATTGATCAGTAGAAATCTCAGAGTTTTTGTATTTTTTTTTCGTAATGTTCTGTTAACGAAGGCAAAAGCTTTGCCATAATAAAATTTAATACTACTAGTGACAAGCATAAATACATCAAGGTATTACTGGCAATTAACCAAGTAGGCGAGAAAATATAGCAGTAAGCTGCTTGGACGCAAGCTAAATGAAGTAAGGTATATACTTTAGCCTTTAAAGTACTATATAGCAAATCACCTCTACGCTTTATAAACTTTTGCATTAGTGCTTGTTTGTCTTCCTTTATTAGACTTCCACACTTTTCTAAAGGAGAGATATAATTTAATAGTTGCATGTTAGGCTTCATTAAGTGCTCATCAAGCTCATTTCTTAGCTTTTTGACTTTACTATCGAAAAGTGAGCCATATCTTGCAAAAGAATTTATATTATAAATTAATTCATCTTTGTGTTTCGAGTCTTCTTCTAGTGAGCTATTTTTCTTTTTCAATATGGAAGCAAGCTCAACAAAATTCTTTCCTATCACTTCCTCTTTAGTGATATTAAATTTTTCAAATAATTTTTTCCTATAATTGAATTCATGTACTGTTAAACGTCCATCACTTTCAGCATCAATACTGACTTTAACACAAGGATTTCCTGATTCCAAAGGTTCAATATATTTTTTTAGCTCTTGATAGGCTTTATGAATTTTATCAAATCTATCTCTGTTTCCACCCCTGTCAGGATGACTTACAAGAATTAACTTCTTATGCTGCTCCTTCAAAATCGTGCTAAGCTCTTCATAATTCTTGTCTACAACTTGCTTAGCTTTTATTTCTAATACTTTGAACAGGTCAGCATTACAATCAAACTCCTGACTAGTTAACTTAAAATGTTGACCCATGACTATATTTCATATGAATAAATTATATCTTTAGTATATTGTATTTATATGTTTTATGCAATCATAAAAATATTAACTCTCATTAAGAGAAAAAACCCTCTTTCCCATCATATAAATACAACTTATCCATTCTCACTACATCAAAATTGTGTTCTTCAAGTTTGATTAGCAAGTTATTTATATCACTATTTGTAATTTCATTATTTGCAATGAACCTGCAGGTTATTTGGTCACTTGAAGACTTTGAGCCTCCTGGCCAAATTGCAAGTCCTTTTGAGTATATTGCTATCATTTTCAGATTACTCGATTCAAATAACCTAACTATTTGATCAAAATTGTTGGATTTGTCCCAGGCAAGCGTTATATCGCTACCCACTAGCTTTTTAACTTTGTAATCTTGTTCGTAATTGTCTTGTACTTTATTTATTTTACTATCCGAATCACTGCTAATTATAAGCTCAGATAACGTTGTGGGTTTTTTCCCTAGATTATCTATAACAGCTTTTGCAAATTCTTTGGTACCAACTTTCTGCTTACTCCTTTTCTTCTTATATAAATCGGCAGTGTGTATTCCATCCTCCAAAGTCTTCAGCCATGCATCATAGATTAGTTTTGCAGTACTCACTTGACCAATATAGACCAACATATGCACTGCAGCATTTAAAAGACCAGAAGGATTAGCTATGTTTTTTCCTGCAATATCAGGAGCAGAGCCGTGAACCGCTTCAAACATTGCATATTCATTACCTATATTGCTACTTCCTGCAAGCCCTACAGAACCTGAGGTTTGTGCCACTATATCTGATAATATGTCGCCATATAGATTTTCAGTTACTATAACATCAAAATTCTCGGGTTCTGTGGCAACTTTTGCCATTCCAATATCAACTATATAATGATCTGCCTTTATATCTGGGTATTCTTTTGCAACACGATCAAACGCTGCATGAAAAGCGCCGTCAGTCATTTTCATTATGTTGTCTTTGGTCAGGCAAGTTACTTTCTTTCTGTTGTGTTTTTTCGCATATTCAAAAACGTACCTGCATATTTTTTCTGAACCAGATCTAGTAATAATTTTAGTGCATTGGTACGAGTCACCAGTGAGCCTATGCTCTATTCCGGTGTAAACGTCCTCTTCATTTTCACGTATTACTACAATATCAAACTTATCAAATTTATTTTCTATGACAGGATGATATGAAATGCATGGTCTGATATTTGCATACAACCCTAGATTTTTTCTGAGTGCAACGTTCAAGCTTTTGTGGCCTTTACCTTGCGGAGTTGTTGTTGGAGATTTGAGTAATATCTTTGTCCTTTCGATAGATTCCCAACCACTCGGAGAAATTCCATGAGACCATTCCTTACTATAAACACGCTCCCCTATTTCAATAATATCTATTGAGATCTCTGCTTTCGCTTCACGCAATATCGACAGCACCGCTTCCATAATTTCTGGTCCAATACCGTCACCATACGCAACTGTGATTGGTGTTGACATAACTTTCCTAACTATAAATAACTTAATGTTAATTCAAATAATAGAGTGGCACAAGCAGCTAGTATTGCCTGAATTAGAATATTTATGATTATTTAATAACATACTTTTATATTAGTTGGTAATATTGCAAAATGTAGGTGGGGTTATGGATACTGAAACGAATATTAAAGTAAATTATGTAGGATTTACAAGGCGTGCTGCAGCAGAAGTACTTGACCTCATCATATTTTCCCCTGATTTTATCTTTGCTTTTATCTATGGTGTATTCATTGCATCATTAGAAGATAAAGACTTTTTTCAGGAACTTGAACAACTAGCAACAAAAATACCATTTGTAATTTTTACAGTGGTTGCAACATTAACACTAACAATATCCAAAATATTAATGGTAACAAAACTTGGTGGTACCCCAGGAAAACTATTGTGTGGTATGCATATTAAAGATGCTAATACACTTACAAATGCTACCCTAATGCAAGCAACAATAAGATGCCTTTCTAAGGGAAGCATCTGGATTATTTTTCGCTTTTTGCTTCATCTGCATTATCATGGTTATACTTTTCTATATCTTTTAATTGTGCTAATTTTATTTTTGTTTGCAGTATTTGATCAACGTAAACAAGCATTCTATGATAGATTTGCAAAAACAATAGTGATAGACTATAAACCTAGTTGATATTTTTTTTATAGGCAGTGTATGGATAAAAACGTAAACTACTCAACAATGACAAGGCGTATTCTAGCATTTATAGTTGATTGTATTTTATTTATCGCAATACCATTTGCTTTAATGGCGGTAGGTTTCTCACTTACACACGTAATACAAGGGATCATGGGTGCAATAATTGTAATCACCACGATTGTATTTTCTTTATTTTTAATAATACCATGTATATTTCATATATTCATGCTAGTGAAATTTGGCGGCACTCTAGGGCACTTGTTATTTAGCATGCGTGTAAGAGACAAAGATACACTTGAGCAGATCACTCTGATACAAGCAACAAAAAGAACCATCGCTTTTTTCATAATTTACTGTATATCGCTTTATAATCCTATTTTACTTTTAGATATACTAATCCTAGTTTTAGTATGTGCAGTAGATGATGAACATAAACAAGCTTTTCATGACAAAATTGCAAACACGGTAGTAATAGATTATAAACCTAGTTGATATTTTTCTATCTGTATTACTCTTTGCAAAGTAACCTTTTTTGCTTTTATATGAGCTAATTAATAGCTAATATTAACTACCAATATCATACCTGAAGAACCCCCCTGGCCATTCTAGGAAATTTAACGCTGAGTACACTTTACTTTTAGCTTCTTCCACAGTGTTTCCTTCTCCTACTATATTTAGTACCCTTCCGCCATCGGAAATCCAATTACCATTTTCATCTAGCTTAGTACCAGCATGAAATACTAGCACTCCAGGAATGTTTTCAATTTTATCCAATCCTTTAATTACCTCTCCTTTTTGATAATCACCAGGATAGCCTTTACTTGCAACGACTACACAAACTGTAGTTTTGTGATTAAACTCCACCATTTTTGTATTTAACTTGCCTTCTGCAACTGACAACATCAACTTTAACAAATCACAATTTGGATCAAGTCTAGGTAATATAGATTGTATTTCCGGATCCCCAAACCTAACATTATACTCAAGAAGCTTTGGACTATCTTTGCAAATCATTAAACCAGCAAAGAGTACTCCTTTATAGGATGTTCCCATGTTAGTCAGTGCTTGAATTGTAGGATATATTATTTTTTGGATAATTTTTTGTTCCATGTCCTTACTTATAATCGAAGGTGATGAATATGACCCCATGCCTCCAGTATTTTGGCCCTCGTTATTTTCACCAACTCTCTTATAATCTTTTGCACATCCAAGAATTACTACTTTCAACCCATCAACAAGAGCAAAAAAACTTACTTCCTCTCCAATTAAAAACTCTTCTATGATTATTTCTTCACCTGACTCACCAAGATTTTTCTCCACTAACATTGAATCTATTGCTGAAAAAGCCTCATTTTCTGTATGGCATATTATGACACCTTTCCCTGCTGCAATTCCATTTGCTTTAATTACAAGCGGCAATTTTATTTTATTACTACGGACAAAATTTTTAGCTAACCTTTCATCAATAAAACGTTCATACTTGGCGGTCGGTATACCATATTGTTTACATAGTTCCTTCGTAAAAGACTTTGATGCCTCAAGTTTTGCAGCTGCTTGACTTGGAGCAAAAACGTTTATCCCCTCCGCAGTTAAATCATCAGCAAGCCCATTAATTATCGGCTGCTCTGGACCAATAATTACTAGCTCTATATTTTCTTTCTTGCAAAATTGTATAACATCCACTGAATCTTGAATATTTATATTCACAAGAACTCCAAAATTTTCCATGGCCGGGCGACCAGGAGTAACATATAACTTAGTCAAGGTAGGAGACTTCTTTAAAGCCCAAATTAAAGCATGCTCACGCCCACCAGAACCTATAACCAGAACCTTCATCTTTATTTCCTCGCTTTTCTATATGTCAAAATTATTGTTTGCTTATAACAGTATCATTACTCATGTATCTTTGCAACACGTTTGGTATTGTAACTGACCCATCGGAATTTTGATAGTTCTCCATTATGGCAACAATTGTTCTTCCTATGGCTAAAGCTGAGCCGTTTAAAGTGTGAACGTATTTTTTTGTTTTTCTGTCAGTTTCTAAGAAGTATTTAGTGTTCATTCTTCTTGCCTGGAACGTACCGCAATTTGAGCAGCTTGATATTTCTCTGTACTTATTTTGCTCAGGTAACCATACCTCTATATCATAAGTCTTTTGTGCAGCAAAGCCCATATCACCACTACAAAGCAGCATTATTCTATACGGTAGTTCTAATTTTTTTAATATTTCCTCAGCAGCATTTGTCATGCGTTCAAGCTCATCATTTGACTGGTCTTCAGTTGTGATGCTTACCAACTCCACTTTACCAAATTGGTGTTGCCTTATCATACCTCTTGTATCTCGTCCTGCGCTACCAGCTTCTTTACGAAAACATTCTGAATATGCAGTAAACCGAATAGGCAGTTCTTTTTCTTCTATTATTTTGTCAGCAACTAAATTTGTTAAAACTACTTCACTTGTGGGAATTAATCTTAATTTATCGGTAGTTAAATATGAATCATCAAAAAATTTTGGTAGTTGACCAACATTATACATCGCCCTATCCTTTACTAAAACTGGATGATGCACTTCAGTATAACCAAATTCATTAACATGTGTTTCCAGCATAAAATTTATTAATGCTCGTCCAAGCTTAGCTAACTGTCCTTTTAGTATTGTAAACCTTGATCCAGAAATTTTTGCTGCTTGTTCAAAATCCATCAAGCCTAACCTTTCTCCGAGTTCATAATGAAATTTTGGCATAAAACTAAATTGCCTTTTTTCTCCATATTTTCTGATTTCTACGTTGGAGCTCTCATCTTCACCTATTGGTACATTTTGTGCAGAAATATTTGGTAAGTTAGATAAAATATCCACTAACTTATTTTTTTCTGTTTGCTCCTTGAGGCTGATTGTCTCTATCTCACTTGTGATGCTTTTTGATAACTTTACTTGTTCTTCACATGGGCTTTTGTTCATTTTAAGCCTCTTTATTTCTTCCGTGACCTCGTTTCGTTGCTTATTTAAAGCTTGCGATTTAGTAGTCAGTGATCTTTTTTTATGGTCAATCTCTAATATTTCTTCTGTAGTAAATTCTTTCACCCCTCTGCTTTTTATTGCTTTTTCAAATCCTTTAGGGTTTTTGCGTATATGTTCTATATCATGCATATGTTGTGCTATTACTAACATCATTACTCTACTTCAAAAGCTTTGAATGCTCAATATTTTTACATATAAATGCTAATATTGATTTTACCTTCATAATTTGCTAGAATTGATAAACGTGAAATATAATATGTTAGCCATCATAGAAAGATACAATAAATCTAAAGAGAGTACTCACTTCACTAAACTTAAGGCTAGTGGAAGATTTGCTGTCTACGCTTTTTGTATATATTTGGCGACTACATTTACCATTGGCTGTTTGGGATTAATAATGGGATCTTTCCTCTTAACCTTACCACTTGCTATGCTCATCTCCAACCCTATAGCTTGGATCTTAATGGGAATAGTGCTTGCAGCGACATACAAGATGGTTATTGAACCTTTATTTTACTTGGTAAAAGGTTATGTTGATGAAAAAGGAACTGTAAAGGAAGAAAAGAGTCCAAAAGAGCAAAAATTCACAAGAAGTAAATCACTGGATAGTGGACTAGATACTATATCAAGACAAACAAATGATTCGGATAAGAGGGTACGTAGAAATTCCTATTCTCCATCTACAGATAGTGGTATTGTACCAGGAAGTGAACCTGCCTCAAGTAACAATAGTCGTAGAAATTCTAATGCTTCAGGAGATAGTGGTTTGGGTGGCAAAGAGTTTCATGAAGATTTACAAACTCTTATGCATCAGACAAATAGAGAAAATTACTATTACTGGCTACAAGAACATGATATTTCTCATATTGCAAGAGCTGTATATAACTATTCAGAAAATTCAAGTGGCAATATACTTTTTTGTATTCCTGGTGATGTGAGTACTTTAAACTCAAAACTGAAAGAGTATAAAATAGAACAAGGGAACACAAAAAAAATCTTTGCCTCGATTATTAATTTAGGAGGAAATCATTGGGTAACACTGATAGTCACATGTAATGGTAACAGACAATTTAGAGCTTATTATTGTGACTCATTTGGTAATAAATTACCAAATGAGGTTGAAGGAAAGGTAAAAGACGATATAAGTCTTGCTAATGAGATTGCTGAGAAGTGTCTAGTACCCTTAAGTAATGAGGTGGGAAGTTTAATACGGGAAAGAGAAAATAATCCAGATAATGCTAGCCTTAAAGAGAAAAAAGATGATGTTGAAAAAACATTAGGTCATGCAAGAGAAGATAGAAATAAGTTAGTTAGTAAGCCAATTGATACTAGTTATATAGTGGGCATATTGCAGGAAACCTTAGAGATAGGAAATGATAGCATAAAGAGTTCTGCGGTTGATCAGCAAAAAGATGGCTGTAATTGTGGAGTATTTGCTTTAGAAAATGCTCATAGGATTACGGAAATGCTCAACGAGGATAAATCATTTGATGAAATTGACAGAGAGTTATCAAAGTACAAGCCTAGGCCAGGACAATTGTACGAGAAGAGAAGAGAGTTCGCAAAAGCACTTATGGAGGATGAAGAGTGGAAAGAATCCATTGCTGAAGGTGGAATTTTACATGCTGCTCTACAGCAGCTTAGTCTTGAAGATAGTAAGAAAGAGGAAACACAACCTGCCACAAGTTCATTTGTGCAAGATGTTATAATAACAGCTTATAACAGTGTCAAAAATGCATTTTTTAGCAACTAAAAAGCCTGTGTCTCTCCAAGTAGGAAATCTAACTATTGATTCTCCAGTTATTTTAGCGCCAATGTCTGGAGTGACTGATTATCCGTTTAGGAGTATTGTAAAAAAACTTGGTGCAGGTTTGTTAGTCTCAGAAATGATTGCAAGCAGAGCTATGATCATGCAAACTCGCCAGAGCATGCAAAAAGCAAAAGTCGATGAACTAACCGCTGTACAACTTGCTGGTTGTGAGCCTGATGTTATGGCGGAAGCTGCAAAGTTAAATGAGGACATGGGTGCAAAAATCATAGATATAAATTTTGGTTGTCCAGTTAAAAAAGTTGTAAACGGTTACGCAGGGTCAGCACTTATGCGTGATGAAAAAAAGGCTGCTGAGATAATAGAAGCTGTAGTCAAGGCAGTGAGTGTGCCAGTTACAGTAAAAATGCGTACTGGATGGAATGACGAAAATCGTAATGCTCCGCGCTTGGCAAAAATTGCAGAAGATTTGGGAGCAAAGATGATTACTGTACATGGAAGGACAAGGGCACAGCTTTATAATGGTCAAGCAGATTGGAAATTTGTTAGAAATGTTAAAGAGCAGGTAAAAATTCCAGTTATAGTAAATGGAGATATTAAGAGTTTGAATGATGTTCAAAGTGCACTTAAAGAATCTGGGGCAGATGGAGTAATGATAGGTCGTGGTGCTTACGGCAAACCTTGGCTGATTAATCAAGCAATAAACTTTTTGAGTGGAAATAAAGTTTCTGAGCCAACAGCCTCAGAGAGATTAAGCATAATACTCAAGCATTATGACAGTATTCTTGAGTACTATGGAAGCGATACAGGAATAAAGATGGCCCGCAAACATATAGGATGGTACAGTAGCGGGCTTCAAAACTCATCTGAATTTCGTGTAAGAGTAAATAACATAATAGACAGCACAGAGGTGAAAGAAAATATAATTGATTTTTTTAGTTAAAAACAGATTAAACATACTGCCTCATTAGCTATATTCAATTTGAATGATCATAGTGCGATGCCACCACACTCTCTTCTTCATCAGAATGTAATTGATAACTATTATCACTCAGCAATTTTTCGTCATAAGTCTCAATATCAAAATATTTTTCATATTTATCTATATTTTCACAAAGCGAAAGTGCTTTCACCTTATTCATAATCAGACCCGTACCAGCAGGAATTAATCTTCCTACTATAACATTTTCTTTTAACCCACTCAAAGGATCACTCTTTCCGCAGAATGCTGCTTCTGTAAGTACTTTTGTTGTTTCTTGGAAAGAGGCAGCAGAAATGAAGGAATTAGTTTCAAGGCTTGCTCTAGTAATTCCCTGCAGAATAGGAAGATAATAAGCAGGTCGTTTTCCAGAGTTATTCATAGCATCATTTTCTCTATCAACTTCCAGCTTGTCGATATTTTCTCCAATTAAGTACGTAGTATCACCAGGATCGGTAATTTCTACTTTTTGTAGCATTTGCTTTAAGATCACTTCTAAATGCTTGTTATCTATGCGCACACCTTGCAATCTATAAACTTGCTGTATTTCAGAAATCATATAGTGTGCTAACGCTTCTAACCCAAGCACACGTAGAATATCATGAAGATCAGGATCGCCATCCATCAATAAATCACCTTTACGCACAAAATCACCTTCATTGACTATTACATGCTTACTTCTTGATACTAAATACTCAACTGGAGAAGCTTGCTCATCTACAGGTTTAATTGCTATACTGCGTTTTCCTCTACGGTCTTTTTCAGAGAACGTTACATAGCCGTCTATTTCACTAACGATAGCATGCTCTTTAGGACGACGTGCTTCAAATAATTCTATAACCTTAGGCAAGCCACCAGTAATATCACGAGTTCTAACTGACTCTCTCGGCGTTCTTGTGATAACATCACCTGCATGAACCTTTTGGCCATCCTGTACATTGAGTACTGCGCCAACTGGTATAAAGTAACATGCTTCCACACCACTTGCAAGTGTTATTACTTTTTCATTATCATCAAGCAGTGCAATACGAGGACGTAAATTAGCTACACCAGAGTGCAATTTCCAATCTTTTACTACTCTATTTGATATTCCTGTAGATTCATCCATCACTTCAGTGATCGAGATTCCATCTTTTAAATCCTGGTAAGATATTGTACCACTCTTTTCCGTAATAATAGGTAGTGTATACGGATCCCATTCCGCAACTTTATCACCAATTTTTACTAACTCACCCTCATTTACATAAAGTTTAGCACCATAAGGTACACTGTGCTTCAATTTTTCACTACCAAGGCTATCAATTAAGACGACTTCACAGGAACGGCTTATCACAATTTTATTTCCGTTTTTATCTATAATTATATTACTGTTGTTTAATTTTATTCTAGCATTAATAGAAGCTATAATATTTGAGGATTCAACACTTCTAGTCATTACTCCACCTATATGGAAAGTACGCATCGTTAACTGAGTACCTGGCTCTCCAACAGATTGAGCAGCGATAACACCAACTGCTTCACCTATTGAAACAATTTTACCAGTTGCAAGGTCTCTTCCATAACACAAAGAACACACACCAGGACTTATTTCACAAGTTAAAGGCGATCTAATTTTTATAGCATCAAGACCTGCAATGTTGATTTGCTTTACTTTATCTTCATCAATTAATTCCCCTGCTTTTAATAATAACTCTTTGGTTACTGGGTTATATATATCATTTGCAGCTGTTCTACCTAGTACAACACTCTCTAGAGATGCAACTATAGTACTCCCTTCAACTATAGCTCTTACAATAAGGCCATTTTTCGTTTTACAGTCATGTTTTGTAACTATGCAATTTTGAGATACATCAACCAAGCGACGAGTTAAGTATCCAGAGTTTGCAGTTTTAAGTGCAGTATCAGCTAAACCTTTACGCGCCCCGTGAGTAGAATTAAAGTATTCAAATACATTCAATCCTTCGCGAAAATTAGAAATTATAGGTGTTTCTATAATTTCACCAGAAGGTTTGGTCATTAACCCTCGCATTCCTGCTAACTGCTTCATCTGGGAAGTAGAACCTCTTGCACCGGAGCTAACCATCATATACACTGAGTTGTACTTACTATTTTCATCATACACAGATATCGCTTTTAACATATCATTCGCTATTATATCTGTGCACTTAGACCACTCATCTATAACTTTATTATACCTCTCACTTTTAGTGATTAGCCCGTCTTGATACTGTGCAGAGAATTTCTTAATTTCACCCCTTGTATAATCAACGTGTGTAGCTTTAGTTTCAGGTATGACCATATCGCAACGACTAAAAGAAGTACCAGAAAATGTAGCATACTCAAAGCCAAGTGTCATCAATTTATCAGAAAATACCACTGTAGCACTTTGACCGCAGCTACGATATACTAAATCAACTATACTAGTTATTTCCTTAACTGTTAATACCTGATTTATTAAATCGAAACTTAGATTCTCATGTTTAGGAAAAATCTGCCATAATATTAAACGTCCAGGAGTTGTAAAAATAGTTTTATACTGAATGTTTCCATCGCTATTGATGTATTCCATTTTGTACTTTATATGAGAATGAATATGTAGACTACCGTTATTTAAGGAATGCTCAACTTCACAAAAAGCACAAAAAAGTGGTAAATCATCCTCCTTAAGTTGCTGTAAAGTTAGGTAGTATATACCAAGCACTATATCTTTACTAGGAACTATAATCGGTCTTCCATTAGAAGGACTTAAAACGTTATTAATTGACATCATCAATACTCTAGCTTCAAGTTGAGCTTCCAATGAAATTGGCACATGTACTGCCATTTGATCACCATCAAAGTCAGCATTAAATGCTGTACAAACAAGTGGATGAAGCTGTATTGCTTTACCTTCAATAAGGACTGGCTCAAAAGCCTGAATACCAAGCCTGTGTAGCGTAGGCGCTCTATTTAGCAAAACAGGATGCTCTTTTATTACTTCTTCAAGCATATCCCAGACTTCTGGCTTTTCTGCTCTTATTAACTTACTAGCAAATTTTATAGTTGGAGCCATTCCATATATTTTAAGCCTTGAGTAAACAAAAGGTTTGAATAACTCAAGAGCCATTCTTTTCGGTAATCCACACTGATTTAGTTTCAAAGTTGGACCAACAACTATTACAGAACGTCCAGAGTAATCTACCCTTTTTCCTAAAAGATTCTGACGGAAACGACCTTGCTTTCCTTTCAGCATATCGCTAATAGACTTTTTATATCCAGTAGCGCCAGGTTTATTTACCAGAGCATTACGACGACTATTATCAAAAAGAGAATCAACTGCCTCTTGTAACATTCTTTTCTCATTACGAATCATAATCTCAGGAGGATTTAAACTTAACAATTTTCTCAATCTATTATTTCTATTAATAATAGTTCTATAATGATGATTTAAATCAGAAACTGCAGGTCGACCACTTTCAAGCGATACCAAGGGACGCAAGTCAGGTGGTAAAATAGGTATAGCTGTAAGTATCATCCACTCAGGTCTGTTTCCAGACTTGATAAAATTTTCAACAATACGTAATCTCTTTATAATTTTCTTTCTTCTCATTTCAGAAGCAACAGACTCTAACTCCTGTCTTAAATTCTTCCTAATTTCATGTAAATCAAGGTGTGTTAGCAATTCTCTTATAGCTTCAACACCTTGCATAGCTATAAAGCTATCGACTCCATAGCTATCTTTAGCTTCATTATAAGCTTTCTCACTAATAATTTCACCTTTTTCAAAAGAGGAAACAAGAGGATCTATTACAACATAATTATCACTATATAAAATACTTTCGATATCTCTAAGAGACATATCTAATAATGCTCCAATTCTTGAAGGAAGTGACTTCAAAAACCATATATGAGCAACAGGAGATGCAAGCTCTATATGACCCATTTTTTCTCTTCTTACTTTAGAAGATGTAACTTCTACTCCACATTTTTCGCATATACGGCCCCTATGTCTTCTTTTTTTGTACTTTCCACATAAACATTCATCATCATTGACAGGACCAAAAACTTTAGGACAAAATAATCCACCTTTCTCAACTTTGAATGTACGGTAGTTTGCAGTTGAAACATCCGTTATCTCTCCATAAGACATACGTTTAATACTTTCAGGGCTAGCAATGGAAATTCTAACCTCATTAAAAGATTGCGCTATGTTAGTATGAGATATATCTTCAATTACTATGTCATTTTGCTTCAAATCCACATTAAAACACAAGGAACGCAACTCTTTTATCATGACATTAAAGGATTCAGGAATTCCACATTCAAAGTTACTGTCACCTTTTATTACCGATTCATAAATCTTAACCCTTCCATTAATATCATCAGACTTCACAGTTAACATTTCCTGCAAAGTGTAAGCAGCACCATAGGCTTGCAATGCCCAACATTCCATTTCACCAAAACGCTGACCACCAAAATGAGACTTTCCTCCAAGAGGTTGTTGAGTAACCAAACTATAAGGACCTACTGAACGCGCATGAATTTTACCATCTACTAAGTGATGCAACTTAAGCATGTACATGTAACCAACTGTAACTTTGCGATCAAACTTCTCACCCGAGCAACCATCATATAATACAACTTGCCCAGAGTTATCCAATCCAGCAAGTTCAAATAGCTTTACTATTTGTTCATCTTTTGGACCTTCAAATACAGGTGCAGTAACAGGAATGCCATTACGCAACTTATACGCAAATTCAATGAGGTGATTATCATTAATGTCGCGAATGTTATTACAAATAGATAAATTACTGCCACAACTATAAACCTCAATCAGGAAGTGACGTAAACTACTGTGTGCATCTTTACAAGAGTTGAAATAATTCTCTACTAATGTAGTCAATTCATTATCTAATTCATCCTTATTAGTCGTATCTAAAATAGAAGACGTTATTTCATCATCATTAACATCCTCAAATTTTTTATTATCAAGATATAATGCTGCAAATTTTTCAAAATCATCATCACTGAGAGATCTAATTGCCTCACAAAAAGCACGTTTGATTTTATTGATCTCATCAAGAATATTGCCTACTTTTTCTCCTAATTTTTTACAAGCCCAACCTACATGCGTTTCCAATATTTGCCCTACATTCATTCGTGAAGGAACGCCAAGAGGGTTAAGAATAATATCAATAGGAGTACCATCTTCTAAATAAGGCATATCTTCTACTGGAACAACTCGAGAAATCACACCTTTATTTCCATGTCTACCAGCCATTTTATCCCCTGGCTGCAAACTATGTTTTACAGCAATAAAAACTTTTACTGACATCGACACACCTTGAGGCAGATCATAACCTTCATGCAATTTTTCTACTTTTCGCTTAAAGTTTGCTATTGCATGTGATACTTTTTCATCAAAATCTTTTTTTAAGCTCTCAACTTGCTTAGAAATAGATTGGTTTTTCAATCCTATATCCCACCATCCCTCACGTTCAATAAAATTAATACTTTCTCGATCTTGAGAGCCAGAATTAATAAGAATTTTTCTTAATTCATCATAGAAATATTGATTAATAACATTGATTATATGGTCTCGTTCTTTCTCAAAATCATTTACCTCTTTTTGCTTAATAAGAAACGCCCTTTCGTTTTCTTCTTCCCCTCTGCGTGTAAAGACCTGCACATCAATCACTATCCCTTCAATATCTGGAGATGTATATAAAGAGGAATCCACACAATCGAATGACTTTTCACCAAAAATTGTCATTAACAATTTTGTCTCAGGAGGCAATGAAAGAGAATGCTTAGGTGTAACTTTCCCCACCAAAATATAACCTGAACCAACTCTTGTACCAACCTTTACTATACCACTATCATCCAAGTGATAAAGATTTTCTTCATTAACACCTGGTATGGCACGAGTTATTTTTTCCGACCCTAAAGGAGTGTCATGTACAACACATTCAAATTCTTCTATATGAATAGAAGTAAATAGATCTTTTTTAACAACTTCACTAGAAATAATGATTGAGTCTTCAAAATTATAACCTTGCCAAGACATAAAAGCGACTAGCAAGTTTTGGCCAAGTGCCAATTCACCGTTATTAATAGCAGGACCATCAGCTATCACATCACCTTCCTTAACACAATCACCTACATGCACCAGTGGTTTCTGGTTAATACAAGTATTATGGTTAGAACGCTGAAATTTTCTTAGATGATAAATATCTACATCTAAGTAGTTAATTCCTTCTTTGTCAAAAGCACGTATAACTATAGAGTTACTATCTGAGCTGTCAACTATGCCACCACGTTTTGCTAAAACTACAGCACCAGAGCCAGAAGCTACGAAAGACTCCATACCAGTAGCAACCAAAGGAGCAGTAGACTTCAATAAAGGTACAGCTTGACGCTGCATATTTGAACCCATTAACGCTCTATTAGCATCATCATTTTCTAAAAATGGAATTAAAGAAGCAGCAACCGATATTACCTGCTTAGGAGATAAATCAATGTAACTTACTTGATTACTATTTACCATTACAAAGGTACCAGCATACCTACAGTATAACATATCATCAACAAAGCAGTTGTTTTCATCAAGCTTTGCGCTGGTATCGGCTATATAATATAAACCTTCATCTATAGCAGACAGATACTCAATTTGATCAGTAACAACCTTATTAACTACTTTCCTATAAGGGCTTTCAATGAACCCATATTTATTAATACGAGCGTATATAGCTAAGCTGTTAATTAAGCCTATATTCTGTCCCTCAGGAGTTTCAATAGGGCAAATTCTTCCGTAATGAGTTGGATGAACATCACGCACTTCAAATCCCGCTCTCTCTCTTGTTAAACCACCAGGACCTAACGCCGACAACCTTCTTTTATGTGTTATTTCAGATAATGGATTAGTCTGATCCATAAATTGAGATAATTGGGAAGAATTGAAAAAATCTCTTAAGACATTGGTTAACACTTTTGGGTTTATAAAATCAGATGGAGAGACTTTATCTAAACTAGAAGTAGACATAGAATCAACTACTGCCCGTCCCAATTTTAATAATCCAGTTCTAAATTGATTTTCTATAAACTCTCCAACTGAACGGACTCTTCTATTTGCTAAATGATCAATATCATCTACAGATCCTTGACCATCACGTAACAATACTATTTTTCTTATAATTTCAATAATGTCTTCATGTGTTAAAGTAGTTAAACTTTCTTCATAATTTAACCCAAGGCAAGAGTTAAGTTTTAATCTACCAATGTTAGACAAATCATAATATTCCGGACTGAAGAAAAGATTACGAAAAAACTCCTCTACTATCTTTAAAACAGGAACTTCACCAGGACGCAAAACCTTATATATTTCATATAGAGCGTTCTCATAAGACATGTTTTCATCTAAGAAAAGTGTATTTAATATGTAAGGTCCAACAGAAACATTATCTATGTTCAACACTGATATTTTATCTATAGATAATAATTCAAGCTTTTTTATATCCTCTAATTTTATAGATTCACCAGCAGATAAGATTTTTGTAGAACTAGCACTATCTATTAAATCTTCTGCAAGAAATAAACCACATATAGAATCATAAGGAATTAGATACTCTTTCAACCCGTTATCATATAGATTTTTAGCTAATTTCGAAGTAATACGAATATTAGCTTTAAGTAACACATTGCCTTCAACATTCTTTAAATCGAAAGGAAGCCTCACTCCCTTGAATTTATCAGGGAAAAAAGGTACTTTCCAGCCACTTTTATGTTTTATATAGTCTATTTTTTCATAAAATTTATTAAGTATGTCATTATTTGATAAGCCCAAAGCCTTTAATAAAACTGATATTGGCAATTTTCTCTTTCTATCAATACGAAAATACAAATGATCTTTAACATCAAACTCAATATCAAGCCAAGAACCTCTATAAGGAATAACTCTAGCAGAATAGATCAATTTGCCAGAATTGTAAGTTTTTCCCTTATCACTATCAAAAAACACTCCAGGAGATCTATGCATTTGTGAAACGATAACTTTCTCTACGCCATTGATGATGAAAGTACCTTTATCAGTCATCATAGGCAGTTCACAAAAGCGAACCTCCTGCTCTTCAGCAGATTTTATAATAGTTGCAAGTTTAGAATGATCATCATCTTCTTTAACTTCTTGATATTTTTCAAGAGAAACACCATCCTGCATAATAACAAGACGTATAGAAGCAATAACCTGAGCAGAAAAAGTTATACCACGTTTTATACACTCAGATTCACTATACTTAAGATCATCTACCCTACAATTCAAAAATTCGATAGTAGCCCTATGCAAAGGATCAGATATTGGAAAAATTGTATGAAAGATAGCTTCAAGTTTTTCATTACTCTCATTATTAGGAGTAAAGGAATTATATGACCCCTTTTGGACTTTAACCAAATCCAACAAAGAATCTTTTAAATCAATCGACCTGGAATAAGAAACCCTAGGAACAAAAGCACTAGAAGCACACATATAAGAAGAATCAACCATTAAAATACCTTCACTAATTAAAAGAGCTATATCAACATAAAATTAATATACTAACATTTTATTCAAGCTCAACTTTAGTTGCTCCTGCTTCAATAAGTTTTTGCTTAATTTTTTCTGCTTCGTCTTTAGAAACATTAGCAGTCAAATCTTTGGGTAAAGACTCAACTAATTCTTTCGCTTCTTTTAAATTCAATGTAGAATTAACTTCTCTAATAGCTTTAATCACTCCTATTTTTTTGCTCGCATCAATCTCTTTGATTACAACTTTATATTCAGCTTTTTCTTGAGCAACAGGAGCAGCAGCATTATCACTAATAGGCACCCCAGCACCAACAGCTCCACCAAGAAAAGAACCACCAGGTAACCCTATTTTTTCTTCTAGAACTTTTACAAGTTCAGAAGCCTCTAATAGATTTAAAGATAATATTTTATCAACCAAATCACTTGTTACATTATTCATAATTACCACCTTATTTAACAACAAATTTATTTTTTAGAACTACAGTAATCCAAAATTCTCATAAGCCTCATAGAAGATGAATTAATAAATAATGCTAACCGAGCAGGAATATCATAAGATATTAAACGCATAATTTTAACACGCAATTCATCCAGAGAAGGCAACTTAGCCAGTTTATTAACATCTTCCACTGTTAACAATTCATTTATATGAGCCGCGCAAATCACAGACATTTTTTCTTTGTTAGCATTAATAAAATCAACTATTAACTTTGCAGCTTCTACTATAGCACTAGAGTATATAATAGCAACAGAACCAGAAAATTTACCTGATAAATAAGAAAATTTACCAGTCCTTTCCAAAGCCAAGCGCGCTAGAGTGTTTTTAACTACTAATACCCCACCTGCTATAGACTTCAGGCTATTCCTCAGAGTTAATGAATCATTAGCATTTATAGATTTAAAATTTACTAATATCAAGAAATCATTATTTACAAATACGTTTATTGTGCTCTGTATAAATTCATCCTTATTTTTACGCTTCACAGTATCACTCCCTAATTATATCTTCCACTTTGCTTATCTTATAAGCTTTACCCATAGTTGAATTTAAAAAAACACCCTTAAAGTAAATTCCTTTCACAGAAATAGGTTTATTATCTTTAATTACTTTAAGAAAGGCTTTTAAATTTTCTAGCAAGTCATCAATATCAAACTTAATATTTCCTAATTTACCATGAATAACACCATTTTTATCTGTTCTAAATTTTATCTGACCAGACTTAATGGTTTTAATAGCTTCTGCAATGTTAGAAGTCACAGTACCAAATTTAGGGTTAGGCATCAGCCCTTTAGCACCCAATACTTTTGCAATAGGAGTAATTTTTGCCATAAAATCAGTAGTAGTAATGCACCAATCAACATCTAATTTTCTACCTTTTTTTATTTCTTCAACTAAATCCTCCCCTCCTGTAATATCAGCACCAGCTTTTTCAGCTTCTAATAAATGTTTATCTTGAGCGAAAACAGCTACTTTAATATTCTTCCCGATACCTTTAGGCAAAACTACTGTACCACGCACCTGCTCTTCAGATTTACGTGGATCTACACCTAAATTGACTGCAATATCAACTGATTCATTAAATTTTGCTGAAGCAGACTCAACAATCTTCTCCAAACACCGCTTAGAATCATCATTATATGTACTCATTTACCTAACCTTCCACAACTTCTATACCCATAGATTTTGCAGTGCCTATAACCATCTTCACTGCTGAATCTTCATTATCCACTTTCATATCAACCATCTTACACTTTGCCACTTTAATGATAGCAGACATAGATAATTTAGCCACTAATTCTTTACCAGAATTACCAGAACCTTTACTTAATTTAGCTTCCTGCTTAAGCAAATAAGCCACAGGCGGACCGCTGACAGTAAAATCATGAGAGCGATCATCCTTTATGGAAATTCTCACTGTTACTAAATCACCTACTTTATAACTAGCGTTAGCAGCGCTAGTAGCTTTATTAAAAGCTTCACAAAATTTAGGAACAGGTATACCACGCGGGCCAAGTACTGAAGCAATTTTCGGCCCTGGAACTGCTTTTCCAGCTTCCATAAGCAAGTTAATCTTAGCAACTACATTACTCATAATTAATCCTCTATTTTCTCTACTTGAGCCAAATCAAGCTCTATTATTGTTGGCTTACCTAAGATTGATACTTCAATATTAATAATTTTTTTCTCATCATTTACCATATCTACCTTACCAGTAAAATTTTGAAAAAGACCATCATTAATTTTTACTTTTTCACCTTTCTCATAACCATAGCTCAACTTTTTCGTTTCTTGAGCATTGTAAAGCGCACTACACATTGAGCGAATCTCATTATCCTCAATCACCTTTGGAACATTACCATTTTTCAAAAATCCATAAACCTTAAGAGATTTTGGTATATTATTAATAAAATTTAATACCTCATCGCATAAATTCATGTATAAAAAGACATAACCAGGAAAGGACTTCCTTCGTTTAGCATTTTTTTTAGATTTTAAATCCATCTCACTTAATTCTTCACAAGGAATAAAAACTCTATTAAAATAATTATTAATATTCAATCTCATAGAATTTTCTAATATATATTGGTGCACTTTCTCTTCATAATTAGAGGCAACTCTTAAAATGTACCACTTATATCTATTAAATTCCTTACGTTTTAAAATTACCTCATCATCTGAAATCATCTCAAAATGACCAGACTCATCACCACAAAACCCAGTCATTTGATTCAAAATATTTTTGCTTTCATCACACAGATGCATACATATATATACTTCACATAACTCCTTTATATCAGATTTTACATCACATGCTGTCTGATAAGGAATAAACACCTCCTTAAAGTAAACAGTATTGGTTGCCAACTCGCATATATCCTTCTCATACCCGTAATCGACTTTAATGATATACCATTTATACTTATATTCCATAAATAATTCCAAATAAAGTCTTAATTACGTAAAGAGACATAAAATCTACGAAGCAAAAGAAAATCGAAAAGCATAATATAACAGTTATTACAATAAACAAAGATGACAATACCTGCTGTTTTTTTATCCAAGCAATTCTCCTTATTTCTTGCTTTATATCGCAAAAAAAAACATACAGGTTTTTTAACATTTCTACCATAATATTAATGCAGGAGTGATAGGAATTGAACCTACAACCTCTGGTTTTGGAGACCAGCGCTCTACCAATTGAGCTACACTCCTATAATTCAAAGTTTACTCTAAAATCTCCGAAACAACTCCAGAACCAACAGTTCTACCACCTTCTCTTATCGCAAAACGCAATCCTTTATCCATTGCTATTGGTACTTGCAACTCCACTTCTATACTTACATTGTCCCCTGGCATTACCATCTCCTTTCCATCTCGCAATTTTATGCTCCCAGTTACATCCGTTGTCCTTAAATAAAACTGTGGCTGATAATTTCCAAAAAATGGTGTATGCCTTCCTCCTTCTTCTTTCTTCAATATATACACCTCCGCATTAAATTTCTTATGCGGGGTTATTGTTCCTGGTTTTGCCAATACTTGCCCTCTCTCCACTTCTTCTCTCTTTGTTCCTCTTAGTAGTACTCCTACATTGAGTCCTGCACTTCCCTTGTCTAGCAACTTCTTAAACATCTCAACACCAGTACATATCGTCTTTTGCGTCGCTTTCAGACCTATTATCTCTATCTCATCCCCTGTCTTTATCTCCCCCTTCTCTATTCTTCCTGTTACTACCGTTCCTCGCCCCGATATTGAAAATACATCTTCTATTGGCAATAAAAACGGCAAATCTATAGGCCTTGGAGGTACTGCCACATACTCATCTAACTTCTCCATCAATTTATCTATTGATTTCTTTCCATACTCACTACCATCATCCTCTAATGCTTTTAATGCAGATCCAACTATCACAGGCACTTCATCACCTGGAAATCCATACTTACTCAGCAACTCTCTCACTTCCATTTCCACCAAATCTATCATATCAGCATCAGCAACATCAGCTTTATTTATATATACCACGACATATCCAACACCCACCTGTTTTGCCAGCAATATATGCTCTCTCGTTTGTGGCATCGGCCCATCAACCCCTGACACTACCAATATCGCTGCATCCATCTGTGCTGCACCTACTATCATATTCTTTACATAATCAGCATGCCCAGGGCAATCAACGTGTGCATAGTGTCTCTTTTCTGTTTGATATTCAACATGCGCTGTTGCTATTGTTATCCCTCTCTTTCTTTCTTCTGGCGCTTTATCTATTTGATCATATGCTACAAAATTACCATAATGCTTTGTTATCGCCGCTGTTAACGTTGTCTTCCCATGATCCACATGTCCTATCGTTCCCACGTTTACATGCGGCTTTCCAAATGCTTCTACTATCGCTGTCATAATTACTAACCTTTAATTATACTTTAACTTTAACTCATCAACCACATATTGTGGCACTTGTTCATAACAAGAAAAATGCATACTATACTGAGCTCTTCCCTGAGACATAGAACGCAAAACATTTATATAACCAAACATATTTGCAAGAGGAACCGAAGCAGTAATTATTTTGCTATTATTACCTAAATCCAGCATATCAACAACACTGCCTCTTCTACTATTTATATCACCCATAACATCACCCATATATTCTTCAGGAGTAATGATTTCCACTTTCATTATAGGCTCTAGCATTTTTGGACCAGCTTTATTTGCCATTTCCTTAAAAGCACCTTTAGCAGCAAGTTCAAAAGCCAAAGAACTAGAATCAACATCATGAAAAGCACCATCAAGAAGAGTAGCCTTAAAATCAATCAATGGAAAGCCAGAAATTATACCACCTTCTTTTATCAACTCTAAGCCATTTTGCACTCCAGGTATATACTCTTTTGGAATAGCACCGCCTACAATTTTACTTTCAAACTGAAAGCCAAAACCAGGCTCAAGAGGTTCGAATTTTATTTTAACTTTAGCAAACTGACCAGCACCACCTGATTGTTTTTTATGAGTATAATCAATTTCAACAGATTTAGTGATAGTTTCACGATATGCAACTTGAGGCGCACCAACGTTAGCTTCAACATTAAACTCGCGCTTCATTCTATCAATAATAATCTCAAGATGCAGCTCACCCATACCTTTCAATATAGTCTGACCACTCTCCGCATTTACTGACATCCTTAAAGAAGGATCTTCTGCAACCAATCTATTCAAAGCAACACCTAATTTTTCCTGATCTGAGGTGGTTTTCGGTTCTATAGCAGTTTCAATAACAGGATCAGGAAATTCCATACGCTCTAATAGTATAGGAAAATCAGATGAACATAAAGTATCACCAGTAATTGTTTTCTTTAATCCAACTAAGGCAACTATATCACCAACTTTAGCTTCGTTTATATCTTCTCTGTTATTTGCATGCATAAGCAACATTCTACCAATTCCTTCAGTCTCATTCTTTCCAGCATTTAACACAGCAGATTTAGATTTTAACTTACCGGAATAAATACGAATAAACGTCAAGCTACCTACAAATTTATCCGTCATCACTTTAAACGCAAGAGCAACGAATTTCTCTTTTTCTGAAGGTTTGATCTCAATTTTCTTTTCTGAATCTTTAGGATCAGTTCCAACAATTACATCAACATCAATAGGAGAAGGTAAAAAGTCAACCACACCATCTAAAAGTGGTTGTACGCCTTTATTTTTAAAAGCTGATCCACATAATACAGGAACAAATTTTCCTTTGATGGCTCCATTTCTCACGCATTTTTTCAGCAAATCTACTGGCAGATCATTAGACTCAAAGTAAGTATTCATCGCTTCATCATCCATCTCAGCTGCAGCATCTAATAAAAGATTTCGATACTCTTGAGCCTTATCAAGCAAATCAGAAGGAATATCTTCATAAGAAAATTTAGCGCCTAATGTTTCTTCTTGCCATATAATAGCTTTCATAGAAATAAGATCGATTATGCCTTTAAAATCTTTCTCACTTCCTATTGGCAACTGAATAACTAAAGGTGATGCGCCAAGCTTCGTTTTTATCATATCGACACATCGATAAAAATTTGCCCCGATTCTATCCATTTTATTAACAAAGCAGATACGAGGAACGGTATATTTATCAGCTTGACGCCAAACTGTCTCAGACTGAGGCTCAACTCCAGCAACTCCATCAAATACAGCAACTGCACCATCCAAAACCCTCAAAGATCTCTCAACTTCAATAGTGAAATCAACATGACCAGGAGTATCTATTATATTAATTCTATGATCATTCCAAAAACATGTTGTTGCAGCAGAGGTAATTGTAATGCCACGCTCCTTCTCTTGCTCCATCCAATCCATAGAAGCTGCACCATCGTGCACTTCACCAATCCTATTTTGTTTACCAGTATAAAATAAAATACGCTCTGTTGTGGTGGTCTTGCCAGCATCTATATGAGCCATTATTCCTATATTTCTATACCTAGATATTAAAACTTCCATACCACAATCAACCAGCTAATATTAAAAACGAAGATGAGAAAATGCCTTATTAGCTTCAGCCATTTTATACTTCTCTTCACACATCTTAAATGCACCACCACATTTATTATAAGCATCTAATATTTCAGACTGCAAACAATGAACGGTAGTTCTGCCGCTCTTTTTTCGAGCAGCAGAAGTTGCTCTAGCAATCCACCTTAATGCCAAAGAAATTGCTCTATCTTGACGAATTTCAACAGGGACTTGATAAGTTGCACCACCAATACGCCGAGAGCGTACTTCTATAGAAGGGGTAACATTTTCTACTGCTGTTTCAAAAATTGACAAGGCATCTTTGCCTATTTTCTTTTCAGCTAAGGACAAAGCACTATAAGCAATCTTTTCTGCAATAGATTTTTTACCACATTTCATAATTATATTAATAAAACGCATAAGCAAGACACTACCATAGCGAGAGTCAGGGCTTGTTCTTTTTTTTGCTTTATTACGACGTGCCATAAATTTTAACCAGATTTCTTTACACCATATTTTGAACGAGCTTTCTTTCGATTTTGCACACCACGTAGATCAAGAGCACCTCTTATTATGTGATAACGTACACCCGGCAAATCCTTAACTCGCCCACCACGTATTAAAACAACGGAATGCTCTTGTAAATTATGACCTTCGCCAGGTATATAAGCCGTCACTTCACCGTATCCACTAATCTTTACTCTAGCTACCTTACGTAGTGCTGAATTAGGTTTTCTAGGAGTTGTAGTATATACCTTAGTGCAAACACCCCTTCTTTGAGGATTGCATTTTCCCAAAGCTGGCACCTTCTTCTTACGAATTAACCCTGATCTACCTTTACATATTAATTGATTTATCGTAGGCATATACTGTAAACTTAAAACTCTAAAAATAACTAAGTCTCAGTTATAAAATAATAAACCTCAATAGTCAATATAAAAATAAACATTACTACTCTAATAATCTCAGCCTAATTGCTTTGAAAGCTACTGATAATTATATGCTAAAGCGCATATTGGTTTTAATATTAAGAAATTATCACTTGCTGTAGTCGAATTAATATAGATATGGAACAAGTAATATACTGTGATGGCTATCAAAGAATATGCAGAAAATAATCCTTATAATAGAGCCAAGAGTTTCTAACATTAATGCAAAAATACCAACCGAACTAACCGAATTACCAGTAAAGCCGGATGATTTTTACAATCCTACTCTTGACACTTAGATTTAATGCAGCTACCCTAAGTTCAAAATTCTATACTCAATTTTGCTGTTCTTGCATACAAGGAACGCGTTTTTAGAATAATGAAAACAATCAGCGCTTTAATTAAAGAAGGGTCAAAGCTACTATCATCACATAGAATTGAATCACCACATTTGGATTGTGAAATCATCATGCAGTACGTACTTGGAGTAGAAAGATCATTCACAATCATGAATCACATCAATCAGGTACCAAGAAACAAAGAACTTCTATTCTGGAAATTAACAAAAAAAAGAGCAGAAAGATATCCAATATCGCAAATAATAGGTAATCGTGAATTCTGGAGTAAAAATTTTATAGTTAACCAACATGTTCTAGATCCAAGACCAGATAGTGAGACAGTAATTTCAACAGTGTTAAAATATTACCAAAATAAGAAGCAAAAAATAAAAATTGCAGATTTTGGCACAGGCACAGGCTGTTTGTTGATCTCCGTACTTAGTGAGTATGAATATGCTATTGGAGTTGGTTTTGAAAAAAGCCTGGAAGCATACAAAATTACCTACCAGAACACAAAGAAACATAATCTTCTCAACAGAGCTAAAATATTTCCAAATTCGTGGATAGAATGCAGAGATTTATTTGATCTCATAATAAGCAATCCTCCATATATTAAAAGAAGTAAGTTAAAAGATCTGCAAGCTGAAGTGCAAAAAGAGCCAAGAATTGCTCTTGATGGCGGTATCGATGGATTGAGCTGTTACCTGAGTATTTTTCCAATATTGAAAAAGTGCCTTAAAAAAGATGGGTTTGCGATATTGGAAATAGGCGAAGATCAAAGCAATATTGACAAAATAATACCCTTATATGGACTGGCTTTTCAGGAATACGTATACGACTTGGCTGGAATGAAAAGATGCATTGTTGTAAAGCAAGATAAAGAACATGACTAGTAGAACGCTAGCTTTCTAAGAACCTGTTCATAATCTCAAGAAAGGCATAAAGTAAGAAATAGAGTGTATAAATTAGGATATATGAGGAGTGTATACCCAAGTGACATAAGTCGAGAGAAGTTTGAGGTTATTTCACCAGATCTGGAGTCTTGTGGAAAAAACAAAACCAAGAAAACTTGATTTGTATGATATATTTTGCGAAGTGTTGTACGCCCTAAAAAGTGGTTATCAGTGGAGGATGCTACCAAAAGAGTTTCCAAAATGGCGCAATTGTTATGATTATTTCAAAAATGGAGTGAAAAAGTAAAAGGAAATAAAAAAAAAGTATTTTGGAGTGCGTGTTAAAAAAATAGTTAGTGTGGTCCGACAAAACAATGTTTGGAAAGAAAAAATCAGCTTTTGCATAATTGACACTCAGAGTGTAAAGAACGCAGACACTGATGAAGAAAAAGGCTATGACGCTGGTAAAAAAATCTTAGGAATAAAACGCCATATCGCACGAGATATAGATGTTTGCTATTTATTCTTAAGCTTGGGAGTGTTAAATAGCATTTTACTTTTTTTAGTATGTAGAGATTTTCTAGGAATTATTCTATTGAATTCTATGATATTATTTTTTGTAACATTGTTATACATATCATAAGAGTGAACTGACGAAATTTGTAAAGGAGTTTTATGGCTTAGCTACATGGTACTAACACTCAAGTAAATTTTCATCAATGACGCAATTTGCTATGTCTATATCTCACATAGCTTACAACTTGCTTTACTCCTTTTACTTTTCTTGCAATTGCTATTACAGCTTTTAATTCCGCCTTATTTTGAGCTATACCCATCAAATAAACGACTCTATCAACTGTATTAACGCTATAATTAATTGATTTAATATTTCTTTTTCCCAGAAGCCTCGTGCTTATCTCTGCTGTTATCATACCATCTACAGTAACATCTAGCATAGAAGCCATTTTAATTGGTGTGACTCTTATTTCATTTATCACTTCTTTAATCTCTTTTTGCTGCCAAGCTATTTTCTCTGCTGTGAGTTGCTTTTCATGATTATCAACATTTCCAATGAGTAATACTCTTCCTTCACTCACTTTAACTTTTATAGATGAGAACAGTCCGTGTTTTAAGAGTCCCTTATTGATTCTTATTACTATAGTTGTATCATCAATAATGTTTCCCAAGGATTTATCTTGCATTGTTATTGCTGTAGCCGCTGCAGTTGCTGTTACTACTATACCACTCACAAGAGTCGTACAGCCACTCTGTGTAATCAGAAAAATTGCGAGTAAGAAGCTTGCTATTAATCTCATTATTAATTTCCAGAGTTTAGAGCTTTAATCAAAGAATATTAATAAGCTTTTTTTATTGTGTAAATACTATAAATTGAATAAGCCTTGAATATTTCTAAGACAGTACTTATCTCAATAATGTTAGTTAAAGTAATTCAGGCTTAGATTCATAGTGGAGTTAACCAGTATTATAAGTTCAGTCTGTGGTACTAAAATCTAATCTTTAAATTGCATAAGATGAAAGAAGTGGTTATCTATAAGTTAATGAAGGGTTATTGCGGATATGGCGAAATTGGTAGACGTGCCAGGTTTAGGTCCTGGTGAGCTTGCTCGTGGGGGTTCAAGTCCCTCTATCCGCACTTAAAGTCATGTAACTCAGGTTTTAAGAGAAAATTTATAATCACTAAGTACACTTTTGTTTGTATAAGAACCTGTTCTTAAGGATTGTATTTAACTTAAATTCTGGTAAAATGGCTTTATTAAAACATAAATAAAATATTGATAACAGGTTGTAATGTCTAGTAATATAACTCAAAATGCAGTCGAAGCAGATACATTAAGTAATATATATACCTATAAGGAACTTAGTGTAGATAAACTAAAGTATGAGTATGAAATCACAGTTAGTAGTGATTATATAGAACAAAAGATAAACTCTAGATTACAAGAAATAGCGAAGGATGCAAAATTGCCTGGATTTAGATCAGGAAAGATGCCTTACGATCTTGTTGTTACAAATTATAAAAACGAAGCTTTGGAATATGTGATAAACGATACGATTGACTATTGCTCAAGTGATTTAATGAAAAAAATCGAAGTTAAGTCTCATATCCATCCTAAGGTTGATATTATGTCATTACCAAACCTGGATAAAAAGGATGAAAAAGGTGACTTTCTGTACAAATTATCTTTTGAATCGATGCCAAAAGTACCAGTAATAGATCTTGATAAAATAAATTTGAAGAAAGTTAAGGCAAAAATCAAAGAGGGAGACATAAAAGAATTTATTGATTCTATAAAAACAAAATTTCCTAATTTTGTCTCTGTTGATGATGCTTCTTATCAAGCAAAAAACGAAGATAAACTGATAATTGACTTTGAAGGGCGAATTAGAAATAAGCTCTTTCAAGGTGGAAGTGGCAAAAATTTTACTGTTAATTTAGGATCTGGAACATTTATAAATGGTTTTGAAGATCAATTAATTGGCATGAAAAAAGGGGAAACAAAAAGCTTTAAGTTGAGATTTCCTGAAGATTACCAGGTAATTTCCCTTGCGGGGCAGGAGGCTACTTTTTCTGTTCGAATTAATGATATTCAGATTGCTGAAGACTTGCAAAGTGATGATGAAATAGCCAGGAGAATTGGTTTTGAAGATCATTCTTCGCTAATAAATCATATAAAAGAAGTAATTGATAATCAGTGTAAAGAAATGGGAGATCTCTTAATTAAGAAAGAGCTATTTGATTGTTTGGATGCTAGTTATAGTTTTGATTTGCCTATACAAGTAGTAAAACAGGAACAGCAGAGAGTTGAAAGAGAGTTGAATGCTAAAGGTGATTCTTGTAAAGAAGCTGAAAGACGTGTAAAGCTTGCAATGCTATTTATGGAGTTCAGTAAAGAACATGAAATATCATTAACTCAAAATGATATTATGAACGTTATTGTAAATCAATATGTCAGTAAAGATGTATCGTTTGACAGAGTATTTAAACATTTTAAATCAGATGGACAATTTCAGGAATTAGTTAGAGGGCAAGCGCTTGAGTATAAAGTGACAGATTATATGATAGAAAAAGTTAGTAAAGAAGAACAGATTGTTTCTGTGAAAGAATTAAAGGAATTATTTGATAATATTTGATAGGAAAAGGTATGACTCTTATACCAATTGTAGTTGAACAAACTAGTCGCGGTGAGCGGGCTTATGACATATATTCAAGGCTAGTAAAAGAAAGAATAATTTTCGTAACTGGCCCTATTGAAGACAACATGGCCAGCGTAATAGTAGCACAGCTTTTATTTTTAGAATCGGAAAATCACGATAAAGACATTTGTATGTATATTAACTCACCAGGTGGTGTTGTAACTGCTGGTTTGTCGATCTACGATACAATGCAGTATATAAATCCAGACGTTTCAACTTTGTGTATAGGTCAAGCTGCATCTATGGGTTCTTTGTTGCTTACAGCTGGTGCGGAGGGTAAACGTTACTCGCTACCTCATTCAAGAATTATGATACATCAGCCATCTGGTGGTTATCAAGGTCAAGCAACTGACATAGAGATACATGCTAATGAAATTTTGCGAGTTAAGAAAAAACTAAATCAAATTTATGAAAAACATACTGGAAATTCACTAAAGAAAATTGAGGGAATGATGGAAAGAGATAAATTCATGGATCCTGAAGAAGCAATGAAAATTGGCTTAATTGACAGAGTAATAGCTGAGCGTAAAGATATGAAGATTGAAAATATTAAAGTTAAACAAAAGGTAGTTTAATGGATAACAATAATGATTTACACTACTGTTCTTTTTGTAACAAGGCACAAAACGAAGTAGATAAATTGATTACTAACTCTTCAGATGGTTTAAAGGTGTTCATTTGTAATGAATGCATAGAGTTATCCCATAAAGCAATAAGTCAAAAGAAAGAGAGAGCTTTTAATTCAGATCATATATCTGATATGAAGCGATTACTAAAGAAACCTGAAGATATAAAAAATTTTCTTAGTAAGCATGTTGTAGGTCAGGAACATGCGCAACACGTTTTATCTGTGGCTATGTATAACCATTGTCAATCCATGGTGCAACTTCATTCTATAAGTGATATTGAAATTGAGAAGTCAAATATAATGCTTATTGGCCCTACTGGTTCTGGTAAGACTTTGCTAGCAAAAACACTTGCTAAAGTTTCAGATGTGCCATTTGCTATGGCCGATGCGACAACTTTGACTGAGGCAGGTTATGTAGGTGATGATGTAGAAAGCGTGTTGTCACGTCTATTACAAGCTGCAAATTATGATGTTGCAAAGGCACAGCATGGTATAGTGTTTATCGATGAAATAGACAAGATCACAAGAAAGTCTGAAAGCGCTTCAATAACCCGTGATGTTTCAGGTGAAGGGGTCCAACAAGCTCTACTAAAAATCATGGAAGGTACGGTTGCTTATGTTCCTCCACAAGGAGGGCGAAAACACCCGCAACAAGAGTTTATACAAGTAGACACTAGTAACATACTATTTATTTGTGGAGGAGCTTTTGAAGGCCTAAATAAAATTATTGAGGCAAGAAAAAAGGGAACATCAGTTGGCTTTGGAGCAGATATAAGTCAGTCTAAAGCACAAAAGAAAAAAAATGCTTTACGCGATGCTCAACCTGAGGACTTAATCAAATTCGGTTTGATACCCGAATTTGTAGGACGGGTTCCAATAACTGCTGTTCTAGATGAGCTGGATCACGAGGATTTAATACATGTGTTGACAGAGCCAAGAAATGCGCTAGTAAAACAATATAAAGCATTGCTTGCATTTAGTAAAGTAAACCTTGAGTTTTCAGATGAAGCAATATCAGCTATTGCTAAAAAAGCTATAAGCTATAAAACAGGTGCAAGGATGTTACGTGCTATCTTAGAGTCACTTTTACTTGATGTTATGTATATATCCGGCAACGGAGGTTTTGAAGGTAGCACTATAACGGTTACTAAGAAAATGGTAGAATTAGGCAAAGCGACGATTAATCATAATAATAAGGGTAGTGTTATAACGGTTAATGATTAATTTGAGGCATATATTATGAGTATTGGACGTGCTGTAAACTTTAATTCTACTGTATTACCAGTATTACCTCTAAGAGATGTAGTAATTTTTCCAAATATAATGTTGCCTTTATTCGTAGGTAGAGAAAAATCTGTTCATGCACTAGAGTATGCAATAAGTAGCAGTAGTCACCAAAACGAGATTTTTCTCATAGCACAAAAAGATGGTTCTATTGATAATCCAGAGCCAGAGAATCTTTATGAAGTAGGCGTGTTAGCAAACATTATACAACCATTAATAAAACTGCCTGACAATGCAGTAAAAGTCATGATTCATGGGGTAAGAAGGGGAAGAGTTATAGAATATATTAGCTCTCACACTTTGTTACAGGCCAGAGTAGCGTTAGATGGTCATTATGAGTATGGAGAAAATGAAGATAATATTGATTTAGAAGCTTTAAGGCGTTCTGTTATAGATGCATTCGACAATTGGTGTAAACTAAGCAAGAAAAGTCGACCCGAGATTATTATTGACCCCATTGATCAAGTTAAAGAGGTTAATCAAATTGTAGATATGATAGCTTCGCACTTAAATATAAAGGTATCAGATAAGCAAAACATACTTGAAGTTTATAACCCAAAAGAGCGTTTAAAAAAAGTTTTTGCTCTTATTGAGAGAGAAATAAGTATTTTGAGTGCACAAAACCGCTTGTATAAGACAATTAAATCACAGGTTGAAAGTACTCAAAAAGTTTACTACCTTAATGAGCAATTAAAAGCTATACAGAAAGAATTAGGTGAGTTTGAAAATGGAGATGAAGGGAATATACTCAATGAATTTGAAAAAAAGATAAATGAAACAAAGCTTTCTGAGGAAGCAAAAGAGAAAGCCATAACTGACTTAAAGAGATATAAGAAAATGAATCCCATTTCTCCTGAAGCAACAGTTATATCTAGTTACTTGCATTGGTTGCTTGATTTGCCATGGGGAAAGTACAAAGATGCAAAAATTAACTTAAATGCGGCTAAAAAAATCTTAGATGAAAATCATTATGGCATAGAGAAAGTAAAAGATAGAATAATAGAATTTTTAGCAGTATTAAAGAGAGTAAAAGAGATAAAGGGTCCTATACTTTGCTTAGTTGGACCACCTGGTGTTGGTAAAACTTCTTTAGCTAAGTCTATGGCAAAAGCAGTAGGAAGAGATTTTGTTCGCATATCTCTTGGTGGTATACGTGATGAGTCTGAAATACGAGGACACAGGAAAACTTATATTGGCTCAATGCCTGGTAAAATCATTCAACACATGAAAAAAGCTAATTCATGCAACCCGCTTTTCCTGCTTGATGAAATAGATAAGATGGGTTCTGATTCGCGTGGTGATCCTGCATCTGCATTACTTGAGGTTTTGGATACTGAGCACAATAAACATTTTACAGATCATTACTTGGAAGTTGAGTTTGATCTTTCAAGTGTAATGTTTGTAGCCACAGCAAATAGCTTAAATTTACCGCATCCTTTGCGTGATAGGATGGAAATTATACAATTATCTGGGTATACCGAAGACGAGAAGATCAGTATTGCTACACATCACCTTATTCCAAAATTAAAAAAAGAGCATGGTTTGCATCAGAAGGAGTGGGAAATAACCAATGAAGCATTATACGAGTTGATACGTTTATATACACGTGAAAGCGGCGTGCGAAGCATGGAAAGGGAACTTGCAAAACTCATGAGAAAGGCAGTTAAAGCAATATTAACTGATAAAAATAAGAAAATATCCGTAGAGACTGGTAATTTACAAGATTATCTAGGGGTACGTAAGTATACCTTTGGCATTGCAGAAAATGAGAGTTTGGTAGGGATAGTAACTGGTCTTGCCTATACTGAAACAGGTGGTGATATTTTAATGATAGAGTCAGTCCTAATTCCGGGCAAGGGGGAAATAAAATACACAGGAAAGCTTGGAGAGGTTATGCAAGAGTCTATAAAAGCTGCGTATAGTTATGTGCGATCAAATTGTTTATTTTTCGGTATAAAACCCGAAAAATTTCAAAATAATGATATACATTTGCATGTACCTGAGGGTGCTGTGCCAAAAGATGGTCCCTCTGCTGGCAGTGCAGTATGTACATCTATTGTTTCTCTTATGACAAATATACCAGTTAACAAAAGTGTTGCTATGACAGGTGAAGTAACATTGCGTGGTAGAGTGTTGGCTATTGGGGGTTTGAGAGAAAAATTGCTTGCTGCGCTAAGAGGATCAATCAAAACTGTGATTATACCAAGTGAAAATGAGAAAGATATGCAAGAGATTCCTGCAAATATAAAAGAAGAAATCAATGTAATTTTTGCTGAGAATATTGATGAAGTTATAAAAGTTGCTTTGATGCACCCTATTACTTCAATTGATGATAATAACGAAATTAGTGTGTCTACCTCCATAGAAAATAAGGATAATACCTTCCCTTCATCAGAAACATTAAAGCACTAAATTGAAAAGGTTTATGCAATTTTCGTTTCTTTTTTTTAACCTCAAAGCTCTGATTTGAATATATAAATTACAAGTAACATATATGGCAATTTCATAAGTTCATTTTTCAAGCATATATTGCAATATCTCACTAGCAATTGCAACATCTTGGCGTGGAGTTTTACCATGTTCTATAAACACTGAGATTGCATAGCGCGGATCATGGTAGGGGCCATAAGCGATAAACAATTTATGACTTTCACCTTTAGAGTTTATCTCTGGTGTTCCGGTTTTGCCAGCAATTTGTATACTGCCTAGTCCTTTTCTATAGTTAGAATTCACCACGTCAAACATAGCTTTTCGAACCACACTAAGATGCTCATGATTCACATCAATATCAAGAAAGTCTTGCCCTGATTTACTCATCTCAATGTGGGGAATTACCTCCTTTCCTGTTGCAACCCTCGCTGCAAGAACTGCAAGCTGTAATGGCGTTGTAAGTAAATACCCTTGTCCTATAACTAAGTTAATGGTATCACCTAAATACCACTCTGAATATAGCTTGCGTGCACGCCAATCCACATCAGGCAACAATCCCGGAGCTTCTTCCTTAAACATTCCAATTAATGGTCCACTTCCTATACCAAATTTGCTAGCCATTTCTAGTAGAGAATCTACATTTATTTTTTTTCCTATATTATAAAAGTAAGTGTTGCATGAGAAGGCCATTGCCTCGTTTAAAGATACATATCCATGGACTTTGCTTTTTAGGCAACGAAATTTTCGTTCACCTATTTTCATATAGCCCCTACACGAGAACTTTTCTTCTGGTGTTATTATTCCATCTTTTAAACCCGCAAGCGCATCTATTATTTTAAATATTGAACCAGGTGGAATTTGATATGATAATGCACGGTTTACAAGCGGTAATGAAGGATTGTTTAAATTTTTCCAAGTTTCATTTGATAATCTGCTAGTGAAAAGATTATTATCGTAAGAAGGTGAATTATATAATGCTAAAATTTCTCCGTTATTTACATCAATTACCACTGTGGAACCTTGGTGATCTTTAAATATCTCTGCAATTTTCTTCTGTAAATCAACATCAATTGTCAGCTGTATATCTTGTCCATCTTGCTGCGGTATGCTAGATAACTCTCTCATGATACGCTTCTTAGAATTTATTTCCTGCTCAGATTTTCCGGTCTTGCCTTTTAATACATGATCATATGTATATTCAATTCCACTAACCCCTGCTTCATTTATGTCTTGCTGTTTTTTTGTATATCCGATTATATGAGAACATATCGAACCAAACGGGTAATAACGTTTATAAAGAGCAGTTATTTTTGTATCTGATGATTTTGTTGTATCAGGTTTAATTTCTGATAACATCTGCAAATCAACTTCCCTAGTAAAGGTTTTTTGCCCATCAAATAAAACAATATACGAAATTTTGTTTACTGCGAGTTCAACGCTATTCCTATCCAAAATCCTGCCTCGTTTAGGCACAATAGTAACAACTTTTATCCTATTATTATTGGATAGCACTTCATATTTTTGTCTATCTCGTACTTGTAAAGTATACAACCTACAACTAAAAATAGCAGAAATAGTAAGCTGAATACCACCTAATATGAATGACCTACGGTTGAAGACCTTGTTTTTTGTCCACATAGAATTCCTTTAGAACGCACTCATCCTCCTTTTATTGGCACATTTCTAGCTTTCACTACATCACAAACCCTTTCTTCCCACTCACTTAAGGTAACAAGTTTGTAACCCGATTTTTTTAGTATTTCAATAATCTGAGGTAAAGCTTCAACTGTATTTGATTTGTTATCGTGATCATGGAACAATATAATCGCTCCATTATGTACATTGCTTAAAACTCTTTCAACCAAAATCTCTGATTTATCACCTTGCCAATCCAGAGAATCGACTGTCCATAATATGGAATACATATTTAATCGATTAGTATTTTCGATCAAATTATCGTTATGACATCCATATGGTGGGCGAAACCATTTTACATTCTGTTCTGTTGCATTTTTAATTGCCACATTTGTCTTTTCCAGTTCTTGCAATTGCTCCTCACTTGAAAGTGATGTCAACTTCCTATGCGACCAAGAATGATTACCTAATTCATGACCTGCTTTATGGATTTTGTTTACTATTTCAGATGTTTTTTTATTTATACGCTCACCAAGCACAAAAAATGTCGCTTTTGTTTTATTGCTCTCCAGGATATTAATAATATCTCCTGATCTATTATAAGATGGACCATCATCAAACGTAAGTGCAACAAACTTATCTTTGTTATTCAATAATTTCTTTATATTACTTAAATTTCTATATGATAGATCCAAATCACAACTGAGCCCACGATACGGTAAGTTAAAGTTACAATCACTACAGAAAACTGCACTTGAATATAGCAAAAGAAAAGCGATTATTCTTATAAACATATATAATCAGCAAAGTGATAGAGTACTACACTTTTTTGCTAAATTAAACCACTTTTAACAGCTACTGTTTACTTCGTTACTTTGTCAATATATTATATTAATAACTTTATATAATATAGTATGATTGCAAATATAAATACCGTTGCTCTTCAGGGAACCAGCACAGTAAATGTTAATGCACAAATTCACATGGCAAATGGTATTCCAGCTTTTAATATTGTTGGACTGCCGGATAAAACTGTTGCAGAATCCAGAGAGCGTATCAGAGCAGCGTTAAATTCAATCAATCTTCTGTTACCTCCAAAAAGGATTACGGTTAATCTTTCCCCTGCAGATTTGCTTAAAGAAGGTAGTCATTATGACTTAGCTATTGCTGTTGGATTACTTGTTGTAATGAATGTGATACCAGTTGAAAAAGTTCAGTCTTATATAATTATGGGCGAGCTTGCACTAGACAGCAGAGTCATACCAATCTCAGGAGTACTTCCAACAGTAATCAATGCAAAACAGGCACATAAAGGAGTAATTTGCCCAAGGGGAAATGGAGTAGAAGCTTCATGGGTAAAGAATGTTTCTATTCTAGCTATAGAGAAATTAACTGATATTATCAGACATTTTAAGGGTGAGCAGTTAATTCAGCCGGTAACTTTTAACTATAGCGCTGCACCCAAAGAAAAAAATTCAGTTCCAGATATAAAGGATATTAAAGGTCAAGTTGTTGCAAAAAGAGCAGCTGAAATTGCAGCAGCAGGTGGACACAATATGCTTCTTGTTGGACCTCCTGGTACTGGAAAATCAATGCTTGCTAAGCGATTTATAGGGCTATTACCTGATTTGACTGAGCAGGAGATGATTGATGTTAATATTATCTCTAGCATAACAAAAGCCGGTAACGAAACATTTAAAGTAACTCGTCCCTTTCGTGAACCTCATCACTCATGCTCGATGTCAGCGATGATAGGAGGAGGGAAAAATGCAAAGCCTGGGGAAATCACCATGGCTCACAATGGTGTGTTATTTCTTGATGAGCTACCTGAATTTCCAAGGCTTGTGCTTGATTCTCTACGTCAACCACTTGAAGATAGAAAAGTAACTATTGCACGTGCAAATGCGCACATTACCTATCCAGCTAACTTTCAACTTATAGCTGCAATGAATCCTTGCAGGTGCGGTTATTTAGGTGATGCAAGTAGATCATGTAGCAAAGCTCCAAAGTGTGGCACAGATTATAGAAATAAAATATCAGGGCCTTTGCTTGATAGAATAGATATATGCATTGAAATGCCAAACGTCAGTATACTCTCTCCTGAAATTTCTTCAGAGGGAGAAAGCACTAAAAATATTAGAAAAAGAGTAATAGCAGCGAGAAAAATTCAAGCTGAGCGTTATAGTAGATTGAATATTCGTTGTAATGCAGAAGTAAGTGGTGAAGTATTAACTGAGCCAGATGAGGAAGGGTTAGAATTACTAAAATATGTGCTAAAAGAAAACTATATTTCCAATCGGGGTTATGTGCGCATATTAAGAGTTGCAAGAACGATTGCAGATCTTGCAAAAAGTGAAAGAGTCAAGAGAGCACACATCGCTGAAGCGCTAAATTACAGAATAAGAATGTATAAATAAATTCATTTACTTGACGGGCAGCTTTTTTTATCATATATTATCTTTAGTGAAATTTTAATATTTTTGGAGTAGAGTTATGGCTAAAATTGAAATAATAAAAAATAAATATAAAAATGAAGGACTTTGGTCAGCAGTTAAAGAAGTTCCTGTGCAAGGTTGGGATCTTGTAAAAGAAAATCCGTATAAAACAGCTGCTACTTTTGCAGCAATTGCACTAGTAACTTCACTTACAGCTGCTTATTTCTTAAGTCCAGCTTATGCAACTTTTGTTGGTACAGTTGGAACAAAAGCTGCAACACTTGTTAGTCCTGCTATTACTGCAATGTCTGCGCTTGCAATTGCTCATCCGCTAGTTGCTAGTTTGATAATTGTTGCTGTAGCAGCAGCTTTAATAACTGCATCTACGTATGCATATAAAAACAGTGGTAAGGCAGGTCAAATTGAGGAAGTAGTAAAAATACTGAATGAAAATAGCACTGCAGAACCAAATACTAAGCTAGATAATATTAAGCAAATACTTGGGTTACAACCTGCACAAAGTGTTTAATTAATTTTTAACAAAAGTCAAGAAGGGGTAGGCTTCTATCCCTTTTTTATAATTTTTTTTGCATCTTAAGTAGTGTTATTTGAAAGTCTATAATCATTACATCTACTGATTAATAATGTTAAAAATAAGTAAATCTTGTTCACTGTTTATGCCTATAGAAATGAAAAATGTTTGCATATTGTTAAAAAAGCAGTAACTTGTTATCAAGTGAATTCACTAATATTTGAGTAATTTAAATGTCAATCGACCTTAGTTTACCAGAATTACCCATATTGCACCCAAGGATTACCGTTGTGGGAGTGGGTGGTGCTGGTGGAAATGCTGTGAACAACATGATTCAATCCAATTTACAAGGAGTAAATTTTGTTGTAGCAAATACCGATGCTCAAGCGTTAGAGAAGTCATTATGTGATAAAAAAATTCAACTTGGTATCAACTTAACTAAGGGTCTTGGTGCTGGTGCTTTGCCTGATGTTGGTAAAGGTGCAGCAGAAGAATCAATTGATGAAATTATGGAGCATATAAAAGATAGCCATATGCTCTTTATCACAGCAGGGATGGGTGGTGGTACTGGAACAGGTGCTGCACCGGTAATTGCAAAAGCAGCCAGAGAAGCAAGAGCGGTAGTTAAAGATAAAGGAGCAAAAGAAAAAAAGATACTGACTGTTGGAGTTGTAACTAAGCCGTTCGGTTTTGAAGGTGTGCGACGTATGCGCATTGCAGAGCTTGGACTTGAAGAGTTGCAAAAATACGTAGATACACTTATTGTCATTCCCAATCAAAATTTATTTAGAATTGCTAACGAGAAAACTACATTTGCTGACGCATTTCAACTCGCCGATAATGTTCTGCATATTGGTATAAGAGGAGTAACTGATTTGATGATCATGCCAGGACTGATTAATCTTGATTTTGCTGATATAGAAACAGTAATGAGTGAGATGGGTAAAGCAATGATTGGTACTGGAGAGGCAGAAGGAGAAGATAGGGCAATTAGCGCTGCAGAGGCTGCGATATCTAATCCATTACTTGATAATGTATCAATGAAAGGTGCACAAGGAATATTGATTAATATTACTGGTGGTGGAGATATGACTCTATTTGAAGTTGATGCTGCAGCTAATAGAGTGCGTGAAGAAGTGGATGAAAATGCAAATATAATATTTGGTGCTACTTTTGATCAGGCGATGGAGGGAAGAGTTAGAGTTTCTGTTCTTGCAACTGGCATTGATAGCTGTAACGACAATTCATCTGTTAATCAAAACAAGATCCCAGCAGAGGAAAAAAATTTTAAATGGCCTTATAATCAAATTCCAATATCAGAAACAAAAGAATATGCTTCAACTGAGCAAACAAATGAAAGAGTTAAGTGGGGCAGCAATGTTTATGATATACCAGCTTATCTAAGAAGAAAAAAATAATGCAATTTTGGCTACTAAAGTCAGAGCCAAGTGAATACTCGTGGCAAAAAATGGGAAAGGAGCAGGTGACACAGTGGAATGGTGTATGCAATTATCAAGCTCAAAATTACATGAGAGCTATGAAATTAGGCGATCTTGCATTTTTTTATCATACAGGTAAAGAGAGAGTTATACTTGGAATAGTTGAAGTATTAAAGGAGTATTATCATGTTTATAATTCCAAATTTGGATTAGTGAATGTAAAACTTTTGAAACCTTTAAGTAACCAGGTGACGTTAAACAGTATAAAACAAAACCCACTTTTGAAAAATATGGTTATATTAAAACAGTCACGTTTATCAGTTTCTCCGGTTTTAGAGACTGAGTGGAATGAAATAATAAGGATGAGCGAATGTTAGAAGTGAGCATTCTTGATAAGAGGTGGCATAGTATTACGAAAGACCCACAGAGTTTTGTATTAAATATTATTAATGCTTCTCTAAAAGAATTAAAAATAGATCATTATAAACCAAATATATCAATAGCTCTCGCTGATGATAACTTGCTACATCAACTTAATCTTAAGTTTAGAGAAATAGATAAGCCAACTAATGTACTATCATTTCCATGCGAACAGTTATCTAGTGAATGTGATCTAGGAGACATAGCAATTGCAGTAGATACAATAGAAAGAGAGTCTCATGAGTACTGTATATCTATCCTCACTCACACTGCACACATGTTAGTTCATGGATTGCTGCATTTACTTGGCTATGATCATCAAAAAGAAGATGAAGAAATTATAATGAAAAGTTTAGAGAGCAAGATTTTAGCTTTGCTTGAATTTGAAAAGGAAAAGTATGGTAGATAATACCAAAATATGTTATTTACAAAAAAGGGGTTTTAGCTGTAAAAGGTAAGCAATATGGTTCAGTTTTCTTTACCAAAAAATTCTAAAGTTAATAAAAAGGGCAAGGTTTATCCTACTCCGACTGGAGCAAAAAATATTAGAAGATTTCAAATTTATCGTTGGTCTGCTGATGATGATAAAAATCCAAGAATAGACACATTTTTTATCGATATGGATAATTGTGGCCCTATGGTACTTGATGCATTAATAAAAATAAAGGATGAAATAGATTCAACCTTAACTTTTAGACGCTCTTGCAGAGAAGGAATATGCGGATCTTGTGCAATGAATATTGATGGTACCAACACTCTCGCATGCACTAAATCTATACATGATATAAAAGGTGAAGTAAAAATATATCCACTACCTCATATGTATATAGTAAAGGATCTAGTTCCAGATCTAAGCCAATTTTATGAGCAATACAAATCGATTAAACCTTGGTTACAAACAGATAAATCTGCCTTACAAAATAAAGAATACTTTCAATCTCCTGAAGATAGAAAAAAATTGGATGGTCTGTCTGATTGTATACTATGTGCTTGCTGTTCGACTGGTTGCCCAAGCTATTGGTGGAATGGTGATAAATTTTTAGGGCCAGCGATATTACTGCAAGCTTATAGATGGATTGCTGACAGTCGTGATAATAAGAAAGAAGAAAGACTTGCTTCTTTAAACGACCCATTTAAGTTGTATCGTTGTCATACAATAATGAATTGTACAAAAACCTGCCCGAAAGGTCTTAACCCAGCAAAAGCGATAGCGAAAGTAAAACAGCTTATGGTAGAGAGAGGAGGAATTTGAGTGTTATTTCTGGCACTCTTCGTAAGAAAATAGTAGACCCTCTGAAGCATAGGGTATTGTTAATACTCTAAACGTTCTTCCGTTCATGAAATGTATTGTTTCACCATATGATTCCAGTAATCTTTTGAACAACTCATGTCTTTGATTATTAATAGTTTGAAAATCATTTTTTCCTAAAAGCTTTTTAGATTCAAATAGGTGAAGCATAATTTCGTGATAAGTTGGATAAGACTCCAAAAATTTTGGATCAAACTGAAAAGTTTTTATAAAAGCGTTATTATAAAATTTTAGCTTTTGATCCTTACTATATATCGCTACAGCAATCGATAGCTTCTCAAGCAAACTTTCTTGTGCAGCTAAACAATTGCTTAGCTCAGTATGTAATTTTTTTTCATCACTAATATCTTTTCCATACATTACTATGCTATTAGAATTTTGCATTGGAACTTCAACAAAATTAAAAACCTTAGGTTCGTTCTTGTAAGTTATTACACACTCTCCTGGTTTTACGTTATAGGGGCCACTCGCAACAGTAAATTTTTTAGAGCTGCCTATATATTTATCATAAAATAAGTTATAAAACCTTACTTTTTTATTCTTATTGTGCTTCAGTATTGGAAATGGTAAAGAGTCAAAAATTTTTTTATAGTTCTCCATTTCTCGCATAAGCTTACTATTTTCTAACTCAAGTTCGTTAGCTTTTATCTTATAATCTGAGATATTCCTTATCCATAACAACACACCAATCACGTTATTAGAATAATCTATTATGCTTCTACCATAACATGTGCAATAAACCTCACTGTCTTTTGACTTTAAATCTAGAGTAAAAGATTTATTTATTTCCTTTGCCTCAGCAAAACTTTTAATTAAGCTTTCTGATTGCTCAAAAAAATTTACAAACTCATTAAATGAATAAAAAACAGTATTAAGCAAAATTAGTAAATTGGGAGAAAATTTTTCTATACGTTTTTTTGCGTCCCAAATATAAAATCCATCATTCACAGTATCTATTAAATTATTTATGATAACATTTTGATGTTGTAAGTCCTTAATCTTATTACTAATTTTTAATTTAGAATATGAGAAAAAGAAGAATACTAGAATTAGTAGTAAAACTATTTCATACAAAAAAAACATAGCATTCCAAAACAAATATAAAAATTTGTAACCACTCAGCAAAGAGATTGTACTGAAGAGGTATATAAGTGAAGATTGCCCAATACCCTAAAGCCTAATCTCTTATAAAGGTTTACAGAAGGTTTCATGCAATGTGCTACTATATATTTGCATTCAAATTGCCTAGCTATCTTTATTCTTTCTAGAACCATTTGAGTTCCTATTCCACGACCCCTGTAAATTGGCAAAACTCCATCGCTATAAAAACCAGCTATGTTGTCTTGAATATAAAGACCGCATGTTCCAACAATTTCGTTATTTAGCATTACAAGAAAAAATCTTAACCTTGAGCTCTTATCATCATAATTCGATAACTGGCGAAAAAATGTGCTAACAATACTAATTCTATGATAAAAAATTTTAGAAGTGTGTAAATCTAATTGCTCTAAAAGCTCACTACTATTTACAACATTGAACTTCAAATTTGGAACAGCATCATCAGGCAAAAAATAATCTTTTATATTGAGTAAAACTTTTTTTGGTGTGCTAACGTGTTTTATTTCGCATTTTTCTAAAATACCCCCTATTTTTATACGTGGACTTATTATCCATGTTGCTTCTATATTTCGTGCTTTGAGATAATCTAGAGTTCTGCATATGGAAAGCTCAGTACATTGATCTTCACAAAACACAAAATTAAATAACGATTCTCTGGTACCATTTACTGTAAATATAACATTATCAAATTCGTCATGTATTTCCCACTTGGACAAATTCGTTGCATAAAGTATATAATCCTTTAGGTTCTGAATAATTAAGCTTGAATAACAAATTTTTTTATTCTGCATAAACCAACAATAAACAATAAAAGGCTCCTATAAAAACAAAGGCTAAAATTGCAGCTACAACATCATCTAGCATAATACCTAAAGGACCTTTTGTATTTTTATCAATCAAATTTATAGGCCACACTTTTATTATATCAAAAAACCTAAAGGAGAAAAAGCACACCAACAATACAGAGCTATTCATTTCTTGTTCTAATAATATTGAAACTAGAAGTACTGTCAGCAATTGACCAACTACTTCATCAATTACTACCTCTTTTGGATCATGCGGAGCTTTGTAATGTTGTATATAATTGCCTGTAGACCATAATCCAACTAAGAATAAAAAAAAAATAATTGCTGTACCTAAAATTCTGTCATTGAGTAATATAGGAACAATTGGGTAAGCAGCCAAGCTGCCTATAGTACCTTGCATGTGTTTTACCGTGCCAGATAGCCACCATGTTGATATTAATTTATATAAAAATTTCACAATATACCGAAATATAAAACTAATTTACAAGAACAGAAATAGTATCTTCTATAGAAGTATTTTCATATAGCAATCTATAGATCGCTTCACATATGGGCATTTTTATCTTTAGCTTTTCTGCTAAATCAAATGCAGACTTAGCAGTGTTAAAACCTTCAATTACCGACTTACCTTCTGATAAAATCTGCTGAGCACTAGAACCATTACTATTAGCTACTTTAGATCCAAAAGATAGATTTCTTGAATTTAATGATGTGCATGTCACAACCAAATCGCCTAAGCATGCTGGTCCAAGTAGTGTATTTATATCTACATTGCCGTCACCAACTTTTGCTGAGTATAAAGCCTTAATTTCACTCATACTTTTCGTAATTAATGCTGCATGAGCATTAAACCCAAACCTACCTAGAACAACCCCACATGCTATAGCAAAAACATTCTTTAACGCTGCACAAACCTGTATTCCTATAACATCGCTACTAAGGTACAATTTAATATTTTCTTGCTGTAGCTCTGATACTAATTTTAAACCTAATACTTCATTTTGACATGCAAGAACCATCGAATATGGTAATTTTCTTGCAACTTCTATAGCAAAGCTAGGACCAGAAAAAACAGCAAGAGGATTATTAGGTAAAACTTCATTGACTACTTCACTAGGTAATTTTAATGTAGATTTTTCTATTCCCTTACAAGCCAAAATTATTGCTACATTTTTTTTTAGGTTACAATCATTCAATTGATGACATATCTCCCTTAGAGACTGAGTGGGAACAGCTAGAATTATTACTGAAGCATTCACTGCATCTTCAATAGCTAATTTTACTGATACATTATCAGAAATTGGACAATCAGGTAGCTTGTCACTTTCTCTTTTCTCTTTAATTGATTCAAATATGGCCTTATTGCGAGTCCACAAAATTACATTTTTCTTACCACTTAATGAAATCGCAATTGCTGTACCCCATGCGCCAGCACCTAAAACTGATATTACCACTCAATATTCCTGAAAGTATTACTTATAATTTAAAACTGTAGAATAAGTAAATTAAAAATATAACATAAAAGTATAAAATAGTTTAAATATCTATTAACCTAAGTATTCTTTTAATAAAATAGCTTCTATTCAATATTTACTAAAAATAGTATTATTATAGTATATCTATTATATTTTAGATCTATTTGTATAATTTTGGAACGACACATTAACTATTAATTAATAAGTGTAATTTCTATTATTCATTAATAAAAATTTGATTTGTTACTTTCCTTGGTTATATATATTACTAAAATTATAAATTATTTATGGGGTGTAAAATATGCGTATATTATTAATTGAAGATGATCAAGTAAGTGCAAAGACTGTAGTTAATGCCTTAAATTCTGATGGACATTTTTGCGACGTTGTTACTTCTGCACAAGATTATAACAATAATATGGTTTCCTCGGGTGGAGACTGTTACGATCTAGTTATTCTAGATATACACCTGCCTGGTGATATTGATGGATATGATATACTGTTAAGATTAAGAAGTGCAAAAATCAAAGTTCCTGTTTTAATACTTTCGTGTATCTCCGCTGCCAACCATAAAGCTAAAGGACTTGGGTATGGTGCCGACGATTACTTAACCAAGCCATTTCACAAGAGCGAATTATTAGCTCGAATTAAGGCCATAGTCCGACGTACTAAAGGCCATCCCGAATCAGTGATAAAGATTGGTAATATGAATATCAATTTTGATCACAGGATTGTTGAGGTAAAAGGCAAAACAGTTCACCTTACTAACAAAGAGTATTCCATGATAGAATTGCTGGCATTGCGTAAAGGAGCAGTGTTGACAAAAGAAATGTTTTTAAACCATCTTTACAATGGCTTGGACGAACCTTCAGACAACAAAATAGTTGATGTTTTTATGTGTAAATTACGTAAAAAACTTGAAAGTGCAAATGATGGAATAAGCCACATAGAAACCGTTTGGGGTAGAGGATATGTTCTAAAAGAGTATGTTGACGATGAAGAATACTCTAGTGTTAATATAAGCGAAAGCAGTAGTGAATATCAATCAGAACAAGTGAAGGACAGCGCATGAAATGCTTTATTTACTTGTTGATTGAAGAAGCAAAAAGGTGGATTTAGTAAGATAAAAACTAATCCTAAAAGTGAGGTAACGTGGTCAGTCTTTTAGAACTTTACAAAGATTTGCAACAAAAGATAGAAAAGTTGGAAGCAGAGCTAAAAAGTTATAGGTAAGAAAATAAGGCTTTAGAGATAGAGGATGATGAGTTAAAGGAAAAGCTCGGTTAAAATTCAAGCTTTGTTAAGTTCAAAAGGAAATAAAAAAGAGATAAGCCAAGAAGTAAAAGGAATATAGGTGGTCAAATTGAGCGTATAGGGTATGTGAAATGTTTGATACATTTACATAGTATGGCTGACATTCATGTATTGCCTAGGTGAAATATAAGCCGAGTTCTGTTTATGTAGCTATTTATCTAGAGTAAATGTTACCATTTACTTCATGCGATTTACCCGAGTAGATATGAGGAAAACATAAAATCTACTTCTATTTAATCTTGCTCCTAGTGTTGGTTACTCGACTACCAATGTTACCATTGCCATGGTGTGCTCTTACCATACCTTTTCACCCTTACCTAAAAATATTTTAGGCGGTAATTTTCTGTAGCCCTATAACTGGAGTTACCTCCGGCGGGCATTACCCGTCACTATTTTTCCTTGGAGCCCGGACTTTCCTCTGCTGTGTTTATCACACAACAGCAGCTACTTATTCCACCTAGGAATTATACTTTAACATTAAAATCACAAAAGCAAAAGACAATTTCCTAACAGTCTACATACTAAAAACGTTCAGACAAATAGCTAAAGGTGATATTCCGGTACATCATCGCTATCCCAAGATAAGCTTTTTTCACTTTTAGACTCTAGCTCAGTCAGTCAAGATCCTGGTCCACCGCTTGAAGACGATGAGCTACTTCTTGATCTACTACTACTCTCCACCGATATACTGTTTAGCACTGTTTCAGATTGATCCATAGTTTGCATGGATATATGGCTCATTCTGTTACTAGCGATAAAAATTTCTTCATCGCTATTGCCACTTGAAGATGATCGCCTTCTATCATTGAAGTTAGTTAGTTCTAACACAGGGGCAGCATTACGACCCTTAACATATTTGTATGCTATGAATCCTATAATTCCAGCAATACTTATTATCGCTCCAACCAAAGACCCACCTATCATTCCTGCCCTATCAGAACCTATAGCAAGCTGAGTGGGCTGTGGTGAAGGAGTAGTTTGAGGAAGTAAAGTTGTAGTGAACAGAGGAGTTGTTACCTTTGTTCCAGTATTTGATATAGTGGACACTGTTTGTATAGTTGCCTCTGAGTTTGTTGTTGGCACATTAGTTGGCATTGTAGTAATCATAGTCGCTTGTGAGGTTGCAATAGTTTCAGTTACTGTTGTTGATTCTGATGCCGTACTTATTTTAGTTGTTAATTCTGTTAAAGGCTTACTCATCGTAGTACTGGTTGCTGTAAAAGTTAATGCAACAGTCGCTGCTGTAGATTTTACAGTACTTGTCTCAGTTTCTGAAGTTACTATCGGTGCACTAGTTGACGTTGTAGCAACTGTGGTCGTTTGTGAAGTAGTAGTTGTTTTTGCTACTGTTGTTGGCCCCACTGTTACTGTACTTGTTTGAATTGTTGACTCTGTTGAAGGCCTACTCGTTGTAGAAGTAGGTGCAGTGGTAGTTGATGCTACTGTTGTTGACTCCACTGTTACTGTACTTGCCTGAGTTGTTGACTCTGTTGAAGATTTACTCATTGTGGAAGTTGGTACGATGATAGTTGATGCTTCTGTTGTTAATTTGGTAGTCTTTACAGTGTCGGTTTCTGTTGTGCTAGTAATTGCAGCAGTCGTCGTTTTCTTAGAAGTCACAACCGTCTCTGTAACAGTTATAGGAGATACAGTACTGCTGGAAATAATATTAGGCGTCAATCGACCGTTAATGATATTAACAAAATCACTGAGAGCTTTAATACTACTTGCCGGTATTATTGTTGCTTCAGAAGATTTTCCAGAGCTCTCTCTATTAAAAGTTATGATACTTTCTCCACTTACCGCAGTGACGATAAAACCTCCTTGGCCATTGTCTTTAACATACAATTGTTCTATAGGATCTTCGCATTCACAAACAGTAAAATTTGATTTGAGTCCTTTCTTAGCAAGGCTTGCTAAATGCAATTCTTGCGTGTTAGAAGATTGTTTTTTCGCAAGAAAAGCAACCTGATCATCGCCTTCAGTTTGTTTCACATACTGTAAAAAGCTTATTTCATATTCTCTGGAAAGAGATAGTGCTTTATTATCTACCTGACATTTCTTGCTAAGCAAACATTCATCTTTCTTTCCATTTTTCAGATCCTCAACCACTTTAGCCATATCGAACTTAAAAATATTTGTTCTTACTTCTTGATTTTCAGGAACGTTTGGTCTCACTTGCGAATAAAGCATCGTATTTTCATCTAGTACTAATTGCCCTGGATTATCAAACTTGAATAATTTTCTTTCTATAATGTGCTTTGCTCCAGGTAAAGGTCTGAACTTTCCATCTCCTTTCGATTCTAAATACCAAGAAACTAAAGCTTGATCCTTTAAGTTATGAGCAATTACAATGACATTACCATTACCAACTTTTACTGCTTTTGGTTGAAAGTAACTATTGTCTTCATTTGCAAGATTATTTATATCAATGTTCTTATATAATTTTACTTTTCCTACGTATTCAACTAAGGGAGCATTAGTTGAATGCTTGATTTCGTAAGTGTTGAATGTTAAGCCTTTGATACACTTTCTTTCTTTGTTAGTTTCTTCTGTAGGAAAGATAACTCCAACTTTATCTACTTCAGCTGAATTTTCTATTAGTGTGGGAGATAATTGACCCTTAAATTCATTTGCTACGTTGACACCTGTATCACACTCGTATGTTTTTGATTGATATAGTGGGCTAATAAGTAACTTTACTCTACTGCTTCCATTGCCGTTATCTTGATAGCTGAGTCCATAAGTAACTCCATTTCCTTCAATCAACCCTACGTTTTTTGGATTAAAACCTATCGCTTCTTTAACTTTCAGTATAGTTGTATTAACTCCAAATAATCTACTTAATATAGACATAATTATATTTAAAATTTTAATAAATGCTATTATGATTATTTCTGCGTGTTAATGTCAATGAAAATTTTAACTAAAGTTAAGAAATTAATTTTTAAGTACTCTGAGATAATATGCTAATAAACCCAGATTTCCCATAGACAATATGTTTCCTTTGAAACCATATAATAAATTTAGCAGCTTGTTGACAACAGAAATTCCTTTACAAATTGTCCCAACTTCCTTATCATAATAGTAAGAGTATTTATCCTTGTTTTTAATCTCTGCAGATTTGACAACAAAATTCAGTAAAAAAACTCAGATATTTATTGGCAAATTACATAAAATTATAGCGGCTGCATGTCTTTTTTATTTTTTCTATATTCAGCCAAAACGCGCTTAAAATAAGCGTTAGCACATTATTACAACGCCAATTTACATTATTATAGGGTCAAAACTCGTTATACGGGGTTTCTTTTGCCTTTTTTCCATTTAGTTAATTTCTTAATATTTATAATCCCGCTACGTGTTAGTGATATAGCTATACAAGAAGTGGTAGAAAGCTAGCTTGCATTAGCTTTCTTTGTCATGTATATTACATGCGGTTTTATGAAGTGAGGAGTAAATATGCCAGAAGTTACTGGGCAAGATTCTAATAAGGAAAGTAGAATAGAAAACGAGCTACAACAGGATTATGAATATGAATTGATTAAAAGTTTATTCATGTTTCCTGATAAGCGCCATTTGGTAGATATTGCTGAAGCTACAAAAGGCTCGTTTGATAATTTAATGTGTGCGTGGCTTGTTACAACTGAGTTAACAGACAGTCAAGCAGAGTTGGATGAGGGATTGCTATTTATTTTTAGTGCCATGAGATCTTTGAGTGCAGGAGATAGTTACCGACAACTTCAGAGGTTTTTATTAAATAATAAAGATAATCAAGATCTAAAAACCGTTCTTAATTGTAGAAGGGGAGAGTCTAGTTTGACGATGTTGCACATAATATCAAGTATGGCTTGGGCAAGAAAACAATATGATTGTGCTGTAAGTTTGCTTTTAGAAGCAGGAGCTGATCCTAATATCAAGAATGATAAAGGGAGGACACCCTTACACTATGCTACTGGACCTTATAGTATAGCTGCTCTCTTAGAAAAGGGAGCTGACCTTAATGAAGAAGATAATGAAAAAAAAACGCCTTTGCATCATGTTGCTGGTGTTGGTTGTTCTGAAGGCGTAGTTTTACTCTTAGAGAAAGGAGCTATTTCTGATCAAGGTGATAAACAAGGAAAAACTCCTCTGCAAGTTGCACGTGATAATCATCATGAACATATTGAAAAGTACTTTGTGACTTATAAGCGGGAGAAATTGGGTGATAAGTTACGCTCTATAGTGGAAACAAAAGACTGGTTCGAAGATGGTTCAGGTTACGTTTTAACTAAGAGACAGGGGAGCTTGAGAAGAAAGTTGTTGGATATAGAAAACAACTTAGAAAGTGATTTAGTTGTTGAAGATCTGAAAGAATTTTTAGATGACTTTGCGAATGATCAAGATCTAAGAATGGTTTTGAATTTTCGAAGTAATGAAGGAGAGTTGCAGGTGCATCAACATGCTAGAAATCTTGATTCTTTTGCTCGTTCAGGTACTGATGAAAGAGCAAAAAACCAACTTAAATTTGAAGTAAAAAGATTACTTTTAGAAGCAGATGCAATCAATTTAAAATGGCTAGGTTGTAGTGAGAAAGAGTATTGGTCTAGGGATTTATGGAGTAATTTAGGGCCAAATCGACAAACAAAACTAAACGCATTTTTAGATAAAGTCTCTAAAACTCAAAATGTGAGTGAACTAGAAAGAGTTGTAAATGAAGCTATACTGTCTGGAGTAAGGTTTAACAGAAGATTTTCTCAAGGCGAAGAACGTAACTTTACAGATTGTGTTATGGAAAGAATTGGTAAATTAGAAAAGAATCCTGAAGTTGTGAGTAGAATAGTATGCAAATTGGTATCAATAGGAGCAACGTTATATAATAGGGATAATATGAAAGTAATTGATACACTGGAATTTGAACTTCTGGAACCTGCACTTGAAGATCACAAAAAAAATGTGATAAAAGCTTATCTAGATTATCTAGATAGTACTCTAGATTTTATGGAAGTTATAAAAGGAGCAGTTATTGATGGTATGGTAAGAAATGCCAAAATAGATAACACTACTTTGTACTCAGAATATTCTGAGGATAGCGCCGGACAGATAAAACCTGTCAAACCAAAAAGAAACTTCCTAGCTGAGTGTACGGCAAATTTTATATATAATTTTGTAGAGAAGAGCTTTTTGCAGTTATAGCCGAACTGTGCAATGGTGCCTTAAGTGCCCGTAGGACAGCGTGGCTTTGGAGGAACGGTCAAACCACTGATGGAGCCTTTTGGGCTACCTCGATTAGAAGAATGTATAACTCAACCGTCCCAAGCTAAGCACTTCTCAACTATGGATTATTATATAATGGAGATTAAAAATGGCAAAGGTCAAAAGTAAATTAGAGATAACGAATCCTAATGCAGCAGGAATCGATGTTGGCTCGGCTGTACATTATGTATGTGTACCCGAAGGAAGCGATGAACAACGTATACAAAAATTTAGCTGCTTTACGGAAGATCTCTACAACATAGCAAAATGGTTGAAAAAATGTAAAGTTAATACAGTAGCCATGGAGTCAACAGGAGTGTACTGGATTCCTTTGTTTCAAGTACTTGAATCACACGGATTTGAAGTAAAACTGGTAAACGCAAAACATATTAAAAATGTACCTGGAAGAAAATCAGATGTGCAAGATTGTCAATGGATTCAACAACTACACAGTTATGGGTTACTCCAAGGTTCATTTAGGCCAGATGATCAAATGTGTGTATTGCGTAGTTATGTTCGGCAACGTAAAAATTTAATTGAAAATGCTTCTACACATACTTTGCGTATGCAAAAAGCGCTAACACAAATGAATATTCAACTACATAAAGTTATAAGCGATACAACTGGTGTAACTGGAATGCAAATTATTAAAGCAATAATAGATGGTGAGAGTAATCCTGAAAAATTGGCTGAACTAAGAGATGGACGAATAAAAAGTGATAAATCTGTTATTGCAAAAGCATTAGCAGGAAACTATAGGAAAGAACACCTATTTACATTAAAGCAAGAATTTGAGCTATATAATATTTATCAGGAAAAAGTAGCAGAATGTGACAGGAGCATTGAAGAATATTATAAAACATTTGAGACAAAGTCTGATGAAAGTAAAAAGTTAGGTGAAGAGAAAAATAAGTATAGAAAAAGTAAACCAAACTTTGCTTTGCATGAAGAATTATATCGAGTAACTGGTATAGATTTTACCAAAATTCCTGGATTGGATATACTAACTGTACAAACTATCATTTCGGAAGTTGGTGTTAACTATAATAAATGGCGATCAGAAAAGCATTTTACTTCGTGGTTGGGGCTAAGCCCTGCTAATAAAATTACAGGGGAAAAAGTGTTTAGCACAAGAACACGTAAAGTCATTAATCGTGCCGCGAATGCATTTCGAATGGCTGCTCATTGTGTATCAAGAAGCAATAGCGGAATAGGTGCATATTGTAGAAGGTTAAAAAAACGACTAGGTGCACCAAAAGCGATTACTGCTACGGCAAGGAAATTAGCATGTATCTTTTATAGTATGTTGAAGTATGGACAAGAATATGTAGAAAGAGGAATAGATTATTATGAAACACGTTACAAAGAGAAAGTTGTAAAAAATTTAATCAAAAAGGCACAGGAGTTCGGTTATATCTTAGTTCAACAGGAATAACTAATGGGAAGTTTCTTAGAAGCACAATAAATGTTGCAAGGCTCACAGAAAAAGCTAGTGAGTTAAGGCGAGCTCAGGGAAGCATAGACTATGAAAAAGATATAATAAAGATTGGTAAAAGTGAGGTATCGATTATAACAAAGGATGGTATAAGGAATTATACCAATCTTGCAGACGGTAGTGATATAGTATTGATTTTTCCGACCACTAAGGGAGAATTACCCGTTAGGTTGTATACTGATGAGCAAAATAAAAACTTGGTAAGGGTGGAAGTAAAAGATCAAGAGAGGTTGAAAAAATTAAAAGATTGTGGAGAAGAGATAGGAAAAATTTGCTTACTTGGTGGTTACTCAGTCTACAATGCTATTGAACGTGGGTATTTTGAAAGGCCTTTAGGAATTTTCCAGGGAGAAAGATTACAAAGTGGTGAAAAAGTTTCTCATGTAGATCAATTACAACGTAGAAAAAATAATGAGGTATATCAAATTAGATCACCCTAAGCTTGATTTACAGCAGGTCTTAGATTATGCAAGAAGTCTAATTGCAATTGTTAGCTTTTCAAGTATAATTTGTTGAGATTTACAAGAGACTTATTAGATGAAAGAGAAAGAAGAGCAGTTTAGTTTTACATCAGACAACCTCAGAAAAGCGAAAAAGTCTATAGAGATGTATCCTAAAGGTAGAGAAGGTAGCGCTGTCATGCCTTTACTATATCTCGTACAAGAACAATGTGGATGGGTTCCTGAATCTGCCATGCGCTGCGTTGCTGACATGCTTCATATTCCACATATTCGCGTATATGAAGTGGCAAATTTTTATACCATGTATAATTTAAAGCCAGTGGGTAAATATTTGATACAAATTTGTAGGACAACTCCTTGCTGGTTATGCAATAGTGAAGAAGTGTTAAATAACTTTAAAAAGAAACTAGGAATCAATATCGGTGAAACTACTAAAGATAATCTATTTACTTTAAAGGAAGTTGAATGTCTTGGTGCATGCGTTAATGCCCCTGTGGTGCAGATCAATAATGACTTTTATGAAAATCTCACTCCTGAAAAAGTAGAAAACATTATAGCAGAACTTTCAAGAAAATAGATGAAAGAGAAATTTGCATTTCAGATAGCTAAACAATCAGGTTCTGCAAGAGTTGGTACAATTAAAACTCCAAATGGAAGTATAGAAACACCAGCATTTATATTTTGTGCAACCAAAGCTGCCATTAAAGCTGCAGATATCGAAAGAATCAGAGAAGCAGGTACTCAGATAATACTTTCTAACACCTATCATCTAATGCTCCAACCAGGGGAAGATACCGTAGCAAAACTTGGTGGATTGCACAAGATGATGGGATGGAGTGGACCAATGCTCACTGATTCTGGTGGATACCAGATATTTAGTTTAGGGCACGGGTCAGTTTCGGAAGAAATAAAGGGAATAAGACAGAAGCAAAAAACTCTGATCAAAATTAACGAAGATGGGGCAATTTTTCGTTCTTACATAAATGGTAAAACTTATTGTCTCACTCCTGAAAAGTCTATACAAATTCAACAAAAATTAGGTGCAGATTTAATCCTAGTTTTAGATGAATGTACTCCATTCCATGTCAGTAAAGAATACACAAGAAAATCAATGCTCATGAGCCATAGATGGGCTGAACGTTCTTTAAATGAGTTTGAAAAAAATAATGATGGCAAACAGGCGCTGTATGGAATTAGCCAAGGCGGAGTGTATCAAGATTTACGTGGAGAAAGTTGTGACTTTATCAATAATTTGCCATTTTTTGGTCAAGCAATAGGTGGATCGCTTGGTCAGAGTAAAGAGCAGATGTATAACGTAGTTTCCTTTACTATGGAACGTTTAAAAAAAGAGAGGCCTACTCATTTGCTTGGTATTGGTGGAATTGTGGACATTTTTCGTGGAGTAGAGCTTGGTGTTGACACATTTGATTGTGTGCATCCAACTCGCCTCGCAAGACATGGTGGCGCACTTGTTAAAGTAAAAAACAGAGATTCTATTTCTTCAAAGCGTAAAGAGCATATTAATTTGCGAAATCAACGATTCGAACTAGATGATAACCCAATTGAAAATGACTGTTTGTGCTTTACTTGCAGAAAACATTCAAGAGCCTATATACACCATCTACTGAAAGCTAAAGAGTTGCTGGCTTATACACTCGTTACCATTCACAACGTTTTCTTCATGAATAAGTTGATGGAATCAATAAGACAAGCAATATTGAATGATAGGCTAGATCAAGAAAAAAATAATTGGATTAGTGAAATACCGCTGCATTGTGAATTATATACCTAGTTCATATTTTGCACATGTGCGTTGCATTTTTTAATCTTCTTTAAAAACTTGACAGTACCGTATATACACGGGTATGCTAGAAATGTAATTTTGTGAGGCATTTATGGTTAAAAATAAAGAAAAACATCAAATAGCGTTTTGCGTTTCAGCCTTTACACTCTTAGCTGGTTTATCATTAATCGCAACTGGAATTGCAGTGGGTACCATACCTGCTATAGCTTCTTGTTTAGTGATAGGAGGAATTTTGACTGCCTTGTCTGTTGTGCAATCAGTAGAAAGCTATTTATTTTTACAAAACAGCGAGAAACCTCTAAATAGAATGATTAGTGGTATATGCGATGAACCAGAAAGCAAACTTTTTATAGAAAGGATTTTGCAACCATTCGTTGAACTTTTTAGTGAGCATAAGCAACATAATTAAAGTACACTAAGCATAGAAACCACTTTATCGTAACTTGGTAATGAATTAATTTCTCCAATCGCAGCTAAAGTAATTCTCTCATGCTGAGATAGCAATTCTTCTGCTGCTTTTTTTATATCATAAATAGTAACAGCGCTAATTTTTTCTATGAGTTCATTTTTACTGATGTATTTATTATAGTTACCATAGTAGTGTCCTAATGTTTCAGCACGTGAGCTAACACTTTCTCGTGACATTAAAATTTGGGATTTTACTCGCTCTTTTACTCTATTTACTTCTTCTTCCTTTAGATCATCCGTGGATAATTTCTTCAGCTCTGTCGTTATAGCTTTCAAAAGCTTATCTAGATTACTGCTATCTGTACCAGCAAAAATCGAAAGCATTCCTGTATCAGCATAGCTAGAGTTGAATGAGTAAATGGAATAAGCAAGCCCCTGCTTTTCTCTTACTTCCTGAAACAGGCGTGACGACATGCCACTTCCCAGTATAGAATCAAGCACTTTAAATGTGTGATATTTATTATCATCACGAGAAACACTAGGTAGCCCAATTAACAAGTGCACCTGATCTAATTTACGATGTTCTAGATACTCACCACCAGTATAATCTGCATTTTGGCTTTTTTTTAGCTCTTTTGAATGAATATTTGAGAGAAAGTCTTTGATTAATTGAACAACTTCCTCATGTTCAACATTTCCTGCAGCAGCAAATATCATATTTCCGCCAAAGTAATGCTCATTTATGTAGTTATCTAGATTAGCTCGAGTAAAAGATTTGACAGTATCTTGCGTGCCCAAGATTGATCTACCAAATGGTTGATCTTTATAAGCTGCTTCAAAATACTTATCAAAAATGATATCGCTCGGTGAATCATTAGTTTGAAAAATCTCTTGTATTACAACACCCTTTTCGCGTTCCAATTCATCTTCTGGAAATGTAGAGTTCATCAATATATCTATTAATATATCAATGCCAGTTTTTATATCTTTTTTAAGAACCTTTGCGTAATAACTGGTGCTTTCTCTACCGGTGCAGGCATTGAAAGCTCCACCTATGTCGTCAAAAGCTTTTGCAATTTCAAAAGCAGTTCTTGTCTTTGTTCCTTTGAAAGCCATGTGCTCTAGGAAATGAGATATTCCATTTTGACTTGCACTTTCAGCTCTACTGCCAACACCAACTCGTATATTTAAAGCTACGGAATCAACGTCATGCACTCGCTCAGTTATTATGCGCAGACCATTATCTAATTTTGTTACCTGTGGTACATTCATTTTATATACTCTTTTTTAAATTCTCTTCTGCAAAATCCCAATTGATCAAATGATCAAGAAAAACTTTTATGTAGTCAATTCTACGGTTTTGACAATCTAAATAATAGGCGTGCTCCCAGACATCCATAGTGAGTAGTGGCACTTGGCCATAAATTAATGGCAAATCTGCATTTGGAGTTTTGGTGATTTTGAGCTTTCCTTTTTCGAGCACTAACCACACCCATCCACTACCAAATTGGCTTACTCCATAATTTGAAAATTCTTCACAAAATTTGTCAAAGCCACCAATATCATCTTGAATTTTTTTTGCTAGAAGACCATCATCTTTAGGTTTACTACCACCATTTTTTTTCATTGAATTCCAATAAAAAGTGTGATTCCAAACTTGTGCTACATTGTTAAAAATAGGAACTGTATTATTATTTCCATGAACTTTCGTTACTAATTCCTCAATTTCCATATGTTGATAATCTGTATTTTCAACCAGTTCGTTGAGTTTATTTAAGTATCCCTTATGGTGCTTGTCATAATGAAAATCTAGTGTCTTTACAGATATATAAGGCTCTAAAGCTGCTTTATCATATGGCAACTCAGGTAAAGTAAAACTCATGCTGACCTCTTTATTTTCGATGGTATGGTAATATGTGCTTTTGCGCAACAGATAATTTAGTTAGGTAGTGATTGCATTTATTCTAAAACAAGCTATACTGGTAAGATAATTATGTTTTTATTTTTAGAGGGGTAATATGTCGAATTTATTTGAGAATTTTAGTAAATACGCTGCAAGGGGAATTGTTCCTACTAGAAGATTTGGTTATCATCTAGTTCCACAAAATAGTTTCTATAAATCTGTTCATTATATCGATAGTGTTGTTGGACCAGTGAAAAATGTAGCTCTTGGTAGTTACAAAAAAAATCCTTCTATGATTGGGATTATTACTTTTGCGTTAGCTAGTGTAATTCTGCAACCTTTATATCTAGCATTGGCGTATTTGTCATACTGGCCAGCAAAAGGGTTAGCGAAAGTAACAGATAATTATGATCTTAAGTGCAATACAAGATCGTTGATAGATTATTCATCCATGTTGTCATGTAAGGCATGGGACCATAGTAGTGCATTATCTAAATTTGTTAATGCAGTTTTGAATTATGCTGTTAGTGCTGTTATCTGGGCTGCTGCGCTCATTGTTACACCTCTGATTTGGGCTATTGATAAAGTGGCAAGTAAATTTAGTGATGCAAAAAGTGAAGGTGTTGGTAGTCCTTCTTTTTCAAAATAGATAGCCTACCAAGTGCATGTGAAAACATTGTATCTGTGTGGCAAAATAAAGTAGAAGAGAAAAGGCAATTATAGAAACAAGAGGATGTGATGCAAGTAGCTGACACTTGCATCCAGTCTTTTCGTCATCAAAAACGTTGTAAAGTGTTTACCAACTTAATGTTCCATCTGGACCCCAGTGTCTGGGCACTGGTATGACACCTTTATTAAAGGAACTATGTCGGCTATTCAAATAAAACCCATTTCTTTCTATAGTTGTCTTTATCTCTTCTACTTTATTTTGCCACTCTGCTGAACAGATACGTTTCTTTTACCTTTTTTATTCTGTAAATTTTTTAGTATTTATACTCAAAACGTTTAACATAAGAATCATACAAAACTACGAATGGTAAATCAGCATTGCCTTAAAGAGAGTACCCATATTTTCAGTTAACCTTAAAAATTCACTGAAGGTTTGATTTTTCTGTTCATTACTTGCATTTTCCATTAAAGCTTGCACTCTTTCCTTTATACCAAAAAGATATAAAAATTCTCTTTGAGTTAAAATCTCACAATTTACGTGTCTTAATGAATCTTTTAATGATTGAAAGTTTACAAGTGCAGTAATATCACTGTTACCAATATTGTTAAGAAAATTGGCATATTTATGTTGCTTGACCGATTGTAGAGTGCTTTTGTATTCAGGATATACATAACCATAATCTATAATCAGAGCAGCTCCTCTGTTATTTACTATCTTATTCTCAAGTTTCTTTAATATTTCGATTCCGGCTAAGCATACTTCCACTACTGCACCATTGAAATCCCCTGTCATTCCAGTCAGGAATCCAGTTTTTGGTCTGGTTAAGCACTGGAGTGACAATGAAAGACTGCCATTGTCCTGCTTTGTCACTCTGTTTTCATACCACTGTCCATCACGATAAACGAACTGGTCAATTGGAAGGGCGTCAAATAACTCATTTGCAAAAAAAATAGTTGGCCGATTGGGTAAGTTGTCGACATCTGTGTGCCAGTTAATATTTAATCCCTTTAATTTTTCCTTTTGTATTTTCTGTAAAATAGGACTTATCTCAACTAGATGAATGTCCATTGAGCTAAAAAAACAGCTATATTTTTTAGTGACTCTTATTACATCGTGAATGAGCGTTCCTTTACCTGGCCCAAGTTCAACTAGAGAGAATTTTGATGGCTTTCCTAATTTTTCCCATGTATGCATTATCCACACAGCGATTGTTTCGCCAAATAATTGACTAATTTCAGGTGCAGTAATAAAGTCACCGTCTTTGCCAAGTGGTAATTTACTCATGTAATAACCATACTCTTTATGATATAGAGCAGCATTCATAAAATCGCTGATGGATATTGATTCTTGGTTTTTATCAATTAATTCGTGTATATAAGTGAGCATATTATTAATAAATGTTTAACTATAGTGTGCCATACTATAAAATAGTGGAGTATTTATATATATAATATAAGTTTAAAGGCATATGAGTAATAGTGCTTTGGTTATGAATAATCAAGATACGGATTATGTTACCCTGATACCTCAAGGTGATGGTGTTGAATATGAATTTGAAGAAGCTATCAATTTTGTAGAAAATAAGGTTGTAGGTGACGACGGATTGACTTTAGCAGAAATATTTCAAGTGCTAGTTCGAATGTTGAATGGTGACCTAGAGTTAGTAAAAAAAGTGCTGGCATATGCTAATATTATGGTAAAGCATGGAATGAGGTTAGCAAAAGAGTCACAATTGAGCAGGGCTGATGTTCGCAGAGCTTTGGAAGGGAAAGAAAGTGTTTTCAATAGGCAAGATTTTATCAAAAAACCACCTCTTGTACCTTCTATAAAATCGGTTAAAAAGAAAAGCAGAGGTCTTTAAATGGTTGAGTCTATAAAAAAATTTACTGTACAGTGTGATTTCAAAGGGCAAAATTCACCTTTTGCAATATACATAGGAGATCCAAAGGGTGATACTCATCCAATTCACCATCAAGATTCCTGGCTTGCAAAGGAGCGTGGAGGAAACATACCTAATAAAGTCAAAGAAAGTCTGCAAAAATTATATAAGTTATCTAAAGAAAATGGAGTCTCTTTTTCAGAATTATGTGCATATGCTATTACTGTAATTAGTAATAATGATAAAAAAAAGTGATAACAAGTAGTGAGATAAGTTTAATCTCTTAATATTTCATTTATAGAGGTTTTTAATCTCGTATTCTCATCCACCTTTTTTACTATCACTGCACAATAGGTTGAGATATTATTTTTAGATGAAGTAGATCCTGGTATAACTACAGAATAAGGTGGCACCTCACCATAAAATATCTTGCTTGTTTCTCTATCAATGATCTTTGTTGATCCTCCAATAAATACCCCCATGCCAAGGACTGATCCCTCTCTTATTATCACACCTTCGGCTACCTCACTGCGCGCTCCAATGAAGCAATTATCCTCTATAATAACTGGAGAAGCTTGTATGGGCTCAAGAACTCCACCTATTCCCACTCCACCTGAAATATGGCAATTTTTTCCTATCTGTGCACAACTACCAACTGTTGACCAAGTGTCTATCATTGTGCCAGAATCAATGTACGCACCAACGTTGATAAAGCTTGGCATTAGAACAACATTTTCACCTATGTAAGCAGATTGGCGGACAAAACACCCAGGGACTGCTCTAATTTTTGACTGGTAAAATTTTTCCTCATTCCATTCACTAAACTTACTACCGATTTTGTCAAACCAGCAATTGGTGTTGTCTATTATTTTGCTTTCCTCAGTGAGAAAATGTAATAATATTGACTGCTTTATCCACTTATGTACTATCCATTCTCCACTTGATAGCTTTTCTGCTACTCTAATTTTACCACTGTCAAGTAACTCAATTACCTCTTTGATTATTAATCTTGCTTCGTGTTTTAGATTATAGTCATTAAGTTTTTCTTTATCTTTCCAAATATTTTCTATCTCACCTTGTAGATTTTTAGTTGCAAATTTTTCATTTATTATATACATATTGATATCAAATTTATACTATTCTATACGTAAGCACTATGAAAATACAATGTCATAATTGTACTAAAGCCTACTTAGTATCTCATGAGCAAATAGGTGTCTCTGGAAGAAAAGTGAAATGTACAAACTGCAATCACATGTGGCATGAGTATCCCCAAAAAATGTCAAGTGAATTGTGCTCTGTTAACGCACAAGAAAAAAAAGCTAGCTGGAGGCAAAGTTTAACTCTAGCTTTTGCAACAGTTGCAGGGTTATGCGTTATAATTGTTGGTGGTATCTTTCCAGGAGAGGTAAGTAAGATATATAAAGCAGTTAGTTCATATAAAGATTCAATAAGCCATAAATTAGGATACAAAAAAGTGCAAACGGAAAATTCAAATGCGAGAGAACTTGTTGTAAATGAGTTTTATCAAGATTACCTTTTTCTGTCTGATTTTAGATCTAGTTGAATAGGCATAAGTAATCAATGTCATGCAAGTAACTACACTTATTCCTTTATGATAGTGTCATTCCAATGTCAGCTACTTTCATGACGCCCTATGATTGTTATGACATCGTTTACTATAGATTTATTTCAGAAGCTTACATTTGGAAAACTAGTATAGATTTTTTCTACTTCTGTGATATTATAAGCCTGTGATGATAAAATAAGTGAGTATGGGTAAGTCAGCGTATGAAATCATAGAACATGAATATGATGTGGTAATAGTAGGTGCAGGAGGAGCGGGGCTTAGAGCAACACTTGGAATGGCTGCAACTAATTTTGCAGTTGCCTGCATTTCTAAAATTTTCCCTACACGAAGTCATACAGTTGCAGCGCAAGGCGGAATTAGTGCAGCTTTGAGCAATATTGCTGAAGATGATTGGCGCTGGCATGCGTATGACACAATAAAAGGTTCAGATTGGCTTGGCGATCAAGATGCAATAGAGTATATGTGTAAAAATGCTGCCAAAGCTGTTATCGAACTTGAAAATTTTGGCGTACCTTTTTCTCGTACGGAAGATGGTAAAATATACCAGCGTGCTTTTGGTGGAATGACAACTCACTTTGGTAAAGGAAAATCAGCTCAGCGTACTTGTGCAGCAGCAGATAAAACTGGGCATGCAATTCTTCATACTCTATATCAGCAGTGCCTGAAATTCAACGCTGAGTTTTTTGTTGAATACTTTGTAATTGATTTAATTATGGATAGTGAAACAGGCACATGCTGCGGAGTTCTTGCCTGGTCGCTGTGTGACGGCACATTACATAGATTTCGTGCACATTCGGTAGTAATAGCAACAGGTGGTTACGGACGTGTTTATTTTTCTGCAACAAGTGCACACACCTGCACAGGTGATGGTAATGGTATGGTGGTGAGAGCTGGGTTACCACTTGAAGATATGGAATTTGTGCAATTTCATCCAACAGGAATATATGGATCAGGTTGCTTGATGACGGAAGGATGCCGTGGTGAAGGTGGATACCTCGTTAATTCTCAGGGTGAAAGGTTTATGGAACGTTATGCACCAAAGGCAAAAGATTTGGCTTCTCGTGATGTGGTTAGTCGCGCAATAACAATTGAAATTAGAGAGGGAAGGGGAGTTGGACCGAAGAGGGATTACATGCACTTGAATATATCGCATCTTGATCCAGAAGTGATCAAACTCAGATTGCCAGGTATTAGTGAAACAGCAAAAACCTTTGCAGGAGTTGATGTTACTAAAGATCCGATACCTGTTATTCCAACTGTTCATTACAACATGGGCGGTATTCCAACAAACTATCATGGGGAAGTGATCACGTTGCAAAAAGGTAAAGAAGAAGTGGTAGAAGGATTATTTGCAATTGGAGAGGCAGCATGTGTTTCTGTGCATGGTGCAAATCGACTTGGTTCTAATTCGCTTCTTGATCTTGTGGTTTTTGGTAGAGCTGCAGCCCTCAGAGCAAGAGAAAAGTTGAAGCCTGATACACCACATAAAAAATTGCATTTAGACTGCACAGACTGGATAGTAGATCGATTTAATAAAATGCGATTTGCTTCTGGAGAATTCAAAGTAGCAAAAATACGCAGTGAAATGCAGCACACTATGCAGAAATATGCATCAGTATTCCGTGTTGCTGAAGTTTTAGAAGAAGGTAAAAAAGCTATAAAAGAAGTAGCAAAAATGATGCCTAATATTGCAGTTGAAGATCGTAGTATGATATGGAATAGTGATTTGGTTGAAGCGCTTGAGCTTGCCAACATGATTCCACAAGCAGTTATTACTATGGAATGCGCAGCCAATCGTGAGGAAAGCAGAGGTGCCCACGCTCGTGAAGATTTTCCCACGCGTGATGATAAAAATTGGATGAAGCATACTATGGCATGGCTTAAAGAAGAGAAAAGCCAAGTCAGTGTAGAAATTGACTATAAAAAAGTTGCTGAAAAAACTTTGAGCGATGAGATTAACTTCATAGCGCCAGAGAAGAGGGTTTATTAATCAACTCATATAGTTTATTTGTAAATTGACGTGATATTGATATATCGTTCATTTTAGTAGCTGGGCTTTCTGTATGCTCCGATTGATTTGACGATCTTTGTACTTCTTGCTCTGCTGAGTTGTTAGCTAAATTTTGTTGTTCAGTAATATTTTCAGGTTGTTTTGCAGCTAGGTGATCATCTTTACGGCTTTGCTTATCGGTAGTTAATTCCTTAACAGACTTTCTAATGCCGCTAAGTCCCAAAGTGAATATCAGACAGACTACCCCTGTTATAGCTATGATGGGTAAGGCTGCTCCAATTGCAATTTGTCCTTGGAAGCAAGAAAGTGTTACCATTGTAATAATAGTAGTTGCTACTGTGATTGCTAACAATACACTAGCTCTCCTGCCCGGATCAATGCATTTCCATACAGCAGATGCTCCTTTTTTTACACCAGAACCTAGCTTTTTAATGCCTGATTGACATTTTTTCGAAGCAGTTCCACAGTGGTATTTTTCCTCAAGCTTCTCTTTTAGTTCTTTAGCTTTTTCCTGTGCTTTCTGTGGAGTACTTGAACAATCTTTTAGATCTCGTAAAGTTAAATAGTACTTTTTAGTATGGAATTCTGGATCTTCTAACCATAAAGAATCAGGGTTAGCACCGTTTTGTAATAATGCTGAACAAAACTTTGTTGTATTATCATAATTAGTTGCTAAATCAAAAATTGTTTCTTGCGATAGGTATTCGATACTTTTTTTTTCTGCTTTTTTCTTTAGTGCTAATTCTAGAGGTGTATTGCCTTGCCTGTTAGCTGCTTTTATAGCTTCATCTAATTTATCTTCAGATATTTTTCTTTCTTTTACTAAGGCTAATATTAATTTCAAGTATGTAACTTTTTGCTTTCCTCTCAGCAAGGCAATATGGTGTAAAGCATTGTTGCCATTTGCATCCTTAAGATTAATATCTGCTCCTTTTTGCAATAATTCCTTAAAAGATTTTTCATTTTTATCTTTAATTGCTAAATGTAGTTGATAATTGTCATTACTATCTGGAGTATTTATGGTATGTGGTATAATTTCTTTAGTTTTTGTTCTTATCTCTGATTTTAATTCAGGTGTCTTTACTGACTTTGCTAATTTTTCTAAGAAATCACAATAGTATGTCTTTTGCTCTTCTTTTAAGTATTGTAATTCTTTTGTAGATAATCCTAAATTGTCAGAGCTGGCTCCATATTCTAGCAATTTTGTAAGAAACTTAAGTGTGTTATCGTTATCTTGGATTGTCTGAGAATTATGTTTCCCTTTTATTATCTTGTTAATTAGTGCTACCTGAAAAGGAGTCTTTCCTTCTTGATTTTCACTATCAACAAGTTGTGCTAGATCTTCTTTCGTGATCGTTTTTATTAGGGTACCTAGAAATTTGCATTTTTGTTTCTTTTTGAGCGATGCAATAAGGTGTAAAATATTATTTCCTTTTTCATCTGTTATGCCACTGACATTTGTGCAATCTTTTAGATATTTTCTAAATTTCCTGTTGTTTCCATTTTGGATTGCATTTAGTAATTGAACGTCATTATCAGAATCCGATATTCCGTTTATTTCATCTTTAAAATCGCTATCAGAATCTGATATTCCGTTTATTTCATCTTCAAAATCGCTACCGTAGCCACTGTCTTGTTCATTGTACCTACTCAAACAACTTTTAGTGATTTCAGAAATTACTTGGTTTTTTGTTTCATTTGATATTCTTTTCGATCGTTCTATTACTTCACCTAGCACTGGAAGGAAGCACTGGATATAATACCTGTAATATTTTTCCTGTTCTCTAAGTGATGCTTCTAATTTAATCAATACTTCAGGGCTAGCACCTTCCTTAAGTAACCTTTTGCATTCCTTGAGTGTTCCATCTCGACTTCTTGGTTTTTCATGCTTATGTTTTTCTTTTTTTACCTTTCTCTCTATAATATTATACAATTGCTTGTCTTTTTTATCTTGCTCTGGTTTTTCATTTTTGTTTATACATTTGTCTAGTTTATTTGCATTACTAACTAATACACTTGAATCTATAACCATATAAAAACCTCAATATTAAAGCTATTTGGCGTTAGCGCTTCAACTAACAACCTATTGAATTGGACTTTTAAATTGAGCTAGATGTTATCGAAATATAGGTGGAAAGCTAGTTTCTATTAGAAAATCTGTTGTCATAATTAAATCCCCACTTTAGCACTTGTCTACTATTTTAACTATTTTATCTTAAAAAATAATAAATGTGGCTAAACTGTGAAGCGTGAATGCTGCTAAAAGAGATAAACAAATATTTTTATAGATCTTTCGGGCTTTGTTTTTCTTCTAATTTTTTAATCCTTTCTTTATTTAGTATTGATTTTATCTCTTCTACGCTTTTATCAAGATTATCATTAATTATTACGTAATCATATTTATTACTTTTACTTATCTCTTTTTGCGCTTCGGCTAATCTACGCTCTATTTCAATTTCATCATCACTATTACGCCTTTGTAGACGCAGTCTAAGCTCTTCCATTGAGGGAGGTAGTATAAAAACACTTACAACTTTTTCTCTTAAGATTTCAAACAAATGAAATGCTCCTTGCCAATCTATATTCAGTAAAACACTTATTCCACTGCTCAGGTTTTGTTCTATAAAATCTTTTGGTATACCGTAAAAATTCTCAAAAACTTTGGCATATTCAAGCATTTGACCAGCCTTACATAGTTCGTGAAACTTTTCTTCAGTAACGAAAAAATAGTCTTTTCCGTTTACTTCACCGGGACGAGGTTTGCGTGTAGTCATAGAAACAGACATAACTAAATCAGTTGATTGCTCAAGTAATTTTTCTGATATAGTAGTTTTTCCAGCTCCAGAAGGAGAGGATAGAATCAGTAGTATGCCCTCATTTTTTACGGTCATTTTTCTTTATTTAACAAGTACATTATAGAGCTTTTTTAAGACTTTGTATTTTTTGAATCAAAGTTTAAAAGACTAGAGCCCTCTAAATTAGAATTTGATAAATTGGCATCAATAAGAGAGGAATTATCAAAGACAGTATAACGTAAATCGGCTTTTTCAAGATTTGCCTTATTCAAATTAACGTTTACAAACTTTGCTCTACTTAATATTGAATTAGAAAAATTAGCATTTTCTAAATTCATATCCTTAAACTCAAAGTAAGAATAATTTACATCAAATTTTTTGCCCTGCGATATTTTCTCTTGCAGATCTTTAATTGAAGTTATAGCACTCTCTAGATCTGTAATTTTGCTCTGTCCCTGATTGTCAATCAAAATTGAATTATCAAATTTGCAATCTGTTAAATGAATATCAGCAATTGAACTTTTATATATGCTTGAAGAGAGGAAAGAGACATCACTCACTGTTGAATTACTCAAATTGCTAAGAAAAAAACTAGTCTTTCTAAAGGCATTATCATAAAACACGGAGGATTTGAAATCACTTTCAATAAAGTTTGAATTAGTGACTTTTGACTTAGACCAGCTCGAATTATCAGCTAATAATTTGAAGAATATTGAATTTTCTATCTCACTCGAATCCATATTATAGTGGGAAAGAGTACTATTATAAATTTGAGAGTCTTGAATTTTTGTCTTATAAATTGAAGTTGTGGAAAGATCTGAATCTTCTATTTTTGCAGAGGTAAACAATGAATGGTCAAAGAACGAACCATTCATGTCAGAATTCACAACTTTAGTATTATGAAACTTTCCGTGACAAATGTTAGCATCATAGGTGTTAACTTTATACAATTCACTAAAACTAAAATCAATATTAGATAAGTCAGCATCCTGAAGGTCTGATTCGAAAACATATGCATGTTTTATCTTGGAACCATTTAGTATAGATTTAATGAAGTTTGAATTATCCCCTTTCACATAGGAAATTTGTGAATTGCTTAAATTGGCTTTTTCAAAGTTACTATCAACTATAATAGAAGCATTAAAATAGGCGTTCGAAAGATTGCTACCTGTAAAATCCGATTTTTTTATTTCTGCACCATATATGTTAGCATTTTTTAATGAAGAAAATTGTACCTTGAGCTTATGTGCATCCACTCCAAAGAAACTTGCGTTGTCGAAATTATTTTTCTGCATAACAGTGTCGTTTATTTCACTATCACTAAAATTGATGTAGCTGGCACTTGAGTTTGATAAATTGGAGAAATTCATTTTTACATTCAAAAACTTGGTATGCAAACCAATTATATTACGCATACTTACTTTGTTGAGATTAGAATTGATAAAATCAGCATAACTGATATTAGACTGATCAAATATGATATCTGTTAAATTTGTAGAAGCAAATTTTGAAAAACTTAAATTTGTGCCTTTTATTTTAACGCCATGTAAATTAGCATTGGAAAAATTAGCACCACGTAAATCAACATCGATAAAAGACACATCTGATAAATCGGTGTTAGAAAAATCGGCACCAATCAAACTCACTCCGTCAAAAATAGATTTATTTAAATATAATTGACTAAAATTAGCCCCATTTAAATTAGGGCCAAAACCTTTCTTAAAATCTTGTGGAACCCCTGCTTTGCTGCACTGTACTAAAAACTTAGCAAAATCTTTTGTATTGTAAGATACGTATTTTATATCGTGCAGAGCGCTTAAAAAATCATTGATTGCATCATCTCCATAGCATAAATGACCAACTAAAATTAATATCAAAAGTCTAATTATCTTTTGCATCACACGTGTTTTCTTTTGTTTTTATAGCAAAGTTATACATCTCTGAGTTTTCTTGATTGTTTATTTCTTTATCCTCTAAAAGGTATGGCATCATTTCGGCAATTGCGTTTATTATGTTGATCTGATTCCTTTCGATTGCTATTTCAATAGGGGACTTAAAATTATTATCAACTACTCTAGGATCAGCACCTTGTAATAAGAGAAAGCGAACTGTGTCTATTTCACCTTGTTTCACTGCATAAATTAGAGGAGTATCACCCAATTTATTTCTAAATCTTAGTATTTCTTGAATTGTTAATCCAATTTTTTCTAGCTTATTTATTACTCCTCTTAGACAAATTAAGTTGCCCTTCTTGATGCAGTAAAAAAATTGCTTACTGTAATCATCAGTAGATATAGTTTTAGGAAGGTGCTCGTTTAGGCTATCATATTGTCTTTTATATATAGACTTGCTTTTATGTTTTTTTATTTCTTTGTTTAGCTTTGTCCATTTTTCGCTTTCTTCATTTTCTTTGTTCACAGGTGTTATATTGTCAGGCTGTTCTTCTTTCTTTTTCTCTGTTAATTGGCTTGTTGAAAGTTCGGTGTCTTTTTTGCTAATCTCCTCTTCAGGCTGTAGGTTTGTTTGATTATTGTGACTGATTTTCTTCTCTTCAGGTTCTTCTTTTTTTTCTTCTGATAAAGGACTTGTTAGAGCTTTGGTATCTTTTATATTAGTCTCCTCTTCAGACTGTAGGTTTGTTTGATTACTTGAAGGTACTTCTTCATTGATTACATTTGTTGGGTCTGTGCTTTCTTTGAGTTCGCTCAGAAGCGGAGAAGTTTTTTCAGCATCAGTGTTGCTTTTCGATACGTCTTCTTGATTTATACTGCTTTCATTTTTATTTTCTTCAGGCTGTTCTGCAGCAAGCAGGTTAGATATAACAATTAATAATATGAAGAATGCTTTATATTTCATAAACATTGCAAATATAGGCTTAATTAAAATGATACTATAATCAAATGATTAATCTATAATAAAAAATGCCTTAGGGTTTGATTTATACTTGCTAGTTAATTTTATAGAAAACAAAATGTTCATAGTTGTGGCATAAAGTGAAAAATGCAAAAAATTACTTGACACATTTTGTAATTTGATTTTTATCAGTAAAAGTGAGGGTATTTTAGAGCTCGAAATTCACCTTATTCAAGTCTGCAGACTTTTCAATTAATTTCTCAATAAAAAAATATAGCACAGTCTACTTCAGTGCATATACGTGTGCTTAATTTCTGTCATAAGGTGTGTTATATTTTTCTAAATCTTTTCTTTATAGGAGGATCATTATGTCTAAAATTCCTTAAACATTAATTTAAACATTTATTAAATAGTGCAGTACTGCCTTACGCGTTGCTAATCCAAACTTTACTTGCTGTAAAATAACACAATCTGCTATATCATTGCTAGTTTCGATACCTCTATTTATTGGTCCTGGGTGCATAACAATTGCATCGGGTTTTGCGTGCGATAGTTTTTGTGCATCAAGTCCATACAAGTGAAAATATTCTTTTTCTGAATAATTATTATTCATGCGCTCTTTTTGCAATCTTAAAAGCATAATTACGTCAGCATCCTTTATACCTTCAGTTAGTGAGTAGTGAAGTGAATCTACTTCAGAAAAATGTTTACACATCAAAGCTGGTGGTGCAACTAAGCTTATTTTTGCTCCAAACATTTTCAGCAATCTTATATTTGATCTTGCAACTCTACTGTGCAAGATATCTCCACATATAACAATTTTGAGGTTTTTTATTTGCTTTTTATGATTGATAATTACAAGATAATCTGCAAGAGCTTGAGTTGGATGTTCACTGCTTCCATCGCCTGCGTTGATTAGCGAGCAGTTGACATGCTTTGCCAATGTATTAATAATACCACTACTTTTATGCCTGATTATCATATAGTCAGGATTCATTGCATTTAGTGTTTTTATCATATCTTTTAGATCTTCCCCTTTGTTAATAGAAGAAGATTTTATTGGTAAAGTTATAACATTTGCTCCAAGGCTTTTTGCTGCTATTTCAAAAGATGCGAGCGTACGTGTTGAATCTTCAAAGAATAGGTTTATGACTATTTTATTTTTCAGAACATGACTATTTTCAACTTTTTCTTCAAGGTATTGATTGGCTAATTTAGTTATATTTTCTACATCACCGATTGTGAGGTCTGAGATATTTAATAAATTCCTTCTCTTGTCCATAGCTCCTTTTTTGAGCTTATTCTACTTTCTTAATTTCAATTACACAACTCTAAAGTAAAGTAGAAGGAAGCTATAAAATTTTATTTCCACTTACATTCATCTGCTATCATAACAGCCTCAAAGAGATGCTTCTCAAGCTCACTTATAGGCAGAGTACTTTGTAGGTAATTTCCCCAAGATTTTAACACATCAGAAGTTTCAATACCTTCAACAATAGGATATTCTTGATTTTTTTTAGCATATAGCTCTTGAGCCTGTTTGCTTACAAAAAACTCCAATAAAGCTATGGCATTTTCTCTGTGTTTTGCGTTTTTTGTTACTGCTGCACCACTAATATTCACCATTACACCATCACTCGGAAAGAAAGCTCCTAACTTTTCTGTGATATTCTTTTTATTTTCTGATGAAAGGATTCTTGCAAAGTAGTAGCTGTTTACTATTGCAACATTGCCTTCACCAGCGGCTACAGCATAAATTTGATCTGTATCACCACCGCTTGGTTTTCTTGCCATGTTGCTTACAATTCCACTCACCCATTCTTTTGTTTTTTCAAAACCATTTTTTGCAATCATAAAAGCGATCAATGATCGGTTATATGGACTTGTGGAAGAGCGTACTAATATTTTCCCTTTCCATTTTTCATTCGCTAAATCTTCATAGGTACTTAATTCCTTAGGATCTACTGATTCTTTATTGTAAACCAATATTCTAGCTCTTTTTGTGAGACCAAACCAATAATCTTCATTATCTCTAAATTTTGCAGGTATGGCATTTTTTAGAGTCTCTGAATCCACTTGAGATAAGAGCCCTCTTTTTTTGGCTAAAATCAAATTCACTGCATCTGCAGTTAAAAACAAATCAGCTTCACCACCATTTTCCATGCGTGAAAGCAATTGGGAATAATCGTCAATGATATAACGTACCTTGATGCCAGTGGTTTTTGTAAAATCATCAAACAAACTATGTACTAATTCTTCTTTACGTGATGAATAAACGTTTACCACTTGTGAATCATCAGTTCCGCTATTTTTATATAAAAAATTAACGACTATCAATATAGCTGCTACTAAAGGTATAAATACTAAAACTTTTTTCATAAACAAACCCCTTTAGCTTAAAGTACTCAAATAGCGAGGCCTTAGCAAGTATAAAAATTCCAATCAATGGACATTGTAGGAGATTTATTTCATCCACCTATACTATAGATAGCATCCTTATAATTGTGAGATTGAACTACAACCTGCTCAAGCGTTAAACTGCTGCGTTTAGCGTCTTTACTATGATTTTCTCCAAGAACATTTGTTCTTTCTCGTTTTATTTCCTCAATGAATTTCCCATTAACATTTTTAGGATCAATCGTTTCTTCAGAATATACAAGATTAGTGCAATTTGTTTTTCTATAGTAATGCACGCCAACACACACAGCTAATAATGCAACTATAACTAAGCCTGTAAGTGGTAATAATCTTATGTTATTGATCAAAGGATTCTGGTAAAATTTTTGTATATTATTAACACCACCTTCCATATACAGCAATAAAGGGAGCGATATATTTGCAGCAACTACGGCAGTTAATAATGTAGTAAATAGTGGCCTATTATTAATTAAAGACTCCATTTTGTTAGTTTTACTAATTACTTTTTCGTCAATATTGACGAAGCCTTTTTTAGATTTCCAAGCATTAAGGACAAAATTTGAATGAGTGCCATTGCTATATTCCAGCCTTACAGACTTTATAACTTTACCTTCTGGCTGGTTCATCAAAACATTATCTAAAACTTCATCTGCATTTTTTTCTTGAGTTTGATATTCTTTGGTATTTACAAACTGTTTTATTCCAAGCAGCATTGGGCTAATTGCAAACAGTGAAGCAACTGCAATAATCGGTACGACGGTATAGAGCGGACTGTTTGTAAAGAACGTAATAAATTTTGCTTTATCTTGTAAATATACTAAAGCTGTAGATGTGCTAAGCACGATAGCGGCTGCACCAAAAATTACAACGCCTTTCTGCTGCATGGCGTACTGCGCTTTGGGCCAGAATCTGTTTTTTTGCAGTTTAGATTTGCTGTTTGTAGGCGAAGATTCTTGAGAACTACTTCTGCTCGTGTATGATGGCGGAGAAGTTGAAGGTGTATCGCTATGCTGACTGAACTTTTCAAGAAGATTTTTTTCACTTTCATCCCTATTCCATGGTTGATCAAATACTGTTTCTTGAGAAGGTGATCTGCTTAGAGTTGGATGTTGACTATTTGTTTCATTATCAGTTTTAGAACTATCTTCTGGAGTTTTTTTACTTTTATTTATAACTGCATAAGCAGGTTCTTCTGGTCTACTGTCAGCTGATCCGTTTGAAGTAGGTAAATTCAACTCTGCATAAGAAGATTCTTCTAATCTATTTGGGCTTTGTGGTATATTAAGTTGTGAATCTGAATTTCTTGGTGGAAGAGTAGGTACTATTTCATCAAGTTGTGAAGCTTGATTAGCTGGTAGAATAGATGATGGCTTATTTGAGGCAGCTTCTTCAAATGGATCTGTGTTTTTGCCATCTTGTTTTGGAGTACTTGTTCTGGGAGTTGGTGCTGGTGGAGTTGCTGCACTATTTTCACTCACCGTTGTATGAGAAACCATTGTGACGTTATCTTTATTTCCTGATCCAGGCATATTCGCTCCAAAATTAATTACAATGTTATGTTGATTACGCTATAGTTATTAAGATATAGTGAATACTAATTTAAGAATAAATATTAGTATAAGAACTGCTGATCAAAGATCCTTTCATTCAAAGGGCAATCTTTGTCAAAAAGTAGAGTGACTGTATTTTCGTGATCTTTCTGTATTTTTACCTGCGATATATCGTGAAATTCCTTGTAATCTGATACTACAAGTGCTGGACGATTTTTCACATCATTGATATCAATTTGCACTATTGTATCATTTGAGATTAGCGCTCCATTCCAACGCCTTGGGTAGTAGCTATTAATGGAAGTCAGTGCAAGTAAATTTGAATTAAGTGGTAAGATTGGCCCACCGGCAGAGAAGTTATATGCAGTGCTACCTGTTGGGGTAGACAATATAATTCCATCTCCTCTGAATTTTTCTACTTTTAGCTTATCATTAATGGTAATATTCATCTCCACTATTTGATTTGCATTTCTAAAGACATACACTTCATTTACTGCGATGTAATGGTGTTTTTTGCCATTTATGTCTTTGGCTTCCATTTTTAGTAAAGTTAGCTGAGTAGGAACTGCATGTTCTATATGATCAATTAGATCTTCAAAGCATTTATTCATCAAAAATCCGACGTTACCGGTATTTATTCCATACACATGTATATCTTTATTTCCTATGACGTAGTTGTGCAGAGTGCGTAGCATAAAACCATCACCGCCAACAACTATCAGCAAATCAACTTCAGGCTTACTTGCTTCTGCTATATTGATAAAATTAAGCTCCTGCAGTAGTTTAGATACTTCCTGAGACTTGGGTAGCGAAGAAGCAATATAGCCTACATTTTTATATTTATACATGTTAAATAAAGAGGGGAGGAACTAAAAAAGACTCCCGTATTTATCATTAAACTTAGCTATTTTACTATCCTTCTCCCCTGAACCGCTTGTCAAACTTCCAGTCCATGCAGGATGAGTAAGAGGATCTCTATCAAGCTTTATTCTTTGACCTTCTTTTCCATAAGTGGAATAAGTTTCAAACTCTTGACCATCTGTCATAACTATAGTAACTTTGTGATAATCGATTTCTGCCATTGTTCTTACAAATTTCTTACCAGCTAAGATTTTAGTGAATCTGGTTCATTTGGTCAATCATTATTGTGAAATATTGACAAAAAATAAATAAAGTAGTATTCTCAATGAAGAATGAAAAATTTTTTATGATTTTTGCTTTTCCTGGTCAGGGCTCCCAATTTGTAGGAATGGGAAAGAGCTTATATGATGAATTTTCAGTTGCAAGGAATGTATTTGATGAAGTAGATGACATATTGGGTAGAAAGCTGTCTCATTTGATTTTCAATGGTCCTATTGAGAAATTAACCATCACGGAAAACGCTCAGCCAGCTATAATGGCAGTGTCAATTGCAACGCTACGTGTTATGAAGTACGTATTTGGTGAATCTCTTTACAGCGTTCAGTATGTTTGTGGGCATTCAGTTGGCGAGTATACAGCGCTGTGTGCTGCAGGGGCATTGACGCTTGAGTCTGCAGTCAAATTGCTAAAAGTTCGTAGCGAAGCAATGCATGAAGCTTCACTAAAATGCAAAGGTGGAATGTTTGCTCTACTTGGAGCAGAAATAAGTGAAGTAGAAGGTATATTAAAATCAGCTCAAATTGATTGTGAAATTGCAAACGATAATGGTGGTGGGCAGGTAGTGGTGAGTGGTACTGCAGAGGCTCTTGAGGTCTTACCTGATTTATTCAAAAACTCAAGTGTCAAGAAAATGATAAAATTACAAGTTAGTGGGCCTTTTCACTCATCTTTTATGAAGCCTGCTGATGAAAAACTTCTGGAATTTTTAAAAAGCATCAACATAACTCGCCCTTCGATTCCTTTTGTATCAAACGTTACAGTTAAGGAAGAAAGTGATCCAGAGATCATAAGAGCTTTGCTCGCTAAGCAAGTTGTAAGTAGAGTAAGATGGAGAGAGATGGTTTTATATATGATAAGCCATGGCACTAATAAGTTTGTTGAAGTTGGCCCTAACAAAGTTTTATCTAATCTAGTTAAAAGAATTGACCAATCTATCAATACAAAAAGCATAGGTAGCATTAGTGATGCTGATAACTTCTTTAATGAATCATTAATGTTGACAGCAAAAAATTTAAAAATAAAAGCTTATAACTAACATAAAGTAAAATTTGTACTATTTTTTGCTTTGATTATTGATAGCAGCTGAATGTCAAACATCGACACTAAAGAATATGATCTAGCGTTGGGTGATACCACGGTTAAGCTTTTTATTAAAAGTAGCGATACAAGTGGGATCAATTTTATTAATGTGCATCAAAATGAAGTAACTTCAAAAGAAGCTGGCGAGCGTATAATCCAGCAGTTTGGTGGAAGAATGCTGTACATTACCCATGGTGATGGTACTATGCGCAATGTAGAATTTTACTTAAATGGTGAGCGGTATGAATTCGATCCCAATCGCATGTTTGATGATGTAGGTGCAGAAGCTAGCTTAAGAGAGTTTGGCAGTGTTTCAGAAGATGCTTTGAGAGCTGTTAGAAACTTTGCAGAAAGAATTTTAGATTTTTTACTTCCTGGTCAAGATCACGTTATCGCTCTGCACAATAACTACAATTCTCCCAGCTACTCATTCAAGAGCTATTTTTCTCCACCACTTTCCCGTGATGTACTGAAGATTTATCCAGAAGTATGTCCAGAAAGTGGAACGGGTGAGTTTTTCTACATGACAGTTGAAGATTGGTTCGATTCTTTAAAACAGAAAGAAATTTTTAATATAGTATTGCAAAATAACAAAGCAGTTGAAGATGATGGTTCTTTATCTGTATATGTAGGGAAGAATAATATTCGGTACTCTAATGTGGAAGCTGAACACGACCATTTAGAGCAGCAAGTAGATATGCTATCTGCTATACACAGTGTTTTGTTTCCTAATGCAAATCAGCCCTTGGTAGTAGATTTATAGTAATATAAAGCGCACTACAAAATTAATGAATCACCTGTCATCTCATTTGGCTTTTTGAGTCCAAGTAGCTGTAAAATAGTAGGGGCAATATCAGATAATCTTCCATCTCTTAATTTTAGATTATTATAAGAATCAGAACATACGATAAATGGCACTTTATTTAAAGTGTGAGCTGTGTGAGGTGTATTATTTTCTTCATCGAACATACATTCTACATTGCCATGGTCTGCTGTAATAATTAGTGCAGTGTTACCCACTTCTTTGATAACGTTGAGTACTTTTGCAAGGCAATCATCTACAGCGAGCACAGCTTGCTCAGCTGCTTTTATGTTACCTGTATGTCCTACCATATCAGGGTTAGCGTAGTTTACAACTATCAGCACAAATTCTTGAGAATGAATTTTTTTTACAAGTTCTTCTGTGAGCTCAAAGGCTGACATTTTAGGCTGCAAATCATAAGTTTTAACTTTTGGTGAAGGAATGAGTATTCTTTCTTCGCCAGGAAAAGGTTCTTCTCTTCCGCAATTAAAAAAGAAAGTCACATGCGCATATTTCTCAGTTTCAGCAATGCGCAGTTGCCGTAATTTATTGTCTTCTATTATCTGTCCCAAAGTGTTGGCAAAAGATTCAGGAGGAAAGAGATAAGGGATTTTTAAATCCGCTTTGTATTGCATCATACTTAGAATTGAAGAAAATTTTGCTACCTTAGCGTAATCTGTTTTGCCTAGCAAAATACTTGCCAATTGTATCATTCGATCAGCACGAAAGTTAGCCAGTAGTAGTCCATCTTCTGGTTTTATACCTTGATAATCACCTATTACTGCGGGCCTGATAAATTCATCGGTTATATTATTTTGATAATTTTCATCAATGAGCGATACTGCATCATCATAACGAGGCGCCTTTGCAAATGCGATGGCTTCATAAGCTTCAATTGTTCTTTCCCACCTATTATCACGGTCCATAGCATAATAACGCCCAGAGATAGTGGAGATTCTTATATCATTTTCCTTTATGCTTTCTGTAAATTCTTGAATGCATCTTTTCCCTGAATTTGGCAGTGTGTCTCTGCCATCTAAAAATGCGTGTATTACAACTTTAATTCCGCGCTGTGATATTTTGTTTGCTAAAGATGAAATGTGCTTTTGATGAGAATGAACACCGCCATCTGATATCAATCCCATTATATGGCATATGCCATTCTTACTTTTTAGATCATTAATAAAATTCTGTAGATTTGCATTATTTTCTATCGTTTCGATTGCTTGATTAATACGTTGAAGGCTTTGCATTACCACTCTACCGCTACCAATATTCATGTGACCAACTTCTGAATTGCCTATTTGGCCTTCTGGTAATCCAACATCAGTTCCACAGGCAGATAAACTGCACTTTGGATAATTAGAGCTAATATGTTGCCAACAAGGTGGATTTGAATTGCTAATAGCATTGTATTTACTATTTTCTATTCCATTACCCCAGCCATCTAGTATACATAAAACGACTGATTTAAAGTTCATATAAAAGTTAACATCGAAACCCTCAATGGTACCAAAAACAAACTCTTCTCACAACTTTTGTGTTAAAATAAGAGATAGAAAAAGCTGCTTGGAGGCAATGGTATATGAAGTTTTTCATAAAATATTTTATTAAAGTGATTGACAGTTGCCGAAGTGTTTACTAAAACACTTGCATAATTTTAGTAGGGAGGTCACATGAGTTTTAGCCAATATATAAAAGATAACACTTTAGCAACATCAGGCATTACAATTGATATAAACAAATTCGTAAACTTTTTAAAAAATAATACACACATTACAAAGCTTATTTTACGATGTTCAAAAATTAATTATGAGGTTATAAAAGAATTAGCTCAGCTTTCTCATCTTACTTCACTTGATCTAAGTTGCAGTTATGTTGGTACAGAAGGTGCAAAGATTTTAGCAAGCGGGAATCTTGTAAATCTTACTTCACTTGATTTAGGAGGAAACGAAATTGGTGATGAAGGTGTAGAGGCTTTAGCAAGTGGAAATCTTACAAGTCTTACTGAGCTTAAATTATACGATAATAAAATTGGCGATAGGGGGGCAAAAGCTTTAGCAAGTGGAAATCTTACAAATCTTACTTTGCTGAGTTTAGGATGGAATGAAATCAGTAATGAAGGTGCAGAGGTTTTAGCAAGTGGAAATCTTAAAAATCTTATTACACTTAAAGTATATGATAACAGCATTAATTACAGAGGTTCACAGACTTTGGCGAGTGGAAATTTGGTACGTCTTACTTCGCTTATTTTTAATTATTGCAGTATTGATAGCACGTTGCCTAAAAATTTTCTACCTGAATTAAGAAGGAAATGTAATAAAAGAAAAATAGTAGAGGAGCCAGATAGCAAGCTAAGTGAGGTGCAGGCATCTTTGCATTTTGATAGTAAAGGCTTTAAACCTATATAACTTCACACGTTTTGTCTGTTTAAGAGACAAAAAAGGTAGTGAATTTTGGGCTAAAAGTGAAATGTACAGATTGTATAAAATAGTGCTCCCCGGGCCGGATTCGAACCAGCGACCAATTGGTTAACAGCCAACTGCTCTACCACTGAGCTACCGAGGAATAAACCTTGTTCAACTTATCACATTGAGCGTCGATTGTAAACGATTTTTATCTAGACTTTAAACCCAACTGATCATGTTCTGCTAGCTTTCCCTTAGTTGTAGCACTGTTATACTTATTTTTAGAGTAAAAAACTCAGTTTGGCGGCGTCTCTTTTAATTTTTTCTTTGTTCAGCCAAATCGAGCTTGTTATCACATACAGCTCGCTACTTGGAGATTTATTTGTCTTTTTTTAGTTGGCAATTTTTTTAATATTTATAGCTAAAGTAATTTAAGAGATCAGTTTCAAGTAATCCTTCTCCTGTTATCCCAGTACTTGTGATACTGGTACTCAGAAAAATTAATTTCCACTATATAAAATATTGATAAAAAGCTAGATTTCACTGTCGTGCTCTGAAGTGACAGGTCAAATAGCTGAGCTGAAATTCCCTACTATGAAGCAGTGAGAACACTTATTTCATGTACATTTGTCAAGACTGCTTCATCAACTTTAATACTAGGCTTCAACAACATATATGTAGCACCACCAACTACCAGTGCTGCTGCTGTGACTGCAACCACTGCTATAATTATAGGTATTGCAATTGCTTCAGTTGCAAGAAGTGCCGCTGCTATAACAGTACCTAATAATGCAGTTGTTCCACCGGCAATAATCACATTTTTAGTTACTTGCTGTATTTTCTCTTTTTCTTTCAAAGATTCCTTTATTATATCATCTAATGAAGCTTCTACTTCTTTATTGTAATTTTGAATAGCGCAACCTAAAGGAATGTACACGTTTTTATTGACTTCATCAACATTTGTACCACTTTCTTTGAGAATTTTTATCAGCTTTACCTGATTCTCTTGAGTAGCTAAACCTAAAGGAGTGTTTCCGTTTTTATTGACTGCATCAACATTTGCACCATTTTTTATAAGAGTTTTTGCCACTTCTATATGGCCAAAGCAAACAGCACAATGTAAAGGAGTGTCTTCACTTTCACATTCATTTCTTACATTGACATTTGCACCATTTTCTATGAAAACCTTTGCTAGTTTTATATTACCAAGTTTAGCAGCCAAAAGTAAAGGAGTCGATCCATCACTACCTATTACATCAACCTTTGCATGTTTTTCTATGAGGGCTTTTGCCAGATGCTCACAATCTATGTAAGTAGCGAGATGTAATAGCCCATATCTAACAGGTAAAAACTCCTCGGCAAATGTAACAAAGCAACTTCCTCATTGCTATTATTATAATCACTATTAATGCGAAACAGATAATCTATATTAAAATTATCTTTCTCCCACCTGTTATAATCCTTTGGAAATCTTCTTAATTTCTCTTGTATTTTTTCAATTACGCTATCTTTACTTAAATCTTTGTTACCATTGACTGTGCTCAATACTCTTTTCCATTTTGCAAATTTTATCGTCATGATTTTACCTCTACCATCAAAGATGTTTAACTATTATGTATTGTACTAAATAGTCAATATTTATTGTGAACAAGCTATATATAACAATTGCAATTGTTAGTAGCAAAGATGCTATAAGAGAGAACTTTCCTATTATTATTGACATCTCTTGGTGAGCACAACGTTCATACTTAATGCGTTATCGTAGGAACACTTAACAATGTTTATAGAGTGTTATCCATGAGGACGCTGTTTCTTATGTCGGCTGTACAGCGTAGCCTACATTAGCTCTTGTAAGCTACTGCCAATAGTAGTGATAACATTATCATTATTACAGCTTGTTTGGGCAAGTTCGGCATTTCCACCGCAATCCCTTCTGGTTACAGTAGATACTAGCTCTTTTGCATTGATCTTATTAGTTAAATCTTTACTTACTTTGACAATCAAAACTGTTTTATCCTTTTCTGTTACCATGAAGGCTATTACAGTTTTCGGTTTTTGTTGCTGTAGAGCAAATTCCCTTATTATACTTTCTGGAACGTTATTGAAAGTGTGGCTTACGAAATTTATTCCATTTATTTCGGTACTTTTTACATTTTCTACACTGATAAGCTTCTTATAAAGATTTTTTATTTTGACTTCAAATTCTTTGCGCTCCTGGCTTAAAATACTGAGTCGACTTGTTATTTCATTTACTGGTGCTTTTACGAATTCTGCAACTTTTTTTAAGCTAATTTCGTTATTGCGTACATAATTAATTGCTTCTTGACCGGTTAAAGCTTCAATTCTTCTTACTCCAGATGCAACGGAACATTCTGCTGCTATCTTAAACAAACCAATTTCTCCAGTACGCTCCACGTGTGTACCGCCGCATAATTCTTTTGAATCTCCAATTTTTACAACCCTAACCTTGTCACCATATTTTTCACCAAATAAGGCCATGGCTCCTTCGTCTATTGCCTCATCCATACCTTGAACTTTTGTGGACGTAGAAAGATTTTCTCTGATTAGAGAGTTTACTATATCTTCTACTGAAAACAGCTGATCCTGAGTGACTGGCTTATTGTGACTAAAGTCAAATCTTAGCCTATTTGGTGCGACTAGAGAACCTTTTTGAGTAACGTGATCACCTAAGATTTTTCTGAGTGCAAAGTGTATAAGATGTGTAGCTGAATGATTTCTTCTTAAGTCTTGTCTTCTTTTTTTGTCAATACTAGCTGTAACTGTATCACCTTTACGAACTGAACCAGATTCAACTATACATCTGTGTAAATATAGGTCGTTAATCTTGTTGGTATTTTCCACTGTTAACGTACTTCCATCAGACTTTATAAAATTTCCAGTATCTCCCACTTGTCCACCTGACTCTCCATAAAAAGGTGTTTTATCAAGTATAATAGTTATCTTTTCTCCTTCTTTTGCAGAATCAATTACTTCATTTTTAGAGGAAATTATTGCGAGTACTGTTGCATCCTTTACTTCATCACGCTCATAACCAACAAATTCCGTTTTGCCAAACTGATCGATTAAATTAAACCATACTTGTTCAACAGATTTTTCACCAGATCCAGTCCAATTAGCACGTGCTCTTTCTTTTTGCTCTTTCATTGCATTATCAAAACCCTTCTGGTCAAAATTTATTTTCCTTTCTTTCAAAATATCAAGTGTGATATCAAAAGGAAATCCATAAGTGTCATATAGTTTGAATGCTGATTCTCCAGGCAAAGTGTCACCTGATTTTAAATCTGCAGTAAATTTGTCCAAGAGATTAATGCCTTTCATTAAAGTGTCTTTAAAGTTTTCTTCCTCTGACTTTAACGTTGTTTCTATTAAACTTTTAGCTCTAATTAGCTCTGGATAAACATCTCCCATATAAGCCAAACTTGTGCCATCTATGAGTGCAGGAAAAACAAGGTTCAATAGAGAATCATTATATCCAAGTAGGTGGATATAACGTACTGCTCTCCTGATCAATCTGCGTAGTACATAATTTCTTCCTTCATTTCCAGGAAGCACTCCTTCTGCGATGAGAAATGCAGCTGCACGAAGGTGATCTGCGATAATCTTATGAGCTACTTTATTTTCCGTATTTCCACAGCATTCTTGTGATTTATTTATCAGGGCAGAAAATAGATCGATATCATAGTTATCATGAACGTTCTGCATAACAGCTGCTATTCTTTCAAGACCCATTCCGGTATCGATGCATTTTTTTGGTAATTTTTGTAAATTACCTTCTTCATCTTTATTAAATTCCATGAACACCAGGTTCCAAATTTCAACAATTCTGTCGTCTTCATGTAAAGCGGAATTTCCATGATCGTAAAAGATTTCAGAACATGGGCCACATGGACCAGTATTGCCCATGCTCCAAAAGTTATCATCTGTTGTAATTCTTATGATTTTATCATCTGAAAAGCCACTTATCTTACGCCAAATTTCATATGCTTCATCATCAGTGTGGTAAACAGTTATGGATAGTCTGTTTTTATCAAGAGACAATTCTTCAGTAATAAATTTCCACGCAAATTCTATCGCAGTTTCTTTAAAGTAATCACCAAAGCTAAAATTTCCGAGCATTTCAAAAAATGTGTGATGCCGAGATGTATAGCCAACATTTTCAAGATCATTGTGTTTACCACCTGCTCTGAGACACTTTTGACTTGAGACGGCACGTTTCATTTCAGTTTTTTGCGTGCCGGTAAAGATGTTTTTGAACTGTACCATACCAGCATTTGTGAACATGAGTGTTGGATCATGCTCTGGAATCAAAGGAGAAGAAGGAACTTGCTCATGATTATTATTTACAAAAAATTTTATAAATCTTTCTCTAATTTCGTTTAGCTTCATCGTTTTTACTGAGGTTATCTATGCATAATAAGTTGTAACAGAAGTAAAATCAATTTATCAATCCAAATATTAATATATAGATTATTAAATATAATAAAATGATCTTTTGACATAAAATTTTTAACAAAAAGATATGGATATAAATATTTTATCCACTAACATAGAGAAGTATTTGTTAATTCAAATAATATTTTTGTTAATTAATTTAAGGAGTGTGAAATGCCAAAAAAATTCCAAAACACTAAGAATAGCATGCGAAAGAGAGAAACAACAAATAAGCAGGAGATGGATGGTCCAACAATTAGAATTGTATCTGACTTGGAAAGTATAAAACAAAACAGAAGAGTAGAATTTTTAATTAAAGGAGAGAATTTAACAGTAAAAGACCTCTCTATATCTTCTAGAGCAGCTGAGATAGGCTTGGTTACAGGAATAGTAAATTCAATAGACATTCCTCAAGCAATTCGTGAATCGACAATAGATGGAATTATTTTAGGTCTTAAGAGTGGAGAAATAGAAAAAGGTAAAGAATATAATTATAGAGAATTTAAGAAAATATATCTAAAAAACCTTGTAGATGAATTGGGTAAGGATAGTTCAAAAAAGCTAAAAGAAAGAACTGATGAAAATAGCCAATTGAGAGAATCTACTACTGAAGAAATTGATTATCAGATGCAGGAAGATGTAACTATCGAATCAGCTTCTTTAACAAAACAAGAATTCGATTTTGCATCAAGCAAAGTAACTACTAAAGAGATTAATGACGTAATAAATGAAATAGAAGAATCAAATGCTAGTTATGGAATTACTCCTGAAGATATAAGTAGTGTTTCCCGTTTTGATAGTAATTCACAAGAAGTGTTAGATCATTCTATATTTAATAGCACAGATGTGGAAGGGCCTAAATTACCCGAAATAAATGGAGGACAGTATATAGGAATAGCAGGGATTGCTGGTGGTATATTGGGTGGAGTGCTAGCAGTAGCTTTTGCAGGATTAGGATACTTTGTATGGCATAGAAAAAATAGGGAAGGTAGCTACGATGTTGAAAAAGCGATGAAAAACCTTCCTGAACAAGCTCAATTTGAGCATTCCGGATCTACATCAGAAATAGAATCTTTGCTCAGCAATGCTACATCGGTAGCACATCTATCTTCTCAGATTAGTGTCGAGTAAGATTCCAGAGTTTGATGGCACAACAGTGCCATCAACTTAGCTCTTACAGCACTTATATGCTCTGGAACCAAAGGAGAAGAAATTTTCCTGTCTTACAAAAATTTTTATAAATCTTTCTCTAATTTTATATCGTTTTTACTAAGGTATAATAAATTGCAATGAGAAATTCAGATATTAATATATGTATTATTTAGTATAATAAAAACCCCAGTTGCGGATTAATCAATACAGTAAAATGTAGAAATAGAGGGCTTTTTAGGCTTCATAGAATATGAAACTAATGTGGAAAAGATGTGCACCAAGAAATTTATTGGAGACCTGTGTCTTGAATGCTCAAGATCAAGTCTGTTTTTGAGGTAACCAAAAACTGTTTCAATAATCGACCTTTTTCTTAAAAAAATCTTTTCTTCAAGAAGCATTAATGTATTTTTCATACCTTTTTTTACTTTGGTAACGAGTTTTATTCCTCTATCGAAGAGTTTTGCAAAGAGCTCTTTCTTTATATAGCCCTTATCACCAAACAAAAGACCAGTCAGTTTTTCAGTTAATTTTGGTACTGGTTTTCTGTCGTCAACGTTACCTTTAGTCATTGTAACTCCTTGAATTTCACCTTTTTCATTAATTACCATATGCAATTTAAAACCCAAAAACCAGCCATATGTAGTCTTTCCAAGCTTTGCCAATCCTTTGAAAACTTTGTTTCTTGAGATTCTTTTTGGATGGCAAACAGCGATAGAAGTTGCATCTATGTACGAAATTCCGGTCATTTTTGACTGCTCACAAAGCCACTTTAACAAGAGCACTAAATACCTTTTAGCCTAATAAATCTACTATATGTTGGCAAATTTTGAAACTCAGATCCATGTAGTGCTTTCAAATAATATGTATAGAAAGATTTAAAGTCCTCACATCTAGATTGTTGATAAAGTAAAATTATAGTAAGAATTTCAGAATGCGTAATCCCTGGCGTTCTGGTAGGTTTTTTACTGTTTGGCAGGAGTTTTTCTGCGAAATTTTTGTTTATAGCCTTGCAAAAATCGTCTACAAAGCAAAATAATTCTGTTACATTTTTATTCATGGGTAACCTCTCTATTTTTTGATAATATGTTTCCGGAGTTTACCCTATTTTCCTGGCTTTTTCACTGACTTCTAATCCCCAACTGGGGTAATAAAAATATAAAAATCTTAGTGAAAAGATGTGGACTTAAATAATTTATCTTTTATACATAAGGAAATATTGGTCAGCTTGGGGGTCATATATGTCAAGAAGATTTAAAAATACTGTAGGAAAAAAAAGATCAATCAATAAGGAAAAAAGGAATAGATGGATTAGTATTGAATCAGAATTGCGAGATGTAGAACAAAACAGAACAATATATTTTCTATTGGGAGGAGGTGATTTAAAACTTAAGTATGTATGTATGCTTGACGATACATCTTATCGTATTCTTGTTGCTGAAGGAGAAATAGTGCATGCAGAAAATCCAAAAGTGATGATTGATGATATTGTTTCTGATCTCAAGAGTGGAAAAATACGAAGTTATAAAAGATATAATGCCAAAGAGTTTTATGAAAAGTATCTCAAAGAGTTTTTGAGTAATGAGAACTTGCAAAAGCTGGAAGCTGGTGATATTGAAAATACAACAGCAGAACTACCAAACTTAAAACAAGTAATGGAAGAAATGAAAAAATCAAACGCTAGCAATGGAATTACAATGCGAAATATAGAAAGTGTTCAAAATACGACGAATATTTTGGGTAATCCTATGATTCATGATACAAACTTGAGAGAGTTTAAATTATTGGAAACACCTTCAAACGAGAAAAATAATATAGTGTTCACAGTAGGTATGTTAGCAGTAACAGTAGCTTTGGTAGCAGCTATCGCAGCAGCTGTACCATTTAAATGTTGGTTTTATAATAGAAAAAATAAAAGCCATAGTAGTGCTAAGGAAGAAACTTCATCTAGTTATTTATTAAGTGCAATAACTTTAGAAAGTGGAACTAATTCTATTAGTTAGCCAAAATATTGCAAAAATAGAATTTTTTTATTTCACAGTTTCCTCATTTGATAATTTTTATGCTCTAATTATTATACTTAATTTATCATTACCTGTTGTGTAAACAGGATGAGAATTTTCAATAATCTACATCCTTTAGTAAGAAAAAATCAATACATTCACGATAAGTTTACCTCATATCTGTGTTTTATATGTGGAATTTCGAATGGAAAATTATGCAGGCAAAGAAAGAAGAATAGTGAATATAGTTACTCAACATTGGAGTGATATAAAAGGATCAGATAGAGAATGGCCAGAAAGACATGAAATAGACACTGCAGAAATCATGGAGTCATGGCAGCATTGTTTTATCATTGAAGTTAAAGATCGAGGTTATATTTGTGAAAATGCAGGAGAAAAAGCTATTGAATTCTATGGTTTTGAAAAAAAGATGTACATCGATGATAAGTATGCAATTGATGCACCATTTTTGCGGCTATATAAAATAGATGCAGTTATTGATAAACTTGAGACTGTAATAGAGAGTAAATGCCCAATCAATGAGGAGGAAGAAAGTGAAAGTGTTAAAATGAGGCAAGTATTGTTGCCAATTGGAGATAAAGAAGGTATAACACATATATTGGGTGTAATTACATTTAAGCTCCTCTAAAACACAATTTTAATTTGATTCTTTAATAAAATTATCTATACTCATACTTAATTACTAATAAAGAACTAAATAGTGGTGTTTGTAAATTTGTTTAGAATATGACGAAAATAAAATTAAAAACCAAATCTTCTGTCAAAAAGCGCTTTCACCTTACAGCTAAGGGTAAAGTCATCTCTACTCAGTCAGGTAAGAGACATGGCATGGTAAAGAGAAGTAAATCTAATATTCGTAATCAACGCGGTACAACGATTCTCAATAAATCTGACTCACGCATAGTTAAGCTTTATATGCCTTATGGTATTTAACAAAATGGAGGTAAAATAAAAATGGCTCGAGTAAAACGTGGAGTCACTACTCATGCTCGTCATAAAAAAATATTGAAACTAGCAAAGGGTTATAGAGGACGGGCAAAGAATTGTTATAGAATTGCATTACAAAGGGTTGAAAAAGCACTCCAATATTCTTACAGAGACAGAAGAAATCGCAAACGTGATTTTCGTGGTTTGTGGATAATACGTATTAATGCAGCGGCAAGAGAACATGGACTTACTTATGGTAGGTTTATGCATGGTCTTAAACTTGCTGGAGTTGATTTGAATAGAAAAATTCTTGCTGAGATGGCTGTTAATTATAAGGATGATTTTGCTAAATTAATAGAAACTGTAAATAGTAAACTAGTAGAAAATTCTTAAAGCAAAAACACCTAATGAGAATTATTTTCATGGGGTCGCCGGAGTTTGCGGTTAATACGTTAAGTCTACTATTGAAATCACATAACGAAACAGTAGCGGTATACACCAAGGCTCCAAAACCTTCAGGGCGTGGGCAGAAGTTAACAAAATCCCCAGTACACGTCGTTGCTGAAGAAAGTGACATAGAGGTATGTATTCCTGTCTCTTTGAAATCTCCAGTAGAGCAAGAAAAGTTTAGAAATTTTAAGCCAGACGTTGCAGTTGTTGCTGCGTATGGGTTGATACTTCCAAAAGAAATTTTGAATACTCCAAAATATGGTTGTATTAATATTCACCCTTCATTGCTACCTAGGTGGCGTGGTGCAGCTCCGATACAGCATGCAATTTTAGCAGGAGATCAAGAAACCGGAATCAGTATCATGCAATTAGATGAAGGATTAGATTCTGGTCCTATTTTAAAACAGAGAAAACTTCTTATTGAAAAAAGCGATAATTATAAAACTTTGCATGATAAATTGTCTAAGCTAGGCAGTGATTTACTGCTGGAAGTGCTAAACGAAATTAAAAAGCAAGTTCCCTTAAAACAGAATGATAATGACGCGTGTTACGCTGACAAAGTGGAAGATTATAAAATTTATGCAAGTGATACCTGTGAAGTTGCTTATAGAAAAGTTAAAGCTTTTTATCCAAAATCATTTATTAAGATAGAGAATAAACGTATCAGAATACTTGATGCTGACTTTGAAGCTTTTTCTTCAGAACAAGGTGAGGTCATTAATGATAATATGCACATCAGTTTAAAAGGTGGCACTTTAATTCCTAAAGTTGTGCAAATGGAAGGAAGAAATCCTTGCAACATTGAAGATTTTGTTCGTGGCTTAAAGTCAAGTGTGGCAAAAAGATTTATAGAATAGGTTACTTTGAAGGGAAGGTTAGTAGGGCTAAAGCAACTTCTACAATTTGGTATTCCGCTGCTTGTTACACAACTGTACGAACATTTGTTTGTGAAAGCAGTGTGTTAAATGTTATAGCAGGTTTTGCCTCAAACACAAAGGCAGTGCCATGACTACTTGGATCCAGAAAAAAGGATGATGTCATGCCAGTGCCTTCTTTATTATCCCAGTGCTCTCTTCTTGTCATCCCAGTGCTTGACACTGGGATCCAGGAAACTTAACTTTAAATAAGTGGCTGTATAATAAAGACTAAACTCCGGTGCCAAACACTGACCATTTGCTGTGCAATTTACCTTCAAAAATGAATGTTCGTACAGCTATAGCGGAGTCTACAACGAGATACCGCGGCGGTATGACGTAGTAGCTATATATAGACAAATTTTCTTTTCTTAGATATAATCTTAAGAAACCTTCCATATGAAAATTAAAAGAGCTTTAATATCAGTATACGATAAGACAAATATAATTGAACTTGCATTGTTTTTGATGCAGCAACAAATAGAAATTCTCTCAACAGGGAATACTTATAAAGTGCTATCAGGTGCGGGAATAAAAACGCAAGAAGTTTCAGATTACACGCAATTTCCAGAAATACTAGATGGCAGAGTGAAAACTTTACATCCTAAAATTCACGGAGGAATACTCTGTGATCGAAAAAGGCACAAAAAGGAAATGCAGAATCTAGAAATTAAGCCGATAGATCTGCTTATAACTAACTTATATCCATTTTGGAAAACGGTTAATAGCAACTCAAGTGAGGAGCAAATCATAGAACAAATAGATATAGGTGGAGTAGCATTAATTAGAGCTACAGCAAAAAACTTTCATTTCACTTCAGTGATTTCTAGCATTCAAGATTACGAAACACTGAAAGCTGAGATGATCAAAAATAACAATCAGACAACATTAGAATATAGAAAACATCTAGCAACTAAAGCATTTGCTCTGACTGCACAGTATGATTCTAATATTTACAATTGGTTTTTATCACAGGGTAAAAGCAATGAGTTACCAGAGTTTTTTACTTTATATGGATGTAAAGCACAAGGACTCAGGTATGGTGAAAATCCTCATCAAAAAGCTGCATTTTATAGTAATCAATTTAGCAAATATCCACTGGAGAAAATACATGGAAAAGAGTTGAGCTATAATAATATAGTCGACATAGAGTCTGCACTTAACATAATTTCTGAGTTTCAAGAACCTGCAGCAGTGATAATAAAGCACAATAATCCATGTGGCGCTGCTGTTAGTGATAGTGCTTTAAAAGCATATGAAAAAGCTCTATCATGTGATGAAATAAGCAGTTTTGGTGGAATAGTTGCTTTCAATCGGGAGATAGATTTAAAGCTAGCAGAAAAGCTAAATGAGATATTTTTGGAGGTAGTGATAGCGCCATCAGTTAATAGCGAAGCGCTAAAAGTTTTGCAAAAAAAGAAAAATCTGAGAGTGATTATTCATAAACCTTTTCAACAAAATGAGAAGTACCAAGTTAAAAACGTTGTTGGTGGGTTCTTAGTACAGGAAAATAATAACCACGTAATGGGAGAAATTAGTCAAGTAACAGAATGTACTATAACAGAAAAAGAGGATCTTATTTTTGCTTGGAAAATATGTAAACATGTAAAATCCAATGCAATAGTGATAGCAAAAGACGGTTGTGCTATTGGCATCGGTGCAGGACAAACAAGCAGAATAGATAGTGTGAATATTGCAGTAAAAAAAGCAGGTGAAAAATGTAAAGGCGCAGCGCTTGCTTCGGATGCATTTTTTCCATTTCCAGATAGTATAGTAGAAAGTGCAAAGCATGGAATTACAGCTATAATTCAGCCAGGTGGCTCATTGAAAGATCAAGACGTGATAGCAGCTGCAAATGAGAATAAAATTGCCATGTTTTTCACTGATATTCGTAACTTTCTCCATTAAGCTTTGTATCCTGTCAAAATTATACCCCCACAGATTGAAAATTGAGTTGAACTAAAAATTCGGTTTGACATACTTTTTTGAACATTCCCTCTTTTGGTTCTGCATTAGCCTTAACAATATTCTTTATTCCATGCTCGTCAAAAATCAACCACCTATCAGAAATCCTTACTATATCCGCTGGAGTAGACTTAATCTGATGATCGAAAGAAGTAAGATTTTTGCTGTAAGCCACTGATTAGAAGTAGGCACAACAGATATGTCTTTGCTATTTTCTATTTCAGCCATGAAAGCATCATTACTATCAATAGCAACTAGTTTAAGTGCTTCATCCTCCAGAAATTAGCCATTATGGCTAAAATGTCTTACAGAGAAGGTGAAGCTATACTATTTAACTTCCCAATCTGTATAGATTAAAACGACAAGAAGACTTGTATTTAGCGTACTGTTTTTGTACTATGTACATACTATGTCTTTATAAAAACTTCGGGCTTTTCCCTATACAAACTGAAACAGTCTGTTTAAGACATTACCCAACGTCAAATTTAAAAAATAAAGAGTGGAACAACTATTTACACGGGGCTTCTTTTGCCTGGTAAATTTTTTAATATTTATAGCGAAAAGAGCATGGGTGTCATTCCAGTGCTTGACGCTGGTTCCTGGATCCCAGTGTCCGGGTACTGGGATGAAAACGAAGGGGCTGCTTGAATAACAACATTTGGATGATAGCCGTACTTGATCTGGATTCCAGTGTCACGCACTGGAATGACACCACAGAGGCCACTTGAATCTAATTTACTATTCACAATCCCAGTTATTAGCTTGTTTTAATTGACTTTTTATCATAATTATGTAATAATTAAATAACTCTTTTAATATTGAAGGTAAAATTATGACAGGAGAATATGAATCACTGGAAAAAGTACTGAGGACGATTGAGGCTGAGAAAGATTTAAATCTCAATAATATAATTGAGAAAATACAAGAAGAACTAAAGAAACAGAATCAAGATCTACATGAAGAGTGGAAGAAAGTTGAATTTGATGTAAATCATTTATTTAGTCAAGAACTTACATTGTTGCACGTAGCTGCTAGACGTGGCTTTGAAAACGTAGCAAAAGTCCTGGTAGCAGTAGGAGCTGATGTTAATAAGAAAGATAGTAAGTGCGAGAAGATTCCTTTACATTTAGCCGCTGAAAATGGTCATGCTGAAGTGGTAGAATTTTTCTTAAATAGAGGAATAAGTGTTAATGTAATGGATAAAGAGGGCAATACTCCTTTGCATTGTGCTGCAAATAATGGAAGTAGAAAAACAATATCAATTCTAATAAGAAAAAATGCAGATCCTTGGTTAAAGAATTTTCATGGTAAAACTGCAGTGAATATTTATGCATTCGAGCATCCTAATGGTTCTGGATACTTAATGCAGCTGAAAAAAGCGAAAATTCAAGGTTATATTGTTTTTGGCTCAATGTTGTTGTTAGGTGCTGCTATGGCAACATCAATTGTTGCGGTTAATTTAATTGTACCTGATGTGCCTGTATTAAAGGTGTTATTGTGTGTAAGTATTTTGTATGCATTTGCATCTATAGCTAAATATATTACGTACAAAGCGGCTGAATTGGATGCTGAAAATGAGATTAAAAACGGGCAAGATTCAAACATAATAAATATTGAAGAAGTGAGTGATGAAAAAAAATCGGTTAATAAAGCAACGCACTCAAAAGAATTAAATGATCTTGTTTGTGCAATAAAAGGCTCTTCTAGAATAGAGATAGTTGATCCAGACAAGCAGAAAAAAGTAACACTTGATGATGTTATTGTTTCAGATGAAGTAAGAAAAGAGTTAAAAATGATTTGTGGTCATATATCAGAGAAGAAGAAGAAAGCTCTTGAAATGCTAAGTTGCAAAATGCCAACAGGCTATATTTTATATGGTCCACCTGGAAATGGTAAAACTCTTATTGCTCGTGCAATTGCATGTGAAGCTAATGCTAAATTTATTAGCGTTTCTGGATCTGAATGTATGCAAAAATATGCTGGACAAAGCGCACATTACATAAAAGATCTTTTTGCAAAAGCGAGAGAAAATGCTCCTTGCATAGTCTTTATAGATGAAATAGATGCTGTTTGTACAAAACGTAGTAATAATAATGCATACAATGACGAAGAACGCAACCGAATTGTAAATCAGTTTTTACATGAACTTGATGGTTTTAATCCTATAGAAGGCGTGACAGTCATTGCTGCAACTAATCGTCTAGAAAGTTTAGATGAAGCAGTAATTAGATCAGGTCGCCTCTCTAAACATATTGAAATTATTTTACCAGATAAAAGCCTACGTGAAAAAATATTGGGTCTTTATACGGAGAAAGTGCCAATGGAACCAGATGTAAATCTAGCAAAACTTGCAGAAGAAACTAATGGTTTTTCAGGAGCTGATCTAGAAAATTTGGTAAATGAAGCAAAACTTCATGCTGTAGATCAGATTTGCGAAGAAGAGTCAGAAGATGAAGAGCTAAAAGTGACAGTGAACATGGATGATTTCAATAATGTACTTAAAGATCTTAAATCTAAAAAGGTTGAGAATGAGCAAGTGGATAGTAAGATGGAGTTGTTGAACAATATTGTGAATTTTGCAAATTTGAGCAAAATGCTTAATAAAAGTGCATAGAAAACATATGGAGCTGCTTTATTGTAAAGCAGGAAAGTGATTCAGCGAATGTAAATGCAAAAGTAGAGATAGAGTACAGAGAAAGCAGGTAAAATAGTGATTTTAATTGTGTTAGATAGATTTTGACTTTCTGTTCTTTTTCTTACTATTTATCACAAATCTCCCTAACGTTTATATCTCTCTTACAGATTCATTCAAACTTAATTAAGTGGGAGTATTGTTAATGCGAAAAGGGTTTAATTAAAATGGTATGGCGTGTGAGGAAGACATACATCAATTGGTAGAAAGTGGATTTGATATTAACTCAAAAGATGTAAGCGGAGTCACTCTCTTACATAAGTTTACAAAAGAAGGCGATTTAGTTGGAGTAAAATCATTATTAGAACACGAAGCTGACTTTAATGTTGTGGACAACGAAAATAGAAATCCACTGCATTATGCTATTATGCATGGACACAAAAAAATTGCTAAACTTCTTGTTAATCAACTGACAATTAATTCTAGAGATAAAAATGGATTTACTCCACTTCACCTTGCTACACTACAAGATGACACAGAATTAATGGATTTTTTAATAGCAAAAGGCGCAAAAATTAATGAAAAAGATGCTGAGGAAGGCTATACTCCTCTTCACATAGCTTCATTATACGGTTCTAAAAAGAGCGTCCAGATTTTAATTGATAGCGGAGCAAATCTTGAATGTGAAGATAACAACTTTCGTACTCCTTTATTTTTGACCATTTATCAATGTACTACACATTATGAAAGTAGAGCAGAGATTATAGAATATCTGATAAAGAAAGGTGCAAACATAGAAGCAAAAGATGCAGAAAATAATACTACGCTTTTTCTAGCAGCATATAACAACAAAATGCAACTGGTAAAGCTTATTGTAAAGCAAGCAAAAGCTAGGTTAAAAGAGTTTATTTGCACAAAAAACAAACATGGCTTTGATGCGCTGGATTGCGCTATTGAGCATAATAATGGAAAGATGGTAACATTTCTTGTTTCAAAGGGAATAGAAGCAGATGACCAAGATTGTATCGGTAACACCAGGTTACATAAAGCTAGCTACAATGGTGATACTAAAGCAGTTAAGTTCTTATTGGAGCTTAAGGTAAACGTTAATGCCGTCACTAGATGCAACAGAACTCCTCTGCTACTTGCAGCTAAAAAAGGCCATGTAGAAATTGTAAGAATGTTGTTAGCAGTAAAAGCCAATATGAATATTTGTGATCAACAAGGTTTTACACCTCTGCATCTTACTATTCAAAGGGATTATTTTGACATAGCTCAGCTATTAATAGAAAAAGGGGCAATTAAGTGTAGTAAAGATTATACCGCAATAGGTATGTTTATTGACAAGGCTCATAGCAAAAAAAATATTGAAGAAAATTACAAAAAATTCTGTAGATTTTTGATGCTTTACTTGAAAGAGCTACATAGTAAACACAAAGCCTTTTGTGTATTTTCAATCCTAGCTCTAAGCTTAACAATTATAGGTTTACCATTTATTTTCAAGCCTATTATTAAATATAGAGAAAGAAGTAAAATGTATAAAAAAATTAGGGATATGCTGATTTATATTTAAGTACAACAGGAGAACTAAGCTAATATATGACAATTATCTGTTCGATAAAAATGAAATTAAATGTATTCGTTTAGCAGAGTGGCAAAATAAAATAAACAAAACCATAAAAATAAATGGTGTCATGCACTGAACATTTGCTGTGCAGTTTACCTTCAAAAATGAATGTTCGTACATCTGTGAGAAAGCGGTAATGCATTAGCTTAATCTACAAAGATCAAAAAAGTTCTTTTTTAAAAAACTTAAGGTATACTTATAAGTATTTGATATCTTTTATAGTGATTATGCCAAGTTTAAGCTGCCTTTATGGTGACAATGCAGAATTTGTGGAAGAAATTTATAGCCGTTACTTGCAAGGCGATAAATCAATTGGAGAAGATTGGTACAGAATTTTTTCGAGCAATTTAGAAGTTAATAAAGCCGAACCCTGCAGAGCACAGAATGAAGCCAAGGTAGATGCTGATGATTTAGCAAATTTTTTCAGATCTTATGGTCACTTTTTTGCAGACTTAAATCCATTATCACCGAATATAAATAAGGAAATAGATTATCAAAAATACTTAAATCTTTCTCCTACAAGTGACACTAAAACCTACAGAGATATTTACTGCAATAATATCGGTTTTGAATTTATGCATATTTCCTCTTATGAGGAAAGAGTTTGGCTGCAGGAGAAAATTGAAAATCAGGTCTATACGCTAAGCCCTCAGGATAAAAAAGAAATACTGAGGCACTTAATCGAATCTGAGGTGTTCGAGCAATTTCTCCATATGAAATTTCCTGGATATAAGCGTTTTTCTATCGAAGGTGGGGAGTCAGCCATTGTTGCAATTGAAAGAGTTATTAGTGATTCTGCAGCTTTTGGTATTGAAGAAATAGTTCTTGGTATGGCCCACCGAGGACGGCTTAATGTTCTAACCAAAGTGATGGGGAAAGAATATACGGCAATGCTGTCTGAATTTCAAGGCAACCTTGCATATCCAAGTAGTCTTGAGGTGTCTGGTGATGTCAAATATCACCTTGGTTACTCTTCTGATCGAGCACTTGCTGGTGGTAAAAAAATACACTTAAGTTTATGTCCTAACCCATCTCACCTTGAGGCGGTAAATCCGGTTCTAGCTGGAAGAGTAAGGGCAAAACAAAATATGAGATCTGTGCTTGGAATATCAATTCATGGTGATGCAGCTTTTATCGGGCAGGGAGTGGTTGCTGAAACCCTGACTTTGAGCAACATTGAAGGTTATAAAGTTGGTGGTATCGTGCATATTGTCATCAATAACCAAGTTGGTTTTACTGCGAATCCTCGTTGTGCACGCTCTTCTTTTTATTGTACTGATGTAGCAAAATCAATAGAAGCTCCAATATTTCATGTTAATGGAGATAATCCAGAAGCCGTGAGTTTTGCCGCGAGTTTGGCAATGGAGTATGTGCAGAAATTTAAAAAGGATGTGGTGATTGACATAATATGCTACCGCAAATATGGCCATAATGAAGGCGATGAACCAAATTTTACTCAGCCACTTATGTATAAAGCAATATCAAAGCATAAAACTCCAGGCACGCTTTACGAAGAGAAGCTGACTGCAGAGAAAGTGCTAGGTAGCGATGAAGTAAGTAAATTACGCAGCGAATTTAGAACAAGATTGGATAAAAGCCTTACTGAGTCAACGACTTATACTCCGAAGAAAGCTGACTGGTTTGATGGAGTGTGGTTAAAACTCAGGAGAGCAAAGTTAAATGATTTGAGCGAATATTATACAGATTCTGGTATCTCACCAGATGAGCTAAAAAAATTGGGCGTACACATAAATAGCAATATTCCAAGTAGTTTTAATCTCAATAATAAAGTCAGAAAAATACTTGATGGAAGAATAGACAGTATAAATTCCGGTAGCAACATAGACTGGGCAACTGCTGAAAGTCTTGCATTCGCGTCATTGCTTAAAGAAGGAATAGGAGTGCGCTTGTCAGGACAAGATTCTGGTCGTGGGACTTTCTCGCATCGTCACTCAAGGCTTGTTGATCAAGTAACGGAAGAAGAGTTTATTCCACTAAACAATATAAGTGAGAAGCAAGCTCGCTTTGAAGTTATAGATAGCGCACTATCTGAGTATGCTGTGATGGGTTTTGAATATGGATATAGCCTTGACTCTCCATATTCACTGGTGCTCTGGGAAGGGCAATTTGGTGATTTTGCAAATGGTGCACAAATCATGATCGACCAATTTATCTCATCTGCAGAAACAAAGTGGTTGCGATCAAGTGGTCTAGTTTTACTTTTGCCTCATGGTTATGAAGGGCAGGGGCCTGAGCATAGTTCTGCTCGTATAGAGAGATTTTTGCAACTCTGCGCAGAGGATAATATGCAAGTAGTTAATTGCTCTACTCCAGCAAATTACTTTCATGTTTTGCGCCGACAAATTAATCGAGATTTTCGTAAGCCTTTAGTGGTGTTTACACCTAAATCACTATTGCGTCATAAAATGGCAGTTTCTAACCTTTCTGACTTTGAAGGAGAATTTCTCACGGTAATTCCAGAGTGTAGAACAGGTTTAGTTGCAAGTGATAAAATACGTAAAGTTGTAATATGCAGTGGTAAAGTCTATTACGACATAATTGAAATGCTTGAAGCACAAAAAATAAACGATATAGCAGTAGTGCGTTTAGAACAATTTTATCCATTCCCGGCCGATAAACTAGGCAGTGAACTTGAAAAATATAAGAACGCTGAAATTATATGGTGTCAAGAGGAACCAAAAAATATGGGAGGATGGTTCTTTGTCAACCCATTGATAGAAGAGGTATTGTCTGGCCTCAATGCTCAAGCAAAAAGACCTAAGTGCATTGCAAGACCTGCTGCTGCATCTCCTGCATGTGGTTATGCTAATATCCATGCTCAGCAACAAGCAGAAATTTTGAAGCAAGTTGCGCAGGTACAACTGTACAAACACTGAGCGGCTTCAAGCAGACTTATTAATTAGACTCTAGCACTTAGATAACTTACAACAATCAAACCTTTTATATACTCATACAAATATAAAAAGACTTTTATTTTTTTATAAAAGTATAATATTTATTAAGATTTTCATTTATTTTTCTCAAAGTAGTTAATATAGTAAATATTAATATTAATTAATATAAGATATATATGAGGACAAAAACATTTGAGAGGCTAATAGGGCAAACTAGACTACGCAGCGATAGCAAGGCTAAAATCATACGGTTAAATAGAGACAAAAAGGCTTTTATAGATGAGGATAAAAAGTCTATCGAATTAGCTGAGGCTATTTTTGCAGAAAATAATATGTTTCGTTTTCGTAAACCAGGTCCTGCTACGGATTACATTTTGCACAAACTAATAAATGATAGAAAGCTTCTCGAGGAAATGAAAGATAGAGGTACAAGTATAATACGTCTTTTTTCTTTGCTATCAATGTATCGTGGTCTTCCTAAGTGCTATGTTATGAGAAAAGAAGGGTGTATTACTGAGTTTGGAATACTTACTTATGTTGACAACGATTTAGAACCATTACCTTTAGAAGACTTTATACTTATTGAGTCTGCCTCGTATCTAGAGTACATTTTGTTTGAGAATGATGATATTAGAAATAGGTTAGCTGAAGATTTGACTGAAGATAAAACAAAACTAGATATTTTCGTAAATGGAATTTTAGCAATAAATAGCTCGGATTTAGTATTATCTTGTATCAACACAATCGAGGCTTTTAATGAGGAAGCTAGAAATTTTGTCAATCACATACAGAAAACCAATAGGATGGACTACCTCTTTAAGGAAAATGGTACAACACTTGTAAAGTTAGTTCTAAAAGAATTATTAAAACTTTCTATTTTACAAGAAAGAGAAAACGCTACATTAGAATTTCCTCAAATTTCGAGTGTGGAACATTGTAATGGGCGATAGACTTTAAAATGTGCAAGGCTCATTTAAATATGAGCCTCAGTATCGCTTAACTTTTATGTAGCATACTTTAACTTTATTTCACTTCCACCAAGGGAATATTGTTCCAGCTATTGCTGCCATAGTTATCAATAGAAGCGTTTAGGTAATCTGTATCAAATCGTACTGGTACATCAAATTCGAAGCTTGCGGTGATTATTGTGCCTTTTGCTGGTGGTTTCATAAATGCTATTTCTCCAGTTGAATAATTCACTGAATATTTTTCTGTCTTTTCACCATCTAGGTAAATTTTTATTGTATCATGCACTGGCTTTTTAATAGTTCGTGTATGCTTGTCTTTTCCACTTATGTAAGTTTTCATCAGTTGAAAGATCGTTTTTTTATCGTCTCCTATGCCAATTTCTTGATTGATAACTGTAAAGTCTGACCAATCCTTAAAGCGAAACCCTATAGCTTTACCTTTTCGTGCCTGAAAAAATGTTATGAGTTCTGTTAGCTGCTCGTTTGACCTAACTCCATAAGCTATGTTATACCTGGCACGTGCACGAGACCAATTGATATTGCGCTGCTCACAACCATTATGAGTTGTTACAACGTCAGTGGAAAATTCAGGTCCTCCAGTAGAGCCATAAGATATATTTTCTGGAAATCTAATTTCTGTAAATGACATATGCCCTCCTGTAAAAATAAAATTGAGTTGATATAGATGAAGTAGGAAAGATCTTAAATTTTTGAAGCTGCTTTATCAATCAGGCTATAAATTTTAAATCCCGTTTCTTCTAAAAAAGTAAAGGTGTTGTTTTCTCCTACCTTACCTTTCAGTTCGTTAATGTCTTGATGACTCTGCGTTAACTGATATGCACAAATACATGCAACAACTAAAGCCACTCCAGCAAAACATGCTAAAGGCATTGGTTGAGTAAAAACAGCAGCTATAGCAGATGCTGTGAATGCTATAGCTGTTATTACAGCAGCTATGCTATAAATAGCTTCTCTTCTGTAACTATTGATTAATTTCTTTTGTATTTCCTCTTGTTGTGTTTTTTGCTCGTGTGGATGAGAAATAGTAATTACTGTATCCGTATGAATTGGCTCACTAGCGCTGGTATCAATTCTCTCTTTTTGTGTTTTTTGTTCTTTATGATCTTGCGCAATTGCTGCTTTGCTAGTTCTGATATTATATTGTTCTTCTTGCTCTGATTGATCAGAAGCAGAAGCTTCTGTAACCTCACCAAAGATTTCTTCATTAGAAACTGGTTGACTTTCTGTTATATCTTCAGAAATTTCACTTAGAAGTGGCACAAAATGCCTCATGTAATTCACTATACGAACAACCTTATCGCCTTCACCTTCTTCACCTGTAGTAATATATCTACCATCTATAGGTTCTTCTTCTAGTGCTATCACTTCAATTTTCACTTTGTACTTTTCACATATCATTTTTCCTTCAATCTCTAGACGACCCCATATAGGTGCAGAACCAGCTCCTGTGGCCATATTCTTAATATTTTTTAAGTACTCATGAAAAGTCTTTTTCTCATCTATCATATTTATTTTAGTTTTTGGGTTTTGTATAGGACCATACGGACCTTCTAGCGCAACAAAGTAGCCACCAATAGCAGCGTCTTTTATTACTGCTTTATAGGCCCAACTATCTTGTTCACCATGTTGTTCAACATAATCTGCACAATCTTTTCTTAATGATTTTGCAGTAAAATAATGATCTGGTTTTATATTTAACTCATTCAATCCTTGAGCAACGGAGTCAAAAAAGCAATCCCCTGTCTTTATAGCAGCCCCGATTTTTAGCTTTTCAGGATAAGCGCTCTTTAGATTATACAATAAATCACTTGATTTTTTATTTTCTTTGATTTTTTGAAAAAGAGCAATTGGCTCTCTTACATAGTTAGAATCTCTCATGTTATAACTCCAAAATAATAATTGTATTTTAATAGATTAACCAGCCTAGGAAGGCTAATTACTTAAGGTCGTGCTGTGTTGCAAGCAAACATCACCTACTTTCTATATCTTAACTATACTTAAACTCTCTTGTGCTGTCAAGCAGGAAATTTATTAATCTTTTAACTCATTCACTTTTTTACGTAATATATTCAAATCAGTTTTTCCTACAAAAAGACTATCTCCTATTATCAAAAAAGGTGTACCGCCTACTCCCAAATCCCTTACTAAAAGTTTGCTGTTGTTTATCATTTGCTCAATTTTGTCTGCATTATTTTTCATAGAGTTGTTAAAATCGTTCTCGTTAACCCCTATATTTTTCACTATACCTAATATAGTTTTATCTGAAAATTCTCCTCTGTGATCTAGTGCAGCATAGTGAAAATCTAAGTACTTTTCTTTATCGATAAAATAAGTTGCTAAAGCACCTTTTGCTGCCTTTAAAGAATTGTTACCAAGTATTGGAGCATCCCTAAAGATATACTTAACTTTGCCATCATTGATCAATTGTTTTACATCGTTCTTTATAGCTTTGCAATATCCACAAGAATAGTCAAAAAAACCTACAGCTATGATATTGCTATTTTCATTTCCTGAGTAAGGATAAGTGGAGTCAAATATTTCATTTTTATGCTGAGAAATTTTATTTTTAGTTGCATGAGCATAACTATTTTTAGCTGACTCTTCCTGGAGAGTTTTTAGAACTCTATCAAAATTTTTACTGATGTAATTATCCAATCTCTCACCTATATAATCATCATTTAAGTTCTGACTGCGGTGTGAAAGCCAATTGTTTATTACTGGTAAACTTGCTACTGCAAGTATAAAAATCAATAAAAATGGTATCTTAGACATATACTTACTTAAAGAATACAAATATTAAAGAAATGCTTAATGTTAAAACATTTTTATCAAGAAATGCAAACTTTATATATGTTATATCAGAGAATCTGGTGATATTAAGTAACGAAAACTTATGTAGAATAAGGCATTTGAGAAATTTAAGCAATCCTTACCGCCGCGTATAACAATTGTAACCGCGGCGGTAAAAAAGTTGATTGTTTTATAACCGCCGCATATAATGCTGACAAACACGGCGGTGAATTATATGAGCGAACCAATAATTGGTAGAGAGAAAGAAATAGCCATTCTAGAAAATAAGCTTCTTCCCTAATCAGTTGGCTGTTTGTATTGTAGGTGGCATTGTACAAGTCTAGTAAAATAATTTTTCAGTAAATGTGGTGACGTAATGAAATTTCTAAAAACTATCTTTAACTTAGCATTACTAGTATTTTTCATGTCTACTATAGCTGAAGCAAGGTGGAGCAAGTACGAAGATGCTTCCGTTGAGGTTGAATTTTCTAATGTTAACATTAATGTTAATAGAGATGGTACCTATGAAACGGAAGTAGAACTACAAGCAAAAATACTCAAGGAATCCGGACGTGATAGGTTCTCTCTATACAGTCTTGTTTACAATGATGATAGTGCAAATTTTACTGTTTTAGAGGCTAAAACAACTTACAACGGAGAAGAATATATAGTAACTGAAGACATGATGGAGGATAAACCGCTGGCTAGCCCTAGCAAAGGTTTCGATCAGTTAAGGCAAGTAACCATCTCATTCCCTAAAATAGAAATTGGTACGGAAGTATATTTAAGATATAAGCAAGTTAACAAAAAGGTTCCCGTTGATAATTTTTATGGCTTGAGCTTTTCGTATTATGGGGATTATTTACAAGCAGAAAATACTAAAATCAATTCTGAATTGCCTCTAGAGATTAAAGTTAATGATCCAAGAAGCGTATTAGAGATTGCTGAGGAAAAAAAGGATGGTGTACATTATATAAACATTACCTTAAAGAAAGCAGTTTATGAAAACACAATAAATGAGCCACATAATGGAATATTGAATACAAAACACAACACTTGGGTATCATTGTCGAGCATATCTAAATGGGATGATTTAGCTAAAAAATTAGCTCCTGGATATCATAGCGTCATTAATCAGCCACTTCCTGCAACTTTTATAGCTATAGCAGAATCTGCTGCCAATAAAAATACTGATGAGGAGAAAATTAATGCAGTCACTTCTTTATTGAATGAAAAAGTTCAATATATGGGAGATTGGCGCACAGTCTCAGGAAAATATTTTCCACGAGATTTAGAGAAAATTGCTGATTCTCAAGTCGGGGATTGCAAAGACTTTTCTGCTAGCACGGCTGCTATTCTGCAAAAACTTGGTTATAAAGTTCAACCTATTTTAGTTATGAGAGGAACTACTAGCACTTCTAATCCTGAAGCATTACCTAATATGGGTAATTTCAATCATGTGATGCTCAGAGTAATAAATGAAGATGGAAAAGTATACTGGATCGATCCAACTAATACCGTCAGTATGGCACAGGGTATTTTTCCAGACATTGCTGATAGGAGTGCTCTAGTACTGGATTCTGAGGAAGCAGATTACATAAAGATTCCTGCTGTACAAGGTGAAAATTCAAAAGTGATATCCCATAGTGAATTAACTATAGAAGATAATGTTGTAAATGAATATGGCCAGCTTACCGTGCAAGGGGAAGCAGCCTTAGGCTTAACAGGTGTTGGATTATATTATTCAGATGAGCAATTAAGAGATTCTGTTTTTCGTATGATTAGTGGAGTATATCTTGATGAAGAAGAAAAGAAGTTCTTAGAATTGCCTGACCTTACCTTGCGTAATGTAGAGGATCTGACAATTAAATATGAGTTCCAGCAAAAAAATAAGATTTTCAAGACAAATCTAGGGCCGGCTTTGAATTTAGGAGATAATTGGCTTAATGATGTTGTCAATACAGCTTCTGACCAAGTGTCAGACCTTTTTATTGGTGTTCCTAAAACTAAGGAAAGCCATATGATAATAAAAGATATCAAAATTAAAAATTGTGAAAATTTGAATTTTGAAATAAATTCTCCTTGGTTATATGTAAATAGGTCGTGTAAATATCAAAATGATGGAACCGAATTTAGCAATTTAATAACCATAAAGAAAAGTTTTATTACCAATGAAGAGTTAAAGACTGCTGAATATAAAAACTTAAAAAGCGAATTGGAGAATAATTTTTCTAGGGCCTCTATAGTAATTAGTGAATGAGTTGTGCTGGGAAAAGCACTTCTTAAAAGGCTTAAAATTTTTAAAATATGTACAATAACTTACGCGACTTCATCAGAGCATTAGAAGAAAAAAAAGATCTAATTAGAATTAAAAAAGAAGTTTCAACTATTCTTGAAATGACAGAAATTCATCGTAGGGTTTTGTCAAACAAGGGACCAGCTATCATCTTTGAAAATGTTGTCACAGAAAATGGCAAAAATTCAATTCCCGTTTTAGTGAATTTATTTGGTACTATTGAGAGAATTGCATTCGGACTTGGTATAAATTCTGATGAATTAAGGGATCTGGGTAAACTTCTAGCATTTTTGCGATCACCTGAGCCGCCAAAAACCTTAAAAGATGCTGTGAAAATGTTTCCTCTACTAAAAGTTGTATTGTCGATGCGGAGCAAAGTTGTGAGCAAAGCCCCATGTCAAGAGGTGGTGCTAACTGGGGATAAGGTGGATCTTAGTTTGCTACCTATTCAGACATGCTGGCCAAACGAGCCTTCACCGCTTATCACTTGGCCACTTGTGGTAACAAAAGGACCAACAGCAGACAAGCAAGATAATTTCAATCTTGGAATATATCGTATGCAGGTTGTGAATAAAAAAACGACTCTCATGCGCTGGCTTGCACATCGTGGTGGTGCAGGTCACCATAAACGGTGGAAGGAGAGGGGGAAAAATATGAAGTTTCCTGCGGCTGCTGTGATTGGTAGCGATCCTGCAACGATTATTGCTGCAGTAACTCCGGTGCCGGAGACTTTATCAGAATACCAATTTGCCGGGCTGCTGCGAAAAAAACCACTTGAGCTTGTAAATTGTAAAACTATTCCTCTTCAGGTTCCAGCTCATGCTGAGATCGTTCTGGAAGGATATGTAAGTTTAGATAAGTATAGAGATGAAGGGCCATACGGAGACCATACTGGTTACTATAATGCTGTTGAACAGTTTCCTGAGTTTAACATTACTGCAATTACAATGCGCAAAGATCCAATTTATCTCAGCACTTTCACTGGCAAGCCACCAGATGAACCATCAATTCTTGGTGAAGCACTCAACGAAATTTTTGTGCCGATTCTCATCAATCAGTTTCCGGAGATAGTAGATTTTTATCTGCCTCCAGAAGGTTGTTCATATAGAATAGCGGTAGTGTCGATAAAAAAGGCTTATCCAGGGCATGCAAAAAGAATTATTATGGGCACACTATCTTTTCTCAAACAGTTCTTATACACGAAATTTATTATAGTTGTTGATTATGATATAAATATACGTGATTGGAAGGAAGTAATGTGGGCAGTTTCAACAAGAATGGACCCTGTACGTGATACAATCATGATAGAGAATGCTCCAATTGATTATTTAGACTTCGCTTCTCCTGAAAGTGGTCTCGGAGGTAAAATAGGGTTTGATGCAACAAACAAACTTCCACCTGAAACCAAACGAGAATGGGGAAGAAAAATTGAAATGAGCGAGGAAATAATAAAGAAAGTTACAGAGAAGTGGAAGGAATATGGGTTGACAGATGATTAAACTATGATGTAGACTACCGCCGTGTATTTAGGTGTGGTTTGTGAGGCTTTTATATCTTTTATTTTTGTCGGCATGTTTTTCTCTGTATTACTATGTGGGTCCTACATTCTCGCCTTGCCCAAAAGCAACAGTTTGCTTCTCACCTGAAGAAGACTGTGCTGTACCGATAATCAGCGAGATAGACCAATCTAAAGAATCTATCTTAGTTCAAGAATATACATTTACTCTTGGAACAGTTGCAAAATCTTTGATTAACGCCAAAGAGCGTGGTGTTGATGTTAAAGTCGTCTTAGATAAATCACAACTCCATTCAAAATATAGTGTCATAAGCGAATTGTTTTCAAATGGAATACCGATTTGGATCGATAATAAGCCAAAAATTGCTCATAATAAGGTAATAATTGTTGATAATCAAAAAGTCATCACAGGATCGTTTAACCTCAGTAAGACAGCTGAAAAGGGAAACGCTGAAAATTTATTAATTATTGAAAATTATCCTGAATTAGTCCAGCAGTATGTGAAGAACTGGGAAATACGAATGTCACAATCCTATCAATATGCTCCCTAGATACTTGATATCAAAAAAAGTCTTTTTATTGATAGATTTAATTTCTTGTGATATAATAAATTAAAAGGTTTTAAGGGGTAGGTAATGGATTACATAAATGATGCTGCTGATAGTTACGCTGCCATTCATGATTTTTTTCAAAATAATGGTGTTGGAGATTACAAAGTTCAATGCAATTATGGTGGTGTACCGTATGCTACTGACGAATATGTACATTCTGGAGACAAATTTTGGAGCAATAATTTTATAGACTCACATTTTGGAAGGGAAATAAAAATGTATCCTCAAAGTGAGCTTTTAGCTAAAGAGTATGCTGGTAATACACTACCGGTTTCAATATCACTAAACGAGGATCTAATAAAAATAAAAGAATGTCAGAAAAAAACTAAATTTGTAGAACTAGAAGGGGAATCAGGTGATATAGTATATGATAAGCAAAAACATATAAAGTGCTACACGACAAAGTTATCATATGACGATGTTTCTGTTCATAATAAAAACAAATTTTCAATACTGAATATTAGATATGATATGCCAAATGATCCGAGATACAGTTTAAACATAGCCTTCACAAAGGTTAATGATAATCAACCAGGGTTTTTGCAAAAATTTAAAAATATGTTTTAATAAAGTAGCTTCTCAATCAGGAATATTCTGGTGGAAAATGAATATCTACTTAGTAATGAATTTGGTCAGTAGCTACTAAGTTTTTCTTATAGCTATACAACGAAGGTTTGCTGGTCTTACATTTATTCTCTGCAAGACAAAAAATTCACATAATTGTACATAGTATGGAATAAATAAACTTCCACTATATTTTTCGATTAAACTTACCTTTTCTCTATTGAACAGATTTCGTATTAAATCTTAAGTTCAACGCACCTAAATATATAAGCATTCCCAGCAAAATCATAGGTATAGAAAGAAATTGTCCCATAGTTAAATTGAACCATAAATAGCCAATTTGATAGTCTGGCTCGCGGAAAAATTCAACCACAAAACGTGCTATTCCATACCACATAACTGCAATACCAGTTGTTGCACCGTAATACAATCTCATTTTGTTCAAGAAAAATAGTGAATTTACAACTACGAAAAGTAGCGCTCCTTCTAAAAATGCTTCATAAAGTTGACTTGGGTGGCGCAACAAATTATCACCACTTTCTGGAAATATCATACCCCACGGCACGTTTGTTAGTCTGCCAAATAACTCCCCATTTATAAAATTGCCTATGCGACCTAGAAATAAACCTATCGGAACTCCACAAGAAATTAGATCCAGTGTGTAAAATATAGGAATGTTATGTCTTCTACAGGAGATTATTACTGCAAGCAAAACTCCTATAGCACCACCATGAAATGACATCCCTCCTTCCCAGGTCTTTAGTATCTCGATAGGATTGCTTATATAGAGAACCGGATCATATATCAATACGTAGCCAAGCCTACCTCCAAGGATAATGCCTATAATAACGGCTGTTAATAACGAATCGTAAAAATTCTTAGTAAATATTTTTTGATTGTCTAGCTTATGTAAATACCAATATGCAAAAACTATACCAAAAACATATGCTAAAGAATACCAATATATAGAAACAGGACCTATGCTAAAAATAATTGGACTTAAAGACATATTTTACTACAAATTATTCTTAGACAATCTACTTTTCTCACGGTCCCACTCTCTCTGCTTTATGGTTGCTCTCTTATCGTAGAGTTTTTTTCCTTTAACAATAGCAATTTTAGTTTTTGCCAATCCTTTATCATTAAAATAGATAGAAAGTGGCACAACAGTTATTCCAGAGGTTTTGATTTGACCAATTAGCTTATTTATCTCTTTTTTATGCAAAAGCAATTTACGTTCTCTTTTTGGCTTGTGATTCTTTTGGTTCGCAGCTTTATACTCTGCAATATGCATATTGTTTAGCCATATTTCACCTTTTTTTTCAGTAACGTAAGCATCAGAAATGTTTGCTTTTCTTTCCCTTAGTGATTTTACTTCACTACTTAAGAGGATCATACCTGCTTCAAATTCTTCTAAGATAAAATATTCAAACCTTGCTTTTCTATTTTCTGCAATAACTTCCATATCTAAAGATATCTTTAAGCTTCAATATATTACAGAACTTTTGGTTTAATTCATAACAAAACAATTATCTCAGTAAATGCAAGTTTGGTTAAAAAAGCTCCAATCTTCCTGCAAGTGTAATTTGTTCCACTCTTTCTACTGCCATTTCAGTCCTAGGACTAGCATTACCTGACAAAGAACTTATTACATCTTTGCAGCCCCATTCAATAGCAGAGTGTAAAGGAGCATATCTATTATTGTTCTGTTTACTAACATATGCCCCACTTTCAATTAAAATATCTCTTATACTTTCATGATCGCTAGCAAAATGCAAAGGAGTGCGTCCACAACTATCCCACACATTAACACATGCTCCATGTTCAATCAGAGTTCTTACTATCTTTTCATTATCACTTTCAGCAGCAAAATGCAAGGGAGTGCTTCTATAATTATCCCACGCATCGACATATGCTCCGTGTTCAATTAGAGCTATTACTATGTTCTCATAACCACTCTTAGTAGCAAAATGTAGAGGAGTGTGTCCATCACTGTTCTGCGCGTTAACATCTGCTCCACATGCAATTAGAGCTCTTACTACACTTTCATTCCCACCTTCGGCAGCAAGATGTAAAGGCGTACATACATCATTGTCCCACGCATTAACATTTGCTCCACTTTCAATTAAAATATCTAATATGCCTTTGTGGTTCCATTCAGCAGCAAAATGTAAAGGAGTGCATCCATCGCTGTCCCATGCATCAACATATGCTCCATATTCAATTAGAGCTATTACTATGTTTTCATAGCCACTCTTAGCAGCAAAATGCAACAATGTAGTTTCTACAGGATCTAGATCACTATGTGTAGTGAATATATGATTGATATTAAATCCACTATCTTCCCACCTCCGTAAATCAATTCTTTCTAATTTTATTTTTATTCGTTCAACTATGTTGTTCTTGCTTAAACCTGAAGTATCATTTATTTCTTCAAGCATTTTTAGAAAATCATCAAGCGTCATAATCTCCATTACTTATTAAAATAACTTGGTTATTATGTTCTTTGACACAAAAATCAAGAACTTTTTATTTTCCTAAAAAATCATTTAAGTTATACTCCAAATCATGAAAGTCAGGCAAAATATTAAGTTTTTTTCTCTATCATTTGTGATTTTGTCTTCTCTATGGATTACATTGTCTGGTTATTTCGAGCCTTTTTTTATTCTCTGTGGAGTATTTTCTTCTGTGTTCACATTGATTATCTTTAAAAGGTTAATTGATGCTGAAAATGCCCTTAGTCAAATTCTAAATGATAGTGGTAGGCTGTCACTTTATCAGCTTATAAGTTATATACCTTGGCTAATTTACCAAATTATTTTTTCAAGTATTTATGTAACAAAAAAGGTGCTACGATTCAAATCTACAGTTGAGCCAATTGTTATTGTAAGGGAATGCATAGGACATAATGATAAGACCATTGCATTATTTGCTAACTCGGTTACGATTACTCCTGGAACTTTAACTATCAATGTTGAAAAGAAGCAGAAAACATATTTATCTACCATATGTTTGATAGATAAAGATCTTGAAAGTGGCATTTCTGAAATAGAAGGTAAAGTCTTAAAAATGCTACACCTAGTTAAGTAATTGCTTTAAATAAGTTAACAGCGTCTCTGTATTCTCTTATTAGGCTTTCAAGCATTTCTTTTGGAAGGCTATCAATAACAGTAGAACATAAATAATTGTACAAATCTTCTAGCCTTGATATGTTATTTTTCTTCTTGCTGTTGAATTTGTACGGAAAAATGCCCTCCATAATTTCAATATCAACAACCTTATTTAAAAATGCATTTTCACTGGTTATGCTTATTCTTGTAAGTATAGTATTAATTTCAGGTTCATTACTCGTATAAATATCTGATAATTCCGCCATTTTAATGACGTATAAAGTTACTACTTTTGATAAACAATTATCAGAATATTCACAATTTTTTATTACCTCCCACTGAGTAACCTGAGACTTGCTTGTTTTTGCATTGCTTGGTAATTTATTCATTGAATTTTCTCCATTTAATTCAGTGTAGTAAATTATACTAATACTTTGTTAAATAAATAATAACGCAGCCATAAAAATATGCATTTATTTACCATAAATTGCACAATATTCCCAAAGTAAAACATTAAAATTACTCTAAAATGAATGATTTCTTTAATTCCATGTTATTCAGCAGTGTAAAATATTGCTACACAATAGTATTTATTCTAAAATAAACTTTCCTTTTGAGCTATTTTATTAATGTCCATTCTTACGGCTGCACTAAAATGAAAAAGATAAGACTCGGAATACTAATTTCAGGTAGAGGATCAAACATGCAGGCTTTAATAGAAGCATGTCAAGATCAGAATTTCCCTGCTGAAACTGTGTGTGTTATCACAAATAATAGTGAAGCTGGAGGCCTTAAAATAGCAAAGCAAGCAGGAGTTTCAGCGTTTGTTGTTGAAGATAAGCCACTTGATACTGATAAAATTCATGAAATACTTGTTCAACATAAGGTTGATTTAATTTGCCTTGCAGGATTTATGAGAATTATAAAGGCCGATTTCCTGAATAAATGGCATAATAAAGTTATAAATATTCATCCCTCTTTACTTCCATCCTTTAAAGGTCTAAATGCCCAAGAGCAAGCTCTGAAAGCAGGTGTAAAAATCACAGGCTGTACTGTGCATTATGTTATTCCTGAAGTTGATGCTGGAGCCATAATCGCTCAATCTACTGTGCCAGTTCTACCAAATGATGATGTTCAAAGCCTCTCAGAGCGCATTCTAGCTGAAGAACACAAGTGTTATGTGAAAGCAGTAAAGTTAATAGCAGAAAATAACCCTAAGCAATAGCAAATTAGAGAGATCGTGTGGTATTACTTTTTCCTTTTATTACATCTTGATCCAGGGAAAGATTTGTTGGAACTTTAGAGTTGTAGCTTTTTTGCTCGATGTGCTTTTCTTTTTTCATTTCAATAACCTTATCAGATGTATCACCATCGATTGGTTTTTGATTGCCTTCTTTTAACCCCAGTTGCGGATTAGAAGTCAGTGAAAAAGCCAGGAAAATAGGGTAAACTCCGGAAACATATTATCAAAAAATTGAAAAGCCATTAACAAAACCGCCTTCCTTGGTTCTGATCACTCTTGTACTTCTGCGCCCAACTATTTTCACGTTGGGAAAAACTTGTCTGTAGAATGGAGACTCAAGGACAATGTGCAGTTCGTTCATCTTCTCACGCATTAAATCCCTTTGATGAGTGATGTACATAAATTTTGCTCTGGAATTATTACCAAGGGCAAAAGCTACATGAAAGATGAACCCAAGCGTCGTCTTAGCGCATCTAGGCGGTATGTTCCACCACTGACTGTGCGCTTTTTCAAACACCAAGCGATTAACACTGCTAAACAGCAGCCACAGATAGTTCTTGCTACCATTCTCCCTCTTTAAATTAAGCCGAATGTTAAATACTCGTAGCATGCCTTGAAACGCAAAGAAACCAAAGTCTTTGCGGCATAAATCTAGGTCTTTTTGTCTTGAACTTTCCAACGTTTTTACATATAGTTGCTACCGCATGAGCAGTATATTAGGTTTAGCAACTTTCGAGTTGCTAAACCAAGTTCTTAACTATATCTGCCTAAAACAATCCGAAATATTCTGTTGAAGAAGAGAATTCTTGTTCCACATTATTAAAACTTTCCAGGTCTTTGATCCTACTATCGAATGTTTCTAAATTTTTCTCGATTCGCTTCAGAATGCGTACTAAATTACCTGATGTTACTAGATCATTTTTATCTTCTAGAAATTTAGGTACTATTGGAAGGTATGACATAACATTCTCCTTAAAAAAATTAATACAATTCTAGCATATCAGTATTAATACTGATATAATAGTTAAACTAAATTCCTACCAATACCCTCACCTAACATCTGATTAATAGCTAGCCAGCGATCATTTATCGATTTTCCATAGGAAGTGTAGCCACCACCTAAGTTCTGACCTCTGCGCACCAAGACCATGCAGACTCTGCATTCCCCCTAGAGACGAACTGATAAAGTCATTTAAACCTTTAGAAGCAAGATCAGAGTTTAAACTTGCAACTTTAGAAAGACCATAGCTTGAGCGATCAAGTCCGCTGGCACGCAAGTTGTTACCAAGTGCGGTATTCATTTGATTGCTGACAAACTGCTGATAAGGATTCTCACGGTATTGCGATGCTATTTGATTGATAAATCCTCCGGGGCCACCTTTTCCTAGTCCCCCGAAACTATCGATAAATTTATTATACAAATCCTTTTGTATAACCCCAGTTGGGGATTAGAAGTCAGTGAAAAAGCCGGGAAAATAGGGTAAACTCCGGAAACATATTATCAAAAAATAGAGAGGTTACCCATGAATAAAAATGTAACAGAATTATTTTGCTTTGTAGACGATTTTTGCAAGGCTATAAACAAAAATTTCGCAGAAAAACTCCTGCCAAACAGTAAAAAACCTACCAGAACGCCAGGGATTACGCATTCTGAAATTCTTACTATAATTTTACTTTATCAACAATCTAGATGTGAGGACTTTAAATCTTTCTATACATATTATTTGAAAGCACTACATGGATCTGAGTTTCAAAATTTGCCAACATATAGTAGATTTATTAGGCTAAAAGGTATTTAGTGCTCTTGTTAAAGTGGCTTTGTGAGCAGTCAAAAATGACCGGAATTTCGTACATAGATGCAACTTCTATCGCTGTTTGCCATCCAAAAAGAATCTCAAGAAACAAAGTTTTCAAAGGATTGGCAAAGCTTGGAAAGACTACATATGGCTGGTTTTTGGGTTTTAAATTGCATATGGTAATTAATGAAAAAGGTGAAATTCAAGGAGTTACAATGACTAAAGGTAACGTTGACGACAGAAAACCAGTACCAAAATTAACTGAAAAACTGACTGGTCTTTTGTTTGGTGATAAGGGCTATATAAAGAAAGAGCTCTTTGCAAAACTCTTCGATAGAGGAATAAAACTCGTTACCAAAGTAAAAAAAGGTATGAAAAATACATTAATGCTTCTTGAAGAAAAGATTTTTTTAAGAAAAAGGTCGATTATTGAAACAGTTTTTGGTTACCTCAAAAACAGACTTGATCTTGAGCATTCAAGACACAGGTCTCCAATAAATTTCTTGGTGCACATCTTTTCCACATTAGTTTCATATTCTATGAAGCCTAAAAAGCCCTCTATTTCTACATTTTACTGTATTGATTAATCCGCAACTGGGGTTTTTAGCATGTCTTTTAAATTCTGAACCTTTTCTCGCCTTTCTTTATTCTCCTGATTAGCGTGCAGTTTTGCTAATATTACTATATCAGGTAGTACTTTTGATACAATTCTGTAAAGGCGTGATAAATTTATTTCTTTTTTCATTTCCGTATACAACTCTTCCTGCTCCTCTTTTGAAAGCTGTGAAAGATGAATTTTAAAGTTTTTAACTTGATGATAAATAGAGTTAATTATGTTACCAATCATTACTATACAGCCCAATGTAACAAGAGGTGCAGTAACAAAAAGAACTATAGGATTACTAAATAAAGCAATAGAAACTGTAGCACCTGTTAAAAATAATGTATCGCACAGAATGTCTAAGCAAATACCTTGAATTCTATATTTATCCCTTCTTTTTTCTTCTAATGTTCTCTTGTAATTACATTTTTTATATAAGCTTTTTTCTCTAAAACAGTCAAAAAAAGAGTACATGCTTGAAATTAAGGATACTGAGCTAAAAAAAACACCTGTGCCAATATTACCGAGCGTTATGCCTATCATACCTATCTGTTGACTTGTAATGTATATCAACTTGAGGATTATCAACACACCTGTATTGATAACAGAAAATATCGTTATTAAAGGATTTAACAAAGCAGTTGGAGTTTTTTTGCTTTCTTTTGCAGTATCGTTTTTCACCTGAACATAAAAATCAATCACATACCTAGATTATAAAGGAATATGGTTAAAATTTTAAATGTACTGTAGTGATTATTTATTTTCTTCCAACCTTAACAAAAAATAAATTTTCAGGATTCAGTAAAGAACTTGCCAATTTGTTTACTTCCTCTAATTTAATATTATTAATGATATTCGTATAATTATTTATATTGTTAACATCACGATCGTCTATCTGCATACTATCCAGCAACATTGATGTATTCGCATTATTGGATAGGAAAGAGAAGGTAAGGTTATTTACTAAACTGGTTTTTGCATCCTTGAATAATTGTTCGTCAATTCCTTCCTTTTTTATTCTGCTAAATGTATCTTTTACTGCTGATATAGCTTTGCTAGCAGTAGAACTATCAGTACTTATAAATCCAGATATAACATTCCCATGTTTATTTGTAATATTACTTGCACTAACACCATAAGTAATACCTAGATTTTGTCTCAACTCTTTCATCAGTATTGAGTTTAGACTCATACCACCAAGTGCATTAATCAAAACACTAGCATTATAGTAATTAGGGTCTTCATATGCTATGCCTTTTTGAGCAAAAAGTATTACACTCTGTGGTATATCCATAAAAACGCTCTTACTTTCTGCAGGCCCAAATTCATTTTTTACAGATATCTTTCTAACTTTCGATCTTTTTGATGGTAACTTAGATAAATATTTATCGAGCAGCGTACTAACTTGTTCTTTTGTTGCACAACCAACAATACTAATAACGATATTATCCTTAGTAAAACTACGCTTTATGTATGTTAAAACATCGTCTCTAGTAATGCTCATTATAGTGTCTAGAGTTCCATATGGATCTCTTGAGTAAGGATGTTTTTTGAACAACAACGTATCCAACTCTTTTGCAGCAATAAAATAAGGATCTTTTTCAAAATTATTAAAGTTTACTTTGGCTTTTTCAAAAACTCTATTCAATCCTTCAGGATCAACTTTAGGACGCATTATAGCATCACTCAGTAGTGAAATTGCATCCTCTAAATTCTCAGATAAAGTATTTAATGAAACCCTAAATGCTTCTAAACCAGCAGTAAAATTTAAACTAATTCCTTTATCCTCAAGCTTTTTTATAAAATCTTTGGCATCATTTTTTCCTGCTCCTTCTTGAATTACAAGAGAAGTAAACCAAGCAAGCCCCTGCTTTTCTGCACTTTCATACACGTAACCTGCATCTTTGAATGATATATTGAGTGAAACTTTTGGTAAATCACGGTTTTCAACAAACAGAAACTCAAGCCCTTTATTAGTAGTAACCTCCTCTATATTTAGGTAGCTGCTCGCCTGCAAATTAAAGCCCAGACAGAAAAAAAGTAGAAATAAAAGTTTACTTACTCTCATCATTATTACCTCCTTTTGGTAGCAAACGGCCGACTAATTTATTAGTAGAAAAAATAGTACGAATTTTGTGATTTACATCTTTCAGATTGACATCATTAATTTTGCTATATGAAATGTCTATTTCATCAAGTGGGATACCTAGTGCTAGACGTGGTATATAAAATATTGCTACACTAGTTAAATCAGATAGATTATCAAACTGTGCTGCTTTGTATTTAGACTTTGTGCTTTGCAACTCTTCACTTGTTATTCCTTCAGAGTTAAAGTGATTAATAGAATGTTCTAACTCTCTTGCAACAGCATCCAAATTTACCCCGCTTTTTGGAGTTACCCGAATCTCAATGTAACCATTACTAAAAGCTAAGCTATTATAATAAGCAAACACTTCTACTGCTACATTCTTATCTAGAACTAAATCTTTATATAGCTTACTAGACTTGCCATTTCCCAAAACATCAACTGCTAAATCAACAGGAAAAGTTTCACTTATTTGCTCAAATAAAGGAACACGATAGCGAAAGTATAAAACTGGCTCTTTTACTTCAGTGCTTTCTAAAATGACCGATATGTCCGCATTATGTACTGGATCTTGGTTTGGATAATGCTTAACTAAAGGCTCAGCTTTAATTGCACCATATTTTTCCTTTGCTAATTCCGCTACTTCTTCAAATTCTACATCACCAACAACGAGCAGTATAGCATTACCTGGATGATAATAGTTATCATGAAACCTTGTTATGTCATCTTGATTGTAAGTTTTAATATCGCTTTCCCAACCAATAACAGACCTACCATAACCATTACGATAAAATGCACTGTTCATTTCCTCCCATAGTAAAGCTTCAGGATTATTATCAAATCTCATCTTTCTTTCTTCTAATACGATATTTTTTTCTCTATCTATTTTGTCTTGAGTAACATCAAAATTGCCCATTCTATCTGCTTCAATTTCCATTGCTAGTGGTAAATCTTTTTTGAGAACTAATTCGTAGTAGCAGGTGTATTCTTTAGTGGTAAAAGCATTAAATTGGGCCCCAATGCTGCCCAAAGTGGATTCTATGTCTTTAAATTTTCCTGTAGTTTCAAACATTAAGTGTTCAAAGTAGTGAGCCAATCCTGCTTTGCCAATTGGGTCATCCATTCCCCCAACTTTATATATTATTGCATGAAAAACAGCTGGAATTCGGTGATTAGGTACTACATAAACATCCAATCCGTTACTGAGCTTAGCATGCTTTATGATTTCAGCTTCCAAAGAAATCGGACAAATGAAAAAAAACACAGATAGTATAAAAAAACTAAAGAATTTGCGAAGCATTATTTCATTCCTCATTTTGCTTAGAGATAGACCTATCATATATATACCACTTATATAACAATGTAAACATTCCACAAACTATAGATAGATCAGCTAAATTAAAGGCTGGCCAATACCAATCATTGATATGAAAATATATGAAATCATATACAGCGCCCCAATAGATTCTATCAATTACATTTCCGATCGCTCCACCAATCATCAGAGAAAAACTAAGGTAAATTGACTTATCATTAGATTTATATATCAAGTATGCAAGTATACCAATTATTAATATTGAACATGCCGAAAAAAAGAAGCTGCCATGCGGCAGAGTACTACACATTCCAAAGCTAATTCCTGAATTCCAAACTTCAACTAATTTCATAAAACTAGTAATCTCGATTGACTCCCCCTCATCAATCAATGAGTTTATATACAATTTACTTGTTTGATCGAATGATACTATAATCAATATAATAACTAAACATATCCTTTTCATAAGTTTATCTTTAACTGGTAAGCCTTCATTATATCACGGTCTATCTGTTTTGTTAACTCGTTAATACTATGGAATTTTTTTTCTGCCCTAATAAATTTTAAAAGTTGTATGTCAACCTTAAAATTGTATACATTTTCGTTGAAGTCAAATATATGCATTTCTACTATAGGTTTTTTTAAGTCCTTAAATGTAGGTCTCATACCAATGTTGACTACTCCATATAGCCAACTTGAACTATTTTCAGAAAATGCAACTTTGGCGTAATATGTACCAAGCTTAGGTTTTATCATGTAATCTTCTATCGGAATGTTTATGGTTGGAAACCCTATTTCTCTACCTCTACATGCACCTTTTGTTACAATACCAGAAACTTGATAAGACCTACCAAGCAATTTATTAGCAATTTCTATTTCGCCTTTTTGTAAACACTCCCTGATTGAGGAAGAAGAGCAAATTTTTCTATCGATTATCAATGGCTCTAATTTAGTTAAAGAATATTCATACATCTGAGAATATTTTTCTAGAGTTAATATGTTACCCAATCGTTTGTGACCAAAAGTACAACTTTCTCCAACAGTGATATGTTTAGCACCATACTTCTTTACCAAAATCTTACCAATAAAGTCATCGCAGCTAACCTCAGAAAAACCTCTACTAAAATTAATAATATACAAGTAATCTATACCATAGCTGCTGATTAGTTCCTTTTTTTGTTCTTGGTCTATTAACCTAAAATTGTTCCTACTAAATAAAACAGTTGATGGGTGAGGCTCAAAAGTTAAAACTGCAGAGGGTAATCCTCTTTCTTGTGCTACATCCTTTAGATTGGAAATTGCAAACTTATGTCCTAAATGAACGCCATCAAAATTTCCGAAAGTTAGTGCCACATTATCTTTTATCCCTTGCTCACAGTTGTAAATAATTTTCATACAATTTGATATTTTATATATATATTTTTTATATATAATAGTTGTATTTTATGAACTATAGAGATAAATCGTGAAAAACACTAAAGGAAAAGTTGTAATATATGTGAAGAAGTACTGCCCATTCTGCAAGAAAGCAAAAGAGTTATTGGATGAAAAAGGTGTGAAATACGAAGAAATTGATGTACTTAGAAACTCGGATTTGTTTGACAGTATAAAATCAAAATATAACGTCAGGACAGTTCCACAAATTTTTATTACTGATGAAAATGGTGATTATGTGCATCATATTGCTGGATGTGACAAATTGATGGATCTTGAAAAAGAAGGAAAGTTGGATAATATGTTAAATAACAATGAAGATAGCATTAATGCAACAGCTTACACAAGTGGTAGTGATGAACACGAGGGGTGTATTGTATTACATCATGATGATCTTGTGTGATTTTTTTGTCTTACTGTTGTTGGCATAACCGCTTTAAACAATTTTTAATGAATTAAAAATACAATTCATCTAGTGAGTTTTTTTAGTGGGAAAAAAATGATAAAAAATATTATAATTGTTAGCAAAAACTTAATTAGTATTGAATTAATTAACAAACAAGATTTAGAGAGTTTCATCAAGATTTTCACAGTGCTTGATAAGCATATAGCAGCTAAAACTCTTTTTACAGAAGAAGTGACAATAGAGTATAAACAACACAATTGCATAGAAGTTGTTGAATTGATAAAAGATACAGGTTTTACATATCATGATGTTGAGAGTGTGTTAAATCACCTAAGTAATCATGGAATGAAAGTACCAAGCAGCGTTATAGCAAGCACCCTTTCTTCTTCATACAATCACGCACTTGAGTCTAAGGATGTAGCATTCGCCTGTTCTAAAGGGTTGCCACAATTTTACATCAGGGTAAATAAGAATACCTTTATAATGACTCCTATAAGTGAAGAAGATCTGGAATTGAGTTCACAAAATAGCGAAATGCTTATAGAGTCATTAAAGAGCGAAAAAAGTACTTATGATTGTATAGTCGAAGAAAATATCATCAAAGTTGTAGTGCATTCTGAAATACACCAAGCTATAAACTCGATTACAAAATCACTGATAAAGTCTTGCCTTTTAGCAAGAGATGAAGAAGAAAAATTCAAAGAGAAATTGAGACAACTTGCTTTTAAAGATCAAGCTTTTGTTGAGTATTCTAGCATCAAAACTATCCATAGATATCCGCACAACCATCCTCTGAGAAAGCATGAAAGTGTTATTAAAGATATAGAAAATATTTTATGTGATTTCATAATAAACGAGAACAGCGGGTTTGCTATAGAGCGGTTAAATAGACTGGGCTCAGAAGTTTCTCCAAATACTCCAAGAATCATCACTAAAACTATAGATAAGCTTGTTAAGTTTCACTAAAATGTTGTTAGAATGGTTTTAGCCAATGTCTACATATATTTTTACTGATTGAGTGGAGCCATTGAGCTGCTCTCTGTCATCCCAGCGTTTAACACTGGGATGATGTTGTTGTATGGTATCTACCTTCTCGTATAGATGATAGGTTTCTAATTCTTTATAGTCTACCAATCCAGTAGTTCCATTTACTTGACTCATGTCAAACCTCCATTTTTATCTCAATTATATTTTGCTTCTCGTTTTGACACACTTTTTTGAACATTCCCTTAAAGTTAGTAATTTATAGATTTTTCTAAAAAATTATCTTATCCTAGATAAGAATTTCCTAAAAAAATAAATGTAATAAATAAAATGCCAATCTTAAATATTGCTATGTTTCACGATAGCTCCTTAATTTGGCACGTATGGTTTGTTAAACACTTCCAGAATTACTTAAAACCACTACAGACTATATCTTTCTGTATAATCTTTAAATGCACCTCTATTGGAGTCAAAATGTAGCTTCACACTGCCAATTGGCCCGTTTCTTTGTTTTGCAATGATCAGCTCTGCAATATTTCTAATTTTCTCCATTTTCTCTTGCCACTCTCGATGTTTATTACTTCCTTCATTTGGTTGCTTTCTTAATTCATAATATTCTTCTCTATAGAGGAACATTACTATATCCGCATCCTGCTCTATGCTTCCTGAATCACGTAAATCAGAAAGTTGTGGTTTTTTATCATCCCTCTGCTCAACAGAACGAGAGAGCTGCGATAGTGCAACAATGGGAATATTTAGTTCCTTTGCAATTGCTTTCAAACCCTGCGTCACTTCTGAAATTTCTTGCACTCTATTTTCACTACTCCTTTTTGTTGTTCCTCGAATTAATTGCAGATAATCGATAAATACCACCTCTACATTGTATAGCTGATATAGCAGTCGTATTCTGGTACGAAGGGCACTAATTGATAGAGCAGGAGTGTCATCTATAATGAAAGGTAATTCAGATAGTCCTGTACTAGCATTAATGAATTCATGTAATTCAAAATCACTAATTCTCCCAGTCATTGCCTTATAATAACCAATACCTGAATCTATGGTAATCAATCTTGCAGTCAATTGCTCTGCTGACATTTCAAGTGAGAAAAACGCTACGTAGTGTTGTTTGTCTGTTCTTTTTTGCAAAATCTTACAAGCATTAAGTGCGATGTTCAGTGCCAATGCTGTCTTCCCCATTGAGGGCCTTGCAGCTATAATTAACAGATCAGATTTCTGCAAACCACCAAGAAGCTGATTTAGATCTTGAAGTCCGGTTGTAATACCTAGAGCCTCTGGATTATTTTTTAGCTTGCTAATCTTCTCAACCACATCTTTAATTGAACTTGCAAGCTTTATGTATGTTTTCTCACCTTGCTTTTTTACTGCTAAATTGAACAATTTTGTCATTGCTTGCTCAATTTGTACCTGTGCAGGATTTTCGATGTCATAGTTATAACTATCGTCAATTGTCTCTTGTCCGAGCTTGATTAAGCATCTTCTTAAATAAGTATCACGGATTATTCTGGTCAAGCTATAGATATCAAGAGCAATACTTGCCTTCGCTGCAAGCTTTGCTAGGTACTCAACTCCACCACATTCGGCAAATGCTTTATCATTTTCAAAAAACATCTTAAGGCTTAGTTCATTGGCAACTATGCCGTGTTTTCTGGTTTTAGATATCTGGGTAAAAATGCTTTGATGTAGTGGATCGTAGAAATTGTCTGCTGCAATTATATCTTCAACTGCATCACAAATTCTATTATCACGAATCATTGCACCAATGAGCATTTGCTCTGCTTCTAAATTATGTGGCAATTTACATATTTCTTCTCTTGAATTAATAAGGTTAACTAATTCATTCATTTTAAGTTTTTAGAGTAATGATTGATTATTGTAGAATATTCAATCTCGACTTAAAAGAGAAAAAATTTGACTAATCCTGTGTTGCTTATAGCATTAAAATAGGCCCCTGTGGTGAAATGGTAGACACGGCAGACTCAAAATCTGTTGCTTGCAAGAGCATGCTGGTTCAAGTCCGGCCAGGGGCACTCAAACATTGGAAAATGCATATATGTTACATAAATTTTTTAGTCGTTTATTTGCCATTCTTTCTTCTATAAATGCTATTCAAAAAGTGAAAAAGGATGATAATGGAATATGCTATGTAACGGGACTTAGACGCTATTTGTCAGTGCTACTTGATTTAATCATCATCGTTTTATTTTTACAGTTTTGCGGTCAGGCCTTAAATCAACTCTTTATGAGCTCGGAGAGCAGTAAAATATTAGGCCAAATTGCTGCAAAATATCAAATGCAGGTGCCACTATCTGCAGAGGAAACAGCAATGCAGAGTAAACTAATAAAGTTACTAGTTCTAAATCAGATAGTTCAATTTATTATGCTTTTTAGTTATGTAGCATATATGTGGATAAGATTTGGCGCTACACCTGGAAAATTCTTACTTGGACTTAGAGTTGTGAATGCACAAACTTTTGAAAAATTGACTCTGAAACAAGCAACAAAGAGGTTTTTTTCCTTCATATTGTCAACTGCGCCATTATTCTTGGGTTTTATATGGGCAAACTTCGACAAACGCTGCCAAACTTGGCACGATAAGATCGCAGACACAGTGGTTGTCATAAATAAGAGTCTTAAGCGTGATAAAATGAACTAAATTCGTTAAAAATAAGAAAATTTTAATAGTTTTATTAATAAATTTGATCAAATACTTAACTAATGATATACTAAGTTGATTAAGCTTATAGTTGGAAATGAATATGTTAAGCCTCTCTGAAGATTCAATGAATTCTATTGGTAATAGTTTTGAGCATATCAGTTGTGAGGAAATAGACAAAACACTTCAAGCTTTAGAGTTACTTTTAAGTAAAGCAAAAACTTTGGAATTCAGAGACTCTCTTGAACAATTAAAATCATTTCTTAGTAAAGAAAATCATGTTCAATCTGATCATCTTCCTGTAGATCAAATATATAAGGATTTAACAGAATCTTTAGATAAAGAAGCTGATTTAGATCATAATGCTTTATACATAGTTTTAGGGTTAGGCGAAGGACAAGCTGGATTAGACTATGCTTCTGACCTTTCTGATCTGATAAAAGGGCAAATTGCAGGATTTGATAAAGAAAAATTACGGGAAATGTGTACCTTCAGCAAAATTTCCTATGGTAATGTGGATAGAAAATTAGAGAAAGGTGAATACAAAACTAAAAGGGAATTTGAAGAAGAAGGTTATCAAATTATAAAATTTTACGACAATGACTCCATTCAGAATGAATATTGCTTGGATACCGATTATAAATTAGAACAACATGATGTTGGCTATGCTTTAACTGGTAGCAATTCATATAATCGAGATGCTGGTTACATTTTTATTAAAGATAAGGAAGTAACTATAGCTTACCATGGTACTCGCGATTTGAATGATGTGAAGGAAGATCTTCGTGCTTCTTTAGCTAAATTGTCATTTTTATCTGAAGATCATCGTGTCCATTCTGGTTTTTACTCTTTATTCAAGCGCTCTTGGCCCAGCGTACATAAAATATTACAAGGGCATGCTAATGATAAAGGATTAGCAATCAAAGATTTAAAAATCAATGTTACAGGCCATAGCATGGGAGGTGCTCTTGCTAGTATAACTGCTTTATGTCTTAATAAAACAGAAGGTACTGAAGATGTTCATGTTGCAACTTTTGGTTCTCCACGAGTTTTCTATAATGATGCCGCTGAAGTTTACAATCAGTGTCTTGGAAATAAGACTGTTAGAGTAGCGTGTCAATCAGACCCGGTACCATGTTTGCCACATGGTAATGCTGGTATGCACTATAAACATGTAGGTAAACCATTAAAATTAGAAACGGGTAAAACTCTGGAGTATTTAGAACCACACTATCATAAAATTGATACCTATTATAACCTTATTCAGGAAGTAGAGCAGGAAAAATTTAAATCAGACAATAACGCATCTAAGTATCGTCATATTGCTTATATTTTTGGCCTATTTTACCATGCAGTTTTGTCAAATGTTGATGTGGGTGATAAGGAATTTTTTGAAAAAGTTAAACAAGAAAATAAAGACATTAAGCTTTCTGAGATACCAATTCAATATGATCCAAATTTAGAAAAGAAACTAAAACAAAAAGAACAAAAATTAATTCAACTACAGGAAGAGTTAAGTAGTATACAACAAAGTTTGGATGAAGAAACTGAGGAACTTAAAGGGACAAAAGATCAGCTTGCAGAAAACAAAGCAGAGTTGGATGAGCAAATTAGCAAAGTAACTAGGCTTAACGGTACTGTAGAAAAACTTGAAGAAACAAATGCTGGATTAGAAAGAAAGAATAGTAATCTGACTAATCAACTGAAGAAGCTTGAGAAAGCAAAAACTAAGCTAGAAGAAAAGGTAGAATGTGCAGAAAAAGAGCTAAAGGATGCTAGAGCTCAATTCAGAGAGAGTGAGGGAGGGCTAAGGGAAGTAAAAGCTCAACTTGAACAGGAAAATAGTGATTTGTCTAGTCAAGCAAGGGAGCTTGAAAGGAAATGTGAGCAAACAGAAGTTCAACTTGTAGCATCAAAGCAAAAATTAGCTAAAGAAACTAGTAAAGTCATGCAACTTAGCAAAGAATCTAATGAAGCAAGAGCTCAGCTTGAAAAGAAGAAAAAAGAGATTGGAAAGCTAAAAGATCAAGTAGATCAAATGACTATACAAAACAATCAATTGGAAGGGCGGCTGGATGATGCAAAGCAAGGTCTAATTGATAAAACTGATGAAGTAACCCGATTAACACAGGTTGCTGATACGCTAAATGGTCGGGTAGCTCAATTGACTACACAAAATGATCAGTTGGAAGGGCAGCTGAATGATGCAAGACAATCGTTCGCTGATCAAATAATGCAACGCGAAAATGAAAATAACGACTTAAAGACAAAGCTGCAAGAAATTGAAAACAAAAGTGAAGTACTAGAGAAGAGTCTACAGAAGCAATTTGAAAGCAAGAATGAAGAGCTAAGTGAAAAATTCTTGAAAGCAAGAACTTACAGTAAAAGGCAAGGTAATTATGCTTCTGTTTCTTTTGTATTATCTGGAGCACTTGCTGTTGGTACAAGTCTAACAATTCTTCATTTAGCAATGTGTATTTCGCTTGCTGTAGCTGCATTAGCTTTTCTTACAGTAGGGTGTTACTGTTCTTATAAGGCAAATACCACATTTAACAATGTAGAAATCGAAAATTGTAGTTATAGAATAGCTGCTTAGATATTAAGTTAGTAATTTAAATACTCTTTATTGCTAGTTATTATGCCATCGCTTTAATTTGTTTGTGTTTTACTAAAAAAACTTTAGATTATACTTTATAATTGATACTAAAATATGATTTGGAGTTTATTGCAAACAGGGCAAAAGGAGGGCTATAAAATTGCGTATACTAATGCTCGTATTATCGACCCGGAAACTAAACTTGATATAAAAGGTTCGCTATTGACTGAAGGGGATAAAATTGTTGATTTTGGCGAATCATTATTTTCAACAAGTGGAGTTGACGAAACAATAGACTGTAAAGGGCTTGTTCTAATGCCAGGCCTTATTGACATTCACGTACATTTTCGTGAACCAGGGCAGGAACATAAAGAAACTATATATACAGGTAGCAAATCTGCAGCTGCGGGAGGTGTTACAACTGTAGTTTGTCAGCCGAACACTGCTCCAGCAATTGATAGCGTTGTTTTGGCTAAATATTTGAAATATAGAGCATTTGAAACTTCGCATGTGAATGTTGAATTTTACGCTAAAATCACCACTTCGGAAGAACACCTGACTGAAATGGCACTTTTAAAGGAAGCAGGTGCGGTTGGGTTCACTGATGATGGCATGCCAGTTATGAACCCAATGATTATGAGACAGGCGCTGCTTTATTCAAGCATGCTGGGTGTTCCTATTGCTCAACATGCAGAAGATTTAAATTTATCAGCAGGTGGTGCAATCAACGAAGGTAAAATTTCTGAAGAATTGGGAGTAAAGGGAATCTTGAGTGCATCAGAATCGGTTATGGTAAGTCGCGATATACTGCTCATGAAAGATATGGAGAATGTGCACTACCATATTTTACATGTCTCTTCAAAAGATTCACTTGATGCTATTAAACGAGCAAAAGATTTGGGGTTAAATGTTACATGTGAAGTAACTCCTCATCACTTTACTTTAACTGAAGATATAGTAAAGCAACATGGAACAATTGCAAAAATGAATCCACCACTGCGTACAGAGGAAGATCGTTTAGCTATGATTGAAGGTTTAAAGACAGGTGTGATTGATTGTATTGCAACCGATCATGCTCCGCATGATCTTAGTTCTAAGGATTTGCCACTTGAAAATGCTGCATTTGGTATTGTTGGCCTTGAAACAATGCTGCCCATTTCACTTGAACTATATCACAGTGGACAAATGGGTCTACTTGATGTGCTTGCAAAATTGACATATAAGCCTGCAGATATCATACATGTGCCACGTGGCCGCATACAGAAAAACCTTGCAGCGGACTTAATTTTAGTTGATTTGGATCATGAATGGAAAATTAAAGTTGACAACTTTGCTAGTAAATCAAAAAATTCCCCTTTCGATGGACGCAAAGTGAAAGGGCGCGTAATACGTACCGTTGTGTCTGGCAAAACTGTATATTTACAGAAGAATTAGTTATCATACAGTTGCGTTCTCAATTTCAATCAATTGTAAATATTCAATATAAGTGGTAAAATATAGCCACTGAATAAAAAATATATGCTAATTAGTACGACATCGGAGCTGGAGAATGCATGTGAAGAATTGATGGCAAAAGATCCAAAATTTATAGCAGTGGACACAGAGTTCATTAGAAACAATTTAACCTACTATCCTAGATTATCACTAATTCAAATTTCTTACGGAGAGAAGAGTTTTATTGTAGATGTGTTAGTACCGGAAATTGACTTATCGCTTATTAAGAAAATAATGCTGAATCGAGAAATAACCAAAGTTTTTCATAGTTGTCGGCAAGACATAGAATCCTTACTCACCGTGCTTAAATGTGTTCCTACTCCCATTTTTGATACCCAAGTTGCTGCTATGTTTTGTCATTATTATCACGACTTTATTGGTTATTCAAAAGTAGTAGAGCAATATCAGGGGGTAGCGCTGGATAAAATTAAAGCTAAAAATTCAGACTGGTTAAAACGGCCATTATCTGAGGATCAATTAGATTATGCAGTAAATGACGTGATACACCTATATGACCTACACCAAATATTGTGCAATAAACTTGAAGAAAATAATAGGATGGGCTGGTTTCAAGAAGAGATGGAATCAATAGTTGATGTCAATAAGTATTTGCATAATCCAAAAGATGCATGGAAGAGGATTAAATTTAATTATGAAGCAAATCCAAGGTTGATGTTAACTGTTAAAGCAGTTAGTGAGTGGCAAGAGACCTTAGCACAGCGTTACAATATAAATCGTAATAAGGTAGTCAATAATGCCGTAATAACTGGTTTAATTGAAAAAAACGTGGAACATATTGATGGCATTTTAGATGACCTTAAGAGAAACACAAAAAATATAAAAGAGGAAGATTTATTAGAATTTATAGATATTTTCAATGAGAATGAGAAGGAATTTGTGCAGCAAAATTATACTCTGTCAGATAATTATGATAAATCTGTATTTGATATACTCTCGATTATTTTGGAGAGCAAATGTAAGGAAAATAACATATCAAGAAAGTTAATTTCATCAAAAGATGAGTTAGCTGGCTCAATATCTGGGCAGATAGATAAACTATTCAAGGGATGGAGATATGATTTTTTCGGCAGATCAGTAGAATCGTTTTTGAATGCAGGCTCAAGGTTTGAAATTTTAATGGTAAAATCTGCTGATAGTACAGCTAAAATTCGGAGTAATCTGGTGGAGAATAACCGTATCACGTGCTGAGGTCTAACGAATTTATTATGTCTTTCACTTGAGAAAAAACATTTGCGCTGGTATCGATGATGAAATCACTCATTTGCCTTTTTTCTTCAATAGGTAGCTGAATACTGGACATTAGATCCAGCTTTTCTTTATCCATATTACGCTCACTGAGCCTTTGAGCTTGTACAGCGCTATCTGCATGGATAAAAACAATAAAATCGCAATATAAACGGAATCTAGTTTCCAACAGGAGTGGAATGTCTAGAACTAGAAATTTTCTGTCGTTTTCTTTCTCCTGAGCAATAAAAATTTCTAATTCATTTCGCACGGCAGAATGCACTAAAGATTGGAATTGCTTCCAATTTTCATCATAAGCTAAAAAATATTTAGATAATACTTTCCTGTCTATCTCATCGTTTGCTACTACTCCAGGAAATTTTTCTTCTGCGTAACTTATTATGTTTTTGTTTACTTTATAAAGCTGGTGCACGACAGAGTCGGCATCAAACAAAGCGGCACCAAATTCTTTAAAGCAATTGGCTATAAAGCTCTTCCCAACTCCAATTCCACCTGTTAGACCTATTATCATATAGTAAAAGACTTCTAAAAAGAATATATGTCGTAGCTGTTATGTCTACTTAAAACTGAATGTTTGGGCATCAAAAGAAAAGCTATTATTTTTTTAGTAATTAAGTAAAATAGAGTGAAAGATTAAGAGGAAATTTTGAAAAATAAGATAAAAAAGATAGTGATTTCAGGAAAAGAAGTGTGGCCGATTATCGAAGGTGGCAAAGGCATTGCAATTAGTGACGGAAGATCAAGTGGATCATTCGCTGCAGCAGATGCTGTTGGTACGTTTTCTGGTGCAAATGCTAAACTTATCGATGACAATGGCGAACTGGTACCACTAATTTATAAAGGTAAAACAAGAAATGAAAAGCACGAAGAGTTAATTAAGTATAGTATTGAGGCTGGAGTTAGTCAAGCAAAAATAGCGAATGAAATATCAAAGGGCCGTGGAAGAATACATATGAACGTGCTTTGGGAAATGGGAGCAGCAGAACAAGTCCTTCATGGCATATTAGAAAAAGCAAAAGGCTTAGTTCATGGCATCACTTGCGGTGCTGGTATGCCTTACAGGCTTGGAGAAATTGCAGCTAAATATCAAGTTTATTACTATCCTATTATCTCATCGGCGCGCGCTTTTAAAGCGTTGTGGAAACGTGCTTACCAAAAAATATCTTCTTTTTTACTTGGTGGAGTAGTATATGAGGATCCGTGGCTTGCTGGTGGTCACAATGGACTCAGTAATAGTGAAGATCCAGAATTATCACAGGCTCCATTTGAAAGAGTTACAGAGCTTAGATCTTTCATGAATGAAGTCGGTCTTTCTGAAACGCCAATTGTTATGGCGGGGGGAGTGTGGAATTTGAAGGATTGGGAACATTGGTTTGACAATTTACAAATCGGACCAATAGCTTTTCAGTTTGGCACTCGTCCACTTTTAACAAAAGAAAGTCCGATTTCTACAGAATGGAAAAAGAAGTTACTTACTTTAGAAGAAGGTGATGTATTTTTAAACAAATTTAGTCCAACAGGATTTTACTCATCTGCAGTAAGAAATAGCTTCATACATGAGCTACAGGAACGAAATTCACGTCAAATGAAATTTTCAGAAAGTGTGAGTGGAGAGTTTAATAATGAATTTGCAATGGGTAGCAGAGGTAGAAAGATTTACCTCACTGCAAAAGACAAAGAGCTAGCAAATGCATGGATTAAAGCAGGGTATACAGAGGTAATGAAAACTCCAGATACAACTGTTATTTTTGTGACACCAGGCAAATTTGCGAAAATAAGACAAGATCAAATTAATTGCATGGGATGTTTGAGCCATTGTCTGTTTAGCAATTGGAAAGATCATGGTGACCATTCAACAGGGCGAAAACCAGATCCACGAAGCTTCTGTATACAAAAGACACTGCAAAACATTATACATGACGGTGATATTGAAAATGAACTTATGTTTTCTGGACACAATGTATACAAATTTAAGCAAGACCCATTTTATGAGAATGGCAACGTACCAACAGTAAAGGAGCTGGTGGAAAGAATATTGACAGGTTTATGACTAACTTGACAAGAAGACATTATTCTATATAATTTATAGTAATAACTGTTTATTAATTTAATCTTAATTTGAGGAGAATATCTATGCGCGATAGTGTTTTAAAAAGGTATGCACTTGCCTATATAAAAGAAAATGGCAGTGACAAGAATGTTCAAGAATTTTTACGTTCTCGTGGTATGCAAAATATTGAGGACTGGAGTGATAAAAATTTTGAAAATGCGTATAAGGAATTTAGGCGCTATAACCTAACTAATGAACACAATATAAGAAGTGATCGACGTGATAGTAGGCAACAACCTACAAGCCCTCAGGTTACACACGTACATGTACACAAAGAGGTTTAGATTTTTGGGATTATTTTCTACTTCGTAGCCTGTTTAGTGGTAATACTACAGTGATAAATAACCTTGGTTTCGGTAGCAGTAACCAGCCAAGCAGAGAAGATAAGAAAAAAGACGCAGAAGACAACATGAAATCATTGGCTTTAGGTATAGTAGTTGCAGTTGTGTGTATGGGTTTTCATGGTTTAATGTGTTATTTGTATAACAGCAGCGAAAAAACGGCTAGAAAATCAGAAAAGGTAGATTACCTGGATAATAAGCTTAAAATGTTCAGAAATATAGAATTTGCAGTTGGTGCAATTTCTTTAGCAGCTTTGATAGGTTGCGCTATTAACCCAGTCTTACCAGTTTGGGGTTTAGTCATTCTTGGCATTAATTCTCTTGTGTGTCTTGTTGGTGGTGTGGCTTTTCATATGAACCATGAGAAAGAGTCAGAAAATATTAAGAAGGCTGAAGAAGCGGTAATTAACTATTATAAATCAGGACCTGGATATGATTTGGGAGATTCTTCTCATCGCGAGGCACCACCTCCTTACGATTTTAATACTGCTCCAACTGCTCCTTCTTATGATGACACCAGACCTGGTAGGTTGTTTTCTCATTCTAATGCGGAAAAACATTCTGAAAATCATGGATGTACGTATGAACATTGATTTTTAGAAGGTAAATTGTACAGCAAATGGTCAGGGCTTTACACTGGAATCCAGCTTTTTTGTAATTTTATTGAACATGTTGTATAGTCGTTTGTTTACAATTAATTTTTCTGGATCCCAGTGTCTGGGCACTGGGATGACATTTTTGTGTTTGAGGCAAAATCTGCTATAATATTTAACACACTGCTTTCACAGACGAATGTTTGTACAGTTGTTAAGTTATAGACAACAATATCATAGCAACTCAAACGTAAGTTACTCACATTATACCGCTGCAAAACGCAGCGGTATAATGGATTTTCAGATTGCTTGTCTGGTAGGATATGTATTGATTTTTATTACTAGTGCAGATACGATAAAGCTTTAAACAGTACAAAATGGAGCAATTTGAGAGCTTTTACGTTACTACGCCAATATATTACGTAAACGACAAGCCACATATCGGCCACGCATATACTTCCCTTATTTGTGATGTTACAGCTAGATTTATGAAATTAGCTGGAAAGAACGTCAAGTTTACTACTGGTACAGATGAACATGGACAGAAAATTGAAAAAGCGGCTAAGGTAAAGGGAATAGAGCCAAAAGAATTTACAGATGAAATCAGTGTTACGTTCAGAAAATTGGCTGAGCTAATGAACTTTGATTATAATGATTTTATTCGCACCACAGAAGAACGTCATGAGAAAGCAGTTATAGCTCTATGGAATAGGCTTGAAGAGAGAGAACAAATATATCAGGATTCTTACTCAGGTTGGTATTCAGTTCGTGATGAAGCGTTTTATCAGGAATCGGAGTTGATAGATGGCAGAGCACCAACAGGCGCTGAAGTTCAGTGGATAAAAGAAGAGAGCTACTTTTTTCGTTTGTCAAGTTGGCAAAATAAATTACTAGAGTTATACGAAAATCAGCCGAATTTCATCTTTCCTGAGAGCAGAAAAAACGAGGTGGTATCGTTTGTAAAATCAGGACTTACTGACCTTTCGATTTCTCGTACTAGTTTTAATTGGGGAATAAAAGTACCAGGGAATGACAAGCACGTAATTTATGTTTGGATAGATGCGCTCACTAACTATCTCACGTCAATAGGCTTTCCTAATATAGAAGATGAGGAATATAAGAAGTTTTGGACAAACTCCTTCAACGTTCATGTGATCGGTAAAGACATACTGCGTTTTCACGCTGTATACTGGCCAGCTATTCTTCTTGCAGCAGATTTACCACTGCCAAAACAAATTGCAGTTCATGGTTGGTGGCTAAACGAGGGGGAAAAAATATCCAAATCTCTTGGTAACGTTATAGATCCAATTGATCTTGCAGAAGAGTTTGGTGTTGATCAACTACGCTATTTTCTCCTTCGGGAAGCAAGTTTCGGTCAAGATGGTAATTTCAGTAAGAAGAACATGATCAGCCGCATAAACTCAGAGCTGGCAAACAATATAGGCAATTTAGTGCAAAGAACAATTTCATTTCTGCACAAGCAATGCTTTGGAGTTGTACCAGTGGTCGATCGCAATTTGCTTAAAGATGATGAGAGTTTGCCAAATTGTAAAGCCATACTTGATCAAGTAACGAATCATCTCTCAAAGTATGAGTTTAATCATATTATATTTTTAATTATCAATATCTCTTCTGAGGCTAATACTTATATAGATAAAAGTGCACCTTGGACACTCAGTAAAACCGATAGAGAGCGCATGAATTTAGTGATTTATAAATTACTCGAATATATCAGAATAATTGGCATTTTATTGAAGCCAATCGTTCCAAAATCAGCAGAAATGATACTCGATCAGTTGCAAATTCCAAAAGAACAACGTGATTTAAAATCTCTGTGCAACGCATGCGTAGGTTTAGACATTACACTGCCCAAACCTACACCGATTTTTTTGAGGGTGAATATTTAAAGAACCCTTAGTAAACCATTCATAAACCAGGCTGAACTGGTCGTTCTGTAATTAATTGGCTTAATTTAACAGAATCAAAAGAAGTGCCTTGGCGTTTTGATGTGTTTATAACATTATCTACTTTAGGGTAAGATAAATTATCAAGGATACCACCGTCTATAATTTCCTCTAAATCTTCTGATTTATGCAAATCCTTAAACCATTGAGGTTCAGGACTGTTATCATTCTTCTTTGCACTACCAACGAGACTGTCCCATGGGTTACTAAGAACAGAGAATATTCTGCTCATCACACTCTGAGAAACATCTTTATGATTTGTGCTATCCTCTGCAGTTGTGAAACACTGGTCTCCATATCGCTTGTTAGCATCATATAATATCTTGGTCGCCTCATCGATCTTACTTTGCATAGTTTGTTGATCAGCGGAACAAGTAAATGGTAAGCTTGAGGTATAATTAACCATACTATTGTCAGATTGCACTAGACTGTTATGAATAGGATCAAACTTATTAATAAACATTGTTGATGCTAACGTTCCTAGCCCTAATAATAATGACATTTTTGCTGCAGGGATTGGATTATTTGATGATTGCATAGAACTTTTTACACTGTTAAGCTTCTCTTTTTCTGCTACTGCATTCATTTTTGGTTGATTACCTTCTTCTCTAAATAAATTGCTAAGAGCTTCAGAATCTAAAACCTCTTCTCGATTTTTTTCTTTACGCTCTTTATGCACTCTCTCAGCATCTTCATCAGAATGAATAATGTATTCTACCTTTTTATCTAATTGTTTTTGCATTTCAGCTTTTTCTTTGGCATTTTGAGCATCTAAATAAGAAGAAGTAACTTTTAGCTCTTTGCTCTTTTCAAAAATATCTCTATTTTTACCTTCTATCTCTTTTGCTTGATTAGTCAATTGAGTATCTTTCTCAGAGATAGCTCTGTCTTTGCCTTCTATCTCTTCTGCTTGATTAGCCAATTGAGTATCTTTCTCAAAAATAATTTTGTTTTTATTAACTAATACAGCCGAAAGTGCAATGACTATAGCAGAAAATACAGCACCGCCAATAATAAATGGAAGGCCAACACTTAATGCTGCAGCTGGAGCTAAGAAACCAACATAAGGAGCTGCAGCAAACACTCCTGATGCTAAAAGAGTTGCTGTAGCTAAAGTACTACTGATAACATAAGGCGCGTTAGCCTTATTAAACATATGTTTCATTATATACCTCACTAAGTTTATTCTAGCATGGATAATAAAATATGACAATCTTTTTTTATTAATAAACTACACTAGTTGAAGAAGACAGAAGCGTAGATTCGCAAAAAGATCGATCTGTACAATTTCCTTCTCTATTATCCGATTTTTTTCTGATTACACACTGAACTTTTTTCTCGGATAATGTTTATGCAATTGATTTTTAGCTTGATCTTACTCAACTAAAGCTAAGTTATTAGAAGTTACCTGATTTGTTTGAGCATTATCAATTTGAGTATTTTGTTGTCTGCATTGAGTATAATATATAATAGCTACAGTTCCAACAGCAGCTCCAACACAAGCAGCTCCAGCAATTAAGGCAATTTGATTAAAGCTCTCGTTATAACCTGTCTTAAAGCCTTCACTGTAGCCTTTTTTATAGCCCTCCATATAACCATCTTGATAACTTTTTTGTTTTGCAAAAAAACCATAAGCGTATGTAAACAATACTCCTCCTGCAGCGTAAAATATACCCTGTATTCCAGGTTTTATTACGTCTGGAACAAGCCTGACGCCATTCTTTATTTCTTGTACTATAGAAATTGTTGTTAAGTTCTTCATATTAAAATCATTGATATTCATTTTTTGTAGAGAATCTGCTTTTTCTTGTTTTATATGAACTTAGAAAATTTTTATTGATAAATGACTTTAGGTTTAAAATTGAGGAAGTGGTTGCTATATATATCAGCAAGTATGAGTTGAATTTATATTATGGACTTGAATAAATTTACAGAAAAAGCAAAAAGCCTAATCCAGAGCGCTCAAATGAAAGCATTGGGAGCTGGGCATCAGATTTTTATGCCTGAACATTTACTTAAAGTAATGCTTGAAGATGAGTCAGGTTTAGCTCAGGATTTGATAGGCGCTTGTGGTGGAAATGTTCAGAATATTTCTAATGCTGTTGATAGTGCAATTAAAAAATTTCCAGTGATTGAAGGGCCAGGAAGTGGCGGCCTTCAGCTTTCAAGAGAGGTAGCAAAAGTTTTTGAGGATTCAATCGGTATTGCGAGGAGGAATAAAGATACATTTGTTACAGTTGAGCGGTTACTGCAGGGCCTTGCTGCACAAAAAGATGGTAAAATTTTAGCAGAAGGTGGTATAACACCGCAAAAATTAAATTCAGTTATTGCAGAAATGAGAAAAGGTGGCAATGCAGACTCTCCAAATAGCGAGGAAAAATTAAATGCGGCAAAGAGGTATACAAAAGATATTACAGAGCTTGCTATGCAAGGTAAGCTTGATCCTGTAATTGGTCGTGATGAGGAAATCAGAAGAACTATGCAGGTATCGCTTAGGCGAACAAAAAATAATCCAGTACTGATAGGTGAACCTGGTGTTGGAAAAACTGCAATAGTTGAAGGTTTAGCAAACAGAATTGTTGCAAATGATGTACCACTTGGTTTGCGTGATGCAAAAGTTTTAGCTTTGGATCTTGGTGCATTAATTGCTGGAACAAAATTTAGAGGGGAGTTTGAAGAGAGAATAAAAGCAGTGATTAATGAGATTTCAAAAGCAGAGGGAAAAGTTATTTTGTTTATAGATGAGCTTCATACTTTAGTGGGAGCAGGAGCGACAAGTGGTGCGATGGATGCTTCAAATTTGCTCAAGCCTGCTCTTGCGCGTGGAGAAATTCGCTGTATAGGGGCTACAACTTTGGATGAGTATCGTCAACATATAGAGAAAGACCCTGCGCTTGCAAGGCGTTTTCAGCCTGTGTTTATTTCTCAACCGACTGAGACTGATACTATTTCAATACTGAGGGGTTTGAAGGAGAGGTATGAGGTGCACCATGGTATTAGAATCACAGATGGTGCAATAATCGCTGCTGCAACGCTTTCTAATAGATATATAACAGATAGGTTTTTACCTGATAAAGCGATCGATTTAATTGATGAAGCAGCAAGTAGGGTTAGAATTGAAATGGACAGCAAGCCTGAGGTTGTTGATGAGCTTGAAAGAAAGATTATACAGCTGAAAATTGAGTCAGAGGCTTTGAAAAAAGAAAGTGATGAAAACTCTAAGCAACGTTTAAAAAAGATAAATGAGGAAATTGAGAGTCTAAACAGTAAATTTGCTGACTTAAGCAGTAAATGGCAGATGGAAAAGAATAAAATAGCTAAAATACAAGAAACTGCTGAAAAATTGGATAACGCGAGGAAAGATCTAGAATTGGCTCAGCGCAATGGAAATTTAGGAAGGGCAGGGGAGTTGATGTATGGTGTGATTCCTCAACTTGAAGATGAGTTAAAAAATCAGGAAAAAGTTACTGATAGTTTCCTAAAGAAAGAAGTTACTGAGAGTGATATTGCAAATATTGTTTCAAAATGGACAGGCATTCCAGTTGATAACATGATGCATAATGAAAAGGAAAAGCTCCTTAACATGGAAAATGAAATAGGAAAAAGAGTAATAGGGCAGAGAGATGCAATTGAAGCGATAAGTAATGCAGTAAGGCGCTCTCGTTCTGGTGTTCAGGATACTAATCGACCTTTTGGTTCATTTTTATTCTTAGGTCCAACCGGAGTTGGAAAAACAGAGTTAGCAAAATCTCTTGCCGAATTTTTGTTTGATGATCAATCAGCACTTCTACGCTTTGATATGTCAGAGTATATGGAAAAACACTCCGTTTCAAAGTTAATTGGTGCGCCTCCAGGATATGTTGGTTATGAACAAGGTGGCAGGTTAACTGAAGCAGTGAGGAGAAGACCATATCAGGTAATTTTGTTTGATGAGATAGAAAAGGCAAATCCAGATATATTTAATATACTACTGCAGATTTTGGATGAAGGTAGACTCACCGATAGCCATGGCAAATTAATTGATTTTCGTAATACCATACTAATTTTAACTTCTAACCTTGGAGCTGAGATGATGCTAAGAGGAGCTACCGAATCTGTGAAAGATGAGGTGATGAAAATAGTTAAGTCAGCGTTTCGTCCAGAATTTTTAAATAGACTGGATGAAATTATTATATTCCACAGCTTAACCAAAGATGACATTGATAAAATTATAGATGTTCAATTCTCTTATTTACAAAAGATGCTTGCTAAGCGTAAACTGAGTATTAGTTTATCGCAAGAAGCTAAAGAACTAATAGCAAAAGCTGGATATGACCCTGAATATGGAGCGCGGCCTCTGAAAAGGGTAATACAAGAATGCATTCAAAATAATCTAGCTAAGTTAGTTTTATCGGGGGAAATAGTAGAAGGAGATGAGCTAATAGTGTATACTTCTGGTAACGAAATCTTAGTTAAAAAGATCTAGATTCGCTGTGTATTTTTGTTTTGAAAAATGTGTATAAATCATAATGTTAATGTTGAGTCTTTATTTAAGCTAGTTGATCAAGGGAATAAAAAAGAGAAAGAAAAAATTAAAGAGTTTATACAGTACTTTTATAATTTTGTTTATAATAGTGACCTAAAAGTCAACGATAAATTTCTTTTATACATTGCAGAAGATGCATACAACTTCATTCTTAAAAAAGAAAAAGAAGAAAGTAAATTGGCAGTAAGTAATGTAAATGATATTTCAGGAATAGAAGGCAATTTCACTATAATTAAAATCACAAATTATGACATGCCCTTTTTAGTGGATTCTGTCATTTCCACTATTAAGTCATACGGTTTAACTATATGCTATTATAGTAACAGTATAATTAATGTTCAAAGAAAAAATAGCCTAATAGATAAAATTCATCTTTTGGAGGAAAGTAATGGAATCAAAGAGTCAGTAATATATCTAATTATCAAAGGTATAAGTGGTAGCTTTGTTGATACACTAGAAGAATCTCTACGAAAGACGCTAAAAGCAGTTAACTGCGTTGTAAAGGACTGGCAATCGATGCTCAAGAAGCTTCTTGAGCATCCGGCATTGGATGCTGGAGGCAGAGATTTTCTAGCTTGGTTGAAAAATAACAATTTTGTATTTTTAGGTTATCAAGAATGCATTGCTAATAAAGATGGAAAGCTTGTTCTAAGTAATGGGGAAAATCTCGGTTTAATGAGAGCAAGTGAAGAGTATCAAAATTCATCGATTTCTTCTGAGGGTTTAAATTCTTTATGCATATTAAGATCAGATCTAATCTCAATAGTTCATCGACGTACGTACATGAATTGTATAGGGGTGAAAGAATTTAATGACCAGGGTAATGTGGTGAAGGAACGGCGTTTTTTCGGGTTATTTACTTCTGTAGCAGAAGTGCAAGATATTCGAACTATTCCGGTAATAAAGGATAAGATCACAACAATAGAAAAAAAGGCAGGATTTGTGCATGGTGGTCATAACAACAAAGCTTTAATCTCTATCTTACAGGCATTCTCTTGTGACGAATTATTCCAATCAAATGAAGACGAGTTATTTGAAACTTGCACCTCGATCATGTCTCTTGCGATCAGACCTCGAGTCAAATTATTTTCAAGAAAGTTAGGGAATTTTATTAGTTGCATAGTACTGATACCAATGCGTTATGCTAGTGCAAGGCTAATGTTAAAAATACGTGATATATTAAAAGATGAAATGAACGCAGAAAGTTCCGATATTTATAACAATCATATTATAAATGAGTATGATTTGATGAAATTACATGTGGTGCTAAGAAACAAAAATGCCATTGTTTTTGATAATGAAATTTTAAATATAGAAAATAAATTAAGAAACATTACAGAAAAGTGGGAAGATCGCTTTGTAGACAATTTATATAATACTTTTAGCACTGTTGAGGATATATTCATCCGTTATTGCAATGCATTTCCGATAAGCTATCAAGAGAATTTTGAACCCCATGATGCATATTACGACATGAAAAAATTGGAGGTAGTAAGGAAGAAAGGAGTAAGTGAGGTTGATTTGAGACTTACTTGTGACAATTTTAACTATCAGTTAAAAGTTTACACTCCAAACAATGGTGGTCTTGAATTATCAAAGATATTAAAAATTACTAAGAATTTAGGAGCAAAAATTCTATCTCATAATGGTTATTACATAGAAATCAATGGTGGAATATGGATACACCACTTTGTGTTGTCAAGAGTCGATGAGTTAATAAGTGACATTACTCTGAAAGAGCAATTTGAAATAACGCTTGCAAAAGTGTTCAGCAAGGAAATTAAAAATGACTATTTCAACAGTTTGATCATTATTGCTGGGCTCAAATGGAAGGAAGTGCTTCTTATTAGGGTGCTAAGTGCCTATCTAAAGCAGACGTTATTTAACTATAACCCAGAATATATCCAAAAAGTGGTCTCAGAGTACCCAAAAATAGTGAAATATCTGATACAGCTATTTCGTGCAAGATTCAATCCTAATATAGATATTGATAGAGCAGAAACTACTAACATTTTCCAGGAAAAAATTGAAGAACTACTAAAAGAGATCAGCAACGTTTCACATGATTACGTTTTGCGTTCGATATTTAACTTGATAATGGCAATTTTGAGAACCAGTTATTATCAAGATGATAAGCCATACTTATCTATAAAATTTGATTCAAGTAAAATCAATGGTTTACCTGACCCGCGCCCATACCGTGAATTGTATGTTTATTCAAACCTTTTTGAGGGAATACATCTAAGAGGAGGGAAGTTGGCCCGTGGTGGTTTAAGGTGGTCGGATAGGACGGAAGATTTTCGCACTGAAGTTTTGGGACTCATGAAAGCCCAGATGACAAAAAATGCGGTCATTGTACCTGTTGGTGCAAAGGGTGGATTTGTAATAAAGCAAGCTTATAAAGATAAAAACACTTTAAGAGAGAAGGGTGTTGAATGCTATAAGAATTTCATCAGAGGAATGCTTGATATTACTGATAATGTAGTTGATGGCAAAATAATTCCACCAGAAAATGTGATTAGGTATGACGAAGATGATCCATATTTGGTAGTTGCAGCAGATAAAGGTACTGCTTCATTTTCTGATTATGCAAACGAAATATCCTCTGAATGTAACTTTTGGCTCGAAGATGCATTTGCATCTGGTGGATCAGCAGGTTATGACCACAAAAAGATGGGTATTACAGCAAAAGGTGCATGGATTGCAGCACAAAGGCATTTTTGGAGAATGAATAGAGATATTTGCCAGGATGCAACTGTTATTGGAATTGGAGATATGGCTGGCGATCTATTTGGAAACGGCATGCTGCTTTCAAGAAATATGCGTTTAATTGGCGCATTTAACCATATGCATATTTTTATTGATCCAAACCCTGATACAGAGAAGAGTTTCACAGAGCGTAAACGCCTCTTTGAATTACCATTTTCAACTTGGTTGGATTATAACAAAAATTTGATTTCTCATGGTGGTGGAGTATTTGAGCGTAGTAGCAAGCAAATAGACATTTCTCAAGAAATGAAAAAGTGCTTTGATATAACGGAAGATACATTATCTCCAAGTGATTTGATTCGGTATCTGCTCAAGGCAAAAGTGGATTTCATATGGAATGGAGGAATTGGCACATTTGTTAAAGCAAAGAGTGAAAGCCATGGCATGGTTGGTGATAAAGCAAATGATGAGTTAAGAGTAAACGGTCAGGATATTAGAGCTTCTATGTTTATAGAGGGTGGTAACCTTGGTTGCACGCAGCTTGGAAGAGTAGAATATGCTAAAATAGGTGGATATATCAATGCAGATTTTGTTGATAATTCAGCAGGAGTAATATGTTCTGATCTTGAAGTTAACATAAAAATTGCTTTTGTTTCAATCATGAAAGGAGGGGGAATTTCCTTAGAAAAAAGGAATAAAATACTGGCTAGCATGATAGATGAAGTTGCATCTAAGGTACTTGAAGACCATAACAGAATTGAAACAAAAGCATTGCTCCTTGAGTGCTTGCAAGCTAAACAAAGGTTGGAGCAGCACCATAAATTATTACTCGGTTTAGAAAAATCTGGGCTGTTAAACCGAAGCGTAGAATTTCTTCCAGCTGACGAAGAGGTAGCAAGGATGTTAACTGGTGCAGAAGGTTTTAGTTCTCCTCAGCTCTCTGTTCTAATGTCTTATGGAAGAACAGCAATAAAGAATGAGATTATACGCTCTAAGCTACCTGAAAAAGATTTCTTGTGCCGTGATTACTTACTAAATTACTTTCCACAAAAGATGGTAACAGAGTTCAAGGATCCCATATTGAAACACCAGCTTTCTAGGGAAATTATTTCTACTTGTATTGCAAACGATGTAGTAAATAGGATGGGCTGTATATTTGTTAATAACTTGGTTGAGAGTACTGGAATTAAAGTACATGAAGCAGTTAACATATATATCGTTGTTAACCACCTATATAATTTAAATAGCCTGTGGCAGGAAATTGATAAACTGGATGGAAAGATTGATGTTGATTCTTACTTGCTAGTAGTGAGAAGTGTGCAAAAATTTATTGGTAGAGTATCATTTTGGTTAGTAAAAAATCTTGGTGAGCTCAATCTAGTAAAACTAGATGATGTTACAAAATTTAGGGGTGCAATTGAAACCTTAGGCCATGACATTTTAGATGAGCGCCTATTAAAGATCTATAATGATGGATTAACTTTTTTAGTAGAACTCAACATAAATAAAGATTTAGCAAAAAAGGTTGCTGATCTACGTATTCTTATTTATGCGCTGGACGTTATATCTATTGCTGAACAGACATCTTTATCCATCTTTGAAGCTGGTAAAATGTACTTTGAATTAAAGTCGCTGTTAAGATTAGATCTTGTTAGAACAGTTGCTATCAAGATGAAAAGTAATTCTTCTTATTGGGATCGCAGCTTAATCAATGACTTATTAGATGATTTAAGCAATTATCATCATAAGCTGGCTGTTAAAGTTATAAAAGCTACTGATAATCACGTAGATAAGGTTCAAACTTGGGCTCTTAATGATAAGGATTATATAGAACGTTACAATAGCTTTTTGAATGAGATGGTTGCTTCTAAACTTGATTTAAGTAAATTAATACTCATAATTAGGAGAGTTAAAGTACTTGCTTCATAGGAAAAATGTTTAACATAGGTCTTTCAGAAATTTTAGTTGTAGCTTTAGTTAGTATAATTGTTCTTGATAAAAGTAAAGTACCTGTATTTCTTAATCTTATTAAAAATATATATAGGTATTGTGTGGTTGTAAAATCAAGAGTTAGGAAATTGTTGAAGGATACCGGAATTAAAGAATTATATGAAGAGCATAACGTTGAAAAAGTCAATTACATAATTGGTGAAGATGGCAAACTTTATCCTACTTACAATGTAGATAATACAAAAAATGACAGCAAAAATCCTAATAGTAGATGATATACCATCTAATGTTAAGCTTTTAGAGGCTCAGCTGAAAGCAGAGTACTATACAGTTATTGTAGCTCATGATGGCGAGGAGGCGATAGATTTAGTAGCGGAACAGCAGCCAGATATTATCTTACTTGATGTCATGATGCCAAAAATGAGTGGTTTTGAGGTTTGTAAGAAGCTAAAGAATGATCCCTTAACGACTTATATTCCAATAATTATGGTAACTGCGCTGCATGACACTCATGATAGAGTGGAAGGAATTAATGCTGGTGCGGATGACTTTCTAACTAAGCCGATAGATGAAACTGCTTTATCTGCAAGAATTAAGTCTCTTGTGCGCTTAAAGATGATAATAGATGAGTTGTGCTTGAGAGGAGAAACTAATGCTGAGATTGGTGGGGTAGCAGAAAGCAGTATTATGTATTCTAATCAGATTTTTGACGCTAACATACTTGTTGTAGATGAGGACACCTTTCAAGCAGAGCAGATACATAATGTTCTAAAGCAACGCTTCAGATCAATTAAAATACTGCACGATCCAAAAGAAGCATTGAAGGTTGGTATTAAGGATAATTACGACTTGATTATTTCTGACATGCAATTTTCAAAAACTGACGGCTTACGTTTGTGTTCTAAGTTTCGTAGTAAAGTAGAAACACGTTATACACCAATTCTGATCCTTTCTGAAGATTATGATAAAAGCAATTTAGTAAAGGCACTTGATGTAGGTGCTAATGATTATTTAACAGTACCTTTAGATGAGAGTGAATTAATAGCTAGGGTTAATTCGCAAGTGAAACGCAAAAGATATCAAGATGCCTTGAGAATGAATTTATTTAATAATGTGGAGATGTCTATAAAGGATCCATTAACTAACTGTTATAATAGAAGATATTTTGATGCACACTTAAGAAATATTGTTAAGGATTCTGTGGAAAAAGATAGAAGTTTATCTCTTATGATACTTGATATAGATTATTTTAAGATGGTGAATGATAACTTTGGGCATAATGCTGGAGATGAGCTTTTAAAGGAAATACAGAAAAGAATTTCTGAAAATATCAGAGTGACAGATTTACTAGCTAGGTTTGGTGGTGAGGAATTTGTTGTTTTAATGCCAGATACCAATGTATCAGATGCGTATACTATTGCAGAGAGAATACGAAAAATTATTACCAAAGAACCTTTTATACTTGTGGATAAAAATACAACTCATAATGTAACTGTGAGCATTGGAGTTTCAGCAATGCAAAGATCTGACCTTGATGATGTTAAAGAATTTATAGTACGTGCTGACAAATATTTATATAAAGCAAAAAACAGTGGTAGAAATAGGGTGGTTACTGGTTGAAGTTCTTTCAAATAGGTAGTAACTAAGATTCAAATGATAGCATAAAATTTCTCAACTCTGGAAATTTCTCATTTAACTGCAGAAATAGATATTTATTTAAAAAATACCCTGTAATTTTTAGTCCTAGTCTGAATTCTTGATATGAGTAGCTATTTTGTAGGTTGTTATTGTATACATCATGCAACATCTGTGGAAAAGGTAGTAATTTATCTGCATAATAGTCACCTACTTTTTTTGACACTGCTCTACCAGTTTTTGGAGAAATAAATTGTAGATTTTCTTTCACACCTGTTACAGCACATTTTGATAGGTCTAACTTAAATCCAAGTTGCGTAAGAAGCAGAAGCTCTAAGTTAAGGTAATGACTTTGCCAAAACTGGCCATTATGTTTTATTACATCGATGAAGTGTCTAAAATTATCATACAACTTGATGCAGGATTCACTTTCTGGAAGCACTTTTTCTAATATAGACGAGAAAGAAACAATAGCAATGCTTTTTAACCTATCTTGAAAGAAATGATGAAATGAAGATTCAATCAATTCGCACTTTAAAAAACCTAGATTTTCAGGTAGCTTAGCACTCCATTCTGCATGTAATAGATTACTTATTTGAAACTTATAATTGCTATTGTTTGTTAACCTAGTTAATCCTCTGCACTTTCCATGATTTTTTGTAAATAGAGAAAGAATTAAATTTTTATCACCATATTTTTTAACAGCTATAATAACACCTTCATCTTTCCATCTCATTTAGAGTATATTGGCCATATGATATTATAGAGATAATAAAATTAGTGTAGCAAATTTGAGTTTAAGTCAACTGAAATATATTGACTTTATGTGCAATATTAGCTTTAAACCAGTAAAACAAGCTGCTTAACATATGCGCCCTCTCTATTTTAATTATATTCTTCTTTTGTCTCTATGTTGTTTTTTGCTTTTTTCAATGAAAGCCCAAACGGATGATTCGTCAGTTATTCCTATACCAAAAAGAAAAAAAGAATTAGTTGAGTTAGTACAACCGAGGCAAATTATTGAAATACAGGAAATTGATGAGGGTATTCCAATTCCCAAAAGAAAAAAGGGTGTAGAAAGAAAACTAAGAGAAGACATCAAAGAGGTGAAAAATGAAATAAGAGATAAGAAAAATGTTGAGAACAAAGATGATGAATTGGCTGTAACAGAAATTATTAATTCTATAAGGGATAAACTGACAGAGTGTTGGAGCATTCCTGAGGGCATAGTTTATAAAGAAAATTTTAGTATAAAAATTAACTTATTATTATCCAGTAAAGGCGAGATCGTTGTAGCCAACGTAGCAGATAGTAGTTCTTATCAAAATAATCCTCTTTTTAGATCAGCAGCAGATAATGCAATGCGTGCAGTGTATAAATGTAGCCCGTTAATTGGCTTACCTGCTGAGCAGCATCACATTTGGCGCGAAGTCACGTTAGATTTTATTCTAAATAGGTGAATTTACGTTACCTAAATTAGTTACTTGTGATGAAAAATAAATCAGCAAATTTTCAATCAACAACAGCTAAAGACCTTTCTGCAACGTTGATTTCTCTTATATCTGTAACTTCGTCATTCTGATTAAACGAAATTTGCAGAGACTTACTACTGTACTTCCTTTTTCCCAAGAAGTTAGCTTGTTTAATTTTATATGAGACATAGTACCAAACATTTTCGTCGAACTTTGATACTAATGTTGGCGATCCTAAAGTATGAACCACTTTTTCTCTATCATCACCTACTTTTATTTTGCTCCACAGTTCAACATTAATGCCAGGAACTCCGTGATTATAGATAGTGTGCATGCAGCCTACTGAAAACAGCAAAACAGAAAATGTTAATACCCGCATTTTGTCAATTAATTATTTGAAATCATAATACACTGATAAACTATCTGTTGTCAAATTTCAAAAAAGTTAAATTGACTGATTCTCAATATCATTTAATATAATATTTACTTCAAAATAATTAGGTACCTTATGTCATTGCTAGAAGCAGATCCAATATACAAGCCTTTTAATTATCCTTGGGCATATGATGCATGGTTGCAGCAACAAAGGATACACTGGATACCTGAAGAAGTTCCGCTTGCTGATGATGTGAAAGATTGGAAAACTAAACTTTCGAATGTAGAGAAAAATTTATTGACCCAGATTTTTAGGTTTTTTACTCAAGCAGATATTGAAGTAAATAACTGCTATATGAGGCATTATTCAAATATATTTAAGCCAACAGAAATATGTATGATGCTTGCAAGCTTTTCCAATATGGAGACTATACACATTGCAGCCTATTCATACCTTCTAGATACGATTGGCATGCCAGAAAGTGAATATCAAGCATTCTTAAAATATGATGCTATGAGAAAGAAGTATGAATACATGTTAGAATTTGAGGAAAGTAAAAAGCACGATAAAAAACATGTTGCTAAAACTTTAGCAGTATTTGGTGCCTTTACTGAAGGATTGCAGTTATTTGCATCATTTGCAATTTTGCTCAATTTCCAACGTTTTGGAAAAATGAAAGGCATGGGACAAATAATTGCCTGGTCAGCACGTGACGAAACCTTGCATACTAACTCAATTATCAATTTATTCAGTACTTTTATTAAAGAGAATAATGAAATTTGGAGTGATGAATTTAAAGAGGAATTATATTCAGCATGTCGCACTATTGTTGAACTCGAAGATGAATTCATAAATCTTGCTTTTGACTTAGGGGATATTGAAGGACTATCTGCAAAAGAAGTGCGTAATTATATACGCTACATAGCAAATAGAAGATTGACGCAATTGGGTCTAGAGCCTATATATGATATTAATGATAACCCTCTTCCGTGGCTTGATGAAATACTAAATGGTGTGGAGCATACGAATTTCTTTGAAAATAGAGTAACAGAATATAGTCGTGCAGCGACTCAAGGTACATGGGAAGAGGCTTTTGCTAAAAACAATATAAAAAGTAAAGAGTAGTAATTTCAACCTTTTTTATCGTTTCGTCGAAAATTCGAGTCGGAAGTTTCCGCTCAATTCGCGCTTTTATTCTCCTCTGTGAATTGACCTGCGCTTGTACATGTTTACTGTTTAAATTAACTATATGAAGGCTTCCTCGTATGCTGAAGTTGTGATGGACGCAATAATACGAAGTCAAACTTTTTTTTCCTTTTGGTACTCTTTGTTTTGGTATTCTTTCATAAAGATGCCATAGTAAGAATTTTGTTTTTGGACGAGCTAATTCTACTATCAAATTCTTTTTGTGTAAAGGGTGGAAATGCCCTTTACGCAAATTCCCCTTAAATTTTAAGCTTGATATCTACTAGAATGAGTAGAATATGACTTTTCTTATATTTGTCATAAAAAATTTAGATAGCAGGCTTGACTTTGCATATTACGTAATGTCATAATAAACTTCTTATGGCATTAATACGGGGGTTAGTATGTTAAATGCTTTAAGAAAAAAGAAAAATATGTTATTAACATGGGGTGATTATGTTAAGTATCGATAAAAAAATACCGAAGCTATCAGTCTAGTTTCTTATCAAGAAAAATCAAACAACGTTAAGCAGAAAAAAATTGCTACTATTACTATTGATGATAATGAAGCATGGAAGAAATTCTTTGATGCACAGAACAATCCTTCGACTAATAGCACTAACACAAAGGACCCAAAGCGTCAAATTCACAAAGATGAAAGCGACATGTTTAGATACACTACTGAAGATGAAAACAAATATAATGGTAAGTACATAGTTGGCAAAGTTACTGATGAAATTAAAGAAGTGGTGATTAAACTTTTTGGTGATGCTGTGAAGTCTGTGGCTTTAAAAGAAAGCAAGACTGAAGAAGGCAAGATCATACCTGCTGCAAGAGTTGTATTAAGTGGCACGAAAGCACTTAATATAAGCGAGGTTTTAAATGATGATGTAATAAAAAAGTATGATCTAAGCTCAATCACGGTTTGCTTGCCTGATGAAAGTAAGACAAGAGGAATACGCTGCAGAGTTGATGAGAATGGAACAAGAATTTATGAAGTAGCTAATGGTTCATATTATATGACTTTAAATTGGTGTACTGAAGGGAAAAAGTGTGAAATGCAAATTAAAATTAGCGATAATGGTTCTGTAGAGTTTATTGAAAGCAATGGTGTTACTTGGGATCAATTAGCTGCACATAAGGAAGTGAAAGTAGGAAGACAATATGAAGCAAAGCCTTTATATGAAGCATTGTTATATTTAAAGGAAGAAGACTCTAAAGTAATAAAAGGATTTTATCCTCCAATAAGTGTGGAAAACGTACAAATTACTACAGGAGTTAATAGACAAGCAGCTACTTAGATGTATTAAACAAGACTTGATCTGACACTTTAAAAAAGTAAGTTATAAAATAATAAAAGAAAGGAGTGTTAGAAATGAGTACGATACAAACAAAAATACTAAAGCCGAAACTAGGATTGCTAGAGCTAGCAAAACAGCTTGGAAATGTGTCTCAAGCATGCAAGGTTATGGGATATTCAAGGGATACATTTTATAGATTCAAAGAACTATATGAAAATGGAGGAGAAGAAGCGCTGCATGAGATAAGCAAGAAAAAACCACTTATGGCAAACAGAGTCTCTGAAGACATGGAAAGAGCTGTAGTTAATATTGCAACAGAATTTCCTGCATATGGACAACAAAGAGCTGCAAATGAACTGAGAAAAAGGGGCATAATAATCTCTGAAGGTGGAGTGAGATCTGTATGGCTGAGAAATGACCTTGAGACCTTCAAAAAAAGACTGAGGGCTCTTGAGGCAAAAGTTATGCAAGATGGAATAATTCTAACAGAGGAGCAACTTGCGGCTTTAGAAAAAGTTAAAGAACAAAGGGAAGCACATGGTGAAATTGAAACAGAGCATCCAGGTTATTTAGGTTCTCAAGATACTTATTATGTAGGCAACATCAAGGGTATAGGAAGAATCTATCAGCAAACTTTTATTTGTACTAGACACAACTTAATCTGACAGGGATGAATTAACTGACAGAAGAATTGAAAACTAATATCAGTCTCTTGTTTAATACAATTAATGGCTGGAAGAAGGTAGTAGACTAAAAAGTTTCTTCCTTAAGTTGTGTAATATTAGCCTGAGGAAGGCCAGTTGTCTGGGAAATGACATCAATAGAAATGCCAGCCTTAAGTAGATTTTTTGCAACTTCGATTTTTTCTTCTTGTCTACCCTCTTGTTTAGCATCATCAAGTTTTTGAGCGAGGACAGCCTGTTCATCACGAATACGTTTGATCTCTTGTTCGTAGGCTATAAATTCTTTTTCAGACCAGTTGAACCTATTTAGTTCTTCATAAGCTCTTTTGATTATTAGATCACTTCCTATTATTCTCTCTAGCTCTTCTTCACTAGTTTCATCTGCATATCTAAAGAAGTAGATCCATTTCTCGACTATACTTGAAAGCTGATCTTCTTTGGTTTTTGGAAATTTAGGCAACTCAATAAATATAAAGTAAAAATCTTTTAGATCATGTTCATTAGTATCTTCATCGCGAATAGTATGCTTTGATTTGTACTCAGCCTTATCAGGAAATAAAATACAATCTGCTATAGCAATAAAGATAATTTCCTTAAGGTCATGATATTGATCACCCTTACTAGCTTGTCTTGAGTAAGTCTTAGCAGCATAGTATTGTGCACGTTTTTCAAAGCCCTTAGTTTTAGCGACCTGCATCTCGCAAACGTACTGAACACCTGAAGAATCTCTACAGAGGACATCAACAATACTTTGTTTTTTAGAAGCAATATCAGGATCTTGAATAGTACTTAAAAACTCTATATCCTGTATTGCGTTTTTACCAGTAAAGCTCAGAATATCATTGAGAAAGTGAATGAGGATATCTTTATTCTTTTCAGTACCAAAGATACGACGAAACGCAACATCATTTTTTGGATCGAGAAACTTAGAAAGAGCCATGAGAAAGTAAGATAAAAAGCATTGATAATTATACACAATTGTGAAGAAATATTCAACTAAAATTCAAATATGTTAGTAGGAGAATGATCTGCTCAGAAGAACTTAGTCAAGCAGTTTTTTTTATCTCTTCTTATGACTGCTTTTATAATATACCTTGGGAAGGCCAGCTTAGTGAAACATACTTGATTTGTATTGATATTAAAGCTATATCTTTACTAAGCTGAGGGTTGAAAATATGGCAATAATTCTTTTAGATACAAAAACAATAAATCGTATAGCAGCGGGAGAGGTAATAGAAAGGCCAGCGAGTGTAGTAAAGGAATTAGTAGAAAATGCAATAGATGCTGGAAGTTCAGAGATAGAGATCAAAATAGAAAGTGGTGGACGTAACCTTATAACTGTGACAGATGATGGAAATGGAATAGAAAAGAACGATCTGGAACTAGCACTTATGAGGCATGCCACTTCAAAATTAAGTGATAGTGAGTTAATAGAGATCAGACATCTTGGCTTTAGAGGAGAGGCTCTGCCTTCAATTGCAGCAGTAAGCAGAATGAAATTATCATCCAAGGCAAGTGGAGCAAAGGAAGCATGGTCTATAAGATATGAGGGAGGAGAAAAAATAAGAGAGATTATCCCTTGTTCTTTGTTGCAAGGTACATATATTGAAATTCGTGACTTATTTTTTGCCACACCAAATGGATTAAAATTTCTAAAAACCGAGAGGGCAGAAACACAAAGCATTGTTGATATTGTGAATAACTTAGCGATGATTAATTATAGTATTGGGTTTACTCTCACTTCCGGTAATAAAAAGCTCTTAAAATATGTTAAACAAACTTCATTGTTTAACAGATTATGTGAAACAGAAGAAGAATTTCAGAGCAATTCGCTGGAAGTTAAAGAGGAAGAAGACGGCATCAAACTTACGGGACACATCTGTAAACCAACTATTAGTCGTGGTAATTCAACTCAGATCTATACGTTTGTTAATGGAAGGCCAATAAAAGACAATCTACTTATTGGTGCAATTCGATATGCGTATCAGGACTTTATTCCAAGTGGGAGGTATCCTTTTGCAGTGCTGCACTTAGAGATACCATACGATCAAGTAGATGTAAATGTGCATCCAAATAAATCGGAAGTAAGATTTCAGAATAAAAGGCTAATATATGAAATAGTGAGAAGAGGGATAATAAAAACACTATCAACGAGATTTGCAGCGGGTGATCAAGGTATTGAAGAGGAGCTAATTTTTAATGATAGTAAAAGCCAAGAGCAGGTTGATAGTCAAGAGAAAAAAGATCAAAAAGAGTTTTATGAAAAGAGACCAAGTCTTTTAGAAAATCGTCTAGTGAAAGAATTCAATGCACCAGATGAAAGAAGGCAAAGCTTACCAGAAACTTTTAAGTATGGAGAATCCCCAGCCCAAAAGGGAACGATGGTTTTAGAAAGGAAGCAAATTGATTTGGTAGAGGATCATCCCCTAGGATATGCACGTTGTCAGGTCCACAATACTTACATTATTGCTGAGGCTGGAGATAGGCTGATTATAGTAGATCAACATGCAGCCTATGAGAGGTTGATATACGAGTGCTTAAAGCAAAAATCAAGCATAAAAAGACAAAAACTTCTTCCTGAAACAGTTGAAATTAAAAACCAAGCTGTAATGGGGATGGTTAAAACTTATAAAGATGAGCTTTTTGAAATGGGTTTTGATATTGAAATACAATCAGAAGATAAAGTAACGATAAAAGAAATACCTTCAATCTTGGGAACAATAGATATAAAAGAGATGCTAGTTGATATAGTAGATAAGTTAACGGAAATGGAAGATACGTTGTCAATAGAGGATAAGGTGCATAAAATATCAGCCACAATCGCTTGCCATGGAGCAGGAAGAAAAATGAAATTGGAAGAGATGAATGAGATACTAAGACAAATTGAGAAAACTCCATATTCTGGTCATGAAAGACCAACTTATATAGAAATGAAACTAAGTGATATAGAAAAATTGTTTGAAAGGAGATGAGTTCAGTTTGTCAAAAAGGTTGCCAATTAAGTATACGTAACAGCTCTTCTGATTATGGAGTATAAAATTTGAAAAAAGAGAATAAATGCTCTAATTTTTTAGATTACAAAGTGATAGGACAGGAAGTAAGAAATCGTAGATTAGCAAAGGGATATACTCAAAAAGATTTAGCAAAAAAAATCGGAACAACATATCAGGTAATACTGCAATATGAAAAAGGAACACGAAAAATTTCGATTGAGAAGTTGTACGCTATAGCAGAAGTGTTATCGATTGGTATTATAGATCTCATTCCTGTATCAAATGAAAAAATCTGTCTTGAAGATGAGGGAGAGGAAATTAGTAAGAGAATATAAAAAGATTGGCGGTCAGGAGTTACGTAGAGTGTTTTGTTTACTGACCAAATTGGTTCAAGTTAGTGAGAAAAGTAGTAAAAAAGCAGAGAAAATAAAAATTGCAAAGGGTCTGGTTAAAGCAGGAATTTCTGTTGATATTGTTTCACAAGCAATTGGCCTCTCTGCTAATGAGTGTGTTGAAGAAAAAACAGGTTCTATCTACTATAAAATAGGAAAAAAGATAAAGGAATGGACGGGAATATACTCAGAAGGATTTAGCAGAGAAAATGAGGTGACGAAATAAGCAACTATGAGCAAGGACGTGTGGCTATTCCACTGGAAAAATTGTATGCAATAGCAGAAACATTATCAATTAGTATTACAGATCTGCTAATAGAAGAAGATGAGATAGTAGAAAATGAGCTACCTGATTTGATTAAAGAATACAAAGAAATTGAGAGCCAAGAACTACGTAATGTACTCATAAAATCTATGTTTAAAAGCATACAAATTTGTGAGGAGAAAATTAGAGAAGAAGAAAGAATCAAAATTGCAAAGAACTTAGTTAAAAAAGGAATTTCTACCGATATTATTTTGCAAATAACAGGCCTCTCTTTAGGCGAAATTCAACATATTTAAAATAAAAAATCAGTATATGTTAATATCTTTACTCTTAGATGAAAAAATAAGTAAAAAAGATTGAGAAATTGATTTGACTTCACTCGGAAGCTATGGCTTTATGCCAATGCTGATAAAAAACAGCAGTAAATAATTAAAAACAATTTGTTATTAGTGAAGGGTAATTTTTATGAATAATAAGAAAAGTAGTAGAGATCATAGAGAAGAAATAGAATTCAGAATATTAGAAAGCAAAGGTAAAGCACTACTTGATCGTGAAATAATGGAAACATTTCTAAGTGCAGTACATGAAAGGCCACAAGCTCAAGAAATTGCTAAAAATCTGGTGAATACTTATACAGGAGTAGGAAGGATTTTAGGCCGAGAAATGGATGACCTGAAAGTTATAGAAGGAGTAACTGATTCTGCAGTAGCAATGATTATGTGTGTTAAGGAAACACTAGAAAGAGTACTGAGAGAAAAGCTCAAGAGTGAGCCAATAATGGACTTACAAGGGCTAGTAGAATACTTAAACGTAAGTATAGGCCACTCAGAAAGGGAATGTGTAAAAATACTGTATTTGAATAAAAGGCGTCAATTAATCGGAGAAGAATCCTATATTGGTGAAATGGAAAAAGCACCAGTATACATAAAGGAAATTATAAAAAAAGCATTAATAAAAAATGCAACATTAATAATAATGTCACACAACCACCCAGGTGGGAGTTTAGAACCATCAGAAGAAGATCAAGCAGTAACGAAGAGCTTAGCAGCAGCGTGTAGTACTGTAAGCGTTAGATTATTTGATCATATTATTATCACAAGTGGGGGCTATTTTAGCTTTAGAGAAAACGGATTGTTATAGCAGAAAGAATTTAGCATCTAAACTGATTAGGAGAAAGTATTTGCAAATCTACTCACTATAATTTATAATGAGTAATAGAATGTATAAACTAAGATTTATATACTTAAAAAGTATTTTTAATATGGGGGTTATATGACTAGTAAAGACAAGTTATTGAAGAAAATATTTGGTGCTCTTGAAGGCGTTGATATAAAGCAGTCTAAGTTTGTGAGCAAAATTGATAATCAGAAGGAGATAAAACCGGAAGATACAATGCCTTTCCCTAGCAGAAACGTTCACGAAAACAAAATCAACTATGGAAAAGGACTTGACTACATATATGGCACAAAACCTTTGAGTAATCAAGCAGATTATCCAGAAGGGTTGAATCCATTTGCTTCAGCTTTGCAAAAAATAAAGCCAAGTGCAGAAAAGTTGAGCTGGCTTAAAAGTGCTGTGGTAAGAGCAAAAAGTCCAAATGAACTGCACAAGGCTGTAGACCAAGTACTAACTTCTGGAGCAAGGCTAAATGCATGTAATGATGGCGAATGGAGTTTTGCAGAATATGTAGTATTAGGTACACATTTTCACAAATTAGAAAAAAGTGATCGTAAAAAGCTAATACGAAAATTAATGCTAAGCGGTGCAGAGTTTCATGATACTCTACTACAGAATAAACTGATAGGTGAAATCTATAATGAGCTACAACCAGAAGTTCAGCCACAGATAGATAAGAGACTAGAAGAACTAGAGAAGGCTGGCGAAAGTGCTGTGCAAGAAGGAGAATTAATAGATGTTGAGATAGATAATACAACATCGTATATAGAATTTTCTGATGATAGCAAGGTAGAGGTAGCCAAAATACTGAGAGAATTAGGAAGTAATATTTTAAAAATTGGCAATGATGCAGTTGAGGTTAAAAGTGAGAAGGGAGGTATAAGAAACTATACTGATATGTCAGATGGAAGATCCATTATATTGGAATTTCCTACAAGCGTTGGTAAGCTAAATATTGTATTGTACCATGATGTAGAAAAATATGATCAAGTACAAGTCAGAGTAGAAAACAAGGAAATGTGGGCTGAATTACAAAAAATAGGAGAAGAAGTAGGAAAAAATTGCCTTTTCGGGGGAGTAAAACTTAAAGAAGCAGTAGAGAGAGGTAGTTTCACTAGATGTGGCATATGGAGTGAAAAGCATGCTATAAAAGAGATTAGCAATGATGAAGTATTGTCTTCATGGGTAAATAGGGTATGTGGAGGTAGTAAAGAAACCTTTAGGGAACTTTAATGTGTCTACAGTCAACTTTAAGGTTCCAGAGTTTTTTTCTTACCGTTATATCTGGAGCCTTAACAAAATTGAGCTATAGTAGAAAATATTATATGTATGGTTCTTTTAGTGGAAAAAAGTCTAGACTGTGAAGTAGGGGAAAAAGTAAAAAATTGGAGGTTAGAGCGAGGTTATACTCAGAAGGATTTAGCGGAGAAAATTGGTGTAAAGTACTGGGTAATACTGCAATATGAGAAAGGGAACCGTAGAATTTCAATCGAAAGGTTGTATGCTATAGCTGAGGCACTATCAATCAGTATTACCGATCTTATTCCTGTATCAAAAAGCTGTCTTGAAGATGAGGAAGAAGAAATATTAAATCTAGTAAGAGAATATAAAAAGATTAATGATCAGGAGTTACGTAGGATGTTTTGTTTGCTAACCAAATTTGTCCAAGTTAGTGAGAAAAGTAGTAGAAAATCGGAAAAAATAAAAATTGCAAAGGATCTGGTTAAAGCAGGAGTTTCTGTTGATATTGTTGCAAAAACAATTGGTCTGTCTGCTGATGAATGTGTTGAAGAAAAAGTTGGTTCTATCTACTACCAAATAGGCAAAAAGATAAAGGAATGGAGACTAGTGAGAGAGTATACTCAAAAGGATTTAGCGGAGAAAATGAGTACAACACGTGACGAAATAAGCAACTATGAACAAGGACGCGTAGCTACTCCACTGGGAAAATTATATGAGATAGCAGAAACATTATCGATTAGTATTACAGATCTACTAACAGAGGAAGATAAAGGTAGTAAAGTGGAAAATGAGCTACCGAATTTGATAAAAGAATACAAAGAAATTGAGAGCCAAGAACTACGTAATGCATTAATAAAATCTTTGTTTGAAGGTTGTGAAGAAAAAGTGAGGAAAGCGGAAAGAATCAAAGTTGCAAGAGATCTAGTAAAAGAGGGAATTTCTGTTGATATTATTTTGCAAATAATTGGTTTATCCGCTGATCAAATTGCATGAAAATTTATTTCTAAATAAGGTATATATGTTTGTTTCTGTAAGAGATATTAGTTCTATAAGCTATGAAATAGGACAAAAAGTAGAAAATTGTAGATTAATGCAAAGATGTACTCAAATAGAGTTGGCAAGTAAAATCGGATTAGCGTATCAAGAAATAAAGGATTATGAAAATGGGTATATTCCTATTCCAGTTGAAGTGCTATATGTAATAGCAAGAGTATTATCAGTTAATGCTGTAGATCTATTACCTAAACCAATAACAGTAAGAGAGTATGAAGATGAAGACGAGGAAATACTCTATCTAACGAAAATATACGAGAATCAAAAGTTAGGCAAAATAGTACCTTCATTAGTCAGGTTTGTTCATATTAGCGAAAAAATTAATCAAGAAGAGGCAAGGTTGGAAATAGCAAAAAATCTAGTGAAAGAAGGAGTTTCAGTTGACATAATTTCCCAGGCAACGGGTTTATCTATTTACGAGTATGATAGTACAGAGAGAGAAATCTGCACTGATTCTATATATTACAGAATAGGACAAAGAATAAGAGAATGGAGATTGATAAGGAGATACACTCAAAAAGATTTGGCGGATAAAGTTGGTTTAACACTTAAGGAAATACACGAGTATGAAAGAGGCTATACTGCTATAACATTTGATAAATTATATGAAATATCAAATGCATTATCAGTGAATATTAAAGTTCTGCTACCTAAAACAAGAGAAAGCAAAAAGCTATTGAGTTTAATGGATGAGTACGGAGAACAAGAATCATTAGTCAAATCTCTATCTGAAAATATGAAAAGTGGCAAGGAAAAAGTTAAAAAAACAGAAAGGATCAAGGTTGCAAAAAATCTAGCAAAGGTAGGTGTTGCTATTGATATTATTGTGCGAGCAAGTGGCCTAACTGTTGATGAGTGTGAAAATTGAATTGTGTTAAAGATATAAGTAAAGTTAGTTAATGATTTAACCAGCAGAATTTGCTAACCAACTTTTTTGGCTCAGTTGAATTTTGCTTGGTATAAATTAAGATATGAAATCGCAAAGTTTATCTATTAATTTGTATTAAACAAGACTTGATCTGACACTTTAAAAAAGTAAGTTATAAAATAATAAAAGAAAGGAGTGTTAGAAATGAGTACGATACAAACAAAAATACTAAAGCCGAAACTAGGATTGCTAGAGCTAGCAAAACAGCTTGGAAATGTGTCTCAAGCATGCAAGGTTATGGGATATTCAAGGGATACATTTTATAGATTCAAAGAACTATATGAAAATGGAGGAGAAGAAGCGCTGCATGAGATAAGCAAGAAAAAACCACTTATGGCAAACAGAGTCTCTGAAGACATGGAAAGAGCTGTAGTTAATATTGCAACAGAATTTCCTGCATATGGACAACAAAGAGCTGCAAATGAACTGAGAAAAAGGGGCATAATAATCTCTGAAGGTGGAGTGAGATCTGTATGGCTGAGAAATGACCTTGAGACCTTCAAAAAAAGACTGAGGGCTCTTGAGGCAAAAGTTATGCAAGATGGAATAATTCTAACAGAGGAGCAACTTGCGGCTTTAGAAAAAGTTAAAGAACAAAGGGAAGCACATGGTGAAATTGAAACAGAGCATCCAGGTTATTTAGGTTCTCAAGATACTTATTATGTAGGCAACATCAAGGGTATAGGAAGAATCTATCAGCAAACTTTTATTGATACTTATTCGAGAGTGGCTTTTGCTAAGCTTTATACAGATAAAACTGCTATTACCGCTGCTGACTTGCTGAATGATAGAGTAATACCATTTTTTGATGTACAAAGCGTGCCATTATTGCGCATTTTGACCGATAGAGGTACAGAATATTGTGGCAAACCAGAGAATCACGCTTATCAGTTATACTTAGGAATCGAAAATATTGATCACTCAAGAACTAAAGCCAATTCTCCGCAAACTAATGGCATATGCGAGAGATTCCATAAGACTATGCAAGATGAGTGTTACAATATTATTTTTCGCAAGAAAATCTACAATTCTTTGGAAGATCTGCAGATAGATGTTGATCATTGGTTGCGTTCTTATAATGAGACAAGGCCTCATTCAGGCAAATATTGCTATGGCAAAACGCCTACTCAGACTTTTCTTAATAGCAAACACATTGCTTTTCAGAAAAATATTAGTAGCATGAAACAAGAGACTGATATTAGTTTTAACTACCTCAATTCTTCTGTCAGTTAATTCATCCCTGTCAGATTAAGTTGTGTCTAGTACACATGAAACAAGAGACTGATATTAGTTTTAACTACCTCAATTCTTCTGTCAGTTAATTCATCCCTGTCAGATTAAGTTGTGTCTAGTACATATTTGCTGCATATGGATTTTTCCTTACCATATCACGTGATCTACTACGTAAAGTTTCAAGGCTTTGAGAAAGCAAATTGTTTATACTTCCTAACTCTGGTTGAAAGTGAAAAAATCTTCTTCCTGACCCTGCTGCATCCCAGGCTGAACTGTTGATTTTTGGCTTGCTAAATAATTGCTTGAACGATTTTAATAGCATTACTTTTCCTGATCTGAAACTTTGGATAACTCAGCCTCTAGCTCTTCTACTGTTGGTAAAGCTGCCTTTATATTCTTTGGTAGATTTTCAGTAATTTTATATTCTGCCAACCCTATCGGTTTATTTATGTCTTTCAGTGTATACTTAGCTAGTACGTTATCCTTTGACTTGCATAAAATTAATCCTATAGATGGTTGATCTGTCTCATGCTTTAGTAAATCATCAACGGCTGAAAGATAAAAATTCATTTTTCCTGCATATTCTGGCTTGAAATCTTTATCTTTTAGCTCAATTACTACAAAGCAACGTAACTTTAAATGGTAAAACAATAAATCAATATAGAAATCTTTATTTCCAACATCTAAGTGAAATTGCCTACCTACAAATGCAAATCCTTCTCCTAGCTCAAGCAGAAATTTTTCCACATGGCCTACAAGACCTTTTTCTACTTCTCTTTCATGAGCGTCATCTCCTATACTCAAAAAATCAAAAATATATGGATCTTTTAATGTATAATGTGCCAAATCTGACTGGGGAGAAGGTAACTTATCTTTGAAGTTAGTAACAGCTTTTCCTTGACGTTTGTGCAATTCACGTTCGATTTGCATCACCATTATACTACGTGACCAGCCGTGCTCTATAGCTTTTTGAAAATAAAATAGTCTTTCTTTTGGATCTTTTACTTTATCTAAAATAACTACAATATGAAACCAAGGCAATTGTGCAGCAACCTGCTGCGTAAATTCAGTATCTTGATATTCTGCAGCAAATTGACGCATATAAGTAAGATTCCTAGCACTAAATCCCTTCATTTCTGGAAATGCGCTTCTCAAATCCTTACTTAGCTGATCTATGATTTTAGCACCCCAACCATGTTCTTTTTGGCGCCTTAAGATCTCTGTACCAATATAGTGATAAAGCACAATGAGTTTGCTATTTACTGCTAGTGCTGCTTTATAACGACTAGTAGCAATCTGTTCTTTGAGCTGCTCTAAAAATTCTGTATATTCTTTTGCTATAATTTTTGTCATACGGTTCCTTTCAACGATATTATATGATCCCTTTACTCGTTGAAAAAACAATCTTTCTCTTTTGCTTTATATCTGCAATTTTCAATTTAGCATTAATACGTTGCCGTAGATTCAGCAAGTCATTTATCTGAACTTCAGCATATTTCACAACCATACGCGTCAAGTTAAGAGATTGTAAGTAAATTTAGTACACTCAGAGTTGACATTTTACTATTAACTATTGCATCCCTAAGCATTTTGATTCATCATTCTCTTTGTAAAAAAACGTTCCCAAATTTCTCTCCACTTTTTCTGGGTAAGGTCAAATATCTCTGAAAAACTTATACCTTATTATTCTATCCTCTTCACTCTTATTTTTCCTTAACTTGACGCTTATGCTTTTTTGAATGTTCCCACGCTTTCAAATAAACCAATCACCTGAGAGGAGTAATATCTTTTTTATAGTAATTACGTAAATGACCAAATCTTTCCTGCTCGCAATACTTGTGCATTTTACATGTGTTCTCAAGGATTTTTACTGATGCGGGATTGTCTGGCCTAGCTGTTGCAAAAATAAAAGTGAATCTTTCTCCTTCTGGATTGTCAAGTTTTTTGTTAATTCTATAGCCTTTTTCTACAACTTTGTTAACCCACTCACCTACAACAGCTCCAACAGCCTCGCTAGCATAGCCTTTATTCCAATTTTTTTTTGCAAATAAATAACTTAATTCTGATTGACCAACTTTTTCACTATAATCAGCTACAACTTGCCCTACAAAACTATCATCATCATTTTTTCGTACTGTAAGTGAGGAGAAAACATCGTTTTTTTCGTACCTCTTAACCCATGTATCTACTCTTCCTTTGACATACTCTAAACTTTGAATATTACCAGTTGCATAAAGATTCATTACAGACTTGTCAGAATATAGATTGTCATAGTACGTTTTTGTGTCTTCTACTGTAACAGATTCTAAGGTTAACCTTTCAGTATTAATTCTGACATTTAATTTATTGTTGTCATCTAACTCAAAGGAGACTTCTGCTCCTGTTTTATTATTCATAATGAACTTACCTAAAATAATCATAATTAAGTGTAAATATGGCATGTCATGACTACACTTGTCAAATTGAGATAAGTAACTGCATCATGCTGTGATTTACTCACATTATCTCTCGATATATCTGCTACTAGCAGCTTACAACAATTCTCATTGTTAGGAGGACAAATAGGAGACATTGAAGAGTTTTTTAGTTGTAGAGTGGGTCTACTTCTTTATACCCCAGTTGCGGATTAATCAATACAGTAAAATGTAGAAATAGAGGGCTTTTTAGGCTTCATAGAATATGAAACTAATGTGGAAAAGATGTGCACCAAGAAATTTATTGGAGACCTGTGTCTTGAATGCTCAAGATCAAGTCTGTTTTTGAGGTAACCAAAAACTGTTTCAATAATCGACCTTTTTCTTAAAAAAATCTTTTCTTCAAGAAGCATTAATGTATTTTTCATACCTTTTTTTACTTTGGTAACGAGTTTTATTCCTCTATCGAAGAGTTTTGCAAAGAGCTCTTTCTTTATATAGCCCTTATCACCAAACAAAAGACCAGTCAGTTTTTCAGTTAATTTTGGTACTGGTTTTCTGTCGTCAACGTTACCTTTAGTCATTGTAACTCCTTGAATTTCACCTTTTTCATTAATTACCATATGCAATTTAAAACCCAAAAACCAGCCATATGTAGTCTTTCCAAGCTTTGCCAATCCTTTGAAAACTTTGTTTCTTGAGATTCTTTTTGGATGGCAAACAGCGATAGAAGTTGCATCTATGTACGAAATTCCGGTCATTTTTGACTGCTCACAAAGCCACTTTAACAAGAGCACTAAATACCTTTTAGCCTAATAAATCTACTATATGTTGGCAAATTTTGAAACTCAGATCCATGTAGTGCTTTCAAATAATATGTATAGAAAGATTTAAAGTCCTCACATCTAGATTGTTGATAAAGTAAAATTATAGTAAGAATTTCAGAATGCGTAATCCCTGGCGTTCTGGTAGGTTTTTTACTGTTTGGCAGGAGTTTTTCTGCGAAATTTTTGTTTATAGCCTTGCAAAAATCGTCTACAAAGCAAAATAATTCTGTTACATTTTTATTCATGGGTAACCTCTCTATTTTTTGATAATATGTTTCCGGAGTTTACCCTATTTTCCTGGCTTTTTCACTGACTTCTAATCCCCAACTGGGGTTTTAGATATGCAGATGAAACTACTGAAGAAGAGCTAGAAAGAATAATAGGAAGTGATCTAATAATTAAAAGAGCATATGAAAAACTAAATAGATTCAACTGGTCAGCAAAAAAATTTATAGCCTATGAACAAGAGATCAAGCGTATTCGTGATGAACAGGCTGTCCTCGCTCAAAAACTCGATGATGCTACTCACAAAGGTAGACAAGAAGAAAAAATCGAAGTAGCCAAAAACTCACTCAAGGCCGATGTCTCTATTGATGTTATCGCTGAAATCACTGGCCTTTCGGTAGATGAAATTAAACAACTTTAGAAAGAAATAGCATAATATGACCCTTGTAGCTGTTTGTCCACTGTTGTATTATTTAAATAGCTTCTAGGTTTATTATCAACAATGTCGTGAGGTTGAGATTTACTATTCACTATCTGCTGCTCATCAAACATTTTTTCAATATTACCTTTAAAAATACTCAGAAACTTCTCATTTTTCGGATAAGCTTCTTCTACGACTGAATATAATGTACTTGGCATTTTAGAATATCTTTCGTTCCTTACATGACCTTCTATATCTGAATACACTTTAAAAAAGTCAAAACCTTTCACTGATACACCAGATTGTTTAGCTGTTTTTTTAAGTGTCTTTTTAAATTCTTCCATTATATTAAGTGTATCAGCCAGAACTTCTTCATGAGTAGCAGAACAAAACTTAGGCAGAGGATATTTTTTATCTAGGAAACTTTGTAGTAAGAAAAATCCTAAACCAATATTGTTACTGATACAAACTTTACTGCTAAATTGGCTAGTACCAGCTGTATTAGAATAATTTGCTGAGATCTCAGGCAGAGCAATTCTAAACCTACCTATAGAGTTCTTTACCCAACCAAATAAATCATTTATCCACGAAGATGGTCTTGTACTACTACTCACCATTCTACGATTTCTAATGTGCTGCCTGCTATGTTCATGCCTATGTCTATGAGGCTGGTCAGATAACATAACTTCTGTGAAAACATCATTATATACTTGATCTTCATATTCTTTTCTCACAACATCCACATCTCTTGCCGTACTTATTTCCTTATCATAATCCTTTAACACTATTTCTTTATCAGCAAATTTTATTGATAACGTTTTCATCTTAGGTGTTGTATAGAATTTATTAAGTGTAATACTGCAAAGATCATCTCTAGTAATAGTCGAGTCAAAAGCATTCGTTATCATTAGATCGTTACTATTACTGCGAACAAATGTATAATTTCCTCCTTTTCTAGGTGTAACAAGCTCAGTACCTTTTTCTACATCTTGACCCATTACCACAATAATCTCCTTATCCTTTTTAAATATCAAAGGTTGTGGTTTTAATTCTAATTCAGAACTTATTTTCATAGGTACACTATTTGAGATAATATGAAGCTTTTGATACCAATTCAAACCGTCTTTTAATCTTATTGTTAGCACTTCTACTGCTGAAAAATTTTGTTCCATATTTTCTGCTTCTAACTTAACTAGCAAATCATTTCCATCTTGAGAAATTCTTCTTGACAGGCCAATATGCACTTTTAAATCATCTTGTTGTATTATTTTTATCACGTTACGTAAATCTAACGTATCTATGGAACTTCCTTTATCAAGATTATAGATGTTTACTTCCGGTATAGAAAAAATACTATGGTCATATCTTTGCTCACCTGAAGCTATAGTAATTACGTATATATTCTCACCACCATTTCCAATTAAGTGACTGTTATGGATTGGGTTATTTTGAATTACCTCACACTTTCTATGGCCAATAAGTATAGATTGATTACCAAATTGAACAGCGATAGTCATATTGAGTTTATTCGCTATAGCTGGGTAACTTTCTATAATTTCATCAATAGTTTTATTAGTATTCTGTATTGCATACAAATTTCTTTCCTTACCTACTTTTATTTCAGCACTGTCTTTTAATTGATAGATTATATTGTTCATCATATTATATGAGATAGTTATATTAAAGTTACTATTTGCAACTTTTGGAAAAAAATTGAACTTTATACTATTTTGATCTTCAATATCAACACTCTGAATATCAGCAAGCACATAGCCAAATATAAACCTATGATTACTTTCCAAATTAGCAAGTAATTTAACAGATGTGCTACCTTTTTGAAATGGTAGAATATAGCTAAAGTTACCTTTTAGTGCCGTATTGTCTACTTCAGTGTAAGGCCTAACCATCACTTGTATATCTGTACTAGACACAACTTAATCTGACAGGGATGAATTAACTGACAGAAGAATTGAGGTAGTTAAAACTAATATCAGTCTCTTGTTTAATACAATTAATGGCTGGAAGAAGGTAGTAGACTAAAAAGTTTCTTCCTTAAGTTGTGTAATATTAGCCTGAGGAAGGCCAGTTGTCTGGGAAATGACATCAATAGAAATGCCAGCCTTAAGTAGATTTTTTGCAACTTCGATTTTTTCTTCTTGTCTACCTTCTTGTCTACCTTCTTGTCTACCTTTGTGAGTAGCATCATCGAGTTTTTGAGCGAGGACAGCCTGTTCATCACGAATACGCTTGATCTCTTGTTCATAGGCTATAAATTCTTTTTCTGACCAGTTGAATCTATTTAGTTCTTCATATGCTCTTTTAATTATTAGATCACTTCCTATTATTCTCTCTAGCTCTTCTTCACTAGTTTCATCTGCATATCTAAAGAAGTAGACCCATTTTTCAACTATACTTGAAAGCTGATCTTCTTTTGTTTTGGGAAATTTAGGCAACTCAATAAATATAAAGTAAAAATCTTTTAGATCATGTTCATTAGTATCTTCATCGCGAATAGTGTGCTTTGATTTGTACTCAGACTTATCAGGAAATAAAATACAATCTGCTATAGCAATAAAGATAATTTCCTTAAGATCATGATATTGATCACCTTTATCAGCCTGTCTTGAGTAAGCTTTAGCAGCATAATATTGGGCACGTTTCTCAAAGCCTTTGGTTTTAGCGACCTGCATTTCGACTATCACTTGCAGCCCATTTTCATCTCTACAGAGAACATCAACAATGCTTTGTTTTTTAGAGGCAATATCAGGGTCTTGAATAGTACTTAAAAACTCTATATCCTTTATTGCACTTTTACCAGTGAAGCCAAGAATATCATTAAGAAAGTGAATAAGGATGTCCTTATTTTTTTCAGTACCAAAGATGCGCTTGAACGATATATCATTTTTTGGATCGAGAAACTTAGAAAGAGCCATGAGAAATTAACCAAGAAAGCATTAATAATTATACACAATTGTGAAGAAATATTCAACTAAAATTCAAACATAGAAGTTTTTGTATATCTTTATTTGGTAGTATTAACCTGTATAATATTTATGGCAAATACCTTGATAAAGTATCAGATAGCACAAAAAGTAAGGAGCTGGAGGTTAAAGCGAGGTTATACTCAAAAAGATTTAGCGGGAAAAATCGGCGTAACGTATCAAATAGTACTACAATATGAAAAAGGAACACGAAAAATTTCGATTGAGAAGTTGTACGCTATAGCAGAAGTGTTATCGATTGGTATTATAGATCTCATTCCTGTATCAAATGAAAAAATCTGTCTTGAAGATGAGGGAGAGGAAATTAGTAAGAGAATATAAAAAGATTGGCGGTCAGGAGTTACGTAGAGTGTTTTGTTTACTGACCAAATTGGTTCAAGTTAGTGAGAAAAGTAGTAAAAAAGCAGAGAAAATAAAAATTGCAAAGGGTCTGGTTAAAGCAGGAATTTCTGTTGATATTGTTTCACAAGCAATTGGCCTCTCTGCTAATGAGTGTGTTGAAGAAAAAACAGGTTCTATCTACTATAAAATAGGAAAAAAGATAAAAGAATGGACGGGAGTATACACAAAAGGATTTGGCTGAGAAAATGGATACAACACGTGATGAAATAAGCAACTATGAGCAAGGACGTGTGGCCATTCCACTGGAAAAATTGTATGCAATAGCGGAAACATTATCGATTAATATTACAGATCTACTAATAGAAGAAGATGAAGGTAGTAAAGTGGAAAATGAGCTACCTGATTTGATTAAAGAATACAAAGAAATTGAGAGCCAAGAACTACGTAATGTACTCATAAAATCTATGTTTAAAAGCATACAAATTTGTGAGGAGAAAATTAGAGAAGAAGAAAGAATCAAAATTGCAAAGAACTTAGTTAAAAAAGGAATTTCTACCGATATTATTTTGCAAATAACAGGCCTCTCTTTAGGCGAAATTCAACATATTTAAAATAAAAAATCAGTATATGTTAATATCTTTACTCTTAGATGAAAAAATAAGTAAAAAAGATTGAGAAATTGATTTGACTTCACTCGGAAGCTATGGCTTTATGCCAATGCTGATAAAAAACAGCAGTAAATAATTAAAAACAATTTGTTATTAGTGAAGGGTAATTTTTATGAATAATAAGAAAAGTAGTAGAGATCATAGAGAAGAAATAGAATTCAGAATATTAGAAAGCAAAGGTAAAGCACTACTTGATCGTGAAATAATGGAAACATTTCTAAGTGCAGTACATGAAAGGCCACAAGCTCAAGAAATTGCTAAAAATCTGGTGAATACTTATACAGGAGTAGGAAGGATTTTAGGCCGAGAAATGGATGACCTGAAAGTTATAGAAGGAGTAACTGATTCTGCAGTAGCAATGATTATGTGTGTTAAGGAAACACTAGAAAGAGTACTGAGAGAAAAGCTCAAGAGTGAGCCAATAATGGACTTACAAGGGCTAGTAGAATACTTAAACGTAAGTATAGGCCACTCAGAAAGGGAATGTGTAAAAATACTGTACTTGAATAAACCCCAGTTGGGGATTAGAAGTCAGTGAAAAAGCCAGGAAAATAGGGTAAACTCCGGAAACATATTATCAAAAAATAGAGAGGTTACCCATGAATAAAAATGTAACAGAATTATTTTGCTTTGTAGACGATTTTTGCAAGGCTATAAACAAAAATTTCGCAGAAAAACTCCTGCCAAACAGTAAAAAACCTACCAGAACGCCAGGGATTACGCATTCTGAAATTCTTACTATAATTTACTTTATCAACAATCTAGATGTGAGGACTTTAAATCTTTCTATACATATTATTTGAAAGCACTACATGGATCTGAGTTTCAAAATTTGCCAACATATAGTAGATTTATTAGGCTAAAAGGTATTTAGTGCTCTTGTTAAAGTGGCTTTGTGAGCAGTCAAAAATGACCGGAATTTCGTACATAGATGCAACTTCTATCGCTGTTTGCCATCCAAAAAGAATCTCAAGAAACAAAGTTTTCAAAGGATTGGCAAAGCTTGGAAAGACTACATATGGCTGGTTTTTGGGTTTTAAATTGCATATGGTAATTAATGAAAAAGGTGAAATTCAAGGAGTTACAATGACTAAAGGTAACGTTGACGACAGAAAACCAGACAAAATAGAAATCGGTGAAATAAATGTTAGAAAATAATTTTGCAATTTCGGAACTACAGAGGAAAATGGCCAACATTGTTCGTATAGGAGTTGTAAAAGAAATAGATTATGAAAAAGCAAAAGTAAGAGTTAAAATAGGAGAATTTTTAACAGATTGGGTGCCATGGATAACGAGCAAAGCAGGAAAAGATAGAGATTGGTCTCCGCCAGATATTGATGAACAGGGTATGATATTTTCTCCTCTTGGTGAATTATCATTAGGAGTAGTGTTAGGAGGGATATACCATGAAAAATACCCTGCACCAGAGAATAAAAAAGAAATAAATAGTGTGAAGTTTCAAGATGGAACAAAGTTGTCATACGATAAAGATAAACATCATTTAGAGATTGAAGTAGTAGATAAAATAACACTGAAGGCTGGGGGATCAAGTATAGAAATGACAAAAAGTGGAATAAAACTGAAAGCAGAAAGGATCGACTTAAATTGAACAAAGGAATAGTGAGGTTAGGAGACTACTGTGGAGAAGCTATACCACATTTCTGCATTAGCGGCAGTAATAATGTTTTTGTAAATGGTAAGCCAGTTTGCCGGCAAGGAGATAGTTTTAGTGAAGGAAAAATATTAATAGAAGGATCAAAAACAGTGTTTGCAAATGGGTTTGGAGCGGGAAGAATAGGAGATATAGTTTCCTGTGGATTTAAAGTAATAAAAGGCAGTGAAAGCGTTTTTGCAAAATAGAAATGAAGGGTATGGATGCTAAAACAGGAAAAGCGTTAGAAGGAATAGAGCACTTAAAGCAATCTGTCGTAGATATTTTAACTACCCCTATTAATAGCAGAGTAATGAGGAGAGATTATGGGTCAAGATTATTTGAATTGGTGGATAAGCCAATAAATAGAGATTTAACTTTGGAAATCTATGCAGCAACAGCAGAAGCACTGGGGAAATTTGAGAAGAGATTTAAGTTAGAAAAAGTAAAGATTGCTGAAGTTAAAGAAGGAAAAATGACTCTTGTACTCGAAGGTATTTATCTTCCAGAAGGCAAATTCATAGATATTAGTGGAGTAGTTGTTTAGAAATGCAGACATCTAATATTATTGAAAAGCTAAGCTATGAGGAAATCTTTTCGAGAATGAAGGAAGAGTTAGTCCGTAGAGATGAAACCTTTTCAGCATTAGTTGAAAGTGATCCATCGATAAAGATTCTTGAGGTAGCAGCATGGAGGGAATTGTTACTAAGACAAAGAATAAATGAATCAGTAAAGAGCAATTTACTAAAATTTGCGAAAGGAGAAGATCTTGATAATTTAGCTGAGTTTTACGGAGTGGATAGGCAGAAAGAAGAAGAGGATGAAAGATTTAGAAAGAGGGTAAAAGCAAAAATAGCAGGTTGGTCAACAGGAGGAAGTAAGGAATATTATAGATATCATGCACTGTCAGCAGATAAAAGAGTAAAGGATGCGCTAGTTGAGTCAAAAGTGCCAGGAAGTGTAGAGATCTCAATTTTATCCACAGAGTTATCCACAGTGCCAGAAGACTTACTTGAAATTGTAAAAAAGCAGGTTACCAGAGATGATATAAGGGTTTTAACAGATACAGTAACAGTAATTGGTTGCAATATTACGGAAATAGATATTCACAGCAGAATGAGCATAAGTCCTGTAATATCAGAGGAAGAAATCACGAAGCAGTTTATTGAGAAGTTTGAAGCAAATAGAAGGCTGGGATGGAATGTTACAAGATCTTGGATAATAGCAAATCTATTTGTAGAGGGTGTAGAAAACGTAGAATTAATAGAGCCAAAAGAGGATGTTATGGTGCTAGGTAATGAATGTGCTCATTTAGGTCATTTAGAACTTGAATTAGTAGAAGGTTAAGAATTGTATGAAGCTTGCATTGCAACAACGTTGAGAAAGCGATAAGTTGACAATAGTAAAAATATTATATATAATTATTAAGTAATATATAAATTAAAAATAGTTATGACAGGAGAGATAGAACAGAATATTCAATGTGATTTGGAAAATTTTGCAAGTTGGTTATCACAATTGAGTAAAGAAGAGCTTAAAAAAATAATTTATGAAAAGCACAATATACAAGACGATGAACTTGACGTGCAAATAAAAAGAAAGATTAACGATATTATTAAAGAAGGTTACAGAGACTGCTTGAACATGCACAAACTGTTAACTGAAAAAGGAGTCCGCTCTTCTACTATAGATGAGTACGATAACGGGTTTGATGAAGATTCTGAACCAGTGGAATGGAAAGAAAGTGTTGGACGGCTCACACCTCCAGGAAAGTTTCAATCAAGCATACCTTGTTTTCACTTAGAGAGCACTAATATCTTAGTGGGTGAAAATACTGAGCTAATGTTTGATATATCAAATTCATCTGTTGCAAAAGGTGATATTGAGAAAGATGAAAACATTAACAAGTATAGTTTACTCTATGGTAATAATCCGATTCTTCTTGCTATATCTAAAGGGTGGAATCATATTAACGGACAGGACTTTAGTGGTTTCTGTTCTAATCTTCAGAAAGACATTAATAAAGGTGAATCATTCTTACCTCAATACGAAAAAGATTTGAAAGAAAAACTATATATAAGAAATCGTGTAAACAAAAATAAAAAAATATTAAACAAAATTTCAGGGCTTTTGAAACAAAAGGACATTATAAGTAAGTTACTAGAAAGAGAAGACCTTGATATAAATTGTATTCATCTTTCTAATGGTATGACACCGTTACACATAGCATGCCTTAGAGGTGATTCTCCAGAATTAATTCAAAGATTATTAGATAAAGGAGCAAATCCTGATGCTGTCAATTACAAGGGCGAGAAACCTATTGACATGCTTGGCTATAGTTATGAGGACACTCAGGAAATCGTAGGTAAAATGGCTGGGGGATGCACATTTGGGATTCTGGATGCTTATACGGAGTGTGATGAAAATAAATCTGTAGTTGCAACATTACCAACTCGAAAGGAAAGGGAGGATAATATTAAAGTAATAAGAGAAATATTACATGCTGCCAAAAGCCGCTCAAATACTTCTACTGTTGATGATCAAATACCTAAGTATAACAATGCGAAAAAAGCAATAACTACTTCAACATTGGTAGCTATTACAGTAATGTTTCCATTATCTATATATCTTATTGTTCAAGGAAGTTTTGTAGCAGCAGGAATAGTAGTAGGTTGTATTATTGTTGCAGCAGCTGTTCTGTACCATAGCGATAACAGTAAAGCTGATAATAAATTGCCAAGAGGATTACTTAATGATTTTAAATCTGGTCCTGAGAGCTTTAAAGAAAGGAGTTCAATACCTTAAAAATTCACGAGTTAAATCGATAAATAAAAGCTAATGTTACTGCCACCAAATGCAACAAACCAGGAGAAAGCGCTAGTAGATGCGATAGATTATAAAGTAGATCCAAGCTGTATCAGGGGATTTAAGTTTAGTCTTAAAGAAGAAACATTGCCGTGGTTGATTGAGGAATATGAATTGGGGGAAATACTACGTTGGATAAAGGATAAAAGAAAAGCTGTAGTAGAAGGAGTAAAATTTCAAAGACTGAGAGGAACTCCAGCATCACTCAAAATAGCACTAAAGTGGGCGAATATAGAAGATATTAAAATTATCGAAGAACCACCTGGCAAGCACTTCTTTGAGCTGCAGATAGGTATAAAAGATGTTCCAAATGACTTTTTTGTAGATGCAGTAGTAGAACTTGCAAAGCTGTCATTGCCAGCAAGATCGCGGCTAATGAGGATGTTTAATGATTACTACAACGTTGATAGGTTTATTTTAGATGAAAGCTTTTTTGGAAATTTGTTATCGGAGTACTCAGGGATAAAGGTTGAAAAGGATGGACCAGTATTATCGTTTGGTCGGAAGAATACATTTGAGCTAAAAAGCTTAAATCCAAATTTTAAGTTTAGTACTTTTCGTGTTCATTATGAGCAGGCATTTAGTAATGACGTATATCGGTTAGATGTGGCAGTACTTGGAGAAACAGAACCTCACATAAAGGATTACCAAGGCATTTATGAAAGAAGTCATCAGTGGTATAACGTAAAAGCACTATATCCATTACCACAGAGTTTATTACCATCGATTAAATTTGCAAAAGCGCAGATAGTATTATCAGATCAACTATGTTTTTTAAAATTTTTTGAATTTAGTTTCATTACAACTTTTGTTTGTAATTTTGTTTTTTATTCGAGTAAAAAGTGCATTTTTGACAATAAAAACCCTAACTTAATCATAGAAAAATTTTGTATCAAACAACAGTTACTGCTTAGATCTTATGGTTAACGAATATGTGGATAAATACTTTAAATGTGTGTAGACGTATTTATCCACATATTCGTTAACCTATTTTCTATGCAGATTTTTTTAATTCACATTGACTGCTTCTTTAAGCCTCGCATTGGCAATTACTATGATTTTACGCATTAGAGCTGTCATAGCCACCATCTTCTTTTTACCTTTACCAACAAGCCTTGAATAGAAGCCACCAAGCGCAGACTTAGACCTTGAAGCAGACATCGCAGCTGTAAAAAGCTTTTCACGAACGTTGCTTCTGCCACCACTTATTCTGCGATAACCAATAGTTTTACCACTTTCTTTCGGATGAGGTGCAACTCCAGCAAGACTTGCAATTTCTCCCCTACTTACATAACCAAGTTCTGGCATTAGACACAGAAAATCTTGAGATAATTTTGCACCTATTCCTGGAACTGTTTTAAGGATTTTTTGGCGCTTTTGTAACTCTGGATTCTCATCAATAATTTTTTGTATGGTATTGTTGAGCTCATCTATCTGGCTATTAAAGAATTCAATAGTTTTCTGACAGCTTTCTTTTATATGGTCGTTTTCAGGTGCTGCAAGCCTAGATTTCTCTTGAGCTCTCATTTTTGTAATGTCATCACGACGTTGACAAAGTGCAACTAAGGTTGTTTGTTCTTTTGACATAGGTGCAAATAGAGATAGAGTACTATAGCGTTCAAACCCATACTGAGCAAGGGCTCTTGCATCTGATTGATCAGACTTTGCTAAAGTTCCATGAGATAGAACAAAGCTTTTTACTTTGCGAGTATTAGCTCGATGTACAGCAATATCTTTATCAACAAGAAAATGTGCTAAGCCAAGCTCATATTTTCCAGTGTTTTCCAGAGTTACTAAAGAATTAGGTAAGATATTTGAAAAATCTTGAAACAATTGTTGCCAGCCAGCAGTATCATTGTCGAATTCGACAGCATTCTTCTGTTTGTGAACTGCAACAACATTTTTAAATTTTCCGATATCAATGCCAATAAAATTTTGATAAGATGTAATCATAATAACCTCGATTAGTTTTAATTAATTTAAGATTGTAAACGGGTGCATACATATGTCCCATGCAACTATTCAAACGTATCGAGAGATGGGCTAGTGTACCTTGATCCGAACGGTTATAATACCAACAGTTGGTCGGTCGCACACGCCCGTGATAACTCTATTCCTATAGTGAGTAGGGTTATCTTCCCTCTTATCTCCTTTATATCATATTTTTAACTTACAACAGTTGGGATTTAGGAGACATAAATACGTGCTTTCCAGTTAGTAGCGTAGAAGAAAGAGGAAATAAATTTGTATTGGGAAGCGATAAACTTTCAGGGCAATATTGGAATTTAAAACACAAGCCAATTTTAGAAAGATTTAGCGTTACTCACAACTATAAAGTAGAAAATTATACAGATCAGAAGGTCAGAAAATATGTTTTAGCAGAACACAACGTTTACTATAAAAATGATTTGGATTCAGAGCAAAAAGACTCAATACACGAATTAGAAAAGCACATTTTAGTATTTTACCTGGGAGTACTGAAGTGGCATGAACATCGACATTTGCACAGAAGTTGGAAAGATAGTCGAATAATATCTCTAATAAGTTAAGTACTTATATTTAGATACTCATATATTATATTAATAATAGGTAAAAGTGTATGAAATAAAAAGAAAAAGACTTGCTTTCTCATGCTAAAAAGGACATGACTTGAATAGCAGCAGGTAAATATAAGAAATTTGTCTGGTGCTAGAAAAGCTAATTTTGTGAGGTATGAAATGAGTTTTAGCAAGTTTTTTAAAGAAGTATCAAGTAACGGATTTAAAGACATTAATAAAAGAAATGAAGAAGGAGAGACGATCTTGCATCAAGCAGTAGAAATCTCCGATTACAAAACAGTGAGATTATTAATAAAAAAAGGGGCAGAGGTAAATGCAAGAGATAAAAATGGTTATACACCTCTACACTGTGCAGTATTTGCAAAGAGTTTAGAAAATGTAAAAGTGCTGCTAAGGGAAGGAGCGGAAGTAAATGCTACTCAATATGTTACTGGATGTACGCCACTCCACTCTGCATGCAAAGGAGCAGGAGTTGAAATAATAAAAGAGCTGGTAAAGGCTGGAGCTGAAGTTAATCAACTGAATAAGTACGGCGCAACGCCAATATATTACATCTGGGAAAGTGAAAAGTATCGTCTATGTGATAGCAAAGAGAGTGAAAAGGCGAGTAAATTTTTGAGAGAAAAAGGAGGAATAACAAAAAGTAGAGAACTGACGTGCTATGGAATAGAGGGGCTAGTGGGAGAAATAGCAGACATGTTGAATGGAAGCTACATGCCGGAGCTAAAAATAATAGAGATAGGAGAAATAAGGAAAAGAGACAAATCACTAATAAAGGAGGAATGTCAAAATTTAGCAAGCAAGATAATGAGCCAAGTAAATGAGATGATAGATGAGGTGGTGAAAAGGAAGGCTTAGGTTTAAAGAAAGGTAGGGGTAGATTATGATAAAGCTTGGTAAGAAAGAGAAATCTCTATTAGAGAGCTCATTTAAAAAGAAAGAGACGAAAAGGGAACTACATTATGCAGTAGACGCAAAAACAGTGAGATTATTAGTCAAAAAAGGAGCGAATGTGAATGCTAAAGATGTAGAAGGATATACAGCACTGCACCTAGCGGTAACGGAGAAACGTCTAGAAATCGTGAGAGAATTGATAAAATCAGGAGCAGAAGTAAATGCTGAGGAATATGGAAATAAATGCACACCGCTGCACCTTGCATGCATGATAGGCGAAAAAGAGATAGTGAAAGAATTAGTGAAGGCTGGAGGAGAAATAGAGCAAGCGGATAAATTTGGAATGACAGCGATGGATTATGCAAAAAACAGTAAAGAAGTAACTGAAGTGTTGAAGAAAGAAATAGACAGAATTGAAAAGTTATTTATGAAAGGCTAAAAATATGGAGGAAGAAATAGAAAAGAAAGTAATGAATTTAGAGAGAAAACCTTTGGGTGAGCTGAGAAAAATGTGGAAGAAGGTATTTGTGGAAGAAGCACCTAGATACTCAAAGAAATATCTGATACCAAGATTAGCTTATAGAATGCAGGAAAAAGTATATGGAGAAATGTCAAGAAAAGGATTAAAAAGACTAGAGTATCTGGCAGATCGGCTAGAGAAGGGAAAAAGAATAAGTAGCGATAAATTACCAGTAGAAGGGACAGAATTAATACTAGAGAGAGGAGAAGAGACGCATGCGGTGATGGTAACAGACAAGGGTTTAATCTACAGAGAAGAATTTTTCACATCATTATCAGCAGTAGCCGGAAGAATAATGGGAATGAGTTACAACGGACCTTTATTATTTGGAATGCGTGATAAAAATGGGAGCTGAAGAGGAGAAAATGCTGAAAGAGGTGAGATGCGCAATATATACGAGGAAGTCAAATGAAGACGGTCTAGAACAAAAGTTTAACAGCTTAGATGCGCAGCGAGTAGCATGTGAAAAGTATATAAAGAGCAGAGAGGGTTGGGTGGTATTGGCAAAAAGGTACGATGATGGAGGATATTCAGGGAAAAACTTAGAAAGACCAGCAATAAAGGAATTATTTGAAGATGTTAAAGGAGGAGAAGTAGATTGTGTAGTAGTATATACATTAGATAGACTATCAAGAGAAACAAAAGATAGTATAGAAGTAACGTCATTTTTTAGAAGGCATAGAGTAAATTTTGTAGCAGTAACGCAAATATTTGACAATAATACGCCGATGGGAAAGTTTGTACAAACAGTGTTATCAGGAGCAGCACAACTAGAAAGAGAAATGATAGTAGAGAGAGTAAAAAATAAAATAGCAACATCAAAAGAACAAGGTTTATGGATGGGTGGAACTTTACCGCTTGGGTATGATGTAAAAGATAAAGAATTAATAATAAATGAAAAAGAAGCAAAAACAGTAAAGCATATATTTGAAAGATATGTGGAGCTGAAGTCAATGGCAGAGTTGGCAAGAGAGTTAAATAGCCAAGGGTACCGTACGAAAGGGAAATCAGATATCTTTAAAAAAGCGACGGTAAGGAGAATAATAACAAATCCAATATATATGGGAAAAATACGGCATTATGAGAAAGAGTATGAAGGAAAACATGAAGCAATAATAGAAGAAGAAAAATGGCAAAAAGCACAAGAATTAATAAAGAATCAACCATATAAAAAAGCAAAATATGAGGAAGCACTGCTTAAGGGAATAATTAAGTGCAAGGGCTGTAATGCAAATATGACGCTGACGTACGCAAAAAAAGAGAATAAAAGGTATAGATATTACGTGTACTAGACACAACTTAATCTGACAGGGATGAATTAACTGACAGAAGAATTGAGGTAGTTAAAACTAATATGTACTAGACACAACTTAATCTGACAGGGATGAATTAACTGACAGAAGAATTGAGGTAGTTAAAACTAATATCAGTCTCTTGTTTCATGCTACTAATATTTTTCTGAAAAGCAATGTGTTTGCTATTAAGAAAAGTCTGAGTAGGCGTTTTGCCATAGCAATATTTGCCTGAATGAGGCCTTGTCTCATTATAAGAACGCAACCAATGATCAACATCTATCTGCAGATCTTCCAAAGAATTGTAGATTTTCTTGCGAAAAATAATATTGTAACACTCATCTTGCATAGTCTTATGGAATCTCTCGCATATGCCATTAGTTTGCGGAGAATTGGCTTTAGTTCTTGAGTGATCAATATTTTCGATTCCTAAGTATAACTGATAAGCGTGATTCTCTGGTTTGCCACAATATTCTGTACCTCTATCGGTCAAAATGCGCAATAATGGCACGCTTTGTACATCAAAAAATGGTATTACTCTATCATTCAGCAAGTCAGCAGCGGTAATAGCAGTTTTATCTGTATAAAGCTTAGCAAAAGCCACTCTCGAATAAGTTGTATTAAACAAGACTTGATCTGACACTTTAAAAAAGTAAGTTATAAAATAATAAAAGAAAGGAGTGTTAGAAATGAGTACGATACAAACAAAAATACTAAAGCCGAAACTAGGATTGCTAGAGCTAGCAAAACAGCTTGGAAATGTGTCTCAAGCATGCAAGGTTATGGGATATTCAAGGGATACATTTTATAGATTCAAAGAACTATATGAAAATGGAGGAGAAGAAGCGCTGCATGAGATAAGCAAGAAAAAACCACTTATGGCAAACAGAGTCTCTGAAGACATGGAAAGAGCTGTAGTTAATATTGCAACAGAATTTCCTGCATATGGACAACAAAGAGCTGCAAATGAACTGAGAAAAAGGGGCATAATAATCTCTGAAGGTGGAGTGAGATCTGTATGGCTGAGAAATGACCTTGAGACCTTCAAAAAAAGACTGAGGGCTCTTGAGGCAAAAGTTATGCAAGATGGAATAATTCTAACAGAGGAGCAACTTGCGGCTTTAGAAAAAGTTAAAGAACAAAGGGAAGCACATGGTGAAATTGAAACAGAGCATCCAGGTTATTTAGGTTCTCAAGATACTTATTATGTAGGCAACATCAAGGGTATAGGAAGAATCTATCAGCAAACTTTTATTGATACTTATTCGAGAGTGGCTTTTGCTAAGCTTTATACAGATAAAACTGCTATTACCGCTGCTGACTTGCTGAATGATAGAGTAATACCATTTTTTGATGTACAAAGCGTGCCATTATTGCGCATTTTGACCGATAGAGGTACAGAATATTGTGGCAAACCAGAGAATCACGCTTATCAGTTATACTTAGGAATCGAAAATATTGATCACTCAAGAACTAAAGCCAATTCTCCGCAAACTAATGGCATATGCGAGAGATTCCATAAGACTATGCAAGATGAGTGTTACAATATTATTTTTCGCAAGAAAATCTACAATTCTTTGGAAGATCTGCAGATAGATGTTGATCATTGGTTGCGTTCTTATAATGAGACAAGGCCTCATTCAGGCAAATATTGCTATGGCAAAACGCCTACTCAGACTTTTCTTAATAGCAAACACATTGCTTTTCAGAAAAATATTAGTAGCATGAAACAAGAGACTGATATTAGTTTTAACTACCTCAATTCTTCTGTCAGTTAATTCATCCCTGTCAGATTAAGTTGTGTCTAGTACACACTTTTTTGAACATTCCCGAACTTACAGCACGTAGCTTTGATACAGAAATTTGGATAACGTTATGATAGTAATTTATATAATTCTATGTGTAATCTTTATAGCTGTTTTAGACAGTTCACTAGATTCTTAATTAGGGGATATGTCTAACTTAGAAAAGATTTTCATAAATGTTAAAGTGAATAAGTAGGAGTATTATATTTTTTCTTTGAGTTGTGAAATTTCAGAATGAGAGAGACCGGTAATTTGAGCTATAACATCTATAGAGATACCGGCCTTGAGTGAGTTTTTGGCTACTTCGATTTTTTCTTCTTGTCTACCTTTGTGAGTAGCATCATCGAGTTTTTGAGCGAGGACAGCCTGTTCATCACGAATACGCTTGATCTCTTGTTCATAGGCTATAAATTCTTTTTCTGACCAGTTGAATCTATTTAGTTCTTCATATGCTCTTTTAATTATTAGATCACTTCCTATTATTCTCTCTAGCTCTTCTTCACTAGTTTCATCTGCATATCTAAAGAAGTAGACCCATTTTTCAACTATACTTGAAAGCTGATCTTCTTTTGTTTTGGGAAATTTAGGCAACTCAATAAATATAAAGTAAAAATCTTTTAGATCATGTTCATTAGTATCTTCATCGCGAATAGTGTGCTTTGATTTGTACTCAGACTTATCAGGAAATAAAATACAATCTGCTATAGCAATAAAGATAATTTCCTTAAGATCATGATATTGATCACCTTTATCAGCCTGTCTTGAGTAAGCTTTAGCAGCATAATATTGGGCACGTTTCTCAAAGCCTTTGGTTTTAGCGACCTGCATTTCGACTATCACTTGCAGCCCATTTTCATCTCTACAGAGAACATCAACAATGCTTTGTTTTTTAGAGGCAATATCAGGGTCTTGAATAGTACTTAAAAACTCTATATCCTTTATTGCACTTTTACCAGTGAAGCCAAGAATATCATTAAGAAAGTGAATAAGGATGTCCTTATTTTTTTCAGTACCAAAGATGCGCTTGAACGATATATCATTTTTTGGATCGAGAAACTTAGAAAGAGCCATGAGAAATTAACCAAGAAAGCATTAATAATTATACACAATTGTGAAGAAATATTCAACGTTTTTATACTAAAGCCTATTAAGGTTAGCTAAATTTCAAGAGTCGGCAAAAAACTACCTTCATAAATGACCCTAGAATGCTACCACGCACCTTAATGTTATATTTTATCATCTTTTACAACTCCCTCTATAAACCCCAGCAAATGAATTGATGAGCTATTAAGAGCTTAAAAATATTTATTTTCAGTGTGAGAGACTAACCTCCTAATAAAAATACGAGCCTAAAAGCTCAATTACGATTTACCTAACATCGTGAGGACAGGTTTGTCAATCTCTCACACCTTATATTTTATATTTTAAAATATTCAAAAAATAATATCAACATATTTTGGTAGCAAATTTACGTTGAATCTATATCCTGTAAGTATGGGCGAAAAAAAGAAGGTTATAATATATACAGATGGAGCATGTTCTGGAAATCCAGGGCCTGGTGGATGGGCAGCCGTGGTAATGTATGAAAATAAAAGTGTCTTTATCAAAAAACGTATCTCTGGAGGTGAAGAGAACACAACAAATAACAAGATGGAGCTAAAGGCTGTAATTAATGGGCTAAAGATGTTAAAAATTTCCTGCAGAGTTATTGTACACACTGATAGTCAGTATATTAAACAAGGTATAACAGGATGGATCAACAAGTGGAAAACAAATGGTTGGAAGACAGCTGATAAAAAGCCAGTGAAGAACAGGGAATTATGGCAGGAGCTAGATGAAGTTGCTTTACAGCATGATGTTGATTAGAAGTGGGTTAGAGCTCACAGTGGTAATACCTATAATGAAGAGGCAGATAGACTCGCTAGAAAGGAATCTAAAAAGCTAAAATATAGAGATTGTGAGATCGAGAAATCAAAAAAAAATAGAGGGAGCTCTAGGTTTCATAGATTGGAGGGAGTGTTATGGCAATAATTCTTTTAGACACAAAAACTATAAATCGTATAGCAGCAGGAGAGGTAATAGAAAGGCCAGCGAGTGTAGTAAAGGAATTAGTAGAAAATGCAATAGATGCTGGAAGTTCAGAGATAGAGATCAAAATAGAAAGTGGTGGACGTAACCTTATAACTGTGACAGATGATGGAAATGGAATAGAAAAGGACGACTTAGAACTAGCATTTATGAGGCATGTTGGGTTTAGAGGAGAAGCTTTACCTTCAATTGCAGCAGTAAGCAGAATGAAATTATCGTCTAAGGCAAGTGGAGCAAATTTTAGAAGACATCGAGTAAATTTTGTAGCAGTAACGCAGATATTTGACAATAATACGCCAATGGGAAAATTCGTACAAACGGTATTATCAGGAGCAGCATAGCTAGAAAGAGAGATGATAGTAGAGAGAGTAAAAAACAAAATAGCAACATCAAAAGAGCAAGGAATATGGATGGGTGGAACTTTACCGCTTGGATATGATGTAAAGGATAAAGAATTAATAATAAATGAGAAAGAAGCAAAGACAGTAAAGCATATATTTGCAAGATATTTGGAGCTGAAGTCAATGGCAGGACTGGCAAGGGAGCTAAATAGAGAAGGTTACAGAACAAAATCAGATACCTTTAAAAAGGCAACGGTGAGAAGAATAATAACAAATCCAATATATACGGGAAAGATAAGACATTATGAGAAAGAGTATGAAGGAAAACATGAGGCGATAATAGAGGAAGAAAAATGGCAAAAAGCGCAGGAATTGATAAGGAATCAACCATATAGAAAAGCAAAATATGAGGAAGCGCTGCTTAGGGGAATAATTAAGTGCAAGAGTTGTAATGTGAACATGACGCTGACATACTCAAAAAAAGAGAATAAAAGGTATCGATATTATATATGTAATAACCATTTAAGAGGAAAAAATTGTGAATCAATAAACCGAACAGTAGTAGCCGGAGAAGTAGAAAAAGAAGTGATGAGGGAGACAGAGCAGCTATATGAAAAATGGGGAGAAGAATGGAAAAATTTAAGTTTTGGAAAGCAAAAAGAAGTAGTGAAAAAGTTAATAAAGGGAGTAATGGTGAAAGAGGATGGAATGGAGGTGCATTCTGAATCAGAGAAAAAATTTATACCAATAAAGAAGAAAGGAAATAAATGCACGGTAGTAGAACCAGAAGGTAAAACAAACAATGCATTACTGAAAGCAGTGGTAAGAGCCCATCTGTGGAAACGGCAACTAGAAGAGGGAAAATATGGAAGTGTGAAGGAACTGAGTGCCAAAATTAATATAGGTACAAGACGTATACAGCAAATTTTAAGGCTGAATTATTTAGCACCAAAAATAAAGGAAGACATAGTAAAGGGGAGGCAGCCAAGAGATTTGAAATTAGTTGATTTAAGAGAAATACCGATGTTGTGGAGTGAGCAGATGGAGAAATTCTATGGTCTTAATTTACAAAAGTAACAGAAAGAGTAGGTGTAAGAAGGAGCTAGGGCCATGCTAAAAGATGTTGAGATTGATGAAGAAGAGCAAATCAATGTTACAGAAATTGAAACTCAATTATGCAAAAATATCAATATAGATGATGAGTATTTTAACATATTGAATGTAACAGTGGTAGAAAATGTATCCAATTTTAGGTGCATATTTTAATAGTAGATCTGGAAAAAATTCTGCAAAAGGTCAGCTCAGCCAATCATACGCGTCAAGTTCAGGAAAAGTGATATAATGAAGAAAGAAAATAAAAAACTATTTATATGTTAAGTAATAAAGTTAGTAATTTATAGACTACTCTAAAAAAAATAACTCAATATCCACTTTAAATACTGCTATATTAGGCAATTTTTCCTTAACTTGATGTGTATGCTTTGTTTAACACTCCCTTTAGTGATGTTAGGAATACCTAGCTATGTTATCTGGATTGATATTCTTAATAACCTGCTCTAGAGCTAAACTATATAATTTTGACACAGGTTCTTTGCATTCAATATATCTTTCAAATGTAAGGAATGGTACAAGTGAATTTATATTTATGTCCTGCTCTTGAGGAAGATCTTTACCGCCTAAGAAAATCCCTGGGAAAGGATATTGAGTATATATGCTCAGCTCTTGGGGAACATATTTAATTATATCTTCGTAAATACGTTCCTTGTTGTTCAAGTAATCGATATTAATATCTGTAATTTTACCAGCTTTACGAAGGAGTATAGCAAGCCTCAAAGTCGACTTTACGCTAGGTTTAAAATTTTTAAATATACTGACAAATACCTTACCAGTAACATTATCTGTTATTGCTTTTAGCTCTTTAGTGGTAACAGAATTGATCTTCTTAACAGCATTTTGATCTTTTAGTAGTGTTATAATCCTTTTGTCATTTAAGCTTGCACTATCAAGTAGAAGTCGAAATTTTTCAGTATTAATAGAATCGATAAAATTCCGACTTTTTAGTAAATCCATAACCATGGAGCGATCAAACTTACTACTACTAGATATAAGTTCAAGTTTTTCAAGATCGATAGAATTGACTCGAACGAATAGACTCTGATCTTCTAGTATTTCTCTAACATCTGTAGAATCAAACTTAATGCTTTTGCATATAATTTTTAATCTATTACCATCAATAGAATGGAGTTGAGGTAATGAAGTCTTTAGTATTTCTGCAATCTCTTTATCTGTAAAAAAATAATCACTTTTCATGATACTAACTTTACTATCATCAAGAGAATTGATTTGATCAAACAAACTCTGATCTTTTAGTAAATTCATAATATATCCTTGATCAGAATACTTAAATATCAAGTCAAATATTTTACAATTCATCGAATTGATACGTTCAACAACTTCCTGATTTTCTAGTAATTCTATAATAGTACTGGTATGATAAAATTGCCTCAATACGAATTTAGATTTTCCAGGATCAATCAAATTGGTAAGCTTAATAAATTCTCGATCTTCTAGTATTCTTATAATATGTTCACTAGTAAACTTATCATTCTCAAATATGTATTTAAGTAGTTCTTCACTAATAAGGTTGATATTCTCAATAGTGTTTGGATTTTTTAGTAATTCTACAATAATACTGGTATCATTAAACTTATCAGTATTAAGTATGATTTTAAATTTTTTAGGATCAATCGAATTGATACGTTCAAGAATTTTCTTATTTTCTAGTAATTTTATAATACCTTTATTACTAAAATAATTATTCTCAACTATGTATTTAAGTGCTTCTTCATCAATAAGATCGATGTTCCTAGCAGTATTTTGATTTTTTAGTAATTCTACAATAATATTGATATCATCAAACTTACGACTACCAAGTATGAGTTGAAATCTTTCAGGAGCAATCAAATTGATGCATTCAACAACTTCCTGATTTTCTAGTAATTTTATAATACCTTTATTACTAAATTTATCACTCTTAATTATATATTCCAACTTTTCTTTATCAATAAGATTGATGTTCCTAGCAGTATTTTGATTTTTTAGTAATTCTACAATAATATTGATATCATCAAACTTACGACTACCAAGTATGAGTTGAAATTTTTCAGGATCAGCCGAATTGATGCATTCAAGAATTTCCTTATTTTTTAATAACTTTGTAACATCTTCATCACTAAGCTTACCACTTTCAAATATGCATTTAAGTATTTCTTCATTAATATAAAACTGACCATCGTCAACAGTTCCTTTATTTCCTAGTGCTTCTTTAGCAAAGTTATTCAGATCATTTTTTTCATCTTCCTCGTAATCAGAATTATCATAATATCCATAATCTCCTTCATTCTCCTCACTATCACTACTTTCAAATTCATTGTTGATATTGCAAACCTCCCCACCTTTTAGTATTTCTAGAATATTGTGTTCCGGAGGTGCATCATTTAGCATGGAACTAAACATTTCATCATCGAAATCGTTGATGTTATCAACAATTTCTTTATCTGATAGTAATTCTTCAATACCTTTGTGACTAAACTTATTATGATACTTGCATAAGATTTTAAGCTTACTGTAATCCATTGAATTAATGCCATCAACAACTCTTTGATTTGATAGTAATTCTCTGTCGTAAGTCTTACGTATCAGTTGAAGTTTTTCGTTATATAAGTCTTCTGCATTGCCTGCCTTATCAAAATCCATAATCTTATTTCAATTTACTTAATTTTAATTTTTAATAGATAAAGTCAAGATTTATTTATTTTTTATATTTTACAGAAAGTTACTAACAATTAATTTAATTTCCTTCAGCTTCAGAAATATACTATAAATTAGCACCATAAAAATCTTGAATGTTTACTTTTTCAAAAACATAAAAACATCGTATATTTGCGAGAACGCGTTGTATAAAAACATGATTACAAAAATAGAAGATTTAAATTATTTTCATAAGCTTAGGCAAAACAGTTCCTATGTAGATATGGATGAAATGGGCTAATATGGCTAGTTTTAGCGTATAATGAAATCACTATATTAAAAAGTTCGTATGGTACACATGGTAGACCATGCCATCCCAAGAAAAATAGTTCTCACGGTCCTTGATTTTGAGCACTAGAAATGGTTATTTTACTTGAGATCTTAATAATATATTTTGCTAAATTAATATTGATTTACTTGCGGAAGAATAATGAAGACAAGCTCATGACGAAACAAAATTCAAAATAAATAAAATGTCATGTATTGAGTCTATTAAGGGTCTTTTGCCTAAAACTACTTTGGGTTAGAAAATTTTTCTATACATAATGGTAATTGACAAAGTTTTAAAGGTAGAGCAACATGTCTAAAATATATTAAATCTTGTTAAGGGGTAAGTATGGGTTACGAAAATGTACAAAAGGTATTACTAACTTCCATTAAAGAGGATGATCCTCATAAAGGGCTTAAAGAGTTAGAGATTAAAAGATGGTGTATTGCATATCAGACATTGCTGAATAAATGGGATAGCACAATAATACCACCCCTTTTTAAGAAAGTTTTAGAAGATGAAACTTGTTGGAAGATAGAAGATGCTTCAGGACAAATTAGACTCAATAGGTATACTTTCGGGGAAAAATTGTTAGCCTTGAAAACTTTAGATGGGCAAAGAAGTCTTATTAGACCCTTTGATCGCTACAGAATTGCCTGCTGGTGTTGTTTTGAAGACGAGATAAGAGCCATTTTTGAAGAATTTAAATTAACATTAGGTAGTAAACCAGTAGAGAGTTTAGTTAAGGGATGTGATAAAGGGGCTTTAATGATCTATTGGTCACATGCTATGAATAACCAAGAACATCAGTTGGAATTAAATAATGAGCATCCATATGTTTACGCTTTTAAATGTGCGATGCTAGAAAAGCATGTTGAAGCTTTGGAATTCTTCTGGGATAAGTTACAGTCAATTGATTCTGTATCTCCAAAAAGGAAAGAAGATTTGTTGATGGAAGCAGCGTATAATAAAGGACGTTTTTCTACTGATGATGTTGGAATGGTTGATTTTTGCCTACGTCATCTTGATCCTAATAGATATCATGAATTATTAAAAAGAGATTTTAAACAACATGGATGTTATTATACTTTAAGTATATTAAGAAGAAACCATTCTTTTGAGAGCGCCAGAAAGCTATTTGAACATTTAAAGCCAGAAGATTTATCTCCTGAAGCTTATAGTACATCAATGTTTTCAGCATTAAACTCGCTTGTTTCTGCACCAGATGATAATTTTATCAAATCTGGTAGTGACATGCTTACCTCTATGTGGAATCGTCCTGGCTTTGAGGCTCATAGACAACACTATTTACATAAGCTAAGCATAAGATTATCATCGAGAGATTTAATTATCCATCTTATCAAGGAAAACAAAGCTACTAAAGTAGTATCAGAAATTATCAATTCTCTTAGTCAGGAGCAAATGGAGTCTATTATGGAACGCAACAAGTCAGAATATGAGGTGTTTATTAGAGTTAGAAACAAGCAATTGAATTGTGGAGAAGGTGATAGTCAGTTACCAAGTTCATCATTAGATGTAGAATCTGTAAAACAGGAAGTTACTGATATTAGAAGCAAAGTATAGTGTTTATGTTTTAGGAAATTCAGTTGCTTAGACTTAAACGAAAGCATGCAAAGAGCTTAGTGAGGATGAAATTTATAAAAGGTTAAAATTGGGGGCTAGTTATGGTTAATAATAATCAACAGCAAGAAAAACCACAAGATTTCGAGCTAATGGAGTTACTTTTTGGTAAGGTGGATTCTTTAACTTCTGATTCACTGGATAAATCTTTTGAAGCAAGATATCAGTCATTGGTTGATCAAATACAATCCTATTTACATTCTAGTGAAAAACCTGGCTTTTTTCCTCATAGGGTTTTAGGTTCTTTTTCCAGTGTATTGGATACTAAACTTAATGACAAGCTAGGTATAAAGAAGTTACACTTTCGTTTTGAGGGAGCAAGAACTTTAAAGGTTGTAGCAGAAACAGAATCGAAAATACATGTTTTTATTTTCACTGAAGATGTAGAGGCCCAACATTCTAAACAAACAAATACTAAGAGTTTTGAATTCACCAAGGGCGAGTTCAAGAGTGTAATAGGTAGAGATTATACTGAATTGGATGCTCGTAAGCTTCAAATTGATGTAATAAAAATCTTGAAAGATAAGTATGAGTTAGTAAAAAGCAAACCAAAGTCAGATAAAGATGTTAAGTCGAAGAAGTTACATTTATATCTGAAGAATAACGTATTGGAGTGTAAAGCTAAGGATATAAATGGAAATATTCAAACAATGCAAATTGATTCTGGTGAATTAAAGGGTGATTATGCGTTTAAAAATAAATTTTTTGATCAAATTAAGCAATTTCTAGGTAAGTCAGGTAAAGATCTTAGTGATGATGTTGGAAAGGAGTTATCAAGAATCACATCGGCAAAGGGGTATACCTTAAAGAGTAATGGAGAAGATACAAAAATAAATATTAAGGTAGAAAGTAACAAGAAGATCAAAGATATACCTCTTCCTTCTCCAAAAGGGTTTCCATTTATAGAAGTGGAAAAAAAGTTAGGTCAGTCTGATTATTTAGAAAATTATATTGAAAAGCTTGCTAATCCAGATGCAGAAATAGATCAAGTTCAGGATAATCTTAAAGAAATTCTAACTTACATAAAAGAAGTTCATACTAATTTAAATTTACAAGATAATGTTTATGGCACTAGTGCTCGCGAAGCTGATCAACATGGCTTTGTAGCAGGAGTATTTGATAACTTTCGATATCGTGATAATACCAAACTCTATCTGGAGCAGTTTGCTGGAGGAGGTTATGCTGATATTGTTTTGCTTGTTCGTGGTCCTAATCGTGCTGTTGATTCAGTTCCAATTCTTATTGAACTCAAGGCTGGAACTGAAGGGCAAGTTGATCCAAGTGACGCGCTGAGGCAAGCTGAAGATTACATAGAAGGTTTTAGACCAAATAAGATGAGGATTTTAACCAACGCAGATAATGCTATTGCTGTTGGGTTGAATTTAGATAATGCGGAACCGTTTAAAACTGAAGTAAAACCTATTAAACAACCACCAGCTCCTTTGATGGAGGAATTTATCGAACTAGTTGGCGAGTGGGATAATCAATCAATTTCTGAGGAAGTTTTTAAGCGAAAGGTAAAAGATTTGTTATCAAGCGAATACCATACTTTTCCAGCGAATAAAGAAACAAAAGATCATTACTATTTCAGTAGAGATATGTTAGGTCAATCAATTTTAATCAACAAGATTGGTCAAGATCAGGGTAACGTAAGAAAATATATATACTCATATGGTGAGTACCCTCTGAATTGGTCTGGAGGAACGGAGTACACTTTGTCCAAAAGCCCGGTTATGACATTAATATTTGTTCAAGGTAATGAAGGGCAAGAGAAAACAGCATTCATTTTTCATATACGAGAGTCTAATACAAAGAAATTCTATGCTGATAAAAAAATTCCAGTGCTGAACATACCTGGAATAGGAGAAGTAAAAAATGTCATAGAAACTAAAATGAGTCTCAAAAAATATGAAACAGGATTATCTTTTGAAGAACTTTTTGAAATAGAACAGATAAGCAAATATAACCCAAGTGGTGCAGATCAACAATTTGCAGGTAGTTTTCTTGAGATCCCTAATGCTGATGAATTAAAGGCAAAGCTTGATCAAGCAATCACTTCTCAACATGCTTCTGACGGTGAAGTTTCATTGCAAGCCTACAAAAAGTGGCTTACTGAAGTAGAAGACAAGATTTACCCTATTAAAGATTTGATTACCAATGAAGCAAGATTACAAGCTGTTCTTAATGGTTTACTTAGTAGTTACAGTGATTTAAAGCTACAGGAAACTTCTGCAAAGACTTTAATTATACCTGAATTTCAAGTAGGAGCAGGTGGTCGTGTTGATATGGTAATACAAGGTATTGGTTTTTCACATCAGGGTACTAAAGAATACACTCCTATAGCGCTGGAATTTAAGCTTATAGATAAAAATTTAAATCAAGATCAGCTGAAACAGGAAGTTGATAAATTAACAAAAGAACAAAATGTTAGATATGCTAAAGGGGCAGCACTGAAAGCAATCACAGATAGTGACAAAATGCTTTTCATGGGTGTAGTTGTTAATGTGAAAGCTAAAGATAAAAATTCTTTAATATTAACGAGTGATAAGTTTGTTCCTGCTAAAGTAGTCCATAGTTCTGTACTTCTGATTGGTAGTGATGAAGTTATTGATAAACCCAAGGAAAAGCCTTTAGGATCAGTAGAAGAAGTAATACGTAAAATCGAATATTCATCTATACAAGAAGAAAATCGGCGGACTTTAGAATCTGCAACAGCGGAAAAGAATTATCGTTACTGGCTTCAACAACACGATATAGCTGATATTGCAAGGGTAAAATATGGTTATACAACCGATGGAACTGATACGCTGTTTGAGATCGTTGAGTCACCAGAACATATATCAAGTCAATTGCAGCAGTTTCAAAATAGTGTAAGAGATGGTGAACAAAGGCCATTAACTTTAATTGTTAATTTAAATAATAATCATTGGGTTACGTTAGTTGTCTCCCATCAAGATGAGCAGTACAATGGTTACTATGCAGACTCGTTGGGTAATCATATTACAAGTGATATTAGTGAAATTTTACAAAGTGCTCAAATTAATGTTAATGATGTTCTTGTTGATCAACAGAGAGATGGTTATAATTGCGGTTTATGGGCATTGGAAAACGCCAGAGATATTAATGCTGTGTTGCAAGAAAGTAGACCACGTAGTATTCCTGTTGAAGATGAAATACGTAATCGTTTGCAAATTGAAAGGAATGAAAATCATTTTATAAGTAGTAGAATGGATCTTTTGGAAAGATTGAGTGTAGATCAACAACGCATAGATAACCTACAAAATATTCTTGCTGGAACACAACAATCTAATAGGGAATTTGACCCAAATATTTGCGTAGGTCAAAGTAGTAGAAGCAAGAGAAGCATTAATAATTGCTTATTTTCAAGGGATGATGTAGAAAAGTTCAGTAAAGGAAAGGTAGATGAAAATAATGTAGATAAGATTATAATTGATAGTGAAAAGTTTCTAACTTATGTTAAAAATAGTCAAGATGAAGCAAAAAATGCTCAGCTAGTAGAGTTTGTTGGGGACAAAAGTATTGAAGGTGATCACAAGTACTTACTTGATAAGGTTGTTGGGGATCAAGGATATGAACGCTATGTTCAGAATGAACGTATCAAGGATTTGCACGGTGATATTGTACATCAAGATAGTAGTTTAACAAAAAATCCAAAGCTAAAGGGCAGATTAATGAATGCTGCAGGTGGAATACAATTAATCAGAGGGATCCATGGTGCTATTGTATCTTGTCAGGATGGAATGACAACAGATTGTGGATTAAATTTAGGAGGAATGGGATGGTCTTTTGCATCTCAACCAATCGAAAATGCGATGGTTAAAATTACTCCAAAAGTTTTAGCATCAGCTGAAAAGGTGGTAGGAAAGATACCAGGTGTTTTAGGTAAGCAGACAAAATTTGCTGTTCAAGTTGCAGGAGTAAAGTTTGGAAGTAAAATAGCAGGAGGAGTGGCAGGAGCTATAACCGGTGTCTTTGATATTGTTGATATAGGCATATCAGCAAGTAATCTTGTAGATTGTAAAAAAAGAGAGAATAGTGATAATCCATGTGGAGAGAAGGAGATAAGGGATAATATAGCATCGATATCTTTTTCTACTGCATCGTTTGTATCTGGTGTTGCTCTTACAGCACTTAGCATGCCTGGAGTTGGTATTGCAGTTGGGGTTGGGTTAATGGTAGGTTATGGAATTTATAGTGGTGTTAGCAATATTATAGAATATGAAAAGAGATATGATACAACTCATGGAGAAAATTGGAGTATATTTTGGCGCACAATTTTCTTTCAACCTATGGCAGATGATGTACAACATCTTGCAGCAAGGAAAGACGTAGTTAATAGCCTAACTAAAGGAGTTTGGCAAGCTTTGAGAGATAGTCCTAGCAGCGTTGTTGCTTATGGTATTGGTTTTGGAGAGGTGAGAGGTAATACCCTTCGTCCAGATTATGCAAGAATTCTGATGGATAAGGAAGACACTAATACCGAAGATCTTTCACGTGTTATACCTGATCGTATACCAGGTGCTAGCAGGATTTGTTTGCCAAAGATTACTGGGCAAGATTATGAAAAAGGTATTACAAATTCAGTTCAACCGCCTTTATACTACTGTGATAATGCAATGGTTATTAGTCACGATGGTAGAGATGGCAAAATAATTGTTTATGATTTACAAAATATAGATAAAGGCGAAATTGTTGGAAGCAATAAATGGAACAATAATTTTCTAATTTATCCAGGTACAACAAGAATAACTGGTGGTAATAATGTAGTAAATAGGTTTGTTGTGAATAACATCGACTTTTCAGGTAAAATTATTGGTGGAGGTAACTCTGTTAATATACTTGACTTAAGTCAATTGAAAAACCCAGTTGTAGGGGTGAATGTTAACTATCGTTTTGAACCTAGTGCTTCTGGACAATTAAAAGTAAAAATGAATAATCATTTATTGATTGATGATTATATCAATAATAGTAGTTTTAATTATCACTATGTTGGAAGGAAAAACAAAGTAGATAGGGTGTTATGTATGGGTTATTCCGAACACTTTGCAGAAATTGATGATCGTGAGGTTATAATAGATAGTGGTGGTGGTTCTAGTAATAATGCAAAAGACATAGTTGAAAATTGTAAAAAAGTAATTATTTCACCATATACTACAGTTGAAGGTAGAGAAAGCAATTATACTTTTTACGTAAAAACCGCAGGTTATAAAGGTAGAAGTTTACGCTCAGAAATTAATATAAAGGGGACAGGAACTGTAGTTTTTTCAGAATTTGATTTATTAAGTGATTGTGAACAAATTACTTATTCCACAAGCAGTAATACTTTATCTTTAAAGATAAATTTTGGTCAAGATAACCAATTTACTCTCGATATAAAAAATTACGTTGAGCAAAGCAGTAATAAACCTCACTTTGTACTAATAGATAAAAATGGTAGTAATATTGTTCCTAAGATTGAAAAATCAGACTCATCGATTATAAAGATCAATTCATTTGAATTACATTCAGAATATTCTCTAGATGATGTTGAAACTCATTACAAAAAGATTCTAAACAATAATAAGGATTATAAAGTTTTGAGTGTTATTAGAGACAAAACACAGAGTCAAGATAATAGTGTAGTTCCACATATGGTTTTTGGTTCTTCGGGAGACGATGTAATCAACTTCGATCAAGGGACTATGTTTGCAAGAGGAGGAAAAGGAAGTGACGTGTATGTTATTGCTGGTGATATAAATAATAAAGGAATTAAGATTGATAATCATTCAGATAATGAAAAAATGGATACGTTATTTATGTCAGAGGTTGAAAAGGATTTTTCAATCCAGCAATGTGACCTGTATTTAAAACACAATAATAGTAACATTCAAGTAAAAAATTACCTTAAAGATCCTAATTATAGGCATCTTATAGTTATGAATAACAAAGGAGAAGCATTTATTCCTTATGTACAATCAATGTCATGTTCTTCTTCAGGAAAAGGGAAATTAGTTCCCTTTCTACAAGCTACACAAACTCAGAATATGTTTTTGTTGCCTAAGGATTTTCAAGGTGATCATGTAGTAATAGATTCTCATCTTGAAGATATTAAAAAGTATAAAGATAGAGATGATCTCTTATTAATAAGAGAAAGTGAAATTCCTTTTATCATTAGAATAGAAGAGTTCTATATTGATCGAAGCAAATGGGAGAGTATTTCTTATTCTTTATGGAATAACAATGATCTTCTTCCATCTTCTGGGTTGTTGGAGAACGTTGATAATGTAATGGAATATAAGGATAAACTTAGAAATGATTATGAAAGAATTGTAAAAGAATATATAGAAGACTTTGGTAACTCTACTAGTATCATTCAACATAATCAAAAATTAGACAAAAATATTTCTACTTCTGTAGGACAAGATGAGGAACGCATAGGAGTAATGATATTAAAGAATATTACTCCTGATCGGGTTAAAGTTTCTAGTAGTGGTACAGATCTGATATTTCGTGATAAGAAGTCCAATCATACGATCAAGATAAAAGATTGGGATCATAATGAATCTTATAGAATTTCTAGATTGGAATTCGATCTGGGTTTAGAACCTATAAAGATCCTGAGATTAAATAGGTTTAGTCTATCTGAGGTAAAAGAAATACAAAGTTTAATTGATAAAGCTTCAGAGAATTACCAAAGTAGAAATGAGTATACATCTAAAGTAGAAACTGACTTTAAATGTTTGGTATCAACTGCTGGTTTTGCAAATAAAAATTCAACATATCAATGTTTAGGCTTTTCTTCACTCCAAGATCAAGTTAACTTTGTAGAGGGTTTTTGTAGCTTAGAGCAGTTATCTGAGTTTAGAGGTGATTTAAATAGTACGCAGATCTCAGCATTGTCAAGGACTTTACAAAATAATCTTTTATTAAGTGGCTATGATCAAGACGTAATAAACCGGTGCTCTGAATTAATGATGACTGAGGAAAGTAATCAGCAAAGAAAAGTCTCTTCTATGGTTAAAAATATAATAAAGATGGATCTAGAGAATAGTATGTTAAATAATTCTCCTTTGACCAGTAGCGCTACAAATGGGATTTGTAATCTTGACAAAAAGTTATGTAGTGAAGCAATGAAAGAAGCTGTAAATAATGTGTATGAAAAAGTAGATACGAAAAAGATGTTAAGGCTTATACACGATTGTAGTAGTATCACACAAAGTGTTCAAGGTTATGTAGCTGTATTTGATGCAATGCAAAAGAAAAATGATCTTAATAACAAGGCAGTGTTTAAGTTAGCCTATTATGTGAAGGAAATTATGGAGAAAGACAATTGCCGTAGTCTCCATCCAGAAGAGAGATCTAGTCTTGAAGAGATAAGAAGCAAATTACCAGAATCAGTAAAGAATGTGGTATTTTCGTCAAAAGTATGTATTAAAAATGTTAAGTTTAATGAAGATCTTTATGCTGTTGTTGATTCCTTAAAGTATGATGAAAATAGGCGTAATGTATTTACTTGGATTCCAAAGACAAGAGATCAACAATTTGTATGGGAGATTGAACCTTATGGTGACAGCTTTCACATAAAGAGTTTTATGTTTAATGAGTACTTATATGCTGCTCTTGATGTTCTTAATTATGATGAGGCAAGAAGGAGAGTGTTTACTTGGACTCCGCAAACGAAGGATTCACAATTTGTATGGAAGATTGAACCTTATTACGATAACCTTCACATAAAGAATGTTAAGTTTAATGAGTATTTATACGCTGCTCTTGATTATCTTCATTATGATGAAAATAGAAGGCAAGTGTTTACTTGGACTCCACAAACGAAGGATTCACAATTTGTATGGAAGGTTGAAGATTGTGGATCTACTCACAAGGGGTGTGATATACAAGAAATAGATAGTAAAGTGAGTCTAGGCTCTGATCCCTTTAAAGCTATAGGGGTTAAGGACAAATTGAATAGTACTCAGATTTTGGAGTTATCAAAAAGGTTACAGAATATTTTCTCATTGAATGGGCACGATCAAAATGCAGTGGATCAATACCTTAGGTTAAAGTTGGACAGTGGTCAGGAAGTAGTAAGTAAAATATCCTCTGTGGTTGAAAATATTAGAGAGCTTGTTTCTCCATCAGAGAGTAAGTTAGATTTAGGTAGTTGTGCAAGAAATAGCGAAAAGGGCAATACTGATTCCTGTCCTGCTTTCATGAGAGATATACATAATAAACCTAATATAGACGAGAGAAAAAATATTAGTGTGGATGAAAAAGACGTAATTACTTCAGGCCATGCAAGACTTGATACTGAAAATTTCCCTATTCAAGAAAAAGTAATAAATGATGATACCAATGGAAAGAAAAGTTTAAAGAGAACATTAGATTTTCGTCAGTTAGTGAAACAAGTAGATAAGGATTTAAGTATAAAACCAGCACCAATGGTTATTAAAGACAAAAATGATTTGTTAATTAAACTTTCTATATCAGCTACTGATTTGCAGCAAGATGTAATAACAGTCAGGCTGAAAGATGCACTTATAAATAAGTGGTATAAAAAATTACAAATTATTTTTGATAATGCACCGTTGAAAATAGATGATAATTTAGATTTGAAGTCTTCATTCTTTATTTCTGATGAAAAAATCATTCTAGTAACACCTCAAGATATAGAAGAAGGGAATAAGCTAATTATATCTAAGAAAGCAGGGCATTATACCTACCTTCATGATAAGTATGACTTGATAGTTACCAATGCCTTTAATGCTGGCATAGAAGAAAATGAGTTGTGTATTATATATTTTAGAGATTTCTATAAAGAACCTAAAATGAAAACATTATCTATAAAGTTTATTGACAAAGAAATATTATTAAGTGATGAAATAGATAAAATAAATAATTCAGATAGTATTGATAAATTAAATAATGTAAGTTCTATTATTAACTTACAAGAGAGTTCTATACCTCTAGAATTCCCAAACAGCGGAGACATAAATGCTCCAGGTGAACTTGGTAGGACGTCTTTGCATCTTGCTTCTAAAGCTGGTAAACGTGATAATGTTAAACTTCTTCTTGATAGAGGTGCTAATATTGAAGTTCAAGATAAATTTGGGTACACACCAATATCTCTTGCTACTCAATTAGGTAAATGGAGTGTAGTAGAACTGCTTCTTGATAGAGGTGCTAATATTGATACTCAAGATAAGAAAGGTCAAACACTTTTACACTTTGCTGCGTCAGGAAATAATTTAGACATGATCCAATTCCTTCTTGATAGAGATGCTGATATTGAAATTCAAGACAAGCTTGCTTGGACACCGATACTTTATGCTGCTCAGTCAGGTAAATGGGATGTGGTCAAACTTCTTATTAGTAACGGTGCTAAATTTAATAATAAAATAACGATTCAAGGAACACCTTTACATTTTGCTGTGCAAGAGGGTAACTTGGATATAATTAGATTTCTTCTTGATGAAGGTGCTGATATTGAATCTCAAGACAAAGATAATAAAAAGCCTTTGCATCTTGCTGTTGATGCAAACAGGTTGAGTGTAGTTAAACTTCTTCTTGATAGGGGTGCTAATGTCAACGTTACAGATATGTATGGCAAAACGCCTTTAGACTTAGCTACTGAAGAAGATGTGATAGAAGTTTTGGAGAAAGCACAGTTGGATCAAGGATTGTTAATTAATGCAAGGGATGGTAATCTTGATAAAGTAAAAGATCTTATCGCTCAAGGTGCCGATTTAGAGACTAAAGATAATAATGGTAATACTGCTCTACATAATGCTTGTAGTAATGGTCACTTGAAGGTAGTAGAATATCTCATCGAAAAGGGAGCTAGTTTAAAGGCTAAAAATAAAGAGGGTAAAACACCTTTAGATTTGGCTGTCCAAAAAGATTACGCAGATATAGTACAAACGATAGAACAAATGCAGTTAGACTTAAATGAAAAATTGTTATCTGCAGTAAAAAATGGTGATCTTAATAAAGTTGAGGATCTTATTAGCCAAGGTACTAGCTTAGAGGTGAAAGATAGCAATGGTAACACTCTTTTACATTATGCTTCTCAGAATAATCATTTGAGAGTAGTGAAATATCTTATCAAGAAGGAAGCTAGCTTAAAAGCTAAAAACAAAGATGGTGAAACACCTTTAGACTTGGCTGTTCAAAAGAATTACATAGATATAATAGAATTTTTGAAAAAAACACAGTTAGATTTAGATAAAGAATTGTTGGCTGTAGCAAACAGTGACGATCTTAATAGAGTCAAGGCTCTTGTTAGCCAAGGTGCTAGTTTAGAAGCGAAAGATAATAGTGATAATACTCCTTTACATAACGCTTGTAATAATGGTTATGTAAAAGTAGTAGAATATCTTGTCGAAGAGGGAGCTAGCTTAAAGGCTAAAAACAAAGATGGTGAAGCACCTTTACACGTAGCTGTTCAACATGATGGCACACTTGAAGTGATTGAGTTTATTTTGAGCAGAGATCTTAGTGGTATTAATGATGTAACTAATGAAGGTAGAACGCCTTTACATTTAGCCATAAAAGGGAATAAACCAGATACGATTGAACTCCTTCTCAGGAAAGGTGCGAGTATTGTAGTTAAAGATAAAAATGGTAAAACACCTTTAGATTTGGCTAAACAAGAAGATTATACAAATATAATAGAAATGATAGAAGAAGTACAATCAGAGTTAGATGAAAAATTGTTGATGGCAGTGAAAGACAACAATCTTAGTGAAGTTGGGGATCTCATCAATCGGAATGCTAATGTTAATGCTAGAGATATGTACAGTTGGACACCACTACATTGGGCTGCATTCAAAGGTTATTTAGAAGTTGCAGAGTTTTTGGTAAAGAAAGGTGCTGATGTTAATGTTGCAAGTGAAAATCTTTATGGTAGCAAGCCTATACATATTGCTGTTGAGAATAATAATGAAAACATTGTAAAGTTTCTTCTTAGCAAAGGAGTGGATGTTAATGATACTGACAAGCAAGGTTATACACCACTGCACTACGCTGCATGGAGAAGCCGTTCAGAGGTTGCTAGTCTTCTTTTTGATAAGGGAGCTAATATCAATGCTGCAGATGCCTCTACTGCTGGTAAAAAGCCTATACATGTTGCTGCTGAAAATAATAGTAAAAGTGTTATAGAGTTTCTTCTCATCAAGGGGGTAAACGTTGATGAAGCTGATAAAAATGGTTGGACACCTTTACACTATGCCGCTAAGTTTGATCAATTAGAGGTTGCAAAATTCTTGATAGAAAAAGGAGCTAATATCAATGCTGCAGATGCCTCTACTGCTGGTAAAAAGCCTATACATGTTGCTGCTGAGAATAATAGTAAAGGTGTTATAGAGTTTCTTCTTAGCAAGGGAGTGAGTGTTAATGATACTGACAAAGATAACAGGATACCACTACACTGGGCTTCTTGGAGCGGTAATTTAGGTGTAGTAGAGTACCTTATAGGTAAAGGAGCTAATATCAGTGCTAAAGATAAGGATGGTAGAACACCGCTAGATGTTGCTAAAGATAAAAGGTATGATAATGTTGCAGAGTTTTTAAAACAAACACAATTAAAGCTAAATGAGCAATTGTTGACTGCAGTGCAAGGTGGTGATTTTAAAAAAGTTAAAGATCTTGTAAATCGAGGTGCTAGTTTGGAAGATGCTAACATTGATGCTCAAGATAAGGAAGGAAAAACACCTTTGCATTTTGCCGCTCAAGAAGGCGATTTCGGCATGGTCCAATTTTTCCTTGATAGAGGTGCTAATATTGAAATTAAAGACAAATATGGATGGACACCTTTACACTTTGCTGCTTCTAGTAACAAGTTTGACATAGTTAAGCTTCTATTTGATAAGAATGCTAATATTAAAGCTAGAGATACCTACGGTAATACGCCTTTACATATGGCTGCTCAGTATAGTAGTAAGCTTGAAATAGTTAAGTTTCTTTTAGACAAGGATATTAACAGTATTAATGATATAACCAATAATGGTTGGACACCATTGCATGTAGCTATACAGGGAAACAAATTAAATACAGTCGAACTCCTTCTCGATAGAGGTGCTGATACTGAAGTTAGAGATATTTATAACCAAACATCTTTAGACTTAGCTACTCGGAAAGGTTATCTAGATATAGCAGGAATTTTAAAACAAGTACAACGAGGTAAAGAATTATTGACTGCAGTACAAGGTGTAGATCGTAACAAAATTGTAGATCTTATCAGGTTAGGTGTTAACTTAGAAGTTAAAGATAATGGTGGTAATACTCCTTTATGTATATCTTCTTTGATTGGTAAATTAGATATAGTAGGGTATCTTGTAAGCAAAGGAGCTAATGTTAATGCTAAAAATAAGGATGGTAAAACACCGCTAGATATTGCTAGAGACAAAGGATACAATAATATTGTAAATTATTTAGAGGAAGTGCTCAATAAAGAGAGAGAGGAACCTTTACAACGCAAGCGCCGTCATCATCATGGAGATCATAATTCTCATCACTTATCACACCAGCCTCGTACTATAGATTCAAGTAATAAATCTGAAATAGCGGCAAGTAGTGGCATAAGACCATCTTCATGGATAAATAATTTTATTTCTTGGGCAAAAAACTTAGCAGCTAGCACTTTTTCTATAGTTCCTGGATTACCTGCTCAATATAACATTGCAGACAAGAATAATGTAAAAAGTGATAATAAAAACATACCACAAAGTACATCATCTGTTGGTTGGAATAAATTCCTAAATAATGAAAATATTGCCCTTGCGAATTGTGTTGCCGATGCATTAGATAATACTCCAAGTAGGCGCTATCAAGATTTAATGAGTAAAGGAGTAGAAGTTGTGCCAAGCAGAAGAGTTGCAGTTGAATTTGCTCTGAAAAAATTTAATTCATTTGTAGAAGATAAAATAAGAAACCTAGATTCAAAAGAACAAGCGAGAATACGTGTTGAACTTAAAGATGCATATCCAGAAATAACAGCAAGTCTTGAAAGAGGAGTTGAATTTAGTGGTAATGTTGGGTTAGATAATGTTTTAGAAAAGTGCAAGAAGTGCTTTTGTACAAATGTTCTACCAAAGGAAGTATCAACTTGTCTTTCTGATATAGGAGTAACCAAACTTGGAGGTAATCTCAATAGGTAGGTTATAATATAAGAGGTAATATGCCAAGTAGTGGAAAATTTAAAGTGAAGGTGGCAAAATTAGCCACAAAATAATTAGGTATACCAGTAGCAAGTTTGATGGCTCTAATACTAACATGAATGAAGTGGGAATACAAGACTAGAGTTGGGGAATAAATGGTTAATATACTATCCATATTAAACTTACAGTACGTCGCTTTGATATAGAAGTTTGGGTAACGTTATGATAGTAATTTATATAATTCTGTGTGCTATCTTTATAGCTGTTTTAGACAGTTCATTAGACTCTTAATTATGTGGTATGTTTAACTTAGGAGAGGTTTTCATAAATATTGAAGTGAATAAGTAAGAATATTATGTTTTTTCCTTGAGTTGTAAAATTTCAGAATGAGAGAGACCGGTGATTTGAGCTATAACATCAATAGAGACACCAGCCTTGAGTGAGTTCTTGGCAACTTCAATTTTACCTTTTTGATGGCCGATTTGGATGCCTTCATGTTTAGCATCATCGAGTTTTTGAGCGAGGACAGCCTGTTCATCACGGATACGCTTTATCTCTTGTTCATAGGCAATAAATTCTTTTTCTGACCAGTTGAACCTATTTAGTTCTTCATACGCTCTTTTAATTATTAGATCACTTCCTATTATTCTTTCTAACTCTTCTTCACTAGTTTCATCTGCATATCTAAAAAAGTAGACCCATTTTTCAACTATACTTGAAAGCTGATCTTCTTTGGTTTTTGGAAATTTAGGCAGCTCAATAAATACAAAATAAAAATCTTTTAGATCATGTTCATTAGTATCTTCATCCCGAATGGTGTGTTTTGATTTATACTCAGCCTTATCAGGAAATAGTATACAATCTGCTATAGCAATAAAGATAATTTCCTTAAGGTCATGGTATTGATCACCTTTATCAGCTTGTCTTGAGTAAGCTTTAGCAGCATAGTATTGAGCACGTTTTTCAAAGCCTTTGGTTTTAGCGACCTGCATTTCGACTATCACTTGCAGCCCATTTTCATCTCTACAAAGAACATCGACAATGCTTTGTTTTTTAGAGGCAATATCAGGGTCTTGAATAGTACTTAAAAACTCTATATCCTTTATTGCACTTTTACCAGTGAAGCCAAGAATATCATTAAGAAAGTGAATAAGGATGTCCTTATTTTTTTCAGTACCAAAGATGCGCTTGAACGATATATCATTTTTTGGATCGAGAAACTTCGAAAGAGCCATGAGAAAGTAAGGTAAAAAGCATTAACAATTATACACAATTGTGAAGAAATATTCAACTAAAATTCAAACATAGAATGAAGCATCCCTTTTGTATATCTTTGTTTGGTAGTATTAACATGTATAATATTTATGGCAAACATCTCAAATAAGGTATCAGATAGCACAAAAAGTAAGGAGCTGGAGGTTAAAAAGAAAATATACCCTGAAAGATTTAGCAGGCAAAGCAAACATAAACTATCATACACTGCTAAGATATGAACAAGGAACATGTGGCATTCCAATTGAAAAGTTAAAAATATTAGCAGGGGCATTATCAATTCCTGTTGGAAATCTCTTTCCAAGACGAAAAGTACTAAAAGAGAGCTGTTGTTTTGATGAAGCTAGAAGCCAGGAAATGTATAATTTCATAGAAAAAACAGGAGGACACAAAGCAATTTATGCATTAACCAAATCTGTCCGAGCTGAAGAAGAAAGTAATATAAAAGCAGCAAGAATAAGAATTGCAAGGAATCTAGTTAAAGCAGGGTTTGATACTGAGATTATCTATCGAACAACAGGCTTATCAACTGAAGAATATGCTGATAAAGAGAGATACGAGCCAAACGGAGGACAAGAGATAAAAAAGTGGAGAATAATCAGAGGCTATACGCAAGAAGAATTAGCAAAAAAGCTTAATGTAGGACCCTCGCAGGTACATCATTATGAACAAGGTAGTGCTACTATTTTAAGTGAAAGGTTATGTGAAATAGCAAGGGAATTATCAGTGGATGCTGAAGATTTGATAAAAGAAGAAGATAATTATGAAGATGGTGAAGCAGAAAATGAGTTATTAGGTTTGGCAAGAGAATATAGAAAAATTGACAATCAAGAATCACGAGATGAGCTGAATATATGGGTAGAATTTCTATTGCAAAGAAAGCAAATTTACAAAGAAAAGATTTACAAAACAGAGGAAATGAAAGTTGCAAATAATTTACTTCAGTTAGGTTTTTCTACTGATGTTATTTCTAAAATAGTAACAACTTCTTTTACATAAAGAATTAATTTTCAATTAGATAAAATAAGCATACGTTAATATCTTAAATTATTCATGAAAAAATAAGTAAAAAAGATTGAAAAATTGATTTGACTTCACTCGGAAGCTATGGCTCTATGCCAATGCTGATAAAAAACAGCAGTAAATAATTAAAAACAATTTGTTATTAACGAGGAGTATATTTTATGAATAATGGTAAAAAACTTACAGAAGAAATAGAGAGAGTATTACAAAGTGGAGGAGGAAGTGCTCTATTTGATCGTGAAATAATGGCAGTGCTTCTAGGAGCAGTTCATGACAGAAAGCAAGCACAAGATGTTACTAAAACTTTAATGGATAACTGCCCAGGAATAGGAGAAATTTTGGGACGAGAAATCGATGATCTGAAAATGATAGAAGGAATGACCGAACATGCAGCTGCAGCAATTGAATGTGTAAAAGAAGCTTATAAAAGAGCACTCAGAGAAGGATTAAAGAGAGGCCCAGTAATGGATAGCCAAGAAAAGCTGATAGAGTATGTAAGGGTAAATATAGGCTTTTCAGCAAAAGAAGCTGTTCAAATAATATATTTGGATAAACAGAACCGTTTGATAAGAGACGAAGTGTATTTTGGTACAATAGATGAAGTACAACTGTCTGAAAGGAAAGTGGTAAAAAAGGCATTATCAATGGAAGCAGCGTCGATAATATTATCCCACAATCATCCAGGAGGGAGTTTAGAACCATCAGAAGATGATAAAGTAATGACTAGAGAATTAGTGTCAGCATGTCAAGGAGTGGGAATTGAGTTAGAGGATCACATTATTATGACAGACAAAGGATATTGCAGTTTTAAGGAAAGAGAGCTGTTATAAACCAAATTTCAATTACTTGAGAAGTTTGGCTACACAATGAAATATAAAATCAAGTAGCAAAAAAACTTAGTTAAGAATCTGGAGAGCAAGAACTGCACAATATAAAAGATCTTTGTATAGCTTGTATATTAAGTCGTGATTAAAGAATAAAAGTCCTAAAAAATCTATTCTTTTATTATAAATAGTTGCAAGATATACAAGATCTTTTTATAATTTGCGTATTAAGTTAATTATAAAGCAATAAATTGCTCTGTAGACTTGAATAACATGCTTAATAGGAGGCTATATGACTACTAAAAAAACAGTATCATTTGATGATACAGATGGAAATACTTATGATTGATTCTAAAAAATTACCAAAAGGACTATATAGTGCTATTGAAGGTATAAGTCGTACTGGCAAAAAAAATCAGCAGCCTATATTTGTAGACGAGACCGATAATAAACCAAAAATATTTGGTGATAAAAGCAGGTTTGAGAAGCCTGAAGGTGTGCCTTCCCCTAGCGATGTTTCTGGAAAATCAATCAATCTTGGAGAAGGACGTGAGGTTTATAACAAAAAATCTTCAAATCGTCAAAATCCGTTTATTCCAGCCTTAAGCAAGATAGAGCCAAGTGCAAGTGAAAATGCAGAATTGAGGTGGTTTAAAAGTAGAGTAGTAAAGGCAAAAAGCGTAGACGAACTGAACAAAACTATAGATCAAGCACTAAGTACTGGAATAAGGATAAATGCGTATAGCGAAGGACAGAAGAGTTTTGCTGATACGGTGATATCGAAAATGCCTTCGATCAAATGCAAAGAAAATGAGAAGGAAGACATAATATGTGAATTGATGCTAAATGGAGCAATATTCAGTTACGATCTATTGCAGGATAAGGGAATAAGTGAAATGCATAACAAACTGTATCAAGAGATTCGTCCACAGATAGATGAGTGGCTTAAAGAATTGAGAGAAATCGGTGAAAGTGCTATTGAAAATGAGGGAATCATAGAGGATGTGGAAATAGACAATCAGACATTTTTTATGAAATTTTCTGATAATAGCAAGGTAAATATTGCAAGAGTATTGGAAGGTACAAAAAATTTAGGGTTAACCACAGGAGAGGTAAAATTAGGAGGTGATGTTATAGAAATAGGGAATAGTAAGGTTGAAGTTAGAAGTGGAAAAGAAGGTGAAAGGAATTACGTTGATGTGTCCGACAATAGTGCTTTTGAGATAACATTTTCCACAAGTATTGGTAGCCTAAAAGTTGTAGTATACCATAATGCGGAAAATGACAGTCAAGTAGAGGTCAGAGTAGCAGATAAAGAAATGTGGTCTGAATTACAAAAAAGAAAAGAAACTATAGGAAAAGGCTGCCTTTTTGGAGGAATGACGGTCACAGAAGCGGTAGAAAAAGGAAGTTTCCCTAGGAGTGGTAAGTGGAGTAAAGAAAAGGCAAAAGAAGAAATAAGGGCGATTAGTAATAATGAAACATTATCATGGGTTGATAGGGTGTGTGGAGGTAGTAAAGAAACCTCTCGAAAGCTTTAAACAATCGGAAACTTTTCCTCAATAAAGTTAAGCTATAGCAAAAAATTTTCTAGCAGGGTATATATGTTTATTTCCGCAAAAATAGTGAACAATAATACAAAGAACATTAGCCCTGCAAGATACAAAATAGCACAAAAAATAAGAAGCTGGAGGCTAAAACAAAAGTATACCCTAAAAGATCTAGTAGAGAAAACAGGTATAAAGTATCATATGTTGCTAAGATATGAGAAAGGAACATGTGGCATTCCAATTAAAAAATTAAAAGTTATAGCGGAAGCATTATCAGTTCATGTTGGTAGCTTATTTCCTAGACAAAAAGTACTGAGAGAAAATTGTTCTTTTAATAAAGAATGGATATACAACTTTATAGCAAAAATAAAGGGACAAGAGTCATGCAAGTTGATTCGGGACTTGACTGGGTTTATTCAAGCTGAAGAGGAAAATAATGTAAAAGCTGCAAGGGTAAGCATAGCCAAGAACTTAGCGAAAGTGGGGTTTGATAATGATATTATCTATCGAGCAACTGGTTTATCAACTGATGAATATGATGAGAAAAAAGGCTCTGAGCATTCAAACGAAGGACAAGAGATAAAAAAATGGAGAATAATAAGAGGATATACTCAAGAAGATTTAGCAAGAGAGCTAGATATAGGACCCTCACAGATACATCACTATGAACAAGGTAGTGTTACCATTTTAAGTGAAAGATTATGGGAAATAGCAGAAAAGTTATCAGTTAATCCTGAAGATCTGATGAAGAAAGAAGAAGATAATTATAAAGCAGAAAACGAGCTATTAAGTTGGGTGAGAGAGTCTAAAAAAATTGACAATCAAGAATCACGAGATGAACTGGATATATGGGTAGAATTTTTATCGCAAAGAAAGCAAGTTTACAAAGAAAAGATTTACAAAGCAGAGGCAATAAAAGTTGCGAATAATTTACGTATGTTGGACGTTTCTATTGATGCTATTTCTAAAATAACAGATTTATCTATTGAGGAGCTTGAAAATTATGCTTTCAAAACTTAACCTGGATTAAAAACCTCAGTAGTTTACTGACTCATAAATAATATATTAAAATATTAGAGAGAATAGTTATATATTTAATATTTCTATACAGAATTTCTCTATCACTTTCTGATTATCTTCTATCATTGCATTTGCCTCCTGTTGAAGAAATTTGATATTTTTTGATGTAATGTTATCCATGTCAGCCGACGCTAGCTTCAATTGCGATTGTATTCTTACGTATCTATTGCCTATTACTTGATTCATCTGATAATTTACGCAGTCCAATCCAGAGGCAAACATCACACTTAACAAAGGTTTTATCCAGCCTATTTTTCCAAATCTCTTTGAATTGGCATACTCTATGCTTCTATCTGTTCTTCCAGTACCTATCGATAACAGTAGAATATCATCATTTGGAAATAACCTCTTACCACTTGCATATGCACAAGCCGCTGGATTATTTGCAAATACCCCGCCATCCACTAATACCATTTCCTTGTGGTTGATTTTAAGATATTTAGGTGCAAAGTAAGTAGGTGCAGCCGTTGCAGCTCTGAGTGCATCTTTCAGCTTAATATTACCTTCTTTCCAGCTTTTGAAGAAAAATGGGCAATTATTCTGAATGTCGTAACTGGTAAGCAGTACATTATTTAAAGTGTTTTGTAGAGTATCATCACCAAAATATTTGTCCAATACAAATTCAATATTTTTATGTGGGTATTGTGCACAGTTAAACCAAGATAATATTGATCGCCGGAAGAATGAAGACTTAAAAATATATGACCCGTATTTTTGGTAAAGCTCGACTAAATCATTGGCTGAATATTGAGGATTTCCTTGTTTATCTTTTTTACATAATCCTGCTATAACAATTCCACCGGTTGAGGTTCCTGCCATTAAGTGAAAGATTTCAGCTATAGTTCTTCTTGTTCTTTTTTCTATTTCTGCTAATATTATGGCTGGTATTATGCCCCTTATGCCTCCTCCGTCAACGGATAAAATATATTTAATCATTATGAATTTAGGTAAGGATATTAAGATTTAATTTTTCCGCTTAAAACCTGCAATTTAAACTCATCTAATTCTTCAGAAAGATTTTTTACCCTTTCCTCAAGTACTAACACTTTTTCCATTAAACCATATTCAATAAGTTTATCGTGAAATTGTACCCTTGAGTCTAGCTTGGATAACCACCATATAAATGCTACGGTTTGGATTAATAACGTGATAATTACTGTAATTGGGATTTTTTGATTTTGCATAATAATTTAAAATGTGAATTTATTATGGATAGTTTTGGAAGTTTATGTACAGATTATAGAAAACTTATAGCTTTAGTGATTACTTTTTGTTGATTCGTATTGATCCTCTGCTTCTGCAAGTAACTTTATTATTTGATCGTAGGGCTTGTCTTTGTTGTGCCTTGACCTTAACACAGCTACATTTCTAGGTTTTTTTCCATCATCGTTTATAATGTTAGGATTAGCGCCTTTTTCTAGCAAAAATTTGATAATCCTTAAATCACCATAATATGCAGCATTATGTAGTGCTGTGCTTCCATACTTGTTAATAATGTTTACGTTAACTCCCTCATCTATTAAAAACCTAACTATCTCTAAACATCCCCCTTCTGCAGCGTAATGTAACGCAGTTAACTTAGGCATGTGTGTATCAATATCTAATAAATTTTTTACTGAGAATTTTACAGTCTCTAAGTTACAATTTTGAGAAGCAATGCGTAATATCGTTTTATAATTATCTACAGCTTTTGCCCTCATGTAGGAATAGGTAGCAATAATACATACTATTACTGTTATAAGCCACCAAAAATGCAGCTTGTTTTTTGTATCTTGACCCAATTTATCCATATTCAACATCTTTTTAATATTAAATAGATCATTTACTCATTTTTTATTAACATCACTTACTCAAAGATGCTGACAACATAGTAAGGTAACCTGAGCTATTTAAAGTATGCTCCGCTCTATTAACTATCCATTCACTATCTACTGCTTGATTGAAACCTATAAGATTAAGTTTAGCTTCTGCAAATAACTCTGGATTACCAGGCATAGTTATATCTAAAGTTTCATTGTTACGTTTCAATTGTTTTAACTTGGCATTTGCTGCACTTAGTGCTGACTCTGCATTTGAGTAAAGTTCCAGCATAATATAACTTGGTTCACCGCTACCAACTGTTTCTTTAATAGTTTCACCTTTTTCATAGCTATACCATTTTGCTACTACTGAATTATACTTATCACGTACGGTAAAATGCACTTTCCAATTAATTGTGTCTTGAGGTATAATAGTAGTTGTTCCTAAAGCTTTTCCTGTGGCTGATTTTGCCATATTTTTTGAAATAAACAATATATACCCACCAGCTAATTTTGCCATTGCTTCACGCTCTGTTGCGATCTTTGTTAACAGACTTATATCACTTTCATCTGCCTGATTAATATGGGGTATCAATACATTCTTAAATTCCTCAGCAACTTTATGTCCATATCCATGTTTTTGAGCTATTTCTTTCACTAAGTTTTCTATGGTAATTTGATGCCATTCTTTTGATACCTTTGCTTTTAAAGATATTCTTAAATTTGTTGCATGAGCTTTGATTAATAGAGTCTTAGGTGGACCTTGTATCGTAACTTCGTTGACTGTATATATACCCATTGGAAAGATTCCCGTTTCCTTATAACCCTTACTATTACCCATAAATCTAAAAATGGAGAAAAAGCTGCTATTTTACTAATTCAACTTTCTATTATAAATAGATCTATGGTCTAAAAATGGAATATATGATGAAAAGAACTATAAATACCTCAACTGGCGAATGGGCAGAAAGTGAATTTGGAATTGTTAATTTTGGTGATATAAGATTAAGTAAAAGGCTTCTAAAAATAGTTAATAGTTTTGCTGAATCGCCTGAGCGTTCAATAAATCAAGCTTGTGAAGATTGGCATCAAAGTAAAGCAGCTTATAGATTTTTCCAAAACGATGCCATTTCTGAAAGAAAAATATTAGACAGTCATATAATTAAAACTGTTGAAAGAGCTAAAGAATACTCAACTATCTTAGCTATCCAGGATACGAGTTATATTTCATATAAAAATCATAAAAAGACCGAAGGATTAGGGATTATAGCAGCAAGATTAACATCTAAAACAACTAATTTTAAAACCCATGGATTAGTGATGCATACAACGTTTGCAGTTACAACAGAAGGACTACCTATAGGATTATTGGATCAAAAAATTAGTACTAGACCTTCCTTAACTGAAGACCTAAAGGAGTTGAAAAGAAGAAGCCATAATACTGCTCTTCCCATAGAAGAGAAAGAAAGCATACGGTGGATAGCATCACTTAAAGACTCTACTAAACATCCTGGATTAAAGGATGTTAAGGTAGTTACCGTTTGTGATAGAGAAGCAGATATTTATGATTTATTTGAAGTTGCTTCCACTAATCAATCTCTTTTTGTAGTAAGAGGAAATCAAAACAGAACAGTAAACAAGAAGTCGACTTATTCTGAAAAAGGTGGTGAAAGATTGTGGGATTTGATGAATCGCATGTCTTGTCAAGGAGAAATTCAAGTGAGTATTCCTGCTCGCGATAAAAAACCTCAAAGAACAACAGTTTTAGAAGTAAAGTTTAGTAACTTTGTGATGAATGCATCAAAAAACAACGCTAGACGTAAAACCCAAAAACTTCCTAATTTAAATTTAAATGCTGTCTATGTTATAGAAAGATATCCCCCATTTGGCGAAGAGCCCATAAACTGGATTTTGTTAACAAATATAAATATTAATAATTTTGAAGAAGCAGTAGAAAAAATACAATGGTATTGCTTAAGATGGAGAATAGAGGTTTTTCATAAAATTTTGAAATCCGGTCTTAAAGTTGAAGAATGTAGGCTCCAAACAGCAGATAGATTGATCCGCTTTCTTACAATTATGAGTATAATTTGTACTAGACACAACTTAATCTGACAGGGATGAATTAACTGACAGAAGAATTGAGGTAGTTAAAACTAATATCAGTCTCTTGTTTCATGCTACTAATATTTTTCTGAAAAGCAATGTGTTTGCTATTAAGAAAAGTCTGAGTAGGCGTTTTGCCATAGCAATATTTGCCTGAATGAGGCCTTGTCTCATTATAAGAACGCAACCAATGATCAACATCTATCTGCAGATCTTCCAAAGAATTGTAGATTTTCTTGCGAAAAATAATATTGTAACACTCATCTTGCATAGTCTTATGGAATCTCTCGCATATGCCATTAGTTTGCGGAGAATTGGCTTTAGTTCTTGAGTGATCAATATTTTCGATTCCTAAGTATAACTGATAAGCGTGATTCTCTGGTTTGCCACAATATTCTGTACCTCTATCGGTCAAAATGCGCAATAATGGCACGCTTTGTACATCAAAAAATGGTATTACTCTATCATTCAGCAAGTCAGCAGCGGTAATAGCAGTTTTATCTGTATAAAGCTTAGCAAAAGCCACTCTCGAATAAGTATCAATAAAAGTTTGCTGATAGATTCTTCCTATACCCTTGATGTTGCCTACATAATAAGTATCTTGAGAACCTAAATAACCTGGATGCTCTGTTTCAATTTCACCATGTGCTTCCCTTTGTTCTTTAACTTTTTCTAAAGCCGCAAGTTGCTCCTCTGTTAGAATTATTCCATCTTGCATAACTTTTGCCTCAAGAGCCCTCAGTCTTTTTTTGAAGGTCTCAAGGTCATTTCTCAGCCATACAGATCTCACTCCACCTTCAGAGATTATTATGCCCCTTTTTCTCAGTTCATTTGCAGCTCTTTGTTGTCCATATGCAGGAAATTCTGTTGCAATATTAACTACAGCTCTTTCCATGTCTTCAGAGACTCTGTTTGCCATAAGTGGTTTTTTCTTGCTTATCTCATGCAGCGCTTCTTCTCCTCCATTTTCATATAGTTCTTTGAATCTATAAAATGTATCCCTTGAATATCCCATAACCTTGCATGCTTGAGACACATTTCCAAGCTGTTTTGCTAGCTCTAGCAATCCTAGTTTCGGCTTTAGTATTTTTGTTTGTATCGTACTCATTTCTAACACTCCTTTCTTTTATTATTTTATAACTTACTTTTTTAAAGTGTCAGATCAAGTCTTGTTTAATACATATACAGCAAATTTTAAGGCTGAATTATTTAGCACCAAAAATTAAAGAAGATATAGTAAATGGGAGGCAACCAAGGGGTTTGAAGTTAGCTGATTTGAGAGAAATACCGATGCTGTGGAGTGAGCAGATGGAGAAGTTTTACGGGTTTAAGCAAGCTGTCTGCCAGTAAAAAATAAGATAATTTCTTTAGAAGGATCTTGAATTATTAAACTTCTCTATCATTCTTTTATGGAAAGATTAGTAAATTTAATACTCCCACTAAATTGGATAAATTGATTGCAAAAAGATAGGATTTTCAATAATTTGCTTGTATAGTTGGCCTTTCATAGGTAACAAAAAGCCAACCCTCCTGCTATTTCTTCTTACTCTGCCTTACAGTTCCTGCCCTTGATTCATTGCAACTTCAGTATTGCTATCTTTAAGTAAATTTGAAGGACTATTACAATAGTACATGACTGCAGCAGTAATTAGACAACAAACTCCAACTGCTATTCCTATCGCTAACATTCCTGAGTAAACTGCAATAACTATTCCTGAAACAATTCCAGATAGTGCAAGTGCAGAAGTAGCTACAATATATATATTTTTATTTTGAGAAGTCACATTATTTTCTTTTGGTTTACTTTTGCTATTGTCCTTAGCACTAATGTCTTGCTCATTAGTTACTGGTTTTGGCTGTGTACTTTCCCTAGCTATAGAATTTGCTTGCTCATCAGGTTGAGTAGGAGCTTGTTTTTCCTTTTTAGTGTCAGCTAATATCACAGTAATATCACTCTTATCGTCTTCACTTTTAGATTCACTTAGCAAAACTTCTGATTGTACATCTTGTTTATTATTGCTTGCTGACGTATTTAATAAAGCTTTCTCTTCAGAAGAATAAGGAATAGAGTTACAACCAGTCAATCCACTGTCTTTTATAGTTGATGTAGGATTGATTGGAACTTGCTTTGTATTTTGTTCACACACAAGAGATTTGCTACTATTATCAATAAGATTAGGTCCAGTTTCTTCAGTTGGAGGTGACTGTGTAGTCTTAGCACTTCTTCTAGCTGTGATAAAATCTGATATATTATCACTATTATAGATCTTATTACCAGTATTTCGCCTGATTAGTAATTCTACAACTTTTCTGCCATTTTTGTGGAATACTGCATAATTTAAAGCTCTACTAGAAATATCAACATCGAGGTTAATCTTGACACATTTACTATTTATCAGGTCTTGAAAATAATTGAACCAATCATCATTATCACAAGAATTTTTAACAAAGTAATATAAATGCTCTTGAGCAAGTAGGGCATTAGAAAGATATATTTGCCTTCCCAGATTCTTTACTATTTCAAGATTTCCTCTTTTAAAAGCTTCAGACAACCTCGATTTGTAATCCTGATTGAGCAATTCTTTCAAATCCTCATTTTCATGATTTAGATAACGTATATTGACTTGTCCAAGATAAGGATCAGCTCCCCTGTTTAAAAGTAATCTTACAAGTTCAACCTCTTCTGAATTTGTGCATTTTATTGTAGCAAAAAAGATTGCTGTTCTGCCACTAACAACCTTATTAACACCAGCCCCATTATCTAAGAGTAACTCTGCAACATCTTTTTTCTTCAATCTGCACGCATATTGTAAAGCTGTACCTCGACATCTTTTAATACTGACATCAAGGTCAATTTTGATCCTTTTATCAGATAAAACCTCTTTAAAAAACTTGAACCAGTCATTATTCTTACAAGCCATTTCAACAAGTAAACCGAAGTTTTCAGGATTCTTAGTGAAACACGTACTGGAGTTCTTAATATCTTTAATTAAGTTTTGTGCTTTTTCAAGATTCTGATCACTAAAGGCTTCGGATAATCTTATATCGAAGAGATCAATTCCCTTATCTACAAATAGTGCTAAAATTTCAGTACACGCATCCATTTTAGATTCATTCTTAATGAGATTCCTTACTATTTTAGTATTTTGTTCAGGAGAAGTGTATTGCAACAGAATTTCCATTGTCTGCTTATTATAAAGATGACTAGTAGCAATAATTTTTTGTTCAATTTCATCACTCACATGAATGGTTGCTCCATATTGAAAAAACAAGCTTACTAGGTCGTGATTATTGTGTTTTAATGCGTGATAAATTGGTACTGTTTCTTCTTGAGTAAAAGAGTAAGTTTTATTAATATTATAAACACTATTTTTTAATAGCAACTCCACAACTTTTCTGTTGTTTGCATTAAATGCATGTTGGAAAGCGGTATTATAAAAATAATAGTTGTATCTAAAATTAATCTGTTTAGACGATAGAATTTCTTCAAAGAATGTGAACCAATTATCATCACTACAAGCATTTTCAACAAACAAAAATGACATTGATGAAATTATTTCTAACCTACACAGATCATTTAATTCTTTTATTAAAGACTTTACTTTTTTTAAATCTTTATGGTGAAGAGCCTCAATTAAATCAGATTCAATATCTTTCTTTGTGTTCGTTTTCGGTTGATAACTCTTTTCCGGTTGATAACTGTTTTTTATCCCTTTGTATTTATTATATTTTTTCCTTTTATCAGGATCACATAACGTTTCGTATGCAATAGCAGCCTTAGAGAACGGTTCAATTTTCTTCTCAAGCTTATTCAATAAATTTTTTTCTAACTGTGAAAGTTCTGTATCTTTTTCCTTAGCTTCTCTTAAAGCTTTGTATTGTTGTTGTTCATCAAAACTCAAAGCCTTATCAGGATGGTATATCTTTGATATCTTATGATATGCCTTCCTTATTTCAAGTCTACTAGCGCTACTATCAACTCCTAGAGCTTCATAGTAGTCAAAATCTTGATATGCCATTTTAAATGTTCATTATATTAATAATATAGTACAATTATTATATTTTTAACAAATAAAGTCAAGATTTATATACTTCTTCACACTTTATATAGTATTGTTAATAACTACTTTAGCTTTAGGAATATACTAAAAATTAGCATCACAAAAAATTCAATTATTGACTTTTTCTAAAATTGTAAAAAAGATCGTACATTTGTGAGAACAAGCTGTGTAAAAATAGGTTTATAAAAATAAAATCTTGAAATCTTTATAATGAGGTTAGGCAAAACAGTTCGTATATAGATTTAGCAAAAGTGAGCCAATATAGCTGATTTTAGCGTATGTTAAAATTATTATATTAAAAAGTTCGTATGTATCATTTGGTAGACCATCCCATCCCAAGAAAACTTCTTCTCATGGCTTTTAGTTTTGAGTGCTGAAAATGGTTATTTTGCTTGAGATCTTAATAATATATTTTACTAAATTAATATTGATTTATTTGCAGAAGAATAATGAAGACAAGCTCATGACGGAACAAAATTCAAAATAAATAAAATGTCGTGTATTGAGCCTATTAAGGGTCTTTTGCCTAAAACCACTTTAGGTTGGAAAATTTTTCTAAAATAGTGATTGACAGGTTACAAAGGTGTAGTATGATGTTGAAATTAGTATAGAGTTTATAAGTTATTATAGCTCTATATCTTATATGGTTTTGTTTGTGAGGTAAGAATTATGGACTTTGATGAGCTAAGTAAGGCGGTTTTCTCTACTATTAAAGATGATGATCCTTATAAGGAATCTAAACGACTTCAATTGACAAACTGGTGCGGTGCATTTTTGCCTTTGTTTGGTACCTGGGGTGAAGCAAAGCTTCCATTCTTTTTAGATGTGTTATCAAGTGAAGAATGTTGGGAAAAAACCGATACAATACATGGTATCAAACTCAATAGAAGAGTAGTTGCTAAAAAGATGATAGAACCCCAGAGTTGGAAAGGTACAAGCAATCCACTGAAGGACTTTTATCTTTACCAAATCGCATGTTGGTGTTGCTTAGAAGAGGATATAATCTCTCTATTTGAACATTTTAAACAGGAAGATAAAATAAAAGAAGGAGATTCAGATGCACTAAAAAAATTAGTTAAATCAGTAAGTGGAAGTTGGTGTACAGATGCAATGATGCAATTTTGGTCACATTTCATTAGTGGATATATTTCCGAGTTAGATCTAAAAGGTCAGCATCCTTATGTCTTTGGTTTACACCGTGCAGCAATAAGTTCGAGGAGAAGACGTGTAGAAGCAGTAGAATTCTTTTGGGATAAAGTTAATTCATTACCTGAAAGTGAGTTAAGTACTCAGGAAAAAGATGAAGTTTTCATGAGAATTGCAGTGCATGCGGCACATGATAATGGCTATCCTGATGTGTTTGAATTTTGTTTAAGCCAAATAAATCCTGATAAATATTCGGAGCTTTTGAAAAGAGATTTAGAGAAAAATGGTTATTATGGTTCTTTAGGTAGAATGAAAGACATGCTTAGTTTTGATAAATTTCAGGAACTATTTGATTGTTTAAAATCAAGTGAAGTTTCAGAAGATGATTACTCTCTTTGGTTAAAATTCATGATAAAAGACTGTCCAGAGGATTATTTAGGTTCTGGTGTGGAAGTTTTTATGCATATGTGGAAAAAAGAAGGATTTGATAATCATCGTACTTTCACATTGGACGAGGAAATGATGGAAGATTCTTCTTTTCAAGGAAAATTTTCGGTGCATTTGGTTGAAAAAGGTTTTATGAAGCCAGTGTGGGCAATGTTAGATAAGGCTAATTCTAGGCAAATAAAAGAGTTTATGGACTCTAAAAAAGATCATATAAGTTCTATATTATTAGGGAAGGGAGATAGTAACTCATTAAATAAGTTTTTAGGCTATGGTAAGTTTGTTGATAAAGGAATTGATCAAGAGATTAGACCTGGCCCAAGTGGTGAACTAACTGAAGTGGAAGTTAGAAGAACACATAGCCAGTCTAGGTAAATAAAAAAAGTTATATATTAACAGGGAGTTTTATGCCAAACGAAGAAAGACCACAGGATTTTGAGTTAATAGAGTTATTGATTAAAGAAGCAAGGTCTGTTAAAGGCGATGGTCATGTCAATCCTTCAACTCAACCAAGCAGTGAATTTAAATCTTTCAAAGCAAGGTTTCAATCATATGTTGATCAGGTGCCTTCGTATTTACATTCAGTAGGTAAAGAAGGATTTTTTCCTCAATTCTTTTTGGGGAGCTTTTCTACTTTCATAGACACAGAAGTTGCAAAGGAATTAAGGATTAAAAAAATATATTTTCGCTTTGATGGTCCGAAAACTTTGAAGGTTGCTGTTGTAAGAGATGCGGGTAATGACAAGGAGTATAAAGATAAAGGTTATGGTGCTTATGAAGAGAATGTAAGTCTTTTTATGATTTCAGATTCTGATAGCATAAATAAAAAGTTTACCTATGGCGATCTAGAAAATATACTTAATCAATCGGGCTTAACGTCACAGGGTGAGCATATAAGGAATGTTAAAAATAAACTTCAAGTTCGATCAGTAAAGGTTGGTAAAAGTAATGAAGGAATGTTTATTGAGGTAGAAGATAATAAGTTATATGAAGATATTTCTACGTCACGTGAGTTTTTAGAAGTAAAGAAGGGATTATGGAATAATCCAGAAGGTGATATAGAAAAGCTGACTAACCCTAATGCAGAAGAAGTGAAAAAACCTGTTGAAAATATTCTTAAAAAAGTCGGTAAAATTCACTCTGAATATGAGAATTCACTTACCTATGCTCAAGGAACAAGAGAGGCAGCACATCATGGGTTTTTAGCAGGAGCTCTAGTGAATTTCCGCTATAGATATAACCTTAGAGTTTACTTAGAGCAATTTGCAGGAAGAGGTTATGCTGATATTGTTCTAGTGCCTCGTGGTAAGGATAGATCATTAAATGCTGTTCCAATTATTATTGAATTGAAAGCAGGAACAAGTAGTGGTACTACACCAAACAATGCTTTGGAGCAAGCAAAGGATTATGCAAAAGGGTTTCAGCCAAATACGATGCGTGTTTTAACCATTTCAGATAATCTGCTTTGTGTAGGGTTAAACTTGGATTCAACTGAAAGTGAAAAGTTTTTAATGCATATATCACCTCGCGAAGACAGAAAAATTGCTCCACCTACAATGCAAGCACTCTTGAAGGAAGCTTCAGACTGGAATGGAAGACAAGATACGATTCCTGATGTTAAAGATAAAATAAAGCAGCCACTAGAACGTATTTATCACACATTTCCTGGTACGCCGGAGAAAGGAGGTAATTACTTTAGTAGATTTCTATTAGGGCAACTTCTTCTTGCTAATGAGTTCGAGAGAATTCATTTAGAGAAATACGTATTTTTATATAATGAGTACCCACTTGCCGCTTCTACAAGATCGGGTCCACAATCAACTGAAAGGCCTGTGACAACATTTATGCTGACTAAAGGAAATCAAGGACAGGATAAAGAGGTGTTTATTTTTCACATTAAAGAGGGAGGAAAAGGAGAGTTTAGTGAGAAGAAAATACCAATTAATCTACCAAAAGTTGGTAAAATAACAGAGGTATGTATAAGTTTACAAGAGGAAAGAAAATCAGATTTTTTTGATGTAGAGAAGGTTAATAGATATAATTCCTTAAATGAGTATAAAGGGGGAAAGGAATCTTTTAATGGAGAATGGAAAAACATTCCTTATCCTGCCGAGTTCAAGGAAACATTTGATAAGGTATTAGAGTCTCAGCTTGTTTCTTCACAAGATCGATCTCAATCAATAGGCAAATATGAAGAGTTATTTAAAAAAATAGGTGAGGCAATGCTGCCTTTTAAAAACTTAGTAGAAAAGGAAGCACATACTCAAGCTGTATTTCATGGAGCATTCAGCCACTATAGTGATATAAAGTTAGGAGAGTTACAAGAAAATAGAGCATTAGTATTAACAGAATTTCAAACTGGAAGGGGAAAACGTATTGATATGCTAATTCATGGTATTAAGTTTGTAGGTCATGATAGCAATGCTAAAGAATACGATCCAGTAGGGTTAGAACTTAAAGGACCAAGGAAAGACACAACAGCTGATGCGTTAAGGGATGAAGCAAATAAACAAATAACCGATGAATACAAGAGAGGTGTAACTTATAAGACGCTGACAGATGGAAAGAAAGTGGCTTTTATGGGTGTTGTGTTTGATAAAGGTGCAAATAGTGCAGATTCTCTTATCTTAATGAGCAAAGATGAGTTTGCTTCTGTTGAGGTAGTTCACAGTTCTGTCTTTAGTATTGGTCAGCAGCAATGTTCTAAAGGAAGAAGAACACGTAGTATAGGTATATCCTGCATAGACTCACTTGATAAAGAAAAGATTACAGAGGAGGAAAAAGAACAGCGTATCAAAGAGTTGTTCAGTACTGACAAGGTGGTGGAAAAAGTAAAGAATATTGAGTTTTATGATCAGCTTTTCAAGGTTTCTCAGAAGATATCTAAAGGTGAAATTATAGACAAAAATGTTGAAGAAGCATTTGTAGTAAAGATTAAAGACATAGATCTGGATTCAATAGACTCAGAGATTAGGGATATTGTGAAAGAAATGAGGGAAAATATAGAGAACAAAGAAGAAGTGAAAAATATTCTGAGAAGATCAGGAGTAGCAGAAAAAATAGGAAAAGTAGCAGAAGGTGCAGGTCTTGCCTTTACAGCATTCTTAGTTGGTAAGCATATAGCAAATGGGGACATAGAGGGGTTAGGCTACGATGCATTAAATCTCTGGGTGATGCCAAAGATTGGTGAAAAAATCTCTGGAAAAATGTTAGAATTAGGAACAAAGCTTGATTCTCAGATGCTAAAGGGATTTGCTCCAGTTATGGGACGTGCTATAGGTAATTTTGCGGCATTTTTAGGGCTAGCAGAGTCGATAAAGGCTCGTCAGAGTGCAACAGATCCTGTAGATATAAAGATTGCTGACCTAAACATCGCAACTAATTCCATCTTTATAGCTGCAGATGTACCTGCGGTTGTTACTGAAACAATGTCAGTAGCAGGTTTAGAAGCTGGAGTAGTAGGAGAATTTGCTGGTCCGGTTGGCGCTGCTGTTTCAGTTGCTGTTATTATCATATCACAATTTGTAGAAGCAGAGCTTGAGGTAGAAAAATTAGAAGAGCACATAAATCTTACAGACCAGGAAAAGCATGATTTTTATTGGGATTTTTTTCTTGGCAAAAAGGTACCAGATTATATAGAAAATGATATGGAAGCAGAAAGTATATATAAACAATATGTATTAAAGCTTATAAGCCAATATAAAGATAATTATGATAAAATAGTTATGTCATTGCCTTATATATTGGTTACAAAGGAAAAGCGTGGTGATGCGGAGATACAACTCTTTAGAGCTTACTGTCATACTAACACAAAAATAGTTGATACTAAGTTTGATTTTGGATTCAATACAAATGTTGCATATCCGTTTCATATCAGTGATATTAATTCCAGAGTGATTCCTACAAACATTGAAAGTTATAGTGTCGTTTGTGGACCACGTGATAGTGATGTTAAAGTACAAGTTGATAACCCTCCCTGTACTGACTGTGTTGTAAATGGAATTGGTTCAGGATGTGATAATTTATATGATCATAGCAATGTATTACTGAATAGAACATTTGAAAAGTGGTTTTTACAAGAGTACCCTAGCGACTGTTATAATTCGGTTATATATAGAAATACAAATTCCCGTGGGTATGGGAGCATGTATCATATACCATCTCAAAATGCTAATATTAATGTTGTTTTTCAAGAAAAGGATATTTTAAATGGTGATCGATATAGAAGAGATAAGGTAGAGAATAGGTACTATTTTGAAAAGTCGCTAGATAGCTGTAAGGTGCATAATCCTGGTAGCAATTTTTTTTATATAACAGGAAAGTTCTCTTGTGATTTAGGAGCAGATGGACAAAAGAACATAGTCATAACACAAGGTAATCTTACCACAGATTCAATAAACATACATTCTATTATTGGTAGCAATCAAGCTAATCACATAAAAGTTTCTTATGCAGATTATGTAGACGGTAAAGGTGGAAATGATGTAATAACGGTAAAGAATTTTACCACAATAAAGGGTTATTTTGGTGATTCTATTTATGGAAAAGGTTTAGTATTATTGCCGATAAACTTTAATGATGTAGGTAACATAACCCACGTTAATAACATAACAAACATCTATAATAAAAGTGGAGCCTTTATAAGTGTAGATAAACAAACGTCGGTAAAAACAGCAGATGGTTTATTTGTAACACCAACGAAAATAGATGATAAGACTAGCATAGTAACAAACTTGCATGTGACAAAAAGCTTGAGAGGTGATATTGTGTTAGATGATGAATTAGATAATTTAAGAAAAATAGAAAATTCAAACTTTAATATTACAAAGCAATTATCAAGTGCTAATTATCATAGTACTATAGGTAGTTCCAGTAATCATATTTTTTATCCTGATAAAGAACATCATAATTTTTACTGGGAAGCTCCAAGTAATATAAGTCATCTTTATCTTTTCGATAACAGGAACGCTAATATTACGATTGCTCAAGCAAATGGTATATTAGATTTTAGCCAATTAAATAGTACATTAAATGATATGCCATTTATAGAAAACGATAAAGGGGAAATAAAGATTAATAAAAATGGCCTAAATGTAACCTTGCTACCAGATTATAAAGATGTCACAGTTACATTTGATGGGGAAAAATATTACAAACTTCAGAATGGAGAATTAGAGCGAGATTATTGCTCTCATAGTTTGAGAATAGATGGAAGATTTAGTGTTAATGGTACTGATCTTTTAAATCATCATAATTGTTTCACATTTGACTCAGACAAAGTACTTTTTTTGAAGCTAAATAATGATTTGCTATTGTTATCAGATAGAGGAGCATTATCAATATCGGATTACTATTCTTCTGTTCATAAAAACTGGGATTTATCCATAGAGTTGAGCGACAAAATTATGGAACCAGAAGAATTTGGAGAAAGAGCTGATGAATTTAGTTCTTTCAGGTATTACCAACCAGATGAGCAAGGGTTAGAGATTTATCATAATCAGCCTATTAATAAGAATGATATTGGTTTGGTTGATTTGAAAGGTAAGTCTATATTAGATTTCGATATGAAAGTTATGAATGATACCTTATTGCTATCACATAAAAATAACACTCTTGTAAAAGTAGAGAATTGGAATACTTACCAACCAGCAAGAGAAATGATGCTTGCTTTTAATGATGCAATAGTTTCTAACTCAAAGTGTATAGCTTCTATTTGTAACTCAGAAGATGTTATAGTGGAATTTAATAAGGAAAAAGCAATTCTATCGACAGAGCAACTGTTTGATGCTGTGAGACGAAATAATCTTAGTGAAGTTGAGAATCTTCTCAGTATGGGTGCAGATGTTAGTATTAGAGATAAACGTAGTTGGGCGCCTTTGCACTGTGCTGCTGACAATGATAATAAGCTTGATATATCTAGGGCAATTTTAAATCGAAATGCTAATATTGAGGCTAGAACTAACATTGGGGAAACACCTTTACATATAGCAAATGCTTATGGTCAATTGAAAATAATTGAGCTTCTTGTAGATAAAGGGGCTAGCCTTGAAGCTAAAACTAATGATGGTTTAACACCTTTGCATGTGGCTATTCAGCACAATAATACTACACCTAAAATAATTGAATTTCTTATAGATAAAGGTGTTAACATTGAAGCTAAAATCAAAGATGACCAGACACCTTTACATCATGCAGTTTTCAAAGACAGGCTTGATATAGTTAGAGTACTTTCAAGTAGAGGGGCTAATATTGAAGCTAAAAATAAAGATGGAAAAACACCTTTAGACTTGGCTATTCAAGGGAATTATACAGACATAGTAGGATTTTTAAAACACACAGAATTAGACAGAAAATTACTGGCTGCAGCACAAGATGGTGATTTTAATAAAGTAAAAGATCTTGTAAATCTGGGTGCTGATGTTAATATTAAAGATAAAGATGGTAAAACCCCTCTACATTATGCTTCACGTTCTATTCATCATTTAGGTATGGTGAAGTATCTTATAAGTAAAGGTGCTGATATTGATGTTAAAGATAACAGTGGTAGAACTCCTGAGGATGAGGAACGTTATACTAATTCTGGTACAATGAGGCAAGTTTTTATGCAAGCACACTTAGATAAAGAATTGTTACTTACTGTAAAAAATGAAAAGGATCTAAAGACAATTAATGATCTTATCGCTAAAGATATTGACGACAGAACGCATGGCGAGTTTTATTATACCTGGAGTGGTAACTTAGGCACAGTAGAGTTTTTTGTTAGTAAAGATGTGAGTGTTAATGCGACTGATAAATATGGCTGCACATTACTACACTGGGCTGCATTGAAAGGTCATTCAGATATTGCTAAGTTTTTAGTTGATAGGGGAGCTAATGTAAATGCTAAAGATATACTTGGCAGGACTCCTATGCACTTTGCTGTTATGAATAATCACGTAAATATTACAGAGTTTCTTCTGAAACAGGGAGTAAGAGTTGATGAAACTGATAAAAATGGTTCAACCTCTCTACACTATGCTGCTGAGTTTGGTCAATTAGATAGTGCTAGATTTCTTATTGGTAAGGGAGCCAATATTAATACTGCAGACAATTCTGGTAAAAAACCTATTCATATTGCTAGTGAGAACAATAATAAAAATATTATAGAGCTTTTCCTAAGCAAAGGAGTAAGTGTTGATAATGCTGATAAAGATGGTTGGACATCACTACACTATGCTGCACGGAGAGGATGTTTAGGAGCTACTGAGTTTCTCATTGAGAAAGGAGCTGATATTAAAGCGAAAGACAAAAATGGTCAAGTACCTATGTGCGTAGCTGCTCAATATAATAAGCCGGATATAATTGACTTTCTACTAGATAGAGGTGCTAATATTGAAGCAAGTAACTTTAATGATGGTTCAATACTGAAGTTAGCCTATTGTATAAAGGAAGTTATGGAGAAGATAAATAATAAAGAACAAATATCTCACTTTGAAGAATTAAAAAGCAAGTTACCAGAATCAATAAAAAATGCAGTGTTTTCGTCAAAAGTATGTATTATAAATGTTAATTTTGATGAATACTTATACGCCGCTAGTGGTAGTTCTGCTTTAAGTTATGAAAACCAGAGGAGAGGAGTATATAACTGGGTTCCATCAAGTAAAAATAATCCTCCGGGCTCATGCGGTAATGATAGGCAAGGTATGTGGAAGATTCAACCATATGGAGATTATGTTTGTATCACGAATGTTAATTTTGATGAATACTTATACGCTGCTAGTGGTAATTCTGCTTTAAGTTATGAAAACCAGAGGAGAGCAATATATAACTGGGTTCCATCAAGTAAAAATAATCCTCCAGGTTCATGTGGTAATGATAGACAGGGTATGTGGAAGATTCAACCATATGGAGATTATGTTTGTATCACGAATGTTAATTTTGATGAATACTTATACGCCGCTAGTGGTAGTTCTGCTTTAAGTTATGAAAACCAGAGGAGAGGAGTATATAACTGGGTTCCATCAAGCAAAAATAATCCTCCAGGCTCATGCGGTAATGATAGGGAAGGTATGTGGAAGATTGAGGATTGCAGTTCTGTTCACAAGAAACGTGATATACAAGAATTAGATGGTAAAGCAGGTTCTCATTCCCTCGAAGCTATAAGGGCTAGGAACAAGTCAAATGATTCTCAGATCCTAGTGTTACCAGAAAGGTTAGGTGATTACTTGCTAGATAGCTCTAATCGAACTATGTTTGGGGAGTTTGTGAGCCAAGTAGCGAATATTAAAGGTAATGAGGAAAAACCTGTACAACGCAGACGCCGTCATCACCATGGAGATCATAATTCTCATCACTTGTCACGCAAACCTCTTGCTACGGATTTAAGTAATCAACCAGAGATAGCAACAAGCAGTGGCGCAAAACCATCTTCGTGGATAAATGGTTTACTTGGTTGTTTAAAAAGCTCTGTGGATGGGTTAGTATCAAGTGTGACAAACAAATTTGCTGTCAAAGAATCGGAAGACTCTAAATCAGGAGATACCGATGCATGCTCTGCAGGGTTAGAAAAGATGTATAATGCTACCATACCACAGTCTAGAAAATCACTAGGTGCACCGAAAGGAAATATTACCAATAGGAATTGGTCTTCCAATCGGGAAAAAGTAAGATCAAATGTTACAGTTGTGCCAGAAATAAACAACGCTGTGGTAGATAGTGCACTAATATTAGGTGACTTAGCTGTTCGTCTTGTTAATGGGAGGAGACATAAACAACCGATTTATGAAAATCTTTTATCACCAAGAGAGCAATCGATGAGGTCTATAGATGAGGATATGATTATAAGAGCTATACAGCAAGGTAAGGAAAAGTTTGGAGTTCCTGGCACTAACATGGATGAAGTAAGAATTATAGGCGATAAGACTGAAATCGGAAAATAAATGGAGGGCTAGATGTTTCGTTATGGTAGTAATCTATCTAATTCTATGTGCAATCTTTATAGCTATTTTAGACAGTTCACTAATATTGAAGTGAATAATTATGTTTTTTCTTTGAGTTGTGAAATTTCAGAATGAGAGAGACCGGTAATTTGAGCGATAACATCTATAGGGACACCGGCCTTGAGTGAATTTTTTGCAACTTCAATTTTACCTTCAATTTTACCTTTTTCATGGCCGATTTGGATGCCTTCTAGTCTACCTTCTAGTCTACCTTCTAGTCTACCTTCTTGTCTACCTTTTTGTCTACCTTTTTGAGTAGCATCATCGAGTTTTTGTTCCAAGATAGCAGCTTCTTTTTGTAAATCCATTACCCTTTCTTCATAAGCTACAAGATCTTTCTCATTCCAATGAAACTTATCTAACTCATCATATGCTAACTTTATTATCGGTGACTTTTCTGCTATTTTCCTTAAATCTTCATCAGTTGTCTCTTCTGCGTATTTGAAGAAAAAGCACCATCTCTCAACAGTAGTTTCCAACTGCTCTACTTTACTTTTTGTAAATTTAGGTAGTTCAATGAAGACAAATTGAAAATCTTTTAAATAATGTCCGTTAGTCTTTATATCGCGTATATTATGAGTGGAAATATAATAAACATCTGAGGGAAAAAGAGTACTATTGGAAATAGCAATAAAGAAAACAGTTTTAAAATCAATGTAATTGCCAGACTGTCTCGAGTAGGCTTTGGCAGCATAAAGTTGGGCACGTTTCTCAAAGCCTTTATCACGAGCAAGCTGCATTTCCGCAATATACCTATTTCCGAGAGAATCCTTACAGAGGACATCAACAATGCTTTGTTTATCAGAAGCAATCTCAGGATTCATAATGGTGCTGAGAAACTCAACATCCTGAATAGCATTAACTCCAGTAAAGCCTAAGATATCATTCAAAAAATGGATAAGGATATTCTTGTTTTTTTCAGTACCGAAGATTTTCTTAAATGTTAAATCTAATTTTGGATCGAGAAACTTCGAAAGAGCCATGAGAAAGTAAGATAAAAAGCATTAATAATTATACACAATTGTGAAGAAATATTCAACTAAAATTCAAACATAGAAAGAAGCATCCCTTTTGTATATCTTTATTTGGTAGTATTAACCTGTATAATATTTATGGCAAATATCTCTATAAGGTATCAGATAGCAGAAAAAGTGAAAAGCTGGAGGTTAAAAAGAAAATATACTCAAAAAGAATTAGCAAAAAAAATCGGTACAACATATCAGGTAATACTGCAATATGAAAAAGGAACACGCAGAATTTCAATTAAGAAGTTATATGAATTAGCAGAAGCATTATCAACAACTGCTAGAGATCTAGCTTGCGGACAAGAAGTATCAAATGAGGGAAGGTATGAGGGAGAAGAGGTATTAAATCTAGTAAGAAGACATAGAGAGATTAAGGATCAAGAATTACGTGAAACGTTTTATTTATTAACTAAATTCATCCGTATTAGTGAGGAAAAAAGTGGAAAAGCGGTAAAAATAGAAGTAGCAAAGGGTTTGGTTAAGGAAGGAGTTTCTATCTCTCAAACGACCAGTTTATCTATTGATGAATATGATAATGATGAGAAAAAAATTTCTATTCCGTATAAAGTAGGTCAAAGAATAAAAGAATGGAGATTGATACGAGGATACACTCAAGAAGATTTAGCAAGCAAAGTGGGCGTAATAAATCAAAGAATATATGAATATGAACAAGGACGAGCTGCTGTTTCACTTGAAATGTTAGATGAAATAGCAAAGATGCTATTAATTAATATTACAGATCTGCTTCCAGAAACAAGAGAAAATGAGAATAGTGAAGTGGAACTATCAAGGTTAATAGAAGAATACAAAAAGATTAAAAGCCAAGAATTACGTCATGTACTAATAAAATCTCTGTTTGAAAGCATACAAGTTTGCAAAGAGAAAGTGAAGAGAGTAGAAAAGATGAAAATTGCAAAGAACTTAGTTAAAAAAGGAATTTCTACCGATATTATTTTGCAAATAACAGGCCTCTCTTTAGGCGAAATTCAACAATAAAAAATCATCATATATTAATATCTTCACTTTTTGATAAAAAAATAAGTAAAAAAGATTTAAAAATTGATTTGACTTCACTCGGAAGCTATGGCTTTATGCCAATGCTGATAAAAAAACAGCAGTAAATATTTAAAAAAAGTTTGTTGTTAGTGAAGGGTAAATTATATGAATAAAAGTAAAGAAGAAATCGAATTCAGAATATTAGAAAGCAAAGGCAAAGCACTACTTGATCGTGAAATAATGGAAACGTTTCTAAGTGCGGTACATGAAAGGCCACAAGCTCAGGAAATTGCTAAAAATCTGGTGAATACTTATACAGGAGTAGGAAGGATTTTAGGTCGAGAAATGGATGACCTGAAAGTTGTAGAAGGAGTAACTGATTCTGCAGTAGCAATGATTATGTGTGTTAAGGAAACACTAGAAAGGGTACTGAGAGAAAAGCTCAAAAGTGAGCCAATAATGGACTTACAAAGGCTAGTAGAGTACTTAAACGTAAGTATAGGCCACTCAGAAAGGGAATGTGTAAAAATACTGTACTTGAATAAAAGGCGTCAACTAATTGGAGAAGAATCCTATATCGGTGAAATGGAAAAAGCACCGGTATACATAAAGGAGATTATAAAAAAAGCATTAATAAAAAATGCAACATTAATAATAATGTCACACAACCACCCAGGTGGGAGTTTAGAACCATCAGAAGAAGATCAAGCAGTAACGAAGAGCTTAGCAGCAGCGTGTAGTACTGTAAGCGTTAGATTATTTGATCATATTATTATCACAAGTGGGGGCTATTTTAGCTTTAGAGAAAACGGATTGTTATAGCAGAAAGAATTTAGCATCTAAACTGATTAGGAGAAAGTATTTGCAAATCTACTCACTATAATTTATAATGAGTAATAGAATGTATAAACTAAGATTTATATACTTAAAAAGTATTTTTAATATGGGGGTTATATGACTAGTAAAGACAAGTTATTGAAGAAAATATTTGGTGCTCTTGAAGGCGTTGATATAAAGCAGTCTAAGTTTGTGAGCAAAATTGATAATCAGAAGGAGATAAAACCGGAAGATACAATGCCTTTCCCTAGCAGAAACGTTCACGAAAACAAAATCAACTATGGAAAAGGACTTGACTACATATATGGCACAAAACCTTTGAGTAATCAAGCAGATTATCCAGAAGGGTTGAATCCATTTGCTTCAGCTTTGCAAAAAATAAAGCCAAGTGCAGAAAAGTTGAGCTGGCTTAAAAGTGCTGTGGTAAGAGCAAAAAGTCCAAATGAACTGCACAAGGCTGTAGACCAAGTACTAACTTCTGGAGCAAGGCTAAATGCATGTAATGATGGCGAATGGAGTTTTGCAGAATATGTAGTATTAGGTACACATTTTCACAAATTAGAAAAAAGTGATCGTAAAAAGCTAATACGAAAATTAATGCTAAGCGGTGCAGAGTTTCATGATACTCTACTACAGAATAAACTGATAGGTGAAATCTATAATGAGCTACAACCAGAAGTTCAGCCACAGATAGATAAGAGACTAGAAGAACTAGAGAAGGCTGGCGAAAGTGCTGTGCAAGAAGGAGAATTAATAGATGTTGAGATAGATAATACAACATCGTATATAGAATTTTCTGATGATAGCAAGGTAGAGGTAGCCAAAATACTGAGAGAATTAGGAAGTAATATTTTAAAAATTGGCAATGATGCAGTTGAGGTTAAAAGTGAGAAGGGAGGTATAAGAAACTATACTGATATGTCAGATGGAAGATCCATTATATTGGAATTTCCTACAAGCGTTGGTAAGCTAAATATTGTATTGTACCATGATGTAGAAAAATATGATCAAGTACAAGTCAGAGTAGAAAACAAGGAAATGTGGGCTGAATTACAAAAAATAGGAGAAGAAGTAGGAAAAAATTGCCTTTTCGGGGGAGTAAAACTTAAAGAAGCAGTAGAGAGAGGTAGTTTCACTAGATGTGGCATATGGAGTGAAAAGCATGCTATAAAAGAGATTAGCAATGATGAAGTATTGTCTTCATGGGTAAATAGGGTATGTGGAGGTAGTAAAGAAACCTTTAGGGAACTTTAATGTGTCTACAGTCAACTTTAAGGTTCCAGAGTTTTTTTCTTACCGTTATATCTGGAGCCTTAACAAAATTGAGCTATAGTAGAAAATATTATATGTATGGTTCTTTTAGTGGAAAAAAGTCTAGACTGTGAAGTAGGGGAAAAAGTAAAAAATTGGAGGTTAGAGCGAGGTTATACTCAGAAGGATTTAGCGGAGAAAATTGGTGTAAAGTACTGGGTAATACTGCAATATGAGAAAGGGAATCGTAGAGTTCCAATTGAAAGGTTGTATGCTATAGCTGAGACACTATCAATCAGTATTACGGATCTTATTCCTGTATCAAATGAAAAAATCTGTCTTGAAGATGAGGAAGAAGAAATATTAAATCTAGTAAGAGAATATAAAAAGATTAATGATCAGGAGTTACGTAAGATGTTTTGTTTATTAACCCAATTTGTCCAAGTTAGTGAAAAAAGTAGTAGGAAAGCAGAGAAAATAAAGATTGCAAAAGGTTTGGTTAAAGCAGGAGTTTCTGTTGATATTGTTGCAAAAACAATTGGTCTCTCTGCTGATGAATGCGTTGAAGAAAAAGGAGGTTCTATTTATTGCCAAATAGGAAAGAAGATAAAAGAATGGAGACTAGTGAGAGAGTATACTCAAAAAGATTTAGCAGAGAAAATGAATACAACACGTGACGAAATAAGCAACTATGAACAAGGAAGGACTGCTGTTCCACTTGATAAATTATATGAAGTGGCAGAAGCATTATCGATTAATATTACGGATCTACTAATAGAGGAAGGGAGTAAAGTGAAAAATGAGCTACCTGATTTGATTAAAGAATACAAAGAAATTGAGAGCCAAGAACTACGCAATGCACTAATAAGATCTTTATTTGAAGGCATAAGGATTTGTGAGGAGAAAGTGAGAGAGATAGAAAGGATTAAAGTTGCAAAGGATCTAGTAAAAGGTGGAATTTCTATTGATATTATTTTGCAAGCAGTAGGTTTACCTGTTGATGTAGTTTTAGATGGGTAGCTCATGAAAAAATTATAGCAATAAAGTTTTTTTCTTAAATGGAGGTATATGTGTTTGTTTCTGCAAGCAATGTTAGCTATGGAATAGGGCAAAGAATAGAAAATTGTAGGTTAATGCAAGGTCATACTCAAATAGGATTAGCAGGTCAAATAGGTTTAACATACCAAGAAGTGAACAGCTATGAGAATGGTTATACTCCTATTCCAATTGGAGTACTATATGTAATAGCAAGAGTATTATCAGTTAATGCTGTAGATCTATTACCTAAACCAATAACAGTAAGAGAGTATAAAGATGAAGACGAAGAAATACTCTATCTAACGAAAATATACGAGAATCAAAAGTTAGGTAAGATAGTACCTTCATTAGTCAGGTTTGTTCATATTAGCGAAAAAATTAATCAAGAAGAAGCAAGGTTGGAAATAGCAAAAAATCTAGTTAAAGAAGGAGTGTCAGTTGACATAATTTCCCAGGCAACAGGCTTATCTATTTACGAGTATGATAATACAGAGAAAGAAGTCTGCACTGATTCTATATATTACAGAATAGGGCAAAGAATAAGAGAATGGAGGTTGATAAGAAGATATACTCAAAAAGATTTGGCAGATAAAGTTGATTTAACGCTCAAGGAAATACACGAGTATGAAAGAGGCTATACTGCTATAACATTTGATAAATTATATGAAATATCAAATGCATTATCAGTGAATATTAAAGTTCTGCTACCTAAAACAAGAGAAAGCAAAAAGCTATTGAGTTTAATGGATGAGTACGGAGAACAAGAATCATTAGTCAAATCTCTATCTGAAAATATGAAAAGTGGCAAGGAAAAAGTTAAAAAAACAGAAAGGATCAAGGTTGCAAAAAATCTAGCAAAGGTAGGTGTTGCTATTGATATTATTGTGCGAGCAAGTGGCCTAACTGCTGATGAGTGTGAAAATTGAGGGAGTGTTAAACAATATATTAAGATATAAGTAAAAATAGTTATGTGTTTAATATATCTATTCTAAAAACTTGTTTAGCTCTGCAGAATTTGGCATCTCTACTTATCAAGATATAACATCACAAAATTTCTCTATCACTTTTTGATTATCCTCTATCATTGCCTTTGCCTCTTGCTGAAGAGATTTGATATTTTTTGATGTAATATTATCCATGTCAGGTGATGCTATTTTTAGTTGCGATTGTATACGTATATATTTATCAGCTATAACTTGATTAAGTTGATAGTTTACTGCATCTAAACTTGAGGCAAACATCACATGTAGTAGTGGTTTTATCCAGCTTATTTTTCCAAATCTCCTTGAATTATCTATAGACCTGCTGCGAATCAAGGGATAAAAAAAGGAAGGAGAGTAGCTAAAATCAAGATTAACTAAAAGGCGTGCTTAAGATTCACAATACCAGCAATAATATTGAACCTCAGGTTGTATTTTTTCTGAAAATTGCGGTAAACATGGGACATAATCTTAAATATCTTTACCTCACGGATCTTATTTTCTACTCTCATTCTAAATGATGCTAATCGTCTATTATGCTCTTTTTGCTCTGAAGTTAATGGCTTTTTACGATACTTTTTATATGGAATTATAACATTGCTTTGCAATTTTTGCCAACCTTGATATCCAGAATCGGCATGTTTTATGCTGTTAATTGGTAAATATTTTTCTTGTTTCCTTATGCGAAAATCACTAATTCTACCACGATATGACTTTGACACTGATAAAATTCTTCCATCTTCTTCGATAACAATCTCAGTTTTCATAGTGTTGGTTCTTTTTTTTCCTGAATATGATTTCTTCCGTTTTTTACTATCTTCTGGCCTCTGTATTTGCTGTTCTGTAACATCAGCCAGAATCTTTAGTATTTTTTCTGATGTCATACTTCTATCTTTTGTTATAGTAACTTTCTTGGCAAGTAATGGCTCTATTTTCTTCAGTAACCTACATACATTTGCGTTGTGCATATTGAACAGGCACCCTAAAAATCTATGTGTTATGTAAGTGCGATAGTACAAAATTACGCAAAATAACTTATCTTCCAGAGTTGGTAGTTGTGATCTTCTACCATGGCACTTTTTCTGTTTTTCAAGTTTTTTCCACTCAGACCTCACTTTTTCCACCACCTTTTCAAACTCCTCTATAGTTAAACCTGTTATACTACGAAAGTTTCTTGGGTGCTTCTTCATTTTATAGTAACTAAAGCTCATTTTTTACCTTACTCAATCTCCTTATTCTTCTTCTATCTCTTTCACATCATTTTTTCAATCACTTTTCGCAGCAGGTCTAATGATATATATCGCCTAGATGTAGCAATCCTTGGAGAAACCGAGCCTCACACAAGGGATTATAAAGGCATCTATGAAAGAGATCATTTGTGGTACAACTTAAAAGCACTATATCCATTACCACAGAGTTTATTGCCAGAAATAAAGTTTGCAAAAGCGCAGATAGTATTATCAAACAGTTGGGATTTAGGAGACATAAATACGTGCTTTCCAGTTAGTAGCGTAGAAGAAAGAGGAAATAAATTTGTATTGGGAAACGATAAACTTTCAGGGCAACGTTGGAATTTAAAACACAAGCCAATTTTAGAAAGGTTTAGCGTTACTCACCACTACAAAATAGAAAACTATACAGATCAGAAGATTACAAAATATGGTTTGGCAGAACACAACGTTTACTATAAAAATGATTTGGATTCAGAGCAAAAAGACTCAATACACGAATTAGAAAATTACATTTTAGTATTTTACCCAGGAGTACTGAAGTGGCACGAACATAGACATTTGCACAGAAGTTGGAAAAATAGTCAAGTAATATGTCTAATAAGTTAAGTACTTATATTTAGATCCTCATATATTATATTAATAATAGGTAAAAGTATATGAAATAAAAAGAAAAGGACTTGCTTTCTCATGCTAAAAAGGACATAACTTGAATAGCAGCAGGTAAATATAAGAAATTTATCTGATGCTAGAAAAGCTAATTTTGTGAGGTAAGTATGAAGTTTAGCAAAGAGAAGAGAGAATCTTTTAGTAAGTTTCTTAAAGAAGTATCAAGTAACGGATTTAAAGATATTAATAAAAGAAATGAAGAAGGAGAGACGATATTGCATCAAGCAGTAGAAATCTCTGATTACAAAACAGTGAGATTATTAATAAAAAAAGGAGCAGAGGTTAATGCAAGAGATAAAAATGGTTATACGCCACTACACTGTGCAGTATTCGCAAAAAGTTTAGAAAATGTAAAAGTGCTGATAAGGTCGGGAGCAGAAGTAAATGCCACTCAATATGTCAGTGGATGTACGCCACTCCACTCTGCGTGCAAAATAGGAGGAGCAGGAGTTGAAATAATAAAAGAGCTAGTAAAAGCAGGAGCTGAAGTTAATCAACTGAATAAGTATGGTGCAACACCAATGTACTATATCTGGGAAAGTGAAAAGTATCGTCTATGTGATAGCAAAGAAAGTGAAAAGGCAAGTAAATTTTTGAGAGAAAAAGGTGGAATAACAAAAAGTAGAAAACTGACGTGCTATGGAATAGAGGGGCTAGTAGGAGAAATAGCAGACATGTTGAATGGAAGCTACATGCCGGAGCTAAAAATAATAGAGATAGGAGAAATAAGGAAGAGAGATAAATCGCTAATAAAGAAAGAATGTCAAAATTTAGCAAGCAAAATAATGAACCAAGTGAACGAAATGATAGATGAGGTAGCGAAAAGAGGGATTTAAAATTAAAGAAAAGGTGAGGTGGATTATGTTAAAACTTGGCAAATTTAATAAGTCAGCAAAAGAATTATTAGAGAACTCGTTTAAAAATATTTATGAAAGAGACGAAAAGGGAAGAACAGTTTTGCATTATGCAGTAGACGCAAAAACAGTGAGATTATTAGTTGAAAAAGGAGCGAATGTGAATGCAGCAGATGTGAAAGGACACACAGCACTGCACCTAGCGGTAACGGAGAAACGTCTAGAAATCGTGAGAGAACTGATAAAATCAGGAGCAAATGTAAATGCGGAAGAATATGGAAATAAATGCACACCGCTGCACCTTGCATGCATGATAGGCGAAAAAGAGATAGTGAAAGAATTAGTGAAGGCTGGAGGAGAAATAGAACAAGCGGATAAATTTGGAATGACAGCAATGGATTATGCGAAAAACAGTAAGGAGATCACTGAAATATTGAAGAAAGAAATAGACAGAATTGAAAAGCTATTTATGAAGGGCTAAAAATATGGAGAAAGAAATAGAAAAGAAGGTAATGAATTTAGAGAGAAAACCTTTGGGTGAGCTGAGAAAAACGTGGAAGAAGGTATTTGGGGAAGAGGCGCCTAGATACTCAAAGAAATATCTGATACCAAGATTAGCTTATAGAATGCAGGAAAAAGCGTATGGAGAAATGTCAAGAAAAGGAGCAAAAAGACTAGAGTATCTGGCAGATCGGCTAGAGAAGGGAAAAAGAATAAGTAGTGACAAACTTCCAGTAGCAGGAACAGAGCTAATATTAGAGAGAGGGGAAGAAACGCATGCGGTAATGGTAACAGACAAGGGTTTAATCTACAAAGAAGAGTTTTATACATCATTGTCAGCAGTGGCAGGAAAAATAATGGGAATGAGCTACAACGGACCTTTATTATTTGGAATGCGTGATAAAAATGGAAGTTGAAAATGCTAAAAGAAGTAAGATGTGCGATATATACGAGAAAATCAAATGAAGACGGACTAGAACAAAAGTTTAACAGCCTTGATGCCCAGCGAGTAGCATGTGAAAAGTACATAAAGAGCAGAGAAGGCTGGGTAGCATTGGCCAAAAGGTACGATGATGGAGGCTTCTCAGGAAAGAATTTAGAAAGGCCAGCAATAAAGGAATTATTTGAAGATGTAAAGGCAGGAGAAGTAGATTGTGTAGTAGTGTACACACTAGACAGACTATCAAGAGAAACAAAAGACAGCATCGAAGTAACATCATTTTTTAGAAGACACCGAGTAAATTTTGTAGCAGTAACGCAGATATTTGACAATAATACGCCAATGGGAAAGTTTGTACAAACGGTATTGTCAGGAGCAGCACAACTAGAAAGAGAGATGATCGTAGAAAGGGTAAAAAATAAAATAGCAACATCAAAGGAGCAGGGGTTATGGATGGGTGGAACTTTACCGCTTGGGTATGATGTAAAAGATAAAGAATTAATGATAAATGAGAAAGAAGCAAAGACAGTAAAGCATATATTTGCAAGATATTTGGAGTTGAAGTCAATGGCAGAGTTGGCAAGAGAGTTAAATAGAGAAGGTTACAGAACAAAATCAGATATCTTTAAAAAAGCGACGGTAAGGAGAATAATAACAAATCCAATATATATGGGAAAAATAAGGCATTATGAGAAAGAGTATGAAGGAAAACATGAAGCAATAATAAAAGGGGAAAAATGGCAAAAAGCACAAGAATTGATAAAGAATCAGCCATATAGAAAAGCAAAATATGAGGAAGCGTTGCTTAGGGGAATAATTAAGTGCAAGAGCTGTGATGTAAATATGACGCTGACATACTCAAAAAAAGAAAATAAAAGGTACCGATATTATGTGTGCAATAACCATTTAAGGGGGAAGGATTGTGGATCAGTAAACCGAACAATAGTTGCTGGAGAAGTGGAAAAAGAAGTGATGAAGAAAGCTGAACAGCTATATGAAAAATGGGGAGAAGAATGGAAAAATTTAAGCCCTGGAAAGCAGAAAGAAATAGTGAAAAAGTTAATAAAGGGAGTGATGGTAAAAGAAGATGGAATAGAGGTGCATTCTGAATCAGAGGAAAAATTTATACTAATAAAAAAGAAAGGAAACAAATGTACAGTAGTAGAGCCAGAAGGAAAAACAAATAATGCGCTACTGAAAGCAGTGGTAAGAGCTCATCTGTGGAAACGGCAGCTAGAAGAGGGAAAATATGCAAGTGTAGGAGAGCTGAGTGCCAAAATTAATATAGGTACAAGACGTATACAGCAAATTTTAAGATTAAATTATTTAGCTCCAAAGATTAAAGAAGACATAGTAAATGGGAGACAGCCAAGGGGTTTGAAGTTAGCTGATTTAAGGGAAATACCGATGCTATGGAGTGAGCAATTGGAGAAATTTTATGGATTAGCAACCTAATTGAACAATTAATAAGTTGTTAATATAACTAATTTATAAAATTAAATATTGTAGAGCAAGGAAAGTAATGCCAAAGTTTAAAAAGATTAAGAACGCAAAAAATGTAATCTATGAGCTGGCAGGTGATCAGGATAATTTTACCAATGAAGATAAAAAAAAGCTTTTCAAGCTGTTAAAGAAGATAGAAAACGGTGAAAATATTAGTGGAAAATTTAATAAATCTAATTACAACACGCAGAAACTTCTTACAAAAAAAATAATTTACAAGGATGAGAAAAAGGAAGGGACTCTGACGCTACTGTGCCACTCTGTGTTCTATAAAAATAATCAAGCTTTTGAGGAGCTTTTACAAGAAGCAATAAATCAAGGAATCTTAAAGGATGTTCTTAGTGAGGAATTGATCCAAAAATTGCCGAATGGTCTAACAATAACTTACACTGCACTGGTATCCTGCATATTAGAGGAAGATAGTAAAGCTATTAGAGCAGTTCTAGAAGCTTCTAAAAAGAATGGTATTTTAAAAGAAATTCTCAACCAAAAAGTGAAAGTAAAGAAAGCAGAAGGTAAAGAGATAAGCCATACACTACTTGACTATGCTAATAAACACAATTGCAAAGAAAGTGCACTGATTCTGAAGGAGTTTGAGGAAATTCTGAATATAGAAGTTGAAGCTGCAAGTAGTAATGTTGAAACTAGATGTGAGGGTATCAATAAAGACTGTAGAGATCTTGAAATACACGAAACTATGTTTGCAAATAGTGAAGAAACCCAAAATATTTCAACAGGAAGCAAAGATCTTAAGCTCACATGTGAAACCAGTGTAAAAGAGGAAAACAAAGACGAAGAAAATTCTTTAAATTTTATTACTGATGAACAAGAAGAAATCGTTAATATATTTGAGGAAGATACAGAAAACAACATTGAGTGGCACAGAGAAAATCGTCATACAAATCAACCCATCTGTAAAATCAATAAGAAAGACCAAAATACTTTTACGCAAACTAATATGCAAGAGCCAAATAGGTCATTTCAAGCTGAACCATATTTTCATATTATATCTAGCATTACCAAAGATAAAAAATCATCAAATCAACCCATTTTAGCTGGAGTTATTGGTGCAGTGTTATTAGTAAGTGGTATTGTGTTTTATATTATGGAAATACATATACTAGGGATAGTTATTGGAATTGCTGGGTTAGCTTGCGTAAGTTTTGGATTGTGTAGTAATTTAGAGCCTAATACCAGGCTTGAAAAAGTAGAGAGTCCTACTATCCACTCTTCAAACCCGATTTCTGGATTAGATTTTAGATAAATTATTGAAAATATCGATTTTTTTAGCTAAGTCTGATCGAATTTAAAAGGTGCTCATTAATTTTTCCATCGTAAATCTCGTAATTATAAGTTATCGATCTCTTTTTAATTATTAATACATAATTCAGGTTTCAGGAGTTATTAATAATTCCACAATAATATCTGCATAAAGTATGCAATAAACTAAGATTTTTAACAACTTATCTAAAATATAATCGAAAATCTATATTGTAATAAGAAATAAAAGGACATTACTGAATAAGTAACATCCTTTTGAAGAAGGTGAGCTGTTTTGTTTATATTGATGTTTGCAAAGATTGTGTCACCTGAATAGGCTCTTGACCAGACATAAATGTAGAAGGCTGTTGTTTCCCTACTTTTTCCTGATAATTTACTTTTTTCAATTGTGACCTAGTTTTAATTAAGTCGTCCGAAGAAATAATCATCCTCTCTGGTGTAGAAGGAATAGATGTACCTTTTCCACTATCAGAACCACTAAGGTCAATAAAAGAACTGCTTTTAGACTCAATACTGCCATCCATACTACTACTAAAACTTGAATGGATATTATTAGAAGCAAAACTACTAACAGAATTACTGCGAGTTGGAGTTCTATTAGATAAAATATCCAGATTGCGTTTGACAGTAGGATGATTGAAAACATCTTCACTTAGAGAATTTTGTGAAAATGAATTTATAACCTCATTCAAATTAGTCAGTGAAGCACTTATATTTGGTACTTTTGGAGTTAATACCTTAGTAAGGTTACCAGTGCTATTACGTCGCGTTACTCCTGGTCTACTTCCTATTGTTGCAGTTGGTGTTGCAGCTAAAACTTGATACTTCACATTACTTACTTTTTTGCTTTCACCACACTTGCTTGCTATCTTATTAAGCTTCTCTATAGAATTAGAAAGTTTATGCTCTATTGTACATTCTCTAATAATCCTCTTAATTTCATCATGATGTTCAGAGAAAATTTCATAGAGATTGTTATCATCTTGAGCCAATAAATTTTGCAACTTCTTATCATCCAATTTTTTGACAAAATCTGCTTGTTGTTTCAATTGATTGATTAACTGATCCTTTTTGAAACCTTGTGGACCATCAATAGAACCAGCTTTTTCTGATATTTTTCTGTTTAATCCAGAGAATATTTCCTTAATTAAAGCAGACTTATTTACAGTCTTGTCTTGCAAAATTTCACTAACAAGCATCTCCTTCACACTGTTGAAATTTTTCGTTTTTTCTTCTGTTTTTAAAACAACAGTTTGACTCTGTAAGTCTATTGAATATGGAATGCTATCCAAATTAGATATACTTGAACCCAAATTACCCAATTTACTTCCTACTTTTTTAAGTGTATCACTGGTGCCTTCTCTTGTTTTCTGTGCTACAGAACTTCCAGCTTCTTTTAATGAATCTCTAGCATTTATAAAGCCTTTTTTTATTGTGCCTGCAGTATATTGTGCTCCTTCAACAGTTTTTTCAGCTGACCATTTGAGTCCTTTATATCCAGATTGAACTGATTTTACAGCTACTTTTACAGCGAAATATAAAGTAAGACCAACTATAGCACCTGGTATAGCAAGTATTACACCAACTGCTAAAAGTGGTAATAATGCTGTAAATAACCCACTTGCTGTACCTACTACAAGAGCCTGATCTCCTTGTTTCATGCGAGAGAATTCTGTATCTCCTTTTAACAGGTCAGTGATTCTTTCCTTTAGCTTTTTGTGATTATTAACACTCTTCATATTCGATAGATCTTCAGTAAATTTCTTAAAATCAAGATCATTTTCTTGTTGAGTTACAAGAGAATATGAATTTGTTTCATTAGGTAACATTTTTAACCTCACTATTAATTCAATATATTATATTTTATATATGTCATCATTAAATTAGTGTTAACTTGATTACTAATATTGGTATAGCTTAAAATAATTTAGCTGGACATGATTTTATAGAGACTCAAATTTACGATTAGAGCCTAGAGTATAGTCATTATAAATGAATCAAGAGACTTTGTTCAGCCAAAATAATTAGATTCAAACTGATAAGGCTGTATATAGAATATCAGAGGATTATCCTGATAATAGTGTTAAATCAAGATTGGAATATACGAGTAATTATGCTATTTATTAGGAATGATTTTGTTAAAAAGTAATTGTGCAAAAAAGTGAGAATTTGACTGAAGATAAAAAATTAGCATCTGATATTCTACAAGAGGTTGCAGATGCTGGTAATACTAATAGTGACAAAGTGACGTTGTTTGAAATTAAAACATCTCTACAAGAACGTGGTTTTGGTATTTTAATAATTATTTTCTCCTTGCCACTATCTGTACCTATACCAGTTCCACCTGGCTATACAACTATACTTTCCATACCGTTAATCTTATTTTCACTGCAGCTTCTGCTTGGGTTTCATTCTCCCTGGATGCCAATTTGGTTAGAAAGAAAATCCTTTAAACGTTCAACACTAACCCTTGTGGTCAAAAAAACTTTACCTGCATTAAAAAAAATAGAAAAGTTCATGAAACCAAGAATGTCCTTTATCTTCCGAGGGCCAGGTGAAAAGATTTTGGCATTTATAATGTTAATTTGTGCGTTGATGATAGCAAATCCGTTTCCGTTAACTCACTTTATTCCAGCAATCGGTACAACCCTTATTTCACTTGGTATTATGAGTAAGGATGGGCTTGTCTCGATACTTGGAGTGTTGGTATCTTTATGTGGAATATTATTTGCTCTTATTGTAATGGTTAAAGGACCACAGCTTATAATTAGTGCGTTTTCTTTTCTCAAAAGTTGTGTATATGGTTAATTTTTAACTGTGAGAACCTATTTTGAAAGGGAATAAGATGAGGTAAGCAAAAAATAGGAGGGTAACAAGCAATATAAGTGACAAAGAATGAGAGACAAGTGTTACATAGGGAGAGATAAGTCGGCTGAGAAAGATCAATCTCTTTACCCCTCCAAGACCTTTCTTTTGTTTTATAATTTTAGTTGACTTTATGAACACACTAGTATTTCTTTCGAAGCTTTCATCTTTTGCAACTGGTCTAAACTATCAACCGATCTCATAAGAGTAGACGGAACACCTGATTCTTTCACTACAAAATCTGATTGTTTGATAGTTTCAGCTAGCTCTATAAATATTCCACCATTTCTTTCAAAACCTTTATCTTTTATAGCTTGTAGAACACTTTTTCCTCCTAAAAGGCAGCTTTCCCCTAGAATTGATTGATCTTTTAATTTGTCAAACTTCTCTTGGCTCTCTCCATCAAGATTTACTTCTATTATATTATTACCTTCATCACTAGGACATAGATGAATACTAATCTTGCCTACTTCAGTGGTAAAGGACATTTCAATTCCACCTCCCAAGACATCTGTATAATTTCTTTTTCTTCCTATGCTTTCAACTCTTATTATACTTTTCCCGATCTGTAAGATGCTACTTTCTATACTGAAATTTTCATTCACCTTACTATTCATAACCTTTGCAACTTCAACGATACTGTTTTTTGGCCACCTAAAAAGAACAAGATTGTTATCTACTTCTCCTGTCAGATCATCACCTTGAACTTGTTCATTCTTGTTTACTAAACCTTCATATGCTATACTTTTCAGTTCCTCTTTGATTTTTTTACGTTCTGTAAAAATAGGCTCATCATTTCCCCACATAACTTCACTTATCATACTATTATTGTAAAAATCAGACTCTATTTTTGCACCTGATGATAATAGTTTATTGACAATGTTAAATAAAGGTTCTAAACCTTCTTCCCACTCATCCATTGCTTCTTCCCCATTGTCTTTATAACGTGATCTAGTAGTAGGCGTTATACGCATAACACTACTAGCATTAGCAATATCAATTATTTTTTTGAATACAAAATTCGATACAGTGCATTCATAGTGATCACAGCGTAAATTTAGCTTTATTTTCCTTTTCAAATATTCATCTATTAAACGTTCCATCTGTTCTAGAGTAACCTTTGCAGAACTTTCGTATCTATTTTCATGAAACTCTTTCATTATGTTTTCCATCTTTTCATGAAATTCATTAATCGAAACTTTTTCGTTTTCAGTTAACAGATTTGATAAATTCATAAAAAGTGAGTTTTCTGGAATAAAAGAACTTTCAAAAACGGTATTTTTATCTTCAATAATGGACTCATTCCAGTCATCAGTTTGTTCTTGACTTAACGATGATGCGCTGCTTTCAAGAGTGTACCGGCCAAAATGTTGCGTATGCTGTTCCTCAGTATCTGACCCACCAAATGGCTTTTTTGTACAAACTTGCTTATTATCTAAAATATGTTCTAACGCCATACTTGTCCCTCTAAACTAAGATATATGGCATATTGTATGCGATATATAACATTAAGTCAATAACCATAATCTTTTTACTATTCATATTTTTGTTCAGTTTTTATGGTCTAATGTATGGAGATGGTTGAAAATTCCTTATAAATGCAGGCTAACTTTACTCTATTTAACAAAATTGAGAAATACTAATGATGTTTAATATCACGACCATAAGAATATGAAGGAAGATAGAATATACTTTAAGGAGGCTGCTGAAGTTTGCACATTAAATTTGCATGTTCAGCAGAATAAACAAACACATGCTAGTATTAGTAGAGAGTTATTTATAAGTCAACTAACTTTTTCAAAAAATATTTTAGTGAAGATACCATGCTAGCTAAAGAATTGAATTATTGACTCTTCCTAAGATTGCAAAAAAGGTCGTATATTTGTGAGAACAAGCCGCGTAAAAATAAGGTTATAAAAATAGAAGATTTAAATTATTTCAATAAGCTTAGGCAAAACAGTTCGTATGTGGATATTGATGAAATGGTCTAATGTGGCTAGTTTTAGCGTACAGCAACATTATTATAAAGAAAAGTTCGTATGGCACACTTGGTAGATCATGCCATCCCAAAACAAAAAGCTCTCACCGTCCTTGATTTTAAGCATTAGAAATGGTTATTTCATCTAAATTCTTAGCTAAGTATATTGCTAGATTAATAATAGTTTATTTGATAATAACAAAGAAAAATTCACTACAGCTTTATATTAAAAAAACAGGATTCTTTTTGAATATTATCATTTTTATAAAAAAATATCTCTAACTTTCTCTGGGTAAGGTCAGTATATTCGATGCTCAAAACAGTGGTTATTAGTAAACTTTCGATTGGCCCTATACCTAATAGAATATGATGTTGCTTGTGGAAGCGGAGCTCGAGTGTTAAAACGAATGAAATTATGGTAAGTCAATTTCGTCACTTTACCTATAAATTTGGCAGCTCAAGTAATCAACGTGAAAAATCAGCACAATGAATAAAAAATATTAGCAAGAGCAATAGAAAAAGCAAGTTATGTACTTACGAATATGTGTATTTCTTCTTAAAGTCTGTAAAAGCTTTACCACAATTTAACATTTGCATTAGTGTTTATTTAATAATTATTATAATATACATAATATTACTACTATTAAAATTAATAAATTAAGCATAATCTATGTCAAGTACTAACAACATAGTTATTAATACTACACAAAGGGAAAAAAAATACAGCTTCTCTACTGTGTTTGCTTGGCTATATCTAAAAACGATTGGACGAATATTCCCAGAGAGGTGGAATGAATGGGCAAAGAGTATACTATATTATAATATTGTGGATGAAGTTGAGGCTAATGCTTTTAAAGCAGTAAGTCAAGGTGTTCAAACTTCTGAGGTTATAGTACAAGAGGTCCAAAGTAAAATAACGAGTGAAGGTAAGACTACATTTAAAGATATAGCAATCCAGATCGAATTTACTGAAACAACAGATAAAAATGATGATCAAGCACAACAGATTGCAAGCTTACAATCAGAAAATGGCTTATTACAAGTGAAAATTGAAGGATTGCGACGTATACACACAAAGCTTAAAGCGAAATTACAGTCAAACAAGCTTTTGTTAATAAAGACAGATGAAGAATTACACAAAGCTCAGAAAGAGCTTATAAAAGACAATGAGAAATTCGCAAAGTTACTAGGAAGTTTTATGGAGAATTCAAAGAAATCAGGGCAACTCTATCAAAGCAAGTTCACTGAGTGCAAAACAGAGTTTGATAAGAAAATAGAAAGACTTTTAGGAATAGCGGAAAAGGTCAAGAAAAACTATTACAATTTAACCCTGTTGAATGGAGGACCAGGTAAAGATCAAGAAGTGATGATGGAGAGTGTGGAAAGTCAACTGCAAAGGATTCAGAAATCTAAACAACAATTAGAGAAAGAAAAAGATAATCTAGAAGGTAGATTGAAAGATCCAAGTAGTAAATTAAGTGCTACTGAAGCAGAGAATAGGGAATGTTCAAAAAAGTGTGTCAAGCCGAAAAAAAAGTAATAAATTGATATAAAAATGGAGGTTTGACATGAGTCAAAAAATAGCAAATAGAACTACTGGATTGGTAGATTACAAAGAATTAGAAACAAACATCCTGTCGTCTATACGAGAAGGTAGGCCACTGATGGGAAGAGATGGTGCATTAACGCCATTTATAAAAAGGCTGCTTGAAGCTAGTCTAGAGGTTGAAATAGAACATCATTTATCTGCTGGAAGTGAAGAAAACAATCGTAGAAACGGGAGGAATGGCAAGACTTTAAAGACAAGCGCAGGTTCATTTGAACTATTGACACCAAGAGACAGAGAAGGAAGTTTTGAACCACAAATAGTGAAAAAAAGGCAAACAAGCTTACATCCGGAACTTGAAGCAAAGGTATAGTTGTATTAAACAAGACTTGATCTGACACTTTAAAAAAGTAAGTTATAAAATAATAAAAGAAAGGAGTGTTAGAAATGAGTACGATACAAACAAAAATACTAAAGCCGAAACTAGGATTGCTAGAGCTAGCAAAACAGCTTGGAAATGGGTTCTGTCGCATCTATAGAGCGAAGTCAGTTTCATTTGTAGGAAAATAGAAAAGAAGTAATATAATCATCTTTAAAAAAGCAAAGATGTTGCGTATTAGTCCAAAATTATTGCCCTATTTCAAAGGATTTAGCTTTTCAGCAGAGATAATAATGTTATCAGTATACATGAAGTGTCGATTTTCTTTGAGCTATCGAGATTTGGAAGAAATGATGAGTATAAGAGGAGCGAAAATTGATCATGCTACGCTACAAAGGTGGATTATCAGATTTGTGCCACTGATAGATGAAGAGGTGAGGAAAAGGAAGAAGCAGGTTGGCAGTAGCTGGAGAATGGACGAGACCTACATAAAATTAAACGGTAAATGGGTTTATCTATACAGAGCACTAGATAGTCTCGGCAATACTGTAGACTTTCTGATGTGTACTCGTAGAGACAAGTCTGCAGCACTTGCATTCTTTCGTAAAGCCTTTAGAAGGAATAATCTTCCTGAGAAAGTAGTAATTGATAAAAGCGGCAGTAATATTGCTGCTATTGATGACTTGAATACGGAAATTCCTGAACCTTATAGAATCACGGTTTTTCAAGTAAGATATCTAAATAATATTGTTGAACAAGATCATAGATTTATCAAAAAATTAATAAAACCAATGCTTGGGTTTAAAAGCTTCCATTCTGCAAAGATTACCATCACAGGCATAGAAAATATTCGTATGATTCAAAAAAGACAAATTATTAAAGCTAATGATAATGGTTCTACTTTTGAAAATTTTGCTATGTTAATGGCTCTATAACTCTCATAATTCCAGTTTTTACAATCTTCTTGTACTACAATTTATAGATGCGACAGAACCCTCTCTAATCACGGTACAATACTAATTTATTATCTCTAATAGTGAAATGGAAATACCTCAAAAAGCTCATTCCAAGTAATGAATGGGACATAGAATGAGTATTAACACTAGCGTGCACGTCATTAATTAAAAAATTTCCTATTTTAACCTGAGGGATGTGAACAACACCAGCTTTTATTTGACCTTTTGCAGTTTCATATATTTTAAAGTCTTGAATGTTTTGTAAGTTAATACCAGCATGTAACGCATCTTTTTGCGATAAAACAATATCAGTTGCTCCAGTATCAAGCAGAAACGTTATATTACGATCATTGACTTGAGCTTGAATATAAAAGTGTCCATCATATGACTTTGTAAATTCAATACTTCCGCCATTTTGAACCCTTCCTTTGTATGGTAGAAAAGTGCTCAGAAACCTATTGCTTAGTTTATCCCCTTGTGAATCAATAAACATTGCTGTAATGAGTATTATCAGTAGCCAAATAACTAGATTTTTTGCTGCATTCATATTATTAAAATTTGAAGCCATAAGAGTAAATTTTTAAGATTAGCGTTAAAAGCTATTATTAAAAATAAGTAAATTTTATTGTTTTAGTACAATATTTAATATATACTTTAAGGAGGTATGTTCGATTTAATTTCATGTCAGAAGCAAAAAATTTAATTTTAGCAACAATTCTTTCTATATTGATTATAGTATTATGGCATATTATTTATGATAATTTTCTTAACACGAGCCAAAGCCAACCATCGATTGAAAATATTGAACATATCGAATCTTCTAACGACCTTGCTCCTATGATATACCAAAATCGTTCTGAAATTATTAATTCTACTAGAGAACAGAGAGTTAATTTAACCAATAACATGCTTGAAGGATCAATTTCTCTGAAAGGTGCAAGATTTGATGACTTAATCTTAACTAACTACCACTTAGAACCGAGTTCTTCTTCTCCACAAGTGGTGTTACTGTCACCTGCAGAATCAAAAGATGTATATTTCGCAGAATTTGGGTGGCTTGATCCGAATGAAAAGATTAAAGTTCCAGATTCTAAAACAGTATGGCAAGCAGATAAACTCAATCAAAAAGAGGTCAATTTATTTTGGGATAATGAAAATGGCATTTTATTTAGAATGAAAATTAGCCTTGACGATAATTACATGTTTAAAGTTGAGCAAATTATTGAAAACAATACAAAAGATAATGTAGTTTTGGTTCCCTATGGTAAAATCAATCGTAAACGTGATAATATTAACGAATCCTATTGGATATCACATGAAGGAGTACTAGGTGCATTTAACAATAAGCTAGAGGAGTGGACATATAAGGATATTTCTAAGAAGCGTTTAATAAAGGCAAGCACGAGTGAAAAAAATTGGTTTGGTTTTGCTGATAAATACTGGCTTACAGCCATCATACCTGAGAAATCAGATAAAATAAATGTGAGCATTAAACACACGAATGTTAATAACATTGATAAGTTTCAAGCAGATTTTGTTAGACCTTACACACACATACTCCCTGGTACAAGTGCTTCTACTCTGAACTACTTTTTTGCTGGGGCAAAGAAATTGAATTTACTTGATTCTTATAAAGACACTCTCAATATACCTTTGTTTGATAAGGCTGTAGATTTTGGTGTTCTTTATTTTATAACCAAGCCGGTGTTTTTACTGCTTGAATATTTTAACTTTGTTTTGAAAAATTTTGGCTTAGCAATATTATTGCTAACTTTAGTAATCAAACTTTTGATGCTTCCCTTATCTAATAGATCATATATTTCGATGTTCAAGGTGAAAAGCCTGCAGCCTGAATTAACTCGTATAAAAGAGTTGTACAAAAATGACAGCTTAAAGCAGCACAAAGAGACAATTGCGTTGTTCAAGAGAAACAATGTAAATCCAATGTCGAGCATTTTCCCTATGCTCATACAAATACCAGTATTTTTTGCTCTGTATAAAGTATTATTTGTTACTATAGAGATGAGACACGCCCCTTTTTATTTATGGATTAAGGATCTTTCAGCTTCTGATCCAACAAACATTTTTACATTATTTGGGTTGTTTAATTATAACTTTCCTATTTCTATAGGCATTTTACCTATAATTTTCGGTGCTACCATGATAATTCAGCAGAAGCTAAGTGAGAAAAGTAAAGATGATATTCAAGTAAATGTTATGAAGTTTTTACCTTACATTTCTGTCTTTATTTTTTCTTCTTTTCCTGCCGGCTTGGTAATATATTGGATATTTAGTAATATTATAACTCTGGTTCAACAATCATTAATAAAGTTGCTTTTAACAAGAAAAATGGGGATGAATGTCGAAAATACTAATAGTTAATTCAATTTATTATGATGAAATAGCAAAGCTTTTGCTTAAAGGTGCGGTCGATAGATTAAAAGAAAGTCATGCAAGCTATGACATAATTGAAGTTCCTGGTGCATTTGAGATACCAGCTACAATTCTCTTTGCAGTAAAAAGCAAGAATGCTAATTATAACGGTTATTTAGCTCTTGGATGCGTGATTCGCGGTGAAACTGATCACTATCAATATGTTTGTAAAGGAGTAATCGAAGGCTTAAATGAAGTTATTATGCATTATGCAGTACCCCTTAGTATGGGCGTAATTACCGCTGACAGCAAAGATAAAGCACTAATTAGAGCTGACAAAGACAAAAAGAACGTTGGTGGCCATGCAGCCTCAACTGTTTTGCATATGATAGATCTACACAATAAATTAAAATAATGGAGGAAAAACCAGTACATAAAAAGTGGCGCATAAAAAGAAGTACGGCAAGATTTCTTGCTGTACAAATTGCTTATTCAAATATTTTTGTAAGTTATAACAAAAGCACTTTTAAATTGGGAAATTGTGAGCTTAAGGACTACATAAGTAAGTTGAAAGATATATTTGAATGTGAAGAATTTGAACATCAGTTCTTAGAAAACTTGTTATGTAAGGTTATAAAAAGCAGTGAAGAATATGATAAAATAATAGAGTCTTATTTACATCCAAGCTGGTCCCTCTCACGGTTAAATCTTATAAGCTTATCTATCTTGCGTGTTGCAATATGTGAGTTGATTAATTGCGATACACCAGCTCCAGTTGTTATCAATGAGTATACTAACATTGCATCTGATTTACTTGATGCTCCAAACAAAATTGGCTTTATTAATGGGTTGTTAGATAAGGTAAAGGATGCAGTCAGACTAAATAAAAATCCTTAGCAAATTTCTTATAAGTATGTGAATATCTATTTTTTGAGACAGTTTCTACAATAAGTTTAAGTCATTAACACTAAAAAAATGGAGGGAAGACTTATTCCTTTTATACTTGGCTGCTTAATGATCTTTCTGGCTCCTCGTGTTCAACTTTTGGTAACTTAACAATTGAGCTTGGCACAAATTCGATGGTTACTTCTTTAGCATCATTTTCTTCAACGCCTAAACCTAACGTTTCTAATTCCTGTCCACAATTTATCTCTTCAAATATACCATCACCATTCTTCTTATATAGCTGATGTAGATCAAGGAGTTTAGTGTTGCCAAGCAAGATCGGATCAGGATTATCCTTGTATTTAATCTGGCCATAACTTGCAGCTTTGAATATTTCACCTTTTGAGTTAGTAAAATCTATGGTATATTCGCCATTTTCGTTCTTATAGTTCTCTTCAATAAATTCAAGATCCTCATTTATTACTTGCAATATCAGGTATCTTTGATAGCTACCAGTAACAATTTTCGGAGCTTTAAGCTCAGATATTTCATTATTTTTCATGATGGAATATGTTACTGAAGCAATCAGTGCAACGGTAACAGTTGCAAGTAGATTCATTCCAATTGGCCCTATCATCGAAGCTGAAGATGTCCAACATGGAACTGAAAATGCTGTTGCTGCACTTATGACACATAGAGAAGTAAGTACTATAAGTACAATGTTTGTTTTTTGAAGATAGCTCTTAGAAATTAACATAATTAACTCATTTAAATAAGTTGAAGTAATATGTAAAAAATTATTATTGTCAACTTATAAGCAATAAATTATCTACCACTTGAGCCAAAGCCCCCTGCATTGCGGACGGTTTCTTCTGTGCAGAATTCTTCTCTTTCATCCCAAATTACCTGAGATACAGGAGTGATGAGGATTTGTGCGATTCTATCTCCTCTTTTTATCTCATATGACTGATTACTTAGATTGATTAGGCAAACTTTAACTTCACCTCGATAATCAGAGTCTATAGTGCCTGGAGAATTTAAGACAGTGATTCCATGTTTTGCAGCAAGCCCAGAACGTGGACGGACTTGCCCCTCAAAACCGTTTGGTATTGCAATCATAATGCCAGTTGGAATAAGTAACCTTTCAAGTGGATTTAAAATAATAGAGTTATCCGGTGCAGCATAAAGGTCCATGCCAGCACTCTGCATAGTTGCATAACAGGGAAGAGGCAGATTTTCGCCATTTGATAACTTTTTTATTTCTACTTTAATTTTATCTCTTTGCATTTTTATTCACCAGTTATGAAAATTTGATTGTAGCATGTAAATTATGCCTGTAAAAGATAAGAAAACTACTTGACAAATTTTTCAGCTTCCTTACTATAAAACTGAAGTTGTTTTATTGCCTTCAATCTATGCAGATTAAACGACAAAAGTATTATACAGTTGGCGTCTTATAAATCTCTGCGCTATGTGTATCTTATTTCTTTATAAAACTTCCAGTTTTTTAACTATATAAGCTGAAACGGGCTGTTTAAAACAGTATAGAACGCCAATTTTTAGGATTAGAGAGTAACAACCAGCTAACGCTTTTGCCTTTTTTTATTAGTAAATTTCTTAACGTTTACATAGAGGGTGTCATTCCAGCGCGTGACGCTGGTTCCTGGATCTCAGTGTCTGGGCACTGGGATGACAAAAAAGGGGCTACTTGAATGACACCTTATGTTCCAGCATGTGACACATAATTGTACGAACATTCATTTTTGAAGACAGCAAATGGTCAGTGTCCAGACACTGTCATCCAGAAATTTTATTAAGTTGGTAAGCACAAAAGTAGCTGCTTTATGTTAAAACACAACGGTTGAAAGACTCGATTCCAGTGTCACGCGCTGGAATGACATCAAAGGGGCTACTTGAATGACATACTTGAATTCACGCTATAAAGTGAACCGGTTTGGTGTGCTGATTTTGTTTGCAGTTTCATAGTACGAATTTTTTACTTCGGTAGTTTTTTTATTGTCATTATAATTACAAGAATAGTTGAGGCCAATTAATATGAAAACTTTTGCAAAAAATTTTAAAGGTAAGGAAAGAAAGCTAGAAGAGTTCAATGAAGAAATAGAAGACATAGCAGCTGCGGCTCAAGATAAGTTTGCGCATGAACTTGAAAACATCGCATATGAAAGTGTGCAGAAATTTCGCAGTCTACTTGCTAAAGAGCTAAACTTCACTTTCAATAACATTCATTCTCAGAATGTCAATCTACTAAAATCCGGCCTAAAAAAAGGAGAAACAGCGTTAATACGTTCTCTTCTCAATATACTTGTACGATAGAGTTGCTGCTGCAATTTAATATTAAGTGATAACTAAAATAAGTAAGATTTTTTATAGATAAGTCTTACTTATTTTAGCTATATATAGAAAAGGAGGGTTGTTATGTCAACAAGACTAAAGTATCCAATCATAAATATACAACGTAAGTCTAAGCCTAAATCTTTTCCAGTAACTTTAGGAGAGGTTAAATCTTTTTTACGAATTGAAAATGATCAAGATGATAAGTTGATTTCAAGTTTTATTTTTATGGCAACTGATTATGCTCAGTGGCATATGGAAAAGTCTCTAGTAAAGCAAACGTGGCAAGTTTCATATGAAGGTTATATACCTCGTAGAATATATTTAAGCTATGATCCTGTGAATAAAATAATATTGGCTACTGATAAGAATAGAAAACTTAGTTATTATTTTAGTGATATAGGAAGCTATATTGAATTTTTCAATTATTTAAACATAATAAGGGCTGATGTTGTATATGAAGCTGGTTATGATAGTGTTCCTGAGCAAATAAAGCTAGGTATTATACAGCATGTTTCTGCTCTTTATAAAAATCGTGAGCCAGGGGTAAGTAGCCATTTGTCTGAAGTGAAGAAGGTATATTCTCCATTTTGCGAACCAAAGGTTGTTTTGTAGTTCCTATTTGTCATTCAATAGCAGATACAACAGATCTAAGTAGCTGACACTGGTTCCTTCATGACGGTGTCATCCGAGTAGCCCCTTCGGCGTCATTCCAGTGCTTCTGTATGAATATTGTAATTTAGGTTCATAAAGGAAGGTGTCATCCCAGTACTGAGATCCAGGAAAATTGATTGTAAATGAGCAAACATTTTTAATAAAATGACCAACAAGAAAAATAGTTAATTCATTTAGATAAAACTGGATTTCAGTACTGGGATGACACCACATAGTCTTCTTGAATGACACCAAAGGCGCCACTGGAGTCTGTTATATCTGCATTGCAAATACTTTCATAGCACCCCTGCAAATTGCAATCTTCGTAACCGTATCTGTGAGATGGAAAAAATTCAAATTATAAATGAGTTGTATAATAGTATTTATGCAACATTAAAAGCAAACTCTGATTTAAAGAAATATGTTACTAACATCTATGATTACCTGCCTAAGCAGGTTACTATTCCTTATCTGAGATTGCGCATAGTAAATTATGTTAACCTGCATATGCTATCTAACTTTGCTACAAAAGTAAGATTTTCATGCGACATATATACTTATCATATAAGCAGTATGCTTGCTGCTATAAAGCATGTTAGCTTGGTGGTAAAGAGCATTAGTAGTGAGACCATTTTGGAAAGTAATTGTGCTATGAATCAGCATGATGAAGTTTTACATTCAACAATTAATTTTGATATTTTAATACAAGGAGGTAGCGATGAGCAAATTACAGCTGAAAATCAAAGGTCATGACAATAATTTTGTTGTGCTGAATAATATACGAAACTTAAGGTTTACTTTGCGTAATAACAAAGAAGAGATGAAAGATATTTCCTCTTTTGGCTGGAGAAAAGTGCTTGATTGTGCTGGAAGTAGAAAGGTTACAATAAAAATTAATGGCATTTTAAATTCAGTATTGGCTGATGAATTATTGCGTAATTCTGCAATGTTAAACTCTAATAATGATTATGAGATTAGTTTTGATGCTAAGGAGAAAATAAAACTCAGGTGTTCGGTTGAATTGTATGAGAGATATTATGATCCTGCCACTTTTGACAGCTTCACTGTAGTTTTAGCCAGTGCTGAAGTTGTAAACACTTTCCATTAGTGTTAATTTAATTTTTTCATATACAATAATAATAGGTGGGGTTTTAACTAAATTAAAAAAAATTTATGAACGATGAGGATCTTTTCAAAGAAGGCGATGATAATGTTGAAGAGAATAGCGATGACAGAAGAGAAAGGAATTTGAAGAATGAAAATCAGCTGGAAGAGCAGTGCAAAGAGTATTTAAAACCTTTTGAGGATATTTTAAGTCAAATTGATGAAGGAGTTGATAATTTAGATAGCTACGAAAGGACTATGCAAGTAAAGCGAAGTATAGATAGGCTCATAGAAACCTTATATAGCCAAGCAGCATCTGAGGATATTGATGTAGAACTTGAAACCACAAAGCACACTCGCGATAAATCAGAGTCCAAGAAAAGAGTTCTGGAAAAGAGAAGAAAACAATTGATGGAAGAGATCTTAAGTGCTCAACAACAAAAGGAGCTAATGAATAATAGGCAAAAACATGAAGCAGTAAGTGATGGGGATGTTCAGAAGGCAAAAGCACGAATGAAGTCTTCAATTAGAGGAGTGTTGTTTTCAGTTATTGCTCATAGAATGGATCCAAGAAGGAGGGCAGGGGAAACTGCTGATGACAATGAAAAGCAAGCTCGTATGTACGGTAGAGAAGCAGTTGGTGGAGTTGTATTAAACAAGACTTGATCTGACACTTTAAAAAAGTAAGTTATAAAATAATAAAAGAAAGGAGTGTTAGAAATGAGTACGATACAAACAAAAATACTAAAGCCGAAACTAGGATTGCTAGAGCTAGCAAAACAGCTTGGAAATGTGTCTCAAGCATGCAAGGTTATGGGATATTCAAGGGATACATTTTATAGATTCAAAGAACTATATGAAAATGGAGGAGAAGAAGCGCTGCATGAGATAAGCAAGAAAAAACCACTTATGGCAAACAGAGTCTCTGAAGACATGGAAAGAGCTGTAGTTAATATTGCAACAGAATTTCCTGCATATGGACAACAAAGAGCTGCAAATGAACTGAGAAAAAGGGGCATAATAATCTCTGAAGGTGGAGTGAGATCTGTATGGCTGAGAAATGACCTTGAGACCTTCAAAAAAAGACTGAGGGCTCTTGAGGCAAAAGTTATGCAAGATGGAATAATTCTAACAGAGGAGCAACTTGCGGCTTTAGAAAAAGTTAAAGAACAAAGGGAAGCACATGGTGAAATTGAAACAGAGCATCCAGGTTATTTAGGTTCTCAAGATACTTATTATGTAGGCAACATCAAGGGTATAGGAAGAATCTATCAGCAAACTTTTATTGATACTTATTCGAGAGTGGCTTTTGCTAAGCTTTATACAGATAAAACTGCTATTACCGCTGCTGACTTGCTGAATGATAGAGTAATACCATTTTTTGATGTACAAAGCGTGCCATTATTGCGCATTTTGACCGATAGAGGTACAGAATATTGTGGCAAACCAGAGAATCACGCTTATCAGTTATACTTAGGAATCGAAAATATTGATCACTCAAGAACTAAAGCCAATTCTCCGCAAACTAATGGCATATGCGAGAGATTCCATAAGACTATGCAAGATGAGTGTTACAATATTATTTTTCGCAAGAAAATCTACAATTCTTTGGAAGATCTGCAGATAGATGTTGATCATTGGTTGCGTTCTTATAATGAGACAAGGCCTCATTCAGGCAAATATTGCTATGGCAAAACGCCTACTCAGACTTTTCTTAATAGCAAACACATTGCTTTTCAGAAAAATATTAGTAGCATGAAACAAGAGACTGATATTAGTTTTAACTACCTCAATTCTTCTGTCAGTTAATTCATCCCTGTCAGATTAAGTTGTGTCTAGTACAAATCATATGTACTAAACAATATCTACTAAACGCAAATTACAACAAACGCAGTAACATAATCTTGATCATCACTTAGAGAAAGGTGTATCTTGTAGTCTTTTGAGATGAAATCCTTTGTGATAGCAAGATGTGGTTTTCCCCTGATATTACTGTATATTTCTATATCTTTCATTATAATTCCCTGGCTGAATCCAGTGCCTAGCGCTTTAACAAAAGCTTCCTTTGCAGCAAAGCGTTTAGCAAAATATTTTGCCCTTACTTCTTGGCTATTATATTTTTTGCTTATCTCTATCTCCTTCTTAGTATAGACTTTATTGAGAAATTTTTCCCCGTATTTTTGTGATATTCTCAATATTCTGGGTATATATACTATGTCAGTGCCAATACCGTATATCATTTTGCGCTAAAACGATTTATTGCTTCTTCAACTTGTATTTCCTCTACCTCACCAGTTGCTCTATTTTTTACTTCAACTATATTTGAAGTTACTGCTTTCTTTCCAATAATTATTTGCCACGGCAAGCCTATCAGATCCATTCTAGAAAATTTTACTCCTACACTTTCGTCCGTATCATCGTAAAGCACTTTATCGCTTTTCAAAGCTTTGTATATTTTATTCGCAACCTCTGGTACTTTTGTTTGTAAATTGATCAAACCAACTTTAAAAGGAGCTACTGCCTCCGGCCAGATAATTCCTTTATCATCATGGAAAGCTTCTATTATTGCTCCAACAAGCCTTGAAACCCCAATGCCATACGAACCCATATGCATGTTAACATTTTTTCCATCTTGAGAAGTAACACTTGCCTTCATAGGCTTTGAATATTTGTCGCCAAAATAAAAAATATGCCCTATTTCAATACCTTTACTAACATTTAACTGTTCTTGCGGTATAGGACAAATTTTAGGATCATGCATATCGTCTGCAACTGCATATATGCTCTTCAGGCTTTCAATATCTTCGCTTTCTAGTAATTCAAAAAGTTTATTGTCATAATATAGAGTGCTCTCACCGGTGTTTGCCAATATATGAAATTCATGACTTAAATTTCCTCCAATTGGTCCTGTATCTGCCCTCACTCCAATTGGAGTAAGCCCCATTCGTTTGAAGATTTTTATGTAAGTTTTATACATCAAATTATATGCATTCAATGCACCTTCGTAATCTACATCAAAACTGTATGCATCCTTCATCAGAAATTCCCTGCCTCTCATAACGCCATAACGAGGTCTTACTTCGTCACGAAACTTCCACTGAATTTGATATAAACAAAGTGGTAAATCTTTGTAACTTTTTACCGTATTTCTAATCAAATCAGTTACCACCTCCTCATGTGTTGGACCGAAAAGCATATCGCTTTCATGCCTATCTTTAATGCGCAGCATTTCTTTACCGTAATCATCGTAACGTCCTGACTCTCGCCAAAGACTTGCTGGCTGCACACAAGGCATTAACACTTCAATCGCACCAATTTCATCTCTGATAATATTTTCAATATTTTTAAGTACCAAAAGACCAAGCGGCAGCCAAGAATAAATGCCAGATGCTGTTTGCTTGATTAAGCCTGCACGTAATAAATATTGATGAGAAATAATTTCAGCACCAGCAGGGGTTTCTTTTAAAGTTGGCAGGTAATATTGAGATAAGCGCATTTGATAAATCTGATTGTACTAAGTAATCTTAGTACAATCAGACCTTTGGGTAAACTTATTTTAAAAAGGAAGGAAAGTGTATGGTGCTTTTCTTGACATTTTCTTATTATTCAAATTTCTTTCGGCAGTCCTTAACAGAAACAGTAAATGGTTCTTGCATATCACTACTTGCTAGCTCCACATTATTCATTTTTGTTGGAGAAGAAGCTGAGCAATTATGATTATGCCTATCCTCCATTTTCTCTCTAGGGTGAATGTAAGGCATAGAATATGGTTGTGTTTCCCAATCTTCATCATCAGGTACATTACCACTATTGCTCGATAAATTATTAATAGGGCTCTCTGGTTGTAAAAATTTAGTTTCCATACACTTATCCTTGAGTATGGATAATGCTGCGTCTGGCTGTTGTACGCACTTCTTTTGCTCTTGACTGGCCGGTTTAAATTGTTCTTCTTCAAGACAAAAAAGAGAATCCTCTTGGTGATCATTTTCGTCTAAGGAATCTAGCTGTTCATTTTGAAAACCACTTTTTCCTCTTTGTTTTTGAATTGCTATTGCAAGACTATTCATTTGTTGCATACTCTCGCTATTGCTTGGCTCTTTGTCAGTTTTTTGACTTTCAACTTTCCTTACTTGATGTGCTCCTGTGTTTCGCAATTGTACGTTGCTCTCTTGCTTTCCATCTTCAGGAAGATAATTTTTTTTCTGTTCGTCTGAAACTTGTTTCAAAGTAGTACCTTTTTTAATCTCTTCAAGTAGATTGCTTCGATCATCTAATGGAATACCAGATTGTTTTTGCTGCACATCTTTTTGATTAGCATCACTAGGGCTATTTTTTCTTATTACCCTTTGTGCTGTAGACAGATCGTTTGATTTCTCAGGTGGAGGAGGTGGTGGTGGCGGTGCACTGGGTGTTCCAGACATTACTGGAAGTGATGATGTAGGAGTATTAGCACTATTGCTGTGTTCAAGTCCTTTTGCTTTCTGTAAATCTTGTGATTGTTTTCTACCAGGATCAACTCCTTTCTCGCTGTTTATTGCAGAAATGTGTGAATTGATAAGATATGCAGCTAAGCTCAACATAACCAATGCAGAAACAAAAGCAATAACTGCAGAAGACACTGGCACTGCAGCACTACTTAATACCGCTGAAATGATGAAATACGTGTATACTCCAGCTACAGGACCGGATGTACACAATAACAAAATAGCAATTGAATATTTTAAGCCAGATGACTTTTGATTTTCACTATCAGACTGTACACCATTATGTTGTCCAGTCATAGGTTTTTTCGGCACAACCTGTTTAGTATTGCTTCTGTCATTTTTAGTTTTGTCACTCGCATTATCTTCTTCTTTTGACTGAGCGCTATTTCTGGTTTCTGGATTCTTAACATGAATACTATTCTTGCTTCCTTTATCTGCAGTTTTGTCACTCGCATTATTTGCTTTCTTGAATTTTGAATTATTTTTCAACTCTTCAAAAAGATTTGGATTAGAAACCTCAGATAGACCTCTTTTTAATTGAGTGCTATTGCTGGTTTTTGATGGAGTACTACCAAGAGTGTTTTCATTTTTATCGTTATTTTTCGCTGGCTTCCAATTTTTTCCCCAATCTGCAGGTGGTGGAGGTGGGGGTGGTGGCGGAGCTGATGATGGTGTGTTATTATTATTAGTAAGCATTTTTCTTCCTCATTATGAATATAGTACTAATAATAATTAAATTATTAGTATCTGTCAATAATTTATGAGTAAGTTTATATTAAGATAATAAAATAAAAAGGAAAGAGAGAGGAGCAGTCTTCTAAGAAGAAATAGAAGCTGTCTTAAACCTCAAGTCATCACTTTGTTACCACAGCACATCATCGATGTTTTGGTATAGAGTAATCAGAATCATAAAAATAGCTGAGTATCAGCTATTTTTAGATAACCTCTCTTAAACAATTGATATTTTACAGTGTTTTTGGTAAAATAATAGCTTAAGGCTTAGAATAAAAGTTTATGAGTGAAGCACAAGGTCCAAATATTGCAGAATGGCAGGCACAGCAGCAACACCAGGAAGCTGCTAGTGAGAAAAGTGGTCTCGGTCTTGGTCATAGTGACTCTGTTGCAACAATTGTGGATGGAATGAAGTGGATGTTCAACTTTCATGAAGGAGCAATTGCTGCTTATAATAATGTGTTTGAAGGTTTGGTAAGTGGTAGCAGTCTAGTAACGTTATTTGGGAAATCAGGTAATATGTTTGGCATAAAATTTCTTGAAAGTCTTGCTGAATATTTTTCAGGTGGTGGTGGAGAAGATATGCCATCAGAAGGAATGGGTATGGACTACGGTGATGAGGGGCATCATCCGGATGATTATCCCCATTCTAACAATGAAATAGCTCAAAGTGCCGATGGTTTGCATGATATGCATGATGCAGGTGATCATCATGGCCAATCTTTTTCACCTGGTCCTTCACCATCTGTTGGTGATGATCATGAGCTTGGTTACTAAATAACTAAGAAGATTTTATTGTCATTAGTGAAAAAAGTTTCAGTTTTAGGATCAACAGGAAGCATTGGAAAAAAGACTGTAGATTTGCTCTCAAAGAGAAAGGAAGAATATCAGGTGGAAGCACTAAGTGCCAATTCTAACTTTGCTCTACTAGCACACCAAGCAAAACTGCTTAATGCAAAATATGCTGCCATTTCTGATGAAAGGTTCTACAAAGATTTAAAAGAAGATCTGCTTGGTACAAACGTCAAAGTAGAAGTTGGTGCTCCAGGTCTAGCAAATGTTGCTTCTCTACCTGTTGATCTCTCAGTTATTGCAATAGTTGGCATCGCAGGCCTTGAGCCAGTTATAAAGGTTATAGAAAGTGGTACTAAAGTTATTGCCCTAGCAAATAAAGAAAGCATTGTTTGTGGTGGCAAGTTACTGCTTGAAAAAGCTAAAGAAAGGAGCGTACAAATAATCCCCATCGACTCTGAACACAACGCAATTTTTCAAGTTTTGCAAAATGATGATAAATGTGTAGAAAAGATTATACTCACTGCCTCTGGTGGACCATTTTTAAATTATAGCCTTGAACAATTAAGAAATATCACAGTAAATCAGGCACTAAGTCACCCTACTTGGAAAATGGGAAAGAAAATCTCAGTTGATAGTGCAACAATGATGAATAAAGCACTAGAAATAATAGAAGCATATCATTTGTTCAATATCAGTCCAAATAGAATTGAAGCAACAGTGCATCCTGAATCGATAGTACATGGAATTGTCGTTTATCACGATGGATTCAGCTTTGCTGTGCTTGCAGAAACTGATATGGAAATTCCCATTGCATATGCTTTGTCTTGGCCAGAAAGATCAACTTTGAACTACAAGTTAGACTTAACAAAACAAAAAAAATTGACCTTTCAAGAACCAGATCATAAACTTTTTCCTGCACTAAAGCTAAGCATGGAAGTGTTAAATTCCTCTTCTCCACATACAAATAGTATTGTTTTGAACGCTGCAAATGAGATAGCTGTTAACGAATTTTTGAAGTCACGAATCGGCTTTTTAGAAGTAGTAGAGGTAGTAAAATCAACAATAGAAAACTTTGACAAGTACTCTGATATTAACTCACTATCTGATATAATCAGCATTAACTTTGAAAGCCGTATTCTTGCCAATGAAATCATAAAAAGTAAAGGTATCCGTTCAGCAGAGTGGTAAAATAAGGTAGACGAGAAAAGACAACTAAATGGTCAAGTAGCCCCATTTCATACTCCTGTCATCTCAATACCTTGCCTTTTTGTCATCCTAGTAGCTGACAACGTGATCCAGATTTCCATAATGTCATCCTAGTAGCTGACACTGGGATCTAGAAAAATTTACAAAGCTTATGCTAAATTCAATGAGATTAAATGAAAACCAGCATCAAGTGCTGGAATGACACCTTACCTGAACAGATAAATCACTTAGCATGTTCGAAATCAACCTGAGAGAAATTTACATCGTTAAGAACTGTATTTGCTCTATACAGACAACCACACCCTATTGCAAAGAACAGCAATGCAGCTGCAGCAAGCGGAACTGGGTTGTCAACTACGAAACATAGACCAACAGCAAGTGCTCCAGTTAACAACAAAGTATAAGCACAATTACTTTTTTGAGTGGCTGGTTCTAAAATCTGATTCCTTTTCTCTATCTTTATGAACTCTGGTTCTATTATTTCCTTAACATGTTCTGCAATACAATCTTTTGGATTTTTGTTTTCATAGTTTTTAATATTAGTTTTGATCTTTGGATGTGTAAGTAATATTTTTACCATGTCCACATTTCCCAACATGCAAGCAATGTGTAGAGCTGTATTTTTTTCCTTCTTGCCGGTCTTAATTGCCTCCTCTGCACGAGCATAATTTTGAGGTATAAATCCTTCATTAACAGGTTGTGAATTGTCAAGGTATATGCAGCGAAGATATGGACTCCTATCTAATACTTCTCTCTCCTCAAATTCGTACACTGGATAACCATCATGTTCCTTTGGTCTTCTCTCAATAACAGCTTGCTTGCTTTTAATATTTACATCAATTTTTTTATGCTCTACAAGCAACTTAGCCATAAGCTCTAAAGATTGCTGTTCTTCGTTAGTACTAGCAACAAAAGCTGAAGCAATGCACATCAAAGGTGTCATTCCATCTTCAAAAGCGTTAACATTCGCTCCTTCTTTCAATGCTTGTTGAAAATGATTCCAAGCTTCCTCAGGTGCTATGTTTTCATCACTAACATTTTGAAATTCAATAGCTTTAAACAACTTTTTTGTTGCCTCACTTGTACAAAACATTTTAACCTCCTATCACAACAAACTTGATAAAATTATACATAGAAAAAATTAAAATATCAACTATTAAGCTAATGATCCAGAATATACTCCTTCGTTAAAGGAGACTGAGCATTTTCAAAGATTTCTTGAGTACTTCCGAATTCAACAATCTTGCCATTGCAAAAGAAAACTATGCTGTCAGATAATTTTTTAGCTTGCTTCATCGAATGAGTTACCATAATTATGGTGAACCTCAATTTCAATTCTTGTATAAGATTTTCGATTGCATTGGTTGCCATTGGATCAAGAGCAGAGCATGGTTCATCCATTAATAAAATAGTTGGCTTTACTGCAATTGCACGAGCAATGCATAATCTTTGTTGCTGGCCACCAGATAAATTTAGTGCACTATCTTGCAATCTATCTTTCAACTCTTCCCATAAACCAACCTTAGTTAAACTACTTTCTACTATTTCATCTAATTTTTGCTTATTTTTCACCATGCCATGCAATTTAGGCCCATAAGCAACATTATCATATATTGATTTTGGAAAAGGGTTGGGTTTTTGAAATACCATACCAACTTTTGCTCTGAGCAATACAACATCCATATCACGTGAATATATATTACCCAGCCCATCGATTACCAGTTCACCAGTCGCTCTACATTCAGGTACGTAATCATTCATACGATTGAAACAACGCAAAAATGTCGATTTACCGCACCCAGAAGGTCCGATAAAAGTTGTGACTTTCTTTTTGCAAATATTCAAATTTATATCGAATAAAACTTGTTTAGAGCCATACCAAAGATTTAAATTTTTAACGAAAGCGTATTTATCGTTCATACTAAATCCTGCATTGAATAAAGTCCTGGAGTTTTATTCTCGCACAACCATATTGCTGCTTGAATAGCCCCTCTAGCAAACGTTGTACGATCAATTGCCTTGTGATTTAATTCTACTCGTTCATCGGAATTGACAAACATGACACTGTGATCTCCTATTACTCCACCTCCGCGAGATACTGCAAAGCCTATTCCTCCTTTCCCTCTTATATTTGAATTATTATGTGAATATTGATTGAGCTCAAAATCCACTTTTGCAGCGTTAGCAACTGCTTTACCAAACTCTATAGCTGTTCCAGATGGTGAATCCTTTTTTAAATTGTGATGCATTTCCCAAATTTCAACGTCATACTCATTACCTAAAAGCTTGGCAGCTTCTTTGACCAATTTCAGCAACACATTAACTCCTATACTCATATTTGCTGACCATAATATTGGAACTTTAGCAGCATATTCTTTTAAATTTAGACCTTCTATTCCAGTTGTGCCACTAACTAGCGGTTTTTTAAATTTCACGGCCGCCTTAAGGCAGTCTAGCATACATTCTTTAGTTGTAAAATCTATTACAACATCGGACGATTCAAATACCTCACTAATAGAACTTGTAACTTTGATTCCTAAATTGCAATTATTGCCTACAATAGGCCCAATATCTAAGCCTATATACTCACTGCCCAAGCGAGCAACAGCACCTGCTACTTCCACTTTGGTATTCGTAATTAATTCATTGAGTATTTTCTTACCCATTCTGCCTAAGCAGCCTATTACTCCAACTTTGATTTTCATAAAGCTTTTTCCACTATGTTAGGCTTTTTTTGAAGCTTTGTCATCTTTATAAGCTTAGCATATTTAGCCTTACACTGATAAAACTATAGCTATACATCGATAAATCTATTGAAAATTGATACGAGGAAGATACAAATTGTAATTAGTCAATTATGGAGAAAACGTATAAAGAAAAAAAGAGCACCAAAGAAGATGCTCTTTTGTGAAATTAACTAGCAAGAACGATTATTACTAGCAAACTTTTCGTCAACTGTTAGTCGAATAAGTAACGAATTTGGTACTACTTCATCGCAAAGCAATCTTCTTATTTCTGAGCTTTTTGCTTTTGATAAGTAGTTAGATAATTCTTGAGAAAACTCCAATTTTGCTTCTTCTGGAATAAACAATGTGTCTAATGCATCATGAAAATCACCATCTAATTCCTCTTCTGCATCATAAAACTCCTCTTGTTCATTATCCTCATTATCAACCTCTTGCTGTATTATCTTGTTACTAGCATCAGTATTATGCTCATCTTTTTCTTTATGTGCATTAACTAAGAGAGATTTATTACAGTTAGCGTTCTTTGCTTCCAGACTAGTAGTTTCTGAGCTTGGCACGCCACGCGCTTTAAAACTTTCAATAGAATCTATTACAACAAATGTTGACCCCTTCTTGAAGCCCAAGAACTTTTTCATTTGCGCTACCTGACAAAGTTCGCGTTTATCTTTTTGTAGCATATTAATAATTAGAGATACGGAACCATCATCATTATCTCTTTTACTAAAATTAATGTTAAAATCACTTTTATTGCAGTGTATTTTTATACGATATTTACCCTCCTTTTTTGGATGCTTATAATCCTCTAGATTTTGTTGAATATCATCTGCAAGACGTAGTTCTAAGTTTCCGTTAAAAATGTTGATAGTAGAAGATTCTCTTGTTACTGCCAATGATGTTAGTCGATCAACAGGTGTATTGTTAATCGGTTGTTGTGCCGTAGTAGTAGGTGTTTTAACTCCAAACGGCTGATTAGATATACTATCTACTTTAACATTTGTTGTACCAATTCCCAATCCTAACATTTTTTTCACATGCTCAATATCGTCTTGCACTAATATTTTATCGCTATCGATATACTTCCCATCTTCGTTCTTCTCTATTATCGATTCTACAATTAAATGTTTAGCAAACTTAGGAGAATTAACACTCCTCCCAGTAATGCAATATTCTCTTTTATTATACTTTAGATATACAAGAAACTTAGGATGATATGCGTCCTTGGTTAAACTACTTTTATAATCCTTAATGTTTATACACTCTTCCAAATTTAACCAAAAGTTATTCCCTTCAAATTCAAGCTCACCTAATACTGATGTTTTTTTTGTTTTTAATGGCTTGTAATTTATCTTATCCACTTTAACGAACTCTTTGTTTTTACCTAAGCCCAATACACGTATCATTTCTAATGGATTACTTAATACAGAACCTTCATCACTTTGTTTATTTACTGAAGTTATTGACACAGACTTCCTCTCAACACCTATATTTTTCTGTGAGCGATAAGGACCAGTAATATGAAAATCTCCACTGTCACATCTTACAAATGCATGAAATTCATCATATTGATATGGATTTTTATGTTTCTCTTCAAGGATTGTATAATTTTTATTTATCATAGTTAATAGTAGTTCACCATCGATAACTTCAAGACAAACTTTGGGTCTATCTATCTGCTTTGGCAGTATTAGTTGATTACCATCTAGAGTTTTTGGCAACGTATTATTTTTATTTACATTCTCATCTGAAGGTCTCTTTGGTGATATATTTTCTTGAGCAGCATTTGCTTTACTGCTAAATAACCAATTCCAACCTGATAAAACTTTTTTTGCAATCCATGAAATTCCTGTGTGATCAGCAATCCATTTAAAAAGCTTTTGTATACTTTTCCACATAGTTTACTCCTTAATGAATTTACTTAATTATTACATATAAAATTTAATTTGTCAATTTTCCCTATGGAGAAAACTTATAAAGAAAAAGAGCACCAAAGGAGGTGCTCTTTTGTGAAGAAAAGATACTCTTTAGATGTACTAGACACAACTTAATCTGACAGGGATGAATTAACTGACAGAAGAATTGAGGTAGTTAAAACTAATATCAGTCTCTTGTTTCATGCTACTAATATTTTTCTGAAAAGCAATGTGTTTGCTATTAAGAAAAGTCTGAGTAGGCGTTTTGCCATAGCAATATTTGCCTGAATGAGGCCTTGTCTCATTATAAGAACGCAACCAATGATCAACATCTATCTGCAGATCTTCCAAAGAATTGTAGATTTTCTTGCGAAAAATAATATTGTAACACTCATCTTGCATAGTCTTATGGAATCTCTCGCATATGCCATTAGTTTGCGGAGAATTGGCTTTAGTTCTTGAGTGATCAATATTTTCGATTCCTAAGTATAACTGATAAGCGTGATTCTCTGGTTTGCCACAATATTCTGTACCTCTATCGGTCAAAATGCGCAATAATGGCACGCTTTGTACATCAAAAAATGGTATTACTCTATCATTCAGCAAGTCAGCAGCGGTAATAGCAGTTTTATCTGTATAAAGCTTAGCAAAAGCCACTCTCGAATAAGTATCAATAAAAGTTTGCTGATAGATTCTTCCTATACCCTTGATGTTGCCTACATAATAAGTATCTTGAGAACCTAAATAACCTGGATGCTCTGTTTCAATTTCACCATGTGCTTCCCTTTGTTCTTTAACTTTTTCTAAAGCCGCAAGTTGCTCCTCTGTTAGAATTATTCCATCTTGCATAACTTTTGCCTCAAGAGCCCTCAGTCTTTTTTTGAAGGTCTCAAGGTCATTTCTCAGCCATACAGATCTCACTCCACCTTCAGAGATTATTATGCCCCTTTTTCTCAGTTCATTTGCAGCTCTTTGTTGTCCATATGCAGGAAATTCTGTTGCAATATTAACTACAGCTCTTTCCATGTCTTCAGAGACTCTGTTTGCCATAAGTGGTTTTTTCTTGCTTATCTCATGCAGCGCTTCTTCTCCTCCATTTTCATATAGTTCTTTGAATCTATAAAATGTATCCCTTGAATATCCCATAACCTTGCATGCTTGAGACACATTTCCAAGCTGTTTTGCTAGCTCTAGCAATCCTAGTTTCGGCTTTAGTATTTTTGTTTGTATCGTACTCATTTCTAACACTCCTTTCTTTTATTATTTTATAACTTACTTTTTTAAAGTGTCAGATCAAGTCTTGTTTAATACACCTTATGTTAGATTTTTTGTCACTAAGCGTGTCGGTGGGGAGGTTGTCAACACCAGTGCTATTAAATTGTTGAAAATTGCGAGCAAGTACTAAAATTTTTATGAAATAGTTGACATATTATACTTTTTATGTAATAATTAAATTATTATTAATTTAAGGAGTAAAATATGTTAGAAAAAATAAAAAACTTTTTTCAGTCGATTGCAGGAGGTATTGCATCAATCTGGAACAGCATTAAAAACTTGTGGTCTAGTAAACCGCAAAAAAATAGTGTAATTGAACTAGTGAAGGGTGAATCCAATGATTGGGGTGTTATTAAAGAAAATGGTAATAAGCAGTTAGTACTGCATATAAGTAATAAGAATATGTCAGAAGTTATGGATTGGAGAAATATTAATTGTAACGATTCATCAAAATATCATATAAATGTCAAACGTGACAAAGCTATGTTCAAAATTGCTTATAGCAAACTTGTTGTTACAAACAGTAATTCGTCATCCTTTATAGTGGACTCGGTAGATGATGGTAAAACTTTGTCTTGTGAGTTAGAAGGAATGAAAAAGATGTTGGGTTTAAATAGTAAGAGTACAGTTGGTAATATAGATCAAATATCTCAGAAACCTGAAATTGCAAGTTCTACATCTAAAGTGCCTGCAAGTGATAGCAAGGTACTAAGCTCAGAAGAACCTAGTAAGTTCATAAATAATCCATCTAAAGAACAACTTATGAAGTCAAAACTTATTATACCAACTTTCTAAAAGTGTATTAAACAAGACTTGATCTGACACTTTAAAAAAGTAAGTTATAAAATAATAAAAGAAAGGAGTGTTAGAAATGAGTACGATACAAACAAAAATACTAAAGCCGAAACTAGGATTGCTAGAGCTAGCAAAACAGCTTGGAAATGTGTCTCAAGCATGCAAGGTTATGGGATATTCAAGGGATACATTTTATAGATTCAAAGAACTATATGAAAATGGAGGAGAAGAAGCGCTGCATGAGATAAGCAAGAAAAAACCACTTATGGCAAACAGAGTCTCTGAAGACATGGAAAGAGCTGTAGTTAATATTGCAACAGAATTTCCTGCATATGGACAACAAAGAGCTGCAAATGAACTGAGAAAAAGGGGCATAATAATCTCTGAAGGTGGAGTGAGATCTGTATGGCTGAGAAATGACCTTGAGACCTTCAAAAAAAGACTGAGGGCTCTTGAGGCAAAAGTTATGCAAGATGGAATAATTCTAACAGAGGAGCAACTTGCGGCTTTAGAAAAAGTTAAAGAACAAAGGGAAGCACATGGTGAAATTGAAACAGAGCATCCAGGTTATTTAGGTTCTCAAGATACTTATTATGTAGGCAACATCAAGGGTATAGGAAGAATCTATCAGCAAACTTTTATTGATACTTATTCGAGAGTGGCTTTTGCTAAGCTTTATACAGATAAAACTGCTATTACCGCTGCTGACTTGCTGAATGATAGAGTAATACCATTTTTTGATGTACAAAGCGTGCCATTATTGCGCATTTTGACCGATAGAGGTACAGAATATTGTGGCAAACCAGAGAATCACGCTTATCAGTTATACTTAGGAATCGAAAATATTGATCACTCAAGAACTAAAGCCAATTCTCCGCAAACTAATGGCATATGCGAGAGATTCCATAAGACTATGCAAGATGAGTGTTACAATATTATTTTTCGCAAGAAAATCTACAATTCTTTGGAAGATCTGCAGATAGATGTTGATCATTGGTTGCGTTCTTATAATGAGACAAGGCCTCATTCAGGCAAATATTGCTATGGCAAAACGCCTACTCAGACTTTTCTTAATAGCAAACACATTGCTTTTCAGAAAAATATTAGTAGCATGAAACAAGAGACTGATATTAGTTTTAACTACCTCAATTCTTCTGTCAGTTAATTCATCCCTGTCAGATTAAGTTGTGTCTAGTACACAAAGGTTTGTTTGTATAAGGGTCTCTAAGTATTCTCATTCCTCTGTTATCTACGATCTTATAAGCTTGTTTGAAATCCGCTACTGCAATCATTGTAGGTGGCATATCAGCAGATTGATATACTGGTATTCCCATCAAAGTATCTGGTGTTTCAAGCGATAAACTCGGCTGCCAAAGATACTGACCTGTTTCAGATTTTAGTAGCCTCACGTCCTTTAACGTACTCCTGTTCATTAAAAATGATGCATTTTTAGAGTAATGTTCATTTAGAGAGTAGTACAATATCATTATGGCGTCGCTGTCTAGCTTATCAGCTTTGATTTGCTCTATTTTATCTTCGTAAGCTAAAATTCCTTTAGGCTGAAAAGTGCCATCACCTTTAATAAAGGCTTCATTCTCTTTCTTACTGAAAGTTTCGGCAACCTTTTCTACAAGCCAACTTTCAACATTGACAAATGCATCATCGAGCAATTTTTGTGATATTTGCGGCTGAGCATAGAGCTCATAAGTTGTGATGGAAATCTTTTGAATTTTAGGTGTACTTGTGTCTTGTGTAAAATCATACTTAGATTTATAGCCACCATCTTCGTCCTCTACGACTTCACCACTCCAACCTGCACCAGCACGGTCACAATCCTCTATAATATAATCCAATGTTTCAGTAGAGATTCTTTCACTAGAACATATCTGCCGCATTGGAGATGAATCAGCTATACGCTTGTTTATGCGTTTTACAATATGAGGAGTAACTAAATACCCTCCAATATCATTGTCATCTCCACTTAGGGTTTTGTGTGATAACCTGTTTTCCATTCCTTTGCGGATATAATCAGAAAAATATTTATCACCCATGTTAAAATCTGTGCTAATTTCTGGACGTTGAGCTGAAGTTTCAATAAAATCTAAGCGCTCTTTGCAATTATCAATATTACTATTTATCTTGCATAGCTGCTCAGGTCCTTTGCTTTCGATTTCTTTTAGTTTGCGATCATTTATTAATTTAAATTGCTCCCATGATGAAGCGAGTTCATTAACACGGTGAGCGATATCAGTAAGTGACATAATAGCCTCCTTTAAAAATAAAATTAGAATAGTATTGTAATTTGAAGGTAATCTTTAATCTCAGTACCTTTTCGTTGTTATGCAAACTGCATTCAGAAAAAAGACCGGTGAATGGCAGCTTAGTATAACTCAAACGCTTGTTTACAATATGGATCCCAGTGCTGGGAGGCGCCCTCATGGTAAACAACGTTCATACAACTGTATATGTATACTGCCATTCACCGGTCTTTTTTCTGGATTCCAGCATTGGCTTCATGGTAGATACAAATAAACGTAAGGCGCTTGGTAACGAGAGAAAAATTATACTGATTACTTGTTGAAGTAAAAAAAAGCAGTGTAGTATTACACCACGGTAAATATTATACTTAATTGTTAGCACTATACAGCATCCATTTTTTGTGTCAAGCATTTTTTTTCGCTGCGTATCTGTTCAGAAGAATGTGCAAATAAAGTACGTAGCTGTACAAATTTGCCAAAACAATAAATGGTATCCTTTAATTATCCTCTTTTTATCATTTCAGTCACAGCTGTACGAACATTGTGGCAATTTGCATAGTAAACAGTGTCAAGCACTGCCTTTGTGTTCGAGGCAAAATTAGTTTAACATACTGTTTTTGAAACAAGTAGCTTTGCGTGTCTATGATGTCATCCCAGTGCTTGACACTGGGATCTAGTTTTTGGACATTGTTTTTGACATATGTCCTTAAGGACTATTGTTTACTGCATAATTTGCAAATACTTTTTATATCTGGATCCCAGTGTCAAGCACTGGGATGACACCCATTTAGTTATCTTTTCTCGTCTACCTTGTTTTGCCACCCTGCTGAACGGATACATACCGTTTGTTGCTTTTATTCTATGGTACCTTATCTACCTTGCCGCTCTCCTGCTTCAATCAGTAAGGGATTTCAATATTAATTCTGCACTACTTGCGGGATTGCCGCTTTTTGTAATTGGTCTGCCAATTACGATATAATCAGCTCCTGAATTTATTGCTTCTTTTGGTGTTGCTGTCCTTTTTTGATCATCATGACCTCGATTCATACGGATTCCTGGAGTAATAATTTTAAAGTCTTTACCACATTCTTGGCGCACTTCTTGAGCTTCTAGTGCAGAGCAAACTACTCCATGTAGTCCAATCTTTTTTGCAAGCTTTGCTAGCAAAATTACCTGTGATTTTGCTTCCCTTGCTACTCCGAGTTCACTCAGATCTTCATTGCCCATACTAGTTAGTACTGTTACTCCAATTAGCTTTATTTTCTTTCCTTGCACTATACTTAGTGCTTCTTTAAGCATTTTTGTTCCACCACTGATATGCAATGTTAGCATTTCAACATCTAGAGCTTTTATTGCTTCAACTGTTCTAGCTACAGTGTTTGGAATATCATACAATTTTAGATCTAAAAAAATTGGTACATTGCATTTTGCAACTTCTCTCACTCCAGAAGGACCATGTGCAGCAAAAAATTCTAACCCAAGTTTTACCATGCCAACCTTATCACGCAGACCATTAGCCCAAGATATGGCTTCATTCAAATCTTGTGTATCCAGTGCGCATATTATTGGGTTCATTATCTTGTATAATTTTTTTTATAATAAGAGTAATTGTTGCATTTTACAATCCATATTCAGGGATTGGTCCACTTGCAATGCTTTGTACAGACACTGAACACGATAATCTGGTCGGAGTGGGTGAACGACTGGCATATCCAAGATCTTCCTGTAAAGAATCAGACGTTTCCTCCGATGTTTTGGAACCTTTCATTAGCTTGAATTGCACAAGCTGCCCTAATATAAATTTTATTTTCTGAGTCTCCCCTAATATTATTTTTTTGCTATAATCTTTAATTGTTTCATTTTCTCTTATCGATTCTTCTATCTTATCTATCACATATTGAAGTTGTTTTATTTGACTGTCTCGCTCTAAAAGTGAATTTCTTAAATTTTTCACTTCGTTATTACAATCTTGTCTTATTCTGTCTAACTCAAAAGATTGATTTTTAATTAAACCGTCTGCTTTATCTAGCTCTTCAAATTTCCTTTTTAACTCTTGAGATAAGTTTTTATTTTTCTGATCAATTTCTTTAAATTTACATTGTAATTCATCTAATTTCACACAAAGTTCTTCTTTTCTTTTATGTAATTCTTCTTTTTTCATATATAGTATATGTTTCTCTTTACGTAATTTGTCTATTTCCTTAGATAACTCCTCTTTTTCTTTAGATAATTTCTCTACTTCCTTATATAATTCCTCATATTTATCATTGTCTATTTTTCTTTTCAATTCGATTATAAGTTTTTTCCTCTCAGTTAGATCAGCTTCTTTTTCCTGTAACTGTTTACACAAATATGAGATTTTATGGAGTAGTTCTTTTTCTTGTGCAGCAAGCTCATCTTTCTCCTTCGTTACTTTTTCTAATTCGTCTGTTATTCCAATTATATGGATCATTTTTGCTTCTAATTTCTCCTCCAAAGATTTTTTTTCTTTAAGAAAAGATTTCCTCTCAGCTTCTATTTTTTGACCAAATTTTCTTTCTTCCTCGTATAAATTGTGCTTTTCTTGAGTCAACTCACGCTCTTTGTGAGCAAATTTCTTCTCCACTTTACTAGTGTCAATAATTATTTTATACAAAATCATAAAAGCCAAAACAGATAATACAGCTAAAGCGAGAATTAAAGAACTAGGTACATTAATAAGCGCTAAAGATGTAAGTAACGTGAGAGTAGCCAGAGAACTAGCTATAAAATAAAATGTATTATATTTATTAAGTAAATTGCTCATCACCCATATACAAAACTTCAGCAGTCTTGTATACATTGATTAAAATTATCTTACCCGTAGAGGAGAACACTTATCACAATTGTACCAGTGATAAACTTTAGTTGATATGCTAACTAAACTCAAAATACAAGGTGGCATCAGACGGGAGTAGAACATCTAGGAGTAGAACATCTACTAGAATGTACTAGACACAACTTAATCTGACAGGGATGAATTAACTGACAGAAGAATTGAGGTAGTTAAAACTAATATCAGTCTCTTGTTTCATGCTACTAATATTTTTCTGAAAAGCAATGTGTTTGCTATTAAGAAAAGTCTGAGTAGGCGTTTTGCCATAGCAATATTTGCCTGAATGAGGCCTTGTCTCATTATAAGAACGCAACCAATGATCAACATCTATCTGCAGATCTTCCAAAGAATTGTAGATTTTCTTGCGAAAAATAATATTGTAACACTCATCTTGCATAGTCTTATGGAATCTCTCGCATATGCCATTAGTTTGCGGAGAATTGGCTTTAGTTCTTGAGTGATCAATATTTTCGATTCCTAAGTATAACTGATAAGCGTGATTCTCTGGTTTGCCACAATATTCTGTACCTCTATCGGTCAAAATGCGCAATAATGGCACGCTTTGTACATCAAAAAATGGTATTACTCTATCATTCAGCAAGTCAGCAGCGGTAATAGCAGTTTTATCTGTATAAAGCTTAGCAAAAGCCACTCTCGAATAAGTATCAATAAAAGTTTGCTGATAGATTCTTCCTATACCCTTGATGTTGCCTACATAATAAGTATCTTGAGAACCTAAATAACCTGGATGCTCTGTTTCAATTTCACCATGTGCTTCCCTTTGTTCTTTAACTTTTTCTAAAGCCGCAAGTTGCTCCTCTGTTAGAATTATTCCATCTTGCATAACTTTTGCCTCAAGAGCCCTCAGTCTTTTTTTGAAGGTCTCAAGGTCATTTCTCAGCCATACAGATCTCACTCCACCTTCAGAGATTATTATGCCCCTTTTTCTCAGTTCATTTGCAGCTCTTTGTTGTCCATATGCAGGAAATTCTGTTGCAATATTAACTACAGCTCTTTCCATGTCTTCAGAGACTCTGTTTGCCATAAGTGGTTTTTTCTTGCTTATCTCATGCAGCGCTTCTTCTCCTCCATTTTCATATAGTTCTTTGAATCTATAAAATGTATCCCTTGAATATCCCATAACCTTGCATGCTTGAGACACATTTCCAAGCTGTTTTGCTAGCTCTAGCAATCCTAGTTTCGGCTTTAGTATTTTTGTTTGTATCGTACTCATTTCTAACACTCCTTTCTTTTATTATTTTATAACTTACTTTTTTAAAGTGTCAGATCAAGTCTTGTTTAATACAACTAGAATATCCAAAATCTTCTGAATATGAAGCTTCAACCAGCTCTTTATTTGGTAGTGCTGATAAGTCTCCATTACTTATATCTGAAGGAGCAAGGCTATCATTAGTTTGTACAGATATTTCTTCAATTACTCCTTTTATTTCTTGATCACTGACTCCAACATTCTTGATTAATTCCTCCAATCTATTCAAAATCTCTAATACAGTTTCCTGCGATATAATCACTTTATCTTCTTCTCTTACATTCTCTTTGAACAAATATATCATGTTTTTTGCCAAATCTTGTGCTAAGCTCACACGATTCTGATGAACTAATGAAGATTGATCATTCAAATCTGAAATTTCTTCTTTTATAGAATGCTTCTCAAATAGTAACTCTTTGTACTTTTCATGTTGAATTTGACTTTCTTCCTCCAGATTGATGCTATAATTTTCTAACTCTTCACTGTTTTTTCTTTCTTTATTAAGAATTTTTTCTAACTCTTTAATCCTGCTGAAATATTTAGTTTCTTTCTCTTCCGATTGATTACTTAGTTCTTCTAAATCTACAGTTAGTTTCATCACTTCTTGAGTTTTTTCATCTAATTTTTCTTGTAATCGTCTTTTTTCTTCTTCTAAATCCGATGATTTAAGTATTAAATCACAAGTTTCAGAACTTTCTTTTTGCAACTGCGCTTCTAACTCTGCTATTTTTTTCTCTTTCTTTTCTAAACATGTTATCAATTCTGTTACTTTTTTAGATTCTAATTCATGTGATTGACTTTCTAATCTCTGGATTTGATTATATTTATCATCTAATTCTTTTTTAGTATCATTCAATTCTTGTTCTAACCTTCTATTTTTATTCACTAATTCATCCAGTTTAAGATATGATCGCTTTCTTTGATCAGTTAGTTTTTCTATTTTGACAACTAGAACTTTAGCATATTCTTCCAAGCCTTGCTTTTCTTGCACTAATTCGGCTTTTTCTTTACTTAACTTTTGTATCTCTCTTTGTGCTTTCCTTAACTTCGATTCTAACTCTTCCTTCTCTACTCTTCTCTTTTCAAATTCACTCTCTACCGAATCACTTAGCTGCTTGAGTTTTTGTGTTACTTCAGCCAAAACTTCATCTTTTTCCCTTACCTTTCCATTTAATTCCTCTACCTCTCTCATTTTTTGCTGTAATTGTTCTAATATAGTTTGATTATTTCCAGTTAATCTTGTATTTTCTTTTTCCAATTTATTAATTCTTTCGTTTAAGCTGTCATCTACAACTTGTGCACTTTTGTCTTGCATTTTAGTACTGCCTATTTGAGCTTCTTTGCTGCCACGCTCAATTTCTTGAGTTGTTTGAATGTTAATATTTCTATTACTATTTTCTATCACAATCTCAGATGATTTATGATTGCCTTTCTCCTTATTTCTAAATTTTATTTGATACAAGAATAAGTTACCTATTTTTACATCTTTATTTGCTTTCAATTGATCATCAGTAACACGATTACGCTCGATAAGTTCTATACCATTAGCATCAATATTAATTATAATAGTGCACTTTTTTCCGTCCTCATCACACCAATTCAGAGTCATTTCGTATGCACCATCAGTTACAACATAGTGCCTTATTCCTTCTTCAGAAACAAAACCGTGCATTCCATCAACTATGTTTTTTAAAATTTTTTGAATTTAGTTTCATTACAACTTTTGTTTGTAATTTTGTTTTTTATTCGAGTAAAAAGTGCATTTTTGACAATAAAAACCCTAACTTAATCATAGAAAAATTTTGTATCAAACAACAGTTACTGCTTAGATCTTATGGTTAACGAATATGTGGATAAATACTTTAAATGTGTGTAGACGTATTTATCCACATATTCGTTAACCTATTTTCTATGCAGATTTTTTTAATTCACATTGACTGCTTCTTTAAGCCTCGCATTGGCAATTACTATGATTTTACGCATTAGAGCTGTCATAGCCACCATCTTCTTTTTACCTTTACCAACAAGCCTTGAATAGAAGCCACCAAGCGCAGACTTAGACCTTGAAGCAGACATCGCAGCTGTAAAAAGCTTTTCACGAACGTTGCTTCTGCCACCACTTATTCTGCGATAACCAATAGTTTTACCACTTTCTTTCGGATGAGGTGCAACTCCAGCAAGACTTGCAATTTCTCCCCTACTTACATAACCAAGTTCTGGCATTAGACACAGAAAATCTTGAGATAATTTTGCACCTATTCCTGGAACTGTTTTAAGGATTTTTTGGCGCTTTTGTAACTCTGGATTCTCATCAATAATTTTTTGTATGGTATTGTTGAGCTCATCTATCTGGCTATTAAAGAATTCAATAGTTTTCTGACAGCTTTCTTTTATATGGTCGTTTTCAGGTGCTGCAAGCCTAGATTTCTCTTGAGCTCTCATTTTTGTAATGTCATCACGACGTTGACAAAGTGCAACTAAGGTTGTTTGTTCTTTTGACATAGGTGCAAATAGAGATAGAGTACTATAGCGTTCAAACCCATACTGAGCAAGGGCTCTTGCATCTGATTGATCAGACTTTGCTAAAGTTCCATGAGATAGAACAAAGCTTTTTACTTTGCGAGTATTAGCTCGATGTACAGCAATATCTTTATCAACAAGAAAATGTGCTAAGCCAAGCTCATATTTTCCAGTGTTTTCCAGAGTTACTAAAGAATTAGGTAAGATATTTGAAAAATCTTGAAACAATTGTTGCCAGCCAGCAGTATCATTGTCGAATTCGACAGCATTCTTCTGTTTGTGAACTGCAACAACATTTTTAAATTTTCCGATATCAATGCCAATAAAATTTTGATAAGATGTAATCATAATAACCTCGATTAGTTTTAATTAATTTAAGATTGTAAACGGGTGCATACATATGTCCCATGCAACTATTCAAACGTATCGAGAGATGGGCTAGTGTACCTTGATCCGAACGGTTATAATACCAACAGTTGGTCGGTCGCACACGCCCGTGATAACTCTATTCCTATAGTGAGTAGGGTTATCTTCCCTCTTATCTCCTTTATATCATATTTTTAACTTACAATTTTTTCCATTGCTATGCAGAGTTGAAAACCCTATAATTCCATTATCTTGACAGAAATTACTATTCAAAAACTCACTGACTTTGAATTTGTTTTTATTAGCTCCCAATTTAACTTCTGCACAACTACCATATATTGAAACTGTTTCAACACCACTTTCAATATATCCATTCAATACTTTTTTAGCCTTATCTTGAAGCTCTAGTCTCGCCTCCTTTACATTATTGAAATCTTGGATAACGGCTTTATACACTTCATCTTCATTAAAATTGGCATTGTATTTTATTAAAAAAGATAATATGTGAAAACTAGCTACAGCAGTGTGAATTGATTTATTCTTTTCTTTTATCTTACCGAGCAAAAACAAAAACCTTTGAATGAAGTCATGATAATCATCTTTTTGTTCTTCAATTTTATTATCATATGTATTATCAATCATTATTACCTCACAACTAAATAATTAGTATAGTAATACGAATGCTAAGTTACATCAATCAATAAACTTACAGTAAATTTTCCATTCTCAGTTATAAGCTCTGCTTCTGTACTCTCAACCCATTCTATCACTTCAGCATTGCAAACTGACTGCAAATCATGCTGAGCAGAATAATTTAACTCATCCTCTTTTACACTCGCTTTTATCATCAACTTTTGTATAAGATGCTTAACTGATACGTTATTATCTGCTTTTATTTTTCTCACAAGGTTTAATATCTGCACGAAATTATCTCCCATTTCCTCAGAATACTTATCATAGATAAGTTCTTCCTTGTTAGGCCAATTACTTTTATTGTGAACGGAGTTATAACTATACAACTGATGATATATTTCCTCTGTAATGTATGGCAAAAATGGTGCAAATAACCTCAAAATAATATTGAGTACATATGCCAAACTCTGTTTCGCACTCATGTTTGCCTCGTTGTCCAATGCATCTCCATATGCACGTTTTTTAACTAACTCTAAGTAATTATCACAAAAATCTTTCCAAAAAAATTCTTCTATTGCGCTCAAAGCTTCGCAGTATTCAAACTGTAATAGGTTATTCGTCGTTTTTTCTATCACTTTATATAATTTGGACAATATCCACTTATCCATCGTCTCACTGATGGAATTTATGCTCAATGCTTGATGTTTTTCCATAAACATGGAAACAAATTTGCTAGCATTCCAAAGTTTCGTAACAAGTCGTTTGCCAATTTTGAAGATATTTTCAGAGTAGACTGTGTCAACTCCAAGTCTTGAGTTTGCTGCCCAATAGCGTACTACGTCAGCTCCATAGGTTTCAAGCATTACATGAGGAGTGATGATATTACCTTTTGATTTACTCATCTTTTTTTTATCATCAGCCAAACACCAACCACTAATCATGATATTTTTCCACGGCAGTGAATCTGCATGATAATGTGCCTTCAAAATCGTATAAAAAGCCCAAGTTCTTATTATCTCATGGCTTTGGCTGCGCAGATCTGCAGGAAATATCTTATCATACCGATGGCTTGGTAAACCGAGCTCACTGTTTACTGCCAGTGCACTTAATTGAGGAGTGATCGCACTTGTTGCCCAAGTATCCATCACATCTTGATCTGGAGTAACTTCTTCTTTAATATACCCTTTCGGCAAATCTTTGAGTGGATCTACAGGTAAATCCTTTACTTCAGCTAGAATGATTTTGCCTTCTTCTCCCTTACGTTTTGAATACCAAACTGGAAATGGTACACCAAAATAACGCTGTCTTGAGATGCACCAATCCCAACTTAGCCCTTCTATCCACACCTCCATACGTTTACGCATAGATTCTGGATGCCAATTACATTTACTCACTTTATCTAATACTTGAGTTTTTTGCTCTAAAGTCTTGACAAACCATTGATAAGTAGGTAATATTTCAAGCGGCACACCAGATCTTTCAGCACATTTAACAGAATGAGAAATGCTAGTGCTTTCTATTAAAAGTCCTTTTCCACTGAGGATTTCAATGATCCTCTTTCTTGCTTCTTTAACTTTTAGTCCATGGATCCCAGTGTCAGCTACTCGGATGACACCGGCATGTGTCTCCTCTGTCACCTGAGTAGCTTGATAATGGGCATCTTTCTCCCCTGTCATCCCAGTGCGTGACACTGGGATCCATTTTTGATCACACACTGCATGCAGATTCATCCTTCCATCCTGATCAATTATAATTGTCACCGGCAGATTATGCTTTTGCTGCCAATATATGTCGAGCTCATCACCGAATGTACAGCACATAACAAGCCCAGTGCCTTTATCTATTTTGACCTTATCATCAGCTATTATTGGAACTTTTGCCTCTGTAATTGGCACTACGGCTATTTTTCCAATAAGATGGGCATATCGTGCATCTTCTGGATGACAAAAAACTGCAACACATGCAGGAAGTAACTCAGGTCGCGTAGTTGCAATATGAATCTGCTCATTTTTTTCAGTGGAAAAAACTATCGTGTTCAAAGATGACTCAAAGACTTTATCCTCTATTTCCGCTTGCGCAATTGCGGTTTTATCGACTGGGTCCCAAAGAATAGGTTGCATTTTTCTGTATGCATACTCTTTATTATATAGATCAATGAATGACATTTGAGAAAGTGCCACAGCTTCCTTGCTGATCGTGTGGTATTCCAAATCCCAGTCATAGCTAATGCCAACTGATTTAAACAATTCCTTGAATTCTTGCTTTGATTTTTCAATAACCTCATGGCACATCTCTATAAATTTTTCTCTGCCAACTTCTTTTGCGCGGGTTTTATAGGTTTGCTCAACTAACCTTTCAGTCGGAAGGCCATTATCATCAAACCCAATTGGATAAAATACATCTTTTCCCAGCATACGCTGAAACCTTGCAATAAAGTCTGTGTGGCAATAGCTGAATATATGGCCAATATGCAACTTTCCTGATATCGTTGGTGGGGGCGTATCTATAGTGAAAGTATTATCCTTTTCACCATTCCATTTATAAACCTTGCTACCTTCCCATAATACGGTGTATTTGTCTTCAATTTCTCTAAAACTATATTTTTCTTCTAACATAAATATTTCTCAGTTTTAAGCTTTAAGTTAGCACAATTGAGCGAATACAGCAATTTTAATGTCTACCGTTTTAATTTATGATACAAATTCTTCTTGATCTTATAATTTTTAATCTATTACATAATAAATTTTTAGTATTGAGGTTTATTATGCTTAACTTTCACAACTTAAAAGAGATTAGAGATATTTTAACTCACCCATATTATGTGCCCCACCCAGCAAAAATAGATCTAGCAGAATTGCTTGAAGACGTGCTGGAGTTAAAAGGTAAAAAAAGCCCAGAAGGAGCAGTAGCTACATTAAAAGATAAAATAAGAAATGAACTAAAAAATGAAATGAAAAGTGAAATGAAGCAAAAAATAAATAAACTTGAGCAGCTAGAGAAGGAAAATAAAGACTTACAAACTAAAAAGGATAGAGCTGAACGGTTAAATAGATCCTTAGAATATGCAAGGAATACAGCTAAGAACGAAAATATAGAATTAAAAGCTGAAGAAAATAAACTAAATACTCAAATCCAGCAATTACAGCAAGAAAAGAAAATATTAGGAGCCAAAAATGAAGCAAATAAACAACTAAAAGAAAAAGCAACATACATCGCTACTGCTAGTACTGGTCTTGCTGTTGGGTTAGTAGTGTATATTACACTTGAACATACAACTAAATTGGACATGTGGTTAATCGTTGTTATAGCAACAGTATCTGCATTCTTAGCTGGTGGTTTAATAATGCAACCTAGTTCTCAAGTAAATGGAACACAAGAACCACAAGGAGTAGCAAATAAGAATTCAGTGTAGCTTGATATAGTTTTTTTCATTTCACTGCCTTTCCAAATTTGAAGCAGGTTGTTTAAGCCATAGTACAAAGTAAATATAGTAATTTCACACTAAAATTTTTAGTTTTGTTTCTGTGGGTTAGTTGGTACGCGTTTTGCCTTTTAACAAATGTGAAAGCACAATTATTACAAACAACATTCCACCAATAACTGATATAGCACCACCTATAATGAAGCACGTGCGTGCTAACATTGATGAAATACTTGGCAGATCTGCAACTTTTCTTAAGGCACCATATCCACCAAGCCAAACAAGGCCAGTAATATGGAGAAAATGTCCCAAGCTATATGCATAAATCTGTAATCTTACTATGGAGCTTTTTATTTCTTTACAGCCCAATTTTGGTAACAGCCAGTAGACAAAATTCATAAAAGCTATAGTAATACCAACCACAGAACCGTGATAATGAGCAGGGATAGTGACATTTCCTTCAATAGTTAGTACTCCAAGCACACCTCCATAAATGAACAATACAAACGAGTGGAGAAGATAATTGCCCTTATCATTGAGCAGAGTTTTTATGTTGCAAGACACTAATATTGTTAAAAAGCACGGCAGAACTGCTCCAGCAATTCTCATATGCCAGGTAAAAAACTGTATCAATTCAGCACTATCCGCCGAATAAATAAGGTATATAAACGGCGCACCTACGGTCAAAACTGTGTTTATAAATAGTGGTAAAATGGTAATTTTATTTAGACTAATATAGCGAGCATTCAGTATGATCAAATAAACTAAAAACATTGCTTGAGCAAAGGCAAACTGCAGTAAATGTCCGCCTCCCCAAAAGAGATATTCATAAAATAAATTCTTGTCTGAGTGATATAGACCTGGAGGCATATTTTTATGTGCTAAAACAACACAAAGAAATGATGACACAAGTATAATGACCAGGCCAATTTGTCCGATTGAAAGATATGAGTCTTGTTTATTTGATATGTAGGCTAGAGCTGTATTTATCAATATGCTGGTAATGAAAAGACTGAGTCCAAGTAAAAATAATTTGTTTTGTAATACAGGTATATAGTTACTTTTGATAACTTCAGTATTTGGAACAAATGCAGATATAAACATTAGCAGCATGGAAAGGATTGAGAGAATCCATGAGAAGTTAAACCAATGATTGGTGTTTTTTAAGTTTATGATGAAGAGCAGAGATATTATAGAGCACATCCATACCAAAATTGACAAATTTACGTGTATCACCAGTGCATTATCAAAGATATATTGTGCGGAAGGAATGAGAGAAGAAATAAAAGGCAATCGTAGAAAAATAACAATTATTGACAGCAGTCCAGAACAAGCAAGAGCAAGTACTGCCAAGAATATCCATTGCCTGCAAAGTGAAGCGTTATTTTGTATGTTGAGCATTTATTTTTAGGTACTATAGCATAAGACAATGTACATTTTTCAAATTGATATGCATAGTTTAAATGAATGACATTACAACAATATCTTTCATCGTGAAAATGCTGCGTACATTTCCATTTCATATTATGGTAATATTACTGACAGCGTTAGTCTGAGCTATTGAAATGTGTTTTAATCAATACTTGATAAAAATTATTACAGTAAGAGAATCTTTACATAATGGCATGACATTACGTTAATGCTTTTGATCCACAATTAAGAACATTTTCGTTGTGATTTACGTTTCTAGTATGTATATTAATGAATCTTGTTTTCACTAAATAATGAAAATAATAATTGTCATGATAATGTTATTGTATAGTAACTATACAATGGCAAGCGAACGGATAAGTTTAGTAGATAAAAAATTATCTCAAGGATATGTAGCTCCAATACTTACAGAAAATAGCGTTATTTTACCAGACAAGCACGGTACCTTATATTCCTTTGATATCGATAACCCAAGAGTTATAAATTGGAAATTATACCTCTCAAGTAGGAAAAAAATTGGTAATATGAGTTTATCGAGCTACAAAGAAAATGTTTTCTTTGTAGTGGATAACATTCTACACACAATAGATGCAAAAACAGGGGAGATTCAATGGGAAAAAGAATTAAGAGCTCCGGCAAGAGGGAAAGCAATAGTAATAAACAATAAGTTGGTAGTATTGACTATTGATAACTATCTACATGCATTTGATATAAAAGATGGCAGCCCTATTTGGGCTTATCAAAATGGTATAAATGAGGTTCGAGGTTTATATTCCATCTCACCAGCAGTCTCTAATGATAAAATAATGGCACCATTTTCAAATGGTGAGTTAATAGCTTTTAATGAAGAAGGTAAAAAACTATGGAGCCAAAAATTAGCTACAAATCTTTTAGATACACAGCTTACAGATGTAACTACTACGCCTAGAGTACACGATAACATCTTAATAGCTACGAGTAATTCTTATATTTACGGTATTGATGTAAAATCAGGAAATATCTTATGGTCAAAACCACTACAAGTAAAAAGTGTATCAGACATAGAGTCATATTATAGCCCTCTTATTCCTGCAGAGAAACAAAAAGAAGGCGGAAGAATTTTCATGGTGACTAAAGATAATAAAATAATTGGCATTGACATACAAAGTGGAAAAACAGTCTGGACGTCTGATTTAATAGAAAATGTGCAATTGTTTGCTCCAATTATGTATGCCCATACACTGTGGGTGACAAGCAATAAAGGTTCAATGTTTGCTTTTCCTGGATCTGAAAGTACAGGAAGGGTAATTAAAATACCTGGTAATGTGTTTCATGCTCCAGTATTTACTCATGGTAAGATGTATATAACGACTGAAGGAAATGGTGTTTATTCTTTAGAAAATAGGTTTGTTCTTTATGACTGATTATGATTTGATTGTTATAGGTGGTGGCCCAGGTGGTTACAAATGCGCTATTGCTGCTGCAAAACTTGGACTCAAAGTTGCTTGTATAGACAAAAATAGCATTTTTGGTGGCACGTGTTTGCGAGTTGGGTGTATACCATCAAAAGCATTACTACATTCCTCTTATCAGTATGCTAGCGCGAAAAATAATCTATCAAAACTTGGTATAAAGGTTAAGGATGTAAGTCTTGATTTGAAAGAAATGCTAGGCTATAAAGATGCTAGAGTTCAGGAGCTTGGAAAAGGCATAGAATATCTATTCAACCTTTACAAAATTACTAAGATCAATGGACTTGGAAAAATTACTTCTTTTGATCAAGGCAACCTTGAAGTTTCAGTTGAAGGTAAGGTACTAAAGACAAAAAATATAGTAATTGCAACTGGTTCTGATGTTAGTTCTCTTCCAGGAATTGATATTAATGAGGAAAATATCATTTCATCAACAGGTGCACTATCTCTCACTGAAGTGCCAAAAAAGCTTGTTGTGATTGGAGCTGGGGCAATAGGGCTTGAAATGTCTTCTGTATGGAGTAGGTTAGGATCTGAAGTTACCGTAGTAGAGTTTCTTGATAGAATCGCTGCAGCAATGGATGGAGAATTAAGTAAGTCTCTGCTTTCTAGTCTACAAAAGCAGGGAATAAAATTTTTACTTGGTACTAAAGTTGAAGAGATAAAACAAAGTAGTAACTTTTTGAATGTGAAAGTTTGTTCTGTAAAAGATAACCAAACAAGTACTATAGAGGTGAATAAGGTACTGATTTCAGTAGGGCGTAAGCCATGCTCTGATGGTCTTGAAAAAATAGAAAAAGACAGTCGTGGCTTTATTCAAGTCAATAGTAGGTATGAAACCAATGTAAAAGGAATATTTGCTATTGGTGACGTCATTGGCGGAGCAATGCTTGCTCACAAAGCTGAGGAAGAAGGGGTGGCAGTTGCAGAGATACTAGCAAGGCAATTGCCTCACGTTGATTATGAAATCATACCGTCAGTCATTTACACTCATCCTGCGGTTTCTTCAATCGGTAAAACTGAAGAAGAACTAAAAAGTGCTGGTCGAAAGTATAAAGTTGGTAAATGTCAATTTGCTGCAAACGGTAGAGCAAAAGTCACTGATGATGCTGAGGGATTCGTGAAAGTTCTGACTTGTAGCAAAGCAGATACAATACTCGGTGTACATATCATAGGAGCATACGCTGATACGCTAATCAATGAAGCAGCGGTTGCAATGGCATATGGTGCAGCAGCAGAGGATATATACAGAATTTGTCACTCTCATCCTGATATAAATGAAGCCTTTAGGGATGCGTGCATCGATGCTTTCTTTAAAAAGTAACTGTGGACCTCGGTTCAATCATTGAAAAATGGTATGATTGGCTAAAGTACAACAGGTCTTACTCACCAAACACTTTGGAGTCATACATGAGGGACCTCAAAGATCTTATAAATTTCCTAAATACTCACATTGGTGAAGAAGTAAATGTTGGCTCTTTAGAAAAATTAAGCATACCTGAACTGAGAAGTTGGTTTACCTCTCGTTATGCAAGAGGTGTAAATGCGAGATCTAACACTCGCGCATTGTCAGTAATCAGAAATTTTTTCAAATATATAAAAAACAATTATGAAATAAATAATGAAGCGGTATTTTCTTTATCAAGGCCAATTCAGAGAAGAACTCTACCTAAAGCACTTTCAATATCTAACATAGAAACTCTATTGAAAGAAATGAAATTGCCTGATCTAGGCGAGCCTTGGGTGGTAAAAAGAGAAATTGCAATTGTCGTTCTGCTATATGGTACGGGCTTAAGAATCACTGAAGCACTGAATCTTAAGGTTAGTGATATTAGCAATGAAAGTTTAATAGTAACAGGTAAGGGAGATAAACAAAGGCAGGTATTTATTCTTCCAGTAGTAAAAAAGTGTATACAAAAATATATAAAAGCTTGTCCTCACTTTGACGAAGCGGGACATCTTTTTGTCGGGGTAAGAGGAAAAAAATTGGGAAGAACTTATGTTGCTAATCGTTTGCAAAAAATAAGAAGATTTTTAAACTTACCAGAAATTTTATCTCCACATGCATTTCGCCATAGTTTTGCTACTCATTTGCTTCAGGAAGATATTGACATAAGATCAATACAACAGCTGCTTGGCCACTCAAGCCTTGAAACTACTCAAGTTTACACTCACCTGAATTATCAAGATGTCTTCAATATGTATAAAAACTTTCAGAAGAGTTTGAATAAAAAATCGAAATCTTAACTTCGTCTTAAATCGATAATATTGCCGAACTGAGTGCTTGCAACATCATTCAGTACTATACTTGCTTTATATAAGCAATAGTGACCAGCAGAGGAGAAAGCAAAAACGTTTTGCAAAAGGTTATGAATGAAAGAGAATAGACAGCGGAATTTAAATTAGAAGCTATGTAAAGAAACAAGTCAAGCAAATAGCAAAAGATCTGGGACCGTACACCTAGGCACTCAATTTTAATTTTTCACTCAAAACCAAGTTTACGACATCAGGGCTGGCTTTTCCTTTGGTGGATTTCATGACTTCACCAACAAAGAACCGATACAATCTTGTTTTACCACCCTTATATTCTTGAACTTTATCTTGGTTGTCATTGATGATTTTATCTATTACCTCTGAGATTTGACATGTGTCAGTTATTTGCTTGAGATTCTGCTCTTCTATAATAAGGGATGCAGGCTTTCCAGTTTCAAACATAATATCAAAAACTTGTTTACCAAGTTTAGCAGAGATCGTTCCATCGACGATAAAGTCGAGGAGTTCGGATAAAGCATCTGCTTTAATTGGAGAGCTAACAATATCAATATTTGTTTTATTTAAACGACCGAAAAGCTCGACGGTTAACCAGGTAACTGCAATCTTTGAATCATGCTTTTTTGCTAATTTTTCAAAATAATCGGCAATTTCTTTATCAGAAGTGATAACGTCTGCATCATATTCATTGATACCTAATTCCTCTATGTATCGAAGTTTTTTTTGATCTGGCAACTCGGGTAAAGATGATTTAATAGAATCAATTTTGTCTTGGCTTATTTCAACAGGTAGCAAATCAGGTTCAGGGAAATATCTATAGTCACTTGAATCTTCTTTGCTTCTCATCACTTTTGTTTTTCCTAAAGTGACATCAAATAATAAGGTATCTTGACTTATTTCTCCTCCGCTTTCCAAAATTTTGATCTGCCTTTGTGCTTCATAATCTATAGCTTGTACAATATAACGTATTGAATTTAAGTTTTTTATTTCACAACGAGTGCCAAATGTGCTACTACCCTTTGGGCGAACGGAGACATTTGCATCACAGCGGAGTGACCCCTTTTCCATATCACCATCACATGAACCGATGTAACGCAAAATCTGCCTCAATTTTTTCATGAATTCTGCAGCTTCTGCAGATGAACGAAGATCTGGCTCTGAAACAATTTCCATTAAAGCAACACCTGCACGATTTAAATCTACGTAAGTTTTGCTTTCTTCATGAATACTCTTTCCTGCATCTTGCTCTAAGTGAATTCTTGCAATTCTTATTTCTTTTTCATTATTATTGATAAACACTTTACCATTTTTAACTATTGGCTCAAAGAACTGGGTTATTTGGTAACCTTGTGGTAAATCGGGATAAAAATAATTTTTACGATCAAAGTAAGAGCATTTATTAATTTCTGCAGAAAGTGCAAAACCGGTACATATTGCTTGCTCTATGCAGAAATAATTTAATATTGGCAATGTACCTGGCATTGCTGCATCAACTAGAGAAACTTGAGTATTGTGCTCAGTGCCAAATTCCGTTAGTGAACTAGAAAATAGCTTTGTCTTAGAAGAAACCTGAGCGTGTACCTCAAGTCCAATTACTGTCTCCCAGTTTTCTTTTGTCATGTATTTTATTCAATTAACAACTTTATATTCTGCAAACTAGCGCAAAAAGTCAAATAAAACTCATTTAACCTATGATCCAAGAGCGGTGTATATCAATAATATAAGAGTTACTACAGTTTCTATTGACTAGGCTGTTATATAATAAAGTTAAGTGCTGCCAAAAAATATCTATAGTAGGCCAAAACATAATTTTGATGGAAACTGATTAGCTAACAAATTTATAAACATCAGTATATAGTTCATCAATGTCTGGCTCTTTACTATTTTTAGCAAAATCTTCTGACTTTTTTACTAAATCTCGTATTTCCTTATCAATAGCTTTGCATTCTTCATCAGAAGCGATTTTATTGTCTGTTATATACTGCTTTAGGGTGCTTATAGGATCATGATTTTGCTTCATATCTTCAACTTCTTCTTTTGAGCGATAAGTAGCAGGATCTGACATTGAATGGCCACGATATCGATATGTCTTCATTTCAAGCAAGAGAGGTCCTTTTCCCCCACGTACGTGCTCAGCTATTTCACTTGTTAACTCATAGACAGAGAAAAAATCCATTCCATCAACTTGTTTTCCAGAAATACCAAAACTCTCTCCTCTTTTATATAGTTCAGTTACTAAAGTTGATCTTTGCACAGAAGTTCCCATTGCGTATCCGTTATTTTCTATGATATAAACCACAGGTAACTTCCACAAAGATGCCATATTAAATGATTCATATACTTGTCCTTGATTTGTAGCACCGTCACCAAAATATGTGAATACAACGTTGTCTTTTTTCTTGTATTTATTAGCAAATGCTATTCCTGTACCAATTGGGACTTGTGCACCTACTATTCCATGTCCACCAAAGAAATTTTTTTCAACATCAAATATGTGCATGGAGCCACCTTTTCCTTTTGAACACCCTGTTTTTTTGCCGGTTAGTTCTGCCATCACAATATTCGGATCAGAATTACATGCAAGCATTAAGCCATGGTCTCTATAGCTTGTGATAAAAGCATCACCAGATTTTGATGCAGCTTGAGTCCCAACTGCAACTGCTTCTTGCCCTATTGATAAGTGACAGAATCCGCCTATTAATCCCATTCCGTATAATTGTCCTGCTTTTTCCTCAAATCTGCGTATGAGAAGCATTTTTCTGTAGAATCCAATCACCTGTTCTTTAGTGAAATTTTCTGCTTTCATATTGACTTTCTTTTATTAAATTGAGATCATACCAGAAATTTTTAACATTTTATAATACTATCTATATGGACTACTATCACTGGCTTGAAGCTTTTCACGTTATCTCTGTAATTATGTGGGTGGCAGGTATGCTCTATTTGCCAAGGCTTTATGTTTACCATGCATCTGTAAAACCAGGGTCAGAAAATGACAGCTTACTTCAAATAATGGAGAAGAGACTCCTTAGATATATCATAAACCCTGCAATGCTTTTCTCCCTTAGTTTTGGAATTATGCTAATGATTATTAGGGAAGCATACCGCGAAGGGTGGTTTCATGTAAAAGCGCTAGCATTATTCTTAATGTTTGCTATTCATGGTCTACTTGCAAAACATAGGAAAAATTTTGCAGTGGGCTTGAATAAGAAAACTCACGTTTATTTTCGTGTTTTAAACGAAACAGTAACAGCGTTAATAATAATTATAGTTATTATGGTTATTGTAAAACCTTTTTGATTTTCTAGCCTAATGCTGAACCATTCAATAGAGTATAAGAATTGTTACTAAATAGTTTATTCTGATGTTCCATAGTCTAAGTAAAGTACTTAAGGTATAGATTATTTGTTTTTGTGTGTTATCCTGATTAACAAAAATTCGCAGTAGTATTATAATGAGTAAGTTAAAAAAGCTTAGTGCTGGACTTTCTTTGAAAGGCCTGATTGGTAGTGATGATATAGATATGCAAGGGGCAGGAAATAGAAAGAAGAAATATCAATTTTTGGATAAGACGTTCGCATGGATTGATGCGATGATAAATTTTATTTTTAAACGTGAGAGTAATAACATAAATGAAGTCCTAAAAGTCACATGGGGACCACTATTTTTTGGTTTAGTGGTGATATTCATCTTTTTTGGAATAGGTGGTATTTGGTCGGCTATAGCTCCAATTGACGGAGCAGTGCATGCAAGTGGAGAAGTTATTGTCTCTTCAAATAGAAAAATAGTGCAACACTTGGGTGGGGGAATAATAAGCAAAATTTTAGTAAAAGAAGGTCAAACAGTTAAAAAAGATGAGCCTTTAGTTTTATTAAGTGATGTTAACGAAAAGGCAAATTTGAGTATAATTAAAGAAAAACTCTTATCACTTTTGGCAACAGAAGCAAGACTTATTGCAATCAGAGGAGATTTAGACACGCTAGAATTTTCTGACGAGGTTAAAAAATTGTCGGACGATGAACTTGTAAGTAAAGCGATAAATAATCAAGTAAAGTTATTCAACTCTCAGAGAAAGAGCATATTGGGAAAAACAGACATACTGCAACAACGTATAAAGCAGTTAAATGATGAATTAGCGGGGCTAAACTTTCAACTAAATGCAGCTCATAAGCAATATGACTTGATAACTGAGGAGTTAGAAACAAAAAGACAATTACTTGATAGTGGCCATATAAGCAAACCACACATTTTAGCTTTAGAAAAACAGTTTGCTGACATTGAGGGCAGAGTTGGGCATTATCGTTCTGCAATATCTCAAGTGCAGCAAAAAATTGGAGAAAATGAGTTAGAGATTATAAATGTGAAGAATGATGCTCAAGAAAGAGCAAATGCTGAGCTTAAGGAAGTTAATACATCTATTGCAGACTTAAAAGAGAGGCTGATGGTTGCTGAAGATTCGTTAGCACGTACAATAATTAAATCACCTCAAGATGGTATAGTTACAGATATAAGATACCACACTGAAGGTGGTGTTATACAATCTGGAGTTCCAATCATGAGTATAGTACCATCAGATGATGATCTAATAATAGATGCTAAAGTTCTAACCAGAAACATAGAAGAGATACTGTCAGCAAAAAAGAAAGATAGCAATATAGTCTCTATTGACGGACTAGAAGGGCTGAAAGTTAAAGTAAGGCTGAGCGCTTATAGTGCACGTCGCTTAAGTTTAATTAACGGTATAGTAAACCATATTTCTCCTGATGCTCTTGATGATCCAAGGATGGGGCGTTATTATTCAGTGCGAGTAGTGATACCAAAATCAGAACTTGCTCAGTTTAAAAACGTATACCTATATCCTGGTATGCCAGCAGAAGTATATATAGTTACTCAATCCCGCACTCTTTTATCGTTCTTGTTTACACCTATAATTGCAACATTCGATAGATCTTTCATAGAGAGATAATTTATTTGGCTTTTCTAAAAAATTTGTTTAAAGAGTTTGATATGCAAAAAAATTTACACACAAGATGCAAATGCTAACGTAAACATTAAAGGTTAATTAGCAAACTCATCTGTATAATAAAATCAAAGGAATTAGTAAGATTTTTACCTTAATGAATTATAAATAGGTAAAACTACCTAAAGTTTAATAGTGTCTGTTACTGCTTTTAGGTGTGAGGCTAGAGGGTTATTAGCAATAACAGACACTATTAAACTTATTATAGAATTTCCTTAAAGTAAATATTTAACTTAAAATATTATAATATTTTAACTTAAAATAGATTCATGTAAATGCTTTTTTCCTCAAGTTAGTATCGTATTATTATATTTATTAAATGCTAAAAAAACATTAATCATCATTTACTGTTGATTCAATATTTAGCAAAACACTTGTGTACATTCTATAATCTCTGTTTGCATAGTAAGTTTATATATACTATTATACAGTTAGTTTTACAGTAGTTTTACAGCAAAAAATATGGTGAAGTTATTTGCATTATTGATAATGTTTTACTCAAACATATCAATTGCTTCTGCTCCTACTTCTTGGCAATTTGGATTTCCTGCACCTGCAACTGAGATAATGGAGGTTGTAGTTAAGTCACATTCGTTTGTGATGAGTGTAATGATTGCAATTATGCTTTTTGTATGGGCCCTGCTTGCTTATATAGTATTTCGCTTTCGTAAGGGCAAAGTGAAAAATGTCAGTAAAATAACTCATAATATCTTTTTAGAAATTATCTGGTTTGTTATACCAACGATTATTGTTGGAATATTGGCTTTTAAAAATGCTGAATTAATCAAACTACAGGAGAAAGTGCCAAAAGCTGACATAACACTAAAAGTTATTGGTCATCAATGGTATTGGAGTTACCAGTACCCAGAATATCAAGGTATTTCATTTGACAGCTATATAAAAGGAAAAGAAGACTTTAGCGAAGGAGATTTAAAACTATTCTCTGTTGATAATAACGTTATTTTACCTATCAATACTAATATTCGTTTACAAGTGACAGCAGGAGATGTAATACACAGCTGGGGAGTACCTGCTTTTGGTATAAAAGTTGATGCAATACCAGGTAGACTAAATGAAGCATGGTTTAACGTTACAAAGCCCGGTATTTATTATGGGCAATGTTATGAACTCTGTGGTCAAGGTCATGGATTTATGCCAATTGTTGTTGAAGCAGTGAGTAAAGAAGATTTTAATAAGTGGATTGAAGATAAAAAATTAGTAAGTTAAATTTGGAGTATAGATATGAGTGATGTACCAAAAGGTATAAGACGTTGGCTGTTTTCTACTAATCACAAAGATATAGGGACACTATACATTATTTTTTCCATATTAGCTGGAATTATTGGTGGATTATTATCGGTAATTATTCGTACTCAGCTAATGCACATTAATATACTTAACAATAATTACCAGCTATATAACGTAATGATTACAGGGCATGCGGTAATAATGGTGTTTTTTATGATAATGCCAGCCTTAATGGGAGGATTTGGTAATTGGTTCGTACCTCTCATGATTGGTGCACCAGATATGGCATTTCCTCGTATGAATAATTTAAGTTTTTGGTTGTTAGTGTCATCTTTTATTCTGCTTATTCTCTCGGTGTTTGCTGGCGAAGGTCCTGGGACAGGATGGACTTTATACCCACCTCTATCGCAAATCATGTCTCACCCAAGTGCAGGAGTTGATCTTGCTATACTTGCACTTCATGTTGCTGGTATGTCATCAATTGTTGGGGCGATCAACTTTATAGTCACTATATTCAATATGCGTGCAAAAGGCATGTCACTCACTAAAATGCCACTATTTGTTTGGTCTGTTTTACTAACGTCATTTATGTTAATTGTTGCCTTACCGGTACTTGCTGGTGCTATAACTATGCTGCTAACTGATCGCAATATTGGTACTTCCTTTTTTGATCCTGCTGGTGGCGGTGATCCTGTGTTATTTCAACACCTGTTTTGGTTTTTTGGTCATCCAGAAGTTTACATAATTATTTTTCCTGCATTTGGCATCATAAGCCAAGTCGTATCAACTTTTTCCCATAGGCCAGTATTTGGCTATAAAGGGATGGTTTATGCTATGATAGGTATAGCAGCATTTGGCTTTATGGTTTGGGCTCATCATATGTTTACTGTTGGGCTTAGCGAAGATGCTGCTGTATTTTTTAGCACTACAACAATTTTTATTGGCGTTATAACTGGTGTAAAAGTCTTTAGTTGGATTGCAACTATGTGGGGTGGGGCGATTGAATTTAAAACTCCCATGCTATTTGCACTAGGTTTTATTTTCATGTTTGTTGGTGGAGGTATAACGGGAATAATTCTTTCTCACGGTGGAATAGATAAACTTTTGCACGATACCTATTATGTCGTTGCTCACTTTCACTATGTCATGTCGCTTGCCGCATTATTTGGAGCCTTCGCTGGTTTTTATTATTGGATAGGCAAAATGTCAGGTAAGCAATATAACGAGTGTTTAGGAAAGGTACACTTTTGGCTCACTTTTATTAGCACTAATGTTACTTTCTTACCTCAGCATTTCCTAGGATTAGCCGGCATGCCAAGGCGTATACCTGATTATCCCGATGCGTTTATCCCTTGGAATTATATATCCTCAATTGGTTCATATATGTCCTTTGTTTCAGTTATGTTTTTTATATTTATAGTTATACATCTCTTCAAATGGGGCAAAAAAACTGGAGATAATCCTTGGGAAGGTGACACTTTAGAATGGACGGTATCTTCACCACCGCCTTTTCATACTTTTGAAAAACCACCAGTGATAAAATAGAATGTACACAAGTGTTTTGCTAAATATTGAATCAACAATACTGGATTTTTGGCATTTGCTAAAGCCAAGGATAATGTATCTTGTGGTATTTACTGCAGTTGCTGGTATGGTTACTGCACCAGGTAGCATTCATCCTTTCCTTGCACTAATATCTCTTATATGCATTGCTCTTGGCTCAGGATCTGCAGGTGCAATAAATATGTGGTATGACAGAGATATAGACTTGCTTATGAAGAGAACAAAAAACCGCCCTATACCTTCAGGTAAAGTTTCTGCAGAAAGCGCGCTTGAGTTTGGTATAACTCTTGGAATATTGTCAGTATTTATCATGGCAATAGCAGTGAACTATGTTTCTGCTGCTTTGCTTGCAATTAGCATATTATTTTATGTTTTTGTGTATACAATTTGGCTCAAAAGGCGTACTCCGCAGAATATTGTTATCGGCGGTGCAGCAGGTGCTTTTCCTCCAATGATTGGCTGGGCGGTTGTAACTGACTCTGTAAGCTGGGAAAGTTGTATTTTATTTTTAGTAATTTTTATGTGGACTCCGCCACACTTTTGGGCCCTATCTTTAAATAAGTCTGAAGACTATGCAAAGGCATCGATTCCAATGTTCAATATTGTTTATGGTCCGGAAAAAACAAGAAAATATATATTAATTTATAGTGTCTTGCTGGTGCTAACTAGCTTGCTTCCAGCACTATTTTTGAAAAAGGCTCTATTTTACATGAGTATGGCAATTATTGAAGGTTGTGTTTTTATTTGGTTTGCCGTATCCGTTATAAGGCTTAAGAGTCATAGCTCACAAAAAAAAATGTTTTCTTACTCAATTTCTTATCTATTTTCTCTGTTTGCTAGTATTATTTTTTGTTCTATTGACTTGTTTTGACTATGAAAGAACATAAAAACTATCTTTTACTTTCTCTTCTAATAATACTCGTTGTAGCACTTTTTTTTGTTTCCATAATAAAATTTAAAGGTGTGGCTTAAATTGCCTCTATATCTATAAAAATAGTATTTTCATAGAAGTAACGGTATACTTTAATTCATTCACTACAGTAAAGATGAATAAAAAGGAAGTGACAATATACACAGATGGAGCATGCCTTGGTAGCCCTGGTTTAGGAGGGTGGGCAGCGATCATATTATTTCAAAATCATAGAAAGAATATTTTTGGTAGAGAAGAAAATACTACAAATAATAAAATGGAGTTAAAAGCAGTGATCAATGGGCTGAAAGCACTAAAATTTCCTTGTAATGTCAATTTATATACGGATAGTCTTTATGTTAAGTATGGTATGACAGAATGGATAAATAAGTGGAAAATGAATGGTTGGAAGACAAGTAATAAGAAGTCAGTAAAAAATATAGAATTATGGAAGGAATTGGATAATGTTGCTTTGCAACACGAAATTAATTGGAAGTGGGTAAAAGCGCATAATGGTAATAAATACAATGAGGAAGCTGACAGTTTAGCAAGAAAAGCAATAATCGATGCTTAAAAAAATCACTATATCATTTTTTATAATTTTATTATTTATATTCTGCTTCTTTATCTTTTTTAAAGGTGAGGGACCTCTAGAAATCAATATTAGTTATATTAATTTCTATATAAAGAAAAAAATATCAAAGATATTTGCCAATTCGGATGTCAGCATGGAGAGTACCTCGGTTATTTTGCATAAAGATGGCAAGCTAGTCATTACAGATTTAAAAATAACAAATCCTGATTTTACCATAGAAGTCCCTGAGCTTTTCGTACACTTTAAGTTAAGTTCCAAAAAGTTCTCTCAGATTTTAGCTGATAATGTACACATATATATAAAGAAAGAGGAGACCAAAGGGATAACAACATCTGTAATGACAGACAAGATGAGTAGTACAAAAAATCTTCTAAAGGCAATAAGAAAGTTTTTTTTCTACTTCAATGTAGACTCAAGGGTTGAAATTACTAACATTGCTATCAATAAAAACACGGAAGGTGAATTTTTCATTGATAAAGTATCTGCAGGGAAGGGGGAAGATTTCAATGTTTTGGATATTCGTGTCCATACAAAAGAAGGTAAAGGGTTTCTAGATGATGATTTATCCATTACGATAAAAAACCGCAATAATTTACTAAATTTGTATGGAACATTCTATAATCTAAAGTTGGGCCTATTTAACGAGTTTTCCACACTAGTTAAAAGTTACAATTTTGACAAAGAAATAGGATTCAAAGGAAACTTTTCAATTAGAATTAATGGAAAGGATGAAGTTGTGGACGGAAACATATACATATTAAATACAGAGAATCATTCGGACAAAAACTTAGCCTTAACTAATGTAAATGTAAATTTGACATATAGTGATGAAACCATCAGCGTAAAAAACTTTCATTTTAAGTTAAATGGTATGTACCTTTCTTTGATTGGTAAAATGAACTTTAGTACAAGTCATGCTTTGCTTAGAGTTAACATTAGTAAACTTGTTGCAAAGGATTTATGTACTTATGTACCAGATGGTATAGTAAACGATCAATTTAGAAAGTGGTATTGCGGTAATATTGATGGAAATATCATAAATACAATTATAAGTTTTAACGGTAAAATTGATAGCTTAATAAATGATGATCTATCAGGTATTGTAATTGTTGCTGATATAGAAAATGGTAGCGTTCAATTTGATGAGGATTTTGAACAAGTAAAAGAATTAAGCGGTGATCTCACTTTCAAGAATAACAATCTAAAAATTACTGTAAATAGCGCTAAGTTCCAGAATTTCACTATCGATAGTGGTGATATTGAAATGAACTCTCTCAATAAAGAAGATTCTGTTCTCACAATTAATGGTCAGGCTGTAAGTGATGCCTATGGGTTATATGAGCCTATAAAATTCAAGTTGGATGATGTGATGAAAGTTGAAAGAGATAAAGTAGGTGGAATAGCAAAATCTGTATTTAATTTTCGCATCTTTAATCTAAACTCTAGTGACAAAAAGGTAGATTTTTTAGCTAAATTTCATTCTGAAATTGACAATTTGGTCACTTATAATGAAAGTCTTGGTAAATATGATATTAAGCTCGATTTTGGTAGTGACTTTATAGATTTAAATGGTAGCGGCATGGTGAATAACACACAGCTATTATTTGACCTGAAAAGTAGCAACAAAAATGAAAGTTTCGCCTGGAATTTAATCGGAGATTTACCTGCTCAAATACTTAATTTCGATAGTGGCTACATCAATGTAAATATAGAATCAGTGGTAAATCAAGATAAAACGGGATATATTAATGGTAGTATAGATTTATCAGAGCTTGAATTACGTTCAAGTTATTTAGGGTGGAAAAATCGCTTTGAAGATCACAATAAAGTTTTGTTCTCTGTAAAGTTAAAAGGAGTAAGTGAGTTATTAATAGACAAACTAGACATTATGGGAAACGACTTAGATATAAAGTTCAGCGGAAGAGTAGAAAATGGAAATTTATATTTAAATTCTAGCAACTTTAAATTACCTGATAATAATTTTAGTATAGAAATTGAATCAGGTAAGGAGAAAAATGCCATAACTATTCACGGTGAGAAAATCAACTTAAGTGATGTGTTAGGTTTACTTGGCAAAGATAGTAATCGATTAAATAACAAAATAGAAGTTACTATGAATGTTGATAATATAATTATGAAAGAAGGCATTACCATAAAAGATGCCAAGCTGAACGTAACTTGCGCTAAAGGTGATTGCAGTGGAAGTCAATTTAAAGGAAAGTTTTCAGAGGATAATAGTAGTATATTAGCAGAATACAGTGAAATAGGGCTAGAAGTATATGCGGATAATTCAGGTATGCTTTTGCGTTCTTTAGGCATTGGTAAATCAGTTAAAAATGGCAAATTATCTCTTTATCTATCTCCTAAGAGAGAAAATGGAGAACATTATGGTATGTTATCTATCAGCAATTTCTATATCAAAGATGCTCCACTGCTTACCACTTTATTATCAATGTCTTCACTGCCTGGTATTGTAAATGCTATAAGGAACGAAGGTGTACATTTTTATAAGTGTAATGCACCTTTTTCATATAAAGATGGCACTGTTGAAATTGAAGAATCTTGGCTTGAAGGAGCGGAACTAGGCATTAGCACTAGTGGTACGCTCGATATTAAGGGTTATAAATTCCAGGTTGAAGGACAAGTAATACCGGCATACTCAATTAACAAATCTTTGTTGAAAATCCCTATAATCGGAAAACTTCTGACTGGTGGGAAGAGTAGGGGGATTATTTCAATAGACTACAAAGCAAATGGTGATGATAAAAACAATAACGTATCTGTTAATCCTATCTCTTCTCTCACTCCAAGCTTATTTAAGAGGTTATTAGGAGTATTTGATCGTATTATGACAAAAAATAATAAAAACATTTTAAAAGGTAGTGTAGAGAAGAAATTTAGCTCAATATGACCAAAAGAAAAGTTGTTTATTGATGTTTAGTTAGATGGTAAACGTTAGATACAACAAACAGAGGAAGTTAGATAAAATAATTAAGGGAACAAGAATATAAAGGTTTAACTTGAAGTAACCGGATAAAATCTGAGTCACACTTCCAAGTGCTGGTACCCACGAAAGCAATGCAACTGCACAAATCAGTAGGTGCCTTACAATTTTTGGTGTTTTGTCTTCATTCTCTAATTTGTGATGTGATCTTCTGATAAAAATTGTTATTCTACCTAAATACCAGTTAGCTATTCCACCAAGACTGGATCCCGATACTCCAAAAAGTAATATAAGTAGTTGATCGTAATTTGACCTAAAGCATAACATAGTGTAAAGTACAAAACCTTGATGTATGGGTAAGATAAGCGATGATACTAGGCTATCTATAAACAATAGGAGATAATTTTCCATACCAAGTTGTTGTGCCATCTTCGTTGTCAGAAATTGTAACCCCCATTTGTTTCAATTGCTCTCTTATTTTGTCTGCAGTATCATAATCTTTATTTTGTTTTGCTACTTTTCTTAAGTCTATCAACCTTTCTATTTCTTGATGATTCACACCACTTGCAAACCACTCTTGATAACTTGACTCAAGAATACCAATGAACCTTGCGCTTTTAACAAACTTCTTAGTTAATTTGAGCCTCTCACATTCATTACTTGTCTTATTGATTTCTGTAGCCATTTCATGCAATATGGCTACAGCTTCAGGAATGTTTAAATCGTTTTTCAAAGCCTCTATAAAATCTTTAGAGACTTCTGCATCACTTTCCTCAATACATGTACTACGTAATAACCGATAAAACTTGTTTAAAGTTTCTTGCGACTCAGAGATAACATTTTCTGTCCAATCAAGTGGTTTTCTATAGTGAGTTTTGAGCAGTGCATAGCGTATTACTTCACCTCTGACTCCACTATCTAGCAAATCCCTTACTTTAACTATATTAAATAAGGATTTGCTCATTTTCTCTTCATTTACCGTAAGAAAACCGTTATGTATCCAATATTTCGCAAAAATTGATTCAGCAAATGCAGATTTACTCTGCGCAATTTCATTCTCATGATGAGGAAATTGCAAGTCTATACCGCCACCGTGAATATCAAAATCTTTGCCAAGGTAAGCATATGACATTGCTGAACATTCTATATGCCACCCTGGTCTTCCTTCTCCCCATGGACTATTCCAGTGACTTGAAAGTTTATAGTCAGTTGCATTTGCAGGTTTCCAAAGTACGAAGTCTCCTGGGTGTTTTTTATTTTCACCCACTTCAACTCTATTACCATGATCCAACTCATCAATTTTTTTTCCTGATAAAACACCGTACTCAGGGTAAGATTCTACACTAAAATATACATGTTTATTTGATTCATAAGCATGACCAGACTGCAGCAAAGATTCAATTAACTCAATAATTTGGTCTATATTTTCTGTTGCTTTTGGTTCATGTGTTGGTTCTACGCAATTTATGCTTCTCATATCTTCATGAAAAGCTTTGGTATAATATGCGCTGATACTTTCTATATTACTACTTTTCTTATTTGCTGCATTGATTATCTTGTCATCGATGTCGGTTATATTACGCACGTAAGTAACTTTGCCATAACAAAATTTCAGCAGTCGAAATAATACATCATAAACAACAACAGAACGTGCATTTCCTATATGTGCAGTATCATATACTGTTGGTCCGCAAACGTACATTTTTATATGATCTTTATCGATCGGTGTAAAGGGCTCTTTTTTTTTTGTTAAAGTGTTGTAAAGCTTAACCATATACAAAGCTTTTTAGAAAAGAAAATGCTCCAAATATAAGCTGTGGTCCTTTAACTATTACGACAAGAGTAAGTAATAACCCACACAATGATACTAATACTCCCATTATAGAGAGAAATCCATCTTTGCTCATGATACCCAGTGAAATGAGAGTTGTACCAATTGCAGGAATGAAGTTAGTTAAAGGAAGTGGGATTGCTATCGATAATGCACAAAGCAGCATTATAAATGCTAAAATATTTTCACCAGGACCACGAAAAATGAAAGACATTCTTGGTTTCATGAACTTTTCTATTTTTTTTAATGTAGGTGAAGTTTTCTCTACCACGAGAGCTAGTGTTGAACGTTGAAAAGATTTCCTTTCTAGCCAATTAGGCATCCAAGGAGAATCAAACCCAAATAGAAGCTGCAGTGAAAATAAGATTAAAGGTATAGAAAGAATGGTTGTATAGCCAGGTGGAACAGGTATAGGTACTGATAGCGGTAAAGAGAAGATGATTATTAAAATACCAAAACCGCGCTCATGTAAAGCTGTTTTAATATCAAATAATGTTACTTTATCATTATCGTTATTATTAGTATCTGCAACCTCTTTTAGAATATCAGAGGCCAATTTTTTATCTTCAGTCAATTTCACACTTTTTTCCACAGTTACCCTTTAATAACAATATAACTTCTAACTAACATAGTTATTGCTATATTTCAATATCGATTATTCATTTCATGCTGTACTTCATTCTTTTATTAAAGTGTTGTAAAGCTTTTAAGTTATAAGGCTTTTAAGAAGAGAAAGTATTCCGGCTATAAGTTTTGGTCCTTTAACTATTACAATAAGGGTAACCAATAACGCACAGAATGAAACTAACACTCCTAACGTAGATAAAAATCCATCTTTACCCATAATGCCGAGTGAAATAAGAGTTATACCAATTGCAGGAAGGAAGTGAGTAAAAGGTAATGGAAGAGCTATTATTATTGCACAAAGCAACATCATAAAAGCTAGAATCTTTTCACCCGGACCAAGAAAAATAAAAGACATTCTTGGTTTCATGAACTTTTCTATTTTTTTTAATATAGGTGAAGTTTTCTCTACCACGAGAGCTAGTGTTGAACGTTGAAAAGATTTCCTTTCTAGCCAATTAGGCATCCAAGGAGAATCAAACCCAAATAGAAGCTGTAGTGAAAATAAGATTAAAGGTATAGAAAGAATGGTTGTATAGCCAGGTGGAACAAGTATAGGTACTGATAGCGGTAAAGAGAAGATGATTATTAAAATACCAAAACCGCGCTCATGTAAAGCTGTTTTGATGTCGAACAATGTTACTTTATCTGTACTAGACACAACTTAATCTGACAGGGATGAATTAACTGACAGAAGAATTGAGGTAGTTAAAACTAATATCAGTCTCTTGTTTCATGCTACTAATATTTTTCTGAAAAGCAATGTGTTTGCTATTAAGAAAAGTCTGAGTAGGCGTTTTGCCATAGCAATATTTGCCTGAATGAGGCCTTGTCTCATTATAAGAACGCAACCAATGATCAACATCTATCTGCAGATCTTCCAAAGAATTGTAGATTTTCTTGCGAAAAATAATATTGTAACACTCATCTTGCATAGTCTTATGGAATCTCTCGCATATGCCATTAGTTTGCGGAGAATTGGCTTTAGTTCTTGAGTGATCAATATTTTCGATTCCTAAGTATAACTGATAAGCGTGATTCTCTGGTTTGCCACAATATTCTGTACCTCTATCGGTCAAAATGCGCAATAATGGCACGCTTTGTACATCAAAAAATGGTATTACTCTATCATTCAGCAAGTCAGCAGCGGTAATAGCAGTTTTATCTGTATAAAGCTTAGCAAAAGCCACTCTCGAATAAGTATCAATAAAAGTTTGCTGATAGATTCTTCCTATACCCTTGATGTTGCCTACATAATAAGTATCTTGAGAACCTAAATAACCTGGATGCTCTGTTTCAATTTCACCATGTGCTTCCCTTTGTTCTTTAACTTTTTCTAAAGCCGCAAGTTGCTCCTCTGTTAGAATTATTCCATCTTGCATAACTTTTGCCTCAAGAGCCCTCAGTCTTTTTTTGAAGGTCTCAAGGTCATTTCTCAGCCATACAGATCTCACTCCACCTTCAGAGATTATTATGCCCCTTTTTCTCAGTTCATTTGCAGCTCTTTGTTGTCCATATGCAGGAAATTCTGTTGCAATATTAACTACAGCTCTTTCCATGTCTTCAGAGACTCTGTTTGCCATAAGTGGTTTTTTCTTGCTTATCTCATGCAGCGCTTCTTCTCCTCCATTTTCATATAGTTCTTTGAATCTATAAAATGTATCCCTTGAATATCCCATAACCTTGCATGCTTGAGACACATTTCCAAGCTGTTTTGCTAGCTCTAGCAATCCTAGTTTCGGCTTTAGTATTTTTGTTTGTATCGTACTCATTTCTAACACTCCTTTCTTTTATTATTTTATAACTTACTTTTTTAAAGTGTCAGATCAAGTCTTGTTTAATACACTTTTTATCACTATCGTTGTTATTGGTATCTGCAACCTCTTTTAGAATATCAGAGGCCAATTTTTTATCTTCAGTCAATTTCTCACTTTCTTCCACGATTAACCTTTAATAACATTCTAACTAACATAATTATTTCAATCATACCTCTTCAATTCTTTAGCCTTGTTTAAACAAATGACACGCACTTTAGTGCGTGTCACGAAACATAAGGAAGCTAACGATCTGGTTCATTAGATGATAGTTTCTCTGAATCCTTAAGTTCTTGTTTAAGGTTTTTAATGCCTTTGCCTAAATCACCCATAACTTGTGGTAACCTACCTGCACCAAACAGAACTAAGATTATTATTAAGACTAGAAACAGCTGCCATGGACCTAAACTCATTTGTACCTCCGTTGAAAATATTAACTTTTATGTATTAAAACTTGACTGAAGCCAAGTGATACATAAATTATATCACTTTTATTGAATTATAAATCAAGAGTTTTTAATTATCTTATAATAGTTTTAGCCTAACATTAAGTTTAGTTTAGCTGTAGAGTAAAAGGAAGCTCACTAAAAAATTTTGCTAACGTATCATCTTTAGGTCTGTGGTATATGTAGCTAGGAACTCCTGATTGAATAATTTTACCATTTTTCATCACGTAAATAAAATCTGCAACTTTCAACGCTTCTTGTGGATCATGAGTTACCATGAGTACAGGAATACTTTTGCTTCTAAAAAGTGACAATATATGGTGCCTTATTCGATATTTGAGCAGTATATCTAAATTAGAAAATGGTTCATCGAGCAAAACAACATCAGGATTTTGCGCCATTACTCTTGCTATTGCAACTAATTGTTGCTGTCCTCCTGATAAAGCATGAGGGTACATGTTTTCATATTTTTCTATATTAAATAGCTTTAAGATTTCCAATGCAGCAAGGTATTTTTCTTTCTTAGAAGTACTGCAAATAGCAAAAGTTATATTTTCTATTACTGTTTTATGAGGAAATAATGCAGAATGCTGAAAAATCAATCCGATATTTCTACGCTCTATAGCAATTGACACTTTGTTACTTGCAACTAATTTATCATTTATAACAATGGTTCCAGATTTTGGATTTTCTATTCCTGCGATTAATTTTAGAATTGTTGACTTGCCACAGCCAGAATGACCTAGTAAACAGGCAACACTTCCTTTCTTCACTTGAATGTTGATGTTGCTTAAAGCAAAGCCATCTTGATTACTATAAAAGTAACTAATATTGTTAACTAGCATTAATCTTTCAATTGGAATCGTATTATTAAATATAACAGTATTACATTCAAGAAATACAGAAATATTTTTTATTATTGTGAATTAATTATACAGGGTGCCTAGAAAAATGCGAGACTTTTTGCTATAATTTTGCATAAATAGCAGAAGACATGGGACTATAGCTCAGTAGGATAGAGCGTTGGATTCCTAATCCGAAGGCCGTGCGTTCGAATCGCACTAGTCCCACTTAATTTTGATAAAGTGGTTTAACAATCAAGAAATTATAATTGGTTTGAAAAGTGATTCTAGGAGCTAGATTGCATGGTTTCTCAAACTTGAATTTACAGGTTCAACCTTATTTTCTCTCATTTCGCTGTAACTTGGAAGTGTAAAATTTTTTACATGTAATCCAGTTACCATTACAACTAAAATAGCTAGGACACTGCAAACTAATGCACCAGCTAAAGATGGAACCGTCACAGCAGCAGCAACAAATAATCCTGCAATAACAACTCCAACAACATCACTCCTTAATGAGGCGTAAAAACTCTCCTTACTTTTTTTGTATTTAGTTTCTTTTTCATGTGGTGGAGAAAATTGAGCCTCTACAAAGCCGTTAGCTTTCTTATCATTATTTGGTGTGACAGTTGGGCCAGTCCTTGTTGATACAGGTGCTTCATTTTTGTTATTATTACCATTAGTACTAACTGGAGGCGCTGTTGCTACAGGTCTACTAATAACATTTCTATTACTATTGGATACACTATTTGTTTCTATGTGGAATGTTTCTTGTTCCTTATTTGTTGCTGATCCATGCGGCACAATTATTTCTCGATCATTTTGTATCAGTGCTGTTGCTGCCACAGAATTCTTTTTTGAAGAAGCAGTGCAGAATGCATCATCCTTTAACTGTTGATATAATCTGTACAATTCACTTTCAGGATCTAGTTTTGATTGCTCTGCATTAACACTTTGCAGTAACGTGCTCAGAATCTCAGCATTGTCATCATCAGTGTAAGAGACAACAAAGCATAATATAGATTTTTCTCCTTCAATTTTGCTAACGTAATACCTTCCTTCTTGACCGATTGCATTGATGATGGTCATTCCATTTTGTAAGAGAAATTTTATAACGTTCAAATTTTGATCTTTAATTGCATATTCTAGTACAGCATTTTTTTCACATTTGCTCTGAAGATTAATTCCCTTACTTCTTAACCTTTTTTGCAAATCTTCAAAACTAGTAACTGTGCTATCCTGTTTTGTAACCCTATCTATATCAAGACACAGATTCCTAATGTCATCATTATTTAGCGTGAGACCAGTGCTTGTATTACTGACATTGGACTCCGCTCCATCAGGTGTGTTTTGCTTCTTGTTTATTGCTGATCTAAGCAGTGCAATTATTACACAGCTTGAGAGATATTTATTGTGATCAGAATTGCTGAAGTCGACTTTAAACTCAGAATCTATTTGAAGTTGTTCTCTGAGTGATAATTTCCCTTCTTCAATTATTTTTAGAAGATTTCTTATACCATCTTCTGGTATACCTGTCATGTACTTTAAAAGTAACTTAACTTTTGGTAGGTCGCCATCTACAGAGGCATTACTCAAAGCCTGAACTTTCTCTTCTCCAGTAAATCTTTTGTTATTCAAGAGTATCTTCATAACTTCAGTGCTCTCATTGTGAGGAGCTGTGTTAAGAACCTCTAGTATTTTCGTATGATCTATGTAATCTAAAAATATCTCAAACTCTTGAACTTTACCTTCATTAACGGCGGTCAACAAAGCATTCGATTTTCTTTCTTGATCAAATTTATCGCTATCCAAAAATATCTTTATAACGTTAGGTTTTTTACCTGACACAGCGTAATCTAATACAGTTTTAGAAGTAGTATCTCCAATATCAATTTTAATATTTGACTTTGCGAGCAATTCAACAATTTTTAGAAATGTATCATAATCATTTAAAATACTGCTTTTCCCTGAGCGGAGAATATCCATAAACAAATCACAAATCTTTGCATCTGTTGGCCCACTTTGTTTTAGCTTCTCACCAAATTCCTGAGCAGCTATATTAGGATTATCAGTTACAAATTTCTTTACATCTTCATAAGTTAAATTACCGATCATATTCAAATCTTACTATTGTTGCTATACGCTTATTATATCAACTTTTTCATTATTCAGTCAAGTAATCTTGCAGTATCAAATGGCATGATATATATTGATTTATAATTCTCGAGTAAATGATGGAAGATTTAGCTTATAAGTTAATGAAAGTGACTGAAGCTGCAGCACTTGCTGCATATAAATTGGCAGGCCTTGGTAATGAAAAAAAGGCTGATCAAGTTGCAGTTGATGCAATGCGTACGGTGCTAAACTCAATGGAAATAAATGGTACAATTGTGATTGGGGAAGGGGAGAGGGACGAAGCACCGATGCTATATATCGGAGAAAAAGTTGGCACAGGAAGTGGCCCTGAGATTGACATCGCTGTTGATCCACTTGAAGGCACTACGATTTGCGCTCATTATAAACAAGGGGCAATGTCTGTTCTTGCTGCAACAAAAAAAGGTAATTTTTTACATGCACCTGATGTTTATATGGAAAAGATAGCAGTGGGAAAAAATCTCCCAGAGGGTGTAGTCTCACTAAAAAATAGGATTGAGAAGAATCTGGACAATTTAGCCAAGGCAAAAGGATGTAAAGCAAGTGATCTTATAGTAACTGTACTTAAACGTGAAAGACATGATGAATTAATAGCAAAAATTAGGAAGCTAGGAGCAAAAGTGAAATTAATAGATGATGGTGATGTTGCAGCCGTAGTTTCGCTAATAAATGGCAATCACGATATGTATATTGGAATAGGAGGAGCTCCAGAAGGAGTGCTTGCAGCAGCAGCGCTAAGTTCAATCGGTGGGCAGATAGAAGGAAGATTAATATTTGACACGGATCAATTAAAAGAAAGAGCAAAAAATTTGAATATCACTGACCCAGAAAAAATCTACACCGTGAAAGACATGGCAAAAAGTGAATCAGTGTTCATTGCAACTGGAGTAACAAATGGAGAGTTTGTGGATGGAGTAAAGTTTGGCCAAGATATTTGTCTGACTAATTCATTAATAATATTGCCTGGTAAACTAATAAAAATACAAACAAAATCAATATCTTAAACATTTGTCATATGCTGATTATGAAATTTTTATAGAAGGAAGATACTTAATAATTATCTTAAAAAAATGAATTTACATGTTAATTTTAGCTTTACAACATTTGGAATTAAGTTATAGTTAAATAGTAATACTAAGAGGTGCTTAATGTTTAGTTCACTAACTAATTTTTTTACTAATACGTCTAAAAAGAAAAGTTCTCAATCTGAAGAAAATAATCATTCTTTCTCTAACAGCACAGAAAGTTTATTAGTCCAATCTACTAAAAAAAATCCTCAACTTGATGATCAAAGTAGAACTGACGCGTCTCCTCAAACAAATCTTCAATTTAGTGAGGATGATGTAAAAAACGTGCTCCAAGACTTCGAAAAATTGGATTTTAAGAACAGTAATGAGTGTTTTAACGAAATAGCAGAAGATTATGAAAGGAGGAAAAAAAGTGACCTTTTTAACTACGTAATATTGAATAAGCGAAAATACATAACAGATATATTAGATCAGAGGCTTGCCCATAAAGATCAAGAAAATTTTAGGAAGAAATTTAGTGAATATCTTCTTAAAATAAATGAGAAAATGAATTATGGGAAAGAATTTCAAAATAAACTTCAATTTTTTGAAGATAGGGTAGAAGAAGTATTATCAGATTTTAGAAAATTGAATTTTGGCCTTAAGGATAATTTGTGTAAAGATGATAAGGATAACGTAAATTATAATAAAGGCTGGCCTGCAGATCCATTTGACAAAATAGCGAATTATTATCGATGGAATAAGAACATTTTCCTTTTTAATTATGTAGTATTAAGTAAGCAAAAAGAAATAATAAGTATATTGAATGAAAAGTCTATTCCTGAAGACAAGCGAAAGAATTTTAAAAAGAGGTTGGGTAGATATCTTCTTCGAATCGAAGAAGGGATGAGTAACGGACAGGAATTTCTCAAAACTGATAGTGCAGTTGCCTTTTTTGATGGATGTTATGTGCCATGCGCATATGCAAAACGTTCTCTTAATCATTATGATCATCTTAGTATTAATATTTCTAAGCCTGGGTGTAGCTTAGAAATCAGCCGTCTTTTCACTAACAAAATTGAAGGGATGGAAAGAAATAAAAATGAGGTAAAGATAGTAGAAATATACAGTAACGATAAAAGAATAGCAACGGTTGAGAAGAATGATAATGGAAAAAGAAATTACCGCTTTGCAAAAGATGCAACATGCGATATGAAAATTAGGTGGAGTGCAGAAGATGAGAAAGGTAATTCTGTTAACTGCTTTATTAGTTTAAATGTAAATCCTAGTAACATTGAGATTGGTCAGACAACTATTAATGGTGAAAATGTTGAAGTAAAGGAAATTTTAGAATTAGCTAAGCAAAATAAGGATATGCTTATAGAAAATCAAGATTTATATGAATTTTTAGAAGAATGTCCGGAGAACGTACTATGTGAGGAGGAGGAGAATATACAACCACAGGGAAAAGAAGTTGTTACAACACCTAGCTCCATTCTCCATGACGTGGAACTAGATGAGATCAGCGAAGAGAAAGATATAATAAACAGAGGCCGTATTCCTTGGTTTTTTGGTAGTTAGATGTATACTACACATTAAACCTAAAGTGCATTATATCACCATCTTGCACTATATAGTCTCTGCCTTCGAAGCGAATTTTGCCTGCATCTTTACATGCTGATTCGCTTCTGTATTTTACATAATCTGCAAAGCTTATAGTTTCTGCTTTTATAAAGCCTTTCTCAAAATCAGTGTGAATTACACCTGCTGCTTTGTCAGCTGTTGATCCTATCTTTATTGGCCATGCCCGTGCTTCTTTTGGCCCTACAGTAAAAAAAGTTATCATACTTAGCACTTCATACATAATACGTGCTACTCCATCAAGTCCTGATTCTTGCAAGCCAAATTCTGATAAAAAACTCTGTTTTTCTTCTTCGCTATCAAGATTTGCAATATCTGCTTCGAGTTTTGCTGAAATACAATAAAATTTGCTTTTATTTTCCTCTGCCATTTTCTCTACCTTTTTAGATAATTCATTACCAGTTATAACATTTGTATCCTCAACATTGCAGACGTACATAACAGGCTTTGTTGTTAGCAATTGAAGCAACTTCATTTCATCTCCATCAATATGCTCTAAACTTCTTGCAGGCTTGCCAAGTTTTAAAGTAGCTAATACCTCTTGCATTAATTCAAGTTGTCTCTTTAGCTCTTTATCACCTTGCTTTGCTTTTTTTTCAAGTTGTGGAAGCCTTTTTTCTATGCTATCAATATCAGCTAGAATTAATTCCATTTCCACTATTTCAGCATCTGATATTGGATCTACAGTGCTGTGTACGTGACTGATATCGTCATCCGTAAAGCATCTGAGCAGATGAACAATGGCATCAACTTCTCTGATATGACTTAAAAATTTATTTCCTAGTCCTTCACCCTTGCTTGCACCCTTAACCAGGCCTGCAATATCTACAATTTCTAATTGGTTGTAGATTACCTTCTCTGAACTGGCAATTGCGGCAATTTGTTTCAAACGCTGATCTCGTATTGGCACTTTGCCAACATTTGGCTCGATTGTACAGAAAGGATAGTTTGCAGCTTCGGCTGCACTTGACTCTGTAAGTGCATTAAATAAAGTTGATTTTCCTATGTTTGGCAATCCAACTATGCCACAATTAAAGCTCATATTTGCTATTTAAAGCTATAATTATTGCATAATTTAAAAATTTTTGCTATACTTTAATTATCTGCTTGCTTAGCTTAAGTGAAGGTAAAAATATGGCTGAATTTAGAAAACGAAAACTACCAAATGATTTTCTTGATGTAGATGCAAAAAGACTCAAGGTTTCAGACAATGATGTGAAGCAAGAATTTTTTGCTAATCAAGTAGTTAAGTATGATACTATAGGTGATGGCAATTGCTTTTTCCATGCAGTGTTTGGTGATAATAGCTCCGGTCCATATAAAGCTGAAAGAGCACAAGATATGAGAATGGAATGGCACAAATTCTTAAGTCAATTTACGTCTTTAGATGATTACAATATGCCAGATTCTTTAAGGAGTCAGCTAGAAAAAGTTTTTAATATGTTTTTAAACAAGCCAGGAGATTTAACTGGCGAGTCTGATAAAATAAAGGAGTTGGTTGAGCAAACAAAAAGGAAAATTGAAAATGTTGAAGATAATGTGAAGAGGTTAGTGAATAAAGTTGTTAGCAAACTTAATATACCGTGTGATCAAGCTATGCTTAATTTAAGAGAATATGCAGAGACTCTTAATAACCATAGTAAAGATGAGTACGATGACCAATATAACAGTGAATTTATTACACGCTCATTTCTTAATGAATCTAAACTTTATCAAGCTTACCTTAAGGCAATAGAAAGCCCAAATTATTTTATTTTCATTGAAGAAGTTCAGGTATTAGCTTCTTTAGCTAATATTGAAATTAATGTCCATTGTGAAGTGGATGGTAGAGAGGAACAACAAAAGTTTGAACCAAATCCTGAAATGATAAACAATGATCAACTAAATGAGTTCTTGAATCGTGAGAGTTATAAATTAAATGACGAGTTATGGGGTAGTAAAGAGAGAGAAACAATATATCTTGAAGGAAATCATTACTCTAGAGCTAAGACTAAGGAAATTCAAGAACAAGAAGACTTCCTATTAGCAAAACGGTTTCAGATAGATGAGATTTTAGAATATTGTAATATTACAAAAAACATTTCTGAGAGAGAAAAAGTTGAGAAGAGATTTGATGAGTTATTGGCAAAAAATGCTGATGGAAAAATTGATGATGTTGTAGAGCAGTGCGCTTGTGATATAAAGCAACACATAGAGCGCTCTGAGCAGCAGAAGTCTTTCAGTCCATCGTGTAGTATGGAAGAACCAAGAGTCACATCTCATCAACAGCAACAAATATCTGCACAGTAAATTTTCACAGTCCTACATACTTCTATAGCTTACTATTACCCACAAGTATAGAATTCATGAGCAAGTCTCCATCCTTCTGCTAAATCAAAGAGACGTTTCCATCCCTTCCACAAGGCTATAGGACCTGGTTCTAAGTCATTTTTGCGAGCTAAAAACCCTCCTAACTTGGCCACCCACCTCACAATTTCTCTTATAGGTGGTGGAGTCTCAGGATAGTTTTTTGTCTTAAGCATTTTGGTATATAAAACCTTCCATTCGTCATCAGTCAGTATGACAGTGCAAGAAAGATTCGGATTTGTTCTAGCTACCAATGTAATAAAAAATATTCTCCATGCAATTATACTCATAATTGTAAGAAAGCGGATCAATCTATCTGCTGTTTGGAGCCTACATTCTTCAACTTTAAGACCGGATTTCAAAATTTTATGAAAAACCTCTATTCTCCATCTTAAGCAATACCATTGTATTTTTTCTACTGCTTCTTCAAAATTATTAATATTTATATTTGTTAACAAAATCCAGTTTATGGGCTCTTCGCCAAATGGGGGATATCTTTCTATAACATAGACAGCATTTAAATTTAAATTAGGAAGTTTTTGGGTTTTACGTCTAGCGTTGTTTTTTGATGCATTCATCACAAAGTTACTAAACTTTACTTCTAAAACTGTTGTTCTTTGAGGTTTTTTATCGCGAGCAGGAATACTCACTTGAATTTCTCCTTGACAAGACATGCGATTCATCAAATCCCACAATCTTTCACCACCTTTTTCAGAATAAGTCGACTTCTTGTTTACTGTTCTGTTTTGATTTCCTCTTACTACAAAAAGAGATTGATTAGTGGAAGCAACTTCAAATAAATCATAAATATCTGCTTCTCTATCACAAACGGTAACTACCTTAACATCCTTTAATCCAGGATGTTTAGTAGAGTCTTTAAGTGATGCTATCCACCGTATGCTTTCTTTCTCTTCTATGGGAAGAGCAGTATTATGGCTTCTTCTTTTCAACTCCTTTAGGTCTTCAGTTAAGGAAGGTCTAGTACTAATTTTTTGATCCAATAATCCTATAGGTAGTCCTTCTGTTGTAACTGCAAACGTTGTATGCATCACTAATCCATGGGTTTTAAAATTAGTTGTTTTAGATGTTAATCTTGCTGCTATAATCCCTAATCCTTCGGTCTTTTTATGATTTTTATATGAAATATAACTCGTATCCTGGATAGCTAAGATAGTTGAGTATTCTTTAGCTCTTTCAACAGTTTTAATTATATGACTGTCTAATATTTTTCTTTCAGAAATGGCATCGTTTTGGAAAAATCTATAAGCTGCTTTACTTTGATGCCAATCTTCACAAGCTTGATTTATTGAACGCTCAGGCGATTCAGCAAAACTATTAACTATTTTTAGAAGCCTTTTACTTAATCTTATATCACCAAAATTAACAATTCCAAATTCACTTTCTGCCCATTCGCCAGTTGAGGTATTTATAGTTCTTTTCATCATATATTCCATTTTTAGACCATAGATCTATTTATAATAGAAAGTTGAATTAGTAAAATAGCAGCTTTTTCTCCATTTTTAGATTTATGGGTAATAGTAAGGTCTTGATTAAGGGGGAATATGGGACAGGAAAAAGTGAATTGGCTAGAAGCTACGCATATAGTAAGGAGAGTAATATTTGGACAAAAGTTGTATGGATAAATGCTAAAACATATGACACTCTTTTCAATTCATTTCGTAATTTAGCTAAAGAATTAGGAATTTCTACAGAAAATCATATTGATCTTAATGTTGTTCGAGATAGAGGAATTGAATCTATTGTCAAGGATGTATATAAGTATGTTCGAGACGTAAAAAGTCTTTTTATTTTTGATAATGCCACTAATTATGAGGAGATTGAAAAATTTTTACCATCCTATTTTCCTAATTTGTTTTTTCATGGAGAAAAGCCTTACGTTTTAATTACTTCTCGTAGCAAGAATTGGGAAAAAGAAATAGAAAAGACACAGTTGAATGATGGATTTTCTCTAGGAGAAGCTATAACATTTATTGAAAGAGCCTTAGAAGTAAAAGATAGGTTACAGGATTACTATCTAGTAGGGTTAGCACAAACATTGGGATATCTTCCATTAGCTTTGACACAAGCAACAGCATATATTACACAAGAAAAGATTAATGTTAGTGAATATCTAAAACTCTATAATGAAGAAATGAAAAAACCGAATCCTAATTGTCTCGAGGCGCTAGGTCTCACCAAAGAATTATTTATAACTTTGACGCTTAACCTTGATAAAATAAAAAGAGAAGAAAATGTTGGGCAGCAATCGCATGATATTGTATCATATATGGCTTACTTGGATCCCAATCAAATTGATATAGAAGAAATTTTCCTCCAGAAGGAATCAGAAAAAGGTAAGCAACAAGTTTTGGATGCTCTTAATCTACTCAATAAGTTTTCAGTGATTGAGCTAGAGAAGTCAATAGCAAGAGTTCATAAAGGGATACAAAAAACAGTAAGAGTAGAGAAAGAACGAACAGGAATAGAAGAAGAAACTTTAAGAGAAATTATGACATCATTTTCCCTTATAAATCCGAATCACATTATATCTGTTTGGAGTCATGTAAGTAAATATGACAGATTAGTTAATGAATTTATTGATTCTATTTATGATAAAAGTACTATCTTACATTTACTAGCCAAAGATGGTAATGAAGAAGTTATTAAGCTGATATTAGAGAAAATAGAACCTAATAAATTAAGCAAAGTTATTAATGCTATTGATGAAAAGAATTTTACTTCTTTAGATTATGCTATCATACATGGTCACTTAGGTACTGTTCAGCATCTTGTAAGGAAAGGGGGTGATGTAAATCTAAAGAACACAAAAGGTATGAATCCTTTGCACTTTGCTGCCGTATATGGTCACTTAGATATTGCTAAATACCTTGTAGCGCAAGGGGCTATAATAAAATCATTAAACAAAGATAGTATGTGTCCTTTGCACTTTGCTGCTATATATGGTCACTTAGATATTATTAAATACCTTGTAGAGGAAGGAGCTAGTATAAATATAAAGGATAAAAATAACATGCGTCCTTTGCACTTTGCTGTTATATATGGTAGATTGGATATTGTTGAATATCTTGTAGAGAAAAGAGCTAATATAAATCTACGTAGTAAAGAAGGTGAGAGTCCTTTGCACTTTGCTAGTAAAAATGGTTGTTTAGCTATTGTTAGCTACCTTGCAAAAAAAGGTGCCTCTTTAAATCTAGGGGATAAAGATTATATGAATCCTTTCCTCTATGTTGCTGAAAGTAATAGGTTAGATATTGCTAAATATCTTATAAAGGAAAAGGTATTTATTTCGAATGTAGATCAATATGATAAAAATTATATGAGTTCTACGTGCTATACTGCTATGTGTAATCACTTAGATAGTATTAAGTTCTTTGTGGTGCAAAAAACTATGGTAGATCCGTGTAACAAAGGTAGGATAAGTATTTTGCACTTTGCTGCTGTACGTGGTTATTCAAATGTTATTGACTATTTTGTAGGAGAGGGAGCTAATGTAAATGAAAAGGACAAAGATGGTATGAGTCCTTTATTTTATGCTCTTACCATTACCATTAACCACCCAGATATTGCTCTCGACCTTATTAACCATTTTTCTCTTTTAACGCAACGAATTAATGTGAAATCTAAACTCAAGAATTTTTTGCATGAAAGACAACAGAGGAGATCTGCGCATTTAAACGAGCCTAAAAAAAGAAAATTAGAAAATATAAGTGCAACATTTGAAGAAAATGCATCAAATATACAATTGCTTCAAGGTAGTCAGAATCTATCATCTGACATATCAATGCAATTTGAAGGTCTTGCTGATAGAACGGAAAGCGTGATTAATATAAATAGTGAGATGATGCCCGCATGTTTACTTAATAGTGTTGCTGTAGAATCTATGAATAACAAGAGCTTAAGAACATAATTTTACAAGTGGAAAAATTTAAGTTTTGGAAAGCAGAAAGAAGTAGTGAAAAAGTTAATAAGAACAGTATTGGTGAGAGAGGATGGAATAGAGGTGAATTCAGAGGATAAGGTGGAATTTATACCAATAAAAAAGAAAGGAAACAAATGCACAGTAGTAGAGCCAGAAGGGAAAACAAATAATGCGCTACTGAAAGCAGTGGTAAGAGCTCATTTGTGGAAACGGCAACTAGAAGAAGGAAAATACGAAAGTGTGAAGGAGCTGAGTGCCAAAATTAATATAGGTACAAGACGTATACAGCAAATTTTAAGGTTGAATTATTTAGCTCCGAGAATTAAAGAAGACATAGTAAATGGGAGACAGCCAAGGGGTTTGAGGTTAGTGGATTTAAGAGAAATACCGATGCTGTGGAGTGAGCAATTGGAAAAGTTTTACAAATTGGTGCCTTAATTAAGCAATTAATAAGTTGTTAATATAACTAATTTATAAAATTAAATATTGTAGAGCAAGGAAAGTAATGCCAAAGTTTAAAAAGATTAAGAACAAAAAAAATATAATCTATAAGCTTGCAGGTGATCAGGATAATTTTACAAATGAAGATAAAAAAAAGCTTTTCAAGCTATTAAAGAAGATAGAAAACGGTGAAAGTATTAGTGAAAAATTTAATAAGTCTAATTACAACACACAGAAACTTCTTACAAAAAAAATAATTTACAAAGACGAGGAAAAGGAAGGGACTCTGACGCTGCTGTGCCAATCTATGTTCTATAAAAATAATCAAGCTTTTGAGGAGCTTTTACAAGAAACAATAAATCAAGGAATCTTACAGGATGTTCTTAGTGAGGAATTGACCCAAAAATTGCCAAATGGTCTAACAATAACTTACACTGCACTGGTATCCTGCATATTAGAGGAAGATAGTAAAGCTATTAGAGCAGTTCTAGAAGCTTCTAAAAAGAATGGTATTTTAAAAGAAATTCTCAACCAAAAAGTGAAAGTAAAGAAAGCAGAAGGTAAAGAGATAAGCCATACACTACTTGACTATGCTAATAAACACAATTGCAAAGAAAGTGCACTGATTCTGAAGGAGTTTGAGGAAATTCTGAATATAGAAGTTGAAGCTGCAAGTAGTAATGTTGAAACTAGATGTGAGGGTATCAATAAAGACTGTAGAGATCTTGAAATACACGAAACTATGTTTGCAAATAGTGAAGAAACCCAAAATATTTCAACAGGAAGCAAAGATCTTAAGCTCACATGTGAAACCAGTGTAAAAGAGGAAAACAAAGACGAAGAAAATTCTTTAAATTTTATTACTGATGAACAAGAAGAAATCGTTAATATATTTGAGGAAGATACAGAAAACAACATTGAGTGGCACAGAGAAAATCGTCATACAAATCAACCCATCTGTAAAATCAATAAGAAAGACCAAAATACTTTTACGCAAACTAATATGCAAGAGCCAAATAGGTCATTTCAAGCTGAACCATATTTTCATATTATATCTAGCATTACCAAAGATAAAAAATCATCAAATCAACCCATTTTAGCTGGAGTTATTGGTGCAGTGTTATTAGTAAGTGGTATTGTGTTTTATATTATGGAAATACATATACTAGGGATAGTTATTGGAATTGCTGGGTTAGCCTGCGTAAGTTTTGGATTGTGTAGTAATTTAGAGCCTAATACCAGGCTTGAAAAAGTAGAGAGTCCTACTATCCACTCTTCAAACCCGATTTCTGGATTAGATTTTAGATAAATTGTACTAGACACAACTTAATCTGACAGGGATGAATTAACTGACAGAAGAATTGAGGTAGTTAAAACTAATATCAGTCTCTTGTTTCATGCTACTAATATTTTTCTGAAAAGCAATGTGTTTGCTATTAAGAAAAGTCTGAGTAGGCGTTTTGCCATAGCAATATTTGCCTGAATGAGGCCTTGTCTCATTATAAGAACGCAACCAATGATCAACATCTATCTGCAGATCTTCCAAAGAATTGTAGATTTTCTTGCGAAAAATAATATTGTAACACTCATCTTGCATAGTCTTATGGAATCTCTCGCATATGCCATTAGTTTGCGGAGAATTGGCTTTAGTTCTTGAGTGATCAATATTTTCGATTCCTAAGTATAACTGATAAGCGTGATTCTCTGGTTTGCCACAATATTCTGTACCTCTATCGGTCAAAATGCGCAATAATGGCACGCTTTGTACATCAAAAAATGGTATTACTCTATCATTCAGCAAGTCAGCAGCGGTAATAGCAGTTTTATCTGTATAAAGCTTAGCAAAAGCCACTCTCGAATAAGTATCAATAAAAGTTTGCTGATAGATTCTTCCTATACCCTTGATGTTGCCTACATAATAAGTATCTTGAGAACCTAAATAACCTGGATGCTCTGTTTCAATTTCACCATGTGCTTCCCTTTGTTCTTTAACTTTTTCTAAAGCCGCAAGTTGCTCCTCTGTTAGAATTATTCCATCTTGCATAACTTTTGCCTCAAGAGCCCTCAGTCTTTTTTTGAAGGTCTCAAGGTCATTTCTCAGCCATACAGATCTCACTCCACCTTCAGAGATTATTATGCCCCTTTTTCTCAGTTCATTTGCAGCTCTTTGTTGTCCATATGCAGGAAATTCTGTTGCAATATTAACTACAGCTCTTTCCATGTCTTCAGAGACTCTGTTTGCCATAAGTGGTTTTTTCTTGCTTATCTCATGCAGCGCTTCTTCTCCTCCATTTTCATATAGTTCTTTGAATCTATAAAATGTATCCCTTGAATATCCCATAACCTTGCATGCTTGAGACACATTTCCAAGCTGTTTTGCTAGCTCTAGCAATCCTAGTTTCGGCTTTAGTATTTTTGTTTGTATCGTACTCATTTCTAACACTCCTTTCTTTTATTATTTTATAACTTACTTTTTTAAAGTGTCAGATCAAGTCTTGTTTAATACAACTATTCGAGAGTGGCTTTTGCTAAGCTTTATACAGATAAAACTGCTATTACCGCTGCTGACTTGCTGAATGATAGAGTAATACCATTTTTTGATGTACAAAGCGTGCCATTATTGCGCATTTTGACCGATAGAGGTACAGAATATTGTGGCAAACCAGAGAATCACGCTTATCAGTTATACTTAGGAATCGAAAATATTGATCACTCAAGAACTAAAGCCAATTCTCCGCAAACTAATGGCATATGCGAGAGATTCCATAAGACTATGCAAGATGAGTGTTACAATATTATTTTTCGCAAGAAAATCTACAATTCTTTGGAAGATCTGCAGATAGATGTTGATCATTGGTTGCGTTCTTATAATGAGACAAGGCCTCATTCAGGCAAATATTGCTATGGCAAAACGCCTACTCAGACTTTTCTTAATAGCAAACACATTGCTTTTCAGAAAAATATTAGTAGCATGAAACAAGAGACTGATATTAGTTTTAACTACCTCAATTCTTCTGTCAGTTAATTCATCCCTGTCAGATTAAGTTGTGTCTAGTACAAGTAAGGTTACCAGTGCTATTACGTCGCGTTGTTCCTATTTTACATCCTATTGTTGCAGTTGGTGTTTCACCTTGATACTTCACATTACTTACTTTTTTGCTTTCACCACACTTGCTTGCTATCTTATTAAGCTTCTCTATAGAATTAGAAAGTTTATGCTCTATTGTACATTCTCTAATAATCCTCTTAATTTCATCATGATGTTCAGAGAAAATTTCATAGAGATTGTTATCATCTTGAGCCAACAAATTTTGCAACTTCTTATCATCCAATTTTTTGACAAAATCTGCTTGTTGTTTCAATTGATTGATTAACTGGTCCTTTTTGAAACCTTGTGGACCATCAATAGAATCAGCTTTTTCCAATATTTTTCTGTTTAATTCAGAGAATATTTCCTTAATTAAAGCAGATTTATTGACAGTCTTGTCTTGCAAAATTTCATTAACAAGCATCTCCTTCACACTATTGAAGTTTTTCGTTTTTTCTTCTGTTTTTAAAACAACAGTTTGATTCTGCAAGTCTATTGAATATGGGATGCTATCCAAATTAGATATACTTGAACCCAAATTACCCAATTTACTTCCCATCAACTATGTTTTTTAAAATTTTTTGAATTTAGTTTCATTACAACTTTTGTTTGTAATTTTGTTTTTTATTCGAGTAAAAAGTGCATTTTTGACAATAAAAACCCTAACTTAATCATAGAAAAATTTTGTATCAAACAACAGTTACTGCTTAGATCTTATGGTTAACGAATATGTGGATAAATACTTTAAATGTGTGTAGACGTATTTATCCACATATTCGTTAACCTATTTTCTATGCAGATTTTTTTAATTCACATTGACTGCTTCTTTAAGCCTCGCATTGGCAATTACTATGATTTTACGCATTAGAGCTGTCATAGCCACCATCTTCTTTTTACCTTTACCAACAAGCCTTGAATAGAAGCCACCAAGCGCAGACTTAGACCTTGAAGCAGACATCGCAGCTGTAAAAAGCTTTTCACGAACGTTGCTTCTGCCACCACTTATTCTGCGATAACCAATAGTTTTACCACTTTCTTTCGGATGAGGTGCAACTCCAGCAAGACTTGCAATTTCTCCCCTACTTACATAACCAAGTTCTGGCATTAGACACAGAAAATCTTGAGATAATTTTGCACCTATTCCTGGAACTGTTTTAAGGATTTTTTGGCGCTTTTGTAACTCTGGATTCTCATCAATAATTTTTTGTATGGTATTGTTGAGCTCATCTATCTGGCTATTAAAGAATTCAATAGTTTTCTGACAGCTTTCTTTTATATGGTCGTTTTCAGGTGCTGCAAGCCTAGATTTCTCTTGAGCTCTCATTTTTGTAATGTCATCACGACGTTGACAAAGTGCAACTAAGGTTGTTTGTTCTTTTGACATAGGTGCAAATAGAGATAGAGTACTATAGCGTTCAAACCCATACTGAGCAAGGGCTCTTGCATCTGATTGATCAGACTTTGCTAAAGTTCCATGAGATAGAACAAAGCTTTTTACTTTGCGAGTATTAGCTCGATGTACAGCAATATCTTTATCAACAAGAAAATGTGCTAAGCCAAGCTCATATTTTCCAGTGTTTTCCAGAGTTACTAAAGAATTAGGTAAGATATTTGAAAAATCTTGAAACAATTGTTGCCAGCCAGCAGTATCATTGTCGAATTCGACAGCATTCTTCTGTTTGTGAACTGCAACAACATTTTTAAATTTTCCGATATCAATGCCAATAAAATTTTGATAAGATGTAATCATAATAACCTCGATTAGTTTTAATTAATTTAAGATTGTAAACGGGTGCATACATATGTCCCATGCAACTATTCAAACGTATCGAGAGATGGGCTAGTGTACCTTGATCCGAACGGTTATAATACCAACAGTTGGTCGGTCGCACACGCCCGTGATAACTCTATTCCTATAGTGAGTAGGGTTATCTTCCCTCTTATCTCCTTTATATCATATTTTTAACTTACAACTTTTTTAAGTGTATCACTGGTGCCTTCTCTTGTTTTCTGTGCTACAGAACTTCCAGCTTCTTTTAACGAATCTTTAGCGTTTATAAAGCCTTTTTTTATTTTGCCTGCAGTATATTGTGTTCCTTCAACAATTTTTTCAGCTGACCATTTGAGTCCTTTATATCCAGATTGAACTGATTTTACAGCTACTTTTACAGCGAAATATAAAGTAAGACCAACTATAGCACCTGGTATAGCAAGTGTTACACCAACTGCTAAAAGTGTTAATAATGCTGTAAATAACCCACTTGCTGTACCTACTACAAGAGCCTGATCTCCTTGTTTCATGCGAGAGAATTCTGTATCTCCTTTTAACAGGTCAGTGATTCTTTCCTTTAGCTTTTTGTGATTATTAACACTCTTCATATTCGATAGATCTTCAGTAAATTTCTTAAAATCAAGATCATTTTCTTGTTGAGTTACAAGAGAATATGAATTTGTTTCATTAGGTAACATTTTTAACTTCACTATTAATTCAATATATTATATTTTATATATGTCATCATTAAATTAGTGTTAACTTGATTACTAATATTGGTATAGCTTAAAATAATTTAGCTGGACATGATTTTATAGAGGCTCAAATTTACGATTAGAGCCTAGAGTATAGTAATTATAAATGACTCAAGAGACTTTGTTCAGCCAAAATAATTAGATTCAAACTGATAAGGTTGTATATAGAATATCAGAGGATTATCCTGATAATAGTGTTAAATCAAGATTGGAATATACGAGTAATTATGCTATTTATTAGGAATGATTTTGTTAAAAAGTAACTGTGCAAAAAAGTGAGAATTTGACTGAAGATAAAAAATTAGCATCTGATATTCTACAAGAGGTTGCAGATGCTGGTAATACTAATAGTGACAAAGTGACGTTGTTTGAAATTAAAATATCTCTACAAGAACGTGGTTTTGGTATTTTAATAATTATTTTCTCCTTGCCACTATCTGTACCTATACCAGTTCCACCTGGCTATACAACTATACTTTCCATACCTTTAATCTTATTTTCACTGCAGCTTCTGCTTGGGTTTCATTCTCCATGGATGCCAAATTGGTTAGAAAGAAAATCCTTTAAACGTTCAACACTAGCCCTTGTGGTCAAAAAAACTTTACCTGCATTAAAAAAAATAGAAAAGTTCATGAAACCAAGAATGTCCTTTATCTTCCGAGGGCCAGGTGAAAAGATTTTGGCATTTATAATGTTAGTTTGTGCGTTGGTGATAGCCAATCCGTTTCCATTAACTCACTTTATTCCAGCCATCGGTACAACTCTTATTTCACTTGGTATTATGAGTAAGGATGGTCTTGTCTCGATATTTGGAGTGTTGGTATCCTTGTGTGGAATATTATTTGCTCTTATTGTAATAGTTAAAGGACCACAGCTTATAATGAGTGCGTTTTCTTTTCTAAAAGTTTTGTGCATGGTTAATCTTTAACTGTGAGAACCTATTTTGAAAGGGAATAAAGAAGAGAATAAGATGAGGTAAGCAAAAAATAGGAGAGTAACAAGCGATATAAGTGACAAAGAATGAGAGCCAAGTGTTGCACAAGGAGCGATAGGTCGGCTAAGAAGGCATAATATCAGAATAATTATTAATGCAATAAGATATATAATGGGAGGTGGTTGCCAGTGGAGCAAAAGATTTTTCACCATTGGAGACAGTGTACGACTATTTTCTCAGGTAGTGGCAAATTGGAAAAAATACATGATATGCTAGTAAAAGAGGTAAGAAAAATGGTTGGCAAAAATGAAACACCATCAGTAGGAATAATTGATAGTCAATCAGTGAAGACTACTCAAAAAGGAGCTGGCAAGAAAATAAAGGGTAGAGAACGTCATATTGTTGTAGACACAGTAGGCCTAGTTATTATGGCAGATGTTCACAGTGCAAGCGTTCAAGATCGTCATGTTGCTCTAGATCTTTTTATTCGAGCTAAAGTAAAGCCTTAAAAGATAATTATATCATAAGGATTATTAATATTACCATAATAATATCTGCCATATATAATGAAAATTAACCTTGTTCATAGAAACTAAAACAAAATGAAGAATGTTTCTAAAATATTCCATATACCTTCACACTATAGTGTAATACATCTAAGTTACTACTGATCACTTGCAAAAAATATTTAAGTGTAATATACTCAAAGTACTATGTATTTGTGTGGGGACAAAAATGGGTCAACATTTAAAATTAACTGATCAAGAATTTAACAATAATACCGAGCTATTCGATTTATTAGAACTAAAAGCTGTACAGGTTGTAGGTAAGAATTATCAAGAGCTTAGTAGGATTTTAAAAAAACAATATAATAAGCTGGTGCTTGTGAATCACCCTGATAAAGGTGGAGATAAAAATAGATTTAATCAAATTTATAATGTTTATCAAGGACTAAAAAAATACATTGAACCTTTAGAGTCAGGGAATCCTTGTATTAAAGTGAGTGTTAATGCTGAAAGTAATGGTCGTTTAACAGAAAGAGAATTTTGCTATAGGCAGAAATTGTTTGTAAAGCTGGGAATCAGTAAAGAAGCTATAGGCGCAGATTTTGAAAAATTGAATTCTATGCTAGAAAAAAAGCTTTCTTATGATCCTTTATCAAGAGATTGTATTGCGCAATTACGTTCTTACATTTTTCCTCTAAACAAAAAAGAGAATCTAATAAAAGAAGACAAAAAAGCATTAGCATTAAAGTTTATAGAACGTAAAAATGCCTTATTAACTTTTCAAAATTTTGCTTATTTGCCCTTGTTTCTACTAATTACTATTACTATAGCTTGCTACTTTTCATGTGTGATCATACTACTCAACTTCTTTGTCAACAAAGTCACTGGTTTATTACTAAATTACTATATGAAAAAATATGAAAATTCAGAGATTTCTACTGATGAATTTATAAGTAAATTGAGCTATATTATGCTAGGCAGCAAGTTTCTTATTATATATCCTTCAGCTGCTTTTTCTGTTTATTTAATTACAACAAATTTCATTGCAATGGAGTAACTGTTGGTGGAGTTATACTTGGTCCAATGTTGTTGTTAGCAACATTTATTGCAATATTAGCTCCTGTTTTTTTGAAAGCTTGTGAAATATACACTGAAAAACATACAAAAGATTTGTTAGAAGAGGATCCAAGGGATAGAGTGGAAAAGGAAACTGACTTATTGAAATGGTACGATCCACGAAAACTATTAATGCCAATTATCATGCCTCTTGTTAGGAAATGCTTTGCAGAAGTGGCAAATGAACTTGCTGAGAGAAATTTTGATGAGATAAGCACTGATTTGTCTGATGCTCGCACTGAGAAGTTACCTAAAAAACTTCAACCAATTGAATTTGTAGAGCGGAATATTACAGTATAGTACGAGTTCCTTCATTGTGGAGAGTAGCTTGCGTTTCTTGGAGACTTGAGACTACTCTCATCTTTGTAGGCTCTTTCCAAAGGGGGGCTTCTGTCTCATCAGATTGACCGATCTTTTCAGAATGAATTAATCCTCTAGATCTATCGAAAGAACCTCGGTTTATAGCTTCACTTACTGATAACCCTCCTAGTAAGCAATTCTTGCCTATTTTTTCGTCATAGTTTTCTATTTCCTCTAGTAGATCTTCATCATTCACTTCTAATATTACCAAATTTTCATCTTCCTTATCAGGATATAATCTCACTTCCAACTCTCCAAAACTAGTATCGAAAGTCAGTACTATATCACTACCATCTGCAAGGTCTGTGTAATTTCTTATTCCTCCTTGAGTAATAATTTCTACTTCACTTTTACCGATCTTTATTACACTTCTTGCACGCTCTATTTCTTTCTGAGTTAGTACTAGATCTCTTACTTTGTTTGTTACTTTTGCAACATCTATTATACTATCTTCTGAATATTCCAAGTAGAAATTAGAGTTGTCTATTCTTATGTCGTTCAGCTCACAATTGGTTGCACTTTTTGCAACTTCAATAAACTTATGAGTCTTTCTAATATAATCTTTATATGCTTTTATAATATTAGTTTTGTGGTCTTTGAATTCCGATTCCAATGTAATCATTACTTCCATGCTATCCTGAGAATAGAAGACAGCTCCTCTTGCTACCAATTTATATATTATATCATTGGCAACTTTAGAATTCTTCTCTAATCTATTAATTTTTTTTGTTACATAATCTAGAAAGTTGTATTTTTTATTTTTAGAAGATTTTTTAGCAAAATTTAGCACTATCCCAGAAACTATAGCCTTATTGACTAATTTTTCTAGCTGTTCCATATCTTTAACTTGAGATATTTCATTTAAAAATCTGTCTAGTACTATCTCTTGATTTTGTATGTTCCATAAAGTACTTGGTTGAGGTAAACACTTTCTCTCCTTACTGTGGATTTTTGAGTCCTTTTTTTCAGGGTGAGTTGCTCCTGCTTTTAGAAGTAAATCCTCTACTTCTTTGCACGCAGTCTTAGCATAACTAAGTACTTTCGACATACCTGCTCTATCTTGAATAGTGAAAATCATTTTCAGATCCTGACTATTATTGTGTTTATTCAGAAATTTTTCTAAATTTTCAATAGCTCGAGCGTTAGCAGATTTACCTATCATATGAGGTTTTTTACTATCTTTAGATAATACTGTACCTAGGAGTATATCATATAGTTCCTTACTCAACTTCTTCTGATTTGTAGTGAAGAAGTATTCTAAACTGTTGACGTTATTATTATCAATCGCAATTTGTAAAGGGGTTTTTCCTGTATTGTCCTGTATGTTAGGATTAGCTTTTCCCTCTAAGAGTAGATCTATAATAGGATAAGCATAATTTCTATTAGCAGCATAATGTAAAGGTGTTTTCCCTTCATTGCTTTTTATATTAGGGTCAGCTCCTGCTTGTAAAAGTAAATCTACTAAAATAGAACCGTCATGATTGAGTTTTGAAGCAGCATGTAATAATGTTAATCCAGACTCTCCTCTTTTAAGATTAAGAACAACTTTTAAATCTTGATCGTTCTTGTTATCTTTTAAGAACTTTTCTAGTTTATCAGTATCGTACTGATAAAAACACTCTATACCCTTAAGAATCTTTAATAATTCTTTATTTAACTTTTTTTGATTTTTGGTCAAATTAGTTGTACAAGCAAGCCAGATACACAGTAGCTCCTCAAATGAGTATTGACTAGCCATTAGAGATCTACCTTTACTTAATTCAGATGGAAACCATAAATATTTTTTAATTAATTCATACTCTTCATCCAATAGTTTGTTTGCTTCTAACCACTCTTGCTTAGCACTTAATTCTTTTCCTTGCTCAAATAAACTATGATAACTTTCATCTAAAAATTCATCTTCATAATGAATTTCTTTCTGGTTACAACTACCTCTATCATAATTAATTTCCATTTTAGTAAATTTGTTTGCTTTGATCTTTACCTCACTGAGCTCATCTAAGGGTGATCTTCCAGGTTGAAAATGTAGAGCTTTTAATTTTAGATTTTCATTTTCTTTTTGTAATGTACTCAACTCTCTAGTTAAATCCTGTTTTTCTAAATTCAATGGCCTATTTGATTCTAGACACTTTTGCTCAGAACTCGACTCTGGTTTTATTCCGTCAAGAAAAGAAGCGTAACCTAAATCTGATTCCTGACTATATCCACCTTTATCACAATCATTCTCCGTTTTAGTAAGTTTGTCTGCTTTGATATCTGCCTGATCGAGCTCATCTAAGAGTGATCTTCCGGGTTGAGGATGTAGAGTTTTTAATTTTAGATCTTCATTAACTGCTTTTTGTAATCTATTCAACTCTTCAATCAAATCATGATTTTTAAATTTTTCTTGATCTAGTTTCCTATAAGCGAACCTTAGATTATCTCTCAGACACTCAATTTTTTGTAAATAATTATTATCATCTAGTAACTTCTTTGTTAAGTCTTCCAGCTGCTTTTCCTTCTCTCCCAACCGCTCTTTTAACCGATTTATTAAAGCCTTAGCTTGATCCAAATCTTGATTTAGCTTTTTATTTGTTATGTTCATGAAATGAATGTCATCTTTTTGATCCTTTAACTTCTTCTTTAAGGTGTTAATTCTAGAAATCTTATTTTCCAGATCTCCTTTTAATTCTTCTCTCTGTTGTTCTAATCTTTCAATTTCTTCACAGATGTTACGTTTCTCTCTTTCGTCTTTCTCCATTGTAACTTTAAGCATTTTAATTTCCCCTTCTAGGGTTTGTATTTTTCTGGTCAGTGCAATTACTACTTCGTTATCCTCTTCTGCTATTTGCTTATAGTGTTTGTGTAACCCTAGATTTCTTTTAAGATCAAAATTTTCTTGTTGTAGATCTTCTATTTTACTTTCTAAATTATCTATTACTGAATTTTCTTTATTGATATCTTCAAATATTTCTTCATGCAAACCTTCAAATTCACGAGACGTAGTGTCTTCAAAACCATTACTAACATGTTCTATCTGATTTGGATTAAGCATACCTATACCCCCTACTAAAATCAACATATGGTATATTATATATCATAATTATAATGAATTGAAATGTGAATTTTTACAGAATAGGTTTATATGTAAAACATTATAATACCATTAAAGCAGATTGATAATTCACAGTCTTTTTGAAGGGATAACTCTAATAAGAAGACCATACTAACTAGTGTTATAAAGAATTGTATTATTTACTACTTTAAAAAAGGTCGTACATTCGTGAGAACAAGCCGCGTAAAAATAAGGTTACAAAAATAGAAGTTTGAAACCTTTGCAAACAAAGCTAGGCAAGACAGTTCGTATGTAGATATTGATTAAATGGGCTAATATAGGTGATTTTAGCGTATAGTAAAATTATTATAAAGAAAAGTTCGTATGGTACACATGGTAGACCAACACATCCCAAAACAAACTCTTCTCACTGTCCTTGGTTTTGAGTGCTGGAAATAGATATTTTATTTAAAGTATTAATAATATATTTTGCTAAATTAACACCATTTTGCTTGTGAAAGAATTAACAAGCGTATGACAAAAACAGAATATAAAATAAATAAAAGGTCATATATTGAGCCTGTTATCGAAAACTATTCCCAATCTAAAAAATTTTCTAAATAAGGATTGACAGGTTACAAAGGTGTAGTATGATGTTAAAAATGATATAGGATTTTAGATTATTATAGTTCTATATCTTGTTATACTTTTGTTTGTGAGGTAAGAATTATGGATTTAGACGATCTAACTAAAATAGCTTTCTCTATTATTAAAGATGATGATCCTTATAAAGAATCTAAACAACTTCAAATGAGGAATTGGGGACGTGGTTACTTGGAAACTATTAATACTGGAAATATTTCCTTTTTCCTTGATATATTGTCAGATAAAGAATGTTGGGAAAAAACCGATACAATACATGGTATCAAACTCAATAGAAGGTTAGTTGCTAAAAAGGTGATAGAACCTCAGAGTTGGAAAGGTACAAGCAATCTACTGAAGGACTTTTATCTTTACCAAATCGCATGTTGGTGTTGCTTAGAAGAAGAAATAATTTCCCTATTTGAACATTTTAAACAGGAAGATAAAATAAAAGAGGGAGATTCAGATGCACTAAAAAAATTAGTTAAATCAGTAAGTGGAAATTGGTGTACAGATGCAATGATGCAATTTTGGTCACATTTCATTAGTGGATATATTTCAGAGTTAGATCTAAAAGGTCAGCATCCTTATGTCTTTGGTTTACACCGTGCAGCAATAAGTTCGAGGAGAAGACGTGTAGAAGCAGTAGAATTCTTTTGGGATAAGGTTCAGTCATTACCTGAGAGTGAGTTAAGTTCTCAGGAAAAAGATGAAGTTTTCATGAGAATTGCAGTACATGCAGCAGGTGATAGTGGCTATCCTGATGTATTTGAATTTTGTTTAAGCCAAATAAATCCTGATAAATATTCGGAGCTTTTGAAAAGAGATTTAGAGAAAAATGGTTATTATGGTTCTTTAGGTAGAATGAAAGACATGCTTAGTTTTGATAAATTTCAGGAACTATTTGATTGTTTAAAATCAAGTGAAGTTTCAGAAGATGATTACTCTCTTTGGTTAAAATTCATGATAAAAGACTGTCCAGAGGATTATTTAGGTTCTGGTGTGGAAGTTTTTATGCATATGTGGAAAAAAGAAGGATTTGATAATCATCGTACTTTCACATTGGACGAGGAAATGATGGAAGATTCTTCTTTTCAAGGAAAATTTTCGGTGCATTTGGTTGAAAAAGGTTTTATGAAGCCAGTGTGGGCAATGTTAGATAAGGCTAATTCTAGGCAAATAAAAGAGTTTATGGACTCTAAAAAAGATCATATAAGTTCTATATTATTAGGGAAGGGAGATAGTAACTCATTAAATAAGTTTTTAGGCTATGGTAAGTTTGTTGATAAAGGAATTGATCAAGAGATTAGACCTGGCCCAAGTGGTGAACTAACTGAAGTGGAAGTTAGAAGAACACATAGCCAGTCTAGGTAAATAAAAAAAGTTATATATTAACAGGGAGTTTTATGCCAAACGAAGAAAGACCACAGGATTTTGAGTTAATAGAGTTATTGATTAAAGAAGCAAGGTCTGTTAAAGGCGATGGTCATGTCAATCCTTCAACTCAACCAAGCAGTGAATTTAAATCTTTCAAAGCAAGGTTTCAATCATATGTTGATCAGGTGCCTTCGTATTTACATTCAGTAGGTAAAGAAGGATTTTTTCCTCAATTCTTTTTGGGGAGCTTTTCTACTTTCATAGACACAGAAGTTGCAAAGGAATTAAGGATTAAAAAAATATATTTTCGCTTTGATGGTCCGAAAACTTTGAAGGTTGCTGTTGTAAGAGATGCGGGTAATGACAAGGAGTATAAAGATAAAGGTTATGGTGCTTATGAAGAGAATGTAAGTCTTTTTATGATTTCAGATTCTGATAGCATAAATAAAAAGTTTACCTATGGCGATCTAGAAAATATACTTAATCAATCGGGCTTAACGTCACAGGGTGAGCATATAAGGAATGTTAAAAATAAACTTCAAGTTCGATCAGTAAAGGTTGGTAAAAGTAATGAAGGAATGTTTATTGAGGTAGAAGATAATAAGTTATATGAAGATATTTCTACGTCACGTGAGTTTTTAGAAGTAAAGAAGGGATTATGGAATAATCCAGAAGGTGATATAGAAAAGCTGACTAACCCTAATGCAGAAGAAGTGAAAAAACCTGTTGAAAATATTCTTAAAAAAGTCGGTAAAATTCACTCTGAATATGAGAATTCACTTACCTATGCTCAAGGAACAAGAGAGGCAGCACATCATGGGTTTTTAGCAGGAGCTCTAGTGAATTTCCGCTATAGACATAATCTTAGAGTTTACCTCGAGCAATTTGCAGGAAGAGGTTACGCTGATATTGTTCTAGTGCCTCGTGGTAAGGATAGATCATTAAATGCTGTTCCAATTATTATTGAATTGAAAGCAGGAACAAGTAGTGGTACTACACCAAACAATGCTTTGGAGCAAGCAAAGGATTATGCAAAAGGGTTTCAGCCAAATACGATGCGTGTTTTAACCATTTCAGATAATCTGCTTTGTGTAGGGTTAAACTTGGATTCAACTGAAAGTGAAAAGTTTTTAATGCATATATCACCTCGCGAAGACAGAAAAATTGCTCCACCTACAATGCAAGCACTCTTGAAGGAAGCTTCAGACTGGAATGGAAGACAAGATACGATTCCTGATGTTAAAGATAAAATAAAGCAGCCACTAGAACGTATTTATCACACATTTCCTGGTACGCCGGAGAAAGGAGGTAATTACTTTAGTAGATTTCTATTAGGGCAACTTCTTCTTGCTAATGAGTTCGAGAGAATTCATTTAGAGAAATACGTATTTTTATATAATGAGTACCCACTTGCCGCTTCTACAAGATCGGGTCCACAATCAACTGAAAGGCCTGTGACAACATTTATGCTGACTAAAGGAAATCAAGGACAGGATAAAGAGGTGTTTATTTTTCACATTAAAGAGGGAGGAAAAGGAGAGTTTAGTGAGAAGAAAATACCAATTAATCTACCAAAAGTTGGTAAAATAACAGAGGTATGTATAAGTTTACAAGAGGAAAGAAAATCAGATTTTTTTGATGTAGAGAAGGTTAATAGATATAATTCCTTAAATGAGTATAAAGGGGGAAAGGAATCTTTTAATGGAGAATGGAAAAACATTCCTTATCCTGCCGAGTTCAAGGAAACATTTGATAAGGTATTAGAGTCTCAGCTTGTTTCTTCACAAGATCGATCTCAATCAATAGGCAAATATGAAGAGTTATTTAAAAAAATAGGTGAGGCAATGCTGCCTTTTAAAAACTTAGTAGAAAAGGAAGCACATACTCAAGCTGTATTTCATGGAGCATTCAGCCACTATAGTGATATAAAGTTAGGAGAGTTACAAGAAAATAGAGCATTAGTATTAACAGAATTTCAAACTGGAAGGGGAAAACGTATTGATATGCTAATTCATGGTATTAAGTTTGTAGGTCATGATAGCAATGCTAAAGAATACGATCCAGTAGGGTTAGAACTTAAAGGACCAAGGAAAGACACAACAGCTGATGCGTTAAGGGATGAAGCAAATAAACAAATAACCGATGAATACAAGAGAGGTGTAACTTATAAGACGCTGACAGATGGAAAGAAAGTGGCTTTTATGGGTGTTGTGTTTGATAAAGGTGCAAATAGTGCAGATTCTCTTATCTTAATGAGCAAAGATGAGTTTGCTTCTGTTGAGGTAGTTCACAGTTCTGTCTTTAGTATTGGTCAGCAGCAATGTTCTAAAGGAAGAAGAACACGTAGTATAGGTATATCCTGCATAGACTCACTTGATGAAGAAAAGATTACAAAGGAAGAAAAGGAAAAACTTATTAAAGAGTTATTTGGTATTGAAGCTCATGACACAAAAATTATAACAATAGATTCTCCTCAAGTGAGGATTGATGGTGGTAAAGTAAATGTAAAATTCAAAGACAATAACGGTAATGATAAAGAATTAATAATAGATAATGCTGCAAATATTAAGAGTATAGAAAATTATATACTGGATAAGAAAAATCTTGAGATAAAGTTAAAAGTAAGCAGCGATAAAGAGTATGCTATAATAGAAGAAATTAAAGGGCAAGGTAGCGAGTATTATTTAAAAATTGATGACTATAGAATAAAATTGGATAGTATATTTCAAGATGGAAAAGAAGTAATCTTTGATAAATTACATCAACTATCAAATGATAAGCAGTTGTTAGAGAATAAAAAATATATTGAAGATATAGGTGATGTTCAAGCTAACCAAGATTACAATAATATTGTAGAGGAAATTAAACAGAACTTGCTAGCAAAAGGTGTTAGGGAAGATACTTTTGATAGGTTTAAAAATCATTTTGATGATCTTGGTGAAAAAGTTTTTGCAGATTATATTGGTAATGTAGAAAGCAGTCTTAAAGAAAAAAGAATTAAGTTTGATAGTGGTAAATTTGAATCAGCAAAAATACAAGGGGGGAAAGGAGGAAAGTTTTTTTCCACGATGGCTATATATGACTTACTTGATAGTATAGGTGATACAGCAACACTTGGACGACATGATAATAATGCTTTAAAGCAAGTATTTGGTATCAATGGTATACTGGATGCTATGGATGATGTTAGGACGAGTGTAGGTATTTCTCCTAATAGTAAAGTAGGAAAATTGATTAGTAAAGTACCACAACCTGTACGTCAAACGTTTGTTAAGATTATCAGTAACCCCATAGTTCAAAGTATTACATTTGCAACCATTGCTTATCAATTTGGATATAGTGTAAGTGAAATAGCTCAAGGAAATCATCATCCACTAAATTATTATTGGACAACTAGCAGTAGTGTAAAACTAGCAAGTATGAGCATAAGTCCTATAAGTACAGGAGTTAGTTTTACAGTAAAAAGTGTAAGTGCAACCACTAAGATTTTAAGAGGGTTATCTGCTGCAGGCAAAGTTTTAGGTAGGGCATCAGTAGTTACTATGGTTGCTGATGTATTAGTAACAATGGGCGTAAAAATTTATGAGAGAATAGAGTATACCAGGGCAATAGCAGAACAAGTACCTCTGTTACCTGGTGGTGAACAAGCAGAAGTATTTTTTGCAGGGGTGATTAAGTTTTTTACGGGAAGGGATGTAGAAAAAGAATATGAAGATACAATTAGAATAAAAGGTTATTTAAATCAGATAAAAGAAGTCGCTATACGCTTACTAGATGATAATTATAATGTTGCTGCAGTTGTACAATATGTAGTCTCTATTGAAGAGAAATATAGTAAAATAATTAAAAGTTTGGGAACAAGGCCTATATGTAAGAGGGCAATATTTCCGTCCTGTAGGGGTATGGTAAAGGAAGAGTGTGGTTTAGAGAAAAGATATGACAATATTTCCTTTGGTGAAATCAATCTAACTTCTAACGTGAAGAGAGATTTATCTTCGCTAAATGTGTCTGAAACATTATCTGTGATACCCTATACTCTAGTTATGAGTGAAGCTTGGGAAAAGTTCGTCTGTGACGTATCTGGTATAGTGCAGGACAATTCTCAATGCTATCAAGACATAGGTAGAAAGGAAGTTTATATTGTTAATACTGATGCAAAACATATTCCTCACTTGACTAAATATGAATACGAAAACCTTGGCTTAAGAATTGTAGATGCACCATTAAGAAATCCAATGCGAGAATTTCAATGTAATAAAACTAACGAAGTGTCGCGAGGATATGGAAGTACTTATGGTCTACATTTTCCATGTAATACTGGTAAGATCCACGAAAAGTGTCAGGAAACCTTTACCCTATCAGGTGAGCCTTTTATTTTTACTAATCCAAAAAGGAAAGATCCTGGCAATACAAAAAAGCAAACATTTCCTAGAGGATCTATATTATATATTTCAGGGCCAAAAACGTTAACAGCAGCAGCAAATTATCCAGCAGCAATGTATGTTCCAGAGGGTAGTGGTGTACATTATACTGGCTCAAAAAACAATGAAACTATATTTGTTATTAACAATTCTACGTCTGGTACTCTCGAAGGTGGGATAGGAAAAGAAAATACTATAGAGATGAATATTATAGCTGATAACATTATAGCTGATTTGCACAATGGAGTGTTAAGTTATGGTAATAGCAACAACATAAGATTGGTTAACACATATAACTACGCATCTAATTCTGACAATAGGCAAAATATTACTACTAACTGCAAGACGACTTTAATTAATGTAAAAAACGCAGAAATTTGGCAAAATTCATTTAACTGCACAGATAAAGATTATGAGGTTAGAGTAGTAAACAAAGAAAACGTGCACCACAGAGGGTTAAAGCGAACAATATTTGTTGTTAATGAAGATAGTGATAATGCCAAGATAGTAAGTGATTTAGGTAGTACAGAAAAAATAAAAGAGAACATTGACATAATAAGAGTTGAAGTTGATGATATTACACAGTGGGGAATAAGTAAAGATATAAGCAAAATTGGCTATAACTTAGATTTTTTATCTAATGATACACAAAGTATTATTTCGAGTATTAGAATCGATAATTTTAAAAATCTCATAGTTCAGGTAAATTGTAGTGGAATAGTAGAATCTGTTACAGTACAAGATAAGTCTTTTACTGATACGATAGAAGATATTAGATATCAAAAGTTGAGAAATTCAGGGGATGATATTAGTATGGAGGTAGCACAAAATAGTGAAAAAAAATTAAAAGCATTTATACAAGCAAGTATCCTAGATCAGAAATTACTTGATGCTTATCGACTTGCAAAAAATATTGCCAGTAAGAGTAATGTAGACGTACCAATATATCAAGTAGAGGTGATTAAAAATCACATGGGAATACCTAGTGAAAAAGTGATAATTGCTGGTATGTACTCAGATCAGGTAGTTGTTGATTTTAGTTACAATAATTCTGACGTTACAAGTAGTTATCAGAAATACCGTAATAATGGAGGGAGCTATAGTTATGATGATTATATGGTACTATGTAATTACTATCAAGACATTACAGTAGAAGGAGAGAAAACGCACCATCGGTATGTCATTAAACTACCAGATACATTAAATAGCGAAATTTTATCGTCGCCAATAAGGCTTAATCTAAAAATAAAAAACAAAGCGTTACCTATGCCTTATAGTATTATAGATTTTGCTGAGTTGAATGTAATAGATGTCAACAGTATAGTCATGAAAGAAGGTGAAAGGAGTTATATAAATGAATGTTATGGCAAATCAATCTCTGACCTTACAGAGGATAGTTTAGAGATACAAGATATTACAATATTTGATAGTAAAGGTACTAAATGGTCTTTATCCATTGGTTTAGTTGATTATTTTAAAAATCCAGAGAATCAACAAATTGTATTACGAATAAACAATGAGCTTTATAAAATCGATAGTGCAAACTTAAAGTTTGAGCATATAAAGATGGATCCTAACTCTTTCAGATATTATCAACCAGAGGAGGAAGGGTTACAGATTTATCATAATCAACCTATTGATAAGAGTGATGTTGGTTTGGTTGATTTTAGAGATAAATCTATATTGGATTTTGATACCAAGATTACTGATGACAGTTTAGTGTTATCACATAAAAATAATACCTTAGCAAAAGTAGAAAATTGGAATACCTATCAACCAGCAAGGGAAATGAAGTTTGCTTTTAATGATACGGTGGTTTCTAATTTGAAATGCATAGTTTCTACTTGTAATTCGGGAGATATTATAGAGTCCTTTAGTAAGGAGAAAGTAACTTTATTAAAGGAAAGAATGTTTGATGCTATAGTGCGAAACAATATTAATGAAGCTAAAGGTTTAATTAGAAAAATAGAAACTATTGAAGGCAAAAGAGGATTAACACCTTTATACATTTCTATTCAAGCAGGTAGATTGGACATAGTAAAAACTCTTTTTGATAGAAAGGATTTTAGTGTTGAAAATAAGGATACCTACCCTCTGCACTTAGCTGCTCAGGAAGGTAAATTGAGTATAGCTAAGTTTTTTGTTGATAGAGGTATAGATACTGGTGCTCAAGATAATGATGGTAGAACACCTCTTCGTATAGCTGCTTACAATGGTAACCTGGATGTGGTCAAATTTTTTCTTGAGAGAAATATGGGTATTGAGGTTAAAAATAATGATCCATATAAGATGATAGAAATAATTAAGGTTCTGAAGAAAGAAATTATTAATCAAGTAGAAACTACACCTAATGTAAAAAGATGGGCAGAGTTTTTTGTAGAGAAGTTGAGATATTCAATAAAAAATGTAGCACAAGAGAAGCTAAAGGATGGTATGTTACATGATCGTTATAGTTCAGTTAATAACCTTGCTGATGAAATTTATAACTCAGATGGAAAGTTGTTTGATGATATAATCAAAAAAGTTATAAATGACGTATATGGAAAAGTAGATACAAAAAAAATATTAAGTTTTATACGCGGTCATGGTTATATTGGTCAGCTTATTTCAGGTTACGTAGCTGTCTTTGATACAATGCAAAGGAATAATGATTTAAATAATGGTGAAGTATTGAAGTTAGCTTACTATATAAAAGAAACAATGAATTTTGATAACTATGCTAATACCAGGTCAGAAAAAAGATCTGACCTTGAGAAGCTAAAAAGCAGATTGCCAGAGTCAGTAAAGAATATAGTATTTGCGTCACAAGTATGTATTACGAATGTTCGTTTTAATGAATATATATACTCTGTTGACAGCTTGTCTGATCAAAATAGGAGAATTGTACGCACCTGGGTTCCTTCAAGTAGAAGTGATCCTCCTGGTTCATGTGGTAATGATGAGCAGGGTATGTGGAAGATTCAACCCTACGGCGATTATGTTTGCATTACGAATGTTCGTTTTAATGAATACTTATACTCTGTTGACAGCTTGTCTGATCAAGATAGGAGAATCGTATATACCTGGGTTCCATCAAGTAGGAGTAATCCTACGGGCTCATGTGGTGATGATAATCAAGGTCTGTGGAAGATTCAACCCTATGGTGATTACGTTTGCATTACGAATGTTCGTTTTAATGAATACTTATACTCTGTTGACAGCTTGTCTGATCAAGATAGGAGAATCGTACATACCTGGGTTCCATCAAGTAGGAGTAATCCTCCTGGCTCATGCGGTAATGATAATCAAGGTATGTGGAGGATCAAGGATTGTGGGTCTAATGTAAGAAAAGTCAGAAGTCAGGGCGTAACTACTAGCACTAGAGACAATAATGGTGAAGCCTTTACAGATGGAAGTTTTAATCAAAGCATAACAGAGCCCCCTGTTTGCGATGTTTCCGTCAATAGTCATTTTGGAGAAAATATTGATATTAATTCTGTAGATGAGAATGGTTTAACACGTATACATTCAGCTGCATGGAAAGGTCAAGTGGATGATGCTAGATCATTAATCAAGAAGGGAGCTTATATTGATGCTGAGGATGTTTTTGGTAGAAAATCTATACATGTTGCAGTTGAAAACAATAATAAAAACATTATAGAATTTTTTCTCGGTGAGGGAGTGAGTATTGATGATGTTGATAGATACGGTCGCACACCACTATACTATGCTTCTTGGAATGGGAACTTCGATTTAGTAAAGTACCTTGTAGAAAAGGGAGCTGACATTAATGCTCAGGACAAAGGTGGTAAAACATCTCTAGATGCTGCTATTGATAAAAAACACGATAATGTAGAAAAGTATTTAAAACAAGTACAACTAGATAAAGAATTATTGATTGCAGCAGAGCATGGTAATCTTGATGAGGTTATGGTTCTTGTAGGTCAAGGAGCTAGCCTGAATGCTAAGTATTATAGTGATGGGCGGACTCTTATGCATGTTGCTGCTTATGGTGGTAATCTGGATATAGTAAAATACTTTATGACGGGTAAAGAAAATAGTTTGGAAATTAAAGATATTGAAAGTGTGAATTTGAAAGATAGTGTATATGAAAAATCTAATCAATCAGTAATGGCAGTTGATCAAAGAGAAAAATTAAAGTCTCTTATAAATGAAAAAGATAAATTTGGTTATACACCGTTGCAATATGCTGCTAAAAATGGCCATTGGGGTGTAGTTAATCTTTTCCTTGATAAAACTGCTGTAAGAGATCAAGATGATGTTGAATATAAGGATATATTCTCACGAAACTGGACCACTATTCAGTATGCTGTTTATAATGGTGATTTAAATCTACTAAGTGAAGTATTTCCATTTCTTTCAGGTAAAGAGACTATTATTAATACTAAAGATAATAGTGGTGTTAACGGTAGTAGTGGTGTGGCTCCGCTACACTATGCCGTATATTACAATGGTCTTGATATGGTAAAATTTCTTGTGAATGAGGGTGCTGATATAAGTGCCAAAGATAGTGATGATAAAACACCTCTAGATATTGCTAAAGATAAAAAGCATGATGATATTATAAAATATTTAGAACAGGCACACTTAGATAAAGAATTGTTACTTACTGTGAAAAATGAAGAGGATCTAAAGACAATTAATAGTCTTATTGCTAAAGGTATTCATGGAAGAGAAGATAGACATGGTGCGTATTATTATGCTTGGAATGGTGACTTGAATGCAGTCAGGTCTCTTGTTGAGAGGGAGGGTGGTATTAATATTACTGATAAATATGGCTGTACACTACTACATTGGGCTGCATTGAAAGGTCATTTAGAGGTTGCTACGTATTTAATTAACGAGAAGAAAGCTAATGTGAATGCTAAGGATGTACTTGGCAGGACTCCTATGCACTTTGCTGTTATGAATAATCAAAAGGATATTCAAGATGTATATGGTAGTGGGCCTATGTACACTGCTGCTGAAAGCAACGATAAGGAGATTATAGAACTTTTTCTCATGAAAGGAGCAAGTATTAATGAGGCTGATAAAAATGGTGAGACACCACTACACTTAGCTTCTTGGGGTGGTCATTTCGTTATATTGCAGGATCTTATAAATAATGGGGCTAATATTGGTACTAAAGATAGTAGTGGCAAAACACCGCTAGATATTGCTAGGGATAAGGGACATAATAATCTTGTACAGCACTTACAACAAACACAGTCAAGTCTAAATATGGAATTGTTAACTGCAGTACAAAGTGGTGATCTTAATAAAGTTAAAGATTTTATAGGTAGAGGTGCTAGTATTCACGCTGGAGACAAGGATGGTAAAATACCTCTAGATATTGCTAGAGATAAAGGATATAATAATATTGTAAATTATTTAGAGGAAGAGCTCAATAAAGAGAGAGAAAAACCTGTACAACGCAGACGCCGTCATCACCATGGAGATCATAATTCTCATCACTTGTCACGCAAACCTCTTGCTACGGATTTAAGTAATCAACCAGAGATAGCAACAAGCAGTGGCGCAAAACCATCTTCGTGGATAAATGGTTTACTTGGTTGTTTAAAAAGCTCTGTGGATGGGTTAGTATCAAGTGTGACAAACAAATTTGCTGTCAAAGAATCGGAAGACTCTAAATCAGGAGATACCGATGCATGCTCTGCAGGGTTAGAAAAGATGTATAATGCTACCATACCACAGTCTAGAAAATCACTAGGTGCACCGAAAGGAAATATTACCAATAGGAATTGGTCTTCCAATCGGGAAAAAGTAAGATCAAATGTTACAGTTGTGCCAGAAATAAACAACGCTGTGGTAGATAGTGCACTAATATTAGGTGACTTAGCTGTTCGTCTTGTTAATGGGAGGAGACATAAACAACCGATTTATGAAAATCTTTTATCACCAAGAGAGCAATCGATGAGGTCTATAGATGAGGATATGATTATAAGAGCTATACAGCAAGGTAAGGAAAAGTTTGGAGTTCCTGGCACTAACATGGATGAAGTAAGAATTATAGGCGATAAGACTGAAATCGGAAAATAAATGGAGGGCTAGATGTTTCGTTATGGTAGTAATCTATCTAATTCTATGTGCAATCTTTATAGCTATTTTAGACAGTTCACTAATATTGAAGTGAATAATTATGTTTTTTCTTTGAGTTGTGAAATTTCAGAATGAGAGAGACCGGTAATTTGAGCGATAACATCTATAGGGACACCGGCCTTGAGTGAATTTTTTGCAACTTCAATTTTACCTTCAATTTTACCTTTTTCATGGCCGATTTGGATGCCTTCTAGTCTACCTTCTAGTCTACCTTCTTGTCTACCTTTTTGAGTAGCATCATCGAGTTTTTGTTCCAAGATAGCAGCTTCTTTTTGTAAATCCATTACCCTTTCTTCATAAGCTACAAGATCTTTCTCATTCCAATGAAACTTATCTAACTCATCATATGCTAACTTTATTATCGGTGACTTTTCTGCTATTTTCCTTAAATCTTCATCAGTTGTCTCTTCTGCGTATTTGAAGAAAAAGCACCATCTCTCAACAGTAGTTTCCAACTGCTCTACTTTACTTTTTGTAAATTTAGGTAGTTCAATGAAGACAAATTGAAAATCTTTTAAATAATGTCCGTTAGTCTTTATATCGCGTATATTATGAGTGGAAATATAATAAACATCTGAGGGAAAAAGAGTACTATTGGAAATAGCAATAAAGAAAACAGTTTTAAAATCAATGTAATTGCCAGACTGTCTCGAGTAGGCTTTGGCAGCATAAAGTTGGGCACGTTTCTCAAAGCCTTTATCACGAGCAAGCTGCATTTCCGCAATATACCTATTTCCGAGAGAATCCTTACAGAGGACATCAACAATGCTTTGTTTATCAGAAGCAATCTCAGGATTCATAATGGTGCTGAGAAACTCAACATCCTGAATAGCATTAACTCCAGTAAAGCCTAAGATATCATTCAAAAAATGGATAAGGATATTCTTGTTTTTTTCAGTACCGAAGATTTTCTTAAATGTTAAATCTAATTTTGGATCGAGAAACTTCGAAAGAGCCATGAGAAAGTAAGATAAAAAGCATTAATAATTATACACAATTGTGAAGAAATATTCAACTAAAATTCAAACATAGAAAGAAGCATCCCTTTTGTATATCTTTATTTGGTAGTATTAACCTGTATAATATTTATGGCAAATATCTCTATAAGGTATCAGATAGCAGAAAAAGTGAAAAGCTGGAGGTTAAAAAGAAAATATACTCAAAAAGAATTAGCAAAAAAAATCGGTACAACATATCAGGTAATACTGCAATATGAAAAAGGAACACGCAGAATTTCAATTAAGAAGTTATATGAATTAGCAGAAGCATTATCAACAACTGCTAGAGATCTAGCTTGCGGACAAGAAGTATCAAATGAGGGAAGGTATGAGGGAGAAGAGGTATTAAATCTAGTAAGAAGACATAGAGAGATTAAGGATCAAGAATTACGTGAAACGTTTTATTTATTAACTAAATTCATCCGTATTAGTGAGGAAAAAAGTTGTAAGTTAAAAATATGATATAAAGGAGATAAGAGGGAAGATAACCCTACTCACTATAGGAATAGAGTTATCACGGGCGTGTGCGACCGACCAACTGTTGGTATTATAACCGTTCGGATCAAGGTACACTAGCCCATCTCTCGATACGTTTGAATAGTTGCATGGGACATATGTATGCACCCGTTTACAATCTTAAATTAATTAAAACTAATCGAGGTTATTATGATTACATCTTATCAAAATTTTATTGGCATTGATATCGGAAAATTTAAAAATGTTGTTGCAGTTCACAAACAGAAGAATGCTGTCGAATTCGACAATGATACTGCTGGCTGGCAACAATTGTTTCAAGATTTTTCAAATATCTTACCTAATTCTTTAGTAACTCTGGAAAACACTGGAAAATATGAGCTTGGCTTAGCACATTTTCTTGTTGATAAAGATATTGCTGTACATCGAGCTAATACTCGCAAAGTAAAAAGCTTTGTTCTATCTCATGGAACTTTAGCAAAGTCTGATCAATCAGATGCAAGAGCCCTTGCTCAGTATGGGTTTGAACGCTATAGTACTCTATCTCTATTTGCACCTATGTCAAAAGAACAAACAACCTTAGTTGCACTTTGTCAACGTCGTGATGACATTACAAAAATGAGAGCTCAAGAGAAATCTAGGCTTGCAGCACCTGAAAACGACCATATAAAAGAAAGCTGTCAGAAAACTATTGAATTCTTTAATAGCCAGATAGATGAGCTCAACAATACCATACAAAAAATTATTGATGAGAATCCAGAGTTACAAAAGCGCCAAAAAATCCTTAAAACAGTTCCAGGAATAGGTGCAAAATTATCTCAAGATTTTCTGTGTCTAATGCCAGAACTTGGTTATGTAAGTAGGGGAGAAATTGCAAGTCTTGCTGGAGTTGCACCTCATCCGAAAGAAAGTGGTAAAACTATTGGTTATCGCAGAATAAGTGGTGGCAGAAGCAACGTTCGTGAAAAGCTTTTTACAGCTGCGATGTCTGCTTCAAGGTCTAAGTCTGCGCTTGGTGGCTTCTATTCAAGGCTTGTTGGTAAAGGTAAAAAGAAGATGGTGGCTATGACAGCTCTAATGCGTAAAATCATAGTAATTGCCAATGCGAGGCTTAAAGAAGCAGTCAATGTGAATTAAAAAAATCTGCATAGAAAATAGGTTAACGAATATGTGGATAAATACGTCTACACACATTTAAAGTATTTATCCACATATTCGTTAACCATAAGATCTAAGCAGTAACTGTTGTTTGATACAAAATTTTTCTATGATTAAGTTAGGGTTTTTATTGTCAAAAATGCACTTTTTACTCGAATAAAAAACAAAATTACAAACAAAAGTTGTAATGAAACTAAATTCAAAAAATTTTAAAAAACATAGTTGATGGAAAAGCGGTAAAAATAGAAGTAGCAAAGGGTTTGGTTAAGGAAGGAGTTTCTATCTCTCAAACGACCAGTTTATCTATTGATGAATATGATAATGATGAGAAAAAAATTTCTATTCCGTATAAAGTAGGTCAAAGAATAAAAGAATGGAGATTGATACGAGGATACACTCAAGAAGATTTAGCAAGCAAAGTGGGCGTAATAAATCAAAGAATATATGAATATGAACAAGGACGAGCTGCTGTTTCACTTGAAATGTTAGATGAAATAGCAAAGATGCTATTAATTAATATTACAGATCTGCTTCCAGAAACAAGAGAAAATGAGAATAGTGAAGTGGAACTATCAAGGTTAATAGAAGAATACAAAAAGATTAAAAGCCAAGAATTACGTCATGTACTAATAAAATCTCTGTTTGAAAGCATACAAGTTTGCAAAGAGAAAGTGAAGAGAGTAGAAAAGATGAAAATTGCAAAGAACTTAGTTAAAAAAGGAATTTCTACCGATATTATTTTGCAAATAACAGGCCTCTCTTTAGGCGAAATTCAACAATAAAAAATCATCATATATTAATATCTTCACTTTTTGATAAAAAAATAAGTAAAAAAGATTTAAAAATTGATTTGACTTCACTCGGAAGCTATGGCTTTATGCCAATGCTGATAAAAAAACAGCAGTAAATATTTAAAAAAAGTTTGTTGTTAGTGAAGGGTAAATTATATGAATAAAAGTAAAGAAGAAATCGAATTCAGAATATTAGAAAGCAAAGGCAAAGCACTACTTGATCGTGAAATAATGGAAACGTTTCTAAGTGCGGTACATGAAAGGCCACAAGCTCAGGAAATTGCTAAAAATCTGGTGAATACTTATACAGGAGTAGGAAGGATTTTAGGTCGAGAAATGGATGACCTGAAAGTTGTAGAAGGAGTAACTGATTCTGCAGTAGCAATGATTATGTGTGTTAAGGAAACACTAGAAAGGGTACTGAGAGAAAAGCTCAAAAGTGAGCCAATAATGGACTTACAAAGGCTAGTAGAGTACTTAAACGTAAGTATAGGCCACTCAGAAAGGGAATGTGTAAAAATACTGTACTTGAATAAAAGGCGTCAACTAATTGGAGAAGAATCCTATATCGGTGAAATGGAAAAAGCACCGGTATACATAAAGGAGATTATAAAAAAAGCATTAATAAAAAATGCAACATTAATAATAATGTCACACAACCACCCAGGTGGGAGTTTAGAACCATCAGAAGAAGATCAAGCAGTAACGAAGAGCTTAGCAGCAGCGTGTAGTACTGTAAGCGTTAGATTATTTGATCATATTATTATCACAAGTGGGGGCTATTTTAGCTTTAGAGAAAACGGATTGTTATAGCAGAAAGAATTTAGCATCTAAACTGATTAGGAGAAAGTATTTGCAAATCTACTCACTATAATTTATAATGAGTAATAGAATGTATAAACTAAGATTTATATACTTAAAAAGTATTTTTAATATGGGGGTTATATGACTAGTAAAGACAAGTTATTGAAGAAAATATTTGGTGCTCTTGAAGGCGTTGATATAAAGCAGTCTAAGTTTGTGAGCAAAATTGATAATCAGAAGGAGATAAAACCGGAAGATACAATGCCTTTCCCTAGCAGAAACGTTCACGAAAACAAAATCAACTATGGAAAAGGACTTGACTACATATATGGCACAAAACCTTTGAGTAATCAAGCAGATTATCCAGAAGGGTTGAATCCATTTGCTTCAGCTTTGCAAAAAATAAAGCCAAGTGCAGAAAAGTTGAGCTGGCTTAAAAGTGCTGTGGTAAGAGCAAAAAGTCCAAATGAACTGCACAAGGCTGTAGACCAAGTACTAACTTCTGGAGCAAGGCTAAATGCATGTAATGATGGCGAATGGAGTTTTGCAGAATATGTAGTATTAGGTACACATTTTCACAAATTAGAAAAAAGTGATCGTAAAAAGCTAATACGAAAATTAATGCTAAGCGGTGCAGAGTTTCATGATACTCTACTACAGAATAAACTGATAGGTGAAATCTATAATGAGCTACAACCAGAAGTTCAGCCACAGATAGATAAGAGACTAGAAGAACTAGAGAAGGCTGGCGAAAGTGCTGTGCAAGAAGGAGAATTAATAGATGTTGAGATAGATAATACAACATCGTATATAGAATTTTCTGATGATAGCAAGGTAGAGGTAGCCAAAATACTGAGAGAATTAGGAAGTAATATTTTAAAAATTGGCAATGATGCAGTTGAGGTTAAAAGTGAGAAGGGAGGTATAAGAAACTATACTGATATGTCAGATGGAAGATCCATTATATTGGAATTTCCTACAAGCGTTGGTAAGCTAAATATTGTATTGTACCATGATGTAGAAAAATATGATCAAGTACAAGTCAGAGTAGAAAACAAGGAAATGTGGGCTGAATTACAAAAAATAGGAGAAGAAGTAGGAAAAAATTGCCTTTTCGGGGGAGTAAAACTTAAAGAAGCAGTAGAGAGAGGTAGTTTCACTAGATGTGGCATATGGAGTGAAAAGCATGCTATAAAAGAGATTAGCAATGATGAAGTATTGTCTTCATGGGTAAATAGGGTATGTGGAGGTAGTAAAGAAACCTTTAGGGAACTTTAATGTGTCTACAGTCAACTTTAAGGTTCCAGAGTTTTTTTCTTACCGTTATATCTGGAGCCTTAACAAAATTGAGCTATAGTAGAAAATATTATATGTATGGTTCTTTTAGTGGAAAAAAGTCTAGACTGTGAAGTAGGGGAAAAAGTAAAAAATTGGAGGTTAGAGCGAGGTTATACTCAGAAGGATTTAGCGGAGAAAATTGGTGTAAAGTACTGGGTAATACTGCAATATGAGAAAGGGAACCGTAGAATTTCAATCGAAAGGTTGTATGCTATAGCTGAGGCACTATCAATCAGTATTACCGATCTTATTCCTGTATCAAAAAGCTGTCTTGAAGATGAGGAAGAAGAAATATTAAATCTAGTAAGAGAATATAAAAAGATTAATGATCAGGAGTTACGTAGAATGTTTTGTTTATTAACCCAATTTGTCCAAGTTAGTGAAAAAAGTAGTAGGAAAGCAGAGAAAATAAAGATTGCAAAAGGTTTGGTCAAAGCAGGAATTTCTGTTGACGTTGTTTCGAAAACAATTGGCCTCTTTGCTGATGAATGTGTTGAAGAAAAAACGGGTTCTATCTATTACCAAATAGGAAAAAAGATAAGAGAATGGAGGCTAGTGAGAGAGTATACTCAAAAGGATTTGGCTGAGAAAATGGATACAACACGTGACGAAATAAGCAACTATGAACAAGGACGCGTAGCTACTCCACTGGGAAAATTATATGAGATAGCAGAAACATTATCGATTAGTATTACAGATCTACTAACAGAGGAAGATGAAGGTAGTAAAGTGGAAAATGAGCTACCGAATTTGATTAAAGAATACAAAGAAATTGAGAGCCAAGAACTACGTCATGCACTAATAAAATCTTTGTTTGAAGGGATACGTATTTGTGAGGAGAAAGTGAGAGAGATAGAAAGGATTAAAGTTGCAAAGGATCTAGTAAAAGGGGGAATTTCTATTGATACTATTTTGCAAGCGGTAGGTTTATCTATTGATATGGTTTTAGATGGATAGCTCGTAAAAAAATTATAGCAATAAAGTTTTTTTCTTAAATGGAGGATAAATGTTTGTTTCTGCAAGCAATGTTAGTTACGGAATAGGGCAAAGAATAGAAAATTGTAGGTTAATGCGAGGGCATACTCAAATAGGATTAGCAAGTCAAATAGGTTTAACATACCAAGAAGTAAACAGCTATGAAGATTGTAAGTTAAAAATGTGATATAAAAGAGATAAGAGGGAAAGATAACCCTACTCACTATAGGAATAGGGCTATCACGGGCGTGTGCGACCGAATGAAAATTGGTATTACAACCGTAGCCATCAAGGTACACTAGCCCTATCCCTCGATACGTTTGAATAGTTGTGTGGGACATATATGTGCACCCGTTTACAATCTTAAATTAATTAAACTATCGAGGTTATTATGATTGCATCTTATCAAAATTTTATTGGCATTGATATTGGAAAATTCAAAAATGTTGCTGCAGTGTACAACCAAAAAAACACTATCAAGTTCAATAATAATGATGCTGGTTGGCAACAATTGTTTCAAGAATTTTCAAATATTCTACCTAATTCTTTTGTAACTTTAGAAAATACAGGAAAATATGAGCTTGGTTTAGCACGTTATCTTGTTGATATGAATGTTGCTGTGCATCGAGCTAATACTCGTAAAGTAAAAAGTTTTATCATATCACATGGAACTTTAGCAAAAACTGATCAATCAGATGCAAAAGCCCTTGCTCAATATGGTTTTGAACGCTATAGTGCTCTATCTCTATTTGTGCCTATGTCAAAAGAACAAACTGCCTTAGTTGCACTCTGTCAACGTCGTGATGACATTACGCAAATGAGAACTCAAGAGAAATGTAGGCTTGCAGCACCTGAAAACGACTATATAAAGGAAAGTTGCCAAAAAACAATAGACTTTTTTACCAATCAGATAAATGAGTTCAACGATGCCATACAAAGAATTATTGATAAAAATCCAGAGTTACAAAAGCGTCAAAAGATCCTGAGAACAGTGCCAGGAATAGGTCTCAAGCTATCTCAAGTTTTTGTGTGTCTAATGCCAGAACTTGGCTACCTAAACAAAAAAGAAGTTGCAAGTCTTGCTGGGGTTGCTCCACATCCAAAAGAAAGCGGTAAAACTATTGGTTACCGAAGGATAACAGGTGGTAGAAGCAATGTTCGTGCAAAGCTTTTTACAGCTGCTATGGCTGCTGCAAGATCTAAATCTGCACTTGGTGCTTTTTACTCTAATCTTATTGGTAGAGGTAAAAAGAAGATGGTAGCTATAACAGCTCTAATGCGAAAAATCATAGTAATTGCCAATGCAAGACTTAAAGAAGCAATTAATATGAAATAAAAAATCTGCATAGAAAATAGGTTAACGGATATGTGAGTCTACACACATTTAAAGCACATATTCGTTAACCATAAAATCTAAGCAGTGGTTGCTGTTTGATATAAATTTCTTTCTGTATAAACTGGGATCTTTGTTGCCAAAATACATTTTTCAATTGAATAAAAATGCAAAATTATGAACAAATGAGACTAAACTCAAAAAATTTTAAAAAACATAGTTGATGGCCAGGTAATTGTAAAAGTTTACCGTTCTGATCCTCCAGGAAAGAAAAAAGTATACAAGCCTTTTGATGTCAAACAATCTAAGTTTGCAGCACCAGAGATAAGGCCACTCTACAACATTCCAGAAATCTTAAAGTCTGATAAAGTTATTCTGGTTGAAGGAGAAAAATGTGCAGAAGCGCTGATAGAACAAGGAATTGTAGCTACAACAACAATGTCTGGAGCAAACGCAGATGTTGATAAAACAGACTGGTCGCCCCTAAAGGGCAAACATATTATTATATGGCCAGATAATGATGAAGCAGGTAATAAATACGCAAAAAATGCTGAAAAAAAGCTTTTAGAGATCGGAGTTGCATCACTTGTTAAGCTTAAGATACCACAAGATAGGCCGAAAGGTTGGGATGCTGCAGATGGTGTATTAGAAGGAATAAATGTTAAAGAATTTTTAGCTTCAACTGCGCTTACTACTAATACTCTAAGTACAAAAAGTTTGATTTCATTTTCTGCAAGGCAATACTTTAACGATAAATCACCGATGCCAGAAGATATAGTTGCTCCTCGAATTTTAACTCCAAGTGGACTTTTAGTGTTTGCTGGAGCACCTAAAGTAGGAAAAAGTGACTTTCTCATTTCATGGCTAATTTACATGGCAGCAGGAGTTCAATTTCTTGATATGATACCTAAAAGGCCTTTGAGGATTTTCTATCTTCAAACTGAAATTGGCTACCACTATATGCGTGAACGTCTACAGCAACTAAAAATCAATGAAGAACTTCTTGAAATTGCTGGATATAACTTAGTTATTACACCACAAGTGGAGTTACTTCTAAATGATGATAGTATAGAGATTATTGTAGATAAAATAGAAAGTTCATTTGGCTCGAATGCAGTTGATATAATAGCAATAGATCCACTACGCAATATTTTTGATGCCGGCGAGAATAGTAGTGAAAATGACAACAATGCTATGTTATTCTTTCTACAAGAAAGGGTTGGTAAATTGAGAAAGCTGGCTAATCAAGATGCAGGAGTTATTTTAGTACACCACACAAAGAAGATGCAAAAGAAATCATTGGAAGAAGACCCATTTCAAAGTTTTAGCGGTGCAAGCAGTTTAAGGGGATTTTATACTACAGGAATAATTATGCACAGACCAGATGAACAACAAAGTAAACGTCAGCTAATCTTTGAGTTACGCAATGGTCATGCTATTGCATCAAAATACGTTGATAAAATTAACAATAACTGGTACGTGGTTGATTATGAATCGCAAAGACTTGTGAATAAAGATTATGGTCAAAGGTTAGATGCAGAACGTTCGCGTAGGTATGATACTATTCTACAATTAATTTATGATGAAGCACGGAAGGGACGTCTATATACAATAAATTCGTTCTGTCAGGCATTTGAGAATAAAGCAGGTCTTGGTAGTCAACATTCGATCCGTGAACGTATTGATACTTTAGCTACAAAGGGCTATATAAAATTTAATAGAGAAGGTAAAAATGGAGCAAGAACTAGATATGGGGTGCTTTGTGTTGCAGGCATGGAAAAGAAAAGTAAGGTATTTGATCATCAACTGAATAAAGAAGTGACAATTTATGAAAAGGTCTTACCAACCGACTATAAATCACTGGAGAATGGTAGCATTTTACCAGTTGAAAATCCGAATACTTGGGTTCATCATAGCATCTGCAATTAATAAAATTAAAATAGAAAATATGAGTTATTTCAGTCTTCGGATTTGCTCAGTTTGTCTTCAGAATTTGCTTAGTCTATGCAGACTGAATTTAGTAAGGATGAAAGAAATGCGAGATTTTCAACAGCTTAGAGGGATTGTTGAATTTTATAGCTGCAGACTGAACAATAGGGAAAAACTTCAGGAATATAGAGGGTTTTGTTCAACTCTCAGTTTTCAGAATAACTCCTATTATTATATAATAATAATATAGTAGTATGACTTTAAAACATACTACTTGTACCTAACCTTTGCAACTAAAATAAATATAATTTCTTAAAATTAAAGGAAGTCAGAAAAACAGGTGCAAATAACTTAATCAACAAAGTAGGCTACAGCTCTATGTGCAATTGAAGTGTATAACTTTAAGTCTTCGTGGTTAAACTAGAAATTTAACTCTAATGCTTTAAATTTTTTTAGAGAAGGTAAAAACACATTTTTAAGCTAGGTGTAATTTTAGGATATCTGTATAGTCAGGCTTATAACAGACCTTAAAGCTCAAATAAAAGCTATTCTTGAATCACCGTAGAAGAAAGAAATTTTTTCAAAAAAACTGTTAACGCAAAGAGGAGACGAAGATTTAAATTTTGGGTTTTATGTCTCCATGTTGATGGGCAAAACTAGAGCTGTACCTTTTAACGTTTATACTCTGGCTTTAAAAAATAGTGCCTTTTACCCCAAACTTTTATTTATTAAAAAACTGTAGTTGCAAAGAAAATTTCTGAAACCTAAATAACAAATAGATTTTTTTATGATTTCTTTACCTTTACAAGATTCAGCCCTAAGCTTTTACACTTTTTTGATCAAGACTTTTCTTTTCTTCTACCAATTTATCAAAGTCTGACTTGTATGACTTATCCTGTGTTTTTCTAAACACCTCATATTCTTTTGTAGCTAGGGCAATTGCTACTTCATGAGAGGTTTTGCCATAATTCTGTAATATATCTTGCTCATTAAATCTTAAAAATGCATCGAGTTTCTCTTTCCAATCCTTCATATACATTACTTTACCCCTGGCAGCTTGAAACTCTGCGTAATCTATATACATATTTACTATTCTGTTTAGCTGAGCAATTTCATTTTTATCTAAATAGTTTTTTGCTACTTGCGTGTCAGAAAGAAAGATTTTTCCCTTAGGCCCCTTACGCCAATTTGTTAATCCCATATTAGGTTTACTTCTATCCACTCTGTTAGCAATAATTTCTGCTGCTGTATTTCCAGTAATAGCAAAATGCAATTTATTCTGCACTATAGCAAAGAAATTTTTTGTTTCAGTTGAACAGCTTGCATAGTCTACTGAAGTTGCATAAATGTCTGTGATTTTCTGATAAGCCATACGCTCACTTGCACGAATTTCTCTAATTTCTTCAAGCAACTCATCAAAAAACCGAGTGTCAAATCTAGAGCCATTTTTAAATCTATTGCTATCAATCACGAAACCTTTGAAAATATACTTCTTTAGCTTATCAGTTGCCCATGTACGAAAAGCAGCACCACGTTCTGAATTGACACGATAACCAACTGATATCACAGCCTCTAAATTGTAGAAAACCACATCACGTTTTACTTCTCTTTCTCCCTCTTTTTGAACTATCGAGGATTCCTCGGTAGTTGAGTTTTTATCTAGTTCTTTACATAGATAAATGTTCTTCAGGTGCAATGAAATATTATCAGTTGAACAGCCAAATAACTCAGCCATATGTTTCTGAGTAAGCCATAGATTTTCATTTTCAAATCTAACTTCAATACATACCTTTCCGTCATCTGTTTCATAGAACAAAATTTCATTATGATTTCTATTCATACACTTCCTTTAACACCCTTTAAAAAGCAAATAAAAAGTACTCCTAATGATTGGATTGATATAAGTAAACTTATGAATAAGTTTAACATCGTTTTCATTCATTGTAAAGAAAAAATTTGTATAAAGAAGAAAACTCACTTTGCAATAGCTTTCATAAGTTCCTTGTATCTCTCATCTTTTTTTATTGAGTGTTCCCAAAAAGCCTTTAAATTAGCTGATAGCAAGAAAAACGAAGTATAATATGTTTGGTAAGTTGCGTAATTGAGAAGAAATAACTTAACTAAAACGAAAAAATTTTAGTGCAAATCAAATTTCCAACCTCATTTCTAGTATATATCTGTTAAGAGGTGGTTGAAAGAGCTACTATAACGTAGACAACCTTAATCCATATACTTCTTAGGAGTAGCACATGATTCTCGAATTTCCGTTGTTGGCCAACAAAAAAACTATAAACCGCTTTTTAATAGTACGTTCGAGGAACCAAACGATATTTAGGAGTCAGTGCTACTTGTAATTTTAATAATAGCAAATGTCAATCCTAACACTGGACCTCGGCAAACAAACCGGCTGGGCAATTCTAACAGATGGAGTAATTGAAAGTGGAAGCAAAAGCTTTCATGGTAGCCGTTTTAGCGGAGGTGGCATGTGCTTCTTGAATTTTCGTAATTGGCTCAATTCTTTGAAAGACATGAGTTCACTGCAGTGTATTTTGAGGAAGTGAGAAGACATCTAGGAACTGATGCAGCGCATTGCTACGGTGGTTTTCTTGCCGTTCTCTCTGCTTGGTGTGAAGAACATCATGTGCCGTACAAAGGTGTTAATGTTAAAACTATAAAACGCTTTATAACAGGCAAAGGCAATGCAAGTAAGAGTGAAGTTATTGAAGCGATACGTGAAAAAAGTTTTTCACCTAGAGATGATAATGAGGCCGATGCTTTGGCATTAATGTTCTATATTAGTAAGGATATTAATAAGACAAAAAACCCATAAAAAGTGGGTCCTTTCGTCCATAATGGCGGGTTTGGTAGGTTTGACCCCAGGCCTTCTCTAGCGTCAGATATATTTTGAATATTAACTTTTTAATTATTAAGATATGAATTTAGCAATCCACTACTATCCTATTCGAAATCTAGTTGAATATGAGCGTAATCCTCGTAAAAATGACGATGTGGTCAACAGAATGTGTGCTTCAATCAGGGAATTCGGCTTTCGTATTCCAATAGTTGCAAAAAGTGATGGTACTGTGGTTGATGGTCATTTAAGACTTAAAGCAGCAAGAAAACTTGGTATGGAAAGTATTCCCGTAGTCTTAAGTGATAATTTAAATGGACCACAAACCAAAGCTTTTCGACTGCTTGCCAATCAATCAGCTAACTGGGCAAAGTGGGATGATGATCTTTTGAAGGTGGAAATTCAAGAGTTAGAAGATTTGCAATTTGACCTTAAAATGACAGGATTTGAATTGGAAAAAGTTCAAAGGTTTCTCGATGATTTTGATGGTGAAAAAGAAGATCTTTCTGATTTAGCTGTTGATAACAAAAAAGTAACAAAACCAGGTGATCTTTGGATTTTAGGTGATCATAGAATCTATTGTGGTGATAGCTCTGTAGTTGAATCATATAAAGCGCTGTTAGATGATAAAATGGCAGACATTACTGTTTGTGATCCTCCATATAACGTTGATTATGGTAGCAGTCAAGAAAGAGAAGATAAAAAAATATTAAATGATAATCAAGGTGAAAAGTATGAGCTTTTTCTTTACGACATCTGTTCCAATATTTTAGCATATACGAAGGGAGCAATTTACATCTGCATATCATCATCAGAGTTTTCAACGTTACAAAAAGTATTTGAGGAAGCAGGAGGAAAATGGTCGACATTTATCATTTGGGCAAAGAATCACTTTACGCTAGGCAGGTCTGATTATCAAAGACAATACGAAGCAATGCTCTATGGATGGAAAAGCGGCAATAAACGTGAGTGGCATGGAGGAAGAAATCAAAGTGATCTGTGGTTTTATGATAAGCCAACACACAATACACTACATCCAACGATGAAGCCAGTAGAGCTAATGGAGAGAGCAATAGTTAATAGCAGTAGACCAGGAGACATAGTACTTGATCCATTTAGCGGTTCTGGCAGCACACTGATTGCATGTGAGAGAACAGGAAGAATTTGTAGGACAATAGAGCTAGATTCAAAATTTGTAGATGTAACCATAAAACGTTGGCAAGTGTACACAGGTAGGGAGGCAATTCTTTCTGGTACTGGTAAAACTTTTTCAAAGATTCAAGAAGAAAATTCGTAGAAAAAAGGTAAATAAAGAGAGAGAGGAGAAAAAAAGTGAAAATCACACAAACAGAATGGGCAAGAGAGATAGGAGTATCAAAGCAGTATGTCTGTTATTTAGTAAAAAAAGGAATAGTTGAGTTGGAGGATGGTTTGATCAATAGAGAACAAGCAAATGAAGCAGTAGCGGCAATAAGAGATCCAAGTCAGCCACTGAGGAGGAAAAATCCAGAAAACGAAAATACAAGTAACCTTTCCACAATGTTGCTAAAAACGCGAATAAAAAATGAAATGGAACGAGGTAAACTACTTGAGGCAAAGGCAAAAGCTGAGATTGGTGAACTTGTAGCAGTAGAGGAAGTAAAGAGCGAAGCATTTAATGTAGCAAGAGTTGTCCGTAATAATCTGCTTAATATTCCAAATAGAGTTTCAGCACTGCTTGCATCACTGAGTGACACTGAAAAGATTCATATGGCGCTAACCGAAGAGATTACAAACTCATTACAAGAATTATCTAATACTAAATTTCAAATATAAAAAAGATTTTGAATATAAAATGGCTGATAACTTAAGTTTGGAGTTAATAAAGTGCCTCATCAATCAACCTGGATTAGATGTTAATGTCAGAGGGTTAAACGGAAAAACTCCACTGCATTGCGCTATAGAGTTTGATGAATTAAGCATGGTAGATTTGTTACTCACGAAGAAGAACATTAATCCTTTTGTGGAAGATAATGAAGGTAAAACATCTCTTGATTATGCCAAAGAAGGGAAAAAAGCAGAAATATTACAAGCGCTAATTAATAACAAATACGGATCAGAGCAAGATAACTTACTTCATTTAGCTGCAATGATAGGTGAAGTTAATGCAGTTAGATATTTGATAGGAAAAGGTGTTGACGTTAATGTACGAAATGCTCTGCATCATACTCCATTACATCTAGCAGCAGGAATAGGACATGCAGAAGTTGTAAAGATTTTGATAAGAGAAGGAAACGCTGAAATAGATGTCTTTGATGTACGAAATCAGACACCGATGCACTATGCAGTTAACAACAAAAAATTGGAGATAGTAAAGTTATTACTGGAGCTAGGAGCAGATGTAAATAGCGCACGTGTAGGACAAAATTCGATGAAATTATCACCAGTGCATATAGCTGTAAGTAACACTAATTACGATGAAAGAGATTTATGTCTCGATATTCTCAAATGCTTAATAAAGGAGCCTAATGCTCAAGTCAATTTGCAGGACTACGAAAATAAAACACCACTACATTATGCTGAAAGACTGAAAACAATAGAAGTTTTACTAACGCGAGAAGATATAGACCCTCTGGTAAAAGATGATAGCGGCAAGACACCATTTGATTACGCTGAAAATAGACCTGAGATCAAGAAGGCTTTGATGAACAATAAGTACGGTTCTGAAAAGAATAGTCTATTGCATTTAGCCGCACAAAAAGGAGTTGTAGATGCAATCTTAAAGGAAGAAATTGATATTGATATCTTAAATAACAAAGGTCACTCTCCAATTTACCTTGCTGCAGAAAAAGGACATTTACATGTAGTAAAATTACTACTGGAAAAAGGAGCAAACTATACACCTGTTCTGCACTCAGCAATCAAGTCAAATAATTTAGAATTGTTAAAAACTTTATTTAAAGAAAAGAGTATCAAATTACCAGATGAGATAGGCAGATCTGTACCAATTTATTATAGGTGTATAGAGCATAGAGATGCAAAAGTAAGAAAATACAATAATGTGATCTGTATTTTTACCTCAGTAAGTGCAGTAGCAATAGCGGTATATATAGGGTTAACAGCAACAACAATAAGTAGTGCAATCATTTTTGCAACAATAACAGGAATACTTGCACTTATTATAGCAATAATGATAAGTGAGATGAGCAAAAGATATATAGAAAACGAATTTCAGAAAAAGATGTTTATGGAACTGGAGGAATGTAGTTCTACTGTTAATGATGTTGAGATAGAACCAGCAATAAGTAGGGTTAAGGTATGATCTATGCTACATCTTTTTCTGAAGGTTTAAGACCAGATCCGCAGCTTAAAGTATCAGAGTGGGCGAATGAGTATCGAGTTTTAGCGCCAACTGCAGCATCAGAGCCAGGAAAATGGAGAACGGAAAGAACTCCTTATTTAAAAGAAATCATGGATTCACTATCTCCATCTTCACCAGCGGAGAAAATAGTATTCATGAAAGGAGCACAAATTGGAGGAACAGAAGCTGGTAATAACTGGATTGGCTATATCATAGATCAGACACCAGGTCCAATGCTGGTAGTACAGCCAACAGTTGAAATGGGAAAGCGTTGGTCGAAGGGAAGATTTGCACCGTTAATAGAGAGTACGCCATGTTTAAAAAGTAAAGTAAAAGACCCAAGATCAAGAGATTCAGGGAATACTGTGCAAAGTAAGGAATTTCCAGGTGGAATAGTAGTAATAACTGGAGCAAATAGCAGTGTAGGACTCCGATCTATGCCAGTAAAATACCTCTTTCTTGATGAGATTGATGCCTATCCAGGAGATTCAGGAGGTGAAGGAGATCCAGTACTGCTCAGTATTGCACGAACTAATACCTTTGCAAGGCGAAAGATTTTTTTAGTATCAACACCAACGATTCATGAGAATTGAGAAAGAATTTGAAGCAACAGATAAGAGATATTTTTTTGTTCCCTGTCCGTATTGTAATTACTATCAAGTTCTAAAATGGTCACAAATAAAATGGGAAAACAACGACTCAAGAACAGCACATTATGTCTGCACTGAATGTAGCGGCAAAATAGAAAATCATCAAAAGACAGAGATGCTTGAGCGTGGAGAATGGAGAGCTACAGAGGCAAAAGAAGGGGAGAAAAAAGGATTTCATCTTTCAAGTCTTTATAGCCCAGTTGGTTGGTATAGTTGGCAACAAGCAGTAGAAGATTTTCTGCATGCAAAGGAAAGTGAACAATTACTAAAAGTATGGATAAATACCACTTTAGGAGAAACTTGGGTAGATAAAGGAGAAGTACCAGACTGGAAGCAATTATTTAACAGGAGAGAATTTTTTCCCATAGGCACAGTACCAAAAGGCGAAGTAGTTCTCACAGCAGGTGTTGATGTCCAAAAAGACCGGTTAGAAGTAGAAGTTGTAGCATGGGGAAAAAGCCGTGAAAGTTGGTCAATAGACTATCGAGTATTTGAAGGAGATACAGGAGGAGGAGAAGTATGGGGAAAACTCTCTGAGCTCTTAAATCATCATTTTATCGGTGAAAATGGGCTTGAATACATGATAAGCATGATGGCGGTTGATGCTGGATATGCAACGCAAGAAGTGTATAATTGGGTAAGGAGTCATCAAGGATCTGGAAGAGTAATGGCAGTGAAAGGTGTAAATAAAGCACTAGTACCACTTAGCAGCCCAAGTAGAGTAGATATAACAGTTGGTGGTCAAAAGCTAAAGAGAGGAATAAAGCTATGGCCAGTTGGAGTATCGATATTAAAGTCAGAGCTTTTTCAATTACTTAATGTTTTAAAAGAAGGTGAAGAAGCTCCAGCAGGATATTGTCATTTTCCGGAGTATGCACCTGAATATTTTAAGCAGCTAACGGCAGAGCAATTAGTCAGTAAAGTAGTGAAAGGATATACCAAACAAGAGTGGCAAAAGGTAAGAGAGAGAAATGAAGTACTAGATTGCCGAATTTACGCAAGAGCAGCATCTATTGCGCTTGGTATTGATAGATGGCCAGAGAGTAAATGGAATAGTTTGAGTGGAAAAATGGAAAGCAAAAAGCCTAAAAAAGTAAGACAGAGTAAGTGGCTTGGTAATCAAAATGTACAGTGAAGAATATTTAACTCAAGTTGAAAAAGCAATTCAAAAACTGCAAAGCGGAGAAAGAGTTGTCTCAATTGCATATGGTGACCATGTTGTGCGGTACGGGGAAGTTCAAATAAAGGATTTATTGAATTTAAGACAACGAATTAAGGCTGAGTTAAAAGTTGCAGGCATGAGGCCAAAGAGGAAAATTGTTTTTTCAACGAGTAAAGGAATTTTATAAATGCTGCTAAAAACCTTCAAGCAATTATTTAACAAACCAAAGATAAAAAGCTCAGCGTGGGATGCAGCAGGCTCAGGAAGAAGATTTTTTCACTTTCAACCAGAGTTAGGAAGTATAAACAATTTGCTGTCTCAAAACCTTGAAACTTTACGTAGTAGATCACGTGATATGGTGAGAAAAAATCCTTACGCTGCAAATATAATTGATACGATAGTAAGTAACTCTATTGGAACAGGAATAAAACCGCAATCAAAAGCAAGAGATGGAGAATTTCGAAAGAAAGTACAAGAATTATGGCTAAAATGGACAGATGAAGCAGACAGTAGCGGAGTAAGTGATTTTTATGGATTACAAGCTCTGGTATGTAGGAGCATGATAGAAGGTGGAGAGTGTTTTGTACGCCTCCGAAATCGTAAACTCGAAGATGGATTTTCTGTACCATTGCAACTTCAAGTATTGGAATCAGAGCATTTAGATAACAAAAGCAATCAGACTCTTGCGAACGGCAATATTATTCGTAGTGGTATTGAATTTAACCGACTTGGTCAAAGAGAAGCTTATTACCTATTTAGAGAGCACCCAGGTGAAGGTTCGTTTGGAGAATCAGTTAGAGTACCGGCAAATGATGTTTTACATATCTATAAACCTTTAAGACCTGGGCAAATCAGAGGGGAGCCTTGGCTTTCTAATATACTGCTGAAACTTTATGAGCTTGATCAATACGATGATGCAGAATTAGTGAGAAAAAAGACAGCAGCGATGTTTGCAGGGTTTATTACAAGACTTGATCCAGAAGCAAATATCATGGGAGAAAGTGAAAGTAATGAGCAAGGAGTAGCACTATCTGGACTGGAACCTGGAACAATGCAGCTTTTAGACCCAGGAGAAGATATAAAATTTTCAGAGCCATCAGATGTTGGAGGAAGTTATGAAGCGTTTATGAGACAGCAACTCAGAGCAATAGCGATTGGTACAGGGATAACATATGAGCAGCTAACAGGAGATTTAACCGGTGTTAATTATTCATCCATTCGAGCAGGGCTGATAGAGTTTCGCAGAAGGTGTGCAATGTTACAGCATAACGTGATAGTGTTCCAGTTTTGTAGACCTATTTGGAATAGATGGCTAGAATTAGCAGTACTTTGTGGAGAACTCCGTATAGATGAAAAAGTAGTAAAAGCAGCGAAAGAAGAAGTAAAATGGATACCACAGGGATTTGATTGGGTGGATCCTTTAAAAGATCAACAAGCACAGCAAATGGCAGTAAGGAATGGCTTCAAAAGTCGATCGGAAGTAGTATCAGAAATGGGTTACGATGTAGAAGAAATAGATCAAGAAATAGCAGAAGATCAGAGTCGTGCAAATAGTCTCAACTTAATGTTTGACTCTGATTGTAAAGGATTATGATGCTCTTAGGAAAGCCATTAATGCTTGAACCAAGGAGTTTTGAGCTACTATCGCTATACAAAGGAAAACAGCCAATTTTCAAAAATCACTCTATCAAAAGTAACGTAGAAAGAACTGCAATTATACCAATTCATGGAATCTTGACGAAAAAACCAGGTGCGTTTGATGAAATGCTTGGGATGACATCATATGAGCAAATAGAAGAACAAATTGCACAAGCATTAGCAGATAGTAGTATAGAGACTATTTTACTGGACATAGATAGCCCAGGAGGAGAGGTAAATGGAGTATTTGACTTAGCTGATTTTATCTATAGTGCAAGAGGAAAAAAGAGGATAATAGCGATAGCAAATGATGATGCATATTCTGCAGCGTACGCTATAGCTTCTAGCACTGAGAAGGTATTTGTGAGTAGAACTTCAGGAGTAGGAAGTGTTGGAGTAATAGCAAGTCACATAGATCAAAGTAGGTTTGATGAAAAGCAAGGTATTAAGTATACCACAATCTTTGCTGGTAGTCGAAAGAATGATTTAAATCCACATGAGCCAATGACGTCTGAAAGTCTGGGAAGCTTACAAAAAGAAGTAGACCGACTATATGAAATGTTTTTGCAGCTAATAGCAAGGAACAGAGGTCTTTCAATTGAAAAGATTCGATCAACAGAGGCAGGGCTATATTTTGGGGAGAAAGCAGTAGAAATAGGCCTTGCAGACGGAATGACAATTCTTTCATCTATTAATAAAAATAGGAGTATTACTATGAATGAACAAACTACAAATGACCTAGAAACTGATAATTTAACCAAGTATCGTACTGAAGTTCTTGAATTAATACGTTTATGTAATTTATCGAAGATGCCAGAAAAGATAGGAGAATTTATTGAGCAAAGTGTAAGTGTTGAGCAAGCAAGGGAGGTTTTAATGGAATTACTTGCAGAGCGAACGAAAAAGACAGAGATACTGAGTGCAATACCACAGAATTCAGGAGAAGAGTTGATGATGCAGGTAGCGAAAAGTCGTGGGCAATCAAACATTTAAAGTATGTGTATAACCGCCGTGTATAACAACCACAAATATGGCGGTAAAAAAATAAAAAAAGGAGAGAAAAAGACATGATAAGTATAACTGAAGGAAATAATTTAGGAGATCTTCTGAAATATGAAGTGTCCAACTTATATTCAAGAGATCAGATAACAGTAGCCAAGGGACAAAATCTAAAGCTGGGAACAGTAGTTGGTTATGATACTAAAGATGGTTTTATTAAAGCTTTAAATCCAACTGCCACAGATGGTACACAAACGGCGATAGGAGTGATAGCAAGCGATGTAAACGCAAAGGAAAATAGTAAAGGAGTAATTATTGCTCGTGGTGCCATGCTAGCTGATCATGCAGTTGTGTGGCCAGCAAATATTACTGAAGAACAGAAAGCTACAGCAATAAAGCAACTTGAAGGACGAGGAATCATTATCCGTAAAGCGGCCTAAAGCTATATTAAACAATAAAAAACACAAAGGGGGAAAAGAAAAAATGCAAAATCCATTTACAAATACAGCATTTAGCATGACGGCACTAACAAATGCGATGAATATATTGCCGATAAATTATGGACGGGTTGAAAATTTAAATTTATTTCCAAATAGGTCAGTAAGATTTAGACATATTACAATAGAAGAACATAACGGAGTTTTAAGTTTACTACCAACGCAAGTTCCAGGGGCGCCAGCAACAGTAGGAAAAAGAGGAAAAAGAAAGGTAAGAACGTTTACGATTCCACATATTCCACATGATGATGTAGTACTGCCAGAGGAAGTACAAGGAATAAGGGCATTTGGATCAGAGAGTGAACTGAAAGCGCTGGCAGATGTAATAACTGACCATTTGCAGCTAATGAGAAATAAACATGCAATAACGTTGGAGCATTTGCGGATGGGAGCGCTGAAAGGAATAATTTTAGATGCTGATGGGTCAGAATTACTAAATCTGTACAACGAATTTGAAATAACACCAAAAGTAGTAAATTTTGCACTAGGAACAGCGACAACCGATGTCAAGCGTAAATGTCTAGAAGTATTGCGGCATATTGAAGATAATCTAAGTGGTGAATATATGACCGGGATTCATGCTTTGGTAAGCCCTGAGTTTTTTGATGCATTAACTTCGCATAGTAAAGTGAAAGAAGCATACGAAAGATGGCAAGAAGGAGCAGCACTTCGGAATGATATGAGGTCAGGATTTACGTTCTGTGGCATAACATTTGAGGAATATAGAGGGCAAGCAACTGGCCCTGAAGGAACGGTTAGAAGATTTATTGAGAAAGATACAGGGCACTGTTTTCCAGTAGGAACAGCAAGCACATTTACAACATATTTTGCACCAGCAGATTTTAATGAGACAGTAAATACTCTTGGACAGCCACTATACGCAAAACAAGAGCCGAGAAGATTCGATAGAGGGACCGATTTACATACGCAGTCAAATCCTCTGCCAATGTGCCATCGTCCGGCCATTTTGGTAAAAATTAGTTCTAGTTGATGAATATAGGAAAATTATTGGAAGATTGTTTTGAGCATTTAGGAGTGGAAGCCACATATTGTAATAAAAATAAGGAGGGCATTCGTAAAATAAAAGTGCTAATTAAATGTCCTGAGACTACGTACTCTTTAGGTGCAGGTGGAGAATTAACTCAGCAAATTGCTTCTATAGAAATACGTGATCAGGACGTTACTTCCTTTAGCATAGGTGATTATATCAAGATTGAAAAAAGGTTCTACAAGATTTTTGAACAACCATTGAAAGATTCTTCAGGTAAAATATTAAAAATTGAGGCAATAGAAAGTGTGTGATTAGTAACAATATTAATGAAATAATCTCCAATATTGAAAGAAAAGAGCAAAAAATAAAACTGGCAGTTACAAAAGCGCTGAACAAAACAGCAATATGGCTAAAATCAAAAGCAGCTAAGGAAATCAGTGAGGAAAAGAAAAGTTTGATAAGAAAGAGATTAAGAATTTTTAAGGCGAAAACTAGCAGATTAGAAGTGTTAATTAGAGCAAATCTCTATGACATTAAAGCATCGACAATTGGTAAAATACAAAAAACAAGAAGAGGATCGAAAGTAGGAAAGCATGAGTTTATAGGAGGATTTGCAGCAGTTATGCCAAAAGGAAATAGCGGTATTTTTAAACGTGAAGGAAGAGCAGCATTGCCAATAAAGGAAGTAAAACTACCACTGGAACCAGAGGCTTCAAGGATAATAGGGAATCTTGTTAATTATGAGGTTGAGGAAGTGTTTGAAAAGTTCTTTGAACGTGATATTACAAGAAATATATGAATTTTAAAGATTTGCATAACGCAATCTGCACTACGCTGAAGAAAGAAATACCAGCAATTCAAACTTGTGAAATTTATCCATCGATAAGGAAAGAATTATTAGCGCCAGCGGTGTTTGTGGAACTTAGCGGATTTGAAAAAGGACATGATCCTGGAACAGAAGAATTAGCGCTGAAAGCAAGATTTGAAGCGAGAATTGTAGTTGATGGAACAGTAGAGGATTCCTCGTTAGTTGTAAGGTCATTAGCAGCAGAAGTAGCAAGAGTAGTGAACAAGAATACCTGGGAAAAGAATGTATCTCCGGCTGAATTTCTTTCTGCAGAGCCTGATGGATTTAGACCAGAATTAGATGCATATTTGGTGTGGATGGTTGATTGGAATCATCAGCTTCATTTAGGTAAATCGATATGGACAGAAAATAAGATTAAGCCACATACGATTACAATAGGAGAAAATGTTAGAGAGTAATTTTGCTATTTCAGAGCTGCAAAGAAAATTAGCAAACATTGTACGAATAGGGCTTGTAAAAGAAGTAGATTATGAAAAAGCAAAAGTAAGAATTAAAATAGGCGAATTTTTAACAGATTATTTACCGTGGATAACAAATAAAGCAGGAAAAGATAGAGATTGGTCTCCACCAGATATCGGTGAACAGGTTATGATATTTTCTCCTCTTGGCGAATTATCGTTAGGAGTGGTGTTAGGAGGGATATACCAGGAAAAATACTCTGCACCAGAGAATAAAAAAGAAATAAATAGTGTGAAGTTTCAAGATGGAACAAAGTTGTCATACGATAAAGATAAACATCATTTAGAGATTGAAGTAGTAGATAAAATAACACTGAAGGCTGGGGAATCGAGCATAGAGATGACAAAAAGTGGAATAAAACTGAAAGGAAGTAGAATAGACCTAAATTAAAATACATGGGAAAAACAGTAGCTTGTGTAGGAGATTATTGCAGTGGAATACCAGCTCATGTTTGTATGAGTGGAAGCAGCAATGTTTTTGAGAAAGGAAGATCTGTGTGTCGAAAAGGTGATATTGCAACTTTGGGAGAGACGATAGTACAAGGTTCAAACAGAGTATTTGTGAATGGTATTGGTGTAGTGAGAACAGGAGATTTAGTATCGTGTGGTTTTTATGTGATGGGTAATAGCAAAAATGTATTTGTAGGGTAAAAAAGATGCGTGGTATGAGTGCTACTAGTGGAAAGGAATTGGAAGGTTTAGACCATCTTAAACAATCAATAATTGATATATTAACCACTCCAGTAAACAGTAGAATAATGAGGAGAAGTTATGGTTCAAGGCTACTTGAATTAGTTGATAAACCGATAAATAGAGATTTAACACTTGAGATATATGCAGCAACAGCAGAGGCTTTGGAAAAATGGGAAAAAAGGTTTAAATTAGAAAAAGTAAAAATTACAGAAGTAAAAGAGGGAAAAGTAACGCTTGACCTGGAAGGATTATACGTGCCAAGTGGGAAAAACATTCGCTTTGATGGGATTGTGGTATAAAGATGCAGCAGCCAAATATTATCGAGCCACTGAACTTTGAGGAAATCTTTTCGAGAATGAAGGAAGAATTGGTCCGTAGAGATGAAACCTTTTCAGGATTAGTAGAATCCGATCCAGCAATGAAGGTTCTGGAAGTAGCAGCGTGGAGAGAACTTTTGCTCAGACAAAGGATAAGCGAAGCTGTAAAGGGTAATTTACTTAAATTTGCAACGGGAGAAGATCTTGATAATTTGGCTGAATTTTATGGAGTAGAGAGGCAGAAAGAAGAAGATGACGAACGATTTAGAAAGAGGGTAAAAGCAAAAATAGCAGGTTGGTCAACAGGAGGAAGTAAGGAATATTATAAATATCATGCACTGTCAGCAGATAGTAGAGTAAAAGATGCATTGGTAGAATCACCTATACCAGGAAAAGTACAAATTTCAATCTTATCAACACAATTATCCACACTGCCAGAAGAGCTACTTGAAATTATAAGAAAGCAGGTTACTAGAGATGATATAAGGGTTTTAACAGATACAGTAACAGTCATTGGTTGCAATATTACGGAAATAGATATTCACAGCAGAATGAGTATAAGTCCTATAATATCAAAGGAGGAAATCAAGAAGCAGTTCATTAAGAAGTTTGAAGCAAGCAAAAGGTTGGGATGGAACGTAACAAGATCTTGGATAATAGCGAATCTATTTGTAGATGGTGTAGAAAACGTAGAATTAATCGAGCCAAGAGAGGATGTTGTGGTTCTGGGGAATGAGTGTGCAGTGCTTGGCTACGTCAAGTTAGATAGGATTTAAAACGTATTTTTTTTGTTTTGTGCCAGTGAGGGGATTGCGTGCAATAAGTGGTTTAAGGTTTACTGGATCCAATGTTAGGGAGACGAAAGTATTGATTTTCTTCCAGAAGTTGTAACTTGTTTTTTAAAGTATGGATAATATTGTCAAACATTATGGAAAGTGTTTTTGATATTAAGAACATCTTTATTTTTCTGAAATGATCTCTTGCTTACTCATAAGCTACCTAAATAAAGGAAATTAAAGCAACTTGAAAGAAAAGACAAATGAAAAGTTTATTACCGCCAAACGCAACAAAGCAAGAGCAAGCACTGGTTGATGCAATAGATTATAAGGTTGATCCAAGCTGTATCAGAGGGTTTAAGTTCAACCTGAAAGAAGAAACATTACCATGGATAATAGAAGAATATGGTTTAGAAGAGATATTGCGCTGGGTAAAAAATAAAAGAAGGGCGATAGTAGAAGGAGTAAAATTTCAAAGACTGAGAGGAACACCTGCATCACTTAAAATAGCACTAAAGTGGGCAAATATAGAAGATATTACAATCATCGAAGAACCACCTGGTAAACATTTTTTCGAGCTGCAGATAGGATAAGGATGTTCCAAATGACTTTTTTGTGGATGCGGTAGTAGAGCTTGCAAAACTATCGTTACCAGCAAGATCGCGGCTAATGAGGATGTCAATGATCACTACAACGTTGATAGGTTTATTTTAGATGAAAGTTTATTTGGAAGTTTGTTATCGGACTACTCAGGTATAAAGGTTGAAAAAGATGGACCAGTGCTGTCGTTTGGAAGAAAGAACACATTTGCAGTTCTAGAGGTCTCGAATTCAAGTAGAGATTGTAGACAACTATTTACGAGAGCATTATGAGCAGGCATTTAGTAATGACATATATCGGTTAGATGTGGCAGTACTTGGAGAAACAGAGCCTCACACAAAGGATTACAAACGGTATCTATGAAAGAAGTCATCAGTGGTACAACTTAAAAGCACTATATCCATTACCACAAAGTTTATTACCATCGATTAAGTTTGCTAAGGCACAAATAGTATTATCGGACAGTTGGAGGTTAGGAGAAATAAATGCGTGCTTTCCAGTTAGTAGCGTAGAAGAAAGAGGAAATAAATTTGTATTGGGAAGCGATAAACTTTCAGGGCAACGTTGGAATTTAAAACACAAGCCAATTTTAGAAAGATTTAGCGTTACTCACAACTATAAAGTAGAAAATTATACAGATCAGAAGGTCAGAAAATATGTTTTAGCAGAACACAACGTTTACTATAAAAATGATTTGGATTCAGAGCAAAAAGACTCAATACACGAATTAGAAAAGCACATTTTAGTATTTTACCTGGGAGTACTGAAGTGGCACGAACATCGACATTTACACAGAAGTTGGAAAGATAGTCGAATAATATCTCTAATAAGTTAAGTATTTATATTTAGATACTCATATATTATATTAATAATAGGTAAAAGTGTATGAAATAAAAAGAAAAAGACTTGCTTTCTCATGCTAAAAAGGACATGACTTGAATAGCGGAAGGTAAACATAAGAAATTTATCTGGCGCTAGAAAAGCTAATTTTGTGAGGTATGCAATGGGGTTCAACGAAGAAAAGAGAGAATCTTTTAGTAAGTTTTTTAAAGAAGTATCAAGTAACGGGTTTAAAAACATTAATAAAAGAAATGAAGAAGGAGAGACGATCTTGCATCAAGCAGTAGAAATCTCTGATTACAAAATAGTGAGATTATTAATAAAAAAAGGAGCAGAGGTAAATGCAAGAGATAAAAATGGTTATACACCACTACACTGTGCAGTATTCGCAAAGAGTTTAGAAAATGTAAAAGTACTGCTAAGAGAAGGAGCAGAAGTAAATGCCACTCAATATGTCAGTGGATGTACGCCACTGCACTCTGCGTGCAAAATAGGAGGAGCAGGAGTTGAAATAATAAAAGAGCTAGTAAAAGCAGGAGCTGAGGTTAATCAACTGAATAAATATGGTGCAACACCAATGTATTACATCTGGGAAAGTGAAAAGTATTCTCTGTGTGATAGCAAAGAAAGTGAAAAGGCAAGCAAGTTTTTGAGAGAAAAAGGAGGAGTAATAAAAAATAGAGAACTGACATGCTATGGAATAGAGAGGCTAGTGGGAGAAATAGCAGACATGTTGAATGGAAGCTACATGCCAGAGCTAAAAATAATAGAGATAGGAGAAATAAGGAAGAGAGACAAATCGCTAATAAAGAAAGAATGTCAAAATTTAGCAAGCAAGATAATCAGCCAAGTGAATGAAATGATAGATGAGGTAGAAAATGTAGTAGGAAGAAAGGCTTAAAAAGGGGACTTGATTTTAAAGAAAAGGTGAGGTGGATTATGTTAAAGCTTGGTAACAAAGAATCATTTAATAAATCGCTATTAGAGAACTTATATAAAAATATTTATGCAAGAGACAAGAATGGAAGAACAGCTCTACATTATGCAGTAGAGGTAAAAACAGTGGAGTTGTTAGTCGAAAAAGGAGCGAATGTGAATGCAGCAGATGTAAAAGGATACGCAGCACTGCACCTAGCGGTAACGGAGAAACGTCTAGAAACCGTGAGAGAATTGATAAAATCAGGAGGGAATGTAAATGCTGAAGAGTATGGCAATAAATGCACTCCATTGCACCTTGCATGTATGGTGGGGAAAGTAGAAATAGTAAAAGAGTTAGTGGAAGCAGGAGCAGAAATAGAGCAAGAAGATAAGTTCGGAATGACAGCGATGGATTATGCAAAAAATAGTGAAGAAATAGCCAAGGTATTAAAGAAAGAAATAGACAGAATTGAAAAGTTATTTGAACAGCAAAGTGGGAAATCTTCTATGAGAGGCTAAAAACATGGAGGAAGAAACAGAAAAGAAAGTAATGAATTTAGAGAAAAAAACGTTAGAAGAGCTAAGGAGAATGTGGAAGAAGGTATTTGGGGAAGAGGCACCTAAACATTCAAAGAAATATCTGATACCAAGATTAGCTTATAGAATGCAGGAAAAAGCATATGGAGAAATTTCAAGAAAAGGGTTAAAAAGACTAGATTATTTAGCAGATCGGCTGGAGAAGGGAAAGAGAATAAGTAGTGATAAACTTCCGGTAGCAGGAACAGAGCTAATATTAGAAAGAGGTAAAGAGACTCATGCGGTAATGGTAACAGATAAGGGTTTAATCTACAAAGAAGAGTTTTTCACGTCATTGTCAGCAGTAGCCGGAAAAATAATGGGAATGAGTTACAACGGACCTTTATTATTTGGAATGCGTGAAAAAAATGGAAGTTGAAAATGCTAAAAGAAGTAAGATGTGCGATATATACGAGAAAATCAAATGAGGATGGACTAGAACAAAAGTTTAACAGTCTTGATGCACAGCGAGTAGCATGTGAAAAGTACATAAAGAGCAGAGAAGGCTGGGTAATATTGGCCAAAAGGTACGATGATGGAGGATATTCAGGAAAGAATTTAGAAAGACCAGCAATAAAGGAATTATTTGAAGATGTTAAGGGAGGGGAAGTAGATTGTGTAGTAGTGTACACACTAGACAGACTATCAAGGGAAACAAAAGATAGCATCGAAGTTACATCATTTTTTAGAAGACATAGAGTAAATTTTGTAGCAGTAACGCAGATATTTGATAATAATACGCCAATGGGAAAGTTCGTACAAACGGTGTTATCAGGAGCAGCACAGCTAGAAAGAGAGATGATAGTAGAGAGAGTAAAAAATAAAATAGCAACATCAAAAGAACACGGACTATGGATGGGAGGAACTTTGCCATTTGGATATGATGTAAAAGATAAAGAATTAATAATAAATGAGAAAGAAGCAAAAACAGTAAAGCATATATTTGAAAGATATGTGGAGCTGAAGTCAATGGCAGAGTTGGCAAGGGAGTTAAACAGAGAAGGGTACCGTACGAAAGGAAAATCAGATATCTTTAAAAAAGCGACGGTGAGAAGAATAATAACAAATCCAATATATACGGGAAAAATAAGGCATTATGAGAAAGAGTATGAAGGAAAACATGAGGCGATAATAGAGGAAGAAAAATGGCAAAAAGCGCAGGAATTGATAAGGAATCAACCATATAGAAAAGCAAGATATGAAGAGGCGCTACTAAAGGGAATAATTAAGTGCAAAAGCTGTGATGTAAATATGACTTTGACGTACTCAAAAAAAGAGAATAAAAGGTACCGATATTATATATGTAATAACCATTTAAGGGGAAAAGGTTGTGAATCAATAAACAGAACTATAGTAGCGGGAGAGGTGGAAAAAGAAGTAATGAGAAAGACAGAGCAGCTATATGAAAAATGGGGAGAAGAATGGAAAAATTTAAGTTTCAGAGAACAGAAAGAAGTAGTGAAAAAGTTAATAAAGGGAGTAATGGTAAGAGAAGATGGAATAGAGGTGCATTCTGAATCAGAGGAAAAGTTTATACCAATAAAAAAGAAAGGAAATAAATGCACAGTAGTAGAGCCAGAAGGTAAAACAAACAATGCGTTACTCAAAGCAGTGGTAAGAGCCCACCTATGGAAACGTCAACTAGAAGAGGGAAAATATGGAAGTGTAAAGGAACTGAGTGCCAAAATTAATATAGGTACAAAACGTATACAGCAAATTTTAAGGCTGAATTATTTAGCACCAAAGATTAAAGAAGATATAGTAAATGGGAGGCAACCAAGTAATTTGAGGCTAGCTGATTTAAGAGAAATACCGATGCTTTGGAGTGAGCAGATGAAGAAATTTTACAAATTAGCATTATCTTGTTCCTAAAAACCAGTCGCGATAATCTATACTAATCACAGGAAATTAACAAATTGTAATTACTTACGCTGTATTACATACACATTCTGATAATATAACTTAATATATCAGATTTTAAAAGTGTTTATGAATCAATAATCTCTGTAACAAAAAAAGAAGGTATACATGTCTAACAATGAAATAACTCCTGAACAACAGGAAAAATTGAATAAAGACTTGATTTGGGCTGCAAGCAAAGGAGATATTACAAGAGTTGCAAATAAGATATCAGAGGGAGGTGATGTTAATTATAAGGATGATCATAGTAAAACTCCATTGCATAAAGCTGCAGAGAAAGGTCACTTAGATATAGTAAAAAAGCTTATAGAAAGTAAAGCTGATATTAATTCTAAGGATGATCAGGGTGAAACACCACTACACAAAGCTGCATACTATGGTCACTTAGATGTAGTAGAACAGCTTATGGAGAAGGGTGCTAATGTTAATTCTAAGGATAATAAAGGGCAAATTCCACTTCATGAAGCTGAATTGCGGGGTCACAAAGAAGTAGCAGACAAGCTTATGGGTGAGGAGTTGTTATCAAGTTTAACAAGACGAATATCAGAAACACTTAAGAAAGACGACAGATTCAAAGCAAGCATAAAAGGTGAACAAGGACCAAAGGGCGAAAAGGGAATGAAAGGTGATACAGGTCTTGAGGGAAGAGATGCGGATCCTGAGAAAGTTGCTGAGAAATTGGTTACTGATCCATCTCATAAGAATAAGTTGGTAACAGAGATTGCTAATAATTCAGATTTTCAGGGTGCAGTAGCAAAGAGTGTAAAGGGTGATACTGAGTTTCAAAATTCTGCTAGGGGGCCAGCGGGTAGCCCAGGGCCAGAAGGTCCTAAAGGAGAAAAGGGCGATCCAGGACTTAAAGGTGAAGATGTAAAACCAGAGAAGGTTACAGAGCAACTTATGACTACTAAGTTAAAAGAACTAGCAAAAGCAGTACTAGATGTTGCTAATAATGAAAACTATAAATTTTTAGATCACAATAACACACAAGCAAGTATGTTATTTAAGATCGTCAAGGGAGAAAATTATGGTGATATTAGTAGTACAAAGATATCAAATGAGAAAAATAACGATGTTGGTAACTTTTCAAATATAGGATACTTTTTTCAGGATAATGAGTTATATATACGCAATTATTTCACTGATAAGAATATCAAAATACCTCAGGAATTCAGCTTTTTAAGAGTGGTGCGTGATGATGATGGAGAACTAAAGTTGGCATTATGCAACAGCTTAGGAAACTTACTGTCCGAATATAAAAAATATGATCCAGAGTACAGAGAATTGCCAGATTTCGTTGAAAATTCTCATATATGTTTACAGAAAGGTAGAAATTTAAATCTATCCTATGATTGGAGACCATTATTTCAGTTAAAGAACGATTCTGAGGGGCAGAGTGTAAGTGTTTATAAAGTTATAACAAATAGAAAAGTAGGTCATCTTATTGATGAGTTTATCTATTATGATCGTAATAATAATCTTCACTACAAAAATTACCATAATCTAGAAATAAATAAAGACTGCTGTTATCGCGAGAACTTATATGTTAATTTTAGTAACAAGCTATTCATATACGGAAATGATACAGAAAATGATAACACACCTGTTCAATTAGAACAAAGCCTTGATTTATTCTGATAAGTCAGATAGTACAACCAACATAACATTGAATAATGCTATTATGTATATTTTAACTAAAGTTAATAGGTATACAATATTTAAAATTTGGTTATACTTAATAAAAGGATTTTTAACAACTTATCTAAAATATAATCGAAAATCTATATTGTAATAAGAAATAAAAGGACATTACTGAATAAGTAACATCCTTTTGAAGAAGGTGAGCTGTTTTGTTTATATTGATGTTTGCAAAGATTGTGTCACCTGAATAGGCTCTTGACCAGACATAAATGTAGAAGGCTGTTGTTTCCCTACTTTTTCCTGATAATTTACTTTTTTCAATTGTGACCTAGTTTTAATTAAGTCGTCCGAAGAAATAATCATCCTCTCTGGTGTAGAAGGAATAGATGTACCTTTTCCACTATCAGAACCACTAAGGTCAATAAAAGAACTGCTTTTAGACTCAATACTGCCATCCATACTACTACTAAAACTTGAATGGATATTATTAGAAGCAAAACTACTAACAGAATTACTGCGAGTTGGAGTTCTATTAGATAAAATATCCAGATTGCGTTTGACAGTAGGATGATTGAAAACATCTTCACTTAGAGAATTTTGTGAAAATGAAGGGGATGTTCAAAAAAGTGTGTCAAACCGAGAAGTAAAATATAATTGAGATAAAAATGGAGGTTTGACATGAGTCAAAGAATAGCAGATAGAACTACTGGTTTGGTAGATTATAAAGAATTAGAAACAAATATCTTGTCGTCTATACGAGAAGGTAGACCATTAATGGGAAAAGATGGTGCATTAACGCCATTTGTAAAAAGGCTACTTGAAGCAAGCTTGGAGGGTGAAATAGAACATCATTTATCTACTGAAAGCGAAGAAAACAATCGTAGAAACGGAAGGAATGGAAAAACTTTGAAAACAAGTGCAGGTTCATTTGAACTATTGACACCAAGAGACAGAGAGGGAAGTTTTGAACCACAGATAGTGAAAAAAAGGCAAACAAGCCTACATCCAGAACTTGAAACAAAGGTCTTGAACATGTTTGCAAGTGGTGTGGGATACAGAGATATAGCATCATATGTGGAAGAAATTTATGACCATAAAATATCTGCAGCAGAGATATCTGGAATTACAGATAAATTACTACCTATAATCAATGAATGGCGTAGCCGTCCACTGCAATCAGTGTATCCAATAGTATTTATGGATGGGATGTTTTTTAAGGTAAAAGAAGACGGTCGCTGTGTAAGTAAGTGCATGTATAACATATTAGGAATAGACCAAAATGGCAGAAAAGAAGTACTGGGTTTTTACTTAGCAGAAAGCGAGGGAGCTAGCTTCTGGTTAGGCGTATTAAATGACTTGAAAGAGAGAGGAATAGAAGACATTTTGATAGCTTGTGTCGATGGCCTAAAAAGCTTTCCTGCAGCTATAAATAGCGTATTTCCTAATGTGGAAGTACAGCTATGTGTAGTGCATCAAATACGGAACTCTCTGAAATACGTATCAAGCAAAGATGTAAAAGTTTTCATGAATGATTTAAAAAAAATATACCGCGCTACAAGTAAAGAAATTGCAGAAAATTATTTGCTTGAGCTGGAGGAAAAATGGGGCGAAAAGTATCCATTAGTTGTAAAATCTTGGCAGAACAATTGGGAAAGTTTATCTGGTTACTTCAAGTATTCAGGTCCTGTTAGAAGGCTAATTTATACCACTAATCTCATCGAGGGGCTACACAGGCAAATTAGGAAATTTACCAAGACCAAAGGCGCATTCACCAGCATAAATGCCTTGTACAAGCTGGTATATTGTGCTATAAGAAAGGTGGAAGAGAAATGGACGATGCCTGTACATGATTGGGCATTATCTATATCTCAACTCGATATTTTTTTCCCTAGTAGATTAAAGATTGAGTTGAATTAAAAATTCGGTTTGACACACTTTTTTGAACATCCTCTCTATATCTCAACTCGATATTTTTTTCCCTAGTAGATTAAAGATTGAGTTGAATTAAAAATTCGGTTTGACACACTTTTTTGAACATCCTCAAAATGAATTTATAACCTCATTCAAATTAGTCAGTGAAGCACTTATATTTGGTACTTTTGGAGTTAATACCTTAGTAAGGTTACCAGTGCTATTACGTCGCGTTACTCCTGGTCTACTTCCTATTGTTGCAGTTGGTGTTGCAGCTAAAACTTGATACTTCACATTACTTACTTTTTTGCTTTCACCACACTTGCTTGCTATCTTATTAAGCTTCTCTATAGAATTAGAAAGTTTATGCTCTATTGTACATTCTCTAATAATCCTCTTAATTTCATCATGATGTTCAGAGAAAATTTCATAGAGATTGTTATCATCTTGAGCCAATAAATTTTGCAACTTCTTATCATCCAATTTTTTGACAAAATCTGCTTGTTGTTTCAATTGATTGATTAACTGATCCTTTTTGAAACCTTGTGGACCATCAATAGAACCAGCTTTTTCTGATATTTTTCTGTTTAATCCAGAGAATATTTCCTTAATTAAAGCAGACTTATTTACAGTCTTGTCTTGCAAAATTTCACTAACAAGCATCTCCTTCACACTGTTGAAATTTTTCGTTTTTTCTTCTGTTTTTAAAACAACAGTTTGACTCTGTAAGTCTATTGAATATGGAATGCTATCCAAATTAGATATACTTGAACCCAAATTACCCAATTTACTTCCTACTTTTTTAAGTGTATCACTGGTGCCTTCTCTTGTTTTCTGTGCTACAGAACTTCCAGCTTCTTTTAATGAATCTCTAGCATTTATAAAGCCTTTTTTTATTGTGCCTGCAGTATATTGTGCTCCTTCAACAGTTTTTTCAGCTGACCATTTGAGTCCTTTATATCCAGATTGAACTGATTTTACAGCTACTTTTACAGCGAAATATAAAGTAAGACCAACTATAGCACCTGGTATAGCAAGTGTTACACCAACTGCTAAAAGTGGTAATAATGCTGTAAATAACCCACTTGCTGTACCTACTACAAGAGCCTGCTCTCCTTGTTTCATGCGAGAGAATTCTGTATCTCCTTTTAACAGGTCAGTGATTCTTTCCTTTAGCTTTTTGTGATTATTAACACTCTTCATATTCGATAGATCTTCAGTAAATTTCTTAAAATCAAGATCATTTTCTTGTTGAGTTACAAGAGAATATGAATTTGTTTCATTAGGTAACATTTTTAACCTCACTATTAATTCAATATATTATATTTTATATATGTCATCATTAAATTAGTGTTAACTTGATTACTAATATTGGTATAGCTTAGAATAATTTAGCTGGACATGATTTTATAGAGACTCAAATTTACGATTAGAGCCTAGAGTATAGTAATTATAAATGACTCAAGAGACTTTGTTCAGCCAAAATAATTAGATTCAAACTGATAAGGCTGTATATAGAATATCAGAGGATTATCCTGATAATAGTGTTAAATCAAGATTGGAATATACGAGTAATTATGCTATTTATTAGGAATGATTTTGTTAAAAAGTAATTGTGCAAAAAAGTGAGAATTTGACTGAAGATAAAAAATTAGCATCTGATATTCTACAAAAGGTTGCAGATGCTGGTAATACTAATAGTGACAAAGTGACGTTGTTTGAAATTAAAACATCTCTACAAGAACGTGGTTTTGGTATTTTAATAATTATTTTCTCCTTGCCACTATCTGTACCTATACCAGTTCCACCTGGCTATACAACTATACTTTCCATACCGTTAATCTTATTTTCACTGCAGCTTCTGCTTGGGTTTCATTCTCCCTGGATGCCAATTTGGTTAGAAAGAAAATCCTTTAAACGTTCAACACTAACCCTTGTGGTCAAAAAAACTTTACCTGCATTAAAAAAAATAGAAAAGTTCATGAAACCAAGAATGTCCTTTATCTTCCGAGGGCCAGGTGAAAAGATTTTGGCATTTATAATGTTAATTTGTGCGTTGATGATAGCAAATCCGTTTCCGTTAACTCACTTTATTCCAGCAATCGGTACAACCCTTATTTCACTTGGTATTATGAGTAAGGATGGGCTTGTCTCGATACTTGGAGTGTTGGTATCTTTATGTGGAATATTATTTGCTCTTATTGTAATGGTTAAAGGACCACAGCTTATAATTAGTGCGTTTTCTTTTCTCAAAAGTTGTGTATATGGTTAATTTTTAACTGTGAGAACCTATTTTGAAAGGGAATAAGATGAGGTAAGCAAAAAATAGGAGGGTAACAAGCAATATAAGTGACAAAGAATGAGAGACAAGTGTTACATAGGGAGAGATAAGTCGGCTGAGAAAGATCAATCTCTTTACCCCTCCAAGACCTTTCTTTTGTTTTATAATTTTAGTTGACTTTATGAACACACTAGTATTTCTTTCGAAGCTTTCATCTTTTGCAACTGGTCTAAACTATCAACCGATCTCATAAGAGTAGACGGAACACCTGATTCTTTCACTACAAAATCTGATTGTTTGATAGTTTCAGCTAGCTCTATAAATATTCCACCATTTCTTTCAAAACCTTTATCTTTTATAGCTTGTAGAACACTTTTTCCTCCTAAAAGGCAGCTTTCCCCTAGAATTGATTGATCTTTTAATTTGTCAAACTTCTCTTGGCTCTCTCCATCAAGATTTACTTCTATTATATTATTACCTTCATCACTAGGACATAGATGAATACTAATCTTGCCTACTTCAGTGGTAAAGGACATTTCAATTCCACCTCCCAAGACATCTGTATAATTTCTTTTTCTTCCTATGCTTTCAACTCTTATTATACTTTTCCCGATCTGTAAGATGCTACTTTCTATACTGAAATTTTCATTCACCTTACTATTCATAACCTTTGCAACTTCAACGATACTGTTTTTTGGCCACCTAAAAAGAACAAGATTGTTATCTACTTCTCCTGTCAGATCATCACCTTGAACTTGTTCATTCTTGTTTACTAAACCTTCATATGCTATACTTTTCAGTTCCTCTTTGATTTTTTTACGTTCTGTAAAAATAGGCTCATCATTTCCCCACATAACTTCACTTATCATACTATTATTGTAAAAATCAGACTCTATTTTTGCACCTGATGATAATAGTTTATTGACAATGTTAAATAAAGGTTCTAAACCTTCTTCCCACTCATCCATTGCTTCTTCCCCATTGTCTTTATAACGTGATCTAGTAGTAGGCGTTATACGCATAACACTACTAGCATTAGCAATATCAATTATTTTTTTGAATACAAAATTCGATACAGTGCATTCATAGTGATCACAGCGTAAATTTAGCTTTATTTTCCTTTTCAAATATTCATCTATTAAACGTTCCATCTGTTCTAGAGTAACCTTTGCAGAACTTTCGTATCTATTTTCATGAAACTCTTTCATTATGTTTTCCATCTTTTCATGAAATTCATTAATCGAAACTTTTTCGTTTTCAGTTAACAGATTTGATAAATTCATAAAAAGTGAGTTTTCTGGAATAAAAGAACTTTCAAAAACGGTATTTTTATCTTCAATAATGGACTCATTCCAGTCATCAGTTTGTTCTTGACTTAACGATGATGCGCTGCTTTCAAGAGTGTACCGGCCAAAATGTTGCGTATGCTGTTCCTCAGTATCTGACCCACCAAATGGCTTTTTTGTACAAACTTGCTTATTATCTAAAATATGTTCTAACGCCATACTTGTCCCTCTAAACTAAGATATATGGCATATTGTATGCGATATATAACATTAAGTCAATAACCATAATCTTTTTACTATTCATATTTTTGTTCAGTTTTTATGGTCTAATGTATGGAGATGGTTGAAAATTCCTTATAAATGCAGGCTAACTTTACTCTATTTAACAAAATTGAGAAATACTAATGATGTTTAATATCACGACCATAAGAATATGAAGGAAGATAGAATATACTTTAAGGAGGCTGCTGAAGTTTGCACATTAAATTTGCATGTTCAGCAGAATAAACAAACACATGCTAGTATTAGTAGAGAGTTATTTATAAGTCAACTAACTTTTTCAAAAAATATTTTAGTGAAGATACCATGCTAGCTAAAGAATTGAATTATTGACTCTTCCTAAGATTGCAAAAAAGGTCGTATATTTGTGAGAACAAGCCGCGTAAAAATAAGGTTATAAAAATAGAAGATTTAAATTATTTCAATAAGCTTAGGCAAAACAGTTCGTATGTGGATATTGATGAAATGGGCTAATGTGGCTAGTTTTAGCGTATAATGAAATCACTATATTAAAAAGTTCGTACAGATCACATGGTAGACCATGAGATTCCAAAACAAACTCTTCTCACAACAACTGATTTTGGGTGCTAAAAATGGTTATATCATTAAGGTTATTAATAATATATAATATTAAGTTAATATAATTTATTTAGAATGGTAAGATCATTTATTATAACCTATAGCCTACATGTGTTCCAAAAGGATAATATGATTTAGAATCTTGTGTAGCATGCGCGTAAATCTAGACATAACACTGCCTAAACTTACGCCAATTTTTTGAAAGTTGATACCTAAAGAACCCTTAGTAAACCTCTGGAGTAATTGAAGGATGGACTTCTCTAGTTAGCCTTTCTAACTCAACAGAATTAACAAGGGTGCCTTGGGATTTTGACGTGTCTATATCATTAGAGACTTTTGCACAAAATGGTACAACATTAGAACTATTAGACTCTGAAATAGCTTTACCACTTTCAACCTGAGTTATATCTGATTTAGCAAATTGATTATCACTAAGGCATGTACCAGTACTATCATACTTCGCTAAAGATGTTTCATAATTAGCAGGACATGTGCCACTTGCATCAGTGTTGCTATATGTTGCTACATCTGTCTTACTTGATCTTTGAGAACCAAAAGGTATAAATTTGCTAATGTATGACCATATGTTACCATTTTTATTAAGACATACATCTTGGCTAGAACATGTACCAGTACTATCATACTTCGCTAAAGATGTTTCATAATTAGCAGAACATGTGCCACTTGCATCAGTGTTGCTATATGTTGCTACAGCTGTATTAGTTTCACTAATCGCTCTAACGCTATCTGGTTTAGCAAATTGATTATCACTGCCATTTACAATACTAGTGTTGTTTTCACGAGAACCAAAAGGATTGATAGATGTAATTTATTTAACACTCCCGAGAATAAACTACTAGTATTATCTTTCATAGAACATATGCTGCTTGTATGAGCATTACTATACACTGTTGCTATAGCTGTATCAACAGTTTTACTACTCTCATCATGATTTACACTCGGTTTAGCACATTGATAATCACTATTACTGTCTTCAGAGAATAGCGCCGGACAGATAAAACCTGTCAAACCAAAAAGAAACTTCCTAGCTGAGTGTACGGCAAATTTTATATATAATTTTGTAGAGAAGAGCTTTTTGCAGTTATAGCCGAACTGTGCAATGGTGCCTTAAGTGCCCGTAGAATAGCGTGGCTTTGGAGGAACGGTCAAACCACTGATGGAGCCTTTTGGGCTACCTCGATTAGAAGAATGTATAACTCAACCGTCCCAAGCTTAAGCACTTCTCAACTATGGATTATTATATAATGGAGATTAAAAATGGCAAAGGTCAAAAGTAAATTAGAGATAACGAATCCTAATGCAGCAGGAATCGATGTTGGCTCGGCTGTACATTATGTATGTGTACCCGAAGGAAGCGATGAACAACGTATACAAAAATTTAGCTGCTTTACGGAAGATCTCTACAACATAGCAAAATGGTTGAAAAAATGTAAAGTTAATACAGTAGCCATGGAGTCAACAGGAGTGTACTGGATTCCTTTGTTTCAAGTACTTGAATCACACGGATTTGAAGTAAAACTGGTAAACGCAAAACATGTTAAAAATGTACCTGGGAGAAAATCAGATGTGCAAGATTGTCAATGGATTCAACAACTACACAGTTACGGGTTACTCCAAGGGTCATTTAGGCCAGATGATCAAATGTGTGTATTGCGTAGTTATGTTCGGCAACGTAAAAATTTAATTGAAAATGCTTCTACACATACTTTGCGTATGCAAAAAGCGCTAACACAAATGAATATTCAACTACATAGAGTTATAAGCGATACAACTGGTGTAACTGGAATGCAAATTATTAAAGCAATAATAGATGGTGAGAGTAATCCTGAAAAATTGGCTGAACTAAGAGATGGACGAATAAAAAGTGATAAATCTGTTATTGCAAAAGCATTAGCAGGAAACTATAGAAAAGAACACCTATTTACATTAAAGCAAGAATTTGAGCTATATAATATTTATCAGGAAAAAGTAGCAGAATGTGACAGGAGCATTGAAGAATATTATAAAACATTTGAGACAAAGTCTGATGAGAGTAAAAAGTTAGGTGAAGAGAAAAATAAGCATAGAAAAAGTAAACCAAACTTTGCTTTGCATGAAGAATTATATCGAGTAACTGGTATAGATTTTACCAAAATTCCTGGATTGGATATACTAACTGTACAAACTATCATTTCGGAAGTTGGTGTTAACTATAATAAATGGCGATCAGAAAAGCATTTTACTTCGTGGTTGGGGCTAAGCCCTGCTAATAAAATTACAGGGGAAAAAGTGTTTAGCACAAGAACACGTAAAGTCATTAATCGTGCCGCGAATGCATTTCGAATGGCTGCTCACTGTGTATCAAGAAGCAATAGCGGAATAGGTGCATATTGTAGAAGGTTAAAAAAAAGACTAGGTGCACCAAAAGCGATTACTGCTACGGCAAGAAAATTAGCATGTATCTTTTATAGTATGTTGAAGTATGGACAAGAATATGTAGAAAGAGGTATGGACTATTATGAAACACGTTACAAAGAGAGGGTTGTAAAAAATTTAATCAAAAAGGCACAGGAATTCGGTTATATCTTAGTTCAACAGGAATAACTAATGGGAAGTTTCTTAGAAGATTAGGAAGAGTCCCATTATCTACAATTTCTTCTGTAATTTCTGATTTATGTAAGTCCTTAACCCATTGAGGTTCAGAATGATCTTGAGGTATACCAAAATTATTTTTAGCACTTTCCAAAGCATCATCTAATTTTTTACTATACTCATTAGTCTTATTTTCCATTGTAACCTGTAGGGAAACAGGTATATGGCGTGAATTTGAGCTTAAGGTATGATTTCCTAAATCCTTAGCAATGGGATTTACTGCATTAGGCGAAGTGTCAGTAGCAACATCAAATCTTTGATTAGCAAAAAAAGGCATTAGATTTATTAACAAATTCACTGCTGTGAATGTCCATCCTATTGTTTCTGCAATCGGAACTCGATTATCAATTGACTCAGCTGATGGAATTGCGTCGTGAACATCTTTTAAGCCATCTTTAACAATACGATTTACACGGCCACTGATCAATGCTTTTTTTGTAGATATAAATGCTTTTCCCAATGCTGCTTGGGTATCCTCTATAGAATCAACTGACGGCATAATGCTTTTTAAGCCATTTTTTACACTGTTAGGTGCACCTTTTGTATACTCGACTGACTTATCATAAACACTGCCGAATATTTCTTTTATTGAGTTAGCTAACGGCATAGCACTATAAGCATCTTTTAAGCCATCTTTAACAATACGAGTTGCACGACCACTAGTAGATGCTTCTTTTGTAGATGTCAATGCTGCTTGGACATTCATTTCTTCTTCTGTTTGAGTTATTTGGTCATTTTTCTCAGAAATTTTTTGCTTTTGAGCTTGTACTTCAGCTTTTTTATTAGAGAGTTTCTCTTTCAGGCTAGAAGTCTCAATGTTTGTCTGATTAAGTTCACCTTTTTTCCTAGAGATGAGCTTGTCTTTACATTTTATCTCTTTTGTTTTCTGATCAATAACTTTGTTTTTCTCAGCAATGGTGTTGTTTTTACTAATTGCAGAACACGAAAGCGCAATAGCTACAACAGAAAACACAGCAGCAACAACAATAAGTGGAAGGCCAAGACTTAAAGCTGCAACTGGAGCTAAAAACCCAATGTAAGGAGCTACAGCAAATACTCCTGATGCCAATAAAGCTGCAGTGGCCAAAGTACCACTCACAAGATAAGGTGCATTAGCTTTATTAAATATACTTTTCATTATATACCTCTCTATAGTTAATTTATTATTTTAATTATAATATAAATAAAGATAGTATGTAATACTTTAAATTAATTAATAAACTAGACCTGCAGATTCAAAGAAAAACAGTTCTCACGATCTTTGGTTTTTATTGTTATCAATGGTTATATTATTTGGGTTTTTACTAACGTACATTAAAGAGTTAATACTGATTTATTTGAAAATAATAGAAAATTTATGACTATTTTATAATTCATTAATTAAATATCTTGATAAATTATCTAATCTCGTATATTATTAGAATATTAACACTGTATTTTAAAGGTAAAAACATGGTACATTCATCTGCGCAAATATTCACAAAGTTTGATAACGATTCAAAACAGAGAAATATAGAAGGGCTAGAAAAGACTTACTTGGGAGTCTTGCTGTCAATTGAATTAAATAGCAAAACTTCTCAAATTGCGAAGGGCATTAAAGAAAAAATAGAAAGTTTGTTGAGTAACAATGAAGGTGAAATAAATGATAAAGTAATAATAGGTGAAAGAGAAATTGGTGTAACTTTAACGAAGAAGGCAGAAGGTACATACAGTGTCAAATTTGATGAAAGTGATCCTTCTTCGGTAGATATTAAAGATACGAAAGATTACACTGCCGAGGATCTGCTTACTTTGTGCACACAGCATGAGTTGACAATCAGCAGAGATAAGAAAGGTAATCACCATTATAGTCTAACAATCAAAGGTAAAGAAAAAAGTGCAACAGTAGGTGGGCCTGGTAAAATTGTAATATTTCGACAACATTTATCTTACATCAAAGAAACAATAGAGCACTTGAAAGAAGGTAAGAATCCAACTAAAGAGTTTGCGCTTGCAACAGGAACTGGAAAAACATTCATAGAACTGCTTGTTGAATATTTGCCTGCTAGGCTAATGGGTGTACCTTATATATCCCTAGCACCTAATGAAGATCTTGTAACACAGAAACGCGATGATTGGAAAAAAGTATTATCTGATTCCGATATTGAAGATATTGAGTTGAAAGAGATAAGCGGTAATAAAGGGTGCTCTATATTGAGTAGCGAAAGTTTGATGAAAAATTGGGATCAATTTTTAGAGGCAATAGGTCTTCGACAGCTTCCTGATATTATAAAAGCTCTCAACATTGGAGATAAAGAATTTAAAATAAAGAATGGGAAAATAAATATAGATGGTAAGGATTTTGTGATTCTTGCGGATAAAATTCAATTTGGAGATAAGGAATATAAAATTCAAGATGGTAAAGTTACAATTGATGACCAAGAATTTGAGCTAAATATTGAAAAATCTATATCTTTATCCTTTGATGAAGAGCACCGAGTGGCAGAGCAAGAGTTGTATAAACATCGTATGGGGCTCTTATCTGCACTTGTACCTACGCTGTTTTTAAGTGCAACGCCTTCAATAAGCACTCATAAATATATTAAAGAAAATGATGGTTTACTTAAAACTCTTTCTTTGACAGATAAAATGAAGTCAGGTGTGTATGGAGCTTTAAATTTACAAGTTCATACAAAAGTAAAAAGTAAAAATCTAGCAAAGGAATACTCTAATGGCGTTGAAGAGTATGTGGATTTTAAGCCGGAAGAAAACAATAAATATAGCAATGCAAGTTTAACAGACGATGAGTTAAGAAAAGAAGTAGAGAATTATCTGTATAGAAATGTTCAAAGCGTAATTGGTGAACCAGCATTGATTTTAGCTGAGTCAAATAAGCAGATAGATAATCTGAAAGAAATATTGAAATATGGTAGAAACGAAACCTTGCCGCAACCTATTGGATCAAAGATTCTTGATTTCTTAGCGCGAAAGTTTGATTCTAAACCAGAATATAAGTTAGTAACCCAGTCAAAAAAGTTTGCTCTCATAACAGAGCAAGTTGCTAAGCAGTTCAATATTACAAAAGAAAAGGCATCTAAAATTGTAAAAGAATATTATGATTTTAGTGGTATTGCTGATTATTCTGCATTCCGCGTAATGCATGGAATAATTGAGAATACACTTTCATGCTTAACGGGTCTAAACAGACACGAGCTTGATGAAAAGAGGTGTACAGATTTGAAAGGCTTAGTAGAAGAAGTTAAAGCAGCATTAGACAATAATTATGATTTAGAAACATACGTTAAAGACCAAGGTGTTCAAAGCGATAAATTGAAGCAAGAGCTTGCTCAACATATGCAATCTGTGATTAATGTTCTAAAGGAAAACAAAGACTATGATTTGTTCATAAGATTGATAAGAAACTGGAACCAAGATAAAAAACTTCACCTCTTGATGTCATCTGAAGGATTAGAACAAGTTCCTAAAAAGCTAGTAGATTTACTCAGTAACGGCAACGATGCTGTAGTAAGAGACTATCTTGAATATTATGGAGTAGAAGAAAGTGAAATAGATGACCTATGTAAACTGGAAAAAGAAGCATCTACTGAAAGAAGAAAGTTTATTAATTCTTTAAGAGAGTTGAGTGATGAAGAACAAGATAAGCGCAAAGAATCTACACCTCTAGGAAAAAGTGAGAAAAAGCTACTCGAGGAGCTTGGAAAAGCACTTAGAATGACATTAGAAAATGGTAGTGAGCTGACTTATAAGAAGTCCACGCCTTCGTATTCTTGTAATGAAAAAGCATATCCATTAAGCGCACTAAAAGATTTTTGTTATGAAAATAAGTATAAAGCAAAATTAGAAAATTTAAATCGCTCAGGCAATTTATCTGCGGAAGACTTTAAGAATAAGCTTTCAGACTATATAAGTAGTCAACCATTAGAAGAATTAGAGCTTGTAAAAAAGAAATTGTCCTCGAGTAACAGTTCAGGCATATGTGAAGATCTAATAGATCTAAATAAGAATGATTTTGCTGCCGAGATGCTTGCTAAGATTAAGCGAGCTGACCATTATGAAGAACGTCTTAAATGGTGGAGAGATGAGGTATGCCCAGGTGATAAAAATGTAGAGTCTATAATAGACTTGCTACTCGCTACTTATCACAATAAAAAAGAGTTGACTACTCAAGAATGCTTAAAAAAGGTGGACATAGGACGGTTAAATTATATTCTGAAGGATGTTCAGGAGTATGTTAAGCGGAAGCTTGAGAGAATTAACTCTGATAAGAAAGATATTATAAAAAAATTAAACCAAGAACAGTTAGCTAAATTGGCAATAGACCATTTATTAGAAGATGAGCTAAAGGATTTATATGAGGGTTTATTGGGAGAAGAAAACGATCATCATGCTTTGTGCCGCATGGGATTAGTTGGTAATGATGTAGATCCTACCAAGGTACAGGGATACAATGACATCAATTTACAACATATTGGGATGCTAATAGACCCAATATCCACTGATTTTAATAAGCCTGCACAACTTATTCAAGCTCCAGGTAGACTTAGATGCCTAAATCCTAATAGACACTCCATATTCTTTTGCTATTCCAATGGTGAACTGAGCTTTGACATAAATCTACTCAAGAAAGGAGGAGAGTATATTGATGCTTATAATGAATCAGTAGCAAAGTTGTCAAATCAGCAAATTTACGGAAATAAGCTTGCAACAGAGATAATAGATTATATTAACCAGGAAATAAAAAGCCTGAAAAGAATTGACGATTTGGCTGATCAAAGTATTCAAATTGCCTTAGATTCGTTTATAGAAGTTTATAATACCAATGGGCATGACTTCAATAAAAGTAAGAAGGAATTTATTGATGTATTAAAACATGCACAAAGAAAGCTTAATAATTACGAAAAAGAATTAAGAGATAATTATGGTGGTACTTTGCTTATAATGCTAAAAAATGCTTTTATAACAGTTATATATCTTCTTAATTGTTTCATATATTACTTGGAAACAAGAGATACTTATAATAGCTTTTTGAAGAAAGTTAATGAGTTGAAGAATGATCGAAATGTAGACACGTATGCTCATATTATAGCAGAGTATAGCGTTAAAAGTGTCACAGAGATTAATTTGTTAAGTCAGAAATTTAATGCAGTTTATCAACAGAGAGAAAAACCACAGGACGAAGCTGACACTAAAAGCTTCAACAATTATTTAGAGCATATGAGTGCATGTTTGAAACATCCAGTGCATCTTAAATTATTTGATAAAATAACATCACCATTGATGAAAGGTGATTATTTGCTCAAATTACTTGATCAAATTTATCCAGGAGAAAGCAATCAAGATAAAGTGGAGAATTTGAAAAAATTTAGGAAAAATTTAAAAGACAAATCTTTTCAATTCACAAAAGATGATTTAAAAGATATAGGGGAGGTGCAATCTTATTTGCAGAGTATAACTGAAAGGATTAACATCTATAGTAATTATTATTACAGAGTAAAAGAGGATGCTTCTATTATTCCTTCTGCGTTATCAAAATATAGGGTTAATAATACATGTAACATTGAAGAGGATAAAAAATTAGGTGAGCATAGACAACAATATATAGAATTACAACAAGATAAAGCTAAAAGTGCATGTAGAAGTGACTTAAATGAGCTAAAGGTTTTGTCACAAAGGGAAAATATAAAATTGGCAAAAGAAGCTGCAGATTATGTTATCTCTCCGCTACTTGATGACTCTTCTCGTGCAGCAAAAAATAAGCAAAGCTCAGAAGAAGACAAAATAATTATCGATAGTGTTGTTGCTAAAGCAAGTGAAGTTAAAAATGATCTTGAGAAAAACGTCAAGCCTTTTACTACTGAAGAAGTTATTTCACCAAGCACTGAGTTTATTAATCCTATAGCAAAATTGAAAGACACTTCGAAATGTTTATAGGAGGTAAGAGAAAGGGAGGAAAGCTAAAAAGGAGTGGTTAAGAAATAAATATTTTAGAGAGCACAGATGATAAAAGTTAGTAATTACAAAAATGTAAGGTGTGCCAAGAAGTATAGACTTTCTTATAATAGTTCGAACGTGATAAGATATGTATTTATGTCGATAGTGGGCCAGTAGCATATTACGATACGTTCGGATTATTGTGAAAAGAGCTATACGTACGGAACAAGTGAATGATGGGCAAATAAATTCAAGACCTCAAAGTGATTTTACTCAGGATAAGGTTAAATTAACTTCTTAATTTTTGAATCTCATCCAAAGAAAGGCCTGTTATTTCAGCGATAACATCAATAGAGACACCGGCCTTGAGTGAGTTTTTGGCCACAGCTATTTTAGTCTGTTTTTCGCCCTTCTCTTCACCAATTTTGATGCCACGTTCTTCGCCAATGAGGATACCTTCTTGTCTACCTTTTTCTTGACCAACTTTAAGACCCTCATCAAATTTTTGAGCAAAAGCAGCTACCTCATCCATTATGCGTTTTTTCATTTGTTCATATGCTAGTAACTCTTCTTCTGACCAATTAAACTTATTCATCTCTTCATAAGCTCGTTTTATTATTACGTCACTACCAACTATTTTATCTAGGTCTTCTTCGTTTGTTTCTGCTGCATATCGAAAAAAATAACACCATTTTTCTACTATATTTTCTAGTTGATCTTCTTTTGTCTTTGTAAATTTTGGTAGTTCTATGAATACGAAGTAAAAATCCTTTAAGTCATGTTCAAAGCTATTTTGATCTAAAATGACATGATTAGATTTGTACTCAGCCTTATCTGGAAAAATAATACAATCAGCAACAGCAATAAAGATAATTTCCTTGAGATTATGATAATTATCACCTTGATCAGCTTGACTTGAGTAGGCTTTGGCAGCATAATATTGAGCACGTTTTTCGAAGCCTTTGGTCTTAGTAAACTGCATTTCTATGATGTATCTTGAACCTTGAGAGTCTTTACAAAGAACATCGACAATACTCTGCTTTTTAGCGGCAATTTCAGGGTCCAAAATGGTAGCTAAGAATTCAACATCGTGAATAGCAGCTAAGCCAGTGAAGCCTAAAATATCGTTCAAGAAATGAATGAGAATATCTTTATTCTTCTCGTTGCCAAATATTCTTTTAAAGGCATAATCATTGCGTGCATCAAGAAATTTAGAAAAAGCCATGATAAATTAACCTAAAAAGCATTAATAATTATACACAATTGTGAAGAAATATTCAACGTTTTTGTGCTAAAGTCTATTAAAGTTAGCAAAATTTCAAGAGTTGGGAAAAATTACTTTCATAGATAACCTTAGAATGCTACTATGCACCTTAGACGCCCTTTTGTAGATCTTTTTATCAACTCTTCTATAAGGTATATTAAAATGCTAACAAATGGATTTATGATTTAGCAGCCGATACCTATTTAAAGTGTGAACTTCTTAGCTTGTCATAGCATAGGCATTTAATATACTAGTTTTCAACAAAGGTAACATATGCTAGCAAAATTTCTATCTAAAACTTTTAAAATGGTAAGTTATGAAAAAGAATGACCGTTAGCTATACTAATCCTTTAGATCACAAAGTAGGAGAGAAGGTAAGAAGTTTTAGGTTAGCAAAGGGATATACTCAAAAAGAATTAGCGGGAAAAATCGGCGTACAACGTATCAGGTAGTACTGCAATATGAAAAAGGAACACGCAGAATTTCGATTGAGAAGTTGTACGCATATAGCAGAAGCGTTATCGATAGACTGCTAGAGATCTCACTTGCGGACAAGAAGTATCAAATGAGATCTGTACTTGAGAGAGGAGAGGTATTAAATCTAGTAAGAGACTATAGAGAGATTGGCGATCAGGAGTTACGCGAGAGCGTTTTGTTTACTGACCAAATTGGTCCGAGTTAGTGAGAAGAGTAGTGGAAAAGCGGTAGAAAATAGAAGTAGCAAAGGGTCTGGTTAAGCAGGAGTTTCTGTCGATGTGTCTCTCACAAGCAGTTTGGCCTCTCTGCTGAATGATGATGATGATGAAGAAAAAACAGTTCTATCTCCGTATAAAGTAGGACAAAGAGATAAAAGAATGGACGATTGATACGAGGATACACTCAAGAAGATTTGGCAGAGCAAAGTGGGCGTAATACATCACGTGAGAATATAAGCAACTATGAGCAAGGACGAGCTGCGTTTCCACTGGAAAAGTTAGTATGCAATAGCGGAGATGCTATCGATTAATATTACAGATCTGCTAATCCAGAAGCAAGATGAAGGTGAGTATAGTGAAAAGTGAGCTACAGAGTGATAGAAGAATACAAAGAGATTGAGAGCCAAGAACTACGTCATGTACTCATAAAATCTCTGTTTGAAAGCATACAAGTTTGCGAGGAGAAAGTGAGAGAGAGAAGAAAGAGATGAAAATTGCAAAGAACTTAGTTAAAAAAGGAATTTCTACCGATATTATTTTGCAAATAACAGGCCTCTCTTTAGGCGAAATTCAACATATAAAATAAAAAATCAGTCATATGTTAATATCTTCACTCTTAGATGAAAAAATAAGTAAAAAAGATTGAGAAATTGATTTGACTTCACTCGGAAGCTATGGCTTTATGCCAATGCTGATAAAAAACAGCAGTAAATAATTAAAAACAGTTTGTTGTTAGTGAAGGGTAATTTTTATGAATATAAGAAAAGTAGAGAGATCATAGAGAAGAAATCGAATTCAGAATATTAGAAAGCAAAGGCAAAGCACTACTTGATCGTGAAATAATGGAAACGTTTCTAAGTGCGGTACATGAAAGGCCACAAGCTCAGGAAATTGCTAAAAATCTGGTGAATACTTATACAGGAGTAGGAAGGATTTTAGGCCGAGAAATGGATGACCTGAAAGTTGTAGAAGGAGTAACTGATTCTGCAGTAGCAATGATTATGTGTGTTAAGGAAACACTAGAAAGGTACTGAGAGAAAAGCTCAAGAGTGAGCCAATAATGGACTTACAAGGCTAGTAGAGTACTTAAACGTAAGTATAGGCCACTCAGAAAGGGAATGTGTAAAAATACTGTATTTGAATAAAAGGCGTCAATTAATCGGAGAAGAATCCTATATTGGTGAAATGGAAAAAGCACCAGTATACATAAAGGAAATTATAAAAAAAGCATTAATAAAAAATGCAGCATTAATAATAATGTCACACAACCACCCTGGAGGGAGCTTAGAGCCGTCAGAAGAAGATCAAGAAGTAACGAAGAGCTTAGCAGCAGCATGTAGTACTGTAAGCGTAAAATTGTTTGACCATATTATCATCACAAGTGGAGGCTATTTCAGCTTTCGAGAAAACGGATTGTTATAGCAGAAAGTATTTGCAAATCTACTCACTATAATTTATAATGAGTAATAGAATATATAAACTAAGGTTTGTATACTTAAAAAGTATTTTTAATAGTGAGGATAATATGGTTAATAAAACAATTGTACCTTTTAATGATAAAAAGGGAGATACTTACGAATTAAACATTGATCTTGATAGATTATCGAAGGGTGAAATATCAAATGCTATTGTAGGTACTAAAGAGCAGTCCACTTTTGTAAGCAAAATTAATAAGGCTAAAAAGTCTCAAGAAATAGCACCTTTCCCTGCTAGAGAAGTTCGCGAAAACAAAATCAACTATGGGAAAGGACTTGACTACATATATGGTACAAAACCTTTAAATGATCAAGAAGATAAAAATCCATTTGCTTCAGCTTTGCAAAAAATAAAGCCAAGTATAAGCGAAAGCGAAAAGTTGAGTTGGTTTAAGAGTGCTGTGGTAGAGGCAAAAAACGTAAATGAATTGTACAAAACTATAGACCAAGTACTAGCCTCAGGAGCAAGAATAAATGCATATAACGATGGGGAATGGAGCATTGCAGAGTATGCAGTATTGGGTACACATTTTCATAAATTTGATAAGACTGATCGAAAAAAGATAATGCGTAAATTAATGCTAAACGGTGCAGAGTTTCATGATACTTTATTGGAGAATAAATTGATAGGTGAAATCTATAATGAGCTACAGCCAGAAGTTCAGCCACAGATAGATAAGAGACTAGAAGAACTAGAGAAGGCTGGCGAAAGTGCTGTTCAAGAAGGATCCTTAATAGATTTCGAGATAGACAATACAACATCATATATAGAATTTTCTGATGATAGCAAGGTAGAGGTAGCCAAAATACTGAGAGAGTTAGGAAGTAATATTTTAAAAATTGGCAATGATGCAGTTGAGGTTAAAAGTGAGAAGGGAGGTATAAGAAACTATATCGATATGTCAGATGGAAGCTCTATTATATTAGAGTTTCCTACAAGCATTGGTAAGCTAAATATTATATTGTACCACGATGTAAAAAAATATGATCAAGTACAAGTCAGAGTAGAAAACAAGGAAATGTGGGCTGAGTTACAAAAAAGAGCGAAGAAGTAGGAAAAAATTGCCTCTCGAGTGAAGCTTAAGGAAGTGGTAGAAAGAGGTAATTTCACTAGATGTGGCATATGGAGTGAAAAGTATGCTATAAAAGAGATTAGCAATGATGAAGTATTGTCTTCATGGGTAAATAGGGTATGTGGAGGTAGTAAAGAAACCTTTAGGGAACTTTAATGTGTCTACAGTCAACTTTAAGGTTCCAGAGTTTTTTTCTTACCGTTATATCTGGAGCCTTAACAAAATTAAGCTATAGTAGAAAATATTATATGTATGGTTCTTTTAGTGGAAAAAAGTCTAGACTGTGAAGTAGGGGGAAAAGTAAAAAATTGGAGGTTAGAGCGAGGTTATACTCAGAAGGATTTAGCAGAGAAACTTGGTGTAAAGTACTGGGTAATACTGCAATATGAAAAAGGGAACCGTAGAATTTCAATTGAAAGGTTATATGCTATAGCTGAGGCACTATCAATCAGTATTACGGATCTTATTCCTATATCAAAAAGCTGTCTTGAAGATGAGGGAGAAGAAATATTAAATTTAGTAAGAAAATATGAAACAATTAATGATCAGGAGTTACGTAGGATGTTTTGTTTGCTAACCAAATTTGTCCAAGTTAGTGAGAAAAGTAGTAGGAAAGCGGAGAAAATAAAGATTGCAAAGATCTGGTCAAAGCAGGAGTTTCTGTTGACGTTGTTGCGAAAACAATTGGCCTCTGTCTGCTGATGAATGTGTTGAAGAAAAAACGTTGGTTCTATCTACTACCAAATAGGCAAAAAGATAAGAGAATGGAGGCTAGTGAGAGAGTATACTCAAAAGGATTTGGCGGAGAAAATGAGTACAACACGTGACGAAATAAGCAACTATGAACAAGGACGCGTAGCTACTCCACTGGGAAAATTATATGAGATAGCAGAAACATTATCGATTAGTATTACAGATCTACTAACAGAGGAAGATGAAGGTAGTAAAGTGGAAAATGAGCTACCGAATTTGATAAAGAATACAAAGAAATTGAGAGCCAAGAACTACGTCATGCACTAATAAAATCTTTGTTTGAAGGGATACGTATTTGTGAGGAGAAAGTGAGAGAGATAGCGGAAAGGATCAAAGTTGCAAGAGATCTAGTAAAAGGGGAATTTCTGTTGATACTATTTTGCAAGCGGTAGGTTTATCTATTGATATGGTTTTAGATGCTCGCTCGTAAAACAAATTATAGCATGAAAAGTTTTATTTCTAAATGAGGTATAATGTTTGTTTCTGCAAGCAGATGTTAGTTCTATAAGCTAGAATAGGCAAAGAGTAGAAAATTGTAGGTTAATGCAGAGAGCATACTCAAATAGAGTTGGCAAGTAAAATCGGATTAGCGTATCAAGAAATAAAGGATTATGAAAATGGGTATATTCCTATTCCAGTTGAAGTGCTATATGTAATAGCAAGAGTATTATCAGTTAATGCTGTAGATCTATTACCTAAACCAATAACAGTAAGAGAGTATGAAGATGAAGACGAGGAAATACTCTATCTAACGAAAATATACGAGAATCAAAAGTTAGGCAAAATAGTACCTTCATTAGTCAGGTTTGTTCATATTAGCGAAAAAATTAATCAAGAAGAGGCAAGGTTGGAAATAGCAAAAAATCTAGTGAAAGAAGGAGTTTCAGTTGACATAATTTCCCAGGCAACGGGTTTATCTATTTACGAGTATGATAGTACAGAGAGAGAAATCTGCACTGATTCTATATATTACAGAATAGGACAAAGAATAAGAGAATGGAGATTGATAAGGAGATACACTCAAAAAGATTTGGCGGATAAAGTTGGTTTAACACTTAAGGAAATACACGAGTATGAAAGAGGCTATACTGCTATAACATTTGATAAATTATATGAAATATCAAATGCATTATCAGTGAATATTAAAGTTCTGCTACCTAAAACAAGAGAAAGCAAAAAGCTATTGAGTTTAATGGATGAGTACGGAGAACAAGAATCATTAGTCAAATCTCTATCTGAAAATATGAAAAGTGGCAAGGAAAAAGTTAAAAAAACAGAAAGGATCAAGGTTGCAAAAAATCTAGCAAAGGTAGGTGTTGCTATTGATATTATTGTGCGAGCAAGTGGCCTAACTGTTGATGAGTGTGAAAATTGAATTGTGTTAAAGATATAAGTAAAGTTAGTTAATGATTTAACCAGCAGAATTTGCTAACCAACTTTTTTGGCTCAGTTGAATTTTGCTTGGTATAAATTAAGATATGAAATCGCAAAGTTTATCTATTAATTTCTGGTTGTCCTCTATCATTGCATTTGCCTCTTGCTGAAGAGATTTGATATTTTTTGATGTAATATTATCCATGTCAGGTGATGCTATTTTTAGTTGCGATTGTATACGTATATATTTATCAGCTATAACTTGATTAAGTTGATAGTTTACTGCATCTAAACTTGAGGCAAACATCACATGTAGTAGTGGTTTTATCCAGCTTATTTTTCCAAATCTCCTTGAATTATCTATGCTCCTATCTGTTCTGCCAGTACCTATTGATAACAGTATAATCTCATCATTTGGAAACAATTTCTTACCACTTGCATATGCACAAGCCGCTGGATTATTGGCAAACACCCCGCCATCCACTAATACCATTTCCTTTTGGTTGACTTTTAAATATTTAGGTGCAAAGTAAGTAGGTGCAGCCGTTGCAGCTCTTAATACATCCCTTAATTTAATAAAATTTCTATCCTCTTTCCAGCTTTTGAAGAAAAATGGGCAGTGATTGTGAATATCGTAACTCGTAATCAACACGTTACTTAATGTGTTTTTTAGAATATCCTCTCCAAAATATTTATGAAGTACAAATTCAATATTTTTATGTGGGTATTGTGCACAATTAAGCCAAGAAAATATTGATCTTCTCAAAAATGAAGATTTAAAAATATATGCTCCGTACTTTTGGTAAAGCTCGACTAAATCATTGGCTGAATATTGGGGATTTCCCCGTTCATCTTTTTTGCATAAACCTGCTACAACAATTCCACCGGTTGAGGTTCCTGCCATTAAGTGAAAGATTTCAGCTACTCTCTTTCTTGTTCTTTTTTCTATTTCTGCTAGAATAATGGCAGGAATGATTCCTCTAATTCCACCTCCATCAACGGATAAAATATATTTAATCATTATGAATTTAGGTAAGGGTATTAAGATTTAATTTTTCCGCTTAGAACGTGTAATTTAAACTCATCCAATTCCTCAGAAAGATTTTTCACCCTTTCCTCAAGTACTAACACTTTTTCCATTAAACCATATTCAATAAGTTTATCGTGAAATTGTACCCTTGAGTCTAACTTGGATAACCACCATATCAATGCTACGGTTTGGATTAATATGGTAATAATTACCGTAATTGGGATTTTTTGGTTCTGCATAACGATTTAATTTATTATGAAAACTATTGAAAGCTTTTGTTTCAAACTGTAGAAATGAATTAGCCGTTACTTTTCTGTTTTATAATTTTTTTCTGCCTCAGCAAGTAGGTCTACGATTTCTCTATAAGACTTCTTATTTCCACTATAAGCTGACCTTTTCATTGCTATAGTTTTTGCAGTTCTTCTTTTCCGGCCTTCAACATGAGGGTTAGCTCCTCTTTTTAGTAAAAGTTTCACAACCTCTAATTGGCCACTGTCAGCAGCACTAAGTAGCGCTAAACTAGTATTTATATCTACTCCTTCATCGAGCAGAAATTTGACAACTTCTAAGCATCCTTTCTCTGCGGCATCATATAATGCTCTTTCACTAACTCTTGAATCACCTCTACTCTTTTTTATTAATAATTTCAGAGTGTCTAAGTCACAGTTCTTAGCTGACACTTCCAACATTTTCTGATGATCTTCAGCAGCCTTAGATTTTTGATAGTAATACGTAATAACAATAAATACTATTGCTACTATACACCACAAAAACTTGTTTCTTGATATCTTGCTCATGTTCAGCATTAAATCAGCAATTTACTTATTTTCTCTTAATACTTACTCAAAGACGCTGATAATGTAGTAAGATAACCTGAACTATTTAAAGTATGTTCTGCTTTATCAACCACCCATTTACCATCTATGTCTTGATTGAATCCTACAAGATTAAGTTTTGCTTCTGCAAATAGCTCTGGATTACCTGGTATTGTCATCTCTAAAGTCTCATTATTACGCTGCAGTTGCTTAAATCTGGCTTTTGCTGCACTAATTGCTGATTCTGCATTTGGATAAATTGTCTGTATGGCGTAACTTGGTTCACCGCTGCCTACTGTTTCTGATATTTGCTCTCCCTTTTCATAACTATACCATTTTGCTAGCACTGAGTTGTATTTATTACGTACAGTAAAATGTACTTTCCAATTGATTGTGTCTTCAGGTCTGATAGTTGTTGTTCCTAAAACCTTTCCTGTTGCTGATTTTGCTGCACCTTTTGGAATAAATAATATATATCCTCCTGCTAATTTTGCCATGGCTTCTCGCTCTATAGCTATCCTAGTTAATAAATTTATATCACTTTCCTCAGTCTGATCAATGTGTGGTATCAATATATCTTTAAATTCTTCAGCAACTTTGTGCCCATATCCATGTTTATTTGCTATTTCTTTGACTAGATCACCCAGTGTAATCTGGTGCCACTCCCTAGATACTTTTTCCTTTAGTGATATCATCAAATTTGTTGCATGAGCTTTGATCGTTAAGGTTTTTGGTGGACTTTGTACTGTAACTTCATTGACTGTATATACACCTATAGGTAGTACTCCTGTTTCTCTATATCCCAAAGCAATCTTTAGCTCTTTTGGAACTTTTATGTTATCATCCCTGTAATCAACACATATTTCAACTACATCTTCTATAGTCCCTGATTCATCAGTAATATGCATTGACACTAAGCGGTCTTTTGTTAATTCATACTCTTCAATAATAAAGTCTGGCTGCATTTTATTCCCAAACCTTTAAAGTTGACTTTTGTAGAGGCTTTTCTCTTACAGGCAATGTAATTTTCAGTCCTGCCGGTAAAAAGCTTCCATATTCCGCAAGTCCAGGATTTTTTTCCAAGACCACTTCTACTACTCCTGAAGTAAATCCATAGTGTTCCCAGCAAATATAGTCCAACATGTCCTTCTCTTTTGTCAAGTAATATATAGTCATGAATAGCGCCTCAAACTTAAATTAAATTCAACTTTCTTTGGTAACCCACAAGGGAAAAATGACGTTAGCTTTTCTTCAAAACGAGTAATTACAAATTGTCCTAAAATATTACCTAAACTATCTACTAAAACATTTGGGTTTTCAGCTTCTTTCATATTCTTTAATTGATTTAGCCCGTTGAGATTATGTGGATAAATCGTTCCTTCTAAATCTATATTTTCTATACCTTGACCGATATTTTGTAATAGTGGTATATTTTCAATACACTCAATTGTACTCCAACGATTTTCTCTATTATACTTTAAACTTGTTGGAGCAAATTTATAAGGGCCAAGAGACAACATTTTAATAAACGGAGTCTATGGTATCAAATAAAACATCACGTGACTTTTCTCTTATCCTTTTTATTACTTCATCTGCAAGACTACGAACATCTTGATTTGGCTCTGCTTTAATGCTGATAGTATAATTATTAGTGATGTTCTGAGTTTTATTTTGTTCTTTATTTTCAAATTTACTCTTTGCAAATATCTTATCATTATCACTCTCTGTAAACTTTTTCTCCTCAATAAGGCTTTTGATTCTGAAGCTATTCTGATTTCTATTGGAAAATTCTTTAATTATACTGTTACCTAGCAAAGGATTTCCACTGTTGAGAATATTACTCTTTAGGGGACTATGTACTGCTTTTATTTCAGTAACAATACTTTTTCTTTTTTCAAATTCTTTCAGTGGACTATTTTTAGCAAATATGCTACTAACTGTATTTTCTATCCATGAAAAGGCTTCTCCTATAGGTTTAATGAGTGATTTTATGTATTCCAAAAAGCTAGAAAAAAAGTCTTTCACCTTTTGCCAGTTAGTCACAACAAGAGCTGCACCAGTAACAAGACATGCTATTAAAAATCCAATCGGGTTACTCATTATAGCGAGTGTTATTGCTCTTAGTCCTGTTACTACTGCAGGAAAAACTGTAGCTGATAAAAATGAAAATACTCCAAGTAGGTTTGCTTTCAGACTAAAAATCGTACTTCCTAGCAATGTAAATCCGTATCCTAGTCCTACTGCTACAATTTTTAAACTTATTAAAGCTGCTATAGTTCCCATGATTGCTGTAGTTAAGGTTGGATATTTTTCTGCAAACTCTGCTATATATCTAGTTTTTTCTTGTAAAAATTCAGCTATAAATTTTAAAGTAGGCAGCATCACCGAGCCCAGGTTCATACCAACTTCAGCTATTGCATTTCGAAGGAGTCTTAATTTATTGGCTGTAGTGTCTGCACGATTTTTGAATTCTTTTTGCAGAGAGCTTCCGTACTTTTCTGTGTTAGCCAATAACTTTATTGCATCCTCATACTTATTAAAACTTCCAGCTAATAATGCAATGTCATCTTGATATTCCTGACCGAAAAGTTTCATCAGGATTGTAGAACGTTCCTGATTATCCATTTTCTTTAGAGTTTGAAAAAAGTAGAGTAATGCTTCTTCCCCATTTTCACTTATTCTTTGCACCATTTCTTCTGTAGCTATACCCATTTCTTCTAGCGCTGCCTTAAATTCTTTTCCTTGTCCTTCAGCAGTTTGAAGCTTAGAAAGTAAAGCATTTATAGCAGTTGCAGCTTTTGCTGGTTGTTTGCCTAAACTAATGAAAGCATTTACTAAACTGCTTGTTTGTTCAAACTTTAATCCAAACTGCTTTGCAGTACCACCAACTATTGCTAGAGCTTCAACCATATCTTTTGCTTTAGCAGCAGTGTTATCTGATAAGTGGTTGATGACATTACCAACATGCTCCATTTCACTAACATCAATTCCATAAACGTTAGAGAGTTTAGCTATGGAATCACCTGCTTGCTCTGCAGACATATCAAATGCTGTAGACATTTTTGCCACTGTTTCTGTAAACTTAAAAAGATCTTCTTTCTTGATACCAAGTTGACCACCGCTTGCAGCTATTTGTGCTAATTCTGCGGCTGATAATGGTATTGTTCTTGACATTTCCTTTAACCCTTCAGCAAATTTAGTTACTTCATCTTTTTTATTATCAAACTTTACTACCTTCTTAACATCAGCCATAGCCGATTCAAAATCAATCGCAACTTTAACTGGAGCTGCAAGCGAAAGACCTAGCCCAATAGTCTCTATAATTTGTGACTTAAAATGTGCCTTACTTGCTAAAAAACTTTGGTGACTACGTATTGCAGATCCAAGCTTACCATACTTGCCTTTCAGCGCTTCAATGGACGAGCCAAGTTTATATTGGTCGCTTACTAATGACTTAATATTTCTTCCACTTTTTCTTACTTCTTCATTAAATGAATGCAAAGCATCTCTCTTTTTCAAATATGCTTCTTTTGCTTTTATTGCGGAGGTTTTGGCCTTGTCAAATTCTGCTTTTAAAGTTTTGCTTGGTTTCTCCACCGCTTTCATTTGTTTAGCTAAAGATTTTACTTGATCTTCAAAGCCCTTCCACGACCTCCTGCTAGTCAAAACATCACTACCCAACTGCTTAAATTTTGATACTGATTTTAAAGATGAATCAAGCTTTCTTATATTCTCACCAAGACGAGTAAGTTGACTGCTACTTCCTTTTATTACAGTATTAAAACTGCCATCTAAGACTGCTCCGATTTTTATAGATAACGTTGACATTTAGACCTCTTTGCTGTTTCTTCCCATAAGATAAATTCGTTAAATTCCATATCAAGAATGTGCTCAACTCCACCACCTATGATAGAGCTAAGCACGAGTACTTCTAATCTCAAGTCTTTTGAATAATTGGTGAAAAAAAATCCTTTAATACCTCTTGAATTTTCACATAATCAGCAATATCTAACTCTTCAATTGCTTCTTTTGCAACTGATGTCAGGTTGGCAGTCAAAGTCACTTCCTTATTTAGGTCACTACCATTAATGCGTTCTATTGCCAAATAGTCTCTAACTTTTGGACGTCTAATGGTAAGTTCTGAAACAGAAATTCCATCAACTGTTATTGGGTTATTAAGTGTTATAGCTTGCATGTTCCTCCTTAAAAAGTTAATTAAATAAAAGTCTATATCGGCTTTTACATAACTAATTTTTTTTACTATAGTTTTTGTGTTTGATTAACGATCCTTCATACTAAATTTCTCAATATAAAGATGATAGTAGGGTTTATTTTTCCTCAACTTGAATTAATTCTTGAACTTCATCGACAGAAAGACCTGTACACTTGACAATAGTGCTAATATCAACATTATTAGTCAACATCGCTTTTGCAACTTCAATCTTTCCTTCAATCTTTCCTTCAATCTTTCCTTCAATCTTTCCTTCAATCTTTCCTTCTTTTTTGGCATCATCAAGTTTTTGAGCAAGGACAGCCTGTTCATCACGAATACGCTTGGTCTCCTGTTCATATGCTATAAACTCTTTTTCTGACCAGTTAAACCTGTTTAGCTCTTCGTACGCTTTTTTGATTATTACGTCACTTCCTGTTATTCTTTCCAATTCTTCTTCACTTGTTTCATCAGCGTACTTAAAAAAATACACCCACTTCTCAACTATATTTGAAAGCTGATCTTCTTTAGTTTTGGAAAATTTAGGCAGTTCAATAAATACAAAGTAAAAATCTTTTAGATCATGTTCATTAGTATCTTCATCCCGAATGGTGTGTTTTGATTTATACTCAGACTTATCCGGAAATAGTATACAATCTGCTATAGCAATAAAGATAATTTCCTTAAGGTCATGGTATTGATCACCTTTATCTGCTTGTCTTGAATAGGCTTTAGCAGCGTAATATTGGGCACGTTTTTCAAAGCCTTTGGTTTTAGCAACCTGCATCTCAATTATCCATTGTACTCCTGTTGAATCTTTACATAGCACATCAACAATACTTTGTTTTTTAGCGGCAATTTCAGGATCTTGAATAGTACTTAAAAACTCTATATCCTGTATTGCATTTTTGCCAGTAAAGCTCAAAATATCATTGAGGAAGTGAATGAGGATGTCTTTATTCTTTTCTGTACCAAAGATACGGCGAAATGCTATATCATTTTTAGGATCGAGAAATTTAGATAAAGCCATAGCACAAATGCTTAAAAAACATTAATAATTATACAGTATTATCAGTAATTTTTCAATAAAAAAGTGGTTATATGAAAAGGCATCCATCTATTCCATTAAATCCCTAAAATCGTTTGCAGCAAGGCCATTTGATCAACACCGTTTATCTTTCTTATCATATTTTCAGCATCGATCTCTATCAGTTCATTACCACCTATAGTAAGTTTATAGTAATGAGCAGCTACAGTACACTTCAGCGTTGCTTTTTCAGCAGGTTTCCAGTTACCAAAATCAAATTCTCTGAATATGCCCCTAAGGTTGATTATTACTCCTTCAATATCATTGTTTCCGCTGCCTTGTAATCCTCCACGGAGCGTTAAAGATACTGAGTTTCCATCTTATATGTTGGAAATATGTTCTTACAAATTAAAGTAAGAACTGAAGAGAAGAGGAACCGTTTCCCATCTTGGTCACAAGGACCGTTTGATAGCAAGGTTCTCTTCTTTGATTTATTATACTGAAAGTTCCGAACAACTGATTGAGCTTTTAGGCTCGTATATAAGAGTGGAAAATGCAGTATTACATATTATTTTATGGAGGAATTATGAATTCATCAAACATTATTGCTGGCGTTGATGTTAGCAAAAGTAAATTAGATATCCACATTCACCCACTTGAGCATTATAAAATATTTGAAAACAATGTACAATCCATTGATGAAATGCTGGACTTTTTACGTTTGCATAATGTAACCAAAGTTGGTCTTGAGGCAACTGGTGGATACGAAAAATTATGTGCCTATACTTTACTAAGCAATGGTTTTGAAGTGTACATCATTCAACCAAGGTGGGTAAGAGACTATGCTAAAAGCCTCGGTATTACTACAAAAACTGACAAAATAGACTGCAGTATCATCTCACGTTATATTAATAACACAGATATGCGTGCTATTCCTTTAAAAGTTGATAATGGTAATATTGATTACTTGAAACAAAAGCTATCTCGTAGGAACCAGCTAGTAGAAATAGCAAAAATACAAAAAAACCAAATCCAACAGATAACTGATACATCTATAATCAAACAGATAGAAGAACTTCTTGCAATTTTACAAAATCAAATAAAAACTTTAGAAGATGAGATAATTACATTTATTGATCAAAACCAAGAGCTTAAGAAAAAATACATATCAATAACCAGTATACCAGGTATAAGTAAAATCACAGCCACCACTTTGATTTGCCATTTGCCTGAACTTGGAACCCTTCAAAAAAAACAAATATCTAGCCTTGTCGGACTTGCACCTTTTAATCGAGATAGTGGCTCTAGTAGAGGAAAAAGGTGCATCCAGGGAGGTAGATCACAAATCAGGAAAGTTTTACACATGTGTATTCTCAGTGCACAAAAAGTTAATTCTTATATCAAACCTTTCTTTACTAGATTATACAATCAATATAAAAAGCCATATAAAATTGCTTCCACTGCTGCTATGAGAAAGTTACTTTTACTTGCTAACTCTTTAGTAAGAGATGGCAGGGTTTTTACTGAGGAATACAGCCCTAAATCTGCTTAGATCTTTAGTAGAGTGTGGTTGTGCTCTAATTGCGTAAAAGTCAATAATAATTTTTATATCATTGAAAATATTTTTTGATGTAAAATTCAACTCTAATAGGGTTATTATTGTCCGCATTTTCTATAAAAAATAAAAACTTAAATACCTAAAACTGTCTGCAGTAAGGCCATCTGATCAACGCCATTAATTTTACGGATCATATTTTCTGCATCAATTTCAATAAGCTCCTGACCAGAGATGATAAGTTTATAATAATGAGCTGCAACCATGCATCTAAGTGTTGCTTTCTCGGCAGGTTTCCAGCTACCAAAGTCAAATTCTTTGAATATTCCCCTAAGATTTATAACTACTGCTTCAATATCATTACTACCACTTCCTTGCATACCACCCCTGAGTGTCAAAGCTACTGAATTTCCATTTATTAAACCAAAAAGCCTAAATAGCTCTGAATCATATTCAGCAAAAGTAAACTCAGCTTCAAGCTTTTCCATGCCCATGTCAATGCTTATTGGAATATCCATGCCACCTGCACGATATTCTTCTGTTTTGATAGTAAGCTTCGGCAGAGTGATTTCATCGATTTTCCCAGCATAACCTTTACCATCAACAAACACGTTAAAGTTCTTTAAGATTTTTGGCAACATCTTTTTATACCTTTAAAATATAAAATATTTTTTTATTAACCAACCTGACCATTACCTCACCCTAAAGGCTGATAGCTAAAATACTGACATTCTATCTTAAAATTAACCTTCTTTAAGTTAAGGAATATGTGCGTCCACACAAACTATAAGCACATATTCCTTGACCTGTTAAATCTAAAGCTTCATATTTTCCTTAGTTGTTAAAAGAATTTAAGCTCAGAATTACAACTTAAATTACGTAAAAATGCGTTAAAGCATCTTTGACCCACCAAGTAAAAATTATTTTTAGCATTTTTCATTTTTTTATTGATTTTTAACACAACTGCTATCAAGTCTTTACAGTCCTGTTGGCTGGTATAGTTGGAATCAAGCAGTAGAGGATTTTCTGCATAGTAAAGAAAGTGAGCAATTGTTAAAGGTTTGGATAAATACAACGCTTGGAGAAACTTGGGTAGATAAAGGAGAAGTACCGGACTGGAAGCAATTATTTAACAGGAGAGAATTTTTTCCCATAGGCACAGTACCAAAAGGCGAAGTAGTTCTCACAGCAGGTGTTGATGTCCAAAAAGACCGGTTAGAAGTAGAAGTTGTAGCATGGGGAAAAAGCCGTGAAAGTTGGTCAATAGACTATCGAGTATTTGAAGGAGATACAGGAGGAGGAGAAGTATGGGGAAAACTCTCTGAGCTCTTAAATCATCATTTTATCGGTGAAAATGGGCTTGAATACATGATAAGCATGATGGCGGTTGATGCTGGATATGCAACGCAAGAAGTGTATAATTGGGTAAGGAGTCATCAAGGATCTGGAAGAGTAATGGCAGTGAAAGGTGTAAATAAAGCACTAGTACCACTTAGCAGCCCAAGTAGAGTAGATATAACAGTTGGTGGTCAAAAGCTAAAGAGAGGAATAAAGCTATGGCCAGTTGGAGTATCGATATTAAAGTCAGAGCTTTTTCAATTACTTAATGTTTTAAAAGAAGGTGAAGAAGCTCCAGCAGGATATTGTCATTTTCCGGAGTATGCACCTGAATATTTTAAGCAGCTAACGGCAGAGCAATTAGTCAGTAAAGTAGTGAAAGGATATACCAAACAAGAGTGGCAAAAGGTAAGAGAGAGAAATGAAGTACTAGATTGCCGAATTTACGCAAGAGCAGCATCTATTGCGCTTGGTATTGATAGATGGCCAGAGAGTAAATGGAATAGTTTGAGTGGAAAAATGGAAAGCAAAAAGCCTAAAAAAGTAAGACAGAGTAAGTGGCTTGGTAATCAAAATGTACAGTGAAGAATATTTAACTCAAGTTGAGAAAGCAATTCAAAAACTGCAAAGCGGAGAAAGAGTTGTCTCAATTGCATATGGTGACCATGTTGTGCGGTACGGGGAAGTTCAAATAAAGGATTTATTGAATTTAAGACAACGAATTAAGGCTGAGTTAAAAGTTGCAGGCATGAGGCCAAAGAGGAAAATTGTTTTTTCAACGAGTAAAGGAATTTTATAAATGCTGCTAAAAACCTTCAAGCAATTATTTAACAAACCAAAGATAAAAAGCTCAGCGTGGGATGCAGCAGGCTCAGGAAGAAGATTTTTTCACTTTCAACCAGAGTTAGGAAGTATAAACAATTTGCTGTCTCAAAACCTTGAAACTTTACGTAGTAGATCACGTGATATGGTGAGAAAAAATCCTTACGCTGCAAATATAATTGATACGATAGTAAGTAACTCTATTGGAACAGGAATAAAACCGCAATCAAAAGCAAGAGATGGAGAATTTCGAAAGAAAGTACAAGAATTATGGCTAAAATGGACAGATGAAGCAGACAGTAGCGGAGTAAGTGATTTTTATGGATTACAAGCTCTGGTATGTAGGAGCATGATAGAAGGTGGAGAGTGTTTTGTACGCCTCCGAAATCGTAAACTCGAAGATGGATTTTCTGTACCATTGCAACTTCAAGTATTGGAATCAGAGCATTTAGATAACAAAAGCAATCAGACTCTTGCGAACGGCAATATTATTCGTAGTGGTATTGAATTTAACCGACTTGGTCAAAGAGAAGCTTATTACCTATTTAGAGAGCACCCAGGTGAAGGTTCGTTTGGAGAATCAGTTAGAGTACCGGCAAATGATGTTTTACATATCTATAAACCTTTAAGACCTGGGCAAATCAGAGGGGAGCCTTGGCTTTCTAATATACTGCTGAAACTTTATGAGCTTGATCAATACGATGATGCAGAATTAGTGAGAAAAAAGACAGCAGCGATGTTTGCAGGGTTTATTACAAGACTTGATCCAGAAGCAAATATCATGGGAGAAAGTGAAAGTAATGAGCAAGGAGTAGCACTATCTGGACTGGAACCTGGAACAATGCAGCTTTTAGACCCAGGAGAAGACATAAAATTTTCAGAGCCGTCTGATGTTGGGGGAAGTTATGAAGCATTTATGAGACAGCAACTGAGGGCAATAGCGATTGGTACAGGAATAACATATGAGCAGCTAACAGGAGATTTAACCGGTGTTAATTATTCATCCATTCGAGCAGGGCTGATAGAGTTTCGCAGAAGGTGCGCAATGTTACAGCATAACGTGATAGTGTTCCAGTTTTGTAGACCTATTTGGAATAGATGGCTAGAATTAGCAGTACTTTGTGGAGAACTCCGTATAGATGAAAAAGTAGTAAAAGCAGCGAAAGAAGAAGTAAAATGGATACCACAGGGATTTGATTGGGTGGATCCACTGAAAGACCAGCAAGCACAACAAATGGCAGTAAGAAATGGATTTAAGAGTCGATCGGAAGTAGTATCAGAAATGGGTTACGATGTAGAAGAAATTGACCAAGAAATAGCAGAAGATCAAAAGCGTGCTAATTCTTTTGGACTTTGTTTCGATTCTGACGTTAACCATAAAGTAGAATAAGGAAAGGAAGGTGATGTGGATAAATAAGCCAATAATGGTAGAGAGAAGAAGCTTTGAACTACTATCATTATATAACAGCAAACAACCTATCTTTAAGAACTCAAAGTATTTTCATATAAACCCAAAAGGAATAGCAATAATACGTATTTATGGAGTTTTGACTAAAAAAAAAAAAACAGAAGCTTTTGATCATATTTTAGACATGACTTCGTATGAAAATATTCATGAAGAGATAGAGAGTGCTTTAGAAGATAAAAGCATAGAGACGATTCTACTTGATATAGACAGTCCGGGAGGAGAAGTAAATGGAGTATTTGACTTAGCTGATTTTATCTATAGTGCAAGAGGAAAAAAGAGGATAATAGCAATAGCAAATGATGATGCATACTCTGCTGCATATGCAATAGCTTCTAGCGCTGAGAAGGTATTTGTGAGCAGAACTTCTGGTGTTGGGCAGTATTGGAGTAATAGCAAGTCATATAGATCAAAGTAGGTTTGATGAAAAACAAGGTATTAAGTACACCACAATCTTTGCTGGTAGTCGAAAGAATGATTTAAACCCACATGAGCAAATGACGTCTGAAAGTCTGGAAAGCTTACAAAAAGAAGTAGACCGACTATATGAAATGTTCGTCCAGCTAATAGCACGTATAATCGCAATCTTTCTATACAAGCAATCAAATCAACGGAAGCAGGGCTATATTTTGGCGAGAAAGCAGTAGAAATAGGTCTTGCAGATGGAGTTACAACATTTTTTGAATTTATCAACAATCATAAAAGTAGGAGTGTTAGTATGACAACTATTGAGGAGAACTATCGTAGAGAAATTTTAGAGATAATAAGATTATGTAATGTATCAAAGATGCCAGAAAAGATAGGAGAATTTATAGAGCAAGGAGTAAGTATTGAGAAAGCACGGGAAGTTTTAATGGAGTTACTTGCAGAGCGAACGAAAAAGACAGAGATACTGAGTGCAATACCACAGAATTCAGGAGAAGAGTTGATGATGCAGGTAGCTAAAGCTAGAGCACAATCAAGTATTTAAGTTTTTTTATAACCGCCGCATACAATAACTACAAACATGGCGGTAAAACTAAAGGAAAAAAGGAGAAAAGAAAATATGACATGTATAACCGAACAAAATAATCTAGGTGACCTATTAAAGTATGAGGCATCAAGTTTATATTCAAGAGACCAAATAACGGTAGCAAAGGGACAAAATCTGAAGCTAGGAACAGTAGTTGGTTATGATACTAAAGATAATTTAATTAAAGCTTTAAATCCAACTGCCACAGATGGTACACAAACAGCGATAGGTGTAATAGCAAGCGATGTAAACGCAAAGGAAAATAGTAAAGGAGTAATTATTGCTCGTGGTGCAATGCTAGCTGATCATGCAGTTGTATGGCCAGCAAATATCACTGAAGAGCAGAAAGCTGCAGCAATAAAGCAACTTGAAGCACGAGGGATCATTATCCGCAAGGGAGCTTAAAAAGCTATTAAAAACACAAAAGGGGGAAAATAAAAAATGCAAAATCCATTTACAAATACAGCATTTAGCATGACGGCACTAACAAATGCGATGAATATATTGCCGATAAATTATGGACGGGTTGCAAATTTAAATTTATTTCCAAATAGGTCAGTAAGATTTAGACATATTACAATAGAAGAACATAACGGAGTTTTAAGTTTACTACCAACGCAGTTACCCGGAGCACCAGGAGCAGTAGGAAAAAGAGGAAAAAGAAAGGTAAGAACATTTACGATTCCGCACATTCCGCATGATGATGTAGTGTTACCAGAGGAAGTACAGGGAATAAGGGCATTTGGATCAGAAAGTGAACTGAAAGCGCTGGCAGACGTAATAACTGACCATTTACAGCTAATGAGAAACAAACACGCAATAACATTAGAGCATTTGCGTATGGGAGCGCTGAAAGGAATAATTTTAGATGCTGACGGGTCAGAATTATTAAATCTGTACAACGAATTTGAAATCACACCAAAAGTAGTAAATTTTGCACTGGGAACAGCGACAACTGATGTAAAACGTAAGTGTCTGGAAGTACTCCGGCACATAGAAGATAATCTAAGTGGTGAATATATGACAGGAATTCATGCCTTGGTAAGCCCTGAGTTTTTCGATGCATTAACTTCTCACGTTAAAGTAAAAGAAGCATATGAAAGATGGCAAGAAGGAGCAGCGCTAAGGAATGATATGAGATCAGGATTTACGTTCTGTGGAATAACATTTGAGGAATATAGAGGGCAAGCAACAGATCCTGAAGGAACCGTGAGAAGATTTATTGAGAAAGATACGGGGCACTGTTTTCCACTAGGAACAGCAAGCACATTTACAACATATTTTGCACCAGCAGATTTTAATGAGACAGTAAATACTCTTGGACAGCCACTCTATGCAAAACAAGAACCAAGGAGGTTTGATAGAGGAACAGATTTACATACGCAGTCAAATCCTCTTCCAATGTGCCACAGACCTGGAGTGTTAGTAAAAGTCGCTATAGCGTAACATACTGGTAGAGTAATTACAAGTTGGTGAGGCACAGAACGACTCTACCGGTATGCGCTTTCTTAGCATATAAAGGTTAGTATATTAAAAGAAATATGCAAGAGAATATTAAGAGACTATTTAAAGATTGTTTTGCCCATTTAGGAGAAGTGGCTTTATATAAATCAAAGGATAAGTCATATATGGTACAGGTATTAAAGCAAGAGCCAGATAAATTATACGAGATTGGTGAAGGACAATTTGTGGAAGAAACTTTAGCGTTAGAAGTAAGTGCGTTTGATGTGTTAAAGCCAATAGTAGGAGATGTTTTTGTTATAGGTGATCGAAGATATAAAGTACACTCACCGCCACTTAGAGACAAGTCTGGAATAACGTGGAAAATAAAAGCGTCTGGGGTGTAAAATGTCTATTCATATAGAAGTTGAGGTAATAGAAAGTGTAAATGCTAAAAGAAGAAAAGTAGAATTAGCAACGGTAAAGGCATTAAACAAAACGGCACTATGGTTAAAAGCGCAAGCAGCTAAGGAAATCAGTGAGGAAAAGAAGATAAAATTAACGGTAATGAGAAAAAGGTTGCTAATCTTTAAAGCGAAAGCAGGTAGGTTAGAGGTTTTAATAAGAGCAAACTTGTATGATGTAAGGGCTTCATCTATTGGCAGTATGAGAGAAACAAAAAGAGGTACGAAAACAGGAAATCATGAGTTTATAGGAGCATTTACTGCAACAATGCCAAGAGGTTATAAAGGAGCTTTTAAACGTGAAGGAAGAGCAGCATTGCCAATAAAGGAAGTTAAATTGCCATTGGAACCAGAAGCATCAAAAGTAATAAGAGATCTTGTTAATTATGAGGTTGAGAAAGTGTTTGAAAAGTTCTTTGAGCGTGATATTACAGAAAATGTATGAATTTTAAAGATTTACATCAAGCAATTTGCACTAAGTTAAAAGAAGAAATATCAGCAATACAGACGTGCAAAATTTATCCATCAATAAGAAAAGAATTAGTAGCGCCAGCGGTGTTTGTAGAACTTAGCAGTCTTGAAAAAGGAGATGATCCTGGAACAGAAGAATTAGCGCTGAAAGCAAGATTTGAAGCACGAATAGTAATTGATAGCACGGTAGAAAATGCACCTATTCTTGTCAGAACATTAGCTGCTGAGGTTGCGAGAGTAGTAAATAAAAATACTTGGAATATGAAAAATGTTTCACCGGGAGAATTTATATCAGGAGGAGGAGATGACTTTAGACCAGAGCTCGATGCATATTTAGTGTGGATGGTTGAATGGGTTCATGAGATACATATTGGTAAATCAGTGTGGTCAGAAACTGGAATTAAGCCGCATATTATAGAGATAGGTAACGTATATGTTGGATCATAGTTTTGCGATTTCAGAGCTGAATAGGAAGCTAGCAAACGTTATTCGTATAGGAGTGGTAAAAGAAATAGATTATGAAAAAGCAAAAGTAAGAGTTAAAATAGGAGAATTTTTAACAGATTGGTTGCCGTGGATAACGAGTAAAGCAGGAAAAGATAGAGATTGGTCTCCGCCAGATATTGATGGACAGGTTATGGTATTTTCTCCTCTTGGTGAAGTATCATTAGGAGTGGTGTTAGCAGGAATATATCAGGAAAAATACCCTGCACCAGAGAATAAAAAAGAAATAAATAGTATAAAATTTCAAGATGGGACGAAGTTTACATATGATAAAGGTAAGCATCATTTAGAGATTGAAGTAGTAGACAAAATAACACTTAAGGCTGGGGGATCAAGTATAGAAATGACAAAAAGTGGAATAAAACTGAAAGCAGAAAGGATCGACTTAAATTGAACAAAGGAATAGTGAGGTTAGGAGACTACTGTGGAGAAGCTATACCACATTTCTGCATTAGCGGCAGTAACAATGTTTTTGTAAATGGTAAGCAAATTTGCAGGCAAGGAGATAGTTTTAGTGAAGGAAAAATATTAATAGAAGGATCTAAAACAGTATTTGCCAATGGGTTTGGTATAGGAAGAGTAGGAGATATAGTTTCATGTGGGTTTAAAGTAATTAGAGGGAGTTCTGATGTTTTTACAGAGCCAGTATGAAGGGAATGAGCAAAGAAACAGGTAAAGAACTAGAGGGTTTAGAACACTTAAAGCAATCGATAATTGATATACTGACCACTCCTATTAAGAGTAGAATAATGAGAAGAGATTATGGATCAAGATTATTTGAGTTAGTAGATAAGCCAATAAATAGGGATTTAACTTTGGAAATTTACGCAGCAACTGCAGAAGCTTTGGAAAAATGGGAAAAAAGATTTAAGTTAGAAAAAGTAAAAATAACAGAAGTGAAAGAAGGAAAAGTAACGCTTGACCTAGAAGGATTGTACTTACCAAGTGGAAAAAATATTCGCTTTGATGGAGTTGTGGTATAAAGATGGAGCAGCCAAATATTATCGAGCCACTGAACTTTGAGGAAATCTTTTCGAGAATGAAGGAAGAGTTAGTAAAGCGAGATGCAAGTTTTACAGGATTGGTAGAAAGTGATCCAGCAATGAAGGTATTAGAAGTAGCAGCATGGCGAGAACTTTTGCTTAGAGAAAGAATAAATGAAGCAGTAAAGAGTAACTTACTTAAATTTGCGACAGGAGAAGATCTTGATAATTTGGCTGAGTTTTATGGAGTGGAAAGACAAAAAGAAGAAGAGGATGAAAGATTTAGAAAGAGGGTAAAAGCAAAAATAGCAGGTTGGTCAACAGGAGGAAGTAAGGAATATTATAAATATCATGCACTGTCAGCAGATAGTAGAGTAAAAGATGCACTAGTGGAATCAACTATACCAGGAAAAGTACAAATTTCAATCTTATCAACACAATTATCCACAACTGGCATAGTGTTAGAAGAGCTACTTGAAATTGTAAGAAAGCAAGTTACCAGAGATGATATAAGGGTTTTAACAGATACAGTAACAGTAATTGGTTGCAATATTACGGAAATAGATATTCACAGCAGAATGAGCATAAGTCCTGTAATATCAGAGGAAGAAATCACGAAGCAGTTTATTGAGAAGTTTGAAGCAAATAGAAGGCTGGGATGGAATGTTACAAGATCTTGGATAATAGCAAATCTATTTGTAGAGGGTGTAGAAAACGTAGAATTAATAGAGCCAAAAGAGGATGTTATGGTGCTAGGTAATGAATGTGCTCATTTAGGTCATTTAGAACTTGAATTAGTAGAAGGTTAAGAATTGTATGAAGCTTGCATTGCAACAACGTTGAGAAAGCGATAAGTTGACAATAGTAAAAATATTATATATAATTATTAAGTAATATATAAATTAAAAATAGTTATGACAGGAGAGATAGAACAGAATATTCAATGTGATTTGGAAAATTTTGCAAGTTGGTTATCACAATTGAGTAAAGAAGAGCTTAAAAAAATAATTTATGAAAAGCACAATATACAAGACGATGAACTTGACGTGCAAATAAAAAGAAAAATCGACAATATTGTTAGAGAAGGTCACAGAGACTGTTTGAACATGTCCAAACTGTTAATCGAAAAAGGATTCTACTCTTATATTATAGATGAGCGCAATAACGGGTTTGATGAAGATTCTGAACCAGTGGAATGGAGAGAAAGTGTTGGACGGCTCATACCTCCAGGAAAGTTTCAATCAAGCATACCTTGTTTTCACTTAGAGAGCACTAATATCTTAGTGGGTGAAAATACTGAGCTAATGTTTGATATATCAAATTCATCTGTTGCAAAAGGTGATATTGAGAAAGATAAAAACATTAACAAGTATAGTTTACTCTATGGTAATAATCCGATTCTTCTTGCTATATCTAAAGGGTGGAATCATATTAACGAAGATGACTATAGTAGGATTTGTGATAATCTTCAGGAACACATCAATCAAGGTGAATTGATATTACCTAAATACGAGGAAAATTTGGAACGAAAGCTATGTATAAGAAATGGTATAGATGCAGATAAAAAAATATTAAAAAAATGTTCAGGGCTTTTGAAACAAAGGGATATTATAAGTAAATTACTAGAAAGAGAAGACCTTGATATAAATTGTATTCATCTTTCTAATGGTATGACACCGTTACACATAGCATGCCTTAGAGGTGATTCTCCAGAATTAATTCAAAGATTATTAGACAAAGGAGCAAATCCTGATGCTGTCAATTACAAGGGCGAGAAACCTATTGATATGATTGGCTATAGTTATGAGGACACTCAGAAAATCATAGAGAGCATAACTGGGGGATATAAATTTGAATCTGAGGAAAAGTATGATGAAAATAAATCTGTAGTTGCAACATTACCAACTCGAAAGGAAAGGGAGGATAATATTAAAGTAATAAGAGAAATATTACATGCTGCCAAAAGCCGCTCAAATACTTCTACTGTTGATGATCAAATACCTAAGTATAACAATGCAAAAAAAGCAATAACTATTTCAACATTGGTAGCTATTACAGTAATGTTTCCATTATCTATATATCTTATTGTTCAAGGAAGTTTTGTAGCAGCAGGAATAGTAGTAGGTTGTATTATTGTTGCAGCAGCTGTTCTGTACCATAGCGATAACAGTAAAGCTGATAATAAATTGCCAAGAGGATTACTTAATGATTTTAAATCTGGTCCTGAGAGCTTTAAAGAAAGGAGTTCAATACTTTAAATCACGAGTCAAATCGATAAATAAAAGCTAATGTTACTACCCCAAAACGCAACAAAGCAAGAAAAAGCGCTGGTTAATGCAATAGATTATAAAGTAGATATCCAAAGAGGGTTTAAATTTAGATTGGAAGAAGAAACATTGTTGTGGATAATAGAAGAATATGGCTTAGAAGAAATACTACGCTGGGTAAAAGACAAAAGAAAAGCTGTAGTAGAAGGAGTGAAATTTCAAAGACTGAGAGGAACCCCAGCATCACTCAAAATAGCACTAAAGTGGGCGAATATAGAAGATATTACAATTATCGAAGAACCACCTGGTAAACATTTTTTTGAACTGCAGATAGGGATAAGGGATGTTCCAAATAACTTTTTTGTAGATGCGGTTGTAGAGCTTGCAAAACTATCATTACCAGCAAGATCAAGACTAATGAGGATGTTTAATGATTACTACAACGTTGATAGGTTTATTTTAGATGAAAGTTTTTTTGGAAATTTGTTATCGGATTACTCAGGTATAAAGGTTGAAAAAGATGGACCAGTACTGTCATTTGGTAGAAAGAACACATTTGAGCTAAAAGTCTTGAATTCAAGTTTTAAGTTTAGTACTTTTCGTGTTCATTATGAGCAGGCATTTAGTAATGACATATATCGGTTAGATGTGGCAGTACTTGGAGAAACAGAGCCTCACACAAAGGATTACAAAGGTATCTATGAAAGAAGTCATCAGTGGTACAATTTAAAAGCACTATATCCATTACCACAAAGTTTATTACCATCGATTAAATTTGCAAAAGCGCAGATTGTACTGTCAGATAGCTGGAAATTAGGAGAAATAAATAGCTGTTTTCCGGTTGGTAGAATAGAAGAAGAAGGAAATAAATTTGTATTGGGAAACGATAAACTTTCAGGGCAACGTTGGAATTTAAAACACAAGCCAATTTTAGAAAGGTTTAGCGTCACTCATTTTTATCAAACAAAGAATTTCATTGACCAGAAAATAGTAGGATACGTTATAGCAGAACACAATGTTTACTATAAAAATGATTCAGAGCAAAAAGACTCAATACACGAATTAGAAAAGCACATTTTAGTGTTTTACCCGGGAGTACTGAAATGGCACGAACATCGACATTTGCACAGAAGTTGGAAAAATAGTCAAGTAATATGTGTAATAAGTTAAGTACTTATATTTAGATCCTCATATATTATATTAATAATAGGTAAAAGTATATGAAATAAAAAGAAAAAGACTTGCTTTCTCATGCTAAAAAGGACATGACTTGAATAGCAGCAGGTAAATATAAGAAATTTGTCTGGCGCTAGAAAAGCTAATTTTGTGAGGTAAGTATGAAGTTTAGCAAAGAATCTTTTAGTAAGTTTTTTAAAGAAGTATCAAGTAACGGGTTTAAAAACATTAATAAAAGAAATGAAGAAGGAGAGACAATATTACACCAAGCAGTGGAAATCTCTGATTACAAAACAGTGAGATTATTAATAAAAAAAGGGGCAGAGGTAAATGCAAGAGATAAAAATGGTTATACACCACTACACTGTGCAGTATTTGCGAAAAGCTTAGAAAATGTAAAAGTGCTGCTAAGGGAAGGAGCGGAAGTAAATGTTACTCAATATGTCACTGGATGTACGCCACTCCACTCTGCGTGCAAAATAGGAGGAGTTGAAATAATAAAAGAGCTAGTAAAAGCGGGAGCTGAAGTTAATCAACTGAATAAGTACGGCGCAACACCAATGTATTACATCTGGGAAAGTGAAAAGTATTGTCTATGTGATAGTAAAGAAAGTGAAAAGGCAAGTAAATTTTTGAGAGAAAAAGGTGGAGTAACAAAAAGTAGAGAACTGACGTGCTATGGAATAGAGAGGCTAGTGGGAGAAATAGCAGATATGTTGAATGGAAGCTATATGCCGGAGTTAAAAATAATAGAGATAGGAGAAATAAGGAAGAGAGACAAATCACTAATCAAGGAAGAATGTGAAAATTTAGCAAGCAAAATAATGAGCCAAGTAAGTGAAATGATAGATGAGGTAGCGAAAAGGAATACTTAAAAGAGGGATTTAAATTTAAAGAAAAGGTGGGGTGGATTATGTTAAAGCTTGGCAAATTTAATAAGTCAGCAAAAGAATTATTAGAGAACTCATATAAAAATATTTATGCAAGAGACGAGAATGGAAGAACAGCTCTGCATTATGCAATAAACGCAAAAACAGTGAAGTTATTAGTCGAAAAAGGAGCGAATGTGAATGCAGCAGATGCAAGAGGATATACAGCACTGCATCTAGCGGTAACGGAGAAACGTCTAGAAACCGTGAGAGAACTGATAAAATCAGGAGGGAATGTAAATGCTGAGGAATATGGAAGTAAATGCACACCTCTACACCTTGCGTGCATGGTAGGTGAAAAAGAAATAGTGGAGGAGCTGGTAAAAGCTGGAGGAGAAATAGAACAAGAGGATACGTTTGGAATGACAGCAATGGATTATGCGAAAAATAGTAAAGAGATAACCAAGGTATTAAAGAAAGAAACAGACAGAATTGAAAAGTTATTTGAACAGCAAAGTGGGAAATCTTCTATGAGAGGCTAAAAGCATGGAGAAAGAAATAGAAAAGAAGGTAATGAATTTAGAGAAAAAAGCGTTGGTAGAGTTGAGAAGAATATGGAAGAAGGTATTTGGGGAAGAAGCGCCTAGATACTCAAAGAAATATCTGATACCGAGATTAGCTTATAGAATGCAGGAAAAAGCGTATGGAGAAATGTCAAGAAAAGGAGCAAAAAGACTAGAGTATCTGGCAGATCGGCTAGAGAAGGGAAAAAGAATAAGTAGCGATAAATTACCAGTAGAAGGGACAGAATTAATACTAGAGAGAGGAGAAGAGACGCATGCAGTAATGGTAACAGATAAGGGTTTAGTCTACAGAGAAGAGTTTTATACATCATTGTCAGCAGTAGCTGGAAAAATAATGGGAATGAGCTACAACGGACCTTTATTATTTGGAATGCGTGATAAAAATGGAAGTTGAAAATGTTAAAAGAAGTAAGGTGTGCGATATATACAAGAAAATCAAATGAGGATGGGCTAGAACAAAAGTTTAATAGCCTTGATGCCCAGCGAGTAGCATGTGAAAAGTACATAAAGAGCAAAGAAGGCTGGGTAGCATTGGCAAAAAGGTACGATGATGGAGGCTATTCAGGGAAAAATTTAGAAAGGCCAGCAATAAAGGAATTATTTGAAGATGTTAAGGGAGGAGAAGTAGACTGTGTGGTAGTGTATACGCTAGATAGGCTATCAAGAGAAACAAAAGACAGCATAGAAGTAACGTCATTTTTTAGAAGGCACCGAGTAAATTTTGTAGCAGTAACGCAAATATTTGACAATAATACGCCAATGGGAAAATTCGTACAAACGGTATTATCAGGAGCAGCACAGCTAGAAAGAGAGATGATAGTAGAGAGAGTAAAAAACAAAATAGCAACATCAAAAGAGCAAGGAATATGGATGGGTGGAACTTTACCGCTTGGATATGATGTAAAGGATAAAGAATTAATAATAAATGAGAAAGAAGCAAAGACAGTAAAGCATATATTTGCAAGATATTTGGAGCTGAAGTCAATGGCAGGACTGGCAAGGGAGCTAAATAGAGAAGGTTACAGAACAAAATCAGATACCTTTAAAAAGGCAACGGTGAGAAGAATAATAACAAATCCAATATATATGGGAAAAATCAAACATTATGAAAAAGAGTATGAAGGAAAGCATGAAGCAATAATAGAAGAGGAAAAGTGGAAAAAAGCACAAGAATTGATAAGTAATCAACCGTATCGAGGAGTAAAATATGAGGAAGCGCTACTAAAGGGAATAATTAAATGTAAGAGCTGTGATGTAAATATGACACTGACATACTCAAAAAAAGAGAATAAGAGATATCGATATTACGTATGCAACAATCATTTAGTTGGAAAAAGCTGTGCGTCAAAGAGTCGGAATATAGTAGCAGGAGAAGTAGAAAAAGAAGTAATGAAGAGAGCAGAGCACCTATACGAAAATTGGCAAGAAAAGACCGAAGAAAAAATTGAAAAGTTATGGAAAAATTTAAGTTTTGGAAAGCAGAAAGAAGTAGTGAAAAAGTTAATAAGAACAGTATTGGTGAGAGAGGATGGAATAGACTTGAGTTCAGAGGGTAAGGTGGAATTTATACCAATAAAAAAGAAAGGAAACAAATACACAGTAGTAGAGCCAGAAGGTAAAACAAACAATGCGTTACTCAAAGCAGTGGTAAGAGCCCATTCCTGGAAACGGCAACTAGAAGAGGGAGAATACGCAAATATAAAAGAGCTGAGTGCAAAAATTAATATAGGTACAAGACGAATACAGCAAATTTTAAGGTTGAACTATTTAGCTCCAAAAATTAAAGAAGACATAGTAAATGGGAGGCAGCCAAGGGGTTTGAAGTTAGCTGACTTAACGGAAATACCGATGTTGTGGAGTGAGCAGATGAAGAAATTTTACAAATTAGCATTATCTTGTTCCTAAAAACCAGTCGCGATAATCTATACTAATCACAGGAAATTAACAAATTGTAATTACTTACGCTGTATTACATACACATTCTGATAATATAACTTAATATATCAGATTTTAAAAGTGTTTATGAATCAATAATCTCTGTAACAAAAAAAGAAGGTATACATGTCTAACAATGAAATAACTCCTGAACAACAGGAAAAATTGAATAAAGACTTGATTTGGGCTGCAAGCAAAGGAGATATTACAAGAGTTGCAAATAAGATATCAGAGGGAGGTGATGTTAATTATAAGGATGATCATGGTAAAACTCCACTGCATAAAGCTGCAGGGCAAGGTCACTCAGCTGTAGTAGAAAAGCTTATAGAAAGTAAAGCTGATGTTAATTCTAAAGACGATACTGGTGAAACTCCACTGCACAAAGCTGCATACTATGGTCATTTAATTGTAGTAGAAAAGCTTATAGAGAAGGGAGCTAAGGTTAATTCTAAGGATAATCGTGGTCAAACTCCACTGCATGAAGCTGAAGTCCAGGGTCACATAGAAGTAGCAAACAAGCTTATGGGCGAGGAGTTGTTATTAAGTTTAACAAGACGAATATCAGAAACACTTAAGAAAGATGAGGAATTCAAAGCAAGCGTAAAAGGTGAAAAGGGAGCTAAAGGCGATGCAGGATCAGCAGGTCTTGGTGGAAGAGACGTAGACCCTGTGGAAGTTGCTGAAAAGTTGGTTACTGATCCATCTAATAAGAATAAGTTGGTAACAGAGATTGCTAGTAATTCGGATTTTCAAGGTGCAGTAGCAAATAGTGTAAAGGATGATACTGCGTTTCAAAATTCTGCTAGGGGGCCAGCGGGTAGCCCAGGGCCAGAAGGTCCTAAAGGAGAAAAAGGCGATCCAGGACTTAAAGGTGAAGATGCAAAACCAGAGAAGGTTGCAGAGCAACTTATGACTACTAAGTCAAAAGAATTAGGAAAAGCAGTACTAGATGTTGCTAATAATGAAAACTATAAATTTTTAGATCACAATAACACACAAGCAAGTATGTCATTTAAGATCGTTAAGGAAGAAAATTATGGTGATATCAGTAGTACAAAGATATCAAATGAGAAAAATAACGATGTTGGTAACTTTTCGAATATAGGATACTTTTTTCAGGATAATGAGTTATATATACGCAATTATTTCACTGACACAAATATCAGAATACCTCAGGAATTCAGCTTTTTAAGAGTGGTGAGTGATGATGATGGAGAACTAAAGTTGGCATTATGCAACAGCTTAGGAAACTTACTGTCCGCATACAAAAAATATGATCCAGAGTACAGAGAATTGCCAGATTTTGTTGAAAATTCTCATATATGTTTACAGAAAGGTAGAAATTTAAATCTATCCTATGATTGGAGACCATTATTTCAGTTAAAGAACGATTCTGAGGGGCAGAGTGTAAGTGTTTATAAAGTTATAACAAATAGAAAAGTAGGTCATCTTATTGATGAGTTTATCTATTATGATCGTAATAATAATCTTCACTACAAAAATTACCATAATCTAGAAACAAATAAAGACTGCTGTTATCGTGAGAACTTATATGTTAATTTTAGTCACAAGCTATTCATATACGGAAATGATACAGAGAATGATAACATACCTGTTCAATTAGAACAAAGCCTTGATTTATTATGATAAGTCAGATAGTATAACCAACATAACATTGCATAATCTCATTTTCTGTGTGTAATTCATAGAGGTTATTACAATAAAAATGTATGGCAAAGCTCAGATAGATTTTATTATTATTAGCGAGCAACAACTCAATGTAACCCTAAAATGTACACCACAGCAATAGTAGATTAGTTTATAGAAACCTTGCATTGTATAACATGTTACAATCGAATATAAAACTTAAAAAGGTAGAATAACCCTTGAGTTCAAGGTAAAAGAGCATGACTAGAAAAGTACGAAAGGTTAAAATAACTTCCTGAGAATAACCTCTATAACTCCCTCAATTGGGGTTCAGGGTGTTGAGTAGCAGATACACCAAATAGCACGCTTTTAACAGCAGAGTATGTACTCACAGTATAATTTTCTTGCTTCTTGTAACTGACTTCTTGACAAAATTGTCCAATCAAAAGACATAATACCGTACTGATGATAGCAACTGGAATGAACGTTATAATAGCATCAACAGGGTTTAAAACAGCGCCACTTGCAAGGTATACTATACTCAAACTTAAGACTACTCCACCAACAAGAGCATGATTGAGCGAGCTACGATAACCAATGTTATTACGGAATAAACAAAGTTTAGTCAGACTAGTAAGGCTACCACTAGCTAAGGCCTTTGCACCTTCACTGCCAATACCATTGGTATCCAAATTTAGGTCAGTAAGATTTTTAAGTTTCTCACTCTTGGCTAAAGCCTTTGCACCTTTATTACCAATACTGTTACAATTCAAATGGAGGCTAGTAAGATTTTTAAGACTCTCACCCTTAGCTAGAGCCTCTATACCTTCATCACTAATATTATTTTCAGATAAATCAAGTTCAACAAGGTTAGTCAAGCTACCATCAGCTAAGGCTTTTGCACCTTCAGGTCCAATATTATTATCACTCAAATCAAGATTAGTAAGATTTTTAACGTTCCCACTCTTAGCTAGAGCCTCTATACCTTCATCACTAATATTATTTTCAGATAAATCAAGTTCAACAAGGTTAGTCAAGCTACCATCAGCTAAGGCTTTTGCACCTTCAGGTCCAATATTATTATCACTCAAATCAAGATTAGTAAGATTTTTAACGTTCCCACTCTTAGCTAGAGCCTCTATACCTTCATCACTAATATTATTTCGAGATAAATTAAGTTTAACAAGGTTAGTCAAGCTACCATCAGCTAAGGCTTTTGCACCTTTAGGCCCAATATTATTTTTAGTTGGATTAATACAAGCAGGTCCATACACCCCCCGATTACCTAAATTAAGCACAGTAAGATTTTTGAGATTCTCACTCTTAGCTAAAGCTTCTACGCCTTCTTCACTAATATTACTGTCAAGTAAACTAAGTTTAGTCAGATTAGTAAGTGTACCATTAGCTAAGGCCTTTGCACCTTCATCGCCAATACGGCTATAAACCAAATAAAGTTCAGTAAGATTTTTAAGATCACTATCAGCTAAGGCCTTTGCACCTTCACAACCAATAGAAATGTCATCTAGATGAACCGAGGTGATAAACCTGTTACTTTGCAAAAAACTTATTAGTTCGCTTACTTGCAGATTTGTACATGACCCGTAAAAGCCTTGCAAGGAAATACGATTGCCATTGACATAATTGTTAAAGTGCATTCTACCCTCTCATTTTAATTGACATACAAACACCTTCTCTAGTATTACAGTAACTTTCAACTTTGTCAATAAATCACTTTAGAAATTGCAGACTCTATAGCGTTACAAAAAATCCAGATACTTTACCAAGTCCCGTTAGTAATGAAACGCATGAAAAGAGCTGTTTTGACTATAATTACGAAGTTAAGCAAATTTATAACTTGCCCAATTTGTGTTCCCAATAATGAATATTGGTATTAGCACTGCCCTTTTATAGTACCGGATAGGAGCTAGTGATGAGCAAATTAATTCAGGACCTAGGAGTTATTTAAATAATGCTTCTATTCAAGGTCATTTGACTTGGGATAAGGGAGTGTTAAATTAATCTTTAATCGGAACCTGATTTAGTTCTACATCAGCCTTCTGTTAAATTCATTCATAAACTTATTACCTCATCATCCTCTACTACTTTTTTGGTTTTCTTTAAAAATTTTTTCCAGAAATGTGGTTTTTTTGATTGTATAGACTGATTCTCTAAGTCGGAACTATAACCGGAAGAATGACTACCATTTTCCCCATTTTTTACTTTATTAGGTTTGTTAGATGAAGGAACACACTTTGAAGCTATACTATGCATAAAACTACGATTATTCTGATCACCTACCTTATTTTTCTCTTCTTTCTGGTTCTCTATTTTTTCAACATATTTTTGTTGCATTTTATTTTTAGCATTATCCTTGCTATCTTTTATTTTTATATTCGACAGATCTTGCTGATATTCACTTTCCTCACTAATTTTCTCTAGACGTTCTTTTAACTCATTCTGAAAGTCTGCATTTTGGTTGTTGGATTTAGCAAAAGAGGAATTTTTTGTTGTAGTACTATCGAGAAATCTTTTACTAGTGTTACTTGTAGTTTCTTTATCACTGTCGTTCCAATAAGATTCATTTCCAGAAGACTCACTTTCACTACAACTTGAGTATGCAACTTTCTTCCTCAGTGAACTAAGTAGGCTCTTTTCTTCATTTTTAAATAGGTTACTTCTTTCTTGAACTTCAACCTTCTTCAATTTAACGCCTTCTCTTATTTGTTCGCATATACTTTCATGATTAACATCACTTTGATTCTTAAGCCTGCCTTGACTTTTAACTTTTTTTAAATCTATACTCTTTACTTGCGTGAGAAAATCACCTGATATTCCTGAATTTTGGTTCGGTAAAGGAGGAGGTAATGGTATAGTTCCTAATGGCATTTCTGTGAGAATATCGTTACTATTTTGTTTCTCTTCAGGAAGATCACAGACGTTATTGTTGTTTATTGCGGGGACAAGTGATTTAACAAGATATATTGCTAAACTTAATGTAATTATTGCAGAAACAGAAGCAATTGCTACAAAGAAAATTGGTATAGGAATGGAATTGAGGATTGCTACACTTAAAGGATAAATAAATACTCCAGTGACAAATGCAGATGTACATAGTGAAAAAGTGGCGATTGAATATCTCAACGTAGATGGGACCTTAAAAGTTACCATTTTTAACCTCATATATTGATTCAATATTTTTAGTAGCATGATTAACATTTTATATCAACTACAAATACAAAAAACCCATTATATAGGATTTTAAAAACTGTTTATACTCCCTTCAGGAGTAAAATATCAAAAGCCAGAATAACCATTTGTAAGCTAGCGTCAAGCTTTCGCTCGCTGTAATAGTTTAAAATAACCCACTTGTTGTACCGACTACAAGAGCCTGATCTCCTTGTTTCATGCGAGAGAATTCTGTATCTCCTTTTAACAGGTCAGTGATTCTTTCCTTGAGCTTTTTGTGATTATTAACACTCTCTATATTTGATGGATCTTCAGTAAATTTCTTTAAATCAAGATCATTTTCTTGTTGAGTGAGAAGATGATCTGAATTTGTTTCATTAGGTAACATTTTTAACCTCACTATTAATTCAATATATTACATTTTATATATGTCATCATTAAGTTAGTGTTAACTTGATTGCTAATATTGGTACAGCTTAAAATAATTTAGCTGGACATAATTTTATAGAGACTCAGATACACAATTCTAGGGTGTGGTAAGGTAAATAACTCAAGAAACTTTGTTCAGCTAAAATAATTAGATTCAAACTGATAAGGCTGTATATAGAATATCAGAGGATTATCCTGATAATAGTGTTAAATCAAGATTGGAATATACGAGTAATTATGCTATTTATTAGGAATGATTTTGTTAAAAAGTAATTGTGCAAAAAAGTGAGAATTTGACTGAAGATAAAAAATTAGCATCTGATATTCTACAAGAGGTTGCAGATGCTGGTAATGCTAATAGTGACAAAGTGACGTTGTTTGAAATTAAAACATCTCTACAAGAACGTGGTTTTGGTATTTTAATAATTATTTTCTCCTTGCCACTATCTGTGCCTATACCAGTTCCACCTGGCTATACAACTATACTTTCCATACCGTTAATCTTATTTTCACTGCAGCTTCTGCTTGGGTTTCATTCTCCCTGGATGCCAAATTGGTTAGAAAGAAAATCCTTTAAACGTTCAACACTAGCCCTTGTGGTCAAAAAAACTTTACCTGCATTAAAAAAAATAGAAAAGTTCATGAAACCAAGAATGTCCTTTATCTTCCTAGAGCCAGGTGAAAAGATTTTGGCATTTATAATGTTAGTTTGTGCGTTGGTGATAGCCAATCCGTTTCCGTTAACTCACTTTATTCCAGCAATCGGTACAACTCTTATTTCACTTGGTATTATGAGTAAGGATGGTCTTGTCTCGATATTTGGAGTGTTGGTATCCTTGTGTGGAATATTATTTGCTCTTATTGTAATAGTTAAAGGTCCACAGCTTATAATGAGTGCGTTTTCTTTTCTAAAAGTTTTGTGCATGGTTAATCTTTAACTGTGAGAACCTATTTTGAAAGGGAATAAAGAAGAGAATAAGATGAGGTAAGCAAAAAATAGGAGAGTAACAAGCGATATAAGTGACAAAGAATGAGAGCCAAGTGTTGCACAAGGAGCGATAGGTCGGCTAAGAAGGCATAATATCAGAATAATTATTAATGCAATAAGATATATAATGGGAGGTGGTTGCCAGTGGAGCAAAAGATTTTTCACCATTGGAGACAGTGTACGACTATTTTCTCAGGTAGTGGCAAATTGGAAAAAATACATGATATGCTAGTAAAAGAGGTAAGAAAAATGGTTGGCAAAAATGAAACACCATCAGTAGGAATAATTGATAGTCAATCAGTGAAGACTACTCAAAAAGGAGCTGGCAAGAAAATAAAGGGTAGAGAACGTCATATTGTTGTAGACACAGTAGGCCTAGTTATTATGGCAGATGTTCACAGTGCAAGCGTTCAAGATCGTCATGTTGCTCTAGATCTTTTTATTCGAGCTAAAGTAAAGCCTTAAAAGATAATTATATCATAAGGATTATTAATATTACCATAATAATATCTGCCATATATAATGAAAATTAACCTTGTTCATAGAAACTAAAACAAAATGAAGAATGTTTCTAAAATATTCCATATACCTTCACACTATAGTGTAATACATCTGTTGTATTAGATAGAACTTGATCTGACACTTTAAAAAAGTAAGTTATAAAATAATAAAAGAAAGGAGTGTTAGATATGAGTACGATACAAAGAAAAATACTAAAACCAAAGTTAGGGTTATTAGAACTAGCAAAGCAATTAGGTAACGTATCACAAGCGTGTAAGGTGATGGGTTATTCGCGTGATACATTTTATCGATTTAAGGAGTTATATGAAAGTGGGGGAGAAGGAGCATTGCATGAAATAAGTAAGAAAAAACCCCTATTAGCAAACAGAGTTTCCGAAGATATAGAAAGGGCAATAATTGGCATAGCTACAGAATTTCCAGCATATGGACAACAAAGAGCTGCAAATGAGCTGAGAAAAAGGGGTGTAATAATTTCCGAAGGTGGCGTAAGATCTGTATGGCTAAGAAATGACATTGAAACGTTCAAAAAAAGACTTAAAGCCCTTGAAGCAAAGGTTGCACAAGACGGCATAATTTTAACTGAAGAGCAACTTGCAGCATTGGAAAAAGTTAAAGAGCAAAGATGGTGAAATTGAAACAGAACACTCAGGTTATTTAGGATCTCAAGATACTTATTATGTAGGCAACATCAAGGGTATAGGAAGAATCTATCAGCAAACTTTTATTGATACTTATTCGAGAGTGGCTTTTGCTAAGCTTTATACAGATAAAACTGCTATTACCGCTGCTGACTTGCTGAATGATAGAGTAATACCATTTTTTGATGTACAAAGCGTGCCATTATTGCGCATTTTGACCGATAGAGGTACAGAATATTGTGGCAAACCAGAAAATCATGCTTATCAGCTTTATTTGGGAATTGAAAATATTGATCATTCAAGAACTAAAGCCAATTTACCACAAACTAATGGCATATGTGAGAGGTTTCATAAAACTATGCAAGATGAGTGTTACAATATTATCTTTAGAAAGAAAATCTACAGTTCTTTAGAAGATTTGCAGATAGATGTTGATCATTGGTTACGCTCTTACAATGAGACCAGGCCTCACTCAGGTAAATATTGCTATGCCTATGCAGACTTTTCTTGATAGCAAATACATTGCTTTTCAGAAAAATATTAGTAACGTTAAACAAGAGACTGATATTAGTTTTAACTACCTCAATTCTTCTGTCAGTTAATTCATGCCTGTCAGATCAAGTCTAAACTATTACAATTTAAGTTTTGGAAAGCAGAAAGAAATAGTGAAAAAATTAATAAAAGGAGTAATGGTGAGAGAGGATGGAATAGAGGTGAGTTCTGAATCAGAGGAAAAATTTATACCAATAAAGAAGAAAGGAAATAAATGCACGGTAGTAGAACCAGAAGGTAAAACAAACAATGCATTACTGAAAGCAGTGGTAAGGGCTCATCTGTGGAAACGGCAACTAGAAGAGGGAAAATATGCAAGCATAGGGGAACTGAGTGCCAAAATTAATATAGGTACAAGACGCATACAACAAATTTTAAGGTTGAACTATTTAGCACCAAAGATTAAAGAAGACATAGTAAATGGGAGGCAACCGAGAGGTTTAAAATTAGTTGATTTAAGAGAAATACCAATGCTATGGAGTGAGCAATTAGAGAAATTTTATGGATTAGGGGCGTAATTACACCATTTATAAAAAGAACAAAAGGAGAGAAACTGAAAACACCAAAACTATTGAAAGGTATTGCTGAGAAATAGGAAAAATAGCCAAATTGCCGCTACTGCAGTTGATATAGAGGAATCAAGGATCACACCAAAAGATGTTGAGATTGATATAGAAAAGTAAATCAATGTTACAAAAGCTGACACTCAATTATGTGAAGATATCAATATAAGTATTGAAAATTTTAGCATGTTGGATGCAATAGTGACAAAAAATGTATCCAATTTTAGCTGCATATTTTAATGGTAGATCTGGAGAAAAATTTCTGTAGGTATCAAAAAAGTTAACATATATGACTTTCTTATAATAGTCTGAACGAGGATAAAAACATTTTTTTAATCTGTTCGAGTTATTGTAAAAAGGGCTATAACTCGAATAGCATAGTTTATTTAAGTTCCATAAAAATATATGGTAACGGATGTAAACACCAAGTTTTACCTTACGATACTATATACTATTCCAGACCTATCTTGATCATATACAAGGTGCTAACTATAAACAGACTTAACAAAAAAATCTTGTTTTTTTTTATGAATGTGATAAAATTCAGAGTAGTGTGAGAGTGTATTTTTTCTAGAGCTTAATGAAGTACTTAATTCTTAAGATCAGGTCAAAATAAGTAGACTAGATGAATTTATTCTTAGTTTAAAATTATTATAGTACCAAGATGAAAAAAATTGAAACTTCAGAATTGCTAAAAAGAATTGCTATCTGTTTGTTATGCATAGCAATTATGGTCTCTATTGCTCTTTTGTTTGCCTATATGCATACAATGTTGCTTAGTAAAGGATATGAGCTGGCTGCACATTATATTAGCGAAGCTATGCCTGCTGTGTTGCTTACTGTTTTCTTTTTTATCACTTGGTTTATATATGATCAAGTATTTAGTAAAATGAAGGAAGTAGAGCTGCCTATAGAAATAGAATTAGCTAATTCAGATAATAAAACAACATTTGCTGATGTTATAATTGATGCTTCCTTAAAGCAAGAGTTGCAGTTTACTTGCTGTAATCAAATGACAGAAGAAGTGCGTAAAATGTTGAGAAGTCAACGTATTAACTTACAAAAAGATTATATATTATGTGGCCCTCCTGGAAATGGTAAAACACTTATCGCCCGCGCAATTGCAGGTGAATCAAATATGAATTTTATAAGTATCTCAGGTCCAGAACTTATTGGAGTATATATTGGTCATGGTGCACATGCTGTACGCGAGCTTTTTAAAGTAGCGAGAAAACATTCTCCTTGTATAGTATTCATAGATGAAATAGATGCAGTTGCGCAAAAAAGAAGTACCGCTAATAACTCAGCTTACCACTGTCGAGAGAGCTTAACACAGTTACTAACTGAAATAGATGGATTTAAGAGCAGAAAAGATATAATAGTAATTGGTGCAACTAATCTAATCGATGAGATAGATCCAGCACTTATTAGACCTGGACGTTTAGGTCAAGTGGTTAATATACCTAATCCAAGCACGGAAATGAGACAAAAGATATTGGAGCTTTATACTAAAAATATAAAAACTGATGAAAGGCTAAATCTTAAAGATATTGCAGAAGAAACAGGAGGCTATTCTGGAGCTAAGTTAGAGCAGTTAGTAAATGAAGCAAAAAAGTGTGCTGTTTTACGAAGGCAATGTATGGTAGTTAATAAGGAAGATTTCAATTATGCGTTTCACAAGCTAAATCTGAGACAAGGAAGAGGTAAAATGACGTCAGTTTCAGTTCATTCACAGACGGAAAAATCATCTTTATTAACATAAAAATTAAATGTGTGGTTTATAGACTTACTATTGCCCACAAATATAAATGTTTGTTGCATAGCTCTTAATAGCATAACTTTTGCTTGAAATAACTGTTTATATGGTGCAAATTACAGCTTTTGGTTAATAAAAATGCGAATATTAATATTTTTTGCTTTATTGTTTTTAGTGAGCTGCATGTACATTATCTATAATCACAGAGTTTCTGGAATTAATGTTGAGCTGTGGAATAAGGTAAAAGTAGGTGATGATAGAGAAAAAGTAGTTCATACTTTAGGATCACCAACACTAGTATCAAAGTTTGATGAAAATGTTTGGTACTACTATGGAAGTAAATCTCTGCAAATTTCGTTTAATCAGAATGTGAAATTACAGATATAAGAGAAATCTACTTTCCAAAACGTTGGATAAGGTACCTAATACGGCCAAAATTTTAGTAACATGTATTTGTACTTCTTTCTCATAGCATCATATACCCAAGAATAATAAAAAGGCTGGCTTTTTTTAGAAGACATCGAGTAAATTTTGTAGCAGTAACGCAGATATTTGATAATAATACGCCAATGGGAAAGTTCGTACAAACGGTGTTATCAGGAGCAGCACAACTAGAAAGAGAAATGATAGTGGAGAGAGTAAAAAACAAAATAGCAACATCAAAGGAGCAGGGATTGTGGATGGGGGGAACTTTGCCGCTTGGATATGATGTAAAAGATACAGAATTAATAATAAATGAGAAAGAAGCAAAGACGGTGAAACATATATTTGAAAGGTATGTAGAGCTGAAGTCAATGGCAGAATTGGCAAGGGAGTTAAACAGAGAAGGGTACCGAATAAGATCTGATATCTTTAAAAAGGCCACGGTGAGGAGAATAATAACAAATCCAATATATATGGGAAAAATACGGCATTATGAGAAAGAGTATGAAGGAAAGCATGAAGCAATAATAAAAGAGGAAAAATGGCAAAAAGCACAGGAATTGATAAAGAATCAACCATATAGAAAAGCAAGATATGAAGAGGCGCTACTAAAGGGAATAATTAAGTGCAAAAGCTGTGATGTAAACATGACGCTAACGTACTCAAAAAAAGAGAACAAAAGGTATCGATACTACATATGTAATAACCACTTAAGAGGAAAAAATTGTGAATCAATAAATCGAACAATAGTAGCAGGAGAAGTAGAAAAAGAAGTGATAATGAAGACAGAGCAGCTATATGAAAATGGGAAAGAAAAGACCGAAGAAAAATGGAAAAATTTAAGTTTTGGAAAGCAGAAAGAAGTAGTGAAAAAGTTAATAAAGAAAGTAATGGTGAGAGAGGATGGAATAGAAGTGAGTTCTGAATCAGAGGAAAAATTTATACCAATAAAGAAGAAAGGAAATAAATGCACGGTAGTAGAACCAGAAGGTAAAACAAACAATGCGCTACTGAAAGCAGTGGTAAGAGTCCATTCTTGGAAACGGCAACTAGAAGAGGGAAAATACGAAAGTGTGAAAGAGCTAAGTGCCAAAATTAATATAGGTACAAGACGTATACAGCAAATTTTAAGGTTAAATTATTTAGCTCCAAAGATTAAAGAAGATATAATAAATGGGAGGCAGCCAAGGGGTTTGAAATTAGTTGATTTGAGAGAAATACCGATGCTGTGGAGTGAGCAATTAGAGAAATTTTATGGTCTTAATTTACAAAGGCAACAGAAAGAGTATGTGGCCAAAAAACCAATACTTCAAATGCTAACTATGGATTAGAGATAAAAAAGAGCAAGAATATCAATGGTTTATAAATTCAAACACCTGCAATAAAAAAGCTAATGGGCACCTAAATTTAGGCAGTAGGCATCTTAAAATGCTCAATCAATTTAGTGAAATTCAAGAATTTCAATAGCTTAACCGTATAGATATGCAATGAACTGCTTTAAGTTTGATTAAGCATAATTCAAAAAGTCAAGATTTTCAATAACTTACCAAAATCTAATCTATAGTTAGCGTTTCAAAAATTGAGGGAAATCAGTGTTAAAAGCTTAATTATATAACGAAGATAGTGATAATTTTAACTTACATGTGAACCAACCTCAGAGCTTCAAAATTATTGCATAAAAACCTAATGTTCCTGATAGCCCTTCTTCTGCTAAATCATGTAGTTGGTCTGATAAAGGAAATTCTGTGACATTATAAAAGTCAATTCAATCAAACACAAAACTCGAAAAAGTAGAAAGTGTGAAGCAGACAACCTTTTCTGGATCTAGCACAGAAAACTATACTCAAAAGATAATAAACACCGAGAAAGAAAAATAATTTCTTCAGAAGAATCTATAAATTATTAACTCAATATTTCTCAACCCTCCTGCCATTTCTCTGCGTTGAGAATATAGCTTACAATACATTTTTGAGTTTTCTACTACACCTTTACAAGTAGCTATTTAGTAAAGTATGCTAGGTTAACGGAATTGTGAACTGCTGTCTATTTTCATATCACTATTATTAAAATGTAAAGTGTATTAAACAAGACTTGATGTGAGAAATCAGTTGTCATAATATACATGAATCACACAGCAAAGAAAGGAAGAATTTCTCCTTCCTACTCGCTTTAACTTGACACTTAGTCTATTATTTACTAGCTAGACTAGGAACTTATCGACGATGTTATATATTTATCTCTAATGCTTTTTTTAAATTATTCATACTCGCATTTTCTAGATGTGTGTCTACTGCCTCAGGTAGTTCTGTCGGTAGTTTTGTTATAATATCAGGCTTTTCTTCATCCTTCCTTAAAAAAAGTTTTTGACGCCCCTGAAAGACGTCCTTAATTTCATTAGATAAAACTAGTCTTTCTATTCCTTTATCACATTGATCTTTTAAGTAATTATAATATATAGGAAATTCATTTCTATAGTTACTATTTTCTAATGCTCTTTGCAAAACTCCCTTTCGTGCATAACATGTTAATTCATTATCCTTGCATGTTAAAATAACATAAAGTGTGGTAGTACCATCAATAATTTTTGCTTTTATTCTACCAATTTCTGAACAACATTTATCCCAATAACAATGTTTTTCTCTGGGTAGATATTCTGGCTTTTCTGCATTATAACCTTTTATCTTAACCTCCTGCGCTATTAAAAAATCTACTAACTTGTCATCATATTGTTGAGTATTAAGAGCCAAATATAAAGGAGTATGGCCATCATAGTTTTTTTCGTTAACATCAGCTCCATTTTTTAATAGAGCTTTAACTATATTTAAACGACCCCTGATAATAGCCCAGTATAAGGGAGTACGGCCATCATCATTTTTTTTGTTAACATCAGCTCCATTTTTTAATAGAGCTTCAACTATCCTTAATTCACTACTGAACGCAGCACGATGTAAGGCAGTATAGCCCCGATCATTTTTTGCATTAGGACTAGCTGTATTTTCTAATAGGACTTCAACTATCTTTAAATGATTATTGAGAACGGCGGAGTACAAGGTATTGTTGCCACTATAGTCTTTTGCATTAGGATTAGCTCCTTTTTCCAATAGAGCGTTAACTATCTTTAAATTACCATTGATAGCAGCCTCGTGTAAAGTAGTTTCGCCATAATAACCTCTTCCTAAATTAACATCAGCTCTATTTTCTATAAGGTATTTAACTACCTCTAAATGACCACTAAAAACAGCTTTATGTAAGGGAGTATTGCCAGGATTGTTTTTTGCATTAACATCAGCTCCATTTTCTATAAGGTATTTAATTATCTCTAAATGACCACTAAAAACAGCTTTATGTAAGGGAGTATTGCCAGGATTGTTTTTTGCATTAACATCAGCTCCTATTTCTAATAGAACATTAACTATCTCTAAATAACCACCATTAGCAGCACTGTGTAATGGAGTATCGCCATTACTGTTTTTTACCTTAACATCAGCTCCATTTTCTAACAGAGCTTTAACTATATCTAAGCGGCCATTAAGAACTGCTATATGTAATAACGTCAATTTGTAAGAAGATATATTCGGTAATACATCAAACAGATGATTTAGATCAAAGTTTGTTTTTTGCCACCTTTGATATATATCTTTATCTCGTTCCTCTACTTTTCTTTTTATTTGTTCAAATATATTACCGCTGTTTGGGATTACTGCATCTAGTATTTCTTTCCACTGTTCTAATGTTAAAGTCATAACTTTTTTATTCAAATGGTATAATTTAATTATTAATCATTTTTATGAGAAAATCAAGAGTTATGTATTTTTTTTATATTTTATATAAAATTATTAATATCCGCAGAAACATACTAAAAATTAGCGTCATAAAAATCTTGAATGTTTACTTTTTCAAAAAAGGTCGTATATTTTTGAGAACAAGTTGCGTAAAAATAGGATTGTAAAAATAGAAGCTTGCAACCTTTGCAACGAAGTTAGGCAAACCAGTTCATATGTAAGTGTGGCTCAATCAGGCTAATATAGCTGGTTTTAGCGTATAATAAAATTATTATAAATAAAAGTTCGCACGGTACACGTGGTAGATCATACGATTCCAAAATAAAAAGCTCTCACGCTTGCTGGTTTTGGGTACAGGAAATGGCTGTATCATTTAAGTTTTTAATGAAGTGTGAGATTAAGTGGATATTAATTTATTTAAAAATAGAAAAGAGCAGTTAGTGCATTGCAGTAAAAAAAAGAAGTGTATCTGCAAGCACTGGCTTTAGTTTTAAAAATACAAACTAAAATAAAATGCTAAAAAGTTCTTGCTCTGCTAGATCTTTTTAGCTATAAGGTAATTCAATATAATGAATACATGGGGCGTTAGATGAATTGTATTATGTACATCATTCAGAAAGCAATCCTGGCTTTTTTAAGAATATACCTAGTCTAGTAAGAAATCAAAAGAAAGGCACACTGTTACTCAGCAATCAAAGTTACTTAGGGTTACCGTAAGACTTCTACAGCAAATTGGTTTGGTACAGCTGCATAAGAATCAAATGAATTAGATGTCAAAACCGATCTTCAGAAAAGAGGTTTACGACCAAACAATTCAAATATGAATATTAAAATATAGGGGGCTTTATGTTAAGTAAAGAAAATACAAAGGAACAAGTAACAGATAATCAATCTAGGTTAATAAGAATGCAAAAAGAAGACACACTGCCATCTAGTAGTCAGCAAATATTAAAGCTGCCAGAAGGTTTTACAATAGGGGAAGCAATTGGAGGAGGGGATTGTTTCTTTCACGCAGTTGCACAAGGACTTAAGCAATTAAAACCTGAAATGAACTTTACTGTGAAGTCTTTGAGGGAAGTTTGTAGGAAGCAAGCTTTAAGTAGTCAAGAAATGAAAAAAAAGATTATAGCAGATGCTAGAAACCGTGGAGATTCTAAAGTAATACTTCCAGAGCCTGGTATTGATAATGATGAATTATGGAAAACTTATTTGATTTATATAGAATACAGTATTGAAGATATAGAAAAAATGCAGAGGGATAATAAGGACGTGTTTTCATCATTAACTGGTTTAAAGTATGGAAATACGTTGCAGATTCCTATATGGGGTAGGCCTGAAATTGAGGGAAGAATGATTTGTAATGAATATAATGTTAAGCTGCATGTTATTGAAGATCTTCCCATATATGGATGGTCAGGGTCTCTTATTGATGGATTAGGATCCAAATTTGTAAGTACAGATTATAATGAAAAAGATACTATACATATAATAAATGGAGGATATTCTCATTTTGAGCCAATACTCAGAAAGGAAGTTCAGAAAACATTACCTTATTCTGACCTAACTCAAGTTCAGAGTATGTTGAAAGAACTGTCCTTGGAGCAAATATATGAAGAATTTATTAATACTATAGAGGACTGTAGTCTTTTAGAAATGGAAAAGCTTAAAAAGCTAAAAGTTTTTTTTAGAGCACATCCAACCTTGGATGTTAATTTTCGGGTTAATCAACGTGGTGATACACTGTTACATATTGCTGTTCGTAATGACGAGTTAGAAATTATCAGGTCTCTATTGAGAAAAAGAGCTAACGCTAATATTTTAAACATGGAGGGTAAGACTTCCATAGACATCGCTAGAAGTAATAACAGGAAGGGTATTGCTAAGATACTGCAACCACTTGTTTCGTATAAAAGAATTGATGTCCCAGGAGATGGTAGTTGCCTATTTTGGTCTGTTGCTTTAGCTTATTTAACTCCTGTAAAATTTGACAATAATAAATTCTGCAAGAGATTTTACCAATTATTTGGAGACGGCCATGATGTACAAACAATCCAAAGGCTAATCCAAGGTGATGTACATATTTGCCAAAATGATATGCTAAGGTGGTTAGTAGAGAAAATATTTCGTGAAAGAGTTGTTGAAAAAATGCGTTCGTTTCAAGAGGAATTGAAAGACGAGATTAGTATGATAGACTTTTTTGAGAGTAAAAATGAAGGTTATATAACAAATGGTAGCTTTAAAGAAAAATTTCTTTCTGATTTTGGCTCTGAAATTGAAGTTAAGCAGCAGTATGGAATCGAGTCTAGTAAACTCCAGCCTAGCCACTTCAATAGTAATGCAGTAGATGACATTTGTATTGAGCTTGAGAAGATACATAACCCTAAAAAGGTTCGTAAATTTCAATTTGAAGCATATTTAGAATGTATGAGGAGTCCTAAAGCTTGGGGTGGTACATATGAGATAAAAGCAATGTCCCAGCTATTAGAAACTGCAATAACAGTATATAAGGAAAATTCATCCGAAACTTATGGTAAACAAAGAGAATGTCATAATAATGAAATACGCTTGTTTTATAAAAATAGGAATCACTGTCAATTTTACCAAACAGAATATTCAGATTTAGTAAAGTTTGTTCAGAGCTTTGTACAATCATTTGAAATGAAGCTTATTATATATTCTACATTTGGAGAGATGATAAGAAGGAAAAAAGAAGTGCTTCCACAAGAAGTAATTAACAAAGATTTCGTACGAAGCATCTTTGGATTTTCAGTATGTAGAGGTGTAAGGACAATAGGTGGTGAGAGAGCATATAGGAGCAGAAGTTTTTCTTGTCTATCAGATTTAATAGAAATGTTTGACAGTTGTAAGCTCATTTTTAGGAAAGTGTTAGTAGATGCTGGGTGTGATATTTTTCAAAGCTTTGAAGCACAACTTGAGAAAATTGGTTTTGATCAAGTTTCAAGTGTAGTAGAGGATATTGTGGATAAGATAATTCAATATTATATTCAAAAAGAATATGATAGGAGTGTAGATGGTGCAAGCATAGTTGAAGCTCTTGTTCTAGATAAATATTCACAGAAAATACATGGTAAAGTGGCACAGTATGGAAAGAGGAGTTATAATATCATAGATCTGTATGAAAATATTGGAATTGTAACGGGGAAAGAAGACTCTCTTATCTATTATGAAAAAAGAGATAAATCTAGTCAGTATGGTTATCGTCGTCTTTTTATATGTGAGAAGTTGAGAAAAGTGTATGATGAAGTAAAAACTACAAGTACGGAATTTGAGGATTACGTATATACTTTAGATCAACAAAGCTTTGTAAACACTGTGGAAGAGGTGTTCTCTATTGTTAATGAAGAGATTCAAATACCAAGTAGAGGAAAATGGAATAATCTTGTCGAACAGGTTAGATCACACATTGAGAAAGAAGCAGAGTCTTTATTTAAGGAAATTAAGTTTCTTCATAGAAAAAGAAAAACAAGCCTACTCTGTCGTCAAGAATCTTTAATCACAGCAGAAAAAAGAAAGCCCATTAGTGCTCGAGATACGGCAGCAAGCATAAAGCGGCTAAAAAAATCTGAAAAAAATCTTGAATATATGTCTTTAGTAAAAGACAGTCTAGTAAAGTTACAAGATTTAGCTTATTATTCTAAGCTAGAAAAAATATTTAAAAGCCATACTGAGGAAATTTTTCAAGAGTATAAGAAATCCTTTGAATTACATTATAATGACACAAAAAAAACTGATGGATTTCAGCTTAGTATAAAGGGAATTAATCAATCTTTCTTTTCTATAAAAAGATTTAAATCTAAATTGAAGAAACAGAAGCTTAAAGATGTGTGTCCCGCAGTAGATGACTTTACAGGAAGGCAAGAGCAAGTAAAAAGGATATGTCAAGAACTGCAAAAGGAAAAAGGAGCAGTGGTAGTAATAACTGGTAAATATGGCATGGGCAAAACTCAACTGGCTAGAAAGTGTGCTGAGGAAAGTAGAGAAAGTTATAGCCATATCTATGAGATAGAAGACAGTAACATGTTACCTATAGAGAGGCGTTTTTCTTCTTTAACCAAAAGGAAATTAGGTATATATATGGAAGAAAAAAAATCACTAATAGGAAGTAAAAAATGTCTAATTATTTGTCATAATGCTAAAAGAGAAGACATAGAAGAGGTTCTAGAGGTAGAGGATCGAGTAGGTTTTGATTTTTTATTCACTTTTCCTGATCAGCCTTGTAAAGGCGTAGTAGAAGTCGCTTTGGATGCTTTTGAAGAAGATCAAGCTGTACAACTTACTAAAAGAATTTTAGGAATAGTAGATAAATCACAAGACGAACAAATAAAAGTATTTGTAAAAAGGCTTGAAGGTTTTCCATTAGCTATAAAGCTAGCAGCAGCTTATATTAGAAATAGTAAGTTAAGTAATTCAAAAGAAGCATTTGGAATTCATGAATATTTAATAAAATATGAAGATCTTGATCAGGTAATTCCAAAAAATAATAAGCAGGACAAATATGATAGGGTTTTATTAGTAACAACAGGCATTTCCATGGAGGTAATGGAAAAGAAAAATGGTGGAGTACCTTTTAGGTGTTTGAAAGTTATGGCTCATTTGGGTAATAGCTACATTGACCCTGATATGTTTTTAGTTTTGGTTGAACTAGAGTCTACTTTCAAATTGATGGAAAATTATTCTCTGCTTGATATAGAAATGATAGGCAGAAAAAAATGTATGTTATACATGAATCGATAAAAGAAGCCATACGTTCGCAAATCGCTGAAGATCAAAAGGAGGATATACTGCTAACTGCTGTGGAAATATTTGAAGATGAATTTAGCAATTTGTTGGAAAAAACTGATACTTTGCATCTTATAGCCTTAGTCGATTACCTTGGAAACTATAACACTTTTAAAGAAGAAGAGCCTTTTGTGATTAGATCTATCACACGTTTACATTTAGAGGGCGAGTATAAGGAAGTTGTCAGGCTTTCAACAAGAATATTGCCGATTATTGAATCTTCAACGGAAAATTCTTTAAAAATTAGATATTTACGTGCCCTTGCGTTAGTTGCATTAGAAGATTGTTCAGGGTTAAAAGAGCTTTTTGAACTCAGAAAAAGCAGCTACAGGGGTTATTTTGAGCAAATGCTTCTAGATCATTTTATAGTTATTACTTACACCATAGAGGAGAAGTATGATTGTGCATTAGATTATTTACGAAGTTGTGCTTCTCTACTTTCTGTCAGTGATAACTTATCAAGTAGATTGGCAACTCTATCAATTGATTTGGCTAGAGTATTTGTAATGAAGGAAGAGTATCTATGTGCATTTACAGTATTGTACTACGTTGAACATTTTAAAGTAGAATTTAATTCTACGGGAAAAGATAATTTCTATCAAGATTTTTTTAAAAACCATGACTTATTGTATTTTTCATACCTCAAATACACCCGGACCTTAGGAAAACTTTATAGCATTCAAGATGAAAAATACTTCTATCTTACAACAACATCGCCACATATCAACTTACATAAATTGAATTCATCGATTTTACAAGAATGTTTATTTGATATTCTAAAATACCAAAAGCAAAGTCCTTTCATACTTAGAAGTCCTTTTATTGAAAAAATGATAAGTATGAAAGATAAAAGAAATCTATTAGATGAAGTGTTAACGGAGTTCAACAACTTGATTAGCTCAGGTGAGTTGTATGAAAGCAATCATATAGGTTTTTATAAAAATCTTATACAATTATCTGTTGGGTATGCCTATCTTGGAAAAAAAGGGGCATCACAAGAACTTAAAAACATGCAAGAGTTACAGGAGAGAAGAATAGGGTTAAATCATCTTGGTACTACACAAAAAATGTCTACTGAAAGTGAAAGAAAAAAATGTTTAGAAAAGGAAATAGAGAAAAAATCATTTCTTCCACAATCCAAAGTAATTGATTTTGCTGTTGGTAATACTTTATATGAAGATAGTGTAAATCTATATTGTAGAAACAGTATAAGCTTTTTACACTATGTTGTCACTGCTAGCTCAGATATTATTGAATACCTTACAGATAAATGGGCTAATATGAATCTAAAATTCAGTAGTCTCTTAAATATTATTCCTAGCCTTTTAGAGCGAGGAGCTTGCATAAATCTACAAGATAAGCGTGGTAGGGGGGTTCTGCACTATGCTGTTATTGCTGGTCACCTAAATATTGTTAAATACTTTGTAGAAAAAGGAGCTAATGTAAATCTACAGGATAGAAATGGTGTTAGTCCTCTAGAATACGCTGTTATCGCTGGTCGCTTAGATATTATTGAATACCTTTTAGAGCAAGGGGCTACTATGAATCTAGAATGCAAAGATCTTTTGCTTTATTGTATTGCTACTCATGGCCAAAAAGCGCAATCAATTATGTCCTCAGGCCCTTGTTCTTCGGACTTAAAAGTGCAATCACATAGAAAACGACAGAAGACAACTATACATTTAGATAAGTCTAAGAAAAGGAGATTAGAAAATACAAGTGCAACATCTCAGGAAAATACGCCTAATATACAACTGCTTCAAGGTAACATATCAGACATATCAATGCAATTTGAAGATCTTGATCATAGAATGCAAGGTGACATTTGTAATAAGTTAGAGGAAAAAGTTAATAATCAATTGGAAAATAGTGATTCACAGAAGTTAGTTGACAATAGGTACTGGTGTATGCAATAAAATGAAGAAGAATAAGTAATAAGGTATCTGTACCTTCATTTAACAGAATGGCGGTAGACCAACGCATCCCAAGACAAACTCTTCTCACATCTCTTGGTTTTGAAGGCTAGAAATGGACATATTACTTAAGTTTTTAACATTGTATGCTGCTAAATTAGTAGCAATTTATCTTAAGAGTCCTGAACAGACAAAATCTTTGAAACCAAAAAGAAACTTCTTTCTAAAATAATTGCATATAGCTGTAACGGTTAGTTTTTTATGAGAAAAAACTTGTTATATGCCAAAAATATCTATGCTATAGATAATGTATTTTACATAATTTAGTAGCAACTTTGGAGGGTTTATGAGAGGAATTGATAGAAAATTATTCGATGCTGTAGAGCAAGGCAATCTTGATAGAGTGCAAAGATGTCTTAATGAAGGAGCTGATGTACTGGCAAGAAATAATCATCATACATTATTACATGCAGCAGTTAGTAGTAATAAAGAAGAAATAATAAAATTAGTTTTAAATAAAATCAAAGAAACGCAGAGCCAGTATATTGACGCTAAGGATACAGAAGGTGATACGCCATTGATGTGGGCTGCTGAAAGTGGGAGGGTAAATGCAGCAGAGGTATTATTAGATCATGGTGCAAGTACTGAAGTAAAAAATAATTATGGTATGACAGCATTACATTGGGCTGCAAAAGAAAATGAATCGAGAGTTGCAAAACTTCTAATTGATAAGGGGGCTGATGTGTATGCTGAAGATAAGGATGGTAAAAAGCCAATCGACCTTGCCAGAGAGAGAAATCATTCAAGTGTTGAGAAATTACTTTATGAAACCCCAGTTGCGGATTAATCAATACAGTAAAATGTAGAAATAGAGGGCTTTTTAGGCTTCATAGAATATGAAACTAATGTGGAAAAGATGTGCACCAAGAAATTTATTGGAGACCTGTGTCTTGAATGCTCAAGATCAAGTCTGTTTTTGAGGTAACCAAAAACTGTTTCAATAATCGACCTTTTTCTTAAAAAAATCTTTTCTTCAAGAAGCATTAATGTATTTTTCATACCTTTTTTTACTTTGGTAACGAGTTTTATTCCTCTATCGAAGAGTTTTGCAAAGAGCTCTTTCTTTATATAGCCCTTATCACCAAACAAAAGACCAGTCAGTTTTTCAGTTAATTTTGGTACTGGTTTTCTGTCGTCAACGTTACCTTTAGTCATTGTAACTCCTTGAATTTCACCTTTTTCATTAATTACCATATGCAATTTAAAACCCAAAAACCAGCCATATGTAGTCTTTCCAAGCTTTGCCAATCCTTTGAAAACTTTGTTTCTTGAGATTCTTTTTGGATGGCAAACAGCGATAGAAGTTGCATCTATGTACGAAATTCCGGTCATTTTTGACTGCTCACAAAGCCACTTTAACAAGAGCACTAAATACCTTTTAGCCTAATAAATCTACTATATGTTGGCAAATTTTGAAACTCAGATCCATGTAGTGCTTTCAAATAATATGTATAGAAAGATTTAAAGTCCTCACATCTAGATTGTTGATAAAGTAAAATTATAGTAAGAATTTCAGAATGCGTAATCCCTGGCGTTCTGGTAGGTTTTTTACTGTTTGGCAGGAGTTTTTCTGCGAAATTTTTGTTTATAGCCTTGCAAAAATCGTCTACAAAGCAAAATAATTCTGTTACATTTTTATTCATGGGTAACCTCTCTATTTTTTGATAATATGTTTCCGGAGTTTACCCTATTTTCCCGGCTTTTTCACTGACTTCTAATCCTCAACTGGGGTTATAGAAGCTGGAATTCCAGTGTCAGCTACTTTAGATAACACCAAAGGGGCTAGTCGAATTTTTTAGGCATAGATCACAATGTCCGTACAGTAAGCACTGACCATTTTTTGTATAAGTTACCTTTGCAAATGTTTGTACAGCTGTAACACCCATCTTGAAAACTTCTTGTCGCTTTTAACCTGCTTAAATTTCTAAAATCAATCTATTTGGATCTTCTATGTAATTTTTGATTTTCACAAGGAAAGTAACTGCCCCTTTACCGTCAACTATTCTGTGGTCGTAAGAGAGAGCAATGTACATCATTGGTCTGATTTCAATTGAGCTACCTACAGCAACTGGTCTATTTTGTATTGAGTGCATGCCAAGTATTCCAGATTGGGGAGGGTTGATTATTGGAGTAGAAAGAAGTGAACCGTATACACCACCGTTTGAGATAGTAAATGTTGCACCTTCCATTTCCGATACTTGCAGCTTACCTTCTCGTGCTTTTTTGCCAAGGGCAACTAAAGTTAGTTCAATTTCAGCAAATGACATTTGATCAGCATTGCGAATAACCGGTACAACAAGACCTTTATCAGTGCCAACAGCAACACCTATGTCATAGTAATTTTTATATATGATTTCATCACCTGAAATTTCAGCGTTAATCTCACGAATTTCTTTTAGTGCTTGCACTGCTGCCTTTATAAAAAACGACATGAAACCCAGTTTTATTCCATATTTCTTTTCAAAAGTTTCTTTATACTTTGCCCTCAGATCCATGACGTTTTTCATGTCAATTTCATTGAACGTGGTCAGTATTGCAGCAGTATTTTGCGATGCTTTTAAACGAGCAGCAATGACTTGCCTTATTTTGCTCATTTTCACTCGTTCTTCTCTTCTCTCTCCATTTGCTACGCTTTTTGGCGATTCATATTGTTTTACCGCAGGTTGTTCAGCCTTACTCATATGGTCTATCACATCTGCTTTGGTTACTCTGCCTCCCATGCCAGTTCCTTTTACACTTTCTGCACTGATTGCATTTTCTTCCATAATTTTACGAGCTGAAGGGGCATCTTTTTTAGCAGCGCTTTCGCCCTTATTTTCTTCTTTCATTCCTCCTACAGCAAGTTTTGCCAATAATTGATCAGGGCTGATTACATCATCTTCTTTCACAAGAAATTCGGTTATTTGTCCTGAAGCTTCTGCGGTTAGTTCTAGTGCCGTTTTGTCAGTCTCAATTTCAAAGATCAAGTCATCTACTTTTACTGCTTCGCCAATATTTTTCTTTATTTTTATTATACCTTCCGTAACCGATTCACCACCAAGAGTTTTTGGTGCTCTGATTTCTATAATTTTGCTCATAAAATAACTTCTACATAAAACTTTCTATAAATTTATACATGAAAAGAGACATGTAATAAACTAATAAATTCATTAGGCCTTTTGTCATAACGCTTGATTATTTCTTTCAATATATTTAAACTTAAAATATTAGGTAATTTAGAATAAGATTATGGATTTTGATAAAGCAGGCAATGCAGAAGACTTAGGTAATGAAAAACTTCAACTGATATGTAAGGCTTATGGCATAGAATTACTATCAGATCAAAGAGTTGTTGATGGCATCAATTCAATGGATAAAAGTAAAATTAAAATCTTATGCAAGTTTAACAAGAAGTTTAGTTGCGAAGATATTAAAGAATTACTATTAAATAAAGAAATTGTTAATAACATCAACGGTTGCGATGATGAAATGTTTAGGTCCATGCTAAATGATGAACCTTCGAGGGAAAAGATTCTAGAAATACTAAAAGGTGAGGAGTTTTGCAATACCAATAATGAATTCGAAAGTAGTGATAGTGAGGAGAATGGAGAAGATTATGGGTATTATGATAATTTTGATTACGAGGAAGATGAAAAAAATGATCCGAATAGCTTCGCTAAAGAAGCACTAGGAAATAAAGGAATTAATGAAAAACATGTTGATGATGTTCAGTCTTGCAACGATGCAGATGTGGGAATACCACTAGAAAATCAAAATGCTATTAGGAATATCCGTTTTATTCAATGGATGATAGTTGAGTGTGATGGTAAGCTTAGTGAGCAAAATGTTACAGAATTACTAAAAGATTCGAGTTCTATTGATCGAATTAACTCTATTGGTGATAAAAAGCTTCAACTTATACTCAAGAGTGATAAGTTTAGTGGTGAAAATATTATAGAGTTATTAGGAAATCAAAGAGTTGTTGAATACCTCTGTTTTATTGATTATGAAAAATTTGAACTCATTCATAATAGCGATAAGTTTAATAGTAGCAATTATACTAGTAGCAGTTACAAGATTATAAGGTTGCTAGAAAATCAACAAGTTGTTGAGAACATCAATTTTATTGATTATGAAAAACTTAAATTCATACTTTGTAATGATAAGTTTCTCTTTAGCGATATTGTAAAACTACTAAAAAATCAGGAGGTTGTTGAGAATATCATTTCTTTTAACATTAAAAAATGTAGTCATTCTAGTCTTAGCGATATTATAAAACTACTAGAAGATAAAAATGGGCCTAGTAATGTCTTAAGTGGGACACGGGAAGAAAAAATGCAAGTCAGTTACATATCATGACATAGCTTAAAAAGTGTTTATATCCAAGGTTTTGCTTTATAAATTTAAGAGGGTGTTAAATAAACCATACGCATCAAATTAAGGAAACACGCTCAATTTAGACCATTTTTGCCATATTTCTTAGTAAAATCACTGGTAGCTGACACCGAGGTTCAGAAAACTTTATTCATAGAGTAGAGTATAGACTATCAATGATTTTTCAGTAATAATGTAGTTCAGGTGAATATAGTGAACGTTTTACATAGAAATTAAGCTAACCTAATATGGGTAATATTGATAAAACCGGAATAACAGGTTAAATTAAAATGTTAAATCTAGAATCTCTACCAAAACACTTAGCAATTATTATGGATGGTAATAGTAGGTGGGCAAAAAATCAAGGAAGAGTAAAAATTGATGGTTATAGAAAAGGCAGTGAGGTTGCATTTGATATTGCTAAACATTGCACAACCTTAGCGATATCTTACTTAACTTTGTATGCATTTTCCATGGAAAATTGGCTCAGACCTGAAAACGAAACAGATTGTCTATTTGATTTATTTTACTCTGTTTTAACTAATGAAGATAAAATCAATTTTATTGATAATTCTAACATTAAGTTGAATTTTATTGGCAATTTAAGTCTATTGCCCAGTAAAATATTCGATCAAATTAAAAAAGTAGAGGAAGTAACACATAAGAACGATGGCCTATTACTCACTATTGCAGTTAGTTATGGAGCAAATCAGGAAATTATACATGCTATCAACAACATCATCAAAAGAAATATCGATTGCGTGTTGAAAGAAGACGAATTTGAAAAATTTCTGTATACTAAGGATTTACCAAAATTGGATTTATTAATTCGCACTGGCGGTGAAAAAAGGTTAAGCAATTTTTTATTATGGCAAGCAGCTTATGCTGAATTGTATTTTTGTGATACTTTGTGGCCTGATTTTTCTTGTCAAGATTTGATCAAAGCACTAGAGGATTATACAAAAAGAGAGAAAAAATATGGTAGATAATAATTTTATGGTGAGAACACTGTCCTCAATATTCATATTACTCATATTTTCTTTTGCCACATATCTCAGTGATTTATCATTTTATCTACTAATTTTTTCAATTGCAGTTCTATCTTCTTTTGAATGGTATAATCTAACTAAAGGCAATAGAATCTTATATATTTTTGCATTACTACTCATTGCACTACCAAATGCATCGCTGATATACTTATATAATCTACCACAGGGAAAATATGAATTAATATGGCTTATTTTAACCATTTGGAGCATCGATATTACCGCTTACCTATTTGGTAAAAACTTTGGTGGTGCTAAAATTTGCCCAATTATTAGTCCTGGAAAGACTTGGTCAGGGCTTTTAGGTGCGGTTTTAGCTGGAGTATTTTGTACAATTTTTGGCTCAATATTTTTGAGTTTATTTCCAATTTTCTATTCCCCAATAATTGGCTTTACAATTGCTATTCTAGCCCAACTTGGAGACTTTACTGAGTCACTCATCAAAAGAGTTTACAATGTTAAAGATAGTGGAGGTATAATACCCGGTCATGGAGGAGTACTTGATCGTATGGATAGTTTCATTTTTACTGCCCCCTTTATTGCTATTTACATAAGCTAAAGAATGAAGTGTTATTAACCTTTGGTCCTTTTTTTTATTCACTGTTTTTACCTCAACAGATTGAAATTCTTCGGAGTTTACTATTTCACTCATGGGCTTACTGCAATAAGGACAATACATTTCTCCTTCTTTATGTAAATATACTACTGGATGACCAGAACCATCATCATTCTCATCACCACGGCAGCAAACTATTAGATTATTATCCCTCACTTCTGACATGTTGCTCCTTTAGTTTATAATATTTTATATATTGAACATACTCATTTGAAAATAAAAAAGACAACGGATATTTATTCTCCATTTTTTACCTGATTTAGATTAGTAAATTCTTTTCGTACACTTTCTGATACAAAGCTGCTAACATCTCCTCCTAATCTCGCTATTTCTTTCACAAAACTTGATGAGATAAATTGAGTATCTTCAGATGCAGGAAGAAATATAGTCTCGATTTCAGGAAGGAGTTTATAATTTACCCAACTCATTTGAAATTCATAATCAAAGTCTGATACTGCTCTGAGCCCCCTGATAATAACAGAGGCATTTTGCTCTTTGGCAAAATTGATTAATAATCCATTGAAAGATATGACATCTGCGTTAATTCCCAGTCCTTTCACTTCATTTTCAGCCATGCTTGTGCGTAGATTTATGTTAAAAATAGTATGCTTGTTAACATTTTCTGCAACACCAATTACTAACTTATCGACTAGCTTACATGCTCTTTTTATTATGTCAAGGTGTCCCAAAGTTATAGGATCAAATGTACCAGGATAAATTCCTATTTTGTTATTAATGTTCATTCTTTGTTTCTATACTTCAAAAACTTTTGATGGACATGATAACGTTTTTTGTCTAAAAATGAAAGTACGTAGTTGGCCTGATAGCTCAGTTGGTAGAGCAAAGGACTGAAAATCCTTGTGTCGCTGGTTCGATTCCTGCTCAGGCCACATTCTTTTTCTTAATATTCTATAATATATTATAATGTTAATATAATTACTTAGGAAATAATGTATAAATGTTACAATAGAATATTTAATATACTATTAATTACATTTCTACTATTCAGTAATATCGCTTATAGTGAAAAAGTAAACAAAGAATTATCTGCTTTGACAGCGGAAAATGCAGTAAATTATAATATAATTGTTGGTTTATTGCAAACAGATGAGTCTCAAAATATCTATGAGATATTCAATAATTTTGGGGTTAAAACTATATCCATTGACTACGACAAAATAATTAATCTAAAAGAAATCCAAGAAGAGTTCGCAAAACAAGATGAAATATTGGCAAAAAAGCTGATACTAGATCGAATAAAAGTTGAAGTTGCAAAATTTATCAAAGAGCAAAAGATAAACAGAATATTTATTTCAGATAACTTTCATTCAGCTCTTAACCCTTACTGCCAGGTTGTGAATGAAGCAATTGTAAAAATAGTAGATGACAATCCTACAATTCATTTGCTTGCCATATGCGGTGGTTTACAAGACATTATGTATGCAAAAGAAATTGAAGTAACAAATGTTGTTAATGATGAGAAGAATCATTTAAAATCAGCACAAAAAGAGAACATACCTCTTCAGCAGATAAAAATTGTTCCAGGTAGTCGTTTGGAAAAAGTGGTAGCTAGATTTTTACTACCTAATCAAAATGGCTGGTTTTTAACTTATTTTCCAAATGCTCATTCAGGTACAGTAAGTAATACTACAGAAAATAGAAGAAGGCTAGAGCTACTTGGATATAAAATTGCAGCATTTGCCAATGACGGGGTAATAGAAGCTATCGAAGATAAGCATGGTAATATTTACTTTCAAAGTCATCTAGAAGCCCTTGTTGTCAAATCAGATAAAAACTCTCGTTTGTCAAGCCAAAAGGTACGTCAGGTTTCAACACTAGTTACTATAGCGATTATAAATGATTTTCTTCATCGCATTTAATGCTAAAATAAGTAAAATCATTTAATGTCATGCTAGTGCCTTTTTTCTTGTCATCCAAGTAGCTGACACCATCATAAAGGAACCAGTGTCAGCTAATTGAATAACAAGAGAAGAACTACTGGAAAGAAATGGGTGTCATTCCAGCGCATGACGCTGGAATCCAGATTTATTTAAAGTTAAGTCTTCTGGATCCCAGTATCTAGACACTGGGATGATAAGAAAAGTCTACTTGAATAACAAGAGAGGAAGTACTGGTATGACACTTTTGGTGGAACACACATAACTGTACGAACATTGTTATACAACAGTGGTTTATATAAACCCCATAGCATGTCGAACGAAGCTTTTTTTAAGAAAATCTGAATTTTCAACTACCATTAAACCAAGATTGCTCAGAACTTTAACGCAAAGTATTCTGTTGGAAAATATTCTATTTAGTCCATCAGTTGCAAGTGCCATAGTAAAATTATCAAAGTATCTATCACGTGAAATTTTCTTCAATAGATAATTACTGCCAACATCAATGCCAGAAGATTTTGCAGCAGTTATTTGTCTAATAACACTCTCTACATCTCTCATTCCAAGATTAAGTCCTTGACCTGCAACTGGATGGATTGAATGTGCTGCATCGCCAATAAGCAAAATTCTGCTTTTATGAAGCTTTCTCGCAAAAGTAAAACTTAAAGGGTAAGATTTTCTTTCACCCTCTAATTCAATTTCTCCCAAATAAGAACCAAATCTTTTTTTGAGTTCTATGATAAACTCCTCTTCAGATAAGCTCATCAGCATTTTTGAAATTTCGCATTTTTCTGTCCAAACTATTGAAGAAGTATAGCCACCTTTCATTGGCAAAATTGCAAATGGACCACCAGGAAAAAACCGCTCTACAGCTAAGTTTTGGTGATGTAGTTCATGTTTTACATTAAATACCATGCTATTTTGTTTATAATCAAATTTTATTATTGTTATAGAAAACAACTCTGGCAGCTTAGAGTTTTTACCTTCAGCGCAGATAAATAGCGATGATATCAATTTTTGATCATTATCAAGAGTAACTTCCACGTATCCTTCGTCACAAGCGATTGTTTTATAGAAACGTGGAGAATATATATTGAGTTTATGCAAAAAATTATTATTAATTGCATTCCATATAATAGCGCTCTTGATTACATAACCCATTGGCTCTTCACCAACCATTTTATGGTCATAATGAACAGTAAATGGGCTATCTCCATCTAATATGCATATATCAAGTATTGGTTCAGCTTCATCTTCTAAGAACTGCCAAATTCCTAATTTTTCTAGTATTTTTTTTGACCCTTGAGAAATAGCAAATGCTCGATTATCATCAACTGCACGTGGTAAACTATTTTTCTCAATTACTGCTACAGATACAGAGTCATTACTCAGGCCAATAGCAGTAATAAGACCAATTAGCCCACTACCTGAAATGATTACATCGTAATTCATTTTATTTACCTAAAATTACATTTTATTCGTTTTGAAAATAGTTTAAACAAACTTTGTAGATGCTGGACTTCTTATCACTACCTTAGTATACCTCAGATTAGTAATAAAGTATTAATTATTTCATGCAAAATAGGTTTTATTTTATTAAAGGAAACAGCTTATGACTACAGATTGCAAAAAAGAATTACTAAATTGCATTAACAAGTACAGAGAAGAACTTGCAGAAAATAAAGCAGCAATTAGATAAACTTTAACTAGCGATAAAATTAATATAAGCGATTACTTTTATCAGGGTGATACAATCTGTAATGAAGAACTATTTAATGTAGGAGGCAAGTGTCAAGATACACAACGTGGTAAATATACGTATGATGAATGGAAGCAAAAAATTGAAAAATTTAACGCTAAAGATTTTCTAGGGATGTTACAAAACGAAGTAAAAAATAAAATATCAAAGAGTCTTGAGGACTATAAACAGTATCATGAAAATGCTACTGAAGCTATAAAAAAAGAATTAGACATAGATTCGAAATTAAAGGCAATATTCAAAGAAAAGCAACAACCAAAAACTGATAAAATCGAGCATATTGTGACGTTATACGAGGTTTATATGAAAATGGAGACATGTGCTCTCAACTAAAGTGCAATGATCTTGATTGTTTCAATAGAAGATAATCTATCTCAAAAAAAATCCGAGCTAGCTGCTATAAAGGATGACTTTTTGGATAATACGCAAAATATTTTTCAACATATTCAAGTTGAAGATAGTATTTTTTAGAGAAATAAGATTATGCTATTTTTTAAATGAAATTTCTTAAGTGGTAGATTGTTTTTTACAGCTATAGGTGAGGTAGCTATCACTACTGAAATGTAACAAATAAAATACCAATCTTAAATATTGATATATTTCACGATAGTTTCTTAACTTGACGCACATGCTTTTTTGAACATTCTCGTTTGTCAAATAGTTTCTGGCATACTACACAATCTGTACTGCAGGTTTTAACTTACTTTTACGCAGTATTGATCATTCTTGAAAAGCAATCTAACATTTTTTATTCCTTGATTACGAAGCTTTGATGCAGCTGATTTAGCTGCCTGAGCGTTTACAAAAAATGCTATGTATCCCTTGCTTTCTGTACTGTTTTGTTTTGGGTGACGTTTCTGCATTTCTTTTTCATATTGCCTTTTGTAATGAGGAGTATTTTGTATCAATTGTTCTGACCTCTGTCTTAAGTACTCGACTTTTACCTTCGCAAGCCCAGACTTATGAAGTCCTAAAACTTGTGCTGCTTTTTCTGACAAGTCTATTATTCTACCTTCAACAAACGGTCCTCTATCATTAACTCTTATAACAAGCTTTCTTCCATTTTCTAAATTAGTAACACGAACAAAGCAGGGTAGGGGCAAGGTCTTATGTGCTGCAGAAATCAAGTGACGATTGAACACTTCACCGTTGGCTGTAATTGTGCCATGATCTTCTATTCCATACCACGATGCTATTCCTACTTCTTCGTAACAGCTACAGTATTTTGGGTGGTAGGTGATAGCATTTATTGTATAGCTATTGCCAATTTTATAATGACCTGCTGTATCATTATACATACTGCGAAAACTACAACTACTCATCAAAACGAACATTAGGCATAGAAAGGCTAGGTTTTTTATCATTGTACTTAGTGAAATGGTTCGATACCATGAGGATTTTAAATTATACTATAATAAATTTAGTAATAAGTAAATGTCTACTGCCAAATATGCACAGCACTAAAAAAGAAGTAATACATATAATCGGTATAGGTGGAATTGGAATGAGCGCAATTGCTGAAATTCTTCACAGTTCCAGTTATAAAGTTCAAGGCAGTGATACGCGATCAAACGACAATATAGATAGGTTACAAAAATTAGGTATAGAGGTCTATATTGGTCACGATGCAAGTAGTATTAGACAAGCTCGAATAGTTGTACATTCTTCCGCAATAAAACCTGATAATGTGGAGCTAGTTGCAGCAAGAAATAACAATAAAACCGTTTTTCATAGGTCAGACATGCTGGCTAAAATTATGAAAGGTAAATATGTGATAGCGATTTCAGGTTCAAGTGGCAAGACGACGACGACAGCTATGATTGCTTCCATTTTTGATCATTCTGGTGCTGACGCCACTGTAATTGTTGGAGGAATATTAAATTCCTATCAGAGTAATTCAAAACTTGGCAAAAGTGACATTTTCTTAATTGAGGCTGATGAATCTGATGGAACTATGTTAAAAATTCCTGCAGATATTGCTGTTGTAACAAGTATTAATGACGACCATATAGACCATTACGGTACATTTAACGAAATCAAAAATGCGTTTTCTCGATTTGTAAACAACGCGAATTTTGCTATTTTGCCTGATTCTGCAGACATCAATCATGATGCGAGTAATTCTATAACGTTTGGGTTTGGAAATGGTAAAATTAGAGCTAGCAACATAAAACAACACAATAATAGCATAGAATTTGACGTGTTGATTAGTATAAACGAAAGTAATCGTATTCCATTATCAACTACTCAAATAATTAAGAATAATGGGGCAAAAGCAGCTCTTAATTCATCATTTCAATGCTTGAAACTAGGCTCTCATTTTAATGTTGAACAAAATACTATAGAATTCAAAAAAACAATCCCTAGAAAGTCTCTACATTCAAAAAAAAGTAAATCGTACTAATGCTACTGAACGGTCTAGTCCAAAAGTAAGCTAAATTTTTTAGGGTACAAAAACAGTAAGAAATAGTTATTTGAATGAAAGTTGGAATTTGATTGGATTAGTAAAAGGTGGCTCTCAAATTTTAGACGTATGGGCAAACTCATACTTTTTGCCAAATAAGGAAACTTAGAGAGGAATTTGATAACCTTAGTCCCGACCATCGAGAGAATTAATATGACATAGTTGCAGCAAAAGGTAATAGTAAACTGCATACTGATGGTAATGGCAAAAGATCAAGCTGTTAATGCATTTCATGATTTACTTGCAAAGAATCAAGGTTCTCAATTTTCTTTTTAAGCTCTGTTACATTAGATTAGATGGTTAAGAAATATAGCTTTAATAACAGGGACCACGCTCTAAGTGATTTGGAGGAAGTACATATAGAGCAAACAGTAAAGTTTAAGACCACAATAACTAGAAATAAGAAGGATCTATATAGTAATCTCTCCAGATCTTGCAAACAATAAGTAGACAGTAAATTAGAATTACTGCAGAAAAAACAAGAATAGCTGCACTGATTACTTGACCATTGTAAACGTAGCTTGTTAAGCCGATAAAAATAGCCATAACAAAAGCTCTAATGAACGAGAGTGCAGAAGAAGCCGTACCTTTAATTTCAGGAAAAACGTTTATTGATGCGTTAAAAACCACTGGCTGGCATATTGCACAACCAATAGAAAAAATAATCATAGATAGTGTTACTAAGTAGAAAGAATGGGGCATGATTACACTGAGTATTACAAACAATAGAGATCCGATAGCACCCACGCTCGTACCAGAAATTACACACCATACTGCTCCAAATTTTTTGAGGATCTTAATGGAAAATAGGCTAATTAGTGAGAAGGAGCCAACTATTGCACCTTGATGTAGTGCATAAATAGTACTGGATAAGCCAAAAGTTTCCATATACAAAAAAGGTCCGCAAGTAATGAATGACATATAAGCAGCAGAGAAGAGGCTCTGCTGCAAAGACAGCACCATAAATTTTGAACTCGATAATAATTTTTTGTAGTCTTTCATCATTTTTTTTAGACTAAAAACATCGCGGTCCTTTTTTGTTTCTGGTAACAGAAAAATCAGCAAAACCCAAGAAATAAAACAAAGTATTGCAACACTTGTGTAATTACCACGCCACCCAACAATTTCGTTGATGAAACTGCCTAACACTGGTGCAATTGCCATGATAATTGTTAGAACAGAATTCATGATCCCGATAAACTTCACCGCTTCTTCACCTTTATAGCTGTCTGCAATAATTGCAAACACAACCACAGATGTGCTTGCACCAATGCCTTGAATAAATCGGGAAATTAGAAGATAAAAAACTGAAGGTGCAACAACACAACCAACAGCACCAATTAATAGAAAAGTATTACCTATGATCATCATTCTCCTTCTACCATAACATTCGGATAATGGACCAAAAAACAACCCTCCTATGCAAAAGCCTAAAAAATTATAAGCAATAGTTAATTGAATTGTGCCTTCCGGTACGTTAAAATAGCGTACTATATCAGGAAAACTAGGTACAGAAATATCAATTTCAATGAACTTAGCAATTAGAGATAGAATTAATAAAAACGGTAGTAACACTTAAAATCTTTAATTAATGAATAAAAATATCACATTTAAAGCGTTGAAAGAAGAACATTTTTCACTATTATTAAAGTGGGTAGAAACACACCATATAAAGAAGTGGTGGGATGCGGATATAAATTGGACACCAGAGTTAATTGAGAAAAAATATAGCAACTACGTTAAAGGATTCAAACATTTGAAATCTAAGACACAAATTATTGAAAAACCAATGCACGCATTCATTATTAATTGTGATGGAGTTGATATTGGTTATATTCAATATTACAACAAACATGATTTTCCACCTGAGCAGGTCTATAACACTTTAGAACTTCCAGAAAGTTGTGCTGCTATAGACTGGTATATCGGAGAGCTGAATTATGTAGGTAAAGGAGTTGGGTCACAAGCTTTGAATATATTTTTAAACAAATTTGTCTTTAAAGTTTATGAGAATGCCTTTGTTGACCCAGGTATAGCAAATGTTTGTGCAATCCGTGTTTACGAAAAAGTTGGCTTTAAAAAATTATGGAAAGTGATAGTGCGATTTTAATGATTAAGGCAAGAATTCCTGAGAACCATTCAAGATGAGTGTTTTTTCAACAATCTACCTAAATTACTACAAGTGGTTTATAACAATATACAAGGAGCTTTATACAAACTTAACATAATTTAATCATAAAAATATCATTATTAAGTCCTATATAAGAACAAATTTTGGCACTCAGGAATCTTTTTTAACTAACTATGAACTTGATTAATTGGAAAATAAATTTTACTTACTTTTATAATACCTTAAAATCTAATATCACTTTATCAGCAAAGATATCACAATAGGCTAGTATGTTCTTCACTCTTTTCCTCAAAATATTACCTATTTACATTACAATACTTATTGGTTACTTAGCAGGAAGATATCTTAAAATTGATAGAAATACTATATCTCAAATACTCTTTTATATAGCTAATCCAATAGTGATTTTATACGGAGTATCTCATACAGAAGTTAATTTAAAAGTAATTTCTCTGCCGATTTTGATATGGTTTATAGGTAGTACTATGTCCTTATCAGTGTATTATCTTTCTTCTTTTTTATTTAAGGACAACACGAGAAACATATTAGCGTTTAGCTCGGGCAGCACAAGCATGGGTTATTTTGGTCTACCGATTGCCATGGCTTTATTTGATGAAGATTCAGTGTCTGTGTATGTTGTATGTTACATAGGAATGGCACTATTTGAAAATAGCTTGGGATTTTATATAGCTGCAAATGGTATCTATACTGCAAAAGAATGCGTATTAAAGTTACTCAAACTTCCTTCATTATATGCGATGATTCTAGGCTTCTTTTTAAGTATATATGATATACAAATACCAACTTTTTTGACAGATGTTATGATAAATATCAGAAGTACATTTATCACATTAGGAATGGTGCTGCTTGGAGTAAGTATTGCACAAATTACAAATTTTAAAGTAGATTGGAAGCTTGCTTTGACCACTATTGTAGCAAAGTACATATTCTGGCCGTTATTTGTTTTGGGAATTGTCTTACTAGACAAGCATGTTACAGGTATATATGATGAAAGCATCTATAAAGCACTGATGTTACTGGCTATTATTCCGATTTCTGGATCTAGTATAATACTTGCTAATATTTTAAATTATCAACCAGATAAAGCTACTTTATTGCTCCTAATTAGTACTGCAGTTGGAATATTTTATGTTCCACTTATAATATCATTATTTTTTACTAAACTTGTCCCTTTTTGATCAAAAATTTAAGCGCCAGGCCTATTCACAAAACTTGAATTTATACTAGACTTCTTGGATAATCATAAAAGAAACTAATCCTTTTTTCCTCTCTTTTCTTATTTTTTCACACAGAATAGGAAGTTATCAATTGATGGAATTTTCGCAATAATGTCAATAGCACTAAGATTTCCTACACCTTTTAGCAGGTCTATAGTTGAATTTGGATGTTCTATGAGCAGCAACAAATAAATGTAACTTGCCTTTTTCTATATGATGCTATTAACCGAATAGGTATCCATTTGACATTTCCATATCTTTGTTATCATTAGTAATACTAAAGGGAAAACTAAACTTAATAAGATTTGGAAGCATATTGTTGTTCCATGATTCACGTAATGCTGCTATGCCTTCGTTGCAGACGTTGTCATAAAGTAAATTAAATTCTTTAATATTTGAAAAACTACCATTCCTTAGCGCACTCATTAATATTATTCCACTTTCAACATCAATATCATTAGAAATTAAATCAAGTTTAACAAGATTTGGAAAGTTACCATTCTTTAACAATTTAGTGATTGCTATTGAGCCTTCTGCGCCAATAATGCTAGAAGTTAATTTACACTCAGTAATATTTGGAAGATTAATATTCTCTAATGCTTCATTTAAAACTTCTCCGCACTGAGCATCAATATAACAATTAGATAAAGTCAAGCTTGTAATATTTTACTTTTTCTGTAAAAAGTTTACTAGCTTTTCCATATATACATATAGATTATTTAACTCTAAGGTGTTACTATTAACATATTGATTAAAGTCAACTTCCATGGTTTCTATAAGTTATAGAGCTGCTAATTATAGCATAAATTTAAATAATTGTCAACCTTATGAACAACTAACTTTACTTCTTTTTAACCTGATACCTATGCTTTGTTTCAAATTTCCATCAAAAAGTAACATTACCCCCTCCAGCCAACCTTTCTGCTTCATTTCGTGAAATCAATGCCTCAATAAATTCATCTAGTTCACCTTCTTTTATAATCTGTTCTAATCGATGTGAAGTCAGATTAATTCTATGGTCTGTAATTCTTGATTGTGGAAAGTTATAAGTTCTTATACGCTCAGAGCGATCTCCAGAACCAATTTGACTTCTTCTCATTGTTGATCTTTCCATTTCTTTTTTTTGTCTTTCAATTTCATATAACCTAGCTCTCAATACCTTAAGTGCTTTAGCTTTATTTTTGTGCTGCGATTTTTCATCCTGTTGTATAACAACTATCCCTGTTGGCAAGTGAGTAACCCTTACTGCACTATCGGTTGTGTTCACTGATTGCCCGCCAGGGCCACTAGACCTGTAAACATCTATTCGCAAGTCTTTTTCTTCTATTTTAAAGTCAACCTCCTCAACTTCAGGTAATATTGCAACAGTGGCTGCTGAGGTATGCAACCTTCCTGAGGATTCAGTTTCTGGCACTCTTTGTACTCTGTGCACCCCTGACTCAAATTTCAGTCTTGCAAAAACTTCTGTTCCATTAATGAGTGCAGAAGCTTCCTTATAGCCACCTATACCTGTATTAGAAATACTTATTGGCTCAAACTTCCAATTTCTTCTTTCTGCATATTTTTGATACATACGAAATAACATCGCTGCAAATAATGCTGCTTCTTCTCCGCCTGTGCCTGCCCTAATTTCTAATATTGCATTTCTTGAGTCATCTTCATCTTTGGGTAATAATGCCAACTTTAGTTTTGCTTTTACTTTCGGTAATAGTATCTTTTGCTTCTCAAGAAGTTCTTCTTTTGCTAACTCTTTTATATCACCATCGCTGTTCTCATCTTTCATGATTTCTTCTAAATCTGAAATTTCCTCTTTTAATATATTATATTCATCGATTATCTCGATAATTGGTCTGAGTTCAGAGTATTCCTTTGAAAAACTAACGAATTCTTTTTGACTCAAATTGGTAGGGTTTTCCAGATTTCTCTCTACATCAGAAAACTTTTTTTTTAAGTCTTGTAAATTATTCTCTATATCCATATAGTACAGGTCTAGTTTTCAGCTGTTTAAGTAAGTAATATATACTGAAATAAAAAATTTCTTATATCAAGCAATAACACTATAATTGTCTCGAATATTTCTACCTAAGTATAATGGCAAAACAGATAACATCAATCTGCAGCTTCATATTTGGAGCTTCAGACAAAAAATCATTACCAGATGAGTCAGCTCCAGAGATTGCATTTGCTGGTAGATCAAACGTAGGAAAATCAAGTTTAATCAACTTGCTGATAAACAGCAAAAAAGCTGCAAGAGTTTCTTCTAAACCTGGATGCACTAGACAAATAAATTTTTACTCTATGTACAATGATAAGTTTAGGATTGTCGACCTACCGGGTTATGGCTATTCTTGTGCAAGCAAGGAAGAAGCAGTACAATACTTAAACCTAATTGAGTACTATCTAATTCACAGGAGAAATCTAAAAAGAGTGTTTGTGCTTATAGATAGCAAGGTAGGATTAAAAGAAATAGACAAAGACTTTGTTTATTGGTTAATATGTAATAATATTGACTTTAATATTGTGCTAACAAAAATAGATAAAGTGAATCAGGAAAGTCTAGATACTATTCTAGAAAATACTCAAAAGTGGGTTAATAATGAACATGTATCAATTCATCAAATAAGCATTCGTGTTAAGCATAAAATCACCAAGGTAAGAGATGAGTTTTTCAAATTTACAAGATAAAAAAATGAAAAGTGATGAATCTTTAAATGGTAAGATGCCATTGAAGGAAAAAACAGAAATATTATTTGAAGTTCTGTCTAACATACCTAAATTTGTAGGCGAAACTTTTATCATCAAATGCAGCAGTGTAATAATTTCAGATGAAACGCTGCTTAGTGCTTTTGCGCATAATGTTGTTCTGTTGAAACAGCTTGGTATAAATCCGGTGGTAGTTCATGACGGAGAATATGAAATTAACTTAGTGTTAAAAATGCTAGGTATGAATGATAAGTTTATAAATGGTGTCAGACTTACAGACAAAAGCACTATGAAAATTATTGAAATGGCACTGTGTGGTTCAATTAATAAAAAAATTGTTCAGCATATAAATTCTGCTGGTGGTTCAGCTATTGGACTATGTGGAAAAGATGGCAACCTCATAAAAGCTGAAAAGATAAGCACTACGCTTAGGGAAAATAGATTAAATAATATTGAAAAAATACTAGACATGGGATTTATCGGTAGACCAACTGAAATCAATCCTGATATATTATTCTTTATTGAAGAATCAGATTCTATACCAGTTATTGCACCTATCGGTTATGGAAAAAATGGAGAAACATATCATATTGATACTGATAGCACTGCAAGTGCAATTGCACTTGCAGTTTACGCATCTAAAATGATAATCTTGAGTGATACAGATGAAGAAATAAACAAAGTTGGCAATGGAAGAGTCTTGATTAAAAATTTAAAAGAATCGATTGATTGTGGAAAAATTAAAGGAGAAAAATTTGTTGAAAGGCTTATGTCATATACTAAAATGGTAGAAGAATGTGCAGGGGTTGTTCACATAGTTGATGGTAGAGTACCTAACATTATACTTGATTTATTTACTGAGAATAATTCAGGTATATCAATAATGGATGATTAATAGCTGTACTGCTTATAACCATATGAACATTGAAAATTTTGGGAATGTTCAAAAAAGTGTGTCAAACTGAGAAGTAAAATATAATTGAGATAAAAATGGAGGTTTGACATGAGTCAAGTAAATGGAACTACTGGATTGGTAAACTATAAAGAATTAGAAACCTATAATCTATAAGGGAAGGAAGAGACCGTCTTGTTAGTCAACAAAAAAATTATAAAAATTGCTCAAGCTGCATAATAAAATCAAAAAATACTTCCAATCCACATCCTGTGTAGCGGGTATACAGATTATAGTTAGTGGATATGTTTATAAGTAAATTTCTTGCCTACATAGAACTAATTTGCTTATAAACATATCCACTAACCAACAACATTTAATAAATTTGTGTAAGATACTATTTCACATAAGATATGATTGGAGCATTTTTTGATTTTAAACTTCAGTAAACCTTCTAACTCTATAGTTCTTGATATGAAAAGCTTTTTTTGAACTTAAAACACCAAAAACAATATGGAGTAACTTACGCATTGCAGCACCAACGATGGCCATATTATGCTTACCCTTTTCCTTTAATCTTTGGCAAAAGCTCATAATGATAGGATTGTGATTCTTAGCTACTATGGCAGGAAAATACATTGCCTTGCGTAGTGTTCGTGAACCTAATTTACTTAATCTGGTCTTGGCATATACAGATGAACCTGATGTTATATTTCGTGGTATAGTTCCAGCGTATGATGCCAATTATCTGGCATTTATAAAAGCTTTTATGTTAGAGCTAAAATAGCTATTCTCTCCTATTCCTGGAATAGTTAATAAAAGTTGAAAATTCTCTAATAACTCTTTGTGTTGCTTTAATAGTTCACGTATGGAGCTTTTTATTGTTTCTATTTTTTGCTCTACATTCATTGCAACAAGCATTTGCAACTTCTTTAGGTAGTCTCTCTTTTTTTTAGATGATTGTTTATTAATGTTAATTCATCTTTTAGCGCGGTTGAGCAACGATAAAGATGTTTTAGTTTTTTCAATTCAGGAGATGGTGATGTCCAACGAGTAGTTTCCTGTCTTTGACAATAATCAGCAATAATTTCTGCATCGGTCTGATCATTCTTTTGTCGTATAAGCTTGCATAAGATTTAATACAATAAGGATTTACAACACTAACAAAATGTCCAGCATTGTGAAGAAATTCAGACAAAGCTTCGCTCAGTGGATTCCATGCAAGCTTTTGCTTCTTTTACATTATGTTTTTGTAGAAAGCTCAGCAGACCTTGAAACCCAGAATCATCGTTCTTAAAGCTTCTTCTCCTAGTTTCACATTTCCCTTTTTTACTTATAAATGAGAGAAAAACATCAAAGCGATCTTTTGATATGTCTATGCCCAAAAAGTTGTTGATCATGTATAACCCCATACGTTACCATTAAAAATGAAAAGTAAGGCTAGTTTTGTGGATACAGAATTAGAACCATTTAGATTTTGCTACGATACCGTCCAGCCTGTACTCTTGAGAAGGGAACTCTTATCTACCTTACAGATTTTATATCTAAGACCGCTGACAGAGTTCTTCCCTTCTCCATCTAATGCTTGAGCTTAAAACATTAAATGCTTTTTACAAGATACAAGACCAACGCATCCCAAAACGAACAGTTCTCACGCTTGCTGATTTTAGTTACCGGAAATGGCTGTATTGTTTCAGTTTTGAGTAATATGTAAAGTTGAATTAGTACTTAAAAATAGAAAGAGAAATTAGTACATTGCAGTAAAAAAACAGAAGTGTTTTTGCAAGCAATGGCTTTAGTTTTAAAAATAAAAACTAAAATAAAATGCTAAAAAAGTTCTTCCTATGCTATTTCTTTTTATCCATAATATAGTTATATTTAGTCTAGTTAATATTGGAAGCATTATGTTAAATGCATCATGTTCTGTAAATCATGCAGAGAAAAGCCTAAGACTTTTAAAGCAGCAAACACCTTATCAAACTAGATTGATAAGTGAAGATATATCATCATCTAACAGCCAGCAAACATTAAAGCTGCCAGAAGGTTTTACAGTAGGAAAAGCAATTAGAAGAGGGGGTTGTTTCTTTGATGCAGTTGCACAAGGACTTAAGCAATTAAAGCCTGAAACAAACTTTACTGTGAAATCTTTTAGAGAAGTTTGTAGGAAGCAAGCTTTAAGTAGTCAAGAAATGAAAAAAAAGATTATAGCAGATGCTAGAAACCGTGGAGATTCTAAAGTAGTACTTCCAGACCCTGATATTGATGATGAAGAATTATGGAAGACTTATTTGATTGGTATAGAATACAGTATTGAAGATATAGAAAAAATGCAGAAGGACAATAAAGATGTGTTTTCAGCATTAACTGATTTAAGGTATGGAAGTACGTTGCAGGTTCCTATATTTGGCAGACCTGAAATTGAGGGAAGAATGATTTGTAATGAATATAATGTTAAGCTGCATGTTATTGAAAATCTACTCTATTCAGAGTGGTCAAGTTATCTTATTGATGAGCTAGGATCTAGATCTGTAAGTACAAATTATAATGAAAAAGATACTATACATATAATGAATAAAGGAGGTTGCTATTTTGAGCCAATCTTGAGAGAGACACCATTAATGAGTGAAGTACAGAGAGAATTTATTAGTATCATAGAAGACTCTGATCTTATAGAAGATAGAAAGCTTGAAAAGCTGAAAAGTTTTTTTAAGGTATATTCGAGTCTAAACGTTAATTTTCGAGTGAATCAATGCAGTGATACACCGCTGCATATTGCTGTTTGCCTGGGGGAGTTAAAAATTGTCAGATTTTTGCTAAAGATAGGAGCACAAGTTGATGTTTTAAATGGAGAGGGAAAGACTCCTATAGATATTGCTAGAGATAATAACAGAAAAGATATTGCTAAGATACTGCAACCACTTGTTTCATATGAAGAAGTTGATGTACCGGGAGATGGCAGTTGCTTATTTTGGTCTGTTGCTTTAGCTTACTTAGCTCCCGTAAAATTTGATGATTATGCCTTCCATGAAAGATTTAAAGAATTATTTGCGAGCGACCATGATGTACATTCAATTCAAAGGCTAATGCAAAGTAATGCAAATATTTATGAAGATAGTGTAATGAGGCGGTTGGTAACGAAGACATTTCGTTCTGAGGTTGCTGATGAAGTATGTTTCAGCCAAAGAAGATTTGAAAATAAGGTTGAGATTATGGATCTTTTTGAGAGTCACAGTGGAAGTTATTTTACAGGAGGTACCTTTAAAAGAGAGTTTGAACGTGAATTCGGTGCTGAAAAAATTAAGCAGTGTAATATTGATATTAGTAAACTCCAACCCAATTTTTTTGATGAAAATACAGTAAAAGAAATTTGTACTGAACTTAACAAGATAAAAAACCGAAATGAAGTTCAGAAATTTATATTTGACACATACTTAAAGTGCATGGAAATGCCTGAAGCTTGGGGTGGAAAGTATGAAATAAATGCAATGTCTGATCTACTAAAGACAACGATAATAGTGTCTGAGAAAGATTCAAAAGATCATATATACAATGAAGAGGAAAAATATTTTAATAAAATATGCTTATCCTACAAAGGAGGTAATCATTATCAATTTTATCAAGTAAAGTATTCAAATTTGATGAAGTTTGTTCTGAGTTTCATTCAATCATTTGAAATGAGGATTATTATATATGATGTACTTCCGAGTACACTGAGAGAAGGGAACAGAATATTTTTTGATGGAATGAACACTAATAGATCTGTGCGGAGTATTTTTGGATGTTCAATACATATAGATGACTTGGCAATATTGGGTATGAGGGCATCTTTGAGAACAGGTGATGTAATAAAAGCGACAAAAAGTTTTATTAATCTATCAGACTTAATAGAGACATTTAATGAATATAAACTGGGCTTTAGAAAAATATTCGTAGATGCTGGATGCAATATTTTTCAAAGCTTTGAAATGCAGTTTGAGAAAATAGGCTTTGATCATATTTCAAAGATAGCAGATGACATTGTAGATAAGATAATTGAATATTACATTCAGAAAGAATATAAGAAAGATTTGAGCAAGCTAGGGATAGCTGAAACCCTTGTTCTCAATACATATTTGCAAGAGGTGTCTGCGCAGTATGGAGAAATAAGTTATAACCTTAAAGACTTATATGAAAATATCGGAATTGTAGAAGGAAGTGAAGGCTCTTTTATCTATTATAGAAGAAGTGAAGATAAATCTAGTAAGTATGGTTATCGCCGTTCCCTTATGGGTGAAAAGTCGAAGAGAACGTATGATACAAGATATATTAGAGTAGAAACTACAAACGTAGAACTTGAAAATTATGTGTATACTTTAGATGCCTTAAATATACAAGAGTTTAAGGCTAAAGTGGAGGAGGTATTTTATATTGTCAATAAAGAAATCCAAATGCCAAGCAAAAAAGTAATTGAGGATCTTATAGTAAAAATTAAATCTCATATTGAACAAGAGGTAAGCGTTTTAAGCGAGTATATCTTACTTTTCTGTCAAGGATTCAAACAAAGTTTAGATATGAATATGAGATACTTAGTTGAAGGAGAAGGAATAAGGAAAGGCAAAAAGATAATAGAAAGGGCTGGAAAAAATAGTGATGTTATATGTTTGATGGAAAACAATTTAAAAACAATTCCAAATTTATCTTATTATCTAAAAGTAAAAGAAGCATTTGTAAAGCATGCTGAAACAGTCGCTCAAGACTATAGCAACCTACTTGAATCAGAGCATGATAATGCAGCAAGATCGAGGAGTTTTCGGTCTAGTATAAAAAGATTATCAAATGTAAAAAAATTAGGATTTCTATTTGGTAAAATGAATTTTCAGGATGTATGTGATCCAGTAGAAGAATTCACTGGAAGGCAAGAACAAATAGAGGAGATATATAGAAAATTACAGAAAGGAGCAGTAATAATAGTAGGTCCATCTGGTATTGGTAAAACTCAATTAGCTAGAAAGTTTGTTGAAGAAAACAAAGGAGCTTATCTTCATGCCTATGAGGTGAGTACTCAAGATATATTATCCATAGAAAGTTCTTTTGCTTCCTTTGTCCGAGATAGGTTAGCCATGTTTATGGAAGGAGGAGTAGGAAATAAAGAAAAGAAAAAATGCCTATTCCTTTTTCAGGGAGTTAAAAAAGAAGATCTAGAGAGGATTTTAAAGATCAGAGGTCAAAGAGGTGGTTTTGATTGCCTGTTTACTTCTTCTGATCAAGATTATCAAGATATAGCAGAAGTATCTTTAGATAGTCTTGAAGAAAAAGAAGCTGTACAACTTGTCAAAATAATTTTAGAGATGGCAGATAGATCGCAAGATGAACAAATAAAAGCGCTCATAAGAAAACTAAAATGTTTTCCATTGGCTATAAATCTAGCAGCAGCATGTATTAAAAACAAAGGATCAAGCTCTTTGAGCGAAGCATTTGGAATTTTTGAATATTTAATAGAATACGAAAGGTTTAATCAGAAATTTCCACGAAACACTGGACAAAATGAATACGATAGAATATTGCAAATAACATTACTAATCTCGATGGAAACAATAGAAAAGATGAGTTCTGGAGAGAAAATTCTAAAAATTTTAAGTATTATGGCTTATTTTGATCATAGTGCAATTGATCCCAGTTTATTTCTTACCTGGATTAGATATGAGGATGGACTATACTCCATTTTCGGATTGCTAGAGCAGTATTCCATAATTTATGTAGAAGGATCAGATAAATACAAGGTTTACATTATGCATGAATTAATAAAAAAAGCAATACGTTTACAGCTTAGCATAGATGAGGAAAGATACATATTAAGCTCTGTCATAGAACTGATATCTGAAGCTGAAGGAGGATTTTTAGATGTAGTTCATCTCTTATCCTTGTTTGATCATAGTCAAAAATATGACTATCTAATAGAAGAAAATAAGAACTTTCCTTGTTTAGTCTTGAGTAGCTTAAATGAGTTACATGAGTATAAAAAAGTTATCAATCTCACATCACAATTATATCAATTACTTGCTGTAGATGATGGATATTCAAGATTAATTAAATATGAGTTTGCCTGTGCGCAAGCTGATTTGGGACTATATGATAGAGCGTTAAAAATCTTTCTAGATTTAAAAAAACTCGAGAAGGTAAATGATACATTTCCTCCTCTTACTTTGGATAAAAAAATACTTTCTACTTATCTCAAACAAAAAAATTATAAAGAAGCATTGTCATACGTTAAATACAATAACTTTATAGTCAATAGTTTACATGGCGAAGACATTATGGAACTTATAGAAGAACATCTAGATATATCAGTTATTATAGCTGAAGTATTTGTGATGCAAAAAAGATATACTGATGCATTTACAACTTTGTACTATGTAAGACGACTGAGAGATGAAATTTTCCTTAAAATAAGTGATTTTAATTCTGATAATGATCCTTATCTTTATCCTTCCGAGATGTATGAACTTTATAATTTAGATACAAAATATATCTATGCCCTAGCATATTTCTTTATGGTTCAAGAAAGAAAAAAAGTAACTATAAATGAAGGAGAGTTATCACATCAAGAGGATTTACCTCGTGAATTGAGTATACAAGCTTTATTTAGGAATCTACAAGATGTTCTAATAAATCAAGAAGGTAGTCAGTACTTACAACCTGCTCCTTATTTTGTTGAAATAGAAGTAGAAAAAGTCATTCAGAGGGAATTAAGAGAAAAAACATTGCGATATTTTGAGGAAGTACTGAAGCTACAAAAAAATTATGGATTTTTAGATAATCATCCTAACGTACTATCTGTGAAGTTTTATATAGCTGTTTTACATAGCTGCTTAGGGGATAAGGAAAAAGCATTACAAGAACTCCAACAATTGCAAGAATTACAGGAGAAAGTGATAGGAGTAAATCATCCTAGTACTTTAGAAACTGTAAATGCTATACAAGAATTATTTACTGAAGGTGAAGACAAGTTAACATATTTAAGAAATGAGATAGAAAAAAGAGAATCGCTCTTACAATTTGAAAAATCTGATTTGAATGCTAAGGGTGTCTCAATTTTAAAAGAGCTTTATGTAGAAAAAAATAGCGAAAGTTCTTCTTCAGTATCAAGTGAAGAGTTACTGCTAGGAAACAAAAGGTTTCTGGACACAGAGAGTACAAAAACTAAAAGGAGAAAAATGGATAATCAGCAGCCAGCAAGCAGTTTTCTAGATGGTATTGACATTGATTCTGGCTATCAACAAAATGATATGGTCAGTTTATATAGATGAGATATTAAATAAACTGTGTCAAGCAGAGAAGAAAAATAATAAATTAATATAAAAATGGAGGTTTGACATATGGGTTAAGCTAATAGTACTACTGGTTTGGTAGACTAACCCATTCCAAAACAAATTATTCTCGTGCGACCCGAAAGTCATGAAATCGTGATGGTTAGATTCCATCCGCCTTAACATCGGGTTGAAAGCATAATCCACACTTTAGGAAAGAGGCAATTTTCTAGGGTGCAAGCATGGATTAAAAAGGGGTAATATTAAACTTTATAATAAATTCCCCTAAGAAAGTTAGATATGGTTACGAAAGGAACTTATGTCTGAATTGTCGTTATTTGTGATATGCGAAATAAAGTTGACACGCATAAACCAAAGGGTATGGAGAGGTGAATAATTAGAATGAGAAGGTCTAATTAAGATGTTTTCAACCTCCTGGCAAATAGTAAGAATCTAAGTCTAACGTGAAACGATTTCATGGAACGGAGTAACCACATGGAAGCTCTTATTATCCCTTGTTTAAAAAAGGATAACTAAGAAGGTGGCCCACTGAATGCTTCTACGTGGAGGGATTGTTTAAGAAGCTAACGCCTAAAGTAATATTTGGGATATGCAGACGTAAACACTGTAATTTGGAAGGTAAAGTTGTGAACAGTAGTGAATAGGTTATGAGCCAACAAAATGTTAGGTATGAATGGAATTTGGCGCAAGCTTGAGAAATCTTCATTTAAGCTACAAAAAAGAATTTACCGAGCTTCACAATGTAATGATATCAAAAAGATGCATAATCTTCAGAGGTTATTACTAAAGTCAACAAGTGCAAGAATGCTCGCTGTTAGAAGGGTAACTCAGGATAACAAAGGGAAAAAGACTTCAGGCATTGATGGAAAGTCTAATCTTAATAAAAAGGAAGGATTGCTATTAGCAAATTCTTTAAATATAAGAGAGAAGGCAAAGCCATCAAGACGGGTATGGATCCCCAAATCTGATAGGCCATCGGAGTATCGCCCGCTCGGTATTCCTACAATAGCAGATAGAGCAAAGCAAACACTTGTTAAAATGGCACTAGAACCGGAATGAGAAGCAAAGTTTGAGCCTAACACTTATGGTTTTAGATCTGGTAGATGATGCAATAGCAGCTATATTTATCGCACTTGGTCAGAAAACAGCATTTATACTGGATACTCGGATGCTTTGATAATATTAAACATTCTGCCCTGCTTGAAAAACTTAATACCACACCAACTTTAAAGGGAATTATAAAAGGATGGTTGAAAGCAGGCATTATGGAAGATAGAAAGTTCAGTCCTACTAAACGTGGCACAATTCAAGGTGGAACAATTTCTCCATTACTTGCATGTGTAGCACTATATAGACTAGAACAGAATATCAAAGAAGAACTTAAGGAAGAACTTTTCCAATATGCGAAAAAGAAATATGGTAGAGTATCTCGCAAACAGGCACTAAATTCAGTTAGTGTAATTACGTATGCCGGTGATTTTGTGGTTTTACACGAGAGCGAAGAACTTGTCTTGAAGGCAAAGGTTCTAATCGAAAAATGGCTAAAACCTGTCGGATTAGAATTAAAGTCATCAAAGACAAGAATTGCACATACACTAAAATCCCTAAATGGGGAAAAGCCAGGATTTGATTTTCTTGGATTTTCAATAAGGCATTATCAAACACGTCAAAATAAGAGAGGTTACAAGTTATTGATTAAACCAAGTCGTAAATCTATAAGTCAACACTTGTTATCTATTAAACATAAGCTTAAAGAGTTGCAAGCAGCACCACAAGAAGCTGTAATAAAAGAGCTTAATCCAATAATTAGGGGTTGGAGCCAATATTATACCTCTGTAGTCTCAAGCAAGGTCTTTAACTTATTAAGGGGTTGTAATAGTTTAGACTTGATCTGACAGATTAACAAAGTAAGATAAAAATATAAATAAATTTTAAAGGAGTGTCAGATATGAGTAAAACACAAGAAAAAATACTAAAACCAAAGTTGGGGTTGCTAGAACTTGCAAAGCAATTAGGAAATGTATCACAGGCGTGTAGAGTAATGAAGGGATACATTTTACCGCTTCAAAGAGCTGTATGAAACAGGAGGGATTATACGAGATAAACAAAAGCAAACCATTACTTGCCAATAGAGTACCAAAGGATACAGAAGAAGCAGTAGTTAGTAGAGTTTCCAGCATATGGACAAGAAAGAGCAGCTAATGAATTAAAGAAAAAAGGAATTCTAATATCTGCTAGTGGGATAAGGTCAATATGGCAAACTCGAAAATTTTAAAAAGAGGTTGAAGGCGCTGGAAGCGAAGGTGGTCCAAGACGGTATAATTTTGACAGAGGAGCAAGTTGCTGCTTTAGAAAAAACTAAGGAACAATAAAGAGGCCAATGGCGAAATTGAGACACAACACCCTGGATACTTAGGTAGTCAAGATACCTATTATGTAGAAAGGTATTGTATCAACAAACTTTTATTGACACCTACTCTAGAGTGGCTTTCGCTAAGCTTTATACGGAGAAAACTGCTATCACAGCTGCAGATCTTCTCAATATACCATTTTTGACGAACAGAAAATTCCATTGTTACGCATTTTAACTGATCGTGGTACAGAGTATTGTGGCAAGCCAGGGAATCATGCGTACCAGTTATATTTGGGAGTAGAAAATATTGATCATTCTAGAACCAAAGCTTATTCTCCACAGACTAATGGTATATGTGAAAGGTTTCATAGAACTATGCAAGATGAATGTTACAATATTATCTTCAGGAAAAAGATTTATAGTACTTTGGAGGAGCTTCAGTTAGATTGGCTGCATTCTTACAACAGAACTAGACCTCATTCCGGTAAGTACTGCTATGCCTATGCAGACCTTTTTTGATAGTATGCATATTGCTTACCAAAAAAATATTGATAACATTAAAATAGATTCTGATATCGGTTTTGACTTCGTCGATTCTTCTGTCAGTTAATTCATGCCTGTCAGATTAAGTTGTGTCTAGTACAAATTTTCAATAAAGAATTGTGTTGACAAATTATGGTAGGTTGAGTATACAGAGTCGTTGGCTTTTGCTGGTGCTCGGGAGAAATGACACAGAAGTTAATACTAAGTATAGTATTGCAGGACATTATTAGGAATAGGGATGGTATGCCAGCAGCTGGCTACTGGATGTATTTCTATGACAAAAAGAGTCCTACAACTCTTCGTCATGCCTATTACAAAAATAAAGAAGGAAACGTCGTACTAGCACCAAATCCTCTGCAACTTGATGAAAACGGTGCATTGCCCCATAAAATCTACTACTTTGTTGACGTAGACGACCCCAAAGATCGTTACATTGCAGAGCTAAAGTGCTGTTACGGCAATGCTGCTGCTCCTGAGCTTGTTTTTACTGACTTACCTTATTTTCAGGAGAAGCAGAGAGCTGATCCAACTAGCGCTATAATATCTGACAATTTGTTTGTCGATGGGTAAGGTCACTTCCTACGGCAGGTCAATAAATGATCGCTGGTTAGCTATCAATCAGATGCTGGGTGGGCTTGGTTAGGGTATAGGGAGGAATTTGGTTTAACATATCAGTATTAATACTGATATGTTAAAGTTATATTAAATTTTTAAGGAGAATATTATGGCGTATCATTCAGATAATCAATTACAAAGAGGTTTTGTTTCTGGAAATATAGTTGAATGGATGAAAGGAAGAAGAGCTCCAGAGAAGTCAGATGATCAGTCAATACAGCCTGAGCCGACAATACAGCATACATACGATGATTGTATGAAAATATGTCTAAGAGGGGGAAAAGATAAAGATTTTGCGTCAGTGTCAATTTGCAAAATTGGATGTGGTTTAACTAATTCAGATACCTTTCAACATCATTTACCACAACCAACATTTAGTGAAAAATTAACAAATATTGCAAACAATCTTCTTGTTGAGAGCGAACAATTATCGTCTATGGCAGATTCTTTAGAGCCAATGGTTATTTAATCACAATAAAAAAGAAGATATTTCAGGTACCAATACCTAGAGTATTGGTACCTATACCTATATTAAGATTAATATTTTCTATTAAAAAATTAAAAATGTTAAATCAAGAATATACTATAAAAACTATAATATATCCTTTTATATATTGTTTCTAACAAAATTGTGAATAACTTTTCTTAAAAGAAAGAAAAATAAAAGGATTTTATTCTACTATTTTTTAAGTAAGAGTAATTTTCTAATACTAAAACTAATATAATCGTCGCACTTTTCGTTGGTTTTTTCAATTAAGCATGATGGGGGTCACTTTTGGAGGAAAACGCTACCATTTTTAGTTTCTATCCAGGTGGTCCAACCCCTTTGCACAGTTTGTCGTAATCCTTCAGAACATCAAACGGGTTTTCTCTGATAAGAGCAAGTAAGGGCTACTTGCATGAAATGAAAAGGAGCACCGAGCAGATCACTTCTTCACAAAGATCTTATCAGCAACACGCATATCAATTATGCTCCAATTGCTAAAAGTAAAGTCGGTTGTATTTTGCAAGTGGCTTAAATAATCCCATGCGCTATAAGGATTATCCTCAGGCAATTTTACTATGGAACTGTCATCGAGTACGATATTCCATCTTCTATTTCCTACATAAATACAAGAAGAAATATGATCACTTAATTGAGTTTCTCTCTCTAGTATATCTTTAATGAATTTTAGGTTTGATAACGAATTTTGTCCTTTGATTACAACGAGGTTATCTATCGGGTAGTCATTTACGATCACCTTACCTTCAGAGTCAATTACTGAAGTTCTTTTATCATCTTTCCAGAGAGCAAAAGGTGTATGTTCATCTATATCAATTTGTAAGGTATTGGGCAAAATCCTGTAAATTCTTACGTATTTTATCCATTTGCTTACAGATTGTATATTATCTGTTAGTTTTGAGAGGGATATGTACATAATAGGTTGCGTTCTGTCTACTAAACTTAGAATGTCCTGTTCATTTGTAAATTTGTTTCCAGTAACGGTTACTTTGTCGATTAAAAATCCATTGCTAATTAATAAGCTCGATAAGCGATCGTTACACCAAGTAAAGTAGTAATTGAATCGATTTGTTATTTTATCAAGTGAACTATAAAGTACTAGTGTAAGGAAAAGTGCAGTGATAATAATCAAGGCACACTTACGCAAAAAACTCCTTTGGCTTCTAGTAACATTGTTCAACATCAGCTTGATCTCTAATATTCCGGTGGTGTAAACTGTCTTCGACAATAATTTTGACTAATTCATTAAAATCAATTCCTTTTGTCAATTTTGCAATTTCTGGTACTAACGATAATTCAGTAAAGCCAGGATGTGTATTAATCTCAAGCATTTTTAAAGTGTTATTTTGGGGATTATAACGGAAGTCTGAGCGGGAAACAGTTTTGCATCCTAAAAATTGATGAACTTTTAGTGCATGTTCCAAGGTCATTCTATATATGTTGTCAGGAATTTTAGCAGGAAATATATGTTCTGCAAATCCATCTGTATACTTTGCTTCATAATCATAGAATTTATTTTTTGGTCGTATTTCCATAGTGCCAATTGCTTCATTCAGCAACACAGCAGTATGTAACTCTATACCCGGTATGTATTCTTCTATTATCATCTTTTCCATTATAGTAGAACTGTTATCTTTGAGCTCTAAGTAATCCTCATGTGAGAAAGTCATGTGTACTCCAATGCTTGAGCCTTCGTTAATCGGTTTTAAGACGTACGGATAATCAATTTTAATATTATTTTTTAGCAGATCTTCTCGACTAATTACATAACCTTTTGGAGTGTCGATACTAAGGGATCGGAATATATGCTTTGACATCACTTTATTCATAGCAACAGCCGAAGCCATAACTTCTGAGTGTGTATATTTTATACCTAAAATCTCCAGTAAACCTTGAATACAGCCATCTTCACCATAAGGTCCATGTAGAGCAATAAAAGCAAGAGCGGGATTAGTTTTTTTAAGCTTTTGAGCAATGTTGCTATCAACATCTATTTCTATTGCATTATATGAAAGGCTATCAAGCGCCTTCTTTACTGCTTTTCCGCTCATAAGCGATATTTCTCTTTCGCAAGAAAATCCACCACTTAAAATTGCTATAGTTGGAACCATAAGCACCCTAATATTTTGCTATATATCATATATAAAAGATACTTTTATCTTCAATAGAAAAAACGCTTTGAAAAATTCCACAGCTGTACAGATATTGCAATTTGCAGGTGGCAAGTAGTTTTATGTAAACTGGTTCCTTTGTGATCAGACACCGGATTGCAAGTAAAACTGGAAGATCTTTTTCAGTAATATTCTTTAAAAATTTAATTTTATAATCCACTTGATTTCCACTTTACATCTTTGTAATCAACTGTTTCTACACCTTCAATGTCATATTGATCAGCAACCACAGATAGTTCCATTTCATGATCTATTAAATAACCTTTCTGCTAATTCTTGAGTAGGATACCTAGTAAGCTCAACTAGCTTAGCAAAATGTTGTAAAGTTTCTTTACCGAAAGATACATTAGCGTTTGCCCTAAGTTTTACCAAAGTTCATGAGTAATTGTACAACATTTTTCTGAAACTTTCAATAAAGTAATAAACGTATCTGAAAAGTATTAATGCCGCAATTAGCATAACATTAATACTTATATGTTAATATTATATTGGTTTTTTAATTAAGAAGTATATTATGTCAGTAGGTTATATGAAGGGTTATAAAGAGTCATTGGAAGAATGTTTTTCTCGCGCGCGAGCAAGGGGTTTCGAATGCGATCGCAAATGTAGTCAATATTCATCAAGAAATGATTGGCCAAGAGAAAAACTTCTTGACTGTTTCAACGAATGTATTAAAGCTTATGATAACTCAGGTTGTATTAAAGTTAGTGAACATCATGATTGCCACAGATGGTGTGAAGCAACATACAGTAGCAATAATCCTCTCGTACTAATAGAGAGATCTGTGTGCAAAGCTGGATGTAATAGTACATATGGAGCTCCTGAACATCATTCACAAGAATCAACACCTCTTGTCATAAGTGATATATTAAAAGATATTGAAAATAACTCCTATGATTTCGCAGATTCAGTGTCTGTTCTGTAATGAAAAAAGTTTAATATCAAAAAAATGTGAGGCTTCCTTTGTACTCTATTACTATAAATTTTCATCAAAATAAGCTGTTTTATCCTTTTTTTCTTTATACTCTTCTGCTGTATCTAGGGGTTGCTTTTTAGCTGTGATATTTGGCCATTTTTGCGAATATTCTACGTTTATGTTGTAAAATGATTTGAAGGTTTTTTGTTCGCTGTTCAATAACTTTTCATCTAGTTCTAAAATATCTTTTATGGAATCATCAGTTACAATTGCATCCACCGGACACTCAGGTATGCACACTCCGCAATCAATACATTCATCTGGGTTAATCACGAGCATGTTTTTACCTTCATAAAAGCAGTCAACGGGACATACTTCCACACAGTCCGTATATTTACATTTTATGCATTTATCTGTAACAAAATGCGTCATAAAACACTGTATATTTGTATTATCTTGGGTACACTAAATTAATAAGAAATTCAAGCATTTTATGAAGATAAATAAATTGAATAACGAAGAATTAGAAATATGGCTGAGCTTGGCTAGAACTGTGGGACCAGTAAAGTTCTTTAGTATACTGAGAGCATGTGGGTCGCTAGATGAAGTGCTTAAATATCTTAATAAGTTGACTAGCAAGGATTATGGAATTCAAAATGCACGAGAAGAAATTAAGAATGCAGAAAAAATTGGAGCCAAAATAGTACCAGCATGTGATCCAGATTACCCTGACATTTTAAGGAATATCTCTGGTTGTCCTCCTGTAATAACTACACTTGGTGATGTATCATTATTAAGTCGTGAGATAATTGCAATAATCGGTGGACGTAGTTCTTCAATGAATGGAAGGAATTTTGCCAATAAGTTGGCACTTGATTTAAGCGAGGCTGGTTTTATTATCGTTTCTGGACTTGCAAAGGGAATCGACACTGCAGCAAACAGTGTAATATACAAAAATCATCCCACTATTGCTGTTACAGCAAGCGGAATTGATGTGGTGTATCCAAAAGATAATTTTGATCTATACAAAAAAATCACTGGGAACGGTGGTTTAGTAATTACTGAGCTTTCATTTGCTACTAAACCAAAGCCTCAGTATTTTCCTCAAAGGAATCGAATTATATCTGGCCTGTCACTTGGTGTTGTGGTAATTGAAGCATCGAAACGTTCTGGCTCTCTAATAACAGCAGATTTTGCTTTAAATCAAGGAAGAGAGGTGTTTGCAGTTTCTGGATTCCCTTTAGATTTACGCTGTAGTGGTAGTAATTATTTAATTAAGAACGGTGCTAAACTTGTTGAATCCGCTGATGATATAGTAGAGAGCGTGAGATTTAGTTTACCTCTTCAGCAAAAAAGTCTATTTGATAACGTTGCTGACCAAAAACAAGAAAAATTACAACAGGCAAAATCTGTTATAGTTGATCATATTAACTCTGTACCTGTTGATATAGATGAACTTATATTAGCAAGCGGACTTTCTGCCGACATAGCTCTAATGGCTCTTTTAGAACTAGAGTTGGAAAACAAAATAGAGCGTTCACCGGGGAATAAGGTGTCAATAGTTTTTTAAGTTTCTTTTATTATAGTGAAATTTTAAACAACTCTAAAGAAATTAGAAACAACTCTAAAATTATTTAATATCAACAATTGATTACCATGACTAAGGCAGAAAATATAGTAAGATTTGTGAATCTTATAAATAAAAGTAATTTGTGTGAAGCTAGTTATAAATATTATTACCTCCTTATAGACAATGCAATTAGTAATAGTGCGCATTCTTGGTCTAGTTTTTATGATGATGGACATTTCTTAAAAGCAGTTGAAGTCATTTTACGCTCTTCCATAAAAGATGATTCGAAGTATGTTAGCATTACTAGTCTGATATTGTGTTTGAAAAATAAAGATGTAAATAATAATCTACAGAATAAATCAAATATTGTGCTGTATGCAATGTTAATTAATCATGGAGTTATTCGTACGTATCTTACAAGGGAAATACTTAGTGTACCATGTCTTAAAAGACCAAATGATAAGAGAAGTGATGTAAAAATGTCTGATTACTTATTGGATGATCAAGTAATCAGGGAAGATGTATTATGGTTGAAACACAAAGACCTGGGGAGATTTAAAGAGCTTTGTGGCAACATTAACAAAATGCAAGATAAAGAAACTAAGGAAACATTTGAAAATTACCTAAATCAAATAAATTCTGAAGAGAGACTCAATGCACTGAAGTATACTGCTGGTGCATTGGCCTCTATTTGTGTTGTTACAGGAATCATTGTTGCTATTGTAAAAAAAAGTGCAGTTGTTGGCGTTGTTGCAGCTATAGCAGGTATGCTTAGTGTACGTCTATTGTGTAGTAATAAGCTCGAATGTGTAAACGTTACGCATACAAATAAAGAATGTGCAACCCGCAATTCAAATTTTTTTTGTTAGTCTATTATTCTTTTTATAGCTAAATTAGCTTAGGTTTACTGACGATTTGAAAAACGATAAATTTTTCATTCCGCTACGCGTTAGCGGGATCTATGCTGCGCGCGGTGTGACGTGTTAGCTATAGGTGCCTTTGCAAGAGTATTTTATGTCATTTTACTAGATGTTTGTACACTTGACACTGAAATGATGTCATTTGTTATAGGATTCTTAGTTGCTGATTTTAGAATTAATAAGAGAAAACTTTTTTTCAACTTGTTGTGTAATTTTATAAAAGTGGTCAAAATCTAAGCTTGCACTGCCAATTAAAACTCCTGATAAATTTGGAATACTGAGCAAATTTTCTATATTTTCTGAACTGACTGAACCACCATATATAATGTGTTTTTTACCAGTGCACAATTTTATTACCTCTATCACCTCAGAAATTGCATCGTTGCTAGGCACATACCCTGTGCCTATTGCCCATATTGGCTCATATGCTACAGTATATTCACCTTGTGTTGGCAAACGGTTTTTGCATTGATATTCTATTACTTCTTTTGTTTTTTTATTTTTATAATCTTCTGAGTTTTCACCTACACAGATGATTGGGTGTAATACTGATTCTATTGCTGTTTTCGATTTGAGTTTTATTTCACTATCTTTTTCATGAGCCCTTTCAGAATGTCCAATTATTACGTAACTACATCCTAGTTCCTTCAACATTCCTGCACTAATTTCACCTGTGTAAGAACCGAACTCTTTATGATGGCAATTCTGTCCTCCTATTTTAATATTATCGTTCAACTCTATATTGCTTGGAAATGATGTAAAAGGAGGGCAAATTACTAATTTAGAGGTAATCTCGTTGCTCTTGTTGTTAAGTTTGCCTATAAAGTTAACAAATGAAGAACGTGTTCCATTCATTTTCCAATTTGCTACTATTAAAAAGGACATCAACTTTACTTGTATGGATAAGAGTGCCGGCTGTCGGACTTGAACTGACAACCTACTGATTACAAGTCAGTTGCTCTACCAATTGAGCTAAGCCGGCATTAAATACACTGACAATATACAATTATTGATGAATTTTCGTCAACTAATTTTTAAAATACTGCATACTAAGATCATATGAAAAAATTTTTACTGAAGCCAAAAAAGAGTCTAGGGCAAAATTTTATTTTATCAAATGAGATAATAAAAAGAATAGTTGCCTTAGCTGGTAGCCTGAAAGATTTTAATGTTATTGAAATTGGTCCTGGGTATGGTGCGTTAACAAGAGAAATATTGGCATATAATCCAAAGTTTCTACTTTCTATAGAAAAAGATAGTAGTTTAGTGAAACATCACGAACAATTGCTAAATGAGCATCAGGGAAAATATAGAATTATAGAAGCAGATGCACTTAATGTTGTAGAAAAAGAGCTGGTAGAATGTCCAGTCAAAGTCATTGCTAACTTGCCTTACAATATCTCAGTAGCGTTATTTTTAAAGTGGTTAAATAATATAAAATTTTTTACGAATTTGACGTTAATGTTCCAAAAGGAGGTAGCAGAGCGTATTACAGCAGAACCTAATTCTAAAGATTATGGTTCCCTATCAGTGCTAAGCCAGTTACTATGCGACATAAAAAAGGAATTTGATATTGAACCTAAGGAGTTTTTTCCAAGACCAAAAGTATATTCTTCAGTAATTACAGTAAAACCTTTACCCACTCCAAGATTTGCAGTAAATTTGGAAACCTTAACAAAGATAACACGTGCTGTGTTCGCTCAAAGAAGAAAGATGCTGAGAAATAGCTTGCAAAGTATAACTAGTGATGTCTCAACTATTCTTGAGAATGCTAAACTGAGTGGAGACGAACGTCCAGAAAGCTTAACTATTGAGCAGTTCTGTTTGCTAGCAAATAATGTAATTATGCGATAAATATATTAGGAGCTACATCCCTCTTCTATCCTATTTTGATCTAAAAATAGCTGGAGCCAGGCTAATTTTGCAAAAGTTCTATTGCAATTTCATTAATTGGCGTATAAGCTTTAAATAAAGCATATGAAAAAAATGGAAGCTTGTTATTCGTTTGACGATGTACTTCTCTTACCGGCCTATTCTGATGTATTGCCTCGTGATGCAGACACAAGAACTTATCTAACAAATAATATAGAACTAAATATCCCTCTCATATCCTCTGCAATGGACACTGTCACTGAATCAGGTTTTGCAATAGCTATTGCCCAACATGGTGGAATAGGTTGCATACATAAGAATTTATCAATAGATGAACAAGTGTTAGAAGTAAGAAGGGTGAAAAAATATGAAAGCTGGATCGTGTATAACCCAATTACAATTTCCCCAGATAAAACAGTTGCAGAAGCAGTTTCATTAATGAGAGAGTATAATTATTCCGGCATTCCTGTAGTTGATCAACGCAAGTTAGTGGGAATTTTAACTAATCGAGATGTGAGGTTTATTGAAGACCAGAACATGAATATAAAGGTTTCCGAGGTAATGACAAAAGATAAGTTAGTAACAGTTCGAGAGCAGGCAGTAAACAGCGCCTCAGCAATGAAATTGTTGCATGCAAATAGAATAGAGAAGCTTTTGGTTGTTGATGAAAATTCTTGTTGCATAGGTCTAATCACAGTTAAAGACATCGAAAAATACAATAGATATCCAAATTCATGTAAAGACAGTAAAGGTCGACTCAGAGTTGCCGCTGCAATTAGTACTGGTAAAAAAGACGGTATAGAAAGATGTGAAGCTTTGATCGAAGAAGAAGTTGATGTGGTTATTGTAGATACCGCTCACGGTCATTCCCAGAACGTTATCAGCACTATTAAGGAAATAAAAAAGATGTATCCGAATACTCAATTAATCGGTGGAAATATCACAACAAAAGAGGCTGCTGAAGCGTTGATTGATGCTGGTGTTGATACAGTGAAAGTTGGAATAGGGCCAGGATCAATTTGTACTACCAGAATAGTTACAGGCGTTGGTATGCCACAATTCTCTGCGATCAAGAATATTGCAGAGGTTTGTAAAACAAAAAACGTCAGACTAATTGCTGATGGTGGAATAAAATATTCGGGAGATGTTGCAAAAGCTATTGCAGCTGGTGCTGATACTGTGATGATAGGTTCAATCTTTGCTGGTACTGAGGAAAGCCCAGGTGAGATTATCATGTATAAGGGTAGAGCATATAAAGAATATCGAGGAATGGGATCTATTAGTGCAATGAAACGAGGTTCAGCTAGCCGTTATTTTCAAGATTCAAAACTTGATTTAGTCCCACAAGGAGTAGAAGCAAGAGTTCCTTTTAAAGGTCCAGCTTCAGGAGTGATCTGTCAGTTAATTGGTGGGTTGCAAGCTGCAATGGGTTACACTGGCAACCGTAATATAGAAGAGATGAAAAAAAACTGCAAATTTGTCACTATTACTTCATCAGGGTTAAGAGAAAGTCATGCTCATGATATAATCATTACACAGGAAGCTCCAAATTACGCTTACCAAGCATCTAATTTATCATCTGATTCAGAGTAAATACAACCCCCTTTTGAGTGTGTCATTTCAACACTGGTACACAATTGATATTAATATTAAGAGTCAAAAAGATGTCATCTAATTGGCTGACATTGGAAAATCGATTATAAATAAACTGACTACATAAAATTTTTGATCAAAATCAGTGCTATAAGTTGGAATAGCAACTTAAGGTAGATTGCCAACTTAATATATTTTGATAAATCCAAATTATTTTAGCTATAAGAGAGCTTTGCTTTTTTGCTCCATCATAATAGGCTTACTTTTAGTGATTCATGGAGTTAAAAAAGTCAGCATTGCTCTTTGTTAAAAGTAGTTTGTCACGTAAAAACTCCATTGCTTCAACAGATCCCATAGGATTAAGTATCCTACGCAATACCCATATTTTATTTAGTATGGCCTTATCAACTAATAGCTCTTCCTTCCTTGTTCCGGATTTTGTAATATCAATAGCAGGGAATATACGTTTATCAGCAAGTTTTCTATCTAGTATAATTTCAGCATTACCTGTGCCTTTAAACTCTTCAAAAATAACATCATCCATTTTTGAACCAGTTTCTATAAGGGCTGTAGCGATGATTGTCAAAGAACCACCATTTTCAATATTACGAGCTGCTCCAAAAAAGCGTTTTGGTCTTTGCAGCGCATTTGAATCTACACCGCCGGTTAGAACCTTTCCAGACGAAGGAATGACTGCATTATAAGCACGTGCAAGACGAGTTATAGAATCAAGCAAAATCACTACATCTTTTTTGTGCTCGACCATTCTTTTAGCTTTTTCTATTACTATTTCAGCAAGCTGAACATGACGGTAGGCAGGTTCATCAAATGTAGAGCTTACCACTTCACCCTTTACAGAGCGTATCATATCTGTTACTTCTTCGGGTCTTTCATCTATAAGTAATACTATTAGTTTTATTTCAGGATGATTTTTAGCTATAGAGTCAGCCATTTGCTGAAGCAATATCGTTTTTCCTGTACGAGGTGGAGCAACTATCAATGCTCTTTGTCCTTTTCCAAGAGGTGTAACTATATCTACAGCACGCATGTTTATATCTTTTTTATTATCTCCTTTATTATCTCCGCTACTGTTGTTTTCAAGGATGAGGCTTTTTTCAGGATAAAGTGGAAGCAAATTATCAAAATGTACGTACTTTCTTAATTCACTGATTTCAGTAGAGTTTATACTGTGAACCTTAGTTAAAGTAAAATATCTTTCCTTATCACCAGGTGGCCTTATTTCTCCACATGCTATATCTCCTGTACGTAAATTAAACTTCTTTATTTGGCCATTAGAAATATAAACATCATCAGTACTTGGAGCATAATTTGCACTTGCTGAACGTAAGAAACCAAAACCATCAGGCAATATTTCGACTACTCCACTTCCTGTGGTTATGCCTCCTTCTTCACTCATTTTCTTCATTAAACTGAATATTATTTCCTGTTTTAGCATCCTGCCATTGCCTTTACCACTAGTTGAAATTTTTCTTTCTTCAGCTAGCTCTAACAATTCTTCTGCTGTTTTTTCTTTCAATTCGCTCAGGTCTAATGTTTTCTTGTGTTTTTCAGCACTTTCACTGGTCATTTGTTTTACTGCGTTAGCATTATGAATTTGTTCACTTTTTTCAGGTTGATCTACAACCTTTTCTTTTGCTAAGATATCTTCATTGATTGTTGTCATAATCCTCCAAAAATTTTAATTGATGCTTACTAACCTAAAATGTGACTATAAAACAATAAATCAGGCTGAGCTAGTTTTTAGTGCGTATTTAAGCTTAATTATTATTAAACTAGATACTTTACTTAAAGTATACTGATAAAAACTAACAAGTCAAGTCAATTTAATGTTAACAAAGTACAAGGATTTGAGAATCATCAATAGCTATTATTTATATTTTTTAATCTTTGTTTCTTCTCTTCTTCTACTTTCGCTCTTTCTACTTCCGCTTCTAAATTTTCCTGGCTACATAAACCAAGTAGTACAGGATCTTGAGGTTTGATATTGAGCATGTTATGATGAGATCTATCTCTTACCTGCTCAACTGTGTAATTTGTTGTACTAACTAGCTTAGCTATAACATTATTGTTCAAGATAGGAAATTTTTTTACCAAATAATAAATCGCATTAGGTTTATCTCTACGCCTTGCTGTAGAAGCAAAGCCAAGAATGCTAACCTTCTTTGCTCTTTTTATATTTTTTATAATCAAATTTGGTACAAGATTTGGATTTTTTTTGCAATTATCGATTTCTTTTTCAGTAATTATTTCAGAAATAATAGGGTCATACTTTTCAACTTCTATTTCCCCATCAGCTATGTCTTGTACTTTTTCAAGGGATAACTTGCAACATTGTGCTATTTGATTAAAAGTTAAGCTAGTGTTATCAACCAACCAAGCAGCTACTTGCATGAGAAATTGTTGATTTTTATCCTTATTGTCTTTAGAAGATTCCATTGACATCAAAAAAGTATCTCCCATTTTAATATTCCTTTACTGCTATAGAGATAAAATATAAACCATTAAAACTAAAAAAGCATTAACTTTGTCATCCAATGGCTTTTTGGTTTATATTTCTTATCTCTTAGGTTAATATAAGCTTCCATTCAATTTAATACACTACAATATTACATACATTAGCTAATTTGTTAATAGATTTACAAAGATTAAATTATTGCTATTCTAAATTTAAGTGTTAGTTAACTGAGTTTACAATGAGTATTAGAAATTTTTTTACCAAGGCAATCGTTCTTCTTTTAGTTTGCTTATTAATCTTTATGGGGATTGGCAATCTTTTATCAAATGATGATGAAAGGAAAGAATTAGCTAAAGTAGGAAAGGAAGTTATAACATCAGATGAATATAAATTACTATATCAAAATTATGAAAAGCAAATTTCTGGATCTGATGTAAGTAAAGAACAAGTAAAAAAGCTGAAATATGATTTACTTAACGCACTTATAGAGCAAAAACTATTGTTTAACCTAATTAGCGAACTTGGATTAAAAGTTGGAGAAGAATCTATCAAAAGCCATATAAAAAATACCAAGTACTTTCAGGACGATAAAGGAGAATTTGACCATAATAAATTCAATCAAACTCTAAATAGCCTGCATATAACAGAAAAGGAATATATAGAAAAGCTAGAGGAAATCCTGCCTGCAATGATGTTCATGACTTCGTTATTTAAAGATAATTATCCGGTAACTTTTGGTGAGAGTGTTGATGAGCAGATATACAAAAATCGCTACCAAACTAGAGTAATTGATATTGTTAAAATAACTGAGGATGCAATTACAGACGTTCCTGAACCAGATGATCAAGCCTTACTTGATTTGTATGAAAGAAATAAGTCCAATTTTTATTACCCTGAGTATCGAACTGCGCAATACATTTCTCTGGATCAAAAATATTTTGAAGATCAAATCAGAATTTCAGATGAAGAGGTTGATAGTATAATAGAACATCAGGAACTTAAAAATCAAAGAGACATATTCAATGTGATATTTCCTACCAAAGAAAAAGCTGAAATAGCAAGAAGAGAACTTGAAGAAAGTAAAGCAAGATTTGAACAAATAATAGAAGAGTTTAATAAAGTGAAACTCGATGAAACCAGAGTAAATAATATAACTAAGGATTTCTTACCTGAAAATATGAGAGAAAAGGTATTTGCTCTCAAAACAGGTGAAGTAAGTGAAGTTTTAACAAGCAATTTTGGATGGCACGTAATAAAGGTAGAAAGCATACATCAAATCTCTGATGAAGACTTGGTTGATTTAAAAAAAGACATAAGGTCAGTTTTAACCAATCAAAAGTCTTTTGAAAAAGTCAATGATTTCATAAATCAAGTGAATTATAAGATATACAATGGTGCAACGATTGAAGAAATCTCCAATAATTACAATTTACCTATACAAACCATTGGTCCAGTAGATGCTAGTGGAAAAGACCAAAGTGGTAATGAAGTAGGAAATTCCAGCGATTTCATTTCTTTCATTTTTTCACGCGAGAAAGATCAGAAGAATTATTTTAAGGGTGTTGGAGATACTGTTGTTGGTGTAAAAATCAGTGATATCGTTCCTCCTAAATTACAAAGTTTTGAAGAAAGTAGGGAATCAGCCATAAAGCTTTGGCGTAGTAAATTTATAAAAGAAAGAATGTTTAAAATGGGACAAGAAGTAGCAGTTCAACTAAGAGAAAAGACAGATTTGGAAGAAATGCAAGGTATAAAATTGGTTAAAGGCCAGCAAATACAACGCAATGAACAAAACTACCCTTTTTCTTTCATAGAAGAGATTTTCAATATGAAAACAACTAATTCGGTAACAGATCCTATTCAATACAATAATGAAATTATAATAGGCGTTCTAAAACAAATGCATTCATCAAATGGTAAATTAAACATGCTTGACACCGGAAAACGTGTGATGATATCGCTAAAGGAACAGTTAATTAGCTATCTAAAATCAAAGTATAGAGTAGAAGTTAATCATGCTATGATTGATGATATATAAAAAAGTTTATTATCTTCCTTTTATGAGTGATTGGAGGGGGCTATATTGTATTTTTAGGTAAAAGAGGTACAATTAGTTTGACTTGAGCTGTTTATTGTATTTAAATTGTAATTAATATATGAATAAAGGTTGACATGGCAGTTAAAATAAGGTTAGCAAGGTTTGGGGCAAAGAAGCGTCCTTTTTATAGGATAGTTGTAGCCGACTCACGAGCACCAAGAGATGGGCGCTTTATTGAGAGAATAGGACAATATGATCCAATGTTGCCAAAAGACAATAAAAATCGTGTTGTGGTAAAAGCTGATAGATTAAAACATTGGCTAAGTGTAGGAGCGCAAGCAACTGAAAGGGTAATGTGGTTCATTAAAAAAAGCATAGTAGATTTAGAAACAGAATCGAAAAAAATAGAAAAGAAAAAAGTTGAGAAAGTACAAGGGCAAGAAGCATAAGTCCTCTTAAATGCTAAACATTGATTTAACAAAAAGTAGTAAATTAGATGATATTGTATCCTCTGATTTATTGGCTATGAATGACTTTATCTTCAAAAATGTCAATGATGAAGGTACTAAGCTTGCTACCGATATTACATCTCATCTTATTAATTCAGGAGGAAAAAAGATAAGGCCTAAGCTCATTTTTATTATGTGTAAAATGCTGAATTACTCTGGAGAGAGTAGAGTCAACATTGCTGCATCGGTAGAATTTATACACAACGCTACTTTACTTCATGATGATGTGCTTGATGAAAGTAAGGCACGCCATGGAGTTGCAACAGCAAATAAAATTTGGGGAAATAAATCAAGCATTTTAGTTGGTGATCTATTATTGACCTTAGCATTTAAATGGCTTATAGAATGTGGGAATTTAAGTGTTCTCTCTATTTTATCTAAGGCATCTAATTTGCTTGTCAAGGGTGAGATAAAGCAGATGACAACGCGTTTTGACCCTAACACAATTAGGAAAAATTATTTTAATATCATTGGAGAAAAGACAGCATCTTTATTTTCTGCATGCTGCGAGGCTGCATCAGTAGTATCTGGAGCCACAAGTGACGAAACAGAGAGGCTAAGGAATTTCGGGTTTAATTTTGGTATGGCATTCCAAATAATTGATGACGTGCTAGATTATACTGCTAATCAAGGCACTTTAGGAAAGCAACTTGGAAAAGATTTCTTTGAAGGTAAAGTTACTTTACCTTCTATTATAGCATATGAAAAAGGCAGCCCATCAGAACAAAAATTCTGGGAGAAATCTTTTTCTTCAGCTAGACACAATTTTGACCAAGCATTACAACATATTAATCATCATAATGCCATTCATGTTTCTATGGAAGAAGCTAAACACTATATTAATATGGCGCAAAGTAATATTGATACTTTTTCTGATTCTCTTTATAAAACTGCTTTGATTGACTTTTTAAATGCAAGCATAGAAAGACAAGGATAGCTAACGCTTGATATTTTTAGATTGATTGTTATATATTTATTAAGTTTGTAAGGGTGAATGATATGTCAGATAGTAATAAAGAGAAAAAAAAGAAATTTGCAGATATGGTCAGTAAACGAAAAGGGGATGACCAAGAAGATCAGCAAATAGGTGATTTAAGTGAAGAGCTTAATATATTAAAAGAACGTGCAGTTCAGCTTGAAGATCATTTACGTCGCGCTGTTGCGGATAATGAAAACGTTAAACGTATAATGCAAAAGCAAATTAGCGATGCAAGTGATTATGCAGTCACAAAATTTGCACGTGATATGATCGACTCTTGTGATAATTTAAAAAAAGCAATGGAAAACTTGAAAGATGATGATCCTATTCATGAAGGAATAAAAGTGGCGCACCAAAAGATTGTGAGTGATCTAAAAAAACATGGAATAGAAGAAATAGATCCAATTGGTAACTCTTTTGACAGCAATTTACATCAAGCTGTTGTGGAAAGAGAAGATAATGAAAAAGAGCCTGGCACTATTGTAGAAGTACTACAAACTGGTTATACCATTAAAAATAGGTTGCTTCGTCCTGCAATGGTTATTCTTTCTAAAAAATCTGCTGATTGCGAAAGTAACTAATAAAACACTCAAGGTATGGCAGAAGTTGTCTTCTCAGGTATTCAGCCAAGTGGAGTATTACATTTGGGCAATTATCTTGGTGCAATTAAGCAGTGGATAGGCTTGCAAGATAAATATAAATCTCTTTTTTGTGTTGTTGATCTGCATGCAATCACAGCAAATAAGCTTCCCGCAAATGAATTAAAAAATAATATTTTCAAAGCAGCAGCAACTTATATTGCATGTGGAGTAGATCCAGAAAAGTCCATTATTTTCAATCAATCCGCAGTTAGTGGTCATGCAGAATTGGGCTGGCTGCTGGGGTGCTATACACCAATTGGTTGGCTTAATCGTATGACTCAATTTAAAGATAAGGCTGGCAGCGATAAACAAAAAGCTTCTCTTGGGTTATATAGCTACCCGGTACTTATGGCTGCGGATATATTGCTGTATCAAACTAAATATGTTCCTGTTGGCGATGATCAAAAACAGCATTTAGAACTTGCACGTGATATTGCATCAGCTTTTAACAATCATTATAAATGTAGTCATTTCATCATACCGGAAATCTTAACTTTGGATTGTACATCAAGAATAATGAGCTTAAGAGATGGAGCAAGCAAGATGAGCAAATCTGATTCTTCAGAATACTCATGCATTAACCTTGACGATACAGATGACTTGATTGTCAAGAAAATAGAAAAAGCAAAAACAGATTCAATTCTAGGCTTTGATTTTGCTACTTTAAAGTGCCGTCCAGAAGTAAACAATTTGGTAAACATTTATTCAGTGCTTAGTGATTTAAATGTGGAAAAAGTGTGTGAAGAAGTGAATAAACATGATATGAAACACTTTAAAAAAGAGTTAGCTGGCTTAATCATCAGTGTTATATCACCCATACGTGAGAAGTTGAACGGTCTTTTGAAGGATCAGCTCCATTTACATAAAATATTAAAAGAAGGTACAGAAAAAGCAGCAGAGATTGCAAATAACAATATAAAAAAGATCAAGGATATTATAGGGTTTGTTCAATAGGTTACAACTATTTCTTCCCATGGCTTTCAAATCGTGCAGCTATTTTCTTTACACTAACATGAGTGAGAAGAGGTTTTTTACTAACCGGAAGTTTAGAATCGGACTTTGCTGTTATGGGGTTCATTTTAGATCTTTTATTTCCTACCGGAAATGAGTGAGATTGGGAGGCAGTTTCTTGCGATGGTGCAGGATCTTTCTTCATACCGATATCTGCTTGTGTTGCAGGGGTGGCTTTGCTCTTAGCAACTTGATTTTGCTCAAATTTTCCTACTATTGACTTTACTCTACCGTCCTTCTTGCTATTTACTTTTTCTTTTATAATAACCGCTTTTACTTCTGATGCTGCTTTATCAGCAGATTTTTTCAGGATTGGTTTATTTTCAGCTGATTTTTGCGAAGTCACTTCTACTATTATTGGTTTCGTGCTCACTTGTTGATCAACAATATCTAGCCTTTTAGAATTTGACAGTATTTCAGATTTATCTTCTTTAGTTTCTTGCCTAATTTCTTGATTGGTAGCGTTTAGCGCTGGTGGCTCTGGAGCTTGTCTCTTTTTATATCCTCTTCTTGTTCCTGCATTTTTCTTAGGTTTCGTTTTGTGAGTTGACTCCTTTTTAGCTAACTTTGAGTCTTCCGAATCTTTTGTTGAAGATTTACTACTTTTCTCTTGATAATTTGATAGTTCCTCATGTCCAGACTCTTCACTTAATGAACTTTCATAGCCTGAATCTTCAGGAGATACATTCTCTATTTCTGGTTTAAAGTGTACCTTTTTTGAGGCAGTAGGAGGTGGCGGAGGTGCTGTTGTTGGCCGTTTTATTTGCTTTATGCGATTACTAGCAGATTCTTTTTTTGGCTGCTCTTCTTTCTTTTGCTTTGGTGTTGTTCTGCTTTCCAAGTTTACTTCATGCGGTTTATGTTCCTCCTGGCTTTTTTTGCTCTGCTTTGAGTCTAAAAATTTTTTCAAAGTATTAAGTTTTTCATAGCCTAATACATTAATTCCTTTCAAAATGATTGTATATTCGGCTGCTTTTTCTATAGTGAAACCTGATAATTCATCACCAACAAAATTTTTTATGTCATTATCCTTAGTTGGAATATCTTTTCCCAAGACTCTATCTAATATCCCTTTTAATGTTCCAACAAAACCTAGTGGCTTTGTATTCAACGGTTCCACATAATTATTCAAGTCAGTATATATAACAAACTTGGCTATATCTTTTGCCTTGCTTGTAAAAGCCTTAAGAGCTTGAGATAAATCTTTCAGTGTTTCATCATATTGTTCATTAATTTTTTTTGTATCCTTCAGCTTTATGACTCTTATCAAAGAATTGAGATTTTTATCATAATTGTCACTTTTAAATAGATCACTCATACCAATTACTGTTTATCGTTTACTTAAATATAAATTCAAAGTATTAAGACCGAGTAAATATTATATGACTTATCCTCTGACTCATAAACGCTTGCACTCCTAGGTTCTGTAAACAAAATGTGCTGTGAGAAAATAAAGTAAAGAAAAAGTAGGAGAAATAAGAAAAAAGAGACCGTGAATAATATAGAGAAACTCCCAATGGAATATTACATAGAAAAAAGAAAATGGGAACAAACTTTTGAATTCTTAAAGGGAGTCAAAGGAATACACAGCAAAAATGAGAAGAAGTTGAGAATATTTATGGAAGCGGTTTGCGGAGTGGCTGTCAGTGGCGTCTTTTGCCAGAAATTTACAGCAATTAGAGGAGTATACATAGGAGGTTTAAAAAGTGGTGTGAAAAGGAAGTTTTGGCAAAATATATGCAACAAAATCCAGATTTAGAAGTTGCGGTAATCGATGGAACGATAGTTCGAGCTCATGCTTGCTCTGCCTGATACAAAAAGGATTCCAAAGCTCTTAGGAAGGAATAAAGCTACTAAAATTCATGCACTTGTTGACGCACGTAATTAATTTCTTTTTTTAAGTTAATTAATGTTAACAAGCCACGTCTGCCTGTAATCATGTTAATACCAAAATATAATGTAAGAGAAGAAATGAGCAGGGCTATGGTTAAATACAACAATTTTTATTTCTTTCTAACCATGATCCCATATGAAAAACATATGAAATAAAAAGGCAAGCAAAAAGCTAAGAACCTTGACGCGCTTTACATCTTGGCTTCACCTTATTTATAATATAAACTTTACCACCCCTTTTCACAACTTTACAATTTTTATCTCTGTTACGATGAGATTTTAGTGACCCTTTAACTTTCATATCTATAGTAAGAATAGAATTACCTTACATTATGATCACTGACAGAGAGTTAGTCAATTGATAAATTTTTCACATTTTATTAAAACATTGTATAATTGTTGCTGATACTTCTTCGATCGACCTTTGCGTAACATCAATAATTGGCCAGTTATTTTGCTTAAAGAACTCCTCTGCTTCTTTAATTTCCTTTTCTACTTTTTCAGAATCAGCATATATATTATTATCTTTGTTATTAATTGAAGTAAGTCTGTTTTTGCGTATTTCTACTAGTCTACTTGGGTTGATTGTTACTCCTATAGTCAGTTTATTTTTTAATTTTGCTAAGTCGATATAAAAGGGTACCTCACTAATAAAAGGAACATTCGCAACCTTGTAGCCTCTATAAGCTAAATACATACTAGTGGGAGATTTTGATGTGCGTGAAACTCCAACCAAAATTATATCTGCTTTATCGATTTGAATACCTTGTCCATCATCGTGATTGATGGTATAGTTTATTGCCTCAATACGCTGAAAATACTCGTTATTTATTTCAGTATACAGGTCAAGTTTTTCATCCTTTTCAATTTCAAGATAGGATGAGATTTCTCTAATAATATGTGATAGTATTGCTCGATATGGAATTTTTAACTTGATACAATTATCTTTTAGATATTTTCTGAGCCCATCATCAGTAATAGTGCATATAACAAAGTTATGCTCATCACTTTTTCTCTCAATTTCCTCCAGAATTTTATCGATCTGCTCTTCTCCTTTTACAAAAGACCAAACATATTCGATCGTTTCTACAGAACGAAAGTGTTTTAGAGCTGATTTTGCAACTGATATAACAGTTTCACCACTTGAATCTGACACTAAGTGTAGGTTAAGCTTTTTAAGGGTCATCAACGTTATACTAAAAATAATAGCAAGCAATCTGCTACTGAAATTGTGCTAATTTATTATACTACGTAAATATAGAAAAACTATCTTGTTGATAAAACTCAAACTAATTGATAAATTCTTAACACAATTATTCTCAAAACAAATGTTTTTATTAAAGCCTACAAATTTCACTTCTTTTACTAAAAAAGCTCTACCTTGGCTTGGGGTTATTTGTTTCGCATGTTTTTTAATTGGAATGTTCTTGGCATTATTCTTCTCCCCAGGAGATTATAAACAAGGAGAAATCGTACGAATTATGTATCTTCATGTGCCTTCTGCATGGCTTGCTCTTGGAATATACGGACTCATTGCATCACTCAGTTTCATTTCGTTGGTATGGAACAATAGTGTTGCTAGTGTCTTAGCACATGCCGCTGCTCCTGCAGGGACAGTCTTTTCGGCAATATGTTTAATCACAGGTAGCATCTGGGGAAAAGGAACATGGGGTACTTGGTGGGTATGGGATGCAAGGCTTACTTCAATGCTGATTTTGTTTTTTCTGTATGTTGGTTATTTTTCATTGTGGAGCGCTTTTGATAATCAAGCAAGAGCAGAGAAATCATCAGCAGTATTTGCCATTTTTAGTGCTATAAATATTCCCATAGTAAAATTTTCTGTGAATTTATGGTCTACTCTTCATCAGCCAGCAAGTATTTTTAGAAAAGGTGGAGTAGCAATAGAAGGTTCTTTACTGCTGCCACTCATTGCAATGTTTATATTTTGTACCACACTTTTTTTAGTAGTGTGGATACTTAATGCCCTTCATTTAATTAATTTGCAGAAGATAAAGAGAGAAATCAGCATGCGATATTAGGTATATAGTTCCAGAGTGTAATGTTGTGAACAGCGACGGAAATTAAAATGTAGAGCAATCATCCATTAGCAAGTTCCAGAACTAATTACGTATAAACCACACTTCAAGATTATAGTGATTAATCACATGCAAGTAGAAAAATCATGATTCTCTAGTGAATAAAGATGTGCTCTATGTAAAGCTAGTGAAGATAAGATAGAAATTGAAAGAAAATCTAATTATTGGTTATTATGCTATATTTGTAATGCAAGTTATTAAATTTTTAATTACTTTAGCTTATAATAATTTCTGAGTTAACCTGAGATTTCTTGAACTGTGGTTTCTTTATATTCAGGTAGATACTTATACTTTTATGTAATTCCAGTTTTGACTGTAGAGGAGGTTCCTATGTCAAAAAACACCTATAGTGACCAAATTAATAATAGTTATTTATATAACAACAAACATTTTTATGGTAAAGAGGATATAGATGAGATGACTGAGGGTGAAACTACGACTGAGAAGCGATTTACAAATCCAGTTCCAATAGTAATAGAAGCTTTTGAACTCGCAGAAAAGGAACTTACGAAATGCGCAGAGGAGGTTAAGCGAGCAAAAGCAGAGACTGAGTGGTATAAAAAAATAGCTGAAGAATGTAAAAAAGAAAGTGGTACGGGCGAACCTGTTACCGATGAAGGAGAGAATGAAAATGGAGAAATTACATCTCGAAAAGTAACCTCAGATTGTTCCAAGTATGAAAATTGTGGGCCGTATTCTCATTTTTATAAAGTTGATAATAAGATAGGTTGTCAAGGTTTTAGTGCATCTGATTTACTAAAGGAATTATATCCTGAGATGTACAGCAATTCTAAAATTGCAAAATATATAGAAGAGGGAGCAAATGGTAATTATGGTGCAGTAAATTTTAAATTTGCCTTTACAGAGGATCTTAATTCAATATCCTGGCTTGGTAATATAGAATGTGAAAAATGTGTGGATGATCAAAGAGAGTCAGCGTGTCAAGAAGAAGAGATTAAGAGTTTCTGCTACCCGAACGTTTACCGTAGTAATCCAGAATTCAACAAGAGCTTTTTTTCCAGAGGAGCATGTCCTAATCTCTTTAAAGAGTCCAGTGAAACAAGTGTTGTAAAAGCAAAACAAGTTGCACCATTGATACTTGTTAATACCTTAGGACAAATGATAGATAAAGAAGGTAATAACACTAAAGTATACTATGATGCATTGAAGCGTTATCTAAATGATGATGGTAAAATCAAGGATTGTGGAGACAATCAAAAGTGTAAGGATTATATTCCAATTATGGAGAAAGTTGCATGGAATAGTGATAAGGAAGTACTATTAAAAACTGCTGTTAATAATACGCAAGAAGCAAATCGTTACTATTATGGAAATGAGGATAATTCTACTTCCGTTGAATTTGGTTCTATATAAGGCTGAATTTGTCTAATTTTTTCTACACTAGACACAATTTAGTCGTATCTGAACAAATACATAACCTATATAAAGAGGACGTAGGTACCATCTGTCCTTTTAAGGCATTTATGTCAATGATATGCGTAATCCATGATTTTAAACATGATGATCCTCCTAAGTAATACAAAAAAACTCAGAAAAATGTATATAGCTATGATAGAAGTTATCTATACATAAATACAATATACTTTAACTAGAGATTATAAATTAATGAAGTTGAAAAATCTGCAGACAAAGATAGATTTGGAGCTCTAGAATATCTTCACTATCAAAATAACAAAGCTGTCAAAATTTGTCAAGTAATTTTTATCGCAACTGTACAAACATTGCACAGGACAAATTTAAAATGCTGTAAAATGGTGTCTGTTCAGATGCATGTGAAACCAGTGCTTCTTTTCATCCCACTTCCATGCGGCTAAACCCTTTTCACAATCCCCTATCTATCATTTCTTAAACCACTCCCCTGAACGGATACAATTAAATACATTTTTAACATTTTTATAGAAAACTATTAGTATAGATTTATATGCTGCCCTCATGGCTATTTTAAAATGTTTAATACTCCTTTTCATTATTTCTTGTACACATCTACCTAACAAGCAACATTCTGTTAATATAGACAATTATAAGCACGATTATTCGTTGCAACAATATAATACTCCTTTGAAGAATAACGAACCAGCAATACCAGAAATGATACCTTTACCGGTAGAGTTTCCCGATCTTACAACCAGTAATCAGTTTCTTTCGATTAATGTTGATGAAAAAGTACCAGTAAAGGATTTACTGATTGAGATAGGAAAACTTTCTGACGTTAACTTAGACATAGATCCCAAAATATCAGGTAATATTACTTTAAAGCTAAAAGATAAGAACATAAACGAAGTAATTCAGAATATAGCCAACAGCGCCAAATTGCGTTACTCAATGAATAATGGTGTAATTAGAATTGAACAAGATTTGCCATATGCACAAAATTATTACGTAGACTTCATCAATATTCAACACTCTGCGCAAAGGAGTTTTATCATTGGTAACAATATTACCGACAGTGATGGTGATAGAAACTATATGAAATCTCAATATAGTAGTGATTTATGGAATTCATTAGAAAAAGGCTTAAATGCAATAATGGATGTTAACGGAGTAGATGATGGTGAGTTTCTTTCATCCAACAGAGAAGCTGGTGTCATTATTCTAAATGCTAGAAAAGATATTCACAAAGCTGTTGAAGAATATATTAATAAAGTTAAGAAATTGGTGTCTTCTCAAGTAATGATCGAGGCCAAAATAGTTGAAGTTTTATTAGACGATAAATACCTTTCTGGTATCAACTTAAATGATTTGCATAATGAAACCAAATCTATAACAAATCAAGGTAACTCTATTATTGACCTAGCAATTAACTCTAGTGTGAGTGATTTAGGAGATTTAGTAAAAAATTTAGGCAAATTTGGCACTTCAACCGTAATTTCAAGCCCTAGAGTACATGCTATAAATAATCAGCAAGCAATGATTTCATTTACTAAAAACCATATCTATTTTACTTCCGATATACAGAAAAATACCAAAAATTCTAATCATGCATTAATTACCAAGATGAATAGCACTCCAATAGGTGTGGTGTTAATAATCCACCCAAGCATTAACATTGATACTAATGAAATATTCATGGATATACACCCAACCTTATCAAGAATTAACGATTACACTAAAGACCCAAATATAGAATATGTCGCACAGCAGAATAAAATGAAATTAAATAGTGACATTCCAATTATTGAAACCAGAGAAATGCACTCTACGTTAAAAATTAAGAGCGGCGAAGTTATGGTAATTGGTGGGCTTATAGAGCATAGAAAAGATAACCAAAACTTATTGCATCAAAAGTCAAAAAAACTGGCTAAGACAGTAGAAACCGTCATCTTCCTGAAAGCAACAATCGTACCAACACTTGGTTTATTAGATATAAAAGATAGGAATTTATATATATATTAAACGTATCCGTTCAGGCAATGGTATCAACTTAAGGAAAGATGTTGGGGTTGCTATTATGATAAGAAGAGAGTATCAGAATGATAATTAAGACAGCTTAATCATAAATCTGTTGCGGTAAATTTAAGTTACTTTAGTCATGCATTAAAGTTTTTAAACAGGTCTTAGTTTACTTACTTTATTGTTTTCTTTATTATCAAATATTGCTTTAAATAATATGGAGGAGCACATTGTCAGCAATTGCCGTTATTGATTTTGGTTCACAGTTTACACAGCTTATTGCAAGACAAATCAGGGAAATGGGCGTTTACTGTGAAATATTTCCAAGCAATATCGATTTCGAAACAGTATCAAAATTCAATGGATTTATTTTTTCTGGAGGACCGCAATCTGTAAATGACAATTGCTCTGAAGTAAGTGAAGTAGCACATAAAATTATAAAACTTAACGAAACAATAAACACTCCTATACTTGGAATATGTTATGGACAGCAACTCATTTGTCATTATTTCGGGGCAAAGGTAAGAAAAGAATTCAATCAGGAATTTGGCAAAACTAAAATCAAGATACTAAAAGAATCCCCAATTATAAAGGATACTTGGGACGTTAATTCCGAAGTCGATGTGCTAATGAACCATGCAGACAGTGTCGAAACTATACCGCAAGGATTTACTGCTATTGCCTCAGGTATAATAAATCAAACAATCGCAATAATTGCCAACGAACAGCGGAAGATTTACTGTACTCAGTTCCATCCTGAAGTTAAGCCTACGACAAATGGTAGTAAACTTCTCTCTAATTTCTTAGATATTGCAAATTGTGAGAGAGATTGGACAATGAAGTCATTCATTGAAAAACAGAAGGAAAAAATTCAAAACTTAGTAGGGGAGAAAAAAGTAATTGCTGCAGTAAGTGGGGGGGTTGATTCAAGTGTTGCAGCAGTTCTTACACACAAAGCTATAGGAAAACAATTAAACTGTATTTTTATCGATACTGGGTTATTGCGTAAGAGCCAGACCACTGCTATGTTAAAAGAAATTCCAATAAATTACGTTGATAAATCAAACTTGTTTTTAAGTAGGTTAAAGGGAATAACTGATCCGGAAGAAAAGCGAAAAATTATCGGCAATACTTTTATCGAAGTATTTGAAGAAGAGGCAAAAAAAATAGGTGATGTGGATTTTTTAATGCAAGGCACCATTTACTCTGATGTAGTTGAATCAGGTCACGCTTCAGGAAACACTAGTACAATTAAATCTCATCACAATGTTGGTGGGTTGCCAGAAAAAATGAATCTGAAACTAGTAGAACCTTTACGCTATCTCTTTAAAGATGAAGTAAGGCTGCTTGGCAAAGAAATTGGGCTTTCAGATGGGATAATATTTCAACATCCATTTCCTGGACCTGGACTTGCAGTGAGGATCATAGGTGAGGTTGATGAAGAAAAGGTACGAATATTGCAAGAAGTAGATGAAATATATATCAACACAATGAAAAATTATGATCTGTATGATAAAATATGGCAGGCTTTTGCTGTACTGTTACCAGTAAAAACTGTGGGAGTTATGGGAGATAATCGTACATACGGATATGTTTGCGCTTTAAGGGCTGTGACTTCATCTGATGGCATGACAGCTGATGCATTTCCATTTGAAAATAAAGATCAACATTCGTTAGTATTTTGGAGGTTTTTGCAAGACGTCAGTAGTATAGTTGTTAACAAAGTTTCCGGAGTAAATCGAGTTGTGTATGATTTAACTTCCAAGCCACCAGCAACTATTGAGTGGGAGTAGCAATAATTTCATTCCAGTTTCAGCTACTCGAATCACAGCAAAGAGGCTGCTTGCATAACTCAAATTTTAAGGAAAACTATTTAATGTCATTCCAGCGCGTGACGCTGGAATCCAGAAAAAAAGAACCAGTGTCAGCTACTCGGATGACATTGAAATGTTCGTACAGATGTTCGTCACACACCGAAATAAAAATTAGACTTTTGCCTTGTGCAAAATAATTTCAAGGCCGCATTGTCTTTATTTTGCTTATAGCTTCCACAAGCAATGCAAACATGAATGAAGAATACAAACATGCTTTTGGTAGTTCTATGTGAAGTCCTTCAAGTATTAGATATATACCAATGAGTAAAATAAATAGAATGGCAATTACTTTTAAGCTTGGGCTGGATTTTATTAACTGAGCGGTATAACTTGATGAAAATAGCATTGCTAATATGGAAAATGTAAATGCTATAGCAATAATTATCATATTATGAGTTAATGCTATAGCAGTTAATATTGAATCAACAGAAAAAACTAAATCTATTAATATAATTTGTAGCACAACTAAAAAACATTGTGATTTAACGTTTGCCTTTGTTTTGTTCTCCTTATGTACAAAAATTTCGCTCCACAACTCTATAGAACTTTTAACAATAAGGAATAACCCTCCTGCAATCATAAGTAAATCTTTTACTGAAATATCTAGTGATACAGAGTGAAATATAGGCTTTTGCATTGATAATATATGCGATGTAAAAAATAGTATTACAAAACGCATCAATAGTGCCAAGCCAAAACCTATAAGGCGGGCTCTTTCTCTCAGCAGATTTGGCACCTTATCTATTGCTAGAGAAATAAAGATTAAATTGTCTATACCAAGTATAGTTTCAAGTAGCGTAAGTATCAATAAAGTCCAAGCATCAGCTAGCATTTTCATTCCAAAGTCAGATTTTGTACTTTACAATAGATGTGTAAAAATTAAGTAACTTCGACTAGGTAATTAAAAAATCAGCCTTACCCGGAAAAGAAAGAGGCAAAAGGGCATTTTTATAATAAAAGTACTTTTGTAAGAGAAATAATGAAATTAAAAATCTAACTCTCTTTACGAAAATTTTAAATAGATTATAAAATAGTTGTACCATGAAAGTATATGCCTTCTTTGTAGACTAAGATTTTTCTTTAAATTAAGATAGATACACGATAAAAGGAAATATGATAAAAGAATCATTAGCAAAAACTGATATAATAAAAGTTGAAGATAAGAAAACAACAAAGGGCTTTTTTAAAATATTAGGTGAAGTAGCAGATGCTGTAAGGTCATGGGTTGGCAATATTGGCCCTGATTTAAGTAGTAGTCGCGATGTCGATAGTTTAGTCTTGAAGATGAACGAATGCTTAAACCCAAAGGGGGGTGAAGTCTCAGCACGTAAGAACACCGTATCTCTTGGTAATTTGTACTTGAGTTTATCAGAGGCAGGTCAAATAAAATTTTTACAAACCCTCGCAGAAAAGTTCAATCCGGATAAAACGAAAATAGATGAAGAAATAAAAGTATATAAGAAAAATCAAGATTCTGAGTCAAGCTATAAGTTTGAACAAGACTTAATAAAAGTCCTTGAATCTCCACGCTCTAAAATATTGAAGCAGTTTATCTCCTTACCGGAGGGCCTTAAGTTTATTGTTGATATGCGTTCTGATGTACTCAAGCTGAAGAATCAATATAAAAGTCTAAGTCCACTAGAAAACGAATTAAAAAGTATACTTTGTACTTTGGTTGATGTTGATCTACTTGATCTTCATCAAATCACCTGGGATTCACCTGCATCATTGTTGGAAAAACTTATAAAATATGAAGCTGTACATAAAATTTCCTCTTGGGGTGACTTAAAAAACAGACTAGATTCTGATCATCTCTGTTTTGCTTTCTTTCATTACAAAATACCAAATGAACCTTTAATTTTCGTAGAGGTTGCACTGATGAATGAGATTGCAGATAGTATTCAACACGTTTTGGACGAGTCAGTTCCTTCAAGTGACCCAAGCAGTGCAAGTACTGCTATATTCTATTCAATATCAAACACTCAAACTGGTTTATCTGGAATTAGCCTCGGTAACTTTTTAATAAAGAGAGTCGTAGAAAAACTATCGCAAGAATTTAAAAGCGTAAAAGTGTATGCAACTCTTTCTCCAGTTCCTGGATTTACAAAATGGCTAAAAAATCAAGACGTAGCTTTATTAGGTAAGCTTAATATAAAACAATCAGGTACAGAAATTTTAGAAAGCATAAAAACTAACATTGAATGCGAAAAACAGTCCCTACTGAAACTTTGTGCACATTATTTGCTAAAGGTTAAAAGCAGTGGTGGGGGTGCTTATGATCCAGTAGCACACTTTCATTTAAGCAATGGTGCATCAATCAAACAAATCAACTGGATGGCTGATACTTCTGAAAAAGGCATTAGTCAGTCAGTCGGAATAATGGTGAATTATTTGTACGAATTGCCTAAAATAGATAACAATCATGAAAATTACATGATTAATAAAGTGATTTCCTGCTCGAAAAAAGTGTCGTCTATGTTGAAGGAGTAAATAGTCTCTTAATAAAGGATTGCTCTCACAACACTTAAAATGTAAAATGGTTCTACTTAAATAAAATAGCCATAAATGAACAACATAAGAAATTTTGCAATAATAGCGCATATAGACCACGGTAAGTCAACGCTTGCTGACCGTTTAATAGAGGAATGTAACGGTCTTGAGACAAGGGAAATGACCAATCAGGTACTTGATTCAATGGATATAGAACGTGAACGTGGAATAACAATCAAAGCACAAACGGTAAGGCTCAATTATACTGCAAATGATGGTAATCAATATTGCCTCAACCTAATGGATACACCAGGTCATGTTGACTTTTCATATGAAGTCAGCCGAAGCTTAGCCGCATGTGAAGGTTCACTTTTAGTGGTAGATAGTAGCCAGGGCGTTGAAGCACAAACCCTTGCAAATGTATATAAAGCTATTGACAACAACCATGAAATAATAGTTGTACTTAATAAAGTCGATCTTCCTGCTGCAGATCCAGAAAGGATAAAGCTTCAGATTGAAGAGGTAATCGGAATTGATGCAACTGAGTCAATTTTGATATCGGCAAAAACTGGGCTTGGGATAAAGGATGTACTTGAAGCTATAGTGACAAAACTTCCCGCTCCTCAAGGTGATACAAATGCTCCACTGCAAGCAATTTTAGTTGATAGTTGGTATGATCCTTACCTAGGAGTAGTAATTTTAGTGCGAGTTAAAAATGGAGTACTAAAAAAAGGCATGAGAATCGTTATGATGTCTAATAATGCTACATATCAGGTCGATAATATCGGTATTTTCACTCCTAAAAAAGTTATGACTGGTGAACTTTCAGCAGGTGAAGTTGGTTTTATAACTGCTTCAATGAAAGAAGTAGCAGACTGCAAAGTAGGAGACACTATTACTGAAGAGAAAAGGCCGTGCAGTAAGGCATTACCTGGCTTTAAAGAAGTACATCCTGTAGTATTTTGCAGTATTTTTCCCAATAACACAGATGATTTTAAATATTTAAGGGAAGCACTAGAAAAATTACATTTAAATGATGCTAGTTTTACATTTGATGCTGAAACGTCAAATGCCCTAGGTTATGGATTTCGTTGCGGTTTCTTAGGAATGCTACATCTTGAAGTCATTCAAGAAAGACTCGAGAGAGAATTTGATTTAGATCTAACAGCAACTGCACCGAGTGTTATATATAAAGTTGCAATACAAAATGGTAAAGTTTTAAATATCCATAACCCAAGCGATATGCCAGACCCTACAAAAATTGAAATAGTGGAAGAACCGTGGATCACTGCAACTATAATGGTACCTGATCAATATTTAGGAGAGATTCTATCTCTGTGTGAAGAGAGGAGAGGAGAACAGCAGGATTTATCTTATGTTGGTAATACGACAACAGCACTACTGAAGTATAAATTACCGCTGTCTGAGGTTGTTTTTGATTTTTACGATAGACTAAAATCAATTTCCAAGGGATATGCAAGTTTAGATTGGGAAATATCCGATTACCAGGAAAGTCAGATAGATAAATTAAGTTTTTTAGTTAATGGAGAACCTGTGGATGCGTTAGCCTGCATTGTTCATAAAAGCAGGGCAGAAAAAAGAGGCCGTGAAATATGTGCACGTTTGAAAGACTTGATACCACGCCAGCAATATAAAATCGCGATTCAAGCGGCAGTAGGCGGAAAAATTATTGCTAGAGAAACGATTAACCCGTATAGAAAAGATGTAACAGCCAAGCTCTATGGTGGAGACGTCACACGAAGGATGAAGCTGCTTGAAAAGCAGAAGAAAGGTAAGAAAAGATTGCATTCTGTGGGAAACATAAACATCCCACAGAATGCTTTTATTGAGGCTTTGAAAATAAATGATTAATATATATATCCAAAAACATAAGTTTAAAGAACTAAGTGATATTTTCTCAATAAATTTACTGACATTGATATGGATAAATTTGAACATTCCTCCCCTAAGACCTCTTGAGCTTGAGAATTTTTTCTATATATAGGCTGAACATGAATGACATCTGATCATCAATTATGCAAATCTGGATCTTGTTGTGCATACTTAAGTCATTTTGCCAAAATTCCCTTTTTGCACCACCTTTTAAACCTCTTATGTATACTTCTGTAATTGTGGTAAATTTTTGATCATTGGCAGCCACTTCTCCACACTGCTTCCATACATATTATCAACTTCTCCTCGCTTTTACTGTGTATTCCTTTTGTGCTCTTTAAAACGGTATCTTCTATATATATATATATTTATTGTCATTAGGCTAAGTTACCGCTTTTTTTCCATTTTTATACTTCCTGCCCTTGATTAATTTGACCTGCTAACATTTTGTTTACAGAGCCTGCTATTAACTCTGCACAATTTATTCTTATGGTAAAAACTTCTTCTTCACTCTTATTTTTCCTTAACTTGACGAGTATGGTTTATTAAGTACTCCCGTCTGTCAAGGAATTTCCATTGATGAAGGTTATGGCTTAGAAGATTACTGAAATTTTGAAAAATGTAATCTACTTCTGTATTCAAATATATCAAGCAGTAATTCGAAATTATCTGTTGTACCCTGTGCATTATTATAAGCAAGATTGAGCAGCTCTTTATCTTTATATAAATCAGTAAATTTAAACTCCATACATCCTGACTGTTTTGTGCCTAAAATATCTCCACTACCTCTTAGCACCATATCCTTTTCAGCAATATAAAATCCATCTTGTGACTCACACATAGTCTTTAATTTTGCAGACGAACTTTTACTTAGATTGTCGTATAAGAGCACACAAAAAGAAGGCTTATTGCCTCGTCCTACTCTACCTCTCAATTGATGTAATTGCGATAACCCAAACTGTTCTGCATTCTCTATAATCATAATAGTTGCATCTGGTACATCTATACCAACTTCTATCACAGTAGTTGCAACTAGGAGAGAGAATTCATTTCTCTTGAAGGAAAACATGACTTGATCTTTCTGATCTTGAGTTAGTTTTCCATGTATTATCCCAACTCTATCACAAAATGTCTTTTGTAACTCCTGAAAGCGTATTTCTGCTGCGGCAACATTGAGTTCTTCGTTCTCTTCTATATATGGACAAATCCAATATGCTTTTTCGCCTCTATTTATAGCATCTTTCAGTTTTTGAATAATGTCTGATACTTTTTTAACGTTCATAATAACGGTTTTTATTGGCAATCTAGATTTTGGTTTTTCCCTTAAAATAGAACATTCAACATCACCATACATAGCTTGCTGCAAGGTTCTTGGAATGGGAGTTGCAGTAACAAAAAGTATATCGGTATTTTCTCCTTTTCCTACCAACCGATTCCTCTGTATCACTCCAAATCGCTGTTGTTCGTCTATGACTGCGAGTCCTAAATTTTTAAATGTAACGTTAGCTTGAAATAATGCATGAGTACCAATTACTATATTTAAAATACCACTTGCAAGTTCGTTCATAATAATCTTTCTTTCCTTGCGCGCAGTTTTACCGGTAAGCAAAGCAACTTTTATATCAGTACAAGATAGAGCTTCTTCGATCCAATTATAATGTTGCTCCGCTAAGATAGTGGTTGGTGCCATTAAAGCTGCTTGCATGTTATTTTCTACCACATTCAGCATCGTAAAGAGTGCAACTACAGTTTTGCCACTCCCAACGTCACCTTGCAGCAGACTTACCATACGGTATTTGGATTTTTGTCTCTCTGAAATTTCAACTATCGCTCGAATTTGATCATTTGTTAATTGGAACAGTAATTCATTTAAGACCTGCTCTTTGTATTTATTCAATATTACAAATTCCCTTCCTCCTTTTTTTACATGATTTTCCCTTGCAAGCTTTAGTGCCAACTGGTACGCAAATAGCTCATCATAAGCAAGTCTTTCTCTGCAAACTTCTGCTTCTACGAGTGAGCTCGGTCTGTGTAATCTTATGATGCTTTCTTTCCAATTCAGCCATTTCTTTTGCTTGATTAATGTTTCATCTATCCACTCTGGCAAATCAGGCAAATCTTTTAGATTAGAACTTATTATTTTTCTAATGCTCTTGTTAGTAATACCACGACATAATTGGTAAATTGGCTCTATGCAGGCTATTTCTTTAAGTTGATTGATATCAGATAACATATAATCTGGGTGAGTAATTTGCCAATGTTCGGCAAACTTTTCAAGTTTACCACTGATTACTATATCTGTTCCAACTGGAAATAATTTATACAAATATTTAATTGAGTAATTAAAAAAAACTATAAATAAATACTGACTTTCACTTTCAACGATTATTTTATATGGCCTACCTCTAACAGTGGGGCGCTGGTGCTCATACACTTTTGCCACAAAAGTTGTAAATTCTCCCACTTGAGCATCAGGTAGTGATTTACTTCTATCCACATAACTGAGCGGCCTATAAAACAGCAAGTCCATTACTCTGTCTCCACCGCAAAGTTTAGGCAATATTGCGGAATGAAACCTTGGTATATTCTCAATTTTACTATTTAGAAAAGTCAGCACACTTGACTGCTCATCAACATTCATACTGTGTAAAACCGTTTATTCATAATAGAGCCTTACTAAAATCCTGTCACCCTATTATGACTGTCTATGTTAAGTATATTATTGACATATTAACTATTTTTATGTATTATTATACTATCAGCAATTCATACCAAAGTATTAACAATGAACAACTCTATACAGGAAAAAAAGGGAAATCCAGTAGCTACACTCAAAGCTCAGTCAGAAAAGTTCGATTTTAGTAAATTAAGAGCTTCAAGAGATAATAAAGCAGCAAATTCTGGTGAAGCTATATATAAAGATTTTGACAGAATGGACTTTGTTATTAAAGACAGAAATATAGACAAAATCTTAATTAAAGCGCTGGTAAACAGAAATAAGGAAGGATTTGATAAGATTTGGGAAGAATATTGTGAAGATCCGGAAATCCCTAGTGATAAAAAAACTGATCAATATAAAGAAGAGATTAAAAGATTTTACGATTTAGGCAAAGAACACACGCATCTATTACCGAAAGAAGGAGATAAAAACAAGAGTTATCGTGCATTTGCAAAAGAAGTTTTTAAGGAAATATTTGAATATGCCAACGCTCAGGTTCCAAGTGACTCTATCTTAGAGGAATTGGTTACCAATTGTAATCAGGCAGGGTATGAAGCTGGTGTATTTATAGAATCTCAATTTGCACTTAGCCAACATTCATTGCAAATACTCTCACCTAAAAAAGTTATAAATATCTATTATGTTGACCAAAATAATGTGAGTGTTAGATCTGATATGACATTACCAATACTCTCCCAAGAGAGTGATGTTCAATTAGGTGACAAGGTATGCGATCTATCCAGCTCACTAGAATTTACACTTGAATCTCAAGATGGGAAAGATGATGTGATATATAAAGATGGCAAATTGTCACTTACTGTGCCTAGAAAATTGAGAGATTACAAAATTGATGGCAGAAATCTATTTGATACCATTAAAGAATATTTCTACAAATTCTGCGAGAAGTTAGGATTCAAGTTTGAAGTAGAAATAGAGCATGATTTAGGTGATCCGATGAGCTACCTCTTCGAGGTAGATCTGCCCATTCATAGCAATGAACACGAAAATACACCCTAAAACTAACAATTAAAATATTTCAAGTTCTGTTAGCTTATTTGCATAGTCAGTTGTACTAGACGCAACTTAATCTGACAGAAAAACTAATGTCAATCTCTATGTTTGATGCTACTAATATTTTTCTAAAAAGCAATATGCTTGCTATCAAGAAAAGTCTGCATAGCAATATTTACCTAAATGAGGCCTTGTCTCAATTCCTAAATATAGCTGTGATTTTCTGGTTTATCATAGCCCATATCAGTCAAAATGTGCGATAATAGCACCATCAAAGAAAGATATATTAAAAAGATTAGCGGCAGTATTTGTATTAAACAAGACTTGATCTGACACTTTAAAAAAGTAAGTTATAAAATAATAAAAGAAAGGAGTGTTAGAAATGAGTACGATACAAACAAAAATACTAAAGCCGAAACTAGGATTGCTAGAGCTAGCAAAACAGCTTGGAAATGTGTCTCAAGCATGCAAGGTTATGGGATATTCAAGGGATACATTTTATAGATTCAAAGAACTATATGAAAATGGAGGAGAAGAAGCGCTGCATGAGATAAGCAAGAAAAAACCACTTATGGCAAACAGAGTCTCTGAAGACATGGAAAGAGCTGTAGTTAATATTGCAACAGAATTTCCTGCATATGGACAACAAAGAGCTGCAAATGAACTGAGAAAAAGGGGCATAATAATCTCTGAAGGTGGAGTGAGATCTGTATGGCTGAGAAATGACCTTGAGACCTTCAAAAAAAGACTGAGGGCTCTTGAGGCAAAAGTTATGCAAGATGGAATAATTCTAACAGAGGAGCAACTTGCGGCTTTAGAAAAAGTTAAAGAACAAAGGGAAGCACATGGTGAAATTGAAACAGAGCATCCAGGTTATTTAGGTTCTCAAGATACTTATTATGTAGGCAACATCAAGGGTATAGGAAGAATCTATCAGCAAACTTTTATTGATACTTATTCGAGAGTGGCTTTTGCTAAGCTTTATACAGATAAAACTGCTATTACCGCTGCTGACTTGCTGAATGATAGAGTAATACCATTTTTTGATGTACAAAGCGTGCCATTATTGCGCATTTTGACCGATAGAGGTACAGAATATTGTGGCAAACCAGAGAATCACGCTTATCAGTTATACTTAGGAATCGAAAATATTGATCACTCAAGAACTAAAGCCAATTCTCCGCAAACTAATGGCATATGCGAGAGATTCCATAAGACTATGCAAGATGAGTGTTACAATATTATTTTTCGCAAGAAAATCTACAATTCTTTGGAAGATCTGCAGATAGATGTTGATCATTGGTTGCGTTCTTATAATGAGACAAGGCCTCATTCAGGCAAATATTGCTATGGCAAAACGCCTACTCAGACTTTTCTTAATAGCAAACACATTGCTTTTCAGAAAAATATTAGTAGCATGAAACAAGAGACTGATATTAGTTTTAACTACCTCAATTCTTCTGTCAGTTAATTCATCCCTGTCAGATTAAGTTGTGTCTAGTACACTAAAGGGAGTGTTAAACAAAGCATACACATCAAGGGTTCTGTCGCATCTATAGAGCGAAGTCAGTTTCATTTGTAGGAAAATAGAAAAGAAGTAATATAATCATCTTTAAAAAAGCAAAGATGTTGCGTATTAGTCCAAAATTATTGCCCTATTTCAAAGGATTTAGCTTTTCAGCAGAGATAATAATGTTATCAGTATACATGAAGTGTCGATTTTCTTTGAGCTATCGAGATTTGGAAGAAATGATGAGTATAAGAGGAGCGAAAATTGATCATGCTACGCTACAAAGGTGGATTATCAGATTTGTGCCACTGATAGATGAAGAGGTGAGGAAAAGGAAGAAGCAGGTTGGCAGTAGCTGGAGAATGGACGAGACCTACATAAAATTAAACGGTAAATGGGTTTATCTATACAGAGCACTAGATAGTCTCGGCAATACTGTAGACTTTCTGATGTGTACTCGTAGAGACAAGTCTGCAGCACTTGCATTCTTTCGTAAAGCCTTTAGAAGGAATAATCTTCCTGAGAAAGTAGTAATTGATAAAAGCGGCAGTAATATTGCTGCTCTTGATGACTTGAATACGGAAATTCCTGAACCTTATAGAATCACGGTTTTTCAAGTAAGATATCTAAATAATATTGTTGAACAAGATCATAGATTTATCAAAAAATTAATAAAACCAATGCTTGGGTTTAAAAGCTTCCATTCTGCAAAGATTACCATCACAGGCATAGAAAATATTCGTATGATTCAAAAAAGACAAATTATTAAAGCTAATGATAATGGTTCTACTTTTGAAAATTTTGCTATGTTAATGGCTCTATAACTCTCATAATTCCAGTTTTTACAATCTTCTTGTACTACAATTTATAGATGCGACAGAACCGATTGTAGACAATTTGAGTATGATTTTGTTTATTTTGGATGTTATTAAAAGTAAAACTTTTGGCAGTAGCAAAGATCCTATTTCTTTTTATCAGTCAATCAATTTTAACAATACAACTTTTTAATTTATTATTATATTGATTTTGAATTTTCTTTACATGAAACGAGGGATTCTAAATTAACCTTCTAGTTTCCTATATGTAAGCATAGAAATATTTGAATCTTCCAATAATTCCTGAACTTCTTTCTCAGTAAATTTTGCAACTGATTTGTTTTTCGTAGCTAAACTTTCAGAAATACCTTTTCTCCTTTCGATAATGCCTAAATCTTCAAAGTTAACATCAAAATAAAGTAGTTCTAAAATTTCTGCAGCAGAGTTAGATACTTCTTCCTTTGTAATATCAAAAAGTGCTATACAATTAGGGTCAAAAAGTGAAAAGCTTTCTTTAATGTCACTATTTCGCCTTACTAACATTGCATGTCCACTACCATTTAGACGAGTAAAATATAGAGTTGCATAGTATCCAGGTTTTACTTTATCTAGATTTTTGCTAAGTATTGCGCTGTTTATTTTATATTTTCCTGTCGTTCTATCTTGAACCATAATACATTTATGGTCTTCACATGAAACATAATCATTAGGGTAGCAACCATGACGCTCATAAAATAACCTTTCTCTATACCATCTCCCTCGTCGAAAAAATGATGCATCAGAAGAAATCATATCTAATAACTTTTTTTTCTCATCATTTGTAAGTTTTTTTTGTTGATTAGCAAAAACTTTGCTAAAAGCCACGCTATTCCGCAAATAATCATTTTTTATCACCCAGTCACACAATATCTCACATAGTCCTCTTATATATCCCTTTTCTTTCGACATACTAAAGTCTGATAACACTTCCACAAACATACGTAAATACGGGCTACTTAATGAATAATTACTTTTTATCCAATTAGGTATAATCCACCATAACGGGTCAAAATTATAAAATTCCCTAGGTTTTCCTTCTAGAACGTGAAGTTTAAAATAATGACTCTTATGCTTATTAACAAAGTCAATCAAGGGTCCTTGAAAAAAAGTAATAGCATTTTCCAGTTTTTCATCACTTACTATACCTTTTAAGCATTCTTTAAAAGTAGGCATATTGTTACCAAAAGTATAACCTACATCTATATTGGCATTACAATGCTAACAATACATTAATGCTATAAAATTCACATATGAAATGGTAACAGAAACAGTTAAATTATTGATAGAATTGACATATCACAGACGTTATAATAAACTCAGAATGAAATTTAACTATTAAGATTAAAGTGAGGCTAGAAGTATGAGTGGTGTATTTTATTACAAAGAGTTTAATGACCATGATTTAGGTGATGATGAAAATCCTTTAGGAAAAAAGTTCAATGAAATCATTAAAGATTTAGAGGAAAATAAATATACAAACCTGGGAGGTATAAAATTAATAAAAGGCGATGGAGATGTTAAATATTTTCGAGCTAAATTAAGTGACAGCGACAGTTTACTATTTACGAGTATAAAGCATAATGACAAAGATGCTTTTGTTATTTTAGAAGTAATTCTAAATCATGATTACCAAAAATCTAAATTTTTAACAAACAAAGAAAAAATAAAAAACATACACATAGTAAATCAAAGCGATAAGGAAATTTCTTATAATGCAGATGAAATAGATACTCCACAAGACCATTGATGGGGAGAGAGGGTACCGTTTGTAAAAAGGCTACTGGAAGCGAGTCTGGAAGGTAAAATAGTATCCACTGAAAGAGAAGAAAAGAATCGCAGAAACGGAAGAAACTTTGCGGACAAGTGGAAGGTAATTTGAGTTATTAACGCCAAGGGATAGGGATGGAAGTTTTGAACCACAGATAGTGAAAAAAAGGCAAATAACAGAACTTGAAGCAAAGGTTTTAAGCACATAAGCTAGTGGCATGGGGTATAGGGACATAGCATCGCATGTAGAGGAGATACAAAATATCTGCAGCAGAAATATCCCATATTACCCTGCCGTTAATCAATGAATGACGCAGTCGTCCATTACAATCTCAATAGTATTCATGGTTTTTCAAAGTCAAGGAGATTGCGTAAGTAAATGCATGTATAATATGTTAGCAAAATGGCAGAAAAGAAGTACTAGGCTTTTATTTAGCCGAAAGTGAGGTTCTGGTTAGGAGTGTTAAACGACCTAAAAGAAAGAGGAGTAGAGGATGGATGTATTAAAAAGTTTTCCTGCAGCTATAAATAGCTAAAGCAGAAATGTATAGTGTATCAGATAAAAAATTTACTGAAATATGTATCCAGCAAAAACTTTCATGAGTGATCTGAAGAAAGTATATCAGGCTTCAAGCAGAGAAATTGCTGAAAATTATTTACTTGAGCTGATGGAGCGAAAAATATCCTTTGGTCATAAAATCGTGGCAAAACAATTGGGAAAATTTATTTTAAGTATTCTGGTCCTGTTAGAAAGCTAATTTATACCACCAATCCAATTGAGGGATTGCATAGGCAAATCAGGAAATTTACCAAGACCAAGGGAGCATTCACTAGCATAAATGCCTTGTACAAGTTGGTATATTGTGCTATAAGGAAGGTGGAGGAAAAGTGGACAATGCCTGTACATATTAACTGTACTAGACACAACTTAATCTGACAGGGATGAATTAACTGACAGAAGAATTGAGGTAGTTAAAACTAATATCAGTCTCTTGTTTCATGCTACTAATATTTTTCTGAAAAGCAATGTGTTTGCTATTAAGAAAAGTCTGAGTAGGCGTTTTGCCATAGCAATATTTGCCTGAATGAGGCCTTGTCTCATTATAAGAACGCAACCAATGATCAACATCTATCTGCAGATCTTCCAAAGAATTGTAGATTTTCTTGCGAAAAATAATATTGTAACACTCATCTTGCATAGTCTTATGGAATCTCTCGCATATGCCATTAGTTTGCGGAGAATTGGCTTTAGTTCTTGAGTGATCAATATTTTCGATTCCTAAGTATAACTGATAAGCGTGATTCTCTGGTTTGCCACAATATTCTGTACCTCTATCGGTCAAAATGCGCAATAATGGCACGCTTTGTACATCAAAAAATGGTATTACTCTATCATTCAGCAAGTCAGCAGCGGTAATAGCAGTTTTATCTGTATAAAGCTTAGCAAAAGCCACTCTCGAATAAGTATCAATAAAAGTTTGCTGATAGATTCTTCCTATACCCTTGATGTTGCCTACATAATAAGTATCTTGAGAACCTAAATAACCTGGATGCTCTGTTTCAATTTCACCATGTGCTTCCCTTTGTTCTTTAACTTTTTCTAAAGCCGCAAGTTGCTCCTCTGTTAGAATTATTCCATCTTGCATAACTTTTGCCTCAAGAGCCCTCAGTCTTTTTTTGAAGGTCTCAAGGTCATTTCTCAGCCATACAGATCTCACTCCACCTTCAGAGATTATTATGCCCCTTTTTCTCAGTTCATTTGCAGCTCTTTGTTGTCCATATGCAGGAAATTCTGTTGCAATATTAACTACAGCTCTTTCCATGTCTTCAGAGACTCTGTTTGCCATAAGTGGTTTTTTCTTGCTTATCTCATGCAGCGCTTCTTCTCCTCCATTTTCATATAGTTCTTTGAATCTATAAAATGTATCCCTTGAATATCCCATAACCTTGCATGCTTGAGACACATTTCCAAGCTGTTTTGCTAGCTCTAGCAATCCTAGTTTCGGCTTTAGTATTTTTGTTTGTATCGTACTCATTTCTAACACTCCTTTCTTTTATTATTTTATAACTTACTTTTTTAAAGTGTCAGATCAAGTCTTGTTTAATACATAATAACTATATCTCAGCTTGACATTTTCTTTCCCCACAGATTGAAAATTGAGTTGAACTAAAAATTCGCTTTGACACACTTTTTTGAACATTCTCCTTTATTAATTAATATATAAAATAGTTTTTTCTTATTTCCTTTCTTCCTTACGCCACTTCTTCTTAACTTGATGCGTATGGTTTATTTAACACTTCCGATATACAACTAAAAAATAGCAAATTCTCTATAACTTGAATATAATTCTAGCTTTACCTAAACAGAAAATTTAATGGACTATATCTTAATGTATCTTTCCTTACCATTCTCAATTACTGAGAATTACTTATTAATTACTGCGTTGATTCCGCTTTTAAGTGCTTTTGTTATCTTTTTTACTGGTAAATGGCCAGGAGTGAACAATAGTATTACTGTCATTTCTTCTGTACTTCTGTTTACATATACGTGTCTGTGCACTTTATATTGGGTATATGGTGATCATTCTCAATTTATTCTCATGGATTTTGGTAATAATTTGCACATCAGTTTAAAGCTAGAGTCTACCGGATTAATATTCAGTTTATTAATATCATTTTTATGGGTGCTGACCAGTATATATACAATATGTTATATGCAGAATAACTATGCTGATAGCAATCACTCAAGTTTTCTATGCTTTTTTTCAATATCAATTAGCTGTGCAATGTTTATTGCTTTTTCTGGAGATTTGCTCACTACATTTGTCTTTTATGAGCTTCTAACTATTAGTACATACCCTCTGGTTACTTACAACTCAACAAATAAGTCAGTAGTTGCAGGACGCTATTACTTTGGCGTGCTATTTTTCTCTTCTTTGGTATTATTTTTTCCCGCAATAGGCCTCTTATATAATGAATTTCATACTTTAGATTTTGTAAGTGGTGGAATATTCAAATTTGATACTTCACTCATCACTTTCATTGCAGTGTGTTTTGCTATGCTGATTTATGGAATAGGAAAAGCTGCATTAATGCCAATACATTTTTGGTTACCAAAAGCAATGGTTGCACCAACTCCTGTAAGCGCACTATTACATGCCGTTGCTGTTGTGAAATCCGGAGTTTTCATCATCATAAAAGTCATATTATACACCTTCGGCGTCGATACCATGCAACGTTTTGTGCAGCAAAATTGGTTTGCTGGAGGTTGGCTTCCATACGCTGCTGGATTTACTATCATTACTGCATCGTTGATTGCATTAAAGCAAAAGGAATTAAAGAAATTGCTTGCTTACTCTACCATCTCCCAATTGTCGTATATTATATTGTTCGCTTCAATTTTTAGTGAATTCAGCATGAAGATTGCAATTTTTCAATTAGTTTGCCATGCATTTGCAAAAATTACTTTATTTTTTGTTGCAGGTATCATAATAACAAAAACAGGTGAAAAATATATAGATAGAATTCACGGTATAGGACGTAGTATGCCAATTAGCATAACAGCATTTACCATAGGTGCATTATCCATGATAGGAGTACCTCCTGCTCCGACCTTTTGGAGCAAATTTCTCATCTTTCAAGCTGTTTATAACTCTAGTAATGTAACACTTTCTGTATTTGTAGCTCTGGTGTTAATTTTTAGTACTATACTCAACGCCCTATACTTCTTACCGATAATTTACAACTCCTTTTTCTTAAAACCTTCTAGAAACTATTTTATTAAAAAGACACCAATTCTTCTAATTTTACCTCCAGTTGTTACTGCTGCATGCACTTTAGTTATTTTTTTTAGCTACCAAATAATGTGATAAACATAATCATCCGTACTTATAACTATTAACAATAAACTTAAATGGCACTATATCATCCAAAGTTGCTTTTATGTTTGACAAAGTGAAATTAACTTCCACAGTGGAGTCTTTCATCTTCTTATTTTGCTCTGCTGTAAAAACTACAGTAGCGTTTCCAGCAAATGTAACTAAGTTCTTGGCCGATCGGTCAATAGATAGTGTTGTTATGTTTATGTTGGTAATTTTTCTTGTAGATGAAATAGATGTGTTGTTCACTTTTTCCTGAAAGTTTTGGTAAATTTTGTATACAGAATTGTTTTTTATAAAATTTTCTTGATACTTTGGCTCAACAGTCTGAAAGGACTCATATGCTTCAATGTATTGACTTACCAAGTACCTTGCTATGGAAGTGTATTCATCTTTTTTTTCACTAAAGCTAAGTTTATGTATTGCAGAGAACTCATCTTCTGTGTGGTTCGTGTACTTCACAAAATTTAAATCTTTTTTAATAGGAAGTAATAGGTATATGTTTAGTAGTAATAAAAATAAACATACTAAGAGAAGTAACGCTATTAACGCCATCCAAGATCTTTCTACAACGCAGAACAGGTATCTGTGGCAATACCATTCTACTGCTTTCCTGAAATAACTTTTGTTTTTTACTGATTCAACTTCCATAACCTAATTATAATAACTCTATAAAAACTTTAAAATATGTCTAAATTTTCCAAAATAGGATGAATGATTATATCACCTTGTTCTGCAATAAGGTGAAATTTATCAATTTTCTTCACATCTAAATTTATCATTTTTATACTGAAGCTTTCAGGATCATAAGTATTACTTTCTGCACTTTTGTGATAATTATAGTAGTGTAATTTATTTTGATCATCAAAATAACCAAATTCATCAGCAAGGGTTCCCACTTTTCTGCCTTTACCGTCTCTGACTAGCTCAAATAGATCAATTACATGGTTTTCAGATCCAGGCTCAATAAGACCTTCTACAGCAAAAAATTTAGGTGCATGACCAACATACTCCTTAAATTTTAGATTATTAGTCTTTTTTACACTACCAAAATCCACGAATTTATATTCATCTGAAAGATCAGAATATTGTGGATCATACTTTTTATATTCAAAAAACTCATTACCCAAGAAATTACAAAACGTTAGTTTATAGTCATCATGATTGGATTTAATAACTTTAAGATAATGAAAATCTCTAGGAATCTTTACTTCCTCTTTCGTAATATGATTACGTACAACAAGCTCACTACTGAGCATATAATAGCCAATTTTTGGCAAAGTAGCTATATTGATTGCCTTATTGAGCTTAAAATTTGCTTCATAGATACCACTTGATAGCTCCTTCCCTTTTTCTAAAGTGACGTCTTGGTCTAAAGCTGTATTCTTGAGTAAACTCAATTCTTTCTGCATGTTCAATATGGTTTTTGTTAAAATTTCTATTGATTGCCATAAAGTTAATTTATTATCAGTCAAACTATATACTTTAAGTATTAAACTATCAGGATTTTATCATGAATTTATGTTAAAAGTATTATATTTTTGTGTCATGATGTTAACTACATTAGCTAAAACATGCTTTTTATCTAAGCGAAATTGCTTTGCAGCAACGAAAAGTTCATCTATTTCTTTCCATTGACTTAGCAAAATTTCAACATTATTTACTTCTTTCTTTATACTTTCTAAAATGGAGGTTTGAATGATATGTGATGCTAGTTCTAGCTCAATTTCACTATTAATTATTTTATTAACTATATCAGAATTATTTAGATTACGGAAAAATGTATAAAAATGCTTATGTGACTCATAAGCACCACTGTTTATTGCATTTATTATTACTCCCGGAGTTCCAGGAAACAAAGTAATGATCTCACTAAATATTTTATCGTCGAATTTACACTGAGATGAAACAACCTGCTTTGTTTTATCGTAAGTCAATGGAAGTAAATTCAGCTGAAAACACCTACACCGGATGGTGGTTTGTACATCATATGGCTTATGGCTAATTACAAATATTTTAGAATTTTGTGGCGGCTCCTCTAATATTTTTAATATTGCATTTTTAGCATTATTAGTCATTGACTCTAAGCTATCTATTATAGCTATTTTATATTCTGATTGAATGGGGCTTAAGTGCAAAAAGTTTTTCATTTCTCTCACCTTTTCCACTCCTATTGTATCACCTTCAACAATGTGTAAGTCTAATGCTACTTCATCGTAATTTTTTATAAGAAACCAATTAGAAAAGGATTTTGCGAATGTTGCTTTTCCTATACCTTTTTTACCACAGATCAGCCAAGATTGAACAGACAAGTTGTTCATTATCTTTTTTTTTGCTTGGTTGTGGCCTATCACCTTTTTCATTCTCTCTCCTATAGATCTTAGTTTGAAAATTCGTTATTTATTGTTTGTAATGAAATTTTACCTTTTCTTAAAACCTTAATCTTGTCTCCAGTTAAGTCAATAATAGTAGATTCTATACCAGAAACTAATTCATCATCTTCAATTACTGCAGATAAGTGTTGCTTAATAGACTGAGGTATATCTCTTGCTTTGCATATACTTTTTTCTCCTGAAATGTTAATACTAGTTGCAACTACTGGAGTTTTCAGTTCATTTAATATTGAAATCGCAATAGGATGATCAGGAATTCTTATGCCTATACTATCTTTAAAGAACTCATTTGGTAATATACTGTTATCTTGAAGTGGTAAAATATAGGTCATTGGTCCAGGAGAAAAATAGTTTATTAAATCGATATACTCTTCCTTTACCTTTGCTATATTTATCAAACTATCAATATTACTAACAAATACAGAGAGCGGCTTGTTTTGAGAACGCTTTTTTATTCGATATATTTTTTCTATAGATTCGTTACCTAGCGCATTACAAGAAAGAGCATATACTGTCTCTGTTGGAAAGCATGCTAACAAATTATTTTTTATTGCATTTATTACTTCAAATACCATATAGCTAAAACTTATGTCTACAATAGCTCTGGGTTTACCGTTATCTCCCTATATGGTAGCAATTAAGATACCGAAATGGCTACTGTTGTATACTTACAGTCAATTTTATCAGCAACTGCTCGTTTTTACAACAAATCCGCTACAATCCGAACTCCTCATTGATTTTATCGACTATCGTCTGTGGTGGATCATCTCCCCATCCTGAATATAAAATCTCTCCATAATCTGCAACATCTATAGAGCCAGTTCTACTTTTTGCCAGAAACATTTCTCTTTTATCTTTATCAACTAATACATAGTGCCAAGCTGATCTTCCTCGATCTTTACCACGGACTAAGTATATGAGATCTGATCTACTTCTTCTTGTTGCATCAGCAAAGGATCTTTCATTGATAGTCCTGCTTTTACTCTTTATGCCGCCACTTTCAGAAAAAGCTTCCTTGGCTTCAGCTTTTTTGTTTGCCAATTCAGAAATTTTTCCTTTTGCTCCTAGTGCATGTTCTTTGGTGTTTTGAGATGAATACTTACTGGAAAAACCTCCTCTTGTCTCATTAGAAGTCCTATTTGTAAAACGCTTAGTAAATGAGTTATCGTTATCATTTCCTGCCATAAAAGTCTCCAAATTTTAGATTGTAGAATCCAAATTTTTACTACACCCTATCATAGGTTAGTTAAATTAATATAAATGGACGATAATATAGTAATTATTACAGGAATTACAGCCTCAGGTAAATCAGAATTATGCGATAACTTGATAAAAAAGCATAAAAACATTAGCATAATAAACTGTGACTCAAAGCAGGTATACAAAGAGATTCCCGTAATTACTGCTCAACCACCAAAGCAGAAAGAATTTTATAGGCTATACGGTTATGTTTCAGCAAGAGAAAATTATTCCGTAGGTTTATGGCTAGAGGATTTAAAGAGGGAAGTTAACAACGCGCTGAAAAATTCACGAATACCCATCATCACTGGAGGAAGTGGGCTTTACATTAGCAGCTTAATCAAGGGATTATCATCGATTCCACAAATAAGCCAGGAAGTGAGAGAAAACGTAAATGAACTTAGAAAAAATTTAAGTAAAGAGGAATTCTACAAATTAGTGCTAAGCAAAGATCCAAGGATTCAAGGTAAAATATTTATTAATGACTCGCATCGCCTCTCAAGAGCACTTGAAGTTATCACTGAAACTGGCAAGACAATCTTTGTATGGCAAGAAAATAGACAGCCTCCTTTGTTCAATAATTTTAAGGTATATACAATTCTACCTAAACGTGAGGATATATACCGAAAAATAAATTCTCGTTTTATTGAAATGGTTGAAAATGGAGCAATTGATGAAGTAAAAAACCTACTTAGCATGAACCCATCTCCACATTTGCCAGCTATGAAAGCACATGGAGTGCCAGAAATTATAAGATACTTAAAAGGGGAGATTACTTTAGACGAAGCAATACAGATTGCTCAAACAAACACAAGGCATTATGCAAAACGCCAGTACACTTGGTTTAAAAATCAATTTCCGAATTCTCAAGTGATTGACTTTGCAAATAAATTGACAGAATTTTAGATATTTTGATTATTAATGTGTACTAGACACAACTTAATCTGACAGGGATGAATTAACTGACAGAAGAATTGAGGTAGTTAAAACGGTTCTGTCGCATCTATAAATTGTAGTACAAGAAGATTGTAAAAACTGGAATTATGAGAGTTATAGAGCCATTAACATAGCAAAATTTTCAAAAGTAGAACCATTATCATTAGCTTTAATAATTTGTCTTTTTTGAATCATACGAATATTTTCTATGCCTGTGATGGTAATCTTTGCAGAATGGAAGCTTTTAAACCCAAGCATTGGTTTTATTAATTTTTTGATAAATCTATGATCTTGTTCAACAATATTATTTAGATATCTTACTTGAAAAACCGTGATTCTATAAGGTTCAGGAATTTCCGTATTCAAGTCATCAAGAGCAGCAATATTACTGCCGCTTTTATCAATTACTACTTTCTCAGGAAGATTATTCCTTCTAAAGGCTTTACGAAAGAATGCAAGTGCTGCAGACTTGTCTCTACGAGTACACATCAGAAAGTCTACAGTATTGCCGAGACTATCTAGTGCTCTGTATAGATAAACCCATTTACCGTTTAATTTTATGTAGGTCTCGTCCATTCTCCAGCTACTGCCAACCTGCTTCTTCCTTTTCCTCACCTCTTCATCTATCAGTGGCACAAATCTGATAATCCACCTTTGTAGCGTAGCATGATCAATTTTCGCTCCTCTTATACTCATCATTTCTTCCAAATCTCGATAGCTCAAAGAAAATCGACACTTCATGTATACTGATAACATTATTATCTCTGCTGAAAAGCTAAATCCTTTGAAATAGGGCAATAATTTTGGACTAATACGCAACATCTTTGCTTTTTTAAAGATGATTATATTACTTCTTTTCTATTTTCCTACAAATGAAACTGACTTCGCTCTATAGATGCGACAGAACCAATTCCTGAACCTTATAGAATCACGGTTTTTCAAGTAAGATATCTAAATAATATTGTTGAACAAGATCATAGATTTATCAAAAAATTAATAAAACCAATGCTTGGGTTTAAAAGCTTCCATTCTGCAAAGATTACCATCACAGGCATAGAAAATATTCGTATGATTCAAAAAAGACAAATTATTAAAGCTAATGATAATGGTTCTACTTTTGAAAATTTTGCTATGTTAATGGCTCTATAACTCTCATAATTCCAGTTTTTACAATCTTCTTGTACTACAATTTATAGATGCGACAGAACCTATATGCTCAGCTCTTGGGGAACATATTTAATTATATCTTCGTAAATACGTTCCTTGTTGTTCAAGTAATCGATATTAATATCTGTAATTTTACCAGCTTTACGAAGGAGTATAGCAAGCCTCAAAGTCGACTTTACGCTAGGTTTAAAATTTTTAAATATACTGACAAATACCTTACCAGTAACATTATCTGTTATTGCTTTTAGCTCTTTAGTGGTAACAGAATTGATCTTCTTAACAGCATTTTGATCTTTTAGTAGTGTTATAATCCTTTTGTCATTTAAGCTTGCACTATCAAGTAGAAGTCGAAATTTTTCAGTATTAATAGAATCGATAAAATTCCGACTTTTTAGTAAATCCATAACCATGGAGCGATCAAACTTACTACTACTAGATATAAGTTCAAGTTTTTCAAGATCGATAGAATTGACTCGAACGAATAGACTCTGATCTTCTAGTATTTCTCTAACATCTGTAGAATCAAACTTAATGCTTTTGCATATAATTTTTAATCTATTACCATCAATAGAATGGAGTTGAGGTAATGAAGTCTTTAGTATTTCTGCAATCTCTTTATCTGTAAAAAAATAATCACTTTTCATGATACTAACTTTACTATCATCAAGAGAATTGATTTGATCAAACAAACTCTGATCTTTTAGTAAATTCATAATATATCCTTGATCAGAATACTTAAATATCAAGTCAAATATTTTACAATTCATCGAATTGATACGTTCAACAACTTCCTGATTTTCTAGTAATTCTATAATAGTACTGGTATGATAAAATTGCCTCAATACGAATTTAGATTTTCCAGGATCAATCAAATTGGTAAGCTTAATAAATTCTCGATCTTCTAGTATTCTTATAATATGTTCACTAGTAAACTTATCATTCTCAAATATGTATTTAAGTAGTTCTTCACTAATAAGGTTGATATTCTCAATAGTGTTTGGATTTTTTAGTAATTCTACAATAATACTGGTATCATTAAACTTATCAGTATTAAGTATGATTTTAAATTTTTTAGGATCAATCGAATTGATACGTTCAAGAATTTTCTTATTTTCTAGTAATTTTATAATACCTTTATTACTAAAATAATTATTCTCAACTATGTATTTAAGTGCTTCTTCATCAATAAGATCGATGTTCCTAGCAGTATTTTGATTTTTTAGTAATTCTACAATAATATTGATATCATCAAACTTACGACTACCAAGTATGAGTTGAAATCTTTCAGGAGCAATCAAATTGATGCATTCAACAACTTCCTGATTTTCTAGTAATTTTATAATACCTTTATTACTAAATTTATCACTCTTAATTATATATTCCAACTTTTCTTTATCAATAAGATTGATGTTCCTAGCAGTATTTTGATTTTTTAGTAATTCTACAATAATATTGATATCATCAAACTTACGACTACCAAGTATGAGTTGAAATTTTTCAGGATCAGCCGAATTGATGCATTCAAGAATTTCCTTATTTTTTAATAACTTTGTAACATCTTCATCACTAAGCTTACCACTTTCAAATATGCATTTAAGTATTTCTTCATTAATATAAAACTGACCATCGTCAACAGTTCCTTTATTTCCTAGTGCTTCTTTAGCAAAGTTATTCAGATCATTTTTTTCATCTTCCTCGTAATCAGAATTATCATAATATCCATAATCTCCTTCATTCTCCTCACTATCACTACTTTCAAATTCATTGTTGATATTGCAAACCTCCCCACCTTTTAGTATTTCTAGAATATTGTGTTCCGGAGGTGCATCATTTAGCATGGAACTAAACATTTCATCATCGAAATCGTTGATGTTATCAACAATTTCTTTATCTGATAGTAATTCTTCAATACCTTTGTGACTAAACTTATTATGATACTTGCATAAGATTTTAAGCTTACTGTAATCCATTGAATTAATGCCATCAACAACTCTTTGATTTGATAGTAATTCTCTGTCGTAAGTCTTACGTATCAGTTGAAGTTTTTCGTTATATAAGTCTTCTGCATTGCCTGCCTTATCAAAATCCATAATCTTATTTCAATTTACTTAATTTTAATTTTTAATAGATAAAGTCAAGATTTATTTATTTTTTATATTTTACAGAAAGTTACTAACAATTAATTTAATTTCCTTCAGCTTCAGAAATATACTATAAATTAGCACCATAAAAATCTTGAATGTTTACTTTTTCAAAAACATAAAAACATCGTATATTTGCGAGAACGCGTTGTATAAAAACATGATTACAAAAATAGAAGATTTAAATTATTTTCATAAGCTTAGGCAAAACAGTTCCTATGTAGATATGGATGAAATGGGCTAATATGGCTAGTTTTAGCGTATAATGAAATCACTATATTAAAAAGTTCGTATGGTACACATGGTAGACCAGCACATCCCAAGACAAACTCGTTCTCACGGTCCTTGATTTTGAGCGCTGGAAATGATATTTTACTTGAGAGTCTTAATAATATATTTTGCTAAATTAATATTGATTTACTTGCGGAAGAATAATGAAGACAAGCTCATGACGAAACAAAATTCAAAATAAATAAAATGTCATGTATTGAGTCTATTAAGGGTCTTTTGCCTAAAACTACTTTGGGTTAGAAAATTTTTCTATACATAATGGTAATTGACAAAGTTTTAAAGGTAGAGCAACATGTCTAAAATATATTAAATCTTGTTAAGGGGTAAGTATGGGTTACGAAAATGTACAAAAGGTATTACTAACTTCCATTAAAGAGGATGATCCTCATAAAGGGCTTAAAGAGTTAGAGATTAAAAGATGGTGTATTGCATATCAGACATTGCTGAATAAATGGGATAGCACAATAATACCACCCCTTTTTAAGAAAGTTTTAGAAGATGAAACTTGTTGGAAGATAGAAGATGCTTCAGGACAAATTAGACTCAATAGGTATACTTTCGGGGAAAAATTGTTAGCCTTGAAAACTTTAGATGGGCAAAGAAGTCTTATTAGACCCTTTGATCGCTACAGAATTGCCTGCTGGTGTTGTTTTGAAGACGAGATAAGAGCCATTTTTGAAGAATTTAAATTAACATTAGGTAGTAAACCAGTAGAGAGTTTAGTTAAGGGATGTGATAAAGGGGCTTTAATGATCTATTGGTCACATGCTATGAATAACCAAGAACATCAGTTGGAATTAAATAATGAGCATCCATATGTTTACGCTTTTAAATGTGCGATGCTAGAAAAGC